>NZ_JACHLI010000003.1:287690-378711 GCF_014204515.1 Pseudomonas nitroreducens | reverse complement strand
CACATAGTGGCGCGCCACCTCTAGCTTGAACTTCCCATCATGCCTTGCCATGTGGACCCCTCAGAGTTGGTGTCCAACATCTGGGGGTCAGTTCACGGTGGACGGGCTTTTTTCTGCCTGACGGTCTTGCGAAGGAAAAACGCAGGCAATAAAAAACCCGCCGTAAGGCGGGTTTTTCGGGATTTGGTCGGAGCGACTGGATTCGAACCAGCGACCTTCTCGTCCCGAACGAGACGCGCTACCAAGCTGCGCTACGCTCCGTTTGATGGCGCGCATTCTACCGAAAAACTTTTGATGCACAAGGGGTTAGCGAAAAATAATTGAAAAAAGCTTTCGCCCCCCCCCGGTAAAACGCGAACGCCCCGCAGACCGTCAGGGCCTGCGGGGCGTTTTCATCGCCGGAAGAATCACAGGTCCTTGACGGTACGCACCTGATCCTTGTTCACACGGGCGGTTTTGCCATCCAGCTGTTCGAACTCATAGAAGCCGGATTCTTCGTCGTACTTGGGTTTGTCGACCGACTGAATCTCGCGTCCATCGTTCAGGGTGATGACGGACGGGGTGGAGCAACCAGCGAGCACGCTAAAGCCCAGGGCGAGCAGGAAAGCGGGAAGCATCCGTTTGTTCATGGGTGAATCTCCTGATGAGCGAACAAAAAAGTACGAAAAGTCTGACCGGGGCCTTTGCACCATAGTTCCCGGAAAATTTTCGAACGCGTCGCTATCGACCGTGATAGAGCAGCTCGGGCGTGTTGAAGTTGGCCAGGCGCGGCTCGTCGGCCGGGCAATCCACCGCCTTCAGGCCAAGTTTCAGGAAGGCATGGCGCGGGCTGCGATCCCCCGCCTGCCAAGCTTGCTCCACTCCCTCGCGCATCGCCACCGGCACGATGCAGAACAACGGCTCCCACTGTTCGGCCCTGCGCAGCATGTGCACGACGTCAGGCTCTGCGACCGAAGCGCGCAGCAGGCGCTGCAGCAGTTCGCTGTCCAGCAGCGGCGCGTCGCAGGGCAGCACCAGCAGGTGCGAGTGGCGGGCGACGGCCAGGCCGGCGCGGATGCCGGTCAGCGGGCCGGGGAAGTCCGGGCTGTCGTCCTGCACCAGGCGGTCGGCATAGGCGGCGTAGCGCTCCTGGTTGCGGTTGCAGGAGATGATCAGGTCATCCCCCAGGGGCCGGGCCAGGTCGACGGCGTAGCTCGCCAGCGGACGGCCCTGCCATTCCAGCAGGCCCTTGTCCTGGCCGCCCATGCGCAGGCCGCGCCCACCGGCGAGAATCAGGACGGAACAGGGGGGCAGCGGGGCTTGTGGCATGTCAGGGTCTCCAGAGCGGGCCTGTGATATAACACCGCGCATTCCCACCTCACAAGCAAGGGCCCTCATCATGAGCCACAAGGCCGAGCAGCCATTCGTCCCGCTGAACATCGCCGTCCTCACCGTCAGCGACACCCGCACCGTGGAAACCGACACCTCCGGCCAGCTGTTCGTCGACCGCCTGAAGGCCGCCGGTCATAACCTGGCTGCCCGCGTCCTGCTCAAGGATGACCTCTACCGCATCCGCGCTCAGGTCGCGACCTGGATCGCCGAGGACGAAGTGCAGGTGGTGCTGGTGACCGGCGGCACCGGCTTCACCGGCCGCGACAGCACCCCGGAAGCCGTGGCCTGCCTGCTGGACAAGGTGGTGGACGGTTTCGGCGAGCTGTTCCGGCAGATTTCCGTGGCCGACATCGGCACCTCCACCGTGCAGTCCCGCGCCCTGGCCGGAATGTCCAACGGTACCCTGGTCTGCTGCCTGCCGGGCTCCACCAACGCCTGCCGCACTGCCTGGGACGGCATCCTCGCCGAGCAGCTGGACGCCAGCCACCGTCCGTGCAACTTCGTCCCGCACCTGAAGAAGGCGGCGCCCTGCGAGAGCCGCGGATGAGCTGCTGCGACAAGCCGGGCCTGCTGCCCGTCGAGGACGCCCTGGCGCGTCTGCTGACGCTGGCTGAGCAATCCCCGATCCTCGAAACCGATACCTTGTCGCTGGGCGAGGCGGATGGCCGCGTGCTGGCCGAGCCGCTGCTCGCCGGGCTGGACCTGCCGCCGTGGCCGAACAGCGCCATGGACGGCTACGCCTTGCGCCAGGTCGACTGGCAGGGCGAAGCGCTGCCGGTCAGCCAGAAGATCTTTGCTGGCCAGGCGGGTGAGCCGTTGCAGCCGGGCACCTGCGTGCGCATCTTCACCGGCGCGCCAGTGCCCGAGGGCGCCGATTGCGTCGAGATGCAGGAAAACGTCGAAGTGCTGGAAGACGGCCGTGTGCGCTTTCTCGAAGCCCTTGAAGTGGGCCAGCACATCCGTCCGCAAGGCCAGGAAACCCGCAAGGGCGACTGCGTGCTGCCGGCCGGCACGCGCCTGGGGCCGATCGAGATCGGTCTGGCCGCCTCGCTGGGGCATGCCGAGCTGAAGGTGCGTCGCCGTCCGCGCGTAGCGCTGTTGTCCACCGGCGATGAGCTGGTCGAGCCGGGCCAGCCGCTGGCGCTGGGGCAGATCTACAACAGCAACCGCCACCTGCTGCGCACCTGGCTGCAGCGCTTTGGCTGCGAAGTAGTCGATGCCGGCATCCTCCCGGATGATCTGGAGCGTACCCGTGCGGCGTTGGCCGGCCTGTCGGACGTGGACCTGATCCTTTCCACCGGCGGTGTGTCCGTCGGCGAGGCGGACTTCCTCGGCGCGGCCCTGCGCGAAGCGGGCGAACTGGCGCTGTGGAAGCTGGCGATCAAGCCGGGCAAGCCGCTCACCGTCGGACATTACCAGCAGGTACCGGTGATCGGCCTGCCGGGCAACCCTGCCTCCACCCTGGTGACCTTCGCGCTGCTGGCGCGACCCTACCTGATGCGTCGCCTGGGCATGCAGAAGGTCGAGCCGCTGCGCCTGCAGGTGCCGGCGGGCTTCAACTGGAGCAAGCCGGGCAACCGCCGCGAATACCTGCGCGCACGCCTGGAGAATGGCCGCGCGGTGCCCTATGCCAACCAGAGCTCCGGCGTGCTGCGCAGCGCGGCCTGGGCCGAGGGGCTGGCTGAGGTACGCGAGGGGACGACCCTGGTCGAGGGCGATTGGCTGACCTTCATTCCGTTCAGCGAGTTGCTCGACTGAGTCTGTTTTTCGTAGGAGCGAGCTTGCTCGCGAAGATTCCTTGCTCCGGTGTGAAGCGGTTCGCGAGCAAGCTCGCTCCTGCAGATTCAGCACCGCGCTCGCGCATTTGCAGGAGCGGATTCATCCGCGAACCGGCCGACAGGCCGGCCTGATGCCGATCGCGGACGCAGTCCGCTCCTACGCCGAGCCTGCCCGCTGGCGGCAAACCATGAAAAACGCCGGTCTCAGACCGGCGTTTTTTTATGCTGCTGGCGATACTCGCCCGGCGTCTGGTCGGTCCAGCCCTTGAAGCTGCGGTGGAACGAGCGCGATTCGGTGAAGCCCAGGTACTGGGCGATGTCCTGGATCGGCAGGTCGCTGTGCACCAGGTAGTGCTCGGCGAGCTCCTGGCGCAGTTCGTCGAGGATCTGCTGGTAGCTGGTGCCGGCCTGCTGCAGGTGGCGCTGCAGGGTGCGCACGGTCATCTCGAAGCGCTCGGCGACGCGCTCCTTGCGCGGCAGGCCATCCTTGAGCAGCAGGCGCAGGGCGTTCTTCACCCGCAGCGGCAGCGGCTCGTCGTCGTCCAGTTCGGCCATCAGCGCCAGGGCGTGTTCTTCCAGGGTGCGCAGCAGGTTGGCGTCGGCCTGGCGCAGCGGGTAGGCCAGCAGGTGCAGGGGTACCAGCAGGGCGCTGAAGGCTTGCTCGAAGCGCACCGGGCAGCCGAACAGCTGCTCGTACTCGGCGATGTCGGTGCCTTCGGGCTGCGCATGTTCGAACCAGACCTCCTGGGGCGAGCCATTGGTGTCGGCGATCCAGCGCGCATACAGCAGCCACGACGCCAGCACGTTCTCCACCATGTGCCGGCGGATCTGCGCGGCCTCGTGGCGGCAGTTCCAGATCAGCTTGATGTGGCCTTCACCCGGCTCCAGGCGGCTGACGCCCATGTCGCCGACCAGTTTTTCGTAAGGAATGATGCGGCCCATGGCTTCGCCGAGGTTGGCGCAGTTCATGGTGATGTAGCCCAGCACGCTCCAGGAGCCCGGCTGCACGAAGCGCGCCGAATGCAGGCCGAACAGCGGGTCGCCCGAGTGCGCGCAGAGGTGCTGCAGCAGGCGCTCGTGGGCCTCGCTGGGCAGGCGCTGGCTGTTGTCGCTCAGCTGCGAGCGCACAAGGCCCGCGGCCTTGAGGGCGTCGTCCAGGTCCATGCCGAGGGACTCGGCGTGGCGCAGGTATTTCAGCAGGGCGGGGACGGAGGTATAGCCGAGGGAATGCATGGCTCTCGTTCTTGTTCTGGGTGTCTCGATCGGCAACTGCGCCTGGCTTGATCCGACAGTGACAGGGCAGGGCGGCTGGCTAGTATAGGCAGCCATTAGACGGCATCGAAATAGCCAATGCGAGAGGAGCGGGGAATGCGGCGCTGGAACGGCTGGGGTGAAGAAACGACGGTGGTGGAGCTGCCCGACAACGGGCGCGGTTTTCTCGCCGAGCTGGTCGGCCCGGGCCTGACCCTGCCGGACGCCACGCTGGAGCAGGTGCTGGCCAAGGTGCCGGCCTCGCGCCTGCCCGAGCACCCGCTGGTGGTGCGCGAAGCCCGCGACCGCCTGCTGCACGCACGCGGCCAGAGCCTGCCGGACTGGCTGGCGATGCGCGAGGGCGAATTCGGCGTGTTCCCCGATGGCGTGGCCTACCCGCAGACCGCCGAGCAGATCCGTGAGCTGCTGAAGTTCGCCGAGCTCTGGGATTGCCTGGTGATCCCCTACGGCGGCGGCACCTCGGTGGCCGGCCATATCAACCCGCCCGCATCGGACAAGGCGGTGCTCACGGTTTCCCTGGAGCACATGAACCGCCTGCTGGAGCTGGACGAACAGAGCCTGATCGCCACCTTCGGCCCCGGCGCCAACGGCCCGCAGGTGGAAAGCCAGCTGCGCGCCCGTGGCTATACCCTTGGCCACTTCCCGCAGTCCTGGGAGCTTTCGACCCTCGGCGGTTGGGTCGCCAGCCGCTCCAGTGGCCAGCAATCGCTGCGCTATGGGCGCATCGAGCAGCTGTTCGCCGGCGGTATCCTGGAAACCTTCGCCGGCAGCCTGGATATCCCGACCTTCCCGGCATCCTCCGCCGGCCCCGATCTGCGCGAAGTGGTGATGGGTTCCGAAGGCCGCTTCGGCATTCTCTCGTCGGTGAAGGTGCGGGTGACGCGCATCGCTGAGGACGAGCGTTTCTACGCTGTGTTCCTGCCGTCCTGGGAACAGGCGCTGGAAGGCATCCGCACCCTGGTGCAGGCGCGCGTTCCGCTGTCCATGCTGCGCCTGTCGAATGCCGTGGAAACCACTACCCAACTGGCCCTGGCCGGCCATCCGGGGCAGATGGCCTGGCTGGAGCGCTACCTGAAGCTGCGCGGTGCGGCCGAGGGCAAGTGCATGCTGACCTTCGGCGTTACGGGTGATCGGGCACAGAACGCCACTTCGCTGCGCGCCGCGCGGCGTATTCTCAAGGCCTTTGGCGGCGTGTTCACCGGCACCCTGCTGGGCAGGAAATGGGCGCAGAACCGCTTCCGCTTCCCCTACCTGCGCGAGGCGCTGTGGGAGAACGGCTACGTGGTTGACACCCTGGAAACCGCCACCGACTGGTCCAACGTCGACAACCTGCTCAACCGCATCGAAGCCAGCCTGCGCGAAGGCCTGGCCGCCGAAGGCGAACGCGTGCACGTGTTCACCCACCTGTCCCACGTTTACGGCGAAGGCTCGAGCATCTACACCACCTACGTGTTCCGTCCGGCTGGCAGTTATGCCCAGACGCATGAGCGCTGGCAGAAGCTCAAGCATGCCGCCAGCCAGACCATCGCCAATAACCGCGGCACCATCAGCCACCAGCACGGCGTGGGCAAGGACCACGCGCCCTACCTGCCGGTGGAGAAGGGCCCGCTGGGCATGGCCGCGATCAAGGCGCTGGCCGGGCATTTCGACCCGTCCGGCCGGCTGAACCCCGGCACCCTGCTGCAGGACTGAGCCCATGCCTGCCTGGAACGCAGCCTGGCGCGCGCAGGCGCTGCCGGAGCTGGCGGCGCGCGACTGGGACCTGATCGTGGTCGGCGGTGGCATCACCGGCGCCGGCATCCTGCGCGAGGCGGCGCGGCGCGGCTGGCGCTGCCTGCTGATCGAGCAGCGCGACTTCGCCTGGGGCACCTCCAGCCGCTCCTCGAAGATGGTCCATGGCGGCCTGCGCTACATCGCCAAGGGTCAGTTCGGCCTGACCCGCGACTCGGTGCGCGAGCGCCAGCGCCTGCTGGGCGAGGCGCCGGGGCTGGTCGATCCGCTGAGCTTCATCATGCCGCACTACCAGGGTGGCTTCCCCGGCCCGCGGGTGTTCGGCACCTTGCTGTCGCTGTACGACGCGCTGGCGGGGCGACGCAACCACCTGTTCCATCGCCTGGAGGAACTGCGCTACCTGGCGCCGGGCTTGAAGGAAGATCGGCTGCTGGGTGGCACGCAGTTTCAGGATGCGGTTACAGACGACGCACGCCTGGTGATGCGCGTGCTCGGCGAAGCGCGCGGTGAAGGCGGCGAAGCGCTGAACGGTCTGAAGGTGATCGAGCTGGATCGCCGCGACGGTCGCGTACAGGGGCTGGTCGCCGAAGACAGCGAAACCGGCCAGCGCTTCACCTTCACGGCCCGCGCCGTGGCATTGGCCACCGGTGCCTGGGCCGACGCGCTCAGGAAGAAGCACGGCAGCGAACACATCCGCCCGTTGCGCGGCAGCCATCTGCTGTTGCCGGCCTGGCGGCTGCCGGTGGCCCACGCCTTCAGCTTCATGCACGGACAGGACAAGCGCCCGGTGTTCGTCTTCCCCTGGGAAGGCGCGACCGTGGTCGGTACCACCGATCTGGATCACCGCGACACGCTGGATGACGACGCGGCCATCAGCCGCGACGAAGTGGATTACCTGCTGGCGGCCTGCGCCCAGCAGTTCCCCTCCGCGCAGATCAGCGCGGCGGACGTGCGCTCCACCTGGGCCGGCGTACGCCCGGTGGTCAGCGATGGCGCGCCATCGCTCAAGCCGTCGGACGAGAAACGCGAGCACGCGCTGTGGGTCGAGCCCGGCTGCGTGACCCTGGCCGGCGGCAAGCTCACCACCTTCCGCCTGCTGGCGCTGGAAGTGCTGGCGGCCTGTGCGCCGATGCTGGAGCGCCCGCTGGAGGCGGCTGGCGAGCAGGTCTTCGAGCCGGTTGAAAGTGTCGATCTGCCCGGCCTCACGCCACCCCAGCAGACCCGTCTGCGTGGCCGCCACGGTCGCGCACTGCCGGAACTGGCACGGGTGCTGAAAGCCGTGGGCAGCGAATGCATCGGCCACACCGACTCGCTGTGGGCCGAACTGGCCTGGGCGGCCGAAGGCGAACTGGTGCTGCACCTGGATGACCTGCTGCTGCGCCGCACCCGCATCGGCCTGCTGCTGGCCGACGGCGGCGCCCATGAACTGCCGAGGATTCGCGCGCTGTGCCAGCCACGCCTGGGCTGGGACGACGCGCGCTGGAAACGCGAAGAACAGGACTACCTGGCGCTGTGGCGTCGCTGCTACAGCCTTCCAAACTGACCGAAGCCCCATTGACCAAGAGCCCCATGGATAACAACAACTACCTGCTGGCCATCGACAATGGCACCCAGAGCGTGCGCGCGCTGCTCTTCGATCTCCAGGGCAACCTGGTGGGCAAGGGCAAGGTCGAGCTGGAAGCCTATTTCTCTTCGCAGCCCGGCTGGGCCGAACAGCATCCGGATTATTACTGGGAGCAGCTGGGGGTGGCCTGCCAGCGCCTGTGGGCCAGTGTCGATATCGACCGCAGCCGCATCCGTGGCGTCTCGCTGACCACCCAGCGCGGCACGGTGATCCACGTCGACGAAGCGGGGCAGGCACTGCGCCCGGCGATCATCTGGCTGGACCAGCGCCGCGCCGAGCTGGAAGGTTCGATCAAGGGCCCCTGGGGCTGGCTGTTCAAGCTGGTGGGCGCCCAGGGCGCGGTGGACTACTTCCGCACCCAGGCCGAAGTGAACTGGGTCGCCCAGCAGCAGCCGGACCTTCACCAGCGTACCCACAAGGTGCTGCTGCTCTCCGGCTTCCTCACCCAGCGCCTGTGCGGCCGCTACGTGGATTCGGTGGCCTGCAGCGTCGCCTACCTGCCGTTCGACTACAAGAAACTGCAGTGGGCCGCGCCGCGCGACTGGAAATGGCAGGTGCTGGACGTGCGCCGCGAGCAGCTGCCGGAGCTGTTCAAACCGGGCGAGAAGCTGGGCGAGATCAGCGCCGAGGCCAGCCGCCTGACCGGGATTCCCAAGGGCCTGCCGCTGATCGCCGCCGGCGCCGACAAGGCCTGCGAAGTGCTCGGCGCCGGCGCCATCGACCCGAGCGTGGCCTGCCTGTCCTACGGCACCACAGCGACCATCAACACCACCCGCGCGCGCTACCTGGAAACCATCCCGCTGATCCCGCCGTACCCGGCGGCGATCCCCGATCACTTCAACACCGAGGTGATGATCTACCGCGGCTTCTGGATGGTCAGCTGGTTCAAGCGCGAATTCGGCCTGCGCGAGATGCAGCGCGCGCAGGAACTGGGCATCGAGCCGGAGAAGCTGTTCGACGAACTGGTCAACAGCGTGCCGGCCGGCTCCATGGGCCTGATGCTGCAACCCTACTGGACGCCCGGCATCCGTGAACCGGGGCTGGAGGCCAAGGGCTCGATCATCGGCTTCGGCGACGTGCACACCCGCGCGCACATCTATCGCGCCATCCTCGAAGGCCTGGCCTACGCGCTGCGCCAGGGCAAGGAGCGCATCGAGAAGCGCTCCGGCACCCGTATCCAGCGCCTGCGCGTGGCCGGCGGCGGCTCGCAGAGCGACGCGGCGATGCAGCTCACCGCCGATATCTTCGGCCTGCCGGCGGAGCGTCCGCACGTCTACGAGGCTTCCGGCCTGGGCGCGGCCATCGATTGCGCGGTGGGGTTGGGGCTGTATCCGGACTTTTCCAGCGCCATCGCCGCCATGACCCGCGTCGGCGAGGTGTTCCAGCCCGATCCCGAGGCGCAGCGCACCTACGAGCGTCTGTACGGCGAGGTCTACCAGCGCATGTACAAGCAGCTCAAGCCGCTGTACCAGAGTATTCGCGAGATCACCGGCTACCCGGCCTGACGGCAAAACAAGTGGGAGGAAATGGCTTCGCGCTAGTCTGAGTCCTTAGCCAATGGACTCACCGGGAGGAAACCCACCATGACGCAAGCCAAGGCCCTGCTGATCCTGCACGGCAAGCAAGCCGCCAACGAAGAGGTGCGTGCCGCCGTGCTGGCCGCGCGCGAGGCCGGCAGGACGCTGGATGTAAGGGTGACCTGGGAGGGCGGCGACGCCCGGCGGCTGGTGGAGGAGGGGCTGGCCGCGGGTTACACCACGCTGATCGCCGGGGGTGGCGATGGCACCGTGCGCGATGTCGCCGAAGCGCTGGCGCAAGCCGGCGGCAAGGCCAGCCTGGCGATCCTGCCGCTGGGCACCGCCAATGATTTCGCCCGCGCTGCCGGTGTACCCCTGGAGCCGGCCGGCGCGCTGGCGCTGCTCGACTCGCCGGCACGGCCCATCGATTTGGGCGAGGTGGACGGGCAGATGTTCCTCAACATGGCCACCGGCGGCTTCGGCTCGAAGGTCACCGCCAATACCCCCGAAGACCTGAAGAAGCTGCTGGGCGGCGCGGCCTATCTGCTCACCGGGCTGACGCGCTTTTCCGAGGTGCACGCCGCCCGGGGACGTTTCACCGGGCCGGATTTCGAGTGGGAGGGCGAGTTTCTCGCCCTGGGCATCGGCAACGGCCGGCAGGCCGGCGGCGGCCATGTGCTCTGCCCGCAGGCGACGGCGGACGACGGCTTGCTGGAGTTGAGCATCCTGCCAACCCCGCAGGACATGGTCGGCACGCTGGGGGCGCTGCTGGGGGGCGGTTTCGGCACCCAGGACGTGTTCGTCCGTGCGCGCCTGCCGTGGATTGAGGTGGAGGCCCGCGAAGGGCTGGACGTCAACCTCGACGGCGAGCCGCTGGAAGGCCGCAAGCTGCGCTTCGAGGTGCGCCCGGCAGCACTTTCCATGCACCTGCCGGCGGACTCGCCGCTGCTCTCGTCCGCTGGGCGGCTGGACGCGCCGAAGGGCTGAGCACACTGGCTCCAACGAAACGAGTCGTGCATGATGGCGCGAGGCCAGTATCTTGTTCCGGCAGATACGGCCGATAGCGTTCCCGCACGACTCATTCCGAATCTGGAGCAGGCATGGCCGGTATTCTCGACACTGTCGATCAACGCACCCAACTGGTAGGCGAGAACCGCCTGGAAATCCTGGTCTTCCGCCTGGCCGGGCGGCAGCAGTTCGCGATCAACGTGTTCAAGGTGCAGGAAGTGCTGCAACTGCCGCGCCTGACCCTGATCCCGCAGCGGCACCCGATGATCTGCGGGGTGATCAACCTGCGCGGCCAGACCCTGCCGGTGATCGACCTGTCGCGCGCCATCGGCATGCGCGCGCTGACCCCGGATGCCAACAGCACCATCATCGTCACCGAGTACAACCGCTCGGTGCAGGCCTTCCTGGTCGGTGGCGTGGAGCGCATCCTCAACCTCAACTGGGAATCGATCCAGCCGCCGCCCGGTGGCGCCGGCCGCCAGCATTACCTGACCGCGATCACCAAGGTGGACGACCGCCTGGTGGAGGTGATCGACGTGGAGAAGGTCCTGGCCGAGATCGTGCCGATGAACACCCGCGTCTCCAGCGACCGCCTGGATGACGGGCTGCTCAGCCAGACCCGTGGTCGCGAAGTGCTGGTGGTGGATGACTCCAGCGTCGCCATCGCGCAACTGCGCGACACCCTGGGCCAGCTCGGCCTGCGCCTGCACGTGGCCACCGATGGCCTGCGCGTGCTCAATCAGCTCAAGCGCTGGGCGGATGAAGGCCACGACATGGAGGAGAAGCTGCTGATGGTCTTCACCGATGCCGAGATGCCCGAGATGGATGGCTACCGGCTGACCACCGAGATCCGTAACGACCCGCGCCTGCGTGAGCTCTACGTGGTGCTGCACACCTCGCTGTCGGGCAGCTTCAACGACGCCATGGTGAAGAAGGTCGGCTGCGACGACTTCCTCTCCAAGTTCCAGCCGGATCAGTTGGTGGAAGTGGTGCGCCGGCGGTTGCAGAAAGTCCCTGCCTGATTGCTGCTGCGTCATTGATCGGCTCGTCGCCCTGCCGACGGATCGCATACAGAGTCTGCTCCTACAGGAAGAGCTTGGCGTCGCTCGTGTTGGCGTAACGGTCTTAATCTGTGCCTGCTCTTCCCCCCTCACCCCAGCCCTCTCCCTCAGGGAGAGGGGGCAGTCAGTGCCGGCTGACGCCCTGGTTTCATCCTGTGGCGAACGGCTCACAGCGTTAGGGTGAGGGCAATTGCGAGCGTAGAATCCACCTGGAACACGGCTTCGCTGTTGTAGGAGCGGAGCTTCTCCGCGAAATCCGCCTCGCCCCTCCACAAGCATCAGGCAAAAAGTTGTAGGGCCGAGACGGGCCCTTGGCTCTTTCCGTTCGTGCCATTGCTAGAAGTCGCTGCCACCCCGTATAAGGACCCTTTCGCCCGCCCGAAAGGAAGCCTTGCGATGTACAGCCTCAGCGAGCTCTACCGCTACCCGGTCAAATCCACCGCCTATGAATCCCTGGAGTCGGTCCATCTCGACGCCCTGGGTCTGGAAGGAGATCGACGCTGGATGGTGGTGGAGGCCGCCAATGGTCGTTTCCTGACCCAGCGCCTGCTGCCGCAGATGGGCCGCATCGAGGCGCGCTGGCAGGACGGTTTCGAGCGGCTGCGGCTGCGCGCTACGGGCATGGACGACCTGCTCGTGGCGGTGCCGGGCAGCGACGACAACCTGCGCGGCGTGATGATCTGGCGCGACCTGCTGCAGGTGCCCGATGCCGGTGATGCCGCGGCCCAGTGGCTGAGCGCTTTCCTCGGTCGCGAAGTGCGCCTGGTGCAGATTCCCGAGGAGCGCGCGAGACAGGTCGATACCGCCTACGCCGAGCCCGGCGAGCAGGTGCACTTCGCCGACGGCTTCCCGCTGCTGCTGATCGGCCAGGGTTCGCTGGACGACCTGTCGGCCAAGGTCGGCCGTCCGCTGGAGATGCTGCGCTTCCGCCCGAACCTCGTCGTGACCGGCGCCGAACCGTTCGCCGAGGACGGCTGGAAGCGCATCCGCATCGGCGAGGTCACCTTCAGGGTGGCCAAGCCCTGCTCGCGCTGCATCCTCACCACCATCGATCCGCACACCGGTGAGCGCGATGCCGCCCGTGAGCCGCTGGCGACCCTGCTGGGCTACCGCAACGTCAATGGCGAAGCGCTGTTCGGCCAGAACCTGGTGGCGGAGAACCGTGGCGAGCTTAGGCTGGGTATGCCGGTGGAAGTGCTGGAATAACGAGCCGGCGCATAACGCGGAGCGTTATGCGCCCTACAGCAGACTCTCACGTAGGGCGTACAACCGTTCGCGGTTGTACGCCGTTTCTGTCTTACAGCTTGCTGTCGACGCAACCGGTGCTCTGGCACTCACGCTCACGTTCGCGCAGTACGCCCAGGCGCTCGTTGGTCTTGTCCACCGCGCACTGCAGGTTGACGAAGTAGCCGCCGTCGCGCTCGTAGCTGCACTGCGCATCGCGGTCCTTGATCCAGGCGATCTGGCTCTTCTTCAGCGCGGCCTTCTGGCCATCGTTGAGCATCTTGCGCAGGGTGCCGAATTCGTTGTTCAGCTCGCGGTCGACCTGGGCGTATTCGGTGCTCAGGCAGTACACGCTGTCGAAGGCGTTGCGCGGCTTTTCGCAGGCGGCCAGGGCCAGATCGGCGCCGAGCAGGCCGGCGGCCAGGGCGGTGACGGTCAGCAGGGTCTTGCGCATGGGAACTTCCTTTTCCTTGAGGGGATGTAGACCGCCCGGCGGCTGCCGGGCGGTGGAGAGGGTCAGAGTTCGTCGAAGAAGCGTTCGTGCCAGTCGACGATGGGCTGCGGGGCGTTGAGCTTCTGCCCGTAGATCACCGCGTAGGACAGCACGTTCTGCACGTAGGAACGGGTCTCGTCGAACGGGATGGTTTCCACCCAGACGTCGAACGCCAGATGGCGCGCATCCTTCAGCCACTGTCGCACGCGGCCGGGGCCGGCGTTGTAGGCGGCGGTGGCGAGCACGCGGTTGCCGTTGAACTGGCCGTGCACCTGGCTCAGGTAGGCGGCGCCGAGCTGGATGTTCAGGTCCGGCACGATCAGCTGCTGAGGCGAGGCCAGTGGGATGCCGAACTTCTTCGAGGTTTCCTTGGCGGTGGCCGGCATCAGCTGCATCAGGCCGGTGGCGCCGACGCCGGAGCGCGCATCGGACATGAAGGCGCTTTCCTGGCGGGTAATGGCGAACACCCAGCTGGAATGCAGGCCGCGGTTGCGCGCTTCACGCACCAGGGTGTTGCGGTAGGCCATGGGGAAGCGGATGTCGAGGTCGTCCCAGTACTTGGCCTGGCTGATCGCACGGATCGCCGGGAAGTACCACTGCATGTCATAGGCGATCTTCGCCTGGGCCAGCAGCTCGTCGTGGCTCAGGTGGCGGGCGGCGTGGTACCACTCGCGGCGGGCGTTGATGATCTCGCCACGGGCGTAGAACTCCAGGGCGCGGCGGGTACTCGGCGCGTTGCGTACGCGCTGCATGGTCGCAGCATCCGGCGACACCGGGCGGTTGTTCAGCGAGTAGGGCGCGTTGATCCGGTCGGCGGCGAGGAAACCGTAGAAATCACGTTCGTCGGCCACCGGCTTGTACAGGCTGAGAGCCTGCTTGTTCTGCGGCTGCGCCAGTTGCAGCGAGCGCGCCTGCCAGTATTTCCAGCGGTTGGTCTCGGCCAGCGACGGCGGCAGTGCGCGGGTCAGCTCGTAGGCTTCTTCCCAGCGCCCCAGGCGCAGCAGCAGGCGCAGGCGCCATTCGGTGACGGTGTCGTCGCGCAGCTGCGGATCGTACTTGACCATCATCGGCAGGGCGCGCGGGTCGTAGCGGCGCGCCAGGCTCAGGCCGATCTCACGGGCGATGGAGACTTTCTCGTCGCTGGAGAAGGGCAGCACCGAGCTGTAGTAGTCGAGCAGGTTGATGGCCTTCTCCGGGTCCTGCTTGGCCAGCCGGCGCAGGCCCAGGCCGACGACGTCGGCGGTGGCATGGTCGCGGGCGCTGAAGCGGGTGGTCTGGCTCAGCTGCGCAGGGTTCTGCGCGACATTGACCATCAGTGCGCCCTGGCTGCCGAGGGTCGGCAGGCGCTTGGAGAGCACCGTGGCGAGGCTGTAGTTGCCTTTCTCGGCGGCCAGCTTCAGGCGCTTCCAGACCTTCTCCTCGGTGAGCTGGCCGTCGGCCTGCCACATGGCGAAGGTGGTGTCGCAGGCGTCCGGCTGCGGCTTGCCGACCAGCCAGAGCTTCTCGGCGGTCTCGTAGCCCTCGGCCTTCTTGCCGTGGCCCAGCTGGTACTGGCCGTAGAGGCAGTCCAGCTCGGTGAAGTTCATCTTCGGGTCGTAATAACGGACGAAGGTGCTCCAGTCGCCGCGATCAGCCAGCTGGCGCATCCAGCGCAATTTGAGCCAGTTGATCTGCGGCAGGTCGCCGTGCTGCTCGATGAAGCGCTCGATCTCGGGGTTGCTGGCGCTTTTCAGGCGGCTGGTCAGCTCGTCGTAGGCCAGGTACGGCTGTAGCGGATAATCAGCCAGTGCCGACTGATAGGCGAAGTAGGGACCGCTGTCGCCGCGCGCAAGGGCCTTCTGCGCCTCGTCGTACATCTGGCGCTGCTGGGGCAGGGACGCTGCGTTGGCTGTCGAGGCGGACAGGCTGAGGATCAGGCAGGAGAACAGTGAGAAAAGACGACCGCGCATGGCTCTTCCGGGAAGATGATCGGTGGGCGCAGGAATGGCGCGCGCCCGCTGCCACCTAGCTTAGCCTGTTGCGCGCGGGCGGCGAAAGCGCCGCCCGGAATGCGTGGCGCAAAGGCGGACGCATGTCTCGCCGCGCGAGATTGTGTGCGACCCTCTGACTTTTGCGCGCTTTCCCTTAAACTGCGCGCCCTGTTTTACGGAAGATGCCCTCATGACCCTGCTCAAATTGACCGACGTGTCCCTCGCCTTTGGCACCACTCCGCTGCTGGATAAGGTGTCCTGGCAGATCGCTCGCGGTGAGCGGGTCTGCATCATCGGCCGCAACGGCACCGGCAAGTCGAGCATGCTCAAGCTGGTCAAGGGCGAGCAGAAGCCCGATGACGGCGATATCTGGCGTGCCCCGGCGCTGAAGATCGGCGAATTGCCTCAGGAGCTGCCGCGCGCCGACGACCGTACCGTCTACGACGTGGTCGCCGAAGGCTTGGCCGAGGTCGGCGAGCTGCTGGCGCGCTACCACCACCTGAGCATGCACATCGAAAGCGAAGAGGACCTGAACAAGCTCGCGCACGTCCAGCAGGACCTCGAAGCCCGTGACGGCTGGCGCCTGGGGCAACTGGTGGACACCACCCTGAGCCGCCTGCAGCTGCCGGCCGACAAGACCCTCGCCGAGCTCTCCGGTGGCTGGCGCCGCCGCGTGCTGCTGGCCCAGGCTCTGGTCGCCGAGCCGGACCTGCTGCTGCTGGACGAGCCGACCAACCACCTGGACATCGGCGCCATCGCCTGGCTGGAAAACGCCCTGGCGGACTTTCCCGGCGCCGTGCTGTTCATCACCCACGACCGCTCCTTCCTGCAGGCCGTGGCCACCCGCATCCTCGAACTGGACCGCGGCCACCTGATCGACTGGAACGGCGACTACGCCAGCTTCCTGGTGCATAAAGAGCAGGAACTGGCGGCGGAAGAGGCAGCCAACGCGCTCTTCGACAAGCGTCTGGCCCAGGAAGAAGTGTGGATTCGCCAGGGCATCAAGGCCCGCCGCACCCGTAACGAAGGCCGCGTGCGCGCGCTCAAGGCGATGCGCAACGAGCGCGCCGAGCGCCGTGAGCGCCAGGGCAAGGCCAGTTTCCAGATGGAGACGGCGGAGAAGTCCGGCAAGCAGGTGATAGTCGTCGACAAGGCCGGCTTTGCCCATCCGGGTGGCCCGGCGCTGATCCGCGATTTCTCCCTGGTGCTGCAGCGCGGCGACCGTATCGGCCTGCTGGGCGCCAACGGCACCGGCAAGACCACCCTGCTCAAGCTGCTGCTGGGCGACCTGCAGCCGACTTCCGGCAGCGTCAAGGAAGGCACCCGCCTGGAAGTGGCCTATTTTGACCAGCTGCGTCACCAGCTGGAGCCGGAAAAGACCGTCATCGACAACATTTCCGAAGGTCGCGAATTCATCACGATCAACGGGCAGAATCGCCACGTGCTCAGCTACCTGGGCGACTTCCTGTTCTCCCCACAACGCGCCCGCACCCCGGTGAAGGCGCTCTCCGGCGGTGAGCGGGCACGCCTGTTGCTGGCAAAACTGTTCAGCAAGCCGGCCAACCTGCTGGTGCTCGACGAACCGACCAACGACCTGGACGTGGAAACCCTGGAGCTGCTCGAAGAAGTGCTGCTGACCTTCGACGGCACCGTGCTGATGGTCAGCCACGACCGGGCCTTCCTCGACAACGTGGTGACCAGCACCCTGGTGTTCGAAGGCGAAGGGCGTGTGCGCGAATTCGTCGGCGGCTACCAGGACTGGCTGCGCCAGGGCGGCTCGCCGAAGCTGCTGGGCGTGGGTGAGGAGAAGGGCGACAAGCCGGCCGCCGCACCTGTCGCCGAAGCACCGGTAGCCGCTCCGGCGGCTGCGGTGGAAGCGGCAGCACCGAAGAAGAAGCTGAGCTACAAGCTGCAGCGCGAACTGGAAGCCATCCCCGGGCAGATCGAGGCCCTGGAGGCGGAAATGGCTGCGTTGCAGGCAGAAACCGCGGCGCCGACTTTCTACCAGCGTCCGCCGAGCGAGGCGCAGGCGGTGCTGGATCGCCTGGGTTCGCTGCAGGGGGAGCTGGACCAACTGATCGAGCGCTGGGCCGAACTGGAGGAGTGAGCCGTTCGGTCCGGTGATGTGCCTGCTGTGTGCGTATCGCTGATCAAAGACTGTTAGGGATGGCCGAATGGCAATCGAGTACCGCATCACCCTGGATGATGAGCACGAGTTCAGCTACCGCATCGAACTGGAACGTCACTACGACCCGCACACCGCTGACCAGGCGCCGCGCTGGACGCGCCTGGACTACAACCAGTGCAGCAACTGCCCGCTGGATCGCTCGAAGCACAAGCACTGCCCGGCGGCGGTGGACCTGCATCGGGTGATCGAGGACTTCCGCGGCCTGCCGGCCTTCAAGAAGGTGGCGGTGCAGGTGCGCACGCCGGAGCGCGAGTACATCAAGCATGCCGGCCTGGAAGAGGGGCTGCGTGCGCTGCTCGGCGTGATCATGGCCACCAGCGCCTGCCCGCTGCTGGGCAGGCTCAAGCCGATGGCGCAACAGCACCTGCCGTTCGCCAGCAACCAGGAATTCATCCTGCGCGCGGTGTCGCTGTACCTGATGCGCCAGTACTTCAACTTCCGTGAAGGGCGGCATGCGGACTGGGAGCTGAAGGGGTTGGTGAAGCAGTTCCAGCAATTGCAGCTGGTGAACCAGGCATTCTGGCAGCGGATTCACGAGACCTGCGATGGCGACTCGAACCTGAAGGCTTTCCTCAGCTTCTTCTCCATGGCGTCGAGCATGAGCTATTCGCTGGAGGCGCAGTTGCAGAAGGTGCGGCCGCTGCTGATGAGCGGGGACATGCTCGGGGTCTGAAACGCAGCGGGCCCGTTCGGGCCCGCTGATTTATCTTTGCCGGCTCAACTGGTCTTCTGCAGGCGTACGGCAAGCACGTCGCAGGGCGCGCCGTGCAGCACGTCGTTGGCGGTGGAGCCCAGCAGCAGGGCAAGACCGTGGCGACCGTGGCTGCCGACCACGATCAGGTCGCAGCTCTGCTCATCGGCCAGGCGGTGGATTTCCTGGCGCGGCTGGCCGTAGACCAGGTGGCACTGGGAGCTGGTGATCTCGGCGTAGGTGAGGGTGAACTGGTGCAGGCGTTCCTTGGCCTGGTCGAACTGCTGCTGTTGCAGCATCGACAGGTCCATCGGCACGTCGCCGCCGAAGGCCATGGCCATGGGCTCGACCACATGCACCGCCGAGAGCCGGGCATCATTGGCCTTGGCCAGCGCGACCGCCCGTTTCATCACCGGGTCGCATTCTTCGGTAAGGTCGACGGCGACCAGAATGTGTTGGTAGGGCATGAGCGTCTCCTCCGGGGGACTCGTTATCAATCAGTATGGCCCCAATGGCCGTGCTTGACCTGTTTGACCTGTTTGACCGGTATAACCGATATGACCACGTGGATGGTAATTCTTCTCATCGCATTGGTGCTCAGCCCGCTGACCTGGCTGATCCCCTCGCGCGGCCAGCGCGGGCAGATGGACCTGCGCCTGCAGGCGCGGCGCCTGGGTCTGGCCATGCAGATGGCGCAGCAGGAATGGCCGCACTGGCTGGAACGGCAGCCGCCGCGCCAGTGCGCGCAATACCACCGTGCGCGGGGGAAGAACCGTGATGCCTGGTGCTACTGGCAGAGCGAGCCGGGCGTCTGGCTGGACCGCTGGCGCGAAGCGAGCGCCCCGGCCGAGCTGGCCCAGGCGCTGGCCAGCCTGCCGAGGGACGTCTACATGGTCGAGGCGACACCCCAGTTCCTCGCGCTGTACTGGGGCGAGCGGGGCGACAGCAGCGACCTGGAGCGGGTCGCCAGCTTCCTCAAGCAGCATGCGTGAAGCGTTCAGCTCTGCTGCGCGGCGTAGAGATCGGAGACTTTCTCCAGGTCTTCGATGATGCGGTCGGAGTACTTGTTGATCAGGAAGGGCACGCTGTTCTGGTTGTAGTTCTGCAGTGACTTCTCGATGTAGCGCCACTTGATCGCCACGCCGCGCAGTTCCTGGCCGATCTCCGGGGTGGTCTGCGGCGCCTGCTGGAGTTTCACCAGATTGATCGCGAAGCGGTTGGCCAGGTCGTCCAGCGGACGCTCCTCGCCGCCGCCGAAGAAGCTGGCACCCACCGACGCGTTGCGCGAGGCGTAGTCCACTGCGATGTCCTGCATCAGCAGGCTCTGGTCGCGGGTCTGCTGGGTCAGCGGCGGGACCTTGCTGCCGCTTTCATCCTGGATTTTCGTATAGAGCTGCTCGGCGGTGTCCAGCAGCTTGCGGTTCTGTGCGGCGAGGTCGGCCACCGGTTGCAGGTCGGTATAGCCGCTCTTGTCCAGCGCACCGGTCAGGGTATGCAACTGCGCCGAATAGGCTTTCCACTCATCCTGCAGATCGTTCCTGAGCTGCTTCGATTCGCTGCCGGGCATTTCCCCGAGCTTGGCCAGGGCGTCGGTGGCACTCTGCGACGAGGCTTCGACCATCTTGGCGTACTTCTGGTCGCCTTCCATTGCGTTGAACATGAAGAAGTCGCCCAGGCTGCGCTGCGCGGCGAGGCGGGTCTGGTGGACGTTGAGCAGGTCGCTGGCGGTGTCGGCGGCAGCGATGAGGGGCAGGGCGGTGAGCGCGAGCGCAGACAGCAGACGCACGAGCGGACGGCTGGACATCGTTCCAACTCCTTGGAGCCATGGGCTTCTTGTTGTTTTGTTTTGCACAGGTTCCAGGCGCCTGCCCGTGTTGGCAGCAGGCAGATCGCCATTGCGCCCGACTCTAGCGCGGGCCATGGGGTTTGAACAGTGGCTGTCGGCACGCCGGTGCCAGGTGGCAATTGTCACGATAGGCGTGGTGAATAGGGCATCAGGGCTGCGCTGAATGCTCCGGGCCAGACGCCCCGGCCGCTTTGCGACTGTTACGTCTCGCCGATTGACAAGCATTGGCTTTTGCTAGAAGGTGGGCGCACCCAAATCAAACGGGCGTATGAATCGAGCGTTTGCCACGTGCGATGACTCGGTCAGAACGCCCCGGCTATCGCGTCGGCGGGTGTGCCGCAAGCTTTGGGACTATCCTCGGCGCTGCCGAACGGTCCCGATACACGGTGTCCGACGTGTGATTTCAAGCTTCCCTAGCGTGGAGATCAGTTGATGATTTACCAAGGTAAAGCCATCACGGTTAAGGCTCTTGAGAGCGGCATCGTCGAACTGAATTTCGACCTCAAGGGCGAGTCCGTCAACAAGTTCAACCGACTCACCCTGAATGAACTGCGCCAAGCAGTCGATACCATCAAGGCCGATGCGTCCGTCAAGGGCGTGATCGTGACCAGCGGCAAGGGCGTGTTCATCGTCGGCGCCGACATCACCGAGTTCGTCGACAACTTCAAGCTGCCTGACGAAGAGCTGCTGGCCGGCAACCTCGAAGCCAACAAGATCTTCAGCGACTTCGAAGACCTCAACGTTCCGACCGTAGCCGCGATCAACGGCATCGCCCTGGGCGGCGGTCTGGAAATGTGCCTGGCGGCCGACTTCCGGGTCATGAGCGCCACCGCTAAGGTCGGCCTGCCGGAAGTGAAGCTGGGCATCTACCCGGGCTTCGGCGGCACCGTCCGCCTGCCGCGCATCATCGGCTGCGACAACGCTGTCGAATGGATCGCCTCGGGCAAGGAAAACCGTGCTGAAGACGCGCTGAAAGTCGGCGCCGTCGATGCCGTCGTGGCTCCGGAGCAGCTGCAAGCCGCCGCCCTGGACCTGGTCAAGCGCGCCATCGCCGGTGAGCTGGACCACAAGGCCCGCCGTCAGCCGAAGCTGGAAAAGCTCAAGCTGAACGCCATCGAGCAGATGATGGCCTTCGAGACCGCCAAGGGCTTCGTTGCTGGCCAGGCCGGCCCGAACTACCCGGCTCCGGTCGAAGCCATCAAGTCGATCCAGAAAGCCGCCAACTTCGGTCGTGACAAGGCGCTGGAAATCGAAGCCCAGGGCTTCGTGAAACTGGCCAAGACCTCCGTTGCGCAGAGCCTGATCGGCCTGTTCCTGAACGATCAGGACCTGAAGAAGAAGGCCAAGCAATACGACGAAATCGCCAAGGACGTGAAACTGGCCGCCGTACTGGGCGCCGGCATCATGGGTGGCGGTATCGCCTACCAGTCCGCTTCAAAGGGCACTCCGATCCTGATGAAGGATATCCGTGAAGACGGTATCCAGATGGGTCTGAACGAAGCCTCGAAGCTGCTGGGCAAGCGCGTCGAAAAAGGCCGCATGACCCCGGCCAAGATGGCCGAGGCGCTGAACGCCATTCGCCCGACCATGTCCTACGGTGATTTCGGCAACGTCGACATCGTCGTCGAAGCCGTGGTCGAGAACCCGAAGGTCAAGCAGATCGTCCTGGCCGAAGTGGAAGGCGTGGTGAAGGAAGATGCGATCCTCGCGTCCAACACCTCGACCATCTCCATCAGCCTGCTGGCCAAGGCGCTCAAGCGTCCGGAAAACTTCGTCGGCATGCACTTCTTCAACCCGGTGCACATGATGCCGCTGGTTGAGGTGATCCGTGGCGAGAAGTCCGGCGAAATCGCCGTGGCAACCACCGTGGCCTACGCCAAGAAGATGGGCAAGAACCCCATCGTGGTGAATGACTGCCCCGGCTTCCTGGTCAACCGCGTGCTGTTCCCGTACTTCGGCGGCTTCTCCAAGCTGCTGGGCTTCGGCGTGGACTTCGTGCGCATCGACAAGGTCATGGAGAAGTTCGGCTGGCCCATGGGCCCGGCCTACCTGTCCGACGTGGTCGGCATCGACACCGGCCACCACGGCCGCGACGTGATGGCTGAAGGCTTCCCGGACCGCATGGCCGTGGAAGGCAAGACCGCCGTCGACGTGATGTACGACGCCAACCGCCTGGGCCAGAAGAACGGCAAGGGCTTCTACGCCTACGAGACCGACAAGCGCGGCAAGCCGAAGAAGGTCACCGATCCGCAGGCTTATGAGCTGCTGAAGTCCATCGTCACCGAGCAGCGCGAGCTGACCGACGAGGACATCATCAACTACATGATGATCCCGCTGTGCCTGGAAACTGTGCGCTGCCTGGAAGACGGCATCGTCGAAACCGCTGCCGAGGCCGACATGGGCCTGATCTACGGCATCGGCTTCCCTCCCTTCCGTGGCGGTGCGCTGCGTTACATCGACTCCATCGGTGTGGCCGAATTCGTCGCACTGGCCGACCAGTACGCCGACCTGGGTGCGCTGTACCACCCGACCGCGAAGCTGCGTGAAATGGCCAAGAACGGCCAGAAGTTCTTCGGTTGAGTGCGCAACGAATAGAGCGAGAGTGAATTTATGAGCCTGAATCCGAGAGACGCCGTCATTGTCGACTTCGGCCGCACCCCGATGGGCCGTTCGAAGGGTGGCATGCACCGCAACACCCGCGCGGAGAACATGTCCGCGCACCTGATCAGCAGCGTGCTGGCACGCAACCCGAAGATCGACCCGGCGGAAGTCGAGGACGTGATCTGGGGCTGCGTGAACCAGACCCTGGAGCAGGGCTGGAACATCGCACGCATGGCGTCGCTGATGACCCAGATCCCGCACACCAGCGCCGGCCAGACCGTCAGCCGCCTGTGCGGCTCGTCCATGAGCGCCCTGCACACTGCCGTGCAGGCGATCCAGACCGGCAACGGTGACGTCTTCGTCATCGGCGGCGTGGAGCACATGGGCCACGTCGGCATGATGCACGGCGTCGATCCGAACCCGCACATGTCCCTGTACGCCGCCAAGGCGTCGGGCATGATGGGCCTGACCGCTGAGATGCTGGGCAAGATGCACGGCATCACCCGCGAGGCGCAGGACAAGTTCGGCGTGCGTTCGCACCAGCTGGCCTGGAAAGCGACTCAGGAAGGCAAGTTCAAAGACGAAATCATCCCGATGGAAGGTTACGACGAGAACGGCTTCCTGAAGGTCTTCGACTTCGACGAGACCATCCGTCCGGAAACCACCCTGGAAAGCCTGGCCGCCCTGAAACCGGCGTTCAACCCCAAAGGGGGCACCGTGACTGCGGGTACTTCCTCGCAGATCACCGACGGCGCTTCCTGCATGATCGTCATGAGTGCCCAGCGCGCCCAGGACCTGGGCGTGCAGCCGATGGCCGTGGTTCGCGCCATGGCCGTGGCGGGCGTTGATCCGGCGATCATGGGCTACGGCCCGGTTCCGTCGACCAACAAGGCGCTCAAGCGCGCCGGCCTGACCATCAACGACATCGACTTCTTCGAGCTCAACGAAGCCTTCGCCGCACAGGCCCTGCCGGTGCTGAAGGACCTCAAGATCCTCGACAAGATGGAAGAGAAGGTCAACCTGCACGGCGGCGCCATCGCCCTGGGTCACCCGTTCGGCTGCTCCGGTGCGCGTATCTCCGGCACCCTGCTCAACGTGATGAAGCAGAACAGTGGCACCCTGGGCGTGTCCACCATGTGCGTGGGCCTCGGTCAGGGCATCACCACCGTCTTCGAACGCGTCTAAGCTTTCGTCGACGAGAGAGCCGGGGCCTTGTGCCCCGGTTTTCGTTTTTGTCGGGCGGGGTTGCCCGGCGGCCGCGCAATGAGCACAATCGCCGCCTTTTGGCCGGCCGAGGGAGAACCGACATGCACTTGCAGCCCGGACTGTATCGACATTACAAGGGACAGCAGTACCGCGTGCTCGGCGTCGCCCGGCATTCGGAGACCGAGGAAGAGCTGGTGATCTACCAGGCCCTGTATGGCGAATTCGGCCTCTGGGTGCGCCCGCTGAGCATTTTCACCGAAGCGGTGGAAGTGAACGGCGAGAAGGTTCCGCGCTTCGCCCTGGTGAGCGCCGAAGACGATCCGCTGGGGCTTCTGACCAGCCCGTCCGGCGAAACCCAAGCTTGACCTTGGCGCGACCGCCACTATATATAGCGGTGCCGCTCCTAGCTCCTCCCTCCTTATAAATTCATCTTTTCGACGCAGGAATATTCCGATCCATGGGTAAATCGCTGGTCATCGTGGAATCACCGGCCAAGGCCAAGACCATCAACAAGTACCTGGGCAACCAGTACGTGGTGAAGTCGAGCATCGGCCACATCCGCGACCTGCCCACCAGCGGCTCGTCCGCGTCGAAGGAGCCTGCGGCAAAAACGCGCAAGACCGCAGCCGAGGCGCCGGCCCTGTCGCCGAAGGAAAAAGCCAAACGGCAGCTCGTCACCCGCATGGGGGTCGATCCGGAACACGGCTGGAAAGCCAAGTACGAGATCCTGCCCGGCAAGGAAAAGGTGATCGAGGAACTGCGCCGCCTGGCCAAGGATGCCGACACCATCTATCTCGCAACCGACTTGGACCGCGAAGGGGAGGCCATTGCCTGGCACCTGCGCGAGGCCATCGGCGGCGACGACTCGCGCTACAAGCGCGTGGTCTTCAACGAAATCACCAAGAAGGCCATCCAGGAGGCCTTCTCCCAGCCCGGCGAGCTGGATATCAACCGCGTCAACGCCCAGCAGGCGCGTCGCTTCCTCGATCGCGTGGTGGGCTACATGGTCTCGCCGCTGCTGTGGGCGAAGATCGCCCGCGGTCTGTCTGCCGGTCGCGTGCAGTCCGTCGCCGTGAAACTGGTGGTCGAGCGTGAGCGCGAGATTCGCGCGTTCGTCCCGGAAGAATACTGGGAAGTGCACGCCGACCTCGGTACGCCGAAGAACGACAAGGTCCGCTTCGAAGTGGTGCGCGAGAAGGGCGAAGCCTTCAAGCCGCTGAACGAGGCCCAGGCCACCGCGGCCCTGGAGAAGCTCAAGTCCTCCAGCTACAGCATCGCCAAGCGCGAGGACAAGCCGACTTCCAGCAAGCCGTCGGCGCCGTTCATCACCTCCACCCTGCAGCAGGCCGCGAGCAACCGCCTGGGCTTCGGGGTGAAGAAGACCATGATGATGGCCCAGCGTCTCTACGAAGCCGGCTACATCACCTATATGCGTACCGACTCGACCAACCTGTCGGCCGACGCCATCGACATGGTGCGCGGTTTCATCGACAGCGAGTTCGGCAAGAAATACCTGCCGGCCAAGCCGAACTTCTACTCCAGCAAGGAAGGCGCCCAGGAAGCGCACGAAGCGATTCGTCCTTCCGACGTCAACCTGCGTCCGACCCAGCTGTCGGGCATGGAGCGCGACGCCGAGCGCCTGTACGAGCTGATCTGGCGCCAGTTCGTGGCCTGCCAGATGCCGCCGGCCGAGTACCTGTCCACCACCGTCAGCGCCGCTGCCGGTGACTTCGAGCTGCGCGCCAAGGGCCGCATCTTGAAGTTCGACGGCTACACCAAGGTGCTGCCGCAGCAGAGCAAGCCGGGCGAGGACGACGTCCTGCCGGAAATGAACCAGGGCGATGCGATGAAGCTGCTCAAGCTCGACCCGAGCCAACACTTCACCAAGCCGCCGGCGCGCTTCTCCGAAGCGAGCCTGGTCAAGGAACTGGAAAAGCGTGGCATTGGCCGTCCGTCCACCTACGCGGCGATCATCTCCACCATCCAGGAGCGCGGCTACGTCACCACCCACAACCGCCGCTTCTACGCGGAAAAGATGGGCGATATCGTCACCGACCGCCTCAACGAGAGCTTCTCCAATCTCATGGACTACGGCTTCACCGCCGGCATGGAAGAGAACCTCGATGACGTGGCCCAGGGCGAGCGCGACTGGAAGAACGTGCTGGACGAGTTCTACGGCGACTTCCGCAAGAAGCTCGACCTGGCCGAAGCCTCCAACGATGGCATGCGCGCCAACCAGCCGACCCTGACCGACATCCCCTGCCGCGAGTGCGGCCGGCCGATGATGATCCGGACTGCTTCCACCGGCGTGTTCCTCGGCTGCTCGGGCTACAGCCTGCCGCCGAAAGAGCGCTGCAAGGCGACCGTGAACCTGATTCCGGGCGACGAGATCGCCGCGGATGACGAGGGTGAGTCGGAATCCCGCGTACTGCGTGGCAAGCACCGCTGCCCGATCTGCAGCACCGCGATGGACGCCTACCTGGTCGACGAGAAGCGCAAGCTGCACATCTGTGGCAACAACCCGGACTGCGCCGGCTACGAGATCGAAGAAGGCCAGTACCGCATCAAGGGCTACGAAGGCCCGAGCCTGGAATGCGACAAGTGCGGCAGCGAGATGCAGCTCAAGACCGGCCGCTTCGGCAAGTTCTTCGGCTGTACCAACCCGACCTGCAAGAACACCCGCAAGCTGCTGAAGAACGGTGAGCCGGCGCCGCCGAAGATGGATGCCATCCGCATGCCGGAGCTCAAGTGCGAGAAGGTGGATGATGTCTACGTTCTGCGTGACGGTGCTTCCGGCCTGTTCCTGGCCGCCAGTCAGTTCCCGAAGAACCGCGAGACCCGTGCTCCGCTGGTGCTCGAACTGCTGCCGCACAAGGAAGAGCTGGATCCCAAGTACCACTTCCTGCTGTCCGCTCCGGCGAAAGACCCGGACGGCCGCCCGGTGGTGATCCGCTTCAGCCGCAAGACCAAGGAGCAGTACGTGCAGTCCGAAGTCGACGGCAAGCCCACCGGCTGGCGTGCGTTCTTCGACGGCGGCAAGTGGAAGGTCGAAGACAAGCGCTGATGGAAGGCGCGCCCCGCTGAGGCGGGGCGTGCTTATACTGCCGAAGTCGACTGCCGAGGGCCCGGTCATGGCGAACGAACTCTATACCCGCACCAACCAGAAGCTGTTCTTCGCCGGCCTTGCCCTGGAAGCCTGGCGCAGCGCCGAAGCGGCGCGGGCAATGAACGCCCAGGCGCGCATCCAGGCCGAGCGCGAAGCGGCGCTGTTCCATCTCTATGGCGCAGTGCTGGGCGTGGCCCACGAGATCGCTGGCTACTACCGCCTGCCCCAGGCCGGCGCACCGCGTGTCGAAATGCTGCTCAACGCCGAAGTGCTGGCTGCCGCTCCAAGCCCTGAGCTGGCGGAAATGGTCGAGCTGGCGCAATCCCCGGAAGCCTGGCTGGGCCGCCTGCTGGGCGCCTATGCGGCGCTGTTCCAGCCGCCGAGCGAACCGAAGAAGGCCAAGGTCGATCCGACCCAGCCGCTGATCCAGGCAGTCAACGTCGATGACGAGGCTCCCGTCGAGCTGGGCAATGACGAGCTGGAAGCCTGGCGCAAGTCCCTGAAGGAGCTGGTGCTGCGTTTCCGCGCCTCGCTCACCGAGCTCTGATTCGCCCATCACAGTGCGCCGGCCTTCCGGTCG
The DNA here is from genome assembly GCF_014204515.1 of Pseudomonas nitroreducens. Classification (GTDB taxonomy): domain Bacteria; phylum Pseudomonadota; class Gammaproteobacteria; order Pseudomonadales; family Pseudomonadaceae; genus Pseudomonas; species Pseudomonas nitritireducens_A. The sequence goes on along the minus strand of NZ_JACHLI010000003.1, from coordinate 351,444 downwards.
GTCCGCGCAAGCTTTGGCTAGGGTGTAGCGGATGTGGCTGTTACACTACGCGTTCTGCTGTGGAGAACGTCGCTATGCCAACCTCATTTCTGGAAATTGTCGAGCTGCCTGACGGGCGAATCGTGCTGCGTCGCGCGGACGAAGAGGAGGCGCTGGTGACCCTGGAGTTCTCCGCTGATGCCAAGGGCTTCCTGCAGGGCCAGCACATCGAGATCGCCAAGGCGATGTTCAATGTCGGCGTGCAGATGGCCGGTCGTCTCGCCGAAGGTGGCGACATGAACGTGGACGACGAAGGCCCGCGCGTCCTGCATTGAGTAGCACTGCTTCGCCGCGTTCGCGGCGGAGCTTCCCGAGCAGATCAACCCAGACGAATATTCAGGCTCTGCGCCTGACCGGCAACGGCGGCGCGGGACAGCTGCGTGCGCGCTTTCGCGCCCAGGTTCAACCAGCTCACCACGGTGTGGCTGTGGCCCAGCCGCAGCGCTTCGCAGGCCAGGGCCTGGGCGGCGGCCTGATCGCGGGCGGGCAGCAGCAGGATGCGTTCGCGGTTCAGCCCGGCCTTGCGCAGGAAATCCGGGGTCAGGCTGGAGGGCGGCGCGATCAGGGTGAGCCAGCGCGAATCGCTTTCCTCGCTCAGCTCACGGAGCATCGGCGCCAGCAGCGTCAGGCACTGGCCGGGAAGGCCGCGCAGGGCGATCTCGCTGAAGGCGCTTTCGTCGGCGGGTTCGTCTTCCACCAGCTCCGGAAGCAGGGGAGCAGTACCGCTTGCCCAGAGTGCTTCCTGGAACAGCGGGAGTTGCGGCAGGTTCTGCGGCTGCGGGTACTGCATGGGTGTCTCCTGTTCAGCGACGGATCACGCCGACGCTCAAGCCTTCGATGACCAGTTCCTGTTCCTTGAGATCGACCTCGATGGGGGCGAACTCCGGGTTCTCGGCGAGCAGCCAGACCTTGCTGCCTTCACGCTTGAAGCGCTTCACCGTGACCTCTTCACCCAGGCGGGCGACCACGATCTGGCCGTTGCGCGCCTCGCGGGTGACATGCACGGCGAGCAGGTCGCCGTCCATGATGCCGACGTCCTTCATGCTCTGGCCGCGTACGCGCAGCAGGTAATCGGCCGGCGGATTGAAGAAGGTAGGGTTGATCCGGCAGGTGTCGTCGACGTTCTGTTCGGCGAGGATCGGCGCGCCAGCGGCGACGCGGCCGATGATCGGCAATTCGTCGTCGTTGGCGGCGGCCTTGGGTTCGAAGCCGGGGATGCGGATGCCGCGGGAAGCGCCCGGAGTCATCTCGATGGCGCCTTTGCGGGCGAGGGCCTTCAGGTGCTCCTCGGCGGCGTTGGGCGACTTGAAGCCGAGCTCCTGGGCGATCTCCGCGCGGGTGGGCGGGTAGCCGTTGGCTTCCAGGCAGCGTTTGATGAAGGCGAGGATCTCGGCTTGGCGCGGCGTCAGCTTCAGCATGTCCATACTCTGGCTTTTTATACAGTGCCTGGAATTATATACAGTGATGGCGGGCTGGCAATGCTTTTATTGGGCCGCAGGGGCAGGGGAGCTTTCGTGCATGTAACCTTTGCGGCTTGGCAGGCGTCTTGCTGTCTTGCTATTTAGGATAAGTACGGCGTCTCGTCGCATTGCCATGATATTGGTAACAATCCATCGCACTTTGCTTGACAATACAAGACGCTGAAACGTATGTTTCAAACAAGTGTTTGTCAGGCGGAGTAGCCATGGCCCAGTCGGAAACCGTCGAACGCATCCTGGATGCTGCGGAACAGCTGTTCGCGGAGAAAGGCTTCGCCGAAACCTCCCTGCGTCTGATCACCAGCAAGGCGGGGGTGAACCTCGCGGCGGTGAACTATCACTTCGGCTCGAAGAAGGCGCTGATCCAGGCGGTCTTCTCGCGCTTCCTCGGCCCGTTCTGCGCCAGCCTCGAAAAGGAGCTGGACCGCCGTCAGGCCAAGCCCGACGCGCCGCGCGCCACGCTGGAAGAATTGCTGGAGCTGCTCGTGGTCCAGGCCATGGCGGTCAAGCCGCGCAGCGGCAACGACCTGTCCATCTTCATGCGCCTGCTGGGCCTGGCCTTCAGCCAGAGCCAGGGGCATCTGCGCAAGTACCTCGAAGAGGTCTACGGCAAGGTGTTCCGTCGCTTCATGCTGCTGGTGAACGAATCTGCGCCGCGCCTGCCGCCGCTGGAGCTGTTCTGGCGCGTGCACTTCATGCTGGGTACCGCGGTGTTCAGCATGTCCGGCATCAAGGCGCTGCGCGCCATGGCCGAGAACGATTTCGGCGTGAACACCTCCATCGAGCAGGTCATGCGCCTGATGGTGCCGTTCCTCGCTGCCGGCATGCGGGCCGACAGTGGCGTCAGCGATCCTTCGCTGGCCGGCGCGCAACTCAAGCCGCGCACCAAGTCGAGCAGCGCTCAGGCGCCTGCCAAGGTCTGATTCCGGCCCGGCTTCGCGCTGGGCTGCGTCGGCCCGATCGGCTACAGTAGCCGGCCATGGCTGATCTCGACCTCCTGCACATTTCCCTTGCTGACCAGATGCTCTACGGCCTTGCCGCGGGGCGTCTCGTCGTGCGCATGCCGATATCCAGCGCCGCCAACGGCGCGGGGGAGCGCAACGGTTCCGGCTGCACGCCGCGCGGCCTGCACCAGATTCGCGCGCGCATCGGCGACGGGCTCCCCAGGGGAGCGGTGCTGAAGGGGCGACGCTGGACCGGCGAGACCTGGACGGCCCAATTGCACGAGGCGTTTCCCGGGCGCGACTGGATCCTCTCGCGCATCCTCTGGCTCAGCGGCTGCGAGCCGGGGCGCAACCGGATGGACGAGGTCGATACCTTCCGCCGCTATATCTACCTGCACGGCACGCCGGACTGCGAGCCCATGGGCACACCGCTGTCCCACGGCTGTATCCGCCTGCGCAATGACGACCTGCTGGAACTCTTCCCGCGGGTGCCGCTCCATTGCCGGGTCCGAATCGAAGAGGCCGCCTGCCCCGAGTGGCAGGCGGCGCCACTGAATTGAAAGGAATGCACATGCAAGGCTCCCTGATGCTCGACGTCGGCGGTACCTGGCTTACCGCCGAGGACCGCCAGATCCTGCGCCACCCGGAAGTGGGTGGCCTGATCATCTTCGCCCGCAACATCGAATCGCCGCGTCAGGTGCGCGAGCTGATGGAGGCCATTCGCGCGATTCGCCCCGACCTGCTGCTGGCCGTCGACCAGGAAGGTGGACGTGTGCAGCGCTTGCGCCAGGGCTTCCTGCGCTTGCCGGCCATGCGCGCCATCGCTGATAACGCCAATGCCGAACGCCTTGCCGAGCAGTGTGGCTGGCTGATGGCGACCGAAGTGCTGGCGGTAGGGCTCGACCTGAGCTTCGCCCCGGTGTTGGACCTGGATCACCAGCGCAGCGCCGTGGTTGGCAGTCGCGCCTTCGAGGGTAATCCGCAGCGTGCCGTCGAGTTGGCGGGTGCTTTCATCCGTGGCATGCACGCCGCCGGCATGGCTGCCACCGGCAAGCACTTCCCCGGTCACGGCTGGGCCGAAGTCGATTCCCATGTAGGCATCCCGGAAGACGAGCGCACGCTGGAGCAGATCCGCGCTGTGGACCTGGTCCCGTTCCAGCGCCTGTCCGGCCAGTTGGATGCACTGATGCCGGCCCACGTGATCTACCCGCAGGTCGACCCGAACCCCGCTGGATTCTCCCGGCGCTGGCTGCAGGACATCCTGCGCGGCGAGCTGGGCTTTGACGGGGTGATCTTCAGCGACGACCTGTCCATGGCCGGCGCCCATGTGGTCGGCGATGCCGCCAACCGTATCGAGGCGGCGCTGGGCGCCGGTTGCGATATGGGCCTGGTCTGCAATGATCGCGCTTCCGCCGAGCTCGCCCTGAGTGCCCTGCAGCGGTTGAAGGTCACCGCGCCGCAGCGTCTGCAGCGCATGCGCGCCAAGGCCTGGCCGGGGATCGAATACAAGCAGCTGCCGCGCTGGCAACAGGCGGTCGGCGAGCTGCGCGCCGCCCAACTGATCGATTAAGGATTTGCCATGACTGTCTACGCCATCATCGGCGGCACCGGCCTGACCCAGCTGGAAGGGCTGACCCTGAAGGATGCCATCGAGCTGGACACGCCCTACGGCGCGCCCTCGGCAGCCATCCAGCGCGGCGAGTTCGCCGGCCGTGAGGTGCTGTTCCTCGCTCGACACGGCCATCCGCACCGCTTCCCGCCGCACCAGGTGAACTACCGCGCCAACCTCTGGGCGCTGCAGCAGGCCGGCGCCGAGGCCGTCCTCGCGGTCAACGCCGTGGGCGGTATCCACGCGGCCATGGGCAGCGGCCATCTCTGCGTGCCCCACCAGATCGTCGATTACACCTGGGGCCGTGAGCACACTTATTTCGCCGGCGACATCGATCACGTCACCCATATCGATTTCAGTCATCCGTACGACGAACCGCTGCGGCAGAAGCTGATCGTTGCCCTGCAGGCGCTGGGGTATGCGTACAGCAGCCATGGCGTGTACGCCGCGACCCAGGGGCCGCGTCTGGAGACCGTGGCGGAAGTCGCCAAACTGGAGCGTGATGGTTGCGACATCATCGGCATGACCGGCATGCCCGAAGCCGCTCTGGCTCGCGAGCTGGACCTGCCCTACGCCTGTCTGTCGCTGGTGGTGAATCCGGCAGCGGGTAAATCCAGCGGCATCATCACCATGGCCGAGATCGAGCAGGCGCTGCACGAGGGGATCGGCAAGGTGCGTGAAGTGCTGGGGCGCGTGCTGGTTAGCTGAGCCCGAAATGCAGGAGCGAGCTTGCTCGCGAACTTGCAAGGCACGGTGCCAGGCGGTTCGCGAGCAGGCTCGCTCCTACGAAGATCCAAGAAAAAGCCCGGCGGATGCCGGGCTTTTTCGTTACTGCGCCGCCGGCGGTGGCGCGTCGAAGCCGCCGTCGGCCGGAGCGGCCGGCGCGGGCTGCTGCGGGGCGTCCGGGCCGGTGGGCGCTTCGTCTTCCACGCCTGGCGGTGGTGGGGAGGCAGGGCGCGCGTTGAGCGGGCTGACCTTGATCAGCATGCCCAGGCTCGGATGGTCGAGGTAGGTCAGCACGCTGTTCTTCAGGCTGGCCTCCTGGACCATGTGCTGGCTGGCGGCGAGCAGGCCGTCCTGGCCGAACTGGTTGATCCAGAAATCGGTCTGGGTGTTGACGAAGCGCTGCAGGCTGAGGGTGACGGTGCCTTCCACGGGGAAGTGGCCGTCGCGCTGGGCGCCTTCGCTCAGGGAAATCTTCACCGGATTGGCATCGATCTCCTGGCGCCAGGCCTTGTGCATCAGGACCTGGAAGCCTTCGTTCTGCTTCAGCTTGGCCACCTGGGCGTCCATCGCGGTTGGTCGCGAGCTGTCCGGGCCGGGCGGTTGCGCGCCCTTGGCCCAGTCGTCGGGCGCGGGGCGGCTGGCGAACACGGCGTCGCCGGACTGCTGGAACAGGATCAGCTCCACCTGGTAGGGCTCGGCGATGGCGGCTGGCGAGAGAAGCGCCAGCGACAGCAGCAGGGGTTGGAACAGGCGCATGCGCGGGGTCCTTAGCGGGTCTGGGGCGTGAGGCGCTCGAGCAGCGCCTCCAGCGTGTTGAAGCGTTCTTCCGGGCGCTCCATGGGCACCTGGAACTTGAAGAGGGTGGCCCCTTCGAATTTGTACCGGTTGGGCTGGCTCTGGATCATCTTGATCAGCACCAGCGGGTCGACGCAGGTGTCGGCGGCGAATTCTACCCGTCCTCCCTGGGGCCCGGCATCCACCTTCACGATGCCGAGTTTTTCTGCCTGCAGTTTCAGAAGCGTCAGGCGGATCAGGTTCTTCGCCGGCTCTGGCAGCAGGCCGAAGCGGTCGATCATCTCTACCTGCAGTTCGCGCAGGCCGTCCTCGTCGGCGGCGTTGGCGATGCGCTTGTAGAGGATCAGGCGGGCGTGGACGTCCGGCAGGTAGTCTTCGGGGATCAGCGCCGGCACCCGCAGGTTGATGTCCGGGCCGCCGCCCAGCGGCTGCTCCAGGTTCGGTTGCTCGCCCTTGCGGATGGCCTTCACCGCGCGTTCGAGCATTTCCATGTAGAGGGTGAAGCCCACCGCCTGGATCTGCCCGCTCTGGCCGTCGCCGAGCAGCTCGCCGGCGCCGCGGATTTCCAGGTCATGGGTCGCCAGCACGAAGCCGGCACCCAGGTCCTGGGCGTTGGCGATGGCTTCCAGGCGCTTCTCGGCGTCCGGGGTCATCTGCTTGCGCGGCGGGGTGAGCAGGTAGGCGTAGGCCTGGTGGTGGCTGCGGCCGACGCGCCCGCGCAGCTGGTGCAGCTGGGCCAGGCCGAACTTGTCGGCGCGCTCGATGAGGATGGTGTTGGCACTGGGCACGTCGATGCCGGTCTCGATGATGGTCGAGGCCACCAGCACGTTGAAGCGCTTGTGGTAGAAGTCGCTCATCACCCGTTCCAGGTCGCGCTCGTTCATCTGCCCGTGGCCGATGCCGATGCGCGCCTCCGGGACCAGCTCGGCGAGGTCGCGGGCGCACTTCTCGATGGTCTTCACCTCGTTGTGCAGGAAGTACACCTGGCCGCCGCGCAGCAGTTCGCGCAGCAGGGCTTCCTTGATCACCGACTTCTGCTCTTCCATGACGAAGGTGCGCACTGACAGGCGACGTGCCGGCGGCGTGGCGATGATCGACAGGTCGCGCATGCCAGCCACCGCCATGTTCAGCGTGCGCGGGATCGGCGTGGCGGTGAGGGTGAGGATGTCCACCTCGCTGCGCAGGGACTTGAGCTGCTCCTTCTGGCGCACGCCGAAGCGGTGTTCCTCGTCGATGATGACCAGGCCGAGGTTCTTGAACTTCACATCGTCCTGCAGCAGCTTGTGCGTGCCGATGACGATGTCGACCTTGCCTTCGGCCAGTTGCGCCACGGCGCCTTCGACTTCCTTGGCGGACTTGAAGCGGCTCATCACCTCGACCGTTACCGGCCAGTCGGCGAAGCGGTCGCGGAAGCTGTTGTAGTGCTGCTGGGCGAGCAGGGTGGTGGGCACCAGCACGGCGACCTGCTTGCCGCTGTGTACCGCGACGAAGGCCGCGCGCATGGCCACTTCGGTCTTGCCGAAGCCGACATCGCCGCAGACCAGACGGTCCATCGGCTTGTCGGCGAGCATGTCGGCCACCACTGCCTCGATGGCGGATTGCTGGTCCGGGGTTTCCTCGAAGGGGAAGCCGGCAGAGAAGGTGGCGTAGTCGACCTGCGGGTCCTTGAACGCGTAGCCCTTGCGCGCGGCGCGGCGGGCGTAGATATCCAGCAGCTCGGCGGCGACGTCGCGAACCTGTTCGGCGGCCTTGCGCTTGGCCTTCTGCCAGGTTTCCGAGCCCAGCTTGTGCAGCGGCGCCAGGGCATCGTCGCTGCCGGTGTAGCGGGCGATCAGGTGCAGGTTGGCCACCGGCACGTAGAGCTTGGCTTCGTCGGCGTATTGCAGGGCGAGGAATTCGGCGTTCTGGCCGTCGATCTCCAGGGTGATCAGGCCCATGTAGCGGCCGACACCGTGGTCAATGTGCACCACCGGCGCGCCTTCGCGCAGTTCGGTGAGGTTCTTGATGACGTTCTCGCCACCGTCGCGGGTCTTCTCGCGGCGCCGGCGCTGCATGACGCGCTGGCCGAACAGCGGGCTCTCGGCCACCAGGGCGATGCCCGGCTTGCCCTTGTCGGCATCCAGCAGCAGGCCTTCGTCCATCGGCGCGATAGTGATCGCCAGGCGGTCCTTGTGCGCCAGGAAGCCCGGCCAGCCTTCGACTTCCACCGGGCGCAGCTTCAGTCGCGCCAGCAGTTCCAGCAGCACCTCGCGGCGGCCGGCGGATTCGGCGGTAAACAGGATTCGTCCGTCGAACTGCTCGATGAACTGGCGCAGGCGCGCCAGCGGCTCGGTGGCTTTGGCCTCGATGGCCAGTTCCGGCAGCGCTTCGGCAGGGAAGCGCTCGCGGCCGACGCCGGTCTCGATGGGCTCGGGGCTGACCACCACGCGCGGCCAGTTTTTCAGGCGGGCGAAGCAGTCTTCCACCGGCAGGAACACTTCGGCTGGCGGCAGCAGTGGGCGTTCCGGGTCGTAGCGGCGGTCTTCGTAGCGGTTGCGCACGTCGGTCCAGAACTGTTCGGCGGCGGTCTCGATCCCCGGCAGGGAGAACACCTGGGTGTCCTGCGGCAGGTAATCGAACAGCGTCGAAGTCTCGCCATCTTCGAAGAACAGCGGGATGTAGTACTCGATACCGGAGGGTGTCAGGCCGCTGGCCAGGTCCTGGTAGATCGGGCAGCGGCGGTAGTCGACGTCGAAGCGCTCGCGGAAGCGGCCGCGGAAGCCGGTGACTGCTTCCTTGCGCAGCGGGAACTCGCGGGCCGGCAGCAGGCGGATGCTCTCCACCTTGTCGATGGAGCGCTGGGTTTCCGGATCGAAGGTACGAAGCGTCTCGATTTCATCGTCGAAAAGGTCGATCCGGTAGGGCAGCTCACTGCCCATCGGGAACAGGTCGATCAGCGCACCGCGCACGGCGAACTCGCCGTGTTCGTAGACGGTGTCCACGCAGCGATAGCCGGCGGCCTCGAAGCGGCTGCGCATCTGCTCGACGTCGAGTTTCTGGCCGACGTCCAGCACCAGGCTGCTGCCGAGCAGGAACTTGGCCGGCGCCAGGCGGTGCAAGGCGGTGGTGATGGGCACCACCAGCACGCCGCGGCGCAACTCGGGCAATTGGTAGAGGGCGGCGACGCGCTGGGAAATGATGTCCTGGTGCGGCGAGAACACGTCGTAAGGCAGGGTTTCCCAGTCCGGCAGCTGCAGCACCGGCAAATCCGGGGCGAAGAAGCGCAGCTCCTGCTCCAGGCGCTCGGCGCTCTGGCTGTCGGCGGTCAGCAACAGGGTGAAACGTTTCGCCGGACCGGCGGCTTCAGCGATGGCCAGGCTCAGGGCGGCTCCGGGGAGGTTGCCCCAGGATTGCTTGCCGGCCGCGGTCGGCAATGTAGGGATACGCAATACGGACACGGGCAGTCTTGGCTCCGGTCGAGGGATTTGACCGGCCGGATTGTAACTATCCCGATTGACGGATGTCAGTCATGCGACGGTCGCGGATTGCCGGAGAAGGTTCACACCGTCATAATGTAGCCCCTTTTTTCTTCTCCTACATGTGGAAGGTATTGCCCGTGACCCAGAAGCCCGACCAGTGTCTCGGTGAGTGGATCGATCGTGAAGCCCTCGCGGAAGCCATGATTCCGCTGATCGGTCAGCTGTACCGTAACAACAACGTGGTGACCTCGATCTACGGCCGTGGCCTGATCAACCGTTCGGTGATCGCGATCCTCAAAGCGCACCGTTTCGCCCGTCACCGCCTGGCCGAAGAAGGCGGGCTGTCGGTTCACGACACTTTCCCGATCCTCAAGGCGATGAGCGAGCTCAAGCTGGGCGCCGCCTCGGTAGACCTGGGCAAGATGGTCGCCAAGTTCAAGGCCGAAGGTAACGGCCGCAGCATCGAGCAGTTCACCAAGGACGAGCTGGCCGACGTGGTCGGCAAGCAGAACGGCGGCGCCCGCGAAGGCACCGACGTCGTCCTCTACGGTTTCGGTCGCATCGGCCGCCTGCTGGCGCGCATCCTCATCGAGAAGACCGGTGGCGGCGACGGCCTGCGCCTGCGCGCCATCGTCGTCCGCAAGGGCGCCGAGAACGACCTGGTCAAGCGCGCCAGCCTGCTGCGCCGCGACTCCGTGCATGGTCCGTTCGACGGCACCATCACCATCGACGAAGAGCACAACACGATCACCGCCAACGGCAACCTGATCCAGGTGATCTACTCCAACGACCCGGCGTCGATCGACTACACCCAGTACGGCATCAAGAACGCCCTGCTGGTCGACAACACCGGCAAATGGCGTGACGCCGAAGGCCTGGGCCAGCACCTGAAGTGCCCGGGTATCGACCGCGTGATCCTCACCGCTCCGGGCAAGGGCGCGCTGAAGAACGTCGTTCACGGCATCAACCATGGCGACATCACCGCTGACGACAAGATCGTTTCCGCCGCTTCCTGCACCACCAACGCCATCGTGCCGGTGCTGAAGGCTGTGAACGACCAGTACGGCATCGTCAACGGCCACGTCGAAACCGTTCACTCGTTCACCAACGACCAGAACCTGATCGACAACTTCCACAAGGGCAGCCGTCGTGGCCGCGCCGCGCCGCTGAACATGGTGATCACCGAGACTGGCGCCGCTACCGCTGCGGCCAAGGCTCTGCCGGTTCTCAAAGGCAAGCTGACCGGCAACGCCATCCGCGTTCCGACGCCGAACGTCTCCATGGCCATCCTCAACCTGAACCTGGAAAAGGCCACCAACCGCGAAGAGATCAACGAGTACCTGCGCCAGATGGCCATGCACTCTGACCTGCAGAAGCAGATCGACTTCGTGTCCTCCCAGGAAGTGGTCTCCACCGACTTCGTCGGCTCCCGCCATGCTGGCGTCGTCGATGCCGAGGCGACCATCGCCAACGACAACCGCGTTGTCCTCTACGTCTGGTACGACAACGAGTTCGGCTACAGCTGCCAGGTCGTCCGCGTGATGGAAGATATGGCTGGCGTGAACCCGCCGGCTTTCCCGCGCTGATCCAGGCGGTCTAGATAAACGGGAGCTCTCGGGCTCCCGTTTTTCGTTACTGGCTCTACCATAAACACCAATAAAATCTGCCAATTCCCGAACCTGGAAAGACTTCAAATGGATGGACAACATCTGCATGAAGGCGAGCTGAAGCGCGGTCTGAAGAACCGCCACATCCAGCTGATCGCCCTCGGCGGCGCCATCGGTGCCGGCCTGTTCCTGGGCTCTGCCGGCGTTCTGCAATCCGCCGGCCCGTCGATGATCCTCGGCTACGCCATCGGCGGCTTCATCGCCTTCCTGATCATGCGCCAGCTGGGCGAGATGATCGTCGAGGAGCCCGTCGCCGGCTCCTTCAGCCACTTCGCGCACAAGTACTGGGGCGGCTTCGCCGGCTTCATGTCGGGCTGGAACTACTGGGTGCTGTACATCCTGGTGGGCATGTCGGAGCTGACCGCGGTCGGCAAGTACATCCAGTTCTGGTGGCCGGACTTCCCGACCTGGGCGACGGCGGCGGTGTTCTTCGTGCTGATCAACGCCATCAACCTGTTCAACGTGAAGGCCTTCGGCGAGACCGAGTTCTGGTTCGCGATCATCAAGGTGGTCGCCATCATCGGCATGATCCTGCTCGGCGTCTGGCTGCTGGTCAGCGGCACCGGCGGCCCGCAGGCCTCGGTGAGCAACCTGTGGGCCCACGGCGGCTTCTTCCCCAATGGCTGGAAGGGGCTGATCATGGTCCTGGCGATCATCATGTTCTCCTTCGGTGGCCTGGAGCTGGTGGGTATTACCGCCGCCGAAGCCTCCGAGCCGAAGAAGGTGATCCCCAAGGCGATCAACCAGGTCATCTACCGCATCCTGATCTTCTACATCGGCGCCCTGGCCGTGCTGCTCTCGCTGTACCCCTGGGATGCCCTGCTGCAGAGCATCAACAGCGCCGGCGATCCCTACAGCGGCAGCCCGTTCGTCAAGGTGTTCTCGCTGCTGGGCAGCGAGTATGCGGCGAACATCCTGAACTTCGTGGTGCTCACCGCGGCGCTGTCGGTCTACAACAGCTGCGTGTACTGCAACAGCCGCATGCTCTATGGCCTGGCCGAGCAGGGCGATGCCCCGCGTGCCTTCGCCAAGGTCGATGACCGCGGCGTGCCGCTGCTGGCCATCGGCGTATCGGCGTTCATCACCCTGGCCTGCGTGGTGGTCAACTACGTGATCCCGCACCAGGCGCTGGAGCTGCTGATGTCCCTGGTGGTCGCCGCGCTGGTGATCAACTGGGCGATGATCAGCCTGGCCCACATGAAGTTCCGCAAGGCCATGACCGCCAAGGGCGTGCAGCCGTTCTTCCGCGCGCTGTGGTACCCCTTCGGCAACTGGCTGTGCCTGGCCTTCGTGGTGTTCATCCTGGGCATCATGCTGCAGATTCCGGGTATCGACGTGTCGGTGTACGCGATCCCGGTGTGGGTGGTGCTGATGGGCGTGTGCTACCTGTTCAAGCGCAAGTCCCCGGGCAAGGCCAACGCCTGAACCGGTTGAGAAACGGGAGCTTCGGCTCCCGTTTTCCTTGGTTCCTGGAGCGAAAGGGGTAATGCACCTTTGCCAGAGCGGAAACAGTGGCGCTGGGTGCTTGCGGTAGAATGCCCGGCGCCGCGCCCTGGCGGCTGATGGAGATGACCTTGTCCCATGCGAGCCTGTTGATCGTGCTGGTGCTTGCAGCCTTGAGCGGCTGCGGGCAGTCCGTCGAGCGCTTCGGCGGGCCGACCATGGGCAGCAGCTACACGGTGCAGTTCGTCACGACCGGCAAGGCGCCGGATGCGGCGAAGCTCAAGGTCGAGGTCGACGCGATCCTGGCGGGCCTGGACGAGCAGTTCTCCACCTACCGCGACGATTCCGTGGTGTCCCGTTTCAATGCCTTGCCGGGCGGCGCCTGCATGGCGATGCCGGCGGACATGCTGACGCTGTGGCGCTACGGCGAGCAACTTTCCCAGCAGAGCGGCGGCGCCTTCGACCTCACCGTCGAGCCGTTGATGAACCTCTGGGGCTTCGGCCCGCAGTCGCGCGCCGAGAAGGTGCCCGATGCTGCCGCCCTGGAGCAGGCGCGTGCTCGTGTCGGTCACCAGCACCTGCGCCAGGAGGGCGATCAGTTGTGCAAGGACGTCGCTGCGCAGCTGGACTTCGACAGCATCGTCGCCGGCTATGCGGTGGATCAGGTCAGTGCGCGCCTTGCCGAGCTGGGGCTGGCCGATTACCTGGTGGAAATCACCGGCGAGCTCAAGGCCGTGGGCCACAAGCCGGACGGCACGCCCTGGCGCATCGCCCTGGAAGTGCCCAGCGGCGAGCGCGAGCGGCAGGTGGAGCGCTCGGTGGCGCTGGACGGCATCGGCCTGTCCACCTCCGGCGACTACCGCAACTATTTCGAGGAAGGTGGGCAGCGCTACTCGCACACCTTCGACCCGCGCACCGGCGCGCCGGTGCGGCATGCGCTGGCCTCGGTCACGGTGGCGGAAGCCCAGGCCCTGCGCGCCGATGGCCTGTCGACCCTGCTGATGGTGCTGGGGCCGGAGGAGGGCTATACCTTTGCCGAGCGCAACGGGCTGGCGGCCTTCTTCATCGTGCGCCAGGGCGAAGGCTTCGTAACCCGCGCGACGCCGCGTTTCGCGGCGCTGTTCCCGTCGCCGGAATGAAAGCTTCGACGGGCATCATGGTGCTCCGCCGGGGAGTAATGGCATGTAGTGGCGGCAAAATTCGCCTACCTGCCGACCAACCGCTAATGTGCAGCCTTTTGCCGCAGGGCTAAGCTGCGCCAATGATTTCGATCCGCTTCGGCGCATGTGGCGCCGGGGCTTTGCCGGGAGCGCCACGCGGGTGCCCCGGCCTGTTCTGAAGGAGTACGCATGGCTGTCTACAACTACGACGTGGTGATTCTCGGCACGGGCCCGGCAGGCGAGGGGGCGGCGATGAACGCCTCCAAGTACGGGCGCAAGCTGGCGGTGGTGGACAGCCGTCGCGTGGTCGGCGGCAACTGCACGCACCTGGGCACCATCCCGTCCAAGGCGCTGCGTCACTCGGTGAAGCAGATCATCGAGTTCAACACCAACCCGATGTTCCGCCAGATCGGCGAGCCGCGCTGGTTCTCCTTCCCGGACGTACTGAAGAGCGCCGAGCGGGTGATCTCCAAGCAGGTGTCGTCGCGCACCGGCTACTACGCGCGCAACCGCATCGACATGTTCAACGGCACCGCCAGCTTCGTCGACGAGCGCACCGTTGAAGTCGTGACCCCCAGCGGCGCCGTGGAGCGCCTGGTGGCCGACCAGTTCGTGATTGCCACCGGCTCGCGTCCGTATCGCCCGTCGGACATCAACTTCAACCACCCGCGGGTCTACGACAGCGACACCATCCTGTCGCTGAGCCACACCCCGCGCCGCCTGATCATCTACGGAGCCGGCGTGATCGGCTGCGAGTACGCCTCGATCTTCAGCGGCCTGGGTGTGCTGGTGGACCTGATCGATACCCGCGATCAGCTGCTGAGCTTCCTCGACGACGAGATTTCCGATGCGTTGAGCTACCACCTGCGCAACAACAACGTGCTGATTCGTCACAACGAGGAGTACGAGCGCGTGGAAGGCCTGGACAACGGGGTGATCCTGCACCTGAAGTCGGGCAAGAAGATCAAGGCTGACGCCCTGCTGTGGTGCAACGGCCGGACCGGCAACACCGACCGCCTGGGCCTGGAGAACATCGGCATCAAGGTCAACAGCCGCGGCCAGATCGAGACCGATGAGAACTACCGCACCTCGGTATCGAACATCTATGCCGCTGGCGACGTGATCGGCTGGCCGAGCCTGGCCAGTGCCGCCTATGACCAGGGCCGTTCGGCCGCTGGCAACATCGTCGAGCACGATGGCTGGCGCTTCGTGAACGACGTGCCGACCGGTATCTACACCATTCCGGAGATCAGCTCGATCGGCAAGAACGAGCAGGAACTGACCGTGGCGAAGATTCCCTACGAAGTGGGCAAGGCCTTCTTCAAGGGCATGGCCCGCGCGCAGATCTCCAATGAGCCGGTGGGCATGCTGAAGATCCTGTTCCACCGCGAGACTCTGGAAATCCTCGGTGTGCACTGTTTCGGCGACCAGGCATCGGAGATCGTCCACATCGGCCAGGCGATCATGAACCAGCCGGGCGAACTGAACACCCTGAAGTACTTCGTCAACACCACCTTCAACTATCCGACCATGGCCGAAGCCTACCGCGTAGCGGCGTTCGACGGCCTGAACCGAATTTTTTGAAATACCCCGACCGGCGGCCTGAGCCGGTCGGGGGGAACCTGCTCAGCGATTCCCGATCGTGGCAGTGGCCAAACCGGGAAAGTCTGTGATCAGGCTATCCACGCCAAAATCGGCGAGCCGGCGCATCAGGGCCGGCTCGTTGACCGTCCACACCGATACATGCAGCCCCTGTTTCTGCGCCTTCAGCAGACGCTCCGGGGTGCACAGCGACCAGTTCAGCGCCAGCAGATCGCAGCCGTAGTGCGCGGCGACCTTCAGCGGGTCGAGCCAGGCGTATTCGGCCACCAGCCCGCGTGACAGGTCCGGCGCCAGTTCTTCCAGCGCGCGCAGCACCGTGCGCGAACTCGAGGTCACGGTAATCCGGTCGCGCAGGCCGAAACGCCCCACCAATTGGTGGATTGCCTGCACCGTGCGCCCGGCACGATCCTTCGACGCGCTCTTCACTTCCAGCTGCCAGTGCTCGAACTCGCAGCGCTCGAACAACTCCGCCAGCCGCGGGATAGGGCAGGGGCGTACCCAGCCCGGTCCGCCGTCGCGGGCGTCCATGGTCACCAGATCGTCCGCCAGTTGCTCGGAGACCTTGCCGCGGCGGCCGGTGGTGCGCTTGAGCGTCGGGTCGTGGATCACCATCAGCTCGCCGTCGCGGGACAGATGCAGGTCCAGCTCGCAGCGCTTCACGCCATGTTCCAGGCAGCGCAGGAAGCTGTTCAGGGTGTTTTCCGGTGCTTCGCCTTTGGCGCCGCGATGGCCATAGATCAGAGTCACTGGGGCTCCTTGGGAGTCGGTGAAAGGTCCTTGAGGTATTGCGAGCGGTGCTGGCGGACAGCATCAACCACCACCCCGCTCTCGAAATAGACGCTGAACTCGCGGTAGTCCCAGCGCGAGATGGGCGGCTTGCCGACTGCCGGGTGTTCCTCGTCCGGCAGGCCGAAGCGCTCCAGCACGGCCTTCTGGCTTTCACCGCGGGCCGGCAGGACGATATGCGGGTCGCCCTGGCTGCCCACCGGGATCTCGATGGTATCGGCCAGCAGCGGCAGCGGTGTGACAAGGCAGAGCAGCAGGAGCAGGTGGCGCATGGCATTCCCTTCGTTCATTCGCCGCGGGCCTTGGCCTGGCGGCGTTCCGATGCCTGGCGCTGGAGGATATGGCGGGCCAGCAGTTGGCGCTGGGCGTCACCCAGTATGTCGAATTCGGTACCGATCTCGTAGTCGCCTTCGGCCTGTTGCTGGCAATGCGTCACCTGGGCGCGCAGCAGCAGCCCCAGGCCCTGGGGCAGCAGGACTATCTTCAGCGCCAGGTGCTGGCCGACGGCAAGCGGCTGATCGTCGCGGAAGTTGATGCCGCCTTCGGACAGGGTGACCCTGCGTGCCGGACCGATCTCGCTGAGCAGGCTCTGGGTCAGGGCCTGGGCGATCAGGTCGATGCGCTTGTTCATCACCTTCAGGTAGCTGGCCAGCGGGCGGTCGCGCTCGTGGATATGGCGCAGCAGGTGCTGCGACTCGAAGTCGGTGAGGTGCAGGTCGCTGAGCAGATTGAACAGCGCGGAATCATCCTGAAGCACTTCTTGCGACTGGATTTCGTCCTCGCGCAGCGGGCGAAATTCCAATGCGAGCGTGTCTTCAATACGATAGTATTCGCGGCGGTCATCCGCGTCTGGAGTGGACATGGCGAACCCACGGCGGCAGTGATGGTCTGAGTGTAAAGCCGCCTGCCGGGCCTCGCCACACGGAAGTCGCTCGCCAGATGGATCTGACGCCCGACGCACTCTTCACCTTCTCATTCGGCCCCACATGTTCAGACCCCTTTCCGTCTACATCGGAACGCGCTACACACGCGCCAAACGCCGCAGCCACTTCGTTTCTTTCATCTCGCTGACCTCCATGATCGGCCTCGCGCTGGGCGTGGTGGTGATGATTGTGGTGCTCTCGGTGATGAACGGCTTCGACCACGAGATGCGCACCCGCGTGCTGGGCATGGTTCCCCACGCCACGGTCGAGTCCTACCAGCCGATCGCCGACTGGCAGGGCATCGCCGGGCAGATCAAGCAGCAGCATCCCAACGTGCTGGAAGTCGCGCCCTTCATCCAGATGCAGGGCCTGCTCAGCGCCGGCGGCACGGTGCAGAAGGTGCTGATCAATGCGGTGGACCCGAACGAGGAGAGCAAGGTCTCGATCATCGACCAGTTCTTCCAGCAGGGTTCGCTGGCCAGCCTCAAGCCCGGCGAGTTCGGCATCATCATCGGCGACAAGGCGGCGACCAACCTCGGCGTGAAGCTGGGCGACAAGGTCACCTTCATCGCCCCGGAAGTCTCGGTCACCCCGGCCGGCGTGTTCCCGCGCATGAAGCGCTTCACCGTGGTCGGCACCTTCCACGTGGGCGCCGGCGAGCTGGACGGCTACGTCGCCATGGTCCACATCGACGATGCCGCGCGCCTGCGCCGCCTCAAGGAAGGTCAGGTCGAAGGCCTGCGCCTGAAGCTCGACGACCTGTTCCAGGCGCCGCGCACCGCCTGGGAAATCGCCCGCACGCTGAAGGGCAACGACTACTTCGCCCGCGACTGGACCCGCAGCCACGGCAACCTGTACCAGGCGATCCGCATGGAGAAATCCATGATCGGCCTGTTGCTGCTGCTGATCGTCGCGGTTGCCGCGTTCAACATCATTTCCACCCTGGTCATGGTCGTCACCGACAAGAAGGCCGACATCGCCATCCTGCGCACCCTGGGCGCCACGCCGGGGCAGATCATGGCCACCTTCATGGTCCAGGGCACGGTGATCGGCGTCATCGGCACCTTCATCGGCGGCGTGCTGGGCATCCTCGCGGCGCTCAACGTCAGCTCCGCCATCGCCCTGCTGGAGCGCCTGCTGGGCCACAAGTTCCTCAACGCGGACGTCTACTTCATCGATTACCTGCCCTCGCAGCTGATGAGCGAGGACGTGATCCTGGTGTGCAGCGCCGCGCTGATCCTGAGTTTCTTCGCCACCCTGTATCCGGCCTGGCGTGCGGCCCGCACCCAGCCCGCGGAGGCCCTGCGTTATGAGTAAGCCGACCCCCAACGACCAGGCCGTCCTGAGCTGCCGCGACCTCGGCAAGCGCTACGAGGAAGGCCCGCAGTCGGTCGAGGTGCTCTCCGGCGTGCAGCTGGAACTGCTGCCCGGCGAGCGCGTGGCCATCGTCGGCAGCTCCGGCTCGGGCAAGAGCACCCTGCTGAACATGCTCGGCGGCCTCGATACGCCCAGCACCGGCAGCGTCTGGCTGGCCGGCGAGCAATTGTCGGCGCTGAACGAGAAGCAGCGCGGCCTGCTGCGCAACCGCGCGCTGGGCTTCGTCTACCAGTTCCACCACCTGCTGCCGGAGTTCACCGCCCTGGAGAACGTCTGCATGCCGCTGCTGATCGGCAAGACGCCGATCCCGGAAGCGCGCCAGCGTGCTACCGCGCTGCTGGAACGCGTCGGCCTGGGCCATCGCCTGAGCCACAAGCCGGCCGAGTTGTCCGGCGGTGAGCGCCAGCGTGTGGCCATCGCCCGCGCCCTGGTCAACACGCCGAAACTGGTGCTGCTCGACGAGCCCACCGGCAACCTCGACCAGCACACCGCCCACGGTATCCAGGAACTGATGCTGGAGCTGTCGCAGTCCCTGCGCACCGCCTTCCTGGTGGTGACCCACGACACCCGCCTCGCCGAGCAGATGGATCGCGTGCTGCGCCTGGAAGAGGGTCGGCTGGTCGCCGCCTGAAGGAAACCGGAATGTTCAGACCCCTGTCCGTCTTCATCGGCACCCGCTACACCCGTGCCAAGCGACGCAACCACTACATCTCGTTCATCTCGCTGACTTCGATGATCGGCCTCGCCCTGGGCGTGCTGGCCATGATCGTGGTGCTCTCGGTGATGAACGGCTTCCAGAAGGAAATGCGCTCGCGCATCCTCGGCATGGTCCCCCATGCGGTGCTGCAGCAGACCAGCGGTCCGCTTGACGACTGGCAGCGCGTGGCCGCGGTGGCCAAGCAGAACCCGAAGGTCGTCGGCGCGGTGCCCTACACCGAAGTCGACGGCATGCTCTCCTACAAGGGCATGATGCAGCCCATCGAGGTGGATGGCGTCGATCCGGCGCTGGAAACCCAGGTGTCGATCATCGGCCAGCACATGGTCCGCGGCAGCCTGGACGACCTCAAGGCCACCGAGTTCGGCGTGGTCATCGGCGAGATCACCGCGCGGCGCTTCCACGTCAACGTCGGTGACAGCCTGCTGCTGATCGTCCCCGAGCCGAGCACCGCGCCCGGCGGCATCACCCCGCGCATGCAGCGCCTGAACGTGGTCGGCATCTTCAAGGTCGGCGCCGAGCTGGACAGCAGCCTGGCGCTGATCCACGTGGACGACGCAGCCAGTCTGCTGCGCTGGCAGCCCGGCCAGGTGCAGAGCGTGCGTATCGCCCTGAAGGACCTGTTCCAGGCGCCGGAAGTCGGCGCGGCCATCGCCAAACAGCTGGGCGACGGCTACCGCTCGGTGGACTGGACCCACACCCAGGGCAGCCTGTTCAGCGCGATGAAGATGGAAAAGACCATGATCGGCCTGCTGCTGCTGCTGATCGTCGCGGTCGCCGCCTTCAACATCATCGCCACCCTGATCATGGTGGTGGCCGACAAGCGCGCGGACATCGCCATCCTGCGCACCCTGGGCGCCACACCGAAGCAGATCATGGCGATCTTCATGGTGCAGGGCACGGTGATCGGCCTGATCGGCACCGTGATCGGCTGTGTGCTCGGCGTGCTGGCGGCGTACAACGTCACCGCCATCGTCTCGACCCTGGAGCGCGTCGCCGGCACCCACGTGTTCAACTCGGACATCTACTTCATCAACTACCTGCCGTCCGACCCGCAGATCAGCGACATCGTGCTGATCTGCGTGGCGGCGCTGTCGATGAGCTTCCTCGCCACGCTGTATCCGGCCTGGCGCGCGGCCTCGACCCAGCCGGCGGAATCGCTGCGTTACGAGTGATCCACCAGCCCACGAAAAAGCCGCCCTTCGGGGCGGCTTTTTTGTGTCTGCAGCTGGTTGGTGGACGTGGCGTAGGAGCGGACTTCGTCCGCGATGGGTTGGCCGCGCTCCCTGACTGGTCTGAGCGGATATGAAACGATCGCGGACGAAGTCCGCTCCTACGGGCGTCTCGTCAGATGCCGTTCTGCAGATTGCGCAACGCCCGGCGCCGGCGCCAGCTGCGGCCGATCCACCAGCGCCAGTAACCTTCGGTCGCCAGGTAGCCGAGGATGCCGACGAGAATGCCGCAGATCACCGAACCGAGCAGGAACGGCTGCCAGAGCATCGACAACTCGCCGCTGATCCATTCCCAGGTCAGGTGTTCGGGCAGGGCGCGTGCCGGGATGCCCATGACCCAGGCGCCCATCTTGTAGGTGCAGTAGAACACCGGCGGCATGGTGATCGGGTTGGTCAGCCAGACCAGACCCACCGAGATCGGCAGGTTGGCCCGCACCCACACGGCCAGCGATGCGGCCAGTAGCATCTGCAGCGGGATCGGGATAAAGGCGGCGAACAGCCCCATGCCCATGGCGCGTGACACGGAGCGGCGATTGAGGTGCCAGAGGTTGGGCGACTGGATCAGCGGTCCGAGAAAACGCAGGCCCTTGTGGTTCCTGATGCTTTCCGGATCCGGCATGTAGCGCTTGAAGATTCGGCGCGGCATGGAGGAAATCTCTGGCAGACGGACGACGCACCATTATGCCTAGCTAGGTGACAGTCTTTGGTTGCCAATCATGTCCGTGTGTAACCGCCGCAGGCCAAGCGGATCGGCGGTTGCGCCGGGAGCCGGGAGGCGCTTCGTTGCCACTTGCAGGGATGTTCTCGCTGGCCCTCGGCCTGCTGGCGCTGCGCGGGTTGCCGACGCTGCCGGCCGGCTGGGCCCTGCTGGTGCTCGGGTTGATCGGCTTGCCGCTGCTGCTGACCCGCGGCTACTGCATCGGCCTGTTCCTCCTCGGTTTCGCCTGGGCCTGTGTGTCGGCGCAGTGGGCGCTGGATGACCGATTGGCAGCGGAGCTGGATGGCCGCACGCTGTGGCTGGAGGGCAGGGTGGAGGGCCTGCCGGATCGCTCCGGGCCTTCCGTGCGTTTCATGCTCACCGACGTCTCCAGTCCTCGTGCGAAGGTTCCCGCCACGCTGCGCCTGTCCTGGTTCGGCGGGCCGCCGGTGGAAGGCGGCGAGCGCTGGCGGCTGGCGGTCAAGCTCAAGCGTCCCCACGGCATGGCCAACGGCGCCGGCTTCGACTACGAGGCCTGGCTCACCGCCCAGCGCATCGGCGCCACCGGCAGCGTCAAGGACGGCCAGCGGCTGGAAACCGCCAGCGGCCCCAGCGCCTGGCGTGAGGCCTGGCGCAAGCGTCTGCTGGCAGTGGACGCGAATGGCCGCTCTGGAGCGCTGGCAGCCCTGGTGCTGGGCGATGCCTCGGGGCTGACCACAGCGGACTGGCAGGTCCTGCAGGACACCGGGACCCTGCACCTGATGGTGATCTCCGGCTCGCACATCTCGCTGCTGGCGGGGCTGCTCTACGCCCTGGTGGCCGGGCTGGCGCGCTGGGGCTGCTGGCCGGCGCGCATCCCCTGGCTGCCCTGTGCCTGTGGGCTGGCCGCGGCGGGGGCCTGGGCGTACAGCCTGATGGCCGGCTTCGACGTGCCGTTGCAGCGCGCCTGCGTGATGGTCTCCATCGTCCTGCTGTGGCGCCTGCGCTATCGCCATCGTGGCCTGTGGACGCCCTTGCTCGGTGCCTTGCTGGTGGTCCTGCTGGCGGAGCCGCTGGTGGTGCTGTTGCCCGGCTTCTGGCTGTCCTATGCGGCGGTGGCGCTGCTGATCTTCGGTTTCTCTGGGCGCCTGGGACGCTGGAGCGCCTGGCGTACCTGGCTGCGCGCGCAATGGTTGATGGCGGTCGGACTGTTGCCGGCCTCCATTGCCCTGGGGCTGCCGTTGAGCCTGTCCGGGGTGGTGGCCAACCTGATCGCGGTGCCCTGGGTGGAGTTGGTCGTCGTGCCATTGGCCCTGCTGGGCAGCCTGGCACTGGGCATTCCCTCGCTGGGCGAGGCACTGCTGTGGCTGTCGGGCGGACTGCTGGAGCTACTGTTCCGCCTGCTGGGCTGGATGGCCGGGTTGGCTCCGGCCTGGCAGCCGGTGGCCGCGCCGGCCTGGGCGCTGGCGTTGGCGATGCTCGGCGCCCTGCTGTTGTTGGCTCCGGCGGGCGTGCCTGTACGGGCTTTGGGCGTGGCGATGTTCCTGCCGGTGTTCTGGCCCGGTGTGACCTTACCGGCGCCGGGGCGGGCGGAAATCCGCGTGCTGGACGTGGGGCAGGGGCTGTCGGTGCTGATCCATACGCATAGCCAGGTGTGGCTGTACGACACCGGGGCGCGTAACGGCGACTTCGATATCGGTGAGCGCGTAGTCGTGCCCACTCTGCGCAGTCTGGGCATTGCCCGGCTGGACCTGCTGATGCTCAGCCACGCGGACAACGACCATGCCGGCGGTGCGCCCGCGGTGAAACGCTCGTTGCACCCGGCGCGGGTCATCAGCGGCGAGCCGGACCGCCTGCCGTCGGAGCTGGCAGCCAGCCCTTGTCGGATCGAAGCCTGGAACATCGACGGCGTGCGCTTCTCCAGCTGGGCATGGCAGGGCGCGCGGGAAAGCAACGACCGCTCCTGCGCCCTGGAGATCGAAGCCGATGGCGAGCGCCTCCTGCTCACCGGTGACCTGCCGCAAGCCGCCGAGCTGGCCTGGCTGGCGGCGCATCCAGGCGAGCACATCGACTGGCTGCTGGCCGGCCACCATGGCAGCCGCAGCTCCTCCGGGCCGGCCTTCCTGCGGGCGATCCAGCCGGGCACGGCGATCATCTCCCGTGGCGCCAACAACCCCTACGGCCACCCGCATCCGTCGGTCGTCGAGCGCTTCCATGCGCTGGGCATCCACATTCAGGATACGGCGGAGCAGGGCGCGCTGACCCTGACCCTCGGCACCCATGGCGAGGTCCGGGGAGTGCGGGAAGGCGCACATTTCTGGCAGGAAAATTGAGACCGGGGCGGTCGGCTCGCCACGGCCCCTGTGCTAGAGTGGCGCCACTTTTTTTCAGGGGATTCACCACTGTGTGGGAACTGGTCAAAGCTGGCGGCTGGATGATGCTGCCGATCTTGCTGAGCTCCGTCGCTGCCATGGCGATCGTCGCCGAACGTCTGTGGACCCTGCGCCTGAGCCGTGTGGCCCCGCCGCAGCTGCTCGGCCAGGTGTGGAAGCAGATCAAGGACAAGAAGATGAACAGCCAGGCCCTCAAGGACCTGCGCGCGTCTTCCCCGCTGGGTGAAATCCTCGCTGCCGGCCTGGCCAACTCCAAGCACGGTCGCGAGATCATGAAGGAGTGCATCGAGGAAGCCGCGTCCCGCGTCATCCACGAGCTGGAGCGCTACCTCAATGCCCTGGGCACCATCGCCGCCATGGCCCCGCTGCTCGGCCTGCTGGGTACCGTGTTCGGCATGATCCAGATCTTCAGCGCCTTCATGGGCGACGGCATGGCCAACGCGCCGATGC
Organism: Pseudomonas nitroreducens; assembly: GCF_014204515.1. Classification (GTDB taxonomy): domain Bacteria; phylum Pseudomonadota; class Gammaproteobacteria; order Pseudomonadales; family Pseudomonadaceae; genus Pseudomonas; species Pseudomonas nitritireducens_A. Next base: position 327,971 of record NZ_JACHLI010000003.1, on the reverse strand, counting down.
TCGCCGGCGGTATCTCCAAGGCGCTGATCACCACCGCGGCCGGCCTGATCGTGGCGATCCCGGCGGTGTTCTTCCACCGCTACCTGCTGCGCCGCGTCGATGAGCTGGTCATCGCCATGGAGCAGGAAGCCATCAAGCTGGTGGAAGTGACCCAGGGCGACCGCGAAGTCGACTTCGTCGAGGAAGGCAAAGCGTGAAATTCCGCCGCAGAGCGGGCGGAGCGGCCCGCGAGGACGTCTTCATCAACCTGGCGTCGCTGATCGATGTGATCTTCGTGCTGCTGCTGTTCTTCGTGGTCGCCACCTCGTTCACCAAGCCCTCGCAGCTCAAGGTCGAACTGCCCGAGGCGGTCAGCGGCACGCCGCCCGAAGCCACCGAGATCAAGCAGCTGGAAATCTCCATCAGCCTCGAAGGGCACTACGCGCTCAACGGCCAGAGCCTGGCGCGCGACGACCTGGAAAACCTGATGAACGCCATGCAGCGCGAGTCCGCCGGCGACAACAGCCTGCCGGTGGTGATCACCGCCGACGGCAAGGTGGACTACCAGTCCGTGGTCACCGCGATGGATGCGGCCGGCAAGCTGGGCTTCACCCACCTGCGCATCACCACCATCGAGTCCCGGGCGGACAAGAAGACCCCCTGATGGCGTTCTCCGACCGCCTGCTCGACGCCTGGTACAAGGGCCATCCCGCCCTGGCCCTGCTCAAGCCGCTCGAACTGCTCTACCGGCGCGTCGCTCAGGGCCGCCGGCAGGACTTCCTCTCCGGCGCCAGGCCGGCCTACCGCGCGCCGGTGCCGATCATCGTGGTCGGCAATATCACCGTCGGCGGCACCGGCAAGACGCCGATGATCCTCTGGCTGATCGAACACTGCCGCGCCCGTGGGCTGAAGGTCGGCGTGGTCAGTCGTGGCTATGGCGCCAAGCCACCGCAGACGCCCTGGCGCGTACGTGCCGAGCAGTCGGCAACAGAGGCCGGCGATGAGCCGCTGATGATCGTGCGCCGCAGCGGCGTGCCGCTGATGATCGACCCGGATCGCTCCAGCGCCGTGCGCGCGCTGCTGGCCGAAGAGCCGCTGGACCTGATCCTCTGCGATGACGGCCTGCAACACTACCGCCTGGCCCGCGACCTGGAACTGGTGCTGATCGATGCCGCCCGCGGCCTGGGCAATGGCCGCTGCCTGCCCGCCGGGCCGCTGCGCGAGCCGGCCGAGCGACTGGCCGACGTCGATGCCGTGCTGCACAACGGCGCACCCAGCGATCCGCCGGGTGCCTTCTCCTTCGTCCTGCGACCTTCTGCCCTGGTCAACCTGGCCAGCGGCGAGCGCCGCGGCGTCGAGCATTTCCCCGCCGGGCAAGCGCTGCACGCCCTGGCCGGAATCGGCAACCCGCAGCGTTTCTTCACAACGCTCGAGGCGCTAAACTGGCGGCCGATTCCGCATCCCTTCCCCGACCATGCGGCCTATACCGCCGAGCAGCTGCGCTTCACGCCGGAACTGCCGCTGGTCATGACCGAGAAGGACGCGGTGAAATGCCGGTCCTTTGCCGCGCCCGACTGGTGGTACCTCGCCGTCGAAGCGCAGCCCTCGCCGGCCTTCGTCGCCTGGTTCGATGCCCAGCTCGAGCGCCTGGTCGCCCGCTGATCGGCCCTCGTCCCTGCTTCACTCTGTTCAAAGCTCAAGGAACGCACCATGGACCCGAAACTCCTCGATATCCTCGCCTGTCCGCTGTGCAAGGGCCCGCTCAAGCTCACCGACGACAAGTCCGAGCTGATCTGCAAGACCGACGGCCTCGCCTACCCGGTGCGTGACGGCATCCCGGTGATGCTCGAAGGTGAGGCGCGCACCCTGAACGTCGACGAACGTCTGGACAAGTAATCCCATGAGCCAGGCCTACACCGTCGTCATTCCCGCTCGCTTCGCCTCCACCCGCCTGCCCGGCAAGCCGCTGCAGGACATCGCCGGCAAGCCGATGATCCAGCATGTCTGGGCCCAGGCCGGCAAAAGCTCGGCCACCCAGGTGGTGGTCGCCACTGACGATGCGCGCATCTTCGATGCCTGCCAGGGCTTCGGTGCCCCGGTGGTGCTGACCCGCGCCGACCACAACTCCGGCACCGACCGCCTGGCGGAAGTCGCCGACGCGCTGGGCCTGGCCGACGACGCCATCGTGGTCAACGTGCAGGGCGACGAGCCGCTGGTGCCGCCTTCGATCATCGACCAGGTGGCTGCCAACCTCGCGGCACACCCGGAAGCGGGCATCGCCACCCTGTGCGAAGAGATCCACGACCCGGCGGCGCTGTTCAACCCGAACATCGTCAAGGTGGTCAGCGACAAGAACGGCCTGGCCCTGACCTTCAGCCGCGCCACGCTGCCCTGGGCGCGCGACGCCTTCGCGGTGGATCGCGAGTCGCTGCCGGCCAACGTGCCGTATCGCCGTCACATCGGCATCTACGCCTACCGTGCACGCTTCCTGCGCGATTTCGTGGCGTGGGGCCCGTGCTGGCTGGAAGACACCGAATGCCTGGAGCAACTGCGCGCACTCTGGCACGGCGTGCGTATCCACGTCGCTGACGCCCTGGAAGCACCGCAGGCCGGCGTCGATACCCCGGAAGACCTGGAGCGCGTCCGGCGCATCCTGGGGGCCTGATGAAGGTTCTGTTCGTCTGCCTGGGCAACATCTGCCGCTCGCCCACGGCCGAGGGCGTATTCCGCCACAAGGTCCGTGAAGCCGGCCTGGAAGAACGCATCGAAATCGACTCGGCCGGCACCGGCGACTGGCACATCGGCAAGGCGCCGGACGCGCGCACCCGCGCCGCCGCGCTGCGCCGCGGCTATGACCTGTCGAGCCTGCGGGCGCGGCAGGTCAGCGTGGCGGATTTCTCCCGCTATGACCTGGTCCTGGCCATGGACCACGCCAACCTGCGCGACCTGAAGAGCCTGCGTGGCAGTAGCGGCAAAGCGGAACTGGACCTGTTCCTGCGCCGCTACGACCTGGAAGTCGACGAGGTCCCTGATCCGTATTACGGCGGCGAGGATGGCTTCGAGCAGGTACTCGACCTGGTGGAACGGGGCTGCGATGGCCTGCTGACGGAAGTGAAGGGACGCCTGTGACGCTGCCACTGCAAGAACGCATCTCCCTCAAGCCCTACAACACCTTCGGGGTGGAAGTCGCGGCACGCTGGTTCGCCCAGGCCCAGGATGACGACGAAGTCCGCGCAGGCATTGCCGCCGCTGCGGAAAAGGGCCTGCCGCTGATGATCATCGGTGGCGGCAGCAACCTGTTGCTGACCCGCGACATCGACGCGCTGGTGCTGCGCATGGCTTCGCGCGGCGTCCGTATCCTCAGCGACGACGGTGAGCGCGTGGTAGTGGAGGCCGAGGCCGGTGAGGTCTGGGATGATTTCGTACGCTGGACCCTGGCCCAGGGCCTGGGCGGCCTGGAAAACCTCAGCCTGATTCCCGGCACCGTGGGTGCCGCGCCCATGCAGAACATCGGCGCGTACGGCGTCGAGATCAAGGACGTGTTCGCCGGCCTGACCGCGCTGGATCGCCACAGTGGCGAGCTGCGCGGGTTCGGTGTGGAGGACTGCGCCTTCGCTTACCGCGAGAGCCGCTTCAAGCGCGAGCCGGGGCGTTGGCTGATCCTGCGGGTACGCTTTGCCCTGAGCCGCACGGCGCAACTGCACCTGGACTATGGCCCAGTGCGCCAGCGCCTGGCGGAGGAGGGCGTGACCGCGCCGGCGCCGGCCGATGTGTCGCGGGTGATCTGCGCCATTCGCCGCGAGAAGCTGCCTGACCCGGCGGTGCTGGGCAATGCCGGCAGCTTCTTCAAGAATCCGCTGGTGTCCGCCGGGCAGGCCGATGTGCTGCGTGAGCGCTACAGCGATCTGGTGGCCTATCCCCAGGCCGATGGCCAGATGAAGCTGGCGGCTGGCTGGCTGATCGACAAGGCGGGCTGGAAGGGCTTCCGCGACGGTGCCGCCGGTGTGCACGCGCAACAGGCGCTGGTGCTGGTCAATTATGGCGGTGCCACGGGGGCTGAGTTGCACGCTCTGGCTATCCGCGTCCGCGACGATATCCTTCAGCGCTTCGGCGTGGAGCTGGAAATGGAGCCGAACCTCTACTGAGGTCGCTGCGATTCGATCAAGGGATGCCAATGGCATCCCTTTTTTGTGCCGCGCTCCAGCACACAAAAGGCTTTTCGTAGGAGCGAGCTTACTCGCGAACAGCCCAGCGCCGACGCGGCCTTTTGACTCCATTCGCGAGCAAGCTCGCTCCTACAGATTAAGGTCTGTTCTTAGGAGCCAGGCTTATCGCAGGAGCGGACTCCGTCCGCGATAGGCCCGCATCGCGCCGGCAGCCAATCTTGGGGTGGCGCTGAACTACGGCGCGCAGGCAATAAAAAAGGGGATGCAGATGCATCCCCTTTTTCCGATCAAGGAAGTGATCAGCTGTGGTGTTTTTCCACCACGGAGCCTTCTTCTTCCTCGGTCTTCTCGGCTTTGTCGCCTTCAGCCTGCTCGACAGCTGCAGTCTCGTTCACCACTTCGATCTCGACAGTCTCGGCGGTTACTTCGGCAGCCGGCTCGACCACGACTTCAGCTTCCTCGGCTGCGGTCTCTTCGACCACGGCTTCGGCTACCGGAGCCTGCTCGACCTGCGGGGCAGCGGCTGCAGCAGCGGCGGCTTCGCGGGCAGCGCGTTCCTGGCGACGACGCTCGCGCGGGTCGTTGGAGGCACGGCCGGTGGCGTTGGCCGGAACGGCCGGGGCAGCGTCTTCGGCGGCAGCCGGAGCAGCAGCCGGGGCTTCTTCTTCGGCAGCTACCGGAGCTTCGACCTTGGGCTCTTCGACCAGTTGGGCGACGGCTTCGATCACGGTCTCGGCGGCCGGAGTGGGCTCCACTTCGGCGACGGTCGGCTCGACAGCAGCCACTTCAACGATCTCGCTGGCAGCGGCTTCTACCGGCTCGGCAGCCTGTTCGGCGGGCTTGGCGAGGAACTCGATGGTCTGTTCCAGGGCGCTTTCGGTGCGCACGGCTTCAACCACACCGGATTCCAGCGGCTGCGCCTCTTCCTGAGCCTGGGCAGCGGGCTGCTCCTGCTCGGTGGTGGCTTCGGCAACGGCGACTGCGGCAGCGGCGGCAGCGACCATGGCGGCCGGCGACGGAGTGTCGGAGGTGGCCTGATCGGCATTGCCTTCGGCGCTGCTCACTTCGCTTTCGGCACCTTCTACGCCATCCACACCGGCTTCACGCTGGCGCTCACGGCGGTTGCTGCGGCGGCGCTGGCCACGGGAACGGCGACGCGGACGCTCGTCGTCCGAGCCTTCGTCGTCCTGTTGATCCAGCAGCTCCTCGTTCGGCAGCTCTTCGGCTTCCAGGGCGGCGGCATCGCGAGCCTGACGGTCTTCGCGCGGCTGGCGCTCTTCACGGGGCTGACGCTCGGTGCGCTCGCCACGCTCACCGCGAGGCTGACGCTCTTCGCGCGGCTGGCGTTCTTCACGCGGTTGACGCTCGGCGCGCTCGCCACGCTCTTCACGGGGCTGACGCTCTTCACGCGGCTGGCGCTCAGCGCGTTCTTCACGCGGTTGGCGTTCCTCGCGTGGCTGACGTTCGGCGCGCTCTTCACGCGGCTGGCGTTCCTCGCGCGGTTGACGCTCGGCACGCTCTTCGCGCGGTTGGCGGTCTTCACGGGGCTGACGCTCTTCGCGCGGCTGGCGCTCGGCACGCTCTTCACGGGGCTGACGCTCTTCGCGGGCAGGACGCTCGGCGCGCTCGCCACGCTCATCGCGACGGCCACGCTCCTTACGCTCGTCATCACGACGACTGCCGTCGCGACCGTCACGGCGACGGTTCTGCTGACGGCCGTTGCGACGCTCGCCCTGGCCTTCGCTGCGCTCGGTGGCCGGCTTCTCGGCGGCAGCCGGGGTCGGTTCCGGCTTGCTGCCGGCGAACAGGCCCACCAGCGACTTCACCAGGCCCTGGAACAGGCTCGGCTCGGGCATCGGCTTGGTGGCTTCAACGGCGACCGGTGCTTCAGCGGCGGTCTGCTGCGGGGCAGGGGTCTGCGGGGAAACGGTCTTCACTGCGGCTTCCTGGCGAACCAGGGTGCGGGTGGCGCTGACCGGCTGGACTTCCTCGTGCTCTTCCGGGGCCATCTCGTAGCTGGCGTGGCCGGACAGCAGTTCGGGGTTGTCGTCGCGCAGGCGCTGGACTTCGAAGTGCGGGGTTTCCAGGTGGTCGTCCGGCAGGATGAAGATGCGCGCACGGGTGCGCAGCTCGATCTTGGTGATGGCGTTGCGCTTCTCGTTGAGCAGGAAGGCGGCAACCTGGAACGGCACGCGCGCACGAACTTCGGCGGTGCGGTCTTTCAGGGCTTCTTCCTCGATCAGGCGCAGGATGGCCAGCGACAGGGATTCGACGTCACGGATGATGCCCTGGCCGTTGCAGCGCGGGCAGACGATGCCGCTGGTCTCGCCCAGGGACGGACGCAGGCGCTGACGGGACATTTCCAGCAGGCCGAAGCGCGAGATGCGGCCGACCTGTACGCGGGCGCGGTCGGCTTCCAGGGCTTCGCGGACACGTTCTTCCACGGCGCGCTGGTTCTTTGCCGGGGTCATGTCGATGAAGTCGATGACGATCAGGCCGCCGATGTCACGCAGACGCAGCTGACGGGCGATTTCCTCGGCCGCTTCCAGGTTGGTCTGCAGCGCGGTTTCCTCGATGTCGCCGCCCTTGGTGGCGCGCGCCGAGTTGATGTCGATGGACACCAGGGCCTCGGTCGGGTCGATGACAATGGAGCCGCCCGAAGGCAGTTTCACTTCGCGCTGGAAGGCGGTTTCGATCTGGCTCTCGATCTGGAAGCGGTTGAACAGCGGAACGCTGTCCTGGTACAGCTTCACCTTGCTCGCGTACTGCGGCATGACCTGGCGGATGAAGTTCAGCGCTTCTTCCTGGGCGTCGATGCTGTCGATCAGCACTTCGCCGATGTCCTGGCGCAGGTAGTCGCGGATGGCGCGGATGATGACGTTGCTTTCCTGGTAGATCAGGAACGGGCCGCTGCGCTCGCCGGAGGCTTCCTTGATGGCGCCCCACAGTTGCAGCAGGTAGTCCAGGTCCCATTGCAGCTCTTCGGAGCTGCGGCCCAGGCCCGCGGTGCGGACGATCAGGCCCATGTCGCCGGGAACGGTCAGGCCGTTCAGGGCTTCGCGCAGTTCGTTGCGTTCTTCACCCTCGATGCGGCGGGAGATGCCACCGGCGCGCGGGTTGTTGGGCATGAGCACCAGGTAACGGCCGGCGAGGCTGATGAAGGTGGTCAGGGCGGCGCCCTTGTTGCCACGCTCTTCTTTCTCGACCTGGACGATGACTTCCTGGCCTTCGCTCAGGACGTCCTTGATGTTGATGCGGCCTTCAGGGTTCTTCTTGAAGTACTCGCGGGAGATTTCTTTGAGGGGGAGGAAGCCGTGGCGTTCGGCGCCGAAGTCGACGAATGCGGCTTCGAGGCTCGGCTCGATGCGGGTGATGCGGCCTTTGTAGATGTTGGCCTTCTTCTGTTCGCGCGCGCCGGACTCGATGTCCAGGTCGAACAGGCGTTGGCCGTCTACCAGCGCTACACGCAACTCTTCGGGTTGAGTTGCGTTGATCAGCATTCTTTTCATGTAGTACCAATGGTTTCCGGGGCCACCGGAAACGGCGATCGGCACACACGACTCTCACGGTCGGTGCTAAGGCACGTACTCAGGAACGGCGGACCGTTCCCGTGTCCAGCGGCAGCAGGAAGTATCTGCTGTGCCGCGACTACGTTTCCTGCTTGTTTTGTCAGAACAAGCATTCATCAGGAGGAGGAATTGGCTGTCAGATGCGGACGATATAGTGCGTCTACGTTCAAGGCATGGAGGCATGAAGGCAACGCAATCCGACAGTTGTGCATCTCCGCCCTGCACATTTCCCTTAAGAGCCGGGTGCCACTCGCTGAATCCGGGAGCGGGGTTGGCTTTTATCACGGCGACCTTGGCTGCCGTGGTCATGTCTGAAGGCCTGGGTTTCGAGGCGCTGTCGGCGCGAGAATCGCTCGGGCCGTTGCAACGCTTCCGGGGACTGCCTCGTGTCCATTCAATGTGTTTGCAGGCGGTTGGGGATGGCGATTACGCGATCATCCGCAGGCCTGGCCACTTTTGGCGGCCTCCCGAATATAGCAGCAATGATTAAGTGCTTCAATTGAATGAAAAATTGATATTATGGACGGATGACTAATCCCGCCCCTCCGACTTCCGGCGTCCAGCTGCTTGAAGTCGCGCCGGAGTATGCCGGCCAACGCATCGACAATTTCCTCCGTACCCAGCTCAAGGGCGTGCCCAAGACGCTGATCTATCGCATCCTGCGCAAGGGCGAAGTACGGGTGAATAAAGGACGTATCAAGCCCGAGTACAAGCTGCAGGCGGGCGATGTGATCCGCGTTCCGCCGCTGCGCCTGGCCGAGCGCGACGAGCCGGTGCCGCTGGCCCAGGGCCTGCTGGAGCGCCTGGAGGCGTCCATCGTCTTCGAGGACAAGGCACTGATCGTGGTGAACAAGCCCACCGGTATCGCCGTGCATGGCGGCAGCGGCCTGAACTACGGGGTCATCGAGGCTTTCCGCCAGTTGCGTCCGGAGTGCAAGGACCTGGAGCTGGTGCACCGCCTGGACCGCGATACCTCCGGCCTGCTGATGATCGCCAAGAAGCGCAGCATGCTGCGCCACCTGCACGACGCCCTGCGTGGCGAGCGTATCGTCGACAAGCGTTATCACGCCCTGGTGCGCGGCAACTGGCCGGCAGCGAAGAAACAGATCGCCGTGCCGCTGCTGAAGAACAACCTGCGCTCCGGCGAACGCGTGGTGGAAGTGAATCCCGAGGGTAAGGAAGCGCTGACCGAGTTCAAGGTGCTGCGCCGCTTCGGTGACTTCGCCACCCTGGTGGAGGCGCGGCCGATCACCGGGCGCACCCACCAGATTCGCGTGCACGCCAAGCACGCCGGCCACTCCATCGCTGGCGATCCCAAGTACGGCGATGAAGATTTCTCCCGCGAAATCCGCGAGCTGGGCGGCAAGCGCCTGTTCCTGCATTCGGCTTACCTGCGCGTGCCGCTGCCCGATGGCGCGGTGCTGGAGCTGGAAGCGCCAGTGGACGAGGTCTGGCAGCGCACCGTGGAGCGTCTGGATGCGTGAGTATTCCCTGCTGATCTTCGACTGGGATGGCACGCTGGTGGATTCCATCGGTCGTATCGTCGAGGCCATGCGCGTGGCGGCGGTCAATTCCGGCCTCCCTGAACGCAGCGATGCGGCGATCAAGGGCATCATCGGGCTCGGTCTGCCGGAAGCCATCCAGACCCTGTATCTCGAGGTGGTGGACGGCGAGCCGCTGGATCGCTTCCGTCTCGACTACGGCAATCACTACCTGAGCCTGGAGGTGCAGCCTTCGCCGTTGTTCCCGGGTGTGGCCGAGGCGATGGTGGAGTTTCGCGCTGCGGGTTACCAACTGGCGGTGGCTACCGGCAAGAACCGCCGTGGGCTGGATCGCGTGCTGGCGGGGCAGGGCTGGACCGATTTCTTCGATATCACCCGTGCCGCCGACGAGTCGGCGAGCAAGCCGGATCCGCGCATGCTGCACGAGATTCTCGAGCACTGCCGGGTCGATGCCCGCGATGCGCTGATGGTGGGTGACTCGCCGTTCGATCTGGAGATGGCGCGCCGCGCCGGGATGGATTCGGTGGCGGTGGGTTACGGTGCACAGTCGCTGGATATCCTTCGCGAGTATGCTCCGGCGCTGGAAGTGGGGCATTTCAATGAATTGCGCGCCTGGTTGGCCAGGCGCTCGGTGAAACCGCAGCTTGAGGTGGGTAACTGATGTCGGATGAATGGAAGGCGGACGATAGCAGGGCAGTTCAGTCGGCAGCGGCTGATGACAAGAGCTGGAAGCTGCTGGAGAAGGCGGTGCTGGCAGGTGTGCAGGAGCAACGGCGGTCGCGCCGCTGGGGGATTTTCTTCAAGCTGCTGACCTTCGTTTACCTGTTTGGCGCGCTGGCACTGTTCAGTCCGTTCAGTGGTCTGTCCAAGTCCGCTTCGCGTGGCGCCAGTCACACGGCGATGGTCGAGGTGAAGGGCATGATCGCCGACAATGAGGCGGCCAGTGCGGACAATATCGTCGGCGCGCTGCGCGCGGCTTTCGAGGATGCGGGCACCAAGGGCATCATCCTGCGCATCAACAGCCCGGGCGGCAGTCCGGTGCAGTCGGGCTATATCTACGATGAAATCAAGCGCCTGCGCGGTGAGCATCCGGATATCAAGGTCTACGCGGTCATCAGCGATCTCGGGGCATCCGGCGCCTATTACATTGCCAGCGCTGCCGACCAGATCTATGCCGACAAGGCCAGCCTGGTGGGCTCCATCGGCGTGACCGCGGCCACTTTCGGCTTCGTCGGCACCATGGAAAAGCTGGGTGTGGATCGCCGCCTCTATACCTCTGGCGAGCACAAGGCCTTCCTCGATCCGTTCCAGCCGCCGAAAGCGGATGAGACCGCGTTCTGGCAGCAGGTGCTGGATGTCACCCACAAGCAGTTCATCGACAGCGTGAAGAAGGGGCGTGGCGATCGCCTGAAGGACAAGGACCATCCGGAGCTGTTCTCCGGGCTGATCTGGTCTGGCGAGCAGGCGCTGCAGCTGGGGTTGATCGACGGCCTGGGCAGCACCAGCTACGTCGCGCGCGAGATCGTCAAGGAAAAGGAAATCGTCGACTACACCGTGCAGGATTCACCTTTCGATCGCTTCGCCAAGAAGCTGGGCGCCAGCGTTGCCGAGCACATGGCGTTGTGGATGGGCTTCCAGGGCCCGGCCCTGCGCTGAAGCCTTCCTTATATAAGGAAGGAAAAGGCCCGGCGATTGCCGGGCCTTTGCATTTCGGTTTCTGTCGTCAGGCTTTCTGTTTCAGGGGATGGGCACCTGTTCGGCGAGCAGCATGTCCACCAGGCGGATCAGCGGCAGGCCGACCAGGCTGGTAGCGTCATCGCCTTCGGTGCGGCGGAACAGGCTGACGCCCAGGCCTTCGGCCTTGAAGCTGCCGGCGCAGTCGAATGGTTTCTCGGCTTCGAGATAGCGGCGGATGCGCGCTTCATCGAGCTCGCGGAAATGCACGGTAAAAGGGATGCAGTCGACCCTGGCCTCGCCGGTCTGGCTGTTCAGCAGGCACAGGCCGGTGAGGAAGCTGACGCTGTGCCCGCTGGCGACCAGCAACTGTTCGGTGGCGCGCTCGATGTCGTGGGGTTTGCCGAGGATGCGTTCGCCGTTCACCGCGGCCTGGTCCGAGCCGATGATCAGGTGTGCGGGAAAGCGCTTCGCCAGAGCGCGCGCCTTGCTTTCCGCCAGTCGGCGCACCAGTTGCTCGGCGCTTTCGCCGGGCAGCGGGGTTTCATCGATATCGGGGCTGGCGCATTCGAATGGCAGGCGCAGGCGCTGCAGCAGTTCGCGGCGATAGGGCGAGCTGGAAGCAAGGATCAGGGGTAGCATGGAGAATTCCTTCGGAGCGTCGTGCTGATTCTAGCGAAAAGGGCTGTCCATACAGCGGTTTATGGCTAATTTCCTTTGACAGCTTCGGGTGCATCCCTATAATGGCGCGCTTATGTTGAATGGACCGATACCACCTCACGTTGATCCGCGCAAATTGGTAGAGCGCGCCGCCACCCTCGAGGGTGTGCTGCCGATCGCCAAGATGACACGTCTCAGCGAGCAACTGACCAGCAGTGACGGCGATGTTCACGCGAAGTTTTCCTTCTTCCGTGATCAGCAGAAGCTGGCGGTCATGCACGTCGAACTCGACGCCGAGGTGAGCATGGTATGCCAGCGCTGTCTCGAGCCGGCCAACTTCCATGTGGGTGGTGCGTATGATTACGTCATCATTCCGGAAGGCAAGTCGATCGATGATCTGCCCAGTGGCTACGATGCGCTGGAAGTGGGGGATGACCCCATCGACCTGACCTCGCTGGCCGAGGACGAGTTGCTGCTCGCCTTGCCCATCGTGCCGGTCCATGACCCTGAGGATTGCCAGCAGCCGGTGGGATACGCTACAGCGCCCGAACCGAGCGAGAACGTCGAAGAGCGGCCCAATCCGTTCAGCGTACTGGCGCAGTTGAAGCGTGACCCAAACGTTTAGGAGTTAATCAATCATGGCTGTTCAGCAGAACAAAAAATCCCGTTCCGCTCGTGACATGCGTCGTTCGCACGATGCCCTGGACGCGAGCGCTCTGTCCGTGGAAAAGAGCACTGGTGAAGTTCACCTGCGCCACCACGTCTCCCCGGACGGTTTCTATCGCGGCCGCAAGGTCGTAGACAAAGGCTCTGACGAGTAATCTTTGTCCGCACCAATCATCGCGATTGATGCAATGGGTGGGGACTACGGTCCCCACTGCATTGTTCCGGCCTGCATTTCCTTTCTGGCCGAATATGCTTCCCTCCAGCTGGTCCTTGTCGGCCAAGCTCCCCAGATAGAAGAACAGCTGCGCGGCCTTTCTGCGGTCGAGCGCCAGCGTCTTCACGTTCACCACGCCAGTGAAATCATCACGATGGACGAGCGTCCGTCCCAGGCGTTGCGTGGCAAGCCCGATTCCTCCATGCGTGTTGCCCTCGAACTGGTTCGTGATGGCAAGGCCCATGCCTGCGTCAGTGCCGGGAATACCGGTGCGCTGATGGCGCTCTCTCGCTACCTGCTCAAGACCCTGCCGGGCATCGATCGTCCGGCGATGGTGACGGCCGTGCCGACGCAGACCGGCCACTGCCATCTGCTCGACCTGGGCGCCAACGTCGATTGCAGTGCCGAGCATCTCTACCAGTTCGCCGTCATGGGCGCGGTGGCGGCGGAGGCACTTGGCAAGAGCAATCCCAGGGTCGCTCTGCTGAACGTCGGCACCGAAGACATCAAGGGCAACCAGCAGGTCAAGCTGGCCGCCAGCCTGCTGCAGCAGGCGCGTGGAGTGAACTACATCGGCTATATCGAAGGCGATGGCCTGTATCGCGGCCTGGCCGACGTGGTGGTCTGCGACGGTTTCGTCGGCAACATCCTGCTCAAGTCCAGCGAAGGGCTGGCGGCCATGGTCGCCGCGCGCCTGGAAGAGCTGTTCCGCTCCAGCCTGCCGGCCAAGGCGGTCGGTCTGATGGCGATGCCGTTCCTGCGCCGGCTGCGTGGCGACCTCACGCCCTCGCAGCACAATGGCGCGAGCTTCCTCGGCTTGCAGGGCATCGTGGTGAAGAGTCACGGCAGTGCGAAAGAAGAGGGCATCCAGAGCGCATTGCGCCGCGCGCTGCTGGAAGTCCGCGAGAATCTGCCCCAGCGGCTGCATGGTCGCCTGGAACATCTGCTGTAATGTGTGACCGCGGTCGTCAGACCGTCATCCAACTGTCAGTTCAATGCGCCAGGCTCTCGCCGGCGTTATCCATTTGATGACACAGACAAAAGGGACCTGTTGAAATGTCCGCATCCCTCGCCTTCGTATTCCCCGGTCAAGGTTCGCAGTCGCTCGGCATGCTCGCCGAGCTGGGTGCCCAGCATGCCGTGGTGCGCGAAACCTTCGCTGAAGCCTCCGCTGCCCTGGGTTATGACCTCTGGGCGCTGGTACAGGAAGGCCCGGAAGAGCGCCTGAACCAGACCGACAAGACCCAGCCCGCCATCCTCACCGTCTCCATTGCCCTGTGGCGTCTGTGGCAGGCCGAAGGTGGCGTGCAGCCGGCCTACGTTGCCGGCCACAGCCTGGGTGAATATTCCGCGCTGGTCGCCGCCGGCAGCTTGGCTTTCGCCGATGCGGTCAAGCTGGTCGAGCGCCGTGGCCAACTGATGCAGGAAGCCGTTCCCGCCGGGACCGGTGGCATGGCTGCCATCCTTGGTCTGGATGATGCTGACGTACTCGCCGCCTGCGCCGAAGCGGCCCAGGGCGAAGTGGTCAGCGCAGTGAATTTCAACGCTCCCGGTCAGGTGGTGATCGCCGGTGCCGCCAAGGCCGTCGAGCGTGCCATCGAGGCGTGCAAGGCGCGTGGCGCCAAGCGCGCCGTCGCGCTGCCGGTCAGCGTGCCGTCGCACTGCGAGCTGATGCGTCCGGCTGCCGAGCGTTTCGCCGAGGCCGTCGAGGCCGTGCAGTGGCAGATGCCGCAGATCGCCCTGGTGCAGAACGTCACTGCCCAGGTTCCGGCCGATCTGGCCGCGCTCAAGCGCGACCTGCTGGCGCAGCTGTACAGCCCGGTGCGCTGGGTCGAGAGCGTGCAGCTGCTGGCCGAGAAGGGCGTCACCGACCTGGTCGAATGCGGTCCGGGCAAGGTGCTGGCTGGTTTGAACAAGCGTTGCGCCAAGGGCGTGACCACCCACAACCTGGATTCCGCGGACGCCTTCGGCGCGGCCCGCGCGGCTCTGGCTTGAACAGGAGATAAGGCATGAGTCTGCAAGGTAAGGTTGCCCTGGTTACCGGCGCGAGCCGTGGTATCGGCCAGGCCATCGCGCTGGAACTGGGTCGCATGGGCGCCACCGTGGTCGGCACCGCCACCAGCGAGTCCGGCGCCCAGAAGATTTCCGAGTACCTCAAGGAAAACGGCATCCAGGGTTCGGGCATGGTGCTGGACGTGTCCAACGACGAGTCCGTGACCGCCGTGGTCGAGGCCATCCAGAAGGAATCCGGCGCCCCGGCCATCGTCGTCAATAACGCTGGCATCACCCGCGATAACCTGCTGATGCGCATGAAAGACGACGAGTGGTTCGATGTCGTCAACACCAACCTCAACAGCCTCTACCGTCTGTCGAAAGCCGTGCTGCGCGGCATGACCAAGGCGCGCTGGGGTCGCATCATCAACATTGGCTCCGTGGTCGGTGCCATGGGTAACGCCGGACAGACCAACTACGCCGCCGCCAAGGCCGGCCTGGAAGGCTTCACCCGCGCCCTGGCACGCGAAGTCGGTTCCCGTGCTATCACTGTCAACGCGGTTGCTCCGGGCTTCATCGACACCGACATGACCCGCGAACTGCCCGAGGCCCAGCGTGAGGCGCTGCTCGGCCAGATTCCGCTGGGTCGACTTGGACAAGCCGAAGAGATCGCCAAAGTGGTAGCATTCCTCGCTTCCGAGGGCGCAGCTTACGTTACGGGTGCCACGGTACCGGTGAATGGCGGAATGTACATGAGCTGATGTGACGAGTTCCTTCGTGGCGATGTCATATGCGCTGTCTAAAATTCTCCAAGCGTTGTGACGCTGGAATAGACAGAGCATCTGGGTCGCCGGGAAGGGGCGTCAGCGTTCAGCTTGAAATGCAGAAAACCCTTTCTATACACTTACCCGCAGCCCAGCTGTACGGATTGTCCATAGGAGTGAAAACAAGGTATGAGCACCATCGAAGAACGCGTCAAGAAGATCGTTGCTGAGCAACTCGGCGTTAAGGAAGAAGAAGTCACCAACAGCGCTTCCTTCGTTGAAGACCTGGGCGCCGACTCCCTTGACACCGTTGAGCTGGTGATGGCTCTGGAAGAGGAATTCGAGACCGAAATCCCCGACGAGCAAGCCGAAAAGATCACCACCGTTCAGGAAGCCATCGACTACATCGTCGCCCACCAGGCGTAAGACGTAGTCGTCGGTTCCCCGACGAAAGAAGCCGCACGGCCTGCAAAGGCGTGCGGCTTTTCTTTAACGCCGGCTTCTGCCGGCGTTATTGCCGTGAAACACATGAGAGGAAGTCACAGTGTCGCGTAGACGCGTAGTCATCACTGGCATGGGAATGTTGTCGCCCCTGGGTGTGGATGTGCCGAGCAGTTGGGAAGGCATTCTCGCCGGGCGCAGCGGTATCGCCCCGATCGAACACATGGATCTGTCCGCCTTTGCCACCCGTTTCGGCGGCTCGGTGAAAGGGTTCGACGTCGAGCAATACATGTCCGCCAAGGAAGCTCGCAAACTCGACCTGTTCATCCAGTACGGCCTGGCTGCCAGCTACCAGGCAGTGCGTGATTCCGGCCTGGAAGTCACCGACGCCAACCGGGAGCGCATCGGCGTTGCCATCGGTTCGGGCATCGGCGGCCTGACCAATATCGAAAACACCTGTCGTTCGCTGTTCGAGCAGGGCCCGCGGCGCATCTCGCCGTTCTTCGTGCCCGGCTCGGTCATCAACATGGTTTCCGGGTTCCTGTCGATCAACCTCGGTCTGCAGGGCCCCAACTACGCCATCACCACCGCCTGCACCACCGGCACCCACAACATCGGCATGGCCGCGCGCAACATCGCCTACGGCGACGCTGACGTGATGGTTGCCGGCGGCTCCGAAATGGCGGCCTGCGGTCTTGGCCTGGGTGGCTTCGGTGCTGCCCGCGCGCTGTCTACCCGCAACGACGAGCCGACCAAGGCCAGCCGTCCGTGGGATCGGGATCGCGATGGCTTCGTGCTCTCCGACGGCGCAGGTGCGCTGGTGCTGGAAGAGCTTGAACACGCCAAGGCCCGCGGCGCGCGCATCTATGCGGAAGTCGTCGGCTTCGGCATGAGCGGTGACGCCTTCCACATGACCGCTCCGCCGGAAGACGGCGCCGGTGCTGCGCGCTGCATGAAGGCCGCGCTGCGCGATGCCGGGCTGAACCCCGAGCAGGTCGACTACATCAACGCCCACGGCACTTCGACGCCGGCCGGCGACATCGCGGAAATCGCCGCGGTGAAGTCGATCTTCGGCGACCACGCCTACCAGCTGTCGATGAGCTCCACCAAGTCCATGACCGGCCACCTGCTGGGTGCCGCCGGTGCGGTCGAGGCGATCTTCTGTGTGCTCGCCCTGCGCGACCAGGTAGCCCCGCCGACCATCAACCTGGACAACCCCAGCGAAGGCTGCGACCTCGACCTGGTCGCCCATCAGGCCAAGGAGCGTCCGATCGACGTTGCCCTGTCCAACTCCTTCGGTTTCGGTGGCACCAACGGCTCCCTGGTGTTCCGCCGGTTCCACGGCTGATGCTGAGCTGGATCGACGGCCAGAGCGCCGAGGCCCTGTCCGCGCGTGATCGCGGGCTGGCCTACGGCGATGGGCTGTTCGAGACCATCCGCGTGTCCGCAGGCCGTCCGCGCCTGCTGGCACGCCATCGGGCGCGGCTGGAGGAGGGCGTTCGACGCCTGTCCCTGCCGGTCTCGCTCGACCTCGTCGAAGACGAACTCCTGCGTTTCTCCGCCCTGCTCGGTGATGGCGTCGCCAAGCTGATGCTGACCCGTGGCGAAGGCTTGCGTGGCTATGCGCCGCAGGCCGACGCTCAGGTCCGCCGGCTGCTGCTGGCTTCGCCGGCGCCGGCCTATCCGGCCAGGAACGGGGAGGAGGGCGTCACACTCTTTCCCTGCGTCACCCGCCTGGCCGAGCAACCGTTGCTGGCCGGTCTGAAGCACCTCAATCGCCTGGAGCAGGTCCTGGCCCGCGCCGAATGGAGCGACCCGGCCTTCGCCGAAGGATTGCTGCGCGATGTTTCCGGACGCGTCGTCGAGGGCGTGTTCAGCAACCTGTTCCTGGTGAAGCAGGGCGAGCTGCTAACCGCCGAGCTCAGCCGCTGCGGCGTCGCCGGTGTCATGCGCGCCGAGATACTCCAGCGCGCTCGCGACCTGGGCCTGCCGGTCATCGTCCGTGACATCGAGCACAGCGAACTGGCGCAGGCCGATGAGGTCTTTCTCTGCAACAGTCTCTACGGTATCTGGCCGGTGCGCGGCGTTGCCGAGCACGCTTGGCCGGTCGGGCCGCTGACCCGTAAACTGCAGGGCCAACTCCGCGAACTTCTGGATTCCTGATACGTGATGCGCAAATTGCTGGTGCTGCTGGAAGGCGGCCTGCTGCTGGCCGGGCTCGTGCTCGGCCTGGGTGCCTGGGAACAGCACCGTGCCTTGCAGCAACCGCTCCAGCTCACCGAAGAGCGTCTGCTCGACGCTCCCAGCGGCGCCACCCCCGGCCGCCTGCTGACCCGCCTGGAGGACGAGGACGTCCTGCACGGTGGTTTCTGGCTACGTCTGTACTGGCGCTTCAACCTGGCCGGCGAGGCCCTGCACAGCGGCGAATACCGCCTGACGCCCGGCATGACTGCTGCCCAGCTGCTCGACCTGTGGCGCGAGGGCGAGGTGGTGCAGTACGGCCTGACCCTGGTCGAAGGCTGGAACTTCCGCCAGGTGCGCGAACTGCTCGCCCGTCAGCCCAAGCTGGAGCAGACCCTGAATGGCCTGAGCGACGCCGAGGTCATGGCCAGGCTGGGCAAGCCCGGTGTCTTCCCGGAAGGCCGCTTCTTCCCCGACACCTACCGCTTCGTCCGCGGCACCAAGGACGTCGATATCCTCAAGCATGCCTACCAGCGCATGGACAGTATCCTCGCCGAGGAATGGGACAAGCGCGCCCAGGACCTGCCCTACAAGGACTCCTACCAGGCACTGACCATGGCCTCGCTGGTGGAGAAGGAGACCGGCGTACCCCAGGAGCGCGGGCAGATCGCCGGCGTCTTCGTGCGCCGTCTGCAGAAGAACATGCTGCTGCAGACCGACCCTACCGTCATCTACGGCATGGGTGAACGCTATGCCGGCAAGATCACCCGCGCCGACCTGCGCACGCCGACGCCCTACAACACCTATGTGATTGCCGGCCTGCCGCCGACGCCCATCGCGCTGCCCGGCCGCGAGGCGATCCATGCCGCGCTCAACCCGGTGCAAGGGCAGAGCCTGTACTTCGTCGCCCGTGGCGATGGCAGCCACACCTTCTCCGACAACCTCGACGACCACAACAGGGCCGTCCAGGAGTTCCAGATCAAGCGCCGCGCCGACTACCGATCCAGTCCGGCGCCCGTCTCGGCGCCGACGCCGGAAACCGACGCACCCGCCGCCGATGCACCGGCGGTGCCGCAAGACAAGGAGAGTGCCCAGTGAGCGGCCTGTTCATCACCCTGGAAGGCCCCGAAGGCGCGGGCAAGAGCACCAATCGCGAGTACCTCGCCGAACGCCTGCGCGAGCGTGGCATCGAGGTCCAGCTGACCCGCGAGCCCGGCGGCACGCCGCTGGCCGAACGCATCCGCGAACTGCTGCTGGACCCCAGCGACGAGCAGATGGCGGTGGATACCGAGCTGCTGCTGGTCTTCGCTGCCCGTGCCCAGCACATTGCCGAAGTGATTCGCCCGGCCCTGGCGCGCGGCGCCGTGGTGCTCTGTGATCGCTTCACCGACGCCACCTACGCCTACCAGGGCGGCGGTCGCGGCCTGCCGGTGGAGCGCATCGCCCAGCTGGAAAGCTTCGTCCAGGGCAGCCTGCGTCCCGACCTGACCCTGGTGTTCGACCTGCCGGTGGAAATCGGCCTGTCCCGTGCGGCGGCCCGTGGTCGCCTGGACCGCTTCGAGCAGGAAGGTCGCGCCTTCTTCGACGCGGTGCGCAATACCTATCTGGATCGCGCCCGCGCCGAGCCGGGGCGCTATCACATCCTCGATGCCGCGCAGACGCTGGTCGAAGTGCAGCGCGACCTCGACGGCCTGCTGCCGACCCTGCTGGAGCGCCTGCATGGCTGATATCTATCCCTGGCAGCAGGGGCTCTGGCAGCAGCTGGGCAATCGCCCGCAGCACGCCCACGCCTATCTGCTGCATGGTCCGGCCGGTATCGGCAAGCGTGTGCTGGCGGAAAATTTCGTGCATTTCCTGCTCTGCCAGCGCCCCGCGGGCGGCAAGGCGTGCGGGCAATGCAAGGCTTGCCTGTTACTCGCCGCTGGTACCCATCCGGACTACTTCCTGCTGGAGCCGGAAGAGGCGGAGAAGCCGATTCGCGTCGACCAGGTACGCGAGCTGGTGAATTTCGTGGTGCAGACCGCGCAGTTGGGTGGGCGCAAGGTGGTGCTGCTGGAACCGGCCGAGGCGATGAACCTCAATGCCGCCAACGCCCTGCTGAAAAGCCTGGAAGAGCCGTCGGGCAACACCGTGCTGCTGCTCATCAGCCACCAGCCCAGCCGCCTGCTGCCGACCATCAAGAGCCGCTGCGTGCAGCAGGCCTGCCCGCAGCCCAGCGCCGAGCAGGCGCGCGCCTGGCTGGCCCAGGCGCTGCCGGGCGAAGCGCCGGAAGTCCTCGATGAACTGCTGGTGCTGGCCGGTGGTTCGCCGCTCACCGCCCAGCGCCTGCAGGGGCAGGGTGTACGCGAGCAGCGTGCGCAGGTGGTGGATGGCGTGAAAAAGCTGCTCAAGCAGCAGATTGCCCCAAGTCAGCTGGCCGACAGCTGGAATGCCGTACCCTTGCCGTTGCTCTTCGACTGGTTCTGCGACTGGTCGCTGCTCGTCCTGCGCTACCAGTTGGCGCGTGACGAGGCGGGGCTTGGCCTCGCCGACATGAGCAAGGTGGTGCAGTACCTGGCGCAGAAAGCCTCGCAGCCCAAGGTGCTGGCCATGCAGGACTGGCTGCTCGCGCAGCGGCAGAAAGTCCTGGGCAAGGCCAATCTCAACCGTGCCCTGCTTCTCGAAGCCTTGCTCGTACAGTGGGCAAGTCTGCCCGGGCCGGGCTATAATCCGGCCATCGGAAAAATCTGCCAGGACAGCTGAATGAGCTTGCCACCAAATCTGGGTCCGCGTAACGGAATCCTGTCCCTGACCATCAAGGACAAATCCGTGCTGTATGCCGCCTACATGCCGTTCATCCGCAACGGTGGGCTGTTCATTCCGACCAACAAGACCTACAAGCTGGGCGATGAGGTCTTCATGTTGCTCAACCTGATGGACGAGCCGGAGAAGATCCCGGTAGCCGGCAAGGTCGTCTGGATCACCCCGCGGGGCGCCCAGGGCAACCGCGCTGCCGGCATCGGCGTGCAGTTCAACGATGGTGACAACACCGCGCGCAACAAGATCGAGACCTACCTCGCCGGCGCGCTGAAGTCGGATCGCCCCACCCATACCATGTAGAATCCGCAGGCTTTACAGGCTGCAAGCACGAAGCGCCCGATCGGGCGCTTCGTCATTTTCCGGAGAAAGTTTTCATGCTGGTCGATTCCCACTGCCACCTCGATCGTCTCGATCTGGCCGCCCACGACGGCTCGCTGGATGCCGCGCTGGACGCTGCCCGCGCCCGTGGCGTCAGCCAGTTCCTGTGCATCGGCGTGAGTGCGGACAATGCCAGGGCAGTGAAGGACCTGGCGGACCGCTACGCCGACGTGCACTGCTCGGTGGGCGTCCACCCGCTGGACCTGGAGCCGGGTGCCGCGCCGGCGCTGGACTGGCTGCTGGGCGAGCTGAACCACCCGCGCGTGGTGGCCATCGGCGAGACCGGCCTGGACTATCACTACGAGCCCGAGGCCGCCGAGCTGCAGCAGGAAGCCTTCCGCCTGCATCTGGAGGCCGCGAAGGTCACTGGCAAGCCGGTCATCGTGCATACCCGCGAAGCCCGCGCTGACACCCTGGCGCTGCTGCGCGAGGCGGCGCTGCCGCAGGCCGGCGTGCTGCACTGCTTCACCGAAGACTGGGAAATGGCCAAGGCGGCGCTGGATATCGGCTTCTACATCTCGCTGTCGGGCATCGTCACCTTCCGCAATGCCGAGCAGCTGCGCGAAGTGGCGCGCCAGGTGCCGGTGGACCGCCTGCTGGTGGAGACCGATTCGCCGTATCTCGCACCGGTTCCCCATCGCGGCAAGCCGAACCTGCCCGAGTACGTGCGTGAAGTGGCCGAGTACCTGGCGGTGCTGCGCGGGGTGAGCTTCGAGACCCTGGCCGAGCAGACCACCGCCAACTTCCGTCGGCTGTTCCCGCTCGCCGTCTGATCGTGTCAGCGCAGATACTTTTCCTGCGCGCAAAAAAAACCCGGGTTCTGGGGGATGAATCCGGGTCAAGACCATTAGGAGTGTAACAATAAGGTACGCGATCCTCGGTACCTTCACCGGCGGGGCACTTGGGGGGAGATGCCGCGCACCGGTATCTATCAGTATTGGCCAAGATGCGGCGCCTGCCACAGGGTGCCCGGTGTTTTTTAAACGGATTTGGAATACATCACACCGGGCTGAGCAGCTTTCTCGGCCGCGCCTGCGTTACTGGCCCGCCAGGCCATCGATCAATCCCAGGGTTTCCTCGATCAGCGCCTCGCTGGTGTAGAAGTGCGGCGAGAAGCGGATGCCCGCGCCACGCTGGATACACACCACCTGCTCGGCGCGCAGGCGCTCCAGCAGGCGGGTATTGTCCCAGCCGGCAAGGCTGAAGGTCAGGATGCCGGCGCGACGGGCCGGGTCCAGCGGGCTGTGCAGCGCGGCGCCACTGATACGGCCCAGGCCGTCATGCAGTTGCTGCACGCGTGCCTGCACCAGCTCACCGACGGTCGCCATGCCCACTTCCTCCAGCAGGCTCAGGCTCGCCTCCAGCGCCACGGCGCCGAGCATGTTCGGGCTGCCGCACTCGAAGCGCCGCGCACTGCGCGCTGGTTGCCAGTCGGCGAGGTCGTAGTTGCCGGCGTTTTCCAGCATGTGCCAGCCGTACTCCTGCAGGGCCAGTTGCTCGCGCTCGGCGGCGCGGCAATAGAACACCCCCAGGCCTTCCGGGCCGAGCATCCACTTGTGGCCGTCGGCCATGGCGAAGGCGCAGTCATAGGCCTGTGCGTCGAAGGGCAGGGCGCCCAATTGCTGGATGGCGTCGATGCAGTACAGCACGCCACGCTGGCGGCAGCCGACGCCCAGACGCTCCAGGTCCATGCGCAGGCCGCTGGCGTACTGCACGGCACTGATCGACAGCAGGCGGGTGCGCGGGGTGCAGGCGGCGAGCAGTTCGCCTTCGGGATCCGCGCCGTCCAGGCTCACCTGGATGACCTCCACGCCGCGCGGTTTCAGCGCTTCCCAGACGACGCGGTTGGAGGGGAACTCCTGGTCGCTGATCACCACCTGGTCGCCGGCGCGCCAGTCGAGGCCGAAGGCGACGAAGGACAGCGCCTCGGAGGTGTTCTTCACCAGGGCGATGTCACCGGTGGACTGCGCGCCAACCAGGCGCATCAGGCGTTCGCGCAGGCGCTTCTCGATGGTCAGCCACTGCGGATAGTCGCGGGCGCCCTGCAGGATGTTCTCCTGGGCGAAGGCGGCGACG
Organism: Pseudomonas nitroreducens; assembly: GCF_014204515.1. Lineage (GTDB taxonomy): Bacteria > Pseudomonadota > Gammaproteobacteria > Pseudomonadales > Pseudomonadaceae > Pseudomonas > Pseudomonas nitritireducens_A. Next base: position 304,910 of record NZ_JACHLI010000003.1, on the reverse strand, counting down.
GCGTCTGCAGCGCGCTTGGGCCAGGGCGCCACGGCCGCGTGGTTGAGGTAGCGCAGGCCGTCTTGTTGGGGAAACTCGGAAGAAAAGCTGATCATGTCGGATGGTCCGTGCAATTTGGCGCTGAATAGGCATAATACGCGGCTTCGAATTTTGACTATTTTTGACCGAACAGTCTTTTTATGCAGAAAGAGCCGCGCAAGGTTCGCGAATTCCGTCGTCGCGAACAGGAAATCCTCGACACCGCCCTCAAGCTGTTCCTCGAACAGGGCGAAGACAGTGTCACGGTCGAAATGATCGCCGATGCGGTGGGTATCGGCAAAGGCACCATCTACAAGCACTTCAAGTCCAAGGCGGAGATCTACCTGCGCCTGATGCTGGACTACGAGCGCGATCTGGCCGACCTGTTCCACTCCGAAGACGTCGCCCGTGACAAGGAGCGCCTGTCGCGCGCCTACTTCGAGTTCCGTATGCGCGATCCGCAGCGCTACCGCCTGTTCGACCGCCTGGAAGAGAAGGTGGTGAAGACCAGCCAGGTCCCGGAGATGGTCGAGGAGCTGCACAAGATTCGCGAATCCAACTTCGAGCGCCTCAGTCAGCTGATCAAGGAACGCATCGCGGCGGGCAAGCTGGAAGACGTGCCGGCCTACTTCCACTACTGCGCGGCCTGGGCGCTGGTGCACGGCGCCGTGGCGCTGTACCACTCGCCGTTCTGGCGCGACGTGCTGGAGGATCAGGAGGGCTTCTTCCAGTTCCTCATGGACATCGGCGTGCGCATGGGCAACAAGCGCAAGCGCGACGGCGATACACCGGCCGCCTGAGTCGTCATTCGGTTCGCCCATCGTCGTCGGTGCGACAGGGCTTGTGGCGAGGGTGGGGATATACTGGCATGAGTGATCCCCATCGGAGCCGAGCATGATCGTCGACCGCCAGGGCAGGCGCTTCCGCAACCTGCGGGTGAGCCTGACCGCCGCGTGCAACTACGCCTGCACCTACTGCGTGCCGGATGGCAAGCGCCTGGTCGCCGCCCAGGACGAGTTGCCTGCCGAGTCGCTGGTGCGCGGGGTCGCCTACCTCATCGAGGCGGCCGGCATCGAGCGCCTGCGGGTCACCGGCGGCGAGCCGCTGGTCAGCCCGAAGCTCGACGCTTTCCTGAACGGCGTCAGCCGCCTGGGCCTGCAGGACATCGCCATGACCACCAACGGCCAGCTGCTGTCGAAGAAGCTGCCGTTGTTGCTGGACTGCGGTATCCGCCGCCTCAATGTGTCCCTCGATACCCTGGATGCCGAGGCCTTCCGCCGCATTGCCCGTGGCGGTGATCTGGCCACCGTGCTCAAGGGGCTCGACGAAGCTCGCGCCGCGGGCCTGAAGATCAAGCTCAACATGGTGCCGCTGCGCGGGCAGAACCTCGACCAGGTGCTGCCGCTGCTGGACTACTGCCTGGAGCACGGCTTCGAGCTGCGCTTCATCGAACTGATGCGCATGGGCCACCTGGCCCATGATCCGAACGGCTTCCACCAGCAGTTCGTCAGCCTGCAGGAACTGCTGGAGCTGATCGGCGAGCGCCACCCCTACATCCAGGCCAATGCGCCGGTGGACGCCACGGCCATCCGCTATGAAGTGCCGGGGCAGGGCTTCTTCGGCGTGATCGCCAACGAGAGCGTGCCGTTCTGCCGGACCTGTTCGCGCCTGCGCCTGTCGTCCACCGGCTGGCTGCATGGCTGCCTGTCCTCGAGCAACCGCCACTACGTCGGCGACCTGCTGGACAAGCCGCGCCACCAGGCCCTGCCGGCCCTGCAGCGGCTGCTGGTGCGCGCCCTGGCCGACAAGCAGGAAGTCGCCTTCTCCGGCGGCGTCACCATCATGAAGATCATCGGCGGCTGAGATCGCCCTCAAGACCTGATTAGCCCATGCCCAACGAATTCCCCATTTCCTACATCGAGCCGGTGTTCCGCCCGCCCAGCGAGGCGCACTCGCTGATTCTTCCGGTGACCAATGGCTGTTCCTGGAACCAGTGCGGCTTCTGCGAGATGTACACGCAGCCGCAGAAGAAGTTTCGCGCCCGTGACGAGGCCGAAGTGCTGGAGGAAATCCGCCGCTGCGGCGAGCGTCTGATCGTCCAGCGGGTGTTCCTCGCCGACGGCGATGCGCTGGTGCTGCCGACGCGGCGCCTGCTCAACATCCTGCGCGCGATCCGCGAGCACCTGCCGGAGGTGGATCGCGTGTCCAGCTACTGCCTGCCGCGCAACCTGCGCAAGAAGTCGGTCGATGAGCTGAAGGAGCTGGCCGATGCCGGCCTGCGCATGGCCTACGTCGGCGCTGAGTCCGGTGATGACGAAGTGCTGGCGCGGGTGAACAAGGGCGAGACCTATGCCTCCACCCTGGACGCCCTGCAGAAGCTGGGCGAGGCGGGGATCAGGCGCTCGGTGATGATTCTCAACGGCCTGGGCGGCAGCACCTTGAGCGCCCAGCACGCCGACAACTCGGCGCGCCTGATGAACGAAGCGCAGCCGGAGTTCCTCTCCACCCTGGTGGTGAGCTTCCCCACCGGCGAGGAGCGCTATCGCGCCGGCTTCCCGGACTTCCAGCCGCTGTCCCAGGCGCAGCTGTTCGTCGAGGTCGAGCGCCTGCTGAGCGCGCTGGAGTTGCGCGACACGGTATTCCGCAGCGATCACGCGTCCAACTACCTGGTGCTCAAGGGCACCCTGGGGGCGGACAAGGCGAAGCTGTTGGCCCAGGTCCGCCAGGCCATCGAGCAACCGCAACGCGCGCACCTGCGCCAGGAATGGCAGCGCGGCCTGTGATGGCGCGGAAGCTGCATTGTCTGCCCGAATGCCGGTTTTCCGTCGCCGGCTGCGGAGACTTTCCATGCGCTACCTGATCCTCATCCTTGCCTTCGCCGCCCTGGGCGGTTGCATGAAGCCCAGCGACCTGGCCGACGGCGCGGATTATTACCTGCGCGACGCCGGCTTCCTCGACCACAGCCAGACGCGCCGCACCTCGAACTGGCGGTTGCAGCAGGACTCCTTCATCTATATCGCCCAGGGGCCGTTCGTGCCGCCGGGGCATCCCTACGCGCGGCCCAACGTGGTGGCGGAAGAGGCGTTCAACGGCTTCGTCCAGTACTTCCCGCTGGTGCGCCGGGCCAAGAGCCCTCTGGGGCTGGAGGGGGCGATGCAGGAAGCGCGATCGGCGGGCGCCAGTTATCTGCTGTATACGCGCTTCGCCCGTGGGGAGGACAATGCCGGGACCTACGAGCAGTACGAAGACACCGACAACGCCGTGGGCCGCGACCGCAGCGTGATCCAGGTGATGCTGATCGAGACCGACAACCGCTACCTGGTGGACAGTGCGACTATCCGCAGTCGTGGCGGTTTTCTGACATTCTATGACGCCAGCCCCGAGGACCTGATCGGGCGCCCGCTGGAAGACTATGCCCGCAGCCTGCTGGGGGTGAAGACGCGAGAGGAGTACCAATGACTGATCCACAGACGCAATCGGACCGGGCCGGCAACCTGCTGGCGCAGATTCCCGCCAGCAAGGACAAGGGCCTGCCGCCGGTGCATCTGTGGAACCCTGATTGTTGCGGCGATATCGACATGCGTATCGCCCGCGACGGCACCTGGTACTACCTGGGCACGCCGATCGGCCGCAAGCCCATGGTGCGGCTGTTCTCCACCATCATCCGTCGCGATGGCGACGACTATTTCCTCGTCACGCCGGTGGAGAAGTGCGGGATCACCGTGGATGACGCGCCATTCGTCGCGGTCACCCTGGCGGTGGAGGGGGAGGGCGAGCAGCAGGTGCTGCGCTTCACTACCAACGTCGAGGACGAGGTGGTGGCCGATGCCGAGCATCCGATCCGCGTCGAGCTGGACCCGCAGACCCAGGAGCCGTCGCCCTACGTGCTGGTGCGGGTGAACCTGGAGGCGCTGATCCACCGCAATGTGTTCTACCAACTGGTGGAACTGGCGGTTCCCCGCGAGATCGACGGTGTTACCTGGCTGGGTGTCTGGAGTTCGGGGCAGTTCTTCCCCATTGCGCCGCAGCCGTGACCTGCTGGTCGGAACGCGGCCAGTAGTCCTTTCCGCTCTTCGCTACAAGTACTTAGCTTGCAAAGAAAAAGGCTCCCGCGGGAGCCTTTTTCGTGACCACTCACCCCATTACATGTTGGGGTAGTTCGGACCGCCGGTGCCTTCAGGGGCAACCCAGGTGATGTTCTGGGCCGGGTCCTTGATATCGCAGGTCTTGCAGTGCACGCAGTTCTGGGCGTTGATCTGGAAGCGCTTGCTGCCGTCGTCGTTGCTCACCACTTCGTACACGCCGGCCGGGCAGTAACGCTGCGCGGGCTCGTCGTAGAGCGGCAGGTTCTTGCCAACCGGGATGCTCGGGTCGGCCAGCTTCAGGTGGATCGGCTGGTCTTCCTCGTGGTTGGTGTTGGAGAGGAACACCGAGGACAGCTTGTCGAAGCTGATCTTGCCGTCCGGCTTCGGATAATCGATCTTCGGCGCTTCGCTGGCCTTCTTCAGGGTCGCGTAGTCCGGGGTCGTATCGTGCAGGGTGAACGGGATCTTGCCGCCGAAGATGTTCTGGTCGATGAAGTTGAACGCACCGCCACCGATGGCGCCGAACTTGTGCATCGCCGCGCCGAAGTTGCGGCTGCGGAACAGCTCGTCGTACAGCCAGCTGCCCTTGAAGGCATCGACGTAGTTGTTCAGCACGTCGCCGCCTTCGCGGCCGGCGAACAACGCTTCGGCCACGGAGTCGGCGGCCAGCATGCCGGACTTCATGGCGGTGTGGCTGCCCTTGATCTTGGCGAAGTTCAGGGTGCCCAAGTCGCAACCGATCAGTGCGCCGCCGGGGAAGACCATCTTCGGCAGCGAGTTCAGGCCGCCCTTGCAGATGGCGCGAGCGCCGTAGGCCACGCGCTTGCCACCTTCCAGGTACTGCTTGATCACCGGGTGGTGCTTGTAGCGCTGGAACTCATCGAAGGGCGACAGGTGCGGGTTAGTGTAGGACAGGTCGATGATCAGGCCCACTACGACCTGGTTGTTCTCCAGGTGATAGAGGAAGGAGCCGCCCGGATTGTCGTCGTTCAGCGGCCAGCCGGCGGTGTGCACCACCAGGCCCTGCTCGTGCTTGGACGGGTCGATGTCCCAGATTTCCTTGATGCCGATGCCGTAGTGCTGGGCGTCGGCTTCGCTGTCGAGCTTGTACTTCTTGATCAGCTGTTTACCGATGTGGCCACGGCAGCCTTCGGCGAACAGGGTGTACTTGGCGCGCAGCTCCATGCCCGGGGTGTAGTAACCCTCTTTCGGATTGCCTTCGCGGTCGACGCCCAGGTCACCGGTGACAATGCCGCGGACCACGCCATTCTCGTCGATCAGCGCTTCCTGGGCAGCGAAGCCCGGGTAGATCTCGACGCCCAGGCCTTCGGCCTGCTGGGCCAGCCAGCGGCACAGGTTGCCCAGGGAGATGATGTAGTTGCCTTCGTTGTGCATGGTCTTGGGCACGAAGAAGTTCGGCACCTTGGCCGCCGCTTCCGGGCTCTTGAGCACATAGATGTCGTCGCGCTTGACGGGGGTGTTGAGCGGCGCTTCGAGTTCCTTCCAGTTGGGGAACAGCTCGTTCAGCGCGCGGGGCTCGAACACGGCGCCCGAGAGGATGTGGGCGCCCACTTCGGAACCCTTCTCGACCACACAGACGCTGATTTCCTGACCGGCGTCGGCGGCCTTCTGCTTCAGTCGGCATGCGGCGGACAGACCGGCAGGGCCGGCGCCGACGATGACGACGTCGAATTCCATAAATTCGCGTTCCACTATCGATCTCTCCTGAATCAAGGCTCTGGGCATTTTGTAGGTATGGGATGGGCATGCCCCCACCCGGTTGGAGCGGGGCGCATTATAGCTAGACCTGTTGCTATATCTAAACCCTTTATCGAGCGCAATACAAACGTTTGTTTGAATCGCGCGTAACCCTGATAGAATCAAGGTCCGCGGCTTATGAAGGGGTATTTTCGCGTATTGACCAGCCCGGTCGATGCGGTCAAGATACCTGCGGTTTTGCGGTCGCGTTGCGCTGGATGTAGTCGCAGATGGCGTGCACTACCAGCCAGGCCTGTCTGGCGACATTCCTATTCACCGGAGAAAAACGAGGAATCCATGAAGGTTCTTGTAGCTGTCAAACGAGTGGTTGACTATAACGTCAAGGTCCGCGTCAAGGCGGACAACTCCGGCGTCGATCTCGCCAACGTCAAGATGTCCATGAACCCCTTCTGCGAAATCGCCGTGGAAGAGGCCGTACGCCTGAAAGAGAAAGGCGTCGCCACCGAGATCGTCGCGGTCTCCGTCGGCCCGACCGCTGCCCAGGAGCAACTGCGCACCGCGCTGGCTCTGGGTGCCGACCGCGCCATCCTGGTTGAATCCAACGAAGAACTGAGCTCCCTGGCCATCGCCAAGGCGCTGAAAGCCATTGTCGACAAAGAGCAGCCGCAGCTGGTCATCCTCGGCAAGCAGGCCATCGACAGCGACAACAACCAGACCGGCCAGATGCTGGCGGCGCTGACCGGCTACGCCCAGGGCACCTTCGCCTCCAAGGTGGAAGTGGCTGGCGACAAGGTCAATGTCACCCGTGAAATCGACGGCGGCCTGCAGACCGTTGCCCTGAACCTGCCGGCGATCGTCACCACCGACCTGCGCCTGAACGAGCCGCGCTACGCGTCGCTGCCCAACATCATGAAGGCGAAGAAGAAGCCGCTGGACGTGGTGACCCCGGACGCCCTCGGCGTTTCCACCGCTTCCACCGTGAAGACCGTGAAAGTCGAAGCTCCGGCTGCCCGTAGCGCTGGCATCAAGGTCAAGTCCGTTGCCGAACTGGTCGAGAAACTGAAGAACGAGGCGAAAGTAATCTGATGGCTATCCTGGTAATCGCTGAGCACAACAACGGCGCACTGGGCGCTGCCACTCTGAATACCGTTGCCGCTGCGCAGAAGATCGGTGGCGACATCGCTGTTCTGGTCGCTGGCCAGAACGTCGGTGGCGTGGCCGAAGCCGCTGCCAAGATCGCTGGCGTCGCCAAGGTGCTGGTCGCCGACAACGCCGCCTACGCTCACCAGCTGCCGGAGAACGTCGCTCCGCTGATCGCTGCTCTTGTGAAAGAGAGCGGGGGCAATGGCTACAGCCACGTGCTGGCCGCCGCGACCACCAACGGCAAGAACTTCCTGCCGCGCGTTGCCGCCCTGCTGGACGTCGACCAGATTTCCGAGATCACCGAAGTGGTCAGCGCCGACACCTTCAAGCGCCCGATCTATGCCGGTAACGCCATCGCTACCGTGCAGTCCTCGGCTGCCATCAAGGTCATCACCGTGCGTGGCACCGGCTTCGACGCCGTCGCTGCCGAAGGTGGTTCGGCTGCTGTTGAAGCCGTTTCCGGCCCGGCCGATGCCGGCAAGTCCGCCTTCGTTGGCGAAGAACTGGCCAAGTCCGACCGTCCGGAACTGACCGCTGCCAAGATCGTCGTTTCCGGTGGCCGTGGCATGGGCAATGGCGACAACTTCAGCATCCTCTACTCCCTGGCCGACAAGCTGGGCGCTGCCGTCGGCGCTTCCCGCGCTGCCGTTGACGCCGGTTTCGTGCCCAACGACATGCAGGTCGGCCAGACCGGCAAGATCGTTGCTCCGCAGCTGTACGTGGCCGTCGGTATCTCCGGCGCCATCCAGCACCTGGCGGGCATGAAGGACTCGAAAGTGATCGTTGCGATCAACAAGGACGAAGAGGCGCCGATCTTCCAGGTTGCCGACTACGGCCTGGTCGCCGACCTGTTCGAAGCCGTACCGGAGCTGGAAAAGGCCGTCTAAGCCTTTTTCGCTCAGTGAAGGAACCCGCCCCCGTGGCGGGTTCTTTCATTTCAGGTCCCTGATTTCGCTCGGGAAATGATGGTTTTGCCGCGCTGCTGACCCATTGGTCACGAATCTTTGCCCGGAAGTCCACGGCCGAAGGTGTCTCATCTACAATGCGCGACGTCTCCAGTTCCTGAATGTGTTCAATCGACACCTGGCTACCGAGGTTTTCATGATCATCAAACCGCGCGTGCGTGGCTTCATCTGCGTCACTACCCACCCGACCGGCTGTGAAGCCAACGTCAAGGAACAGATCGACTACGTCGAGGCGCACGGCCCCATCGCCAACGGTCCGAAGAAGGTCCTGGTCATCGGTTCCTCCACCGGCTACGGCCTGGCCGCGCGCATCAGCGCCGCCTTTGGCGCCGGCGCCGACACCCTGGGCGTTTTCTTCGAGCGTCCGGGCAGCGAGACCAAGGCGGGCACCGCCGGCTGGTACAACTCCGCTGCCTTCGAGAAATTCGCCAAGGCCAAGGGCCTGTATGCGCGCAGCATCAATGGCGACGCCTTCTCCGATGAAGTGAAGCAAGTGACCATCGACACCATCAAGCAGGACCTGGGCAAGGTCGACCTGGTGGTCTACAGCCTGGCCGCCCCGCGCCGTACCCATCCGAAGACCGGCGAGGTCTTCAACTCCGTGCTCAAGCCGGTCGGCAAGGCTGTCAACTTCCGTGGTCTGGACACCGACAAGGAAGTGATCAAGGAAAGCGTGATGGAGCCGGCCACCGAGGCCGAGATTGCCAACACCGTTGCCGTGATGGGCGGCGAAGACTGGCAGATGTGGATCGATGCGCTGCAGGAAGCCGGTGTGCTGGCCGACGGCGCCAAGACCACTGCCTTCACCTACCTGGGCGAAGAGATCACCCACGACCTGTACTGGAACGGCTCCATCGGCGCCGCCAAGAAGGACCTGGACCAGAAGGTCCTGGGCATTCGCGAGAAGCTGGCTGCCACCGGTGGTGACGCCCGCGTTTCCGTGCTCAAGGCCGTGGTCACCCAGGCCAGTTCGGCCATCCCGATGATGCCGCTGTACCTGTCGCTGCTGTTCAAGGTGATGAAGGAGAAGGGCACCCACGAAGGCTGCATCGAGCAGGTCGACGGCCTGTTCCGCGAGAGCCTGTACGGCGCCGAGCCGCACCTGGACGCCGATGGCCGCCTGCGCGCCGACTCCAAGGAGCTGCAGCCGGACGTGCAGGACACCGTGAAGGACCTGTGGGACAAGGTGACCAACGAGAACCTGTACCAGCTGACCGACTTCACCGGCTACAAGTCCGAATTCCTGCGCCTGTTCGGCTTCGAGATCGCTGGTGTGGACTACGAGCAGGACGTCGATCCGGACGTGAAGATCCCGAACCTGATCCAGCTCTGAGTTCGACTCGGTAGAAACAGAAACGGCGCCCCAGGGCGCCGTTTCTGCTTTATCCGTCCGGATCAGTTCGCTGCCGTCACCGGCCCGTGGTTCTGTTGGAGGAAGTCCAGGTAGAGGCGGGCGGTTTCCTCCGGGCGCTCGATCATCGGCACGTGGCCGCAATCGCGCAGGATCGCCACGCTGGGCTTCTTCAGCAGTGGCTTCATCACCTCGATGCTGGAGACGTCCAGCACCCGGTCGCGGTCGCCCCACAGCAGCAGGGTCGGTGCGGTGATCTTCGGCAGTTCCGGCTCCAGCGGGATGTAGCGATCCCGCAACTGCTGGAAGACCATGGCGTTGAACGCGCTGCGCTGCAGCGAGCGCTCGGCCAGGTAATCCCGCAGCCGCGCCGGCAGCGGCGGCTTCTGCACGAAGACGAAGTCGAGCAGGGCAGGGAAGTCGTCCACCGAGCGCAGCACCAGTGGGTTGCTCTCGCCATTGAGGATGCGCCGGAACAGTTCGCTCTGCTGCGGCGCCATCACCCCGGCGTTGTCGAACAGGCCCACCGACAGCACTTCGTTGGGATGCCGCGCGGCCAGCAGTGCGGCGATATGCCCGCCCATGGAGTTGCCCACCACGTGGAAGCGGCCGATGCCCTGTTCGCGCATGAAGTCCGCCAGGCGCTCGGCCTGGGTGCCGACGTCGTAGCTGATGTTCTCGGGCTTGCTGCTGTCGCCGAAGCCCGGCAGGTCGACGGCGATGACGTGGTAGTCCTTGGTCAGGAAGCGGGCGAAGCGCGGCCAGTTGCTCTTGTCCGCGCCGAAGCCGTGGATCAGCAGGATGGTCTGGGCCTTGTCCGGGCCGCCTTCGTAGTAGGCGATGTCCAGGTCGTCGACCTGCAGGCTGTTGCTGGACAGCCTCGCGCGGGCGCTTTCGACGTACTGCGCAGTTGCCAGCAGGGTGGCTGGGAAGGCGTAGAGCACGCCAGCGGCGACGGCTATTGCGAGGAGAAGGGCCAGAAGGGCTTTCTTCATGAGAAGTCCTTATTACCAAATCGGGGCGGTGTGCTTTACGCTAGCATTTTGCGGCTCTAAGCATGGCCGTTCTTTCTTCTGGCGAGTGAGACTACCGATGCCTGATTGCTCCACGCTGATCCGTGCGGCGCTGTTGCTGGTGACTTTCTCCGTTCCCCTGGCCGGCGCAGCCGCCGGCAAGTGCGAGCGCCTGGTGGCCACCGGCAATCCGGAGTACCCGCCCTACCTGTGGCGCGACCCGGCGCAGCCGGAGCGCCTGATCGGCGCCAATGCCGACCTGCTGGAACAGATCGGCAAGGCTGTCGGCGTGAATATCCGGGTGATCTATTCCGGTTCCTGGGCGCGCGCCCAGGAAGAGGCGCGACTGGGTCGCGTCGACCTGATCGCCGGGGCCTTCCTCACGCCGGCGCGCCTGGAGACCATGGACTACATCCATCCGGCCTTCCTCACCACCGACAACGTGGTGTGGATGCGCAAGGATGCGACGGCCCCCTACACCAGCCGCGAAGACCTCAAGGGCCTGAAGGGTGGCACCCTGGTGAACAACAGCTTCGGCCAGGACTTCGACAACTATGCCCGGCAGGAGCTGACCCTGGAAGAGGTGCCCAGCCTGACCCAGGCCTTCCAGAAGCTGCTGCTCAAGCGCTCCGACTACGTGATCTACGAGCACTACCCCGGCCTGGCGGTCGCCGACACCCTGGGCATGGCCGATGACCTGCAGCCGCTGGAGCCGCCGATCTCCAGCGAGGGGCTGTACCTGACGGTTGCGCACAACTCGGCCTGCAACGACCCGTGGCTGCGCGGACAACTGGCGCAAAAGATGACAGAATTGACGGCCGCCGGAGTCCCGCAGCGACTGCTGCAGGACAACCTGGCCCGCTGGAAGGCACAGCAGCTGCAGCCTGCCAGCACTCCCACCGAGTAGGACAACAGATTTCGTGATCAAGCGACGGATGATGGTCGCCGGCCTGGCCTTGTTTGCACTGGCCGGCTGTGCGACGAACGACCCGGCACCCAACGAGCAGATGCGCCTCACCGAGCAGGCGCTGGAGCAGGCCAAGGCCGTGGGCGCCACCGATGATCTGGCCGAGCTGAAGCTGGCCGAGGACAAGTACCAGGCGGCCAGGGGTGCCCTGGCGGTCGGCTCGAACAAGAAGGCGCGGCAGTTGGCCGAACAGGCCGAACTCGACGCGCGCCTGGCCGAGGCCAAGGAGCTGACCCGCAAGAGCACCGAGCAACTGGCAGAGCAGGGCAAGAGCATCAACCGCCTGCGCAAACAGTTGGGAGAAGTGCAATGACTCCCGTGCAACTGTTGCGCCTTGGGGCGCTGGCGTCCCTGGCGGCGCTGGCCGGTTGCGCCAACAGTCAGCTCAGCGAGAAGTCCCTGGAACAGGCGCGCGTCCAGTTCCAGTCGGTGAAGGAAGACTCCGCGGTGCTGCGCAGCGCGCCCAAGGACGTGATCCGCGCCGGCGAGTCGCTGGCCCGTGCCGAGCGTCTGTCCAACTACTGGGGCAGCAGCGACGACGTGCTGCAGTACTCCTACCTCAGCCAGCGCTACAGCGAGATCGCCCGCGAGCACAGCAGCCTGGCGCTGAACCAGGAGCGCCTGGCCAAGCAGCAGCTGGAGCGCGAGCGCCTGCAGCTGGCAATGCGCGAAGCGCGCCTGCTGGGCGTGCAGGAGCAGAGCAAGTGGCTGGAGCAGCAGATGGTCAGCCTGGCCACCAACGAGACCGAGCGTGGCCTGGTGCTGACCCTCGGCGACGTGCTGTTCGACAGCGGCGAGGCGGACCTCAAGCCCGCTGCCAATCGCACCGTGCTCAAGCTCGTGCAGTTCCTCCAGCTCAATCCGCGCCGGATAGTGCGCATCGAGGGCTACACCGACGCCGAGGGTGACGGCGAGCAGAACCTGCAACTGTCCAAGGACCGCGCGCAGGCCGTGGCGGACGCGCTGACCGACCTGGGCGTGGACGAGAAACGCGTGCTGGTGCAGGGCTACGGCGAGGCCTACCCGATATCGGACAACGCCTCTTCCCTGGGGCGCGCGCAGAATCGCCGGGTGGAGATCGTGTTCTCCGACGAGAAGGGCCAGCTCGGCGCCCAGCGTTGATTCGCGCGTAACATCGCGACACAGCAAAGGCCCCGGACTGTTCGTTGCGGGGCCTTTTGCATGGGGCATCTCGAATTCGTTCGAGTCGCACCTTGGCGAAAATGCCCGGGTACGGCTAATCCCCTGTAGGGGCGCCATGAACGAGAGAGACCGATGCTGTCCGAAAAACCATTACCCAAGGTGATCGTCGCCGACCCGCAGCCCATGATCGGCTGGGGCCTGGAGCGTTACCTCGCAGAGAACCGGCTGGCGCAGGTGCAGACCTTCGTCAGCGATACCGATAGCCTGCTGGAGGCGCTGAGCCACCAGCCGGACATCGACCTGATCATCATCGAACTGGCCCTGCCCGGCGCGCGCGGCCGCGATGGCGTGCACCTGGTGGAGTGGATCCAGCGCCACCATCCCGACGTGCGCATCCTGGTCTACTCGATCATGGGCGCGCCGCTGCTGGCCAGCGCCGTGGTGAAGTGCGGCGCGGTGGGCTACGTGTGCAAGCGCAATCCGCTGCACCTGCTCGACGAAGCCTTCGCCCGCATCCGCAAGGGCGAGGTGTACATCGACCCGATGCTGCGGCCGCCGCGCCACAGTGGCAAACCGCTGAGCCCCACGGAGATCGACATCATCCGTCGCCTGGCCCACGGCGCCACGGTGGGCGAGATCGCCGAGCGGACCAACCGCAGCGTCTCCACCATCAGCACCCACAAGCGCAACGCGATGATGAAGCTGGGCATCACCAGTGATGCCCAATTGGTGGTGGCCGGGCTGCTGGACTGGCTCGGAGAGCTGTAGCAAGGCGCGGTGGCAACTGTATCGGACGGAATCTGTCCGACTGTTCTGGAACAGTTAACTGTTTTTGGCTACTGTTTCGGTTCAATGCCCGAGGGATGGCCGCCATGTCCAATCTGCTTCTGTATCAGCGCATCGCCCAGCAACTGGCCGAAGACATCCGTCGTGGCGTCTACCAGCCGGGCGAGCGCGTGCCGTCCGTGCGCAAGTTGAGCACCCAGCTCAACGTCAGCCACGCCACGGTACTGCAGGCCTACGCCACCCTCGAAGACCAGGGCCTGATCCGTGCCCGCCCGCAGTCCGGCTTCTACGTGCACCGCACGCCGGCGCTGACCGCCTCGACCCCGGACATCGCCCGGGTCGAGCGGCCCGGCCTGGTCACCCGCAGCAGCATCATCAACCAGGTACTCGCCGAGGCGCGCCGCGAAGGCGTGTTCCCGCTGGGCGCCGCCGTGCCGCACGTGGATTACCTGCCGGTGCGCGCGCTGCACCAGCAGCTGGCCAAGGTCACCCGCTTCTCCAGCCCACGCGCCTTCAGCTACATGTTCAGCCCAGGCTACGAGCCGCTACGCCGCCAGGTGGCGATCCGCATGCGCGATGCCGGCGTGGTGGTCGATCCGACCCAGGTGACCATCACCCACGGCTGCGTGGACGCCATCCACATGGCCTTGCGGGTGATGACCCGTCCCGGCGACCTGATCGCCACCGAGTCGCCGAGCTACTACGGCCTGTTGCAGCTGGCAGATATCCTCGGCCTGAAGGTCATCGAAATCCCCAGCGACCCGCTCACCGGCATCAGCCTGGAAGCCCTGCAGCTGGCCGCCAACCAGTGGCCGATCAAGGCGCTGGTGCTCACCGCGCGGCTGTCCAATCCGCTGGGCGGGACCATCCCGGAAGACCGCCAGAAGGCGCTGCTCAAGCTCACCGCTGACCACAACATCGGCGTGATCGAGGACGACATCTACGGCGAGCTGATGTTCGACCAGGGCCAGACCAAGGCACTCAAGGCCCACGACCGTGATGGCCGGGTGGTGTACTGCTCGAGCTTCTCCAAGACCATTTCTCCCGGCGTGCGCATCGGCTGGATCATCGCCGAGCGCTACCAGGAGGAAATCCGCCGCCTGCAGACCTTCACCACCCATTCGGCGTGCACCGTCACCCAGATGGGCGTGGCGGCCTACCTGGAGAACGGCGGCTACGACCGGCACCTGCGCTATATCCGCCAGGAGTACCGCAAGAACATGACCGCCTACCAACTGGCGGTGCAGCAGTACTTCCCCGAGGGCACGCAGATGACCCGGCCCAAGGGCGGCTTCATCCTCTGGGTCAGTCTGCCGGCCAAGGTGAATACCAAGGAACTGCACGTGCGCGCGCTGGAGCAGGGCATCAGCATCGCGCCGGGGCTGATCTTCAGTAACACCGAGCAGTTCAACAACTGCCTGCGCCTGACCTGCGGCATCCCCTGGGACCGCGAGGCCGAGCGGGCGATCATGACCCTCGGCATGCTGGCCTGCCAGCTGTGCCAGGAGGAGCTGATCGCCGCTTAGGGTAGGAGCGGACTCCGTCCGCGATAGCTCCGCAGCGCGCCGGAGTCCGCTCCTACGGGGCATTAACCCGTTTTCCCACGCGGCCTCGTCCAAGGGTATTGAACTCCCGACGAGGTCGCCGCGGTGCCGCTCGACAGCCAGCTCCTCCTGCTCACCAGCCTCGGACACGCGAAGGCTGCGCCGCCGCGCGTGACATCGGCGATACTGGGCAACTGGCGCGTTGCCAGCCGACACCTGCATCGACACGGATCGAGAGAGTTGAAGATACCCCTCAAGGACGACAGCGACGCGGCGTTGCTGCGCCGTTACCGCCAGGGCGAGGCCGACGCCTTCGCCGAACTCTATGCTCGCCACCGCCTGGGCCTGTTCCGCTTTCTCTGCGGCCTGTGCGGTGACCACGCCCAGGCCGAGGAAGTGTTCCAGGAAACCTGGCTGAGCCTGGTCCGCAGCCAGAGCCAGCCCCAGGGCGCGGCCAGCTTCAAGACCTGGCTGTACCAGATCGGCCGCAACCGCCTGATCGACCACTGGCGCAAGCTCGGCCGGCATCAGGGCCGCCAGGAGAGTTTCGACGAGCAGCTGCACGCCGAGGCGCTGACGGATGACAGCGCCGACCCGGAGCGCGAGCTGAGCCTCAGCCGCGACCAGCAACGCCTGCAGGGCGCGCTGGAAGCCCTGCCGGAGGAGCAGCGCGAAGTCTTCCTGCTGCGCACCCACGGCGACCTGGAGCTGAACGAGATCGCCGAGTTGACCCATACCCCGGCCGAAACGGTGAAGAGCCGTCTGCGCTACGCGATGCAGAAGTTGCGCCGGCTGCTGTCGGACCCGGCGGCGACCGAGGAGGTGAGCCCATGAACCGCGATCCGCACGAGCAGCAAATGCTCGACCACTATCGCCGGCACAGCGCCGAGCAGCCGTCGGCGCAGCTGGATGCGCGCATCCTGGCCGCCGCCCGTGCTGCCGTGGAGGAGAAGCAGCCGAGATTCGCCCAGCGCCTGCACCACTGGCTGCTGGGCGCCGGCAGCCGCCAGCGCTGGGGCGTCGCGGTGGCTGGCCTGGCAACCCTGGGAGTTGGCCTGAGCCTGACCCTGCGCACCTACGAAGAAGCTCCGCAGCGCTTCGACGCGCCGGCATCCCCGGCGATGATGCGCGCGCCAGCGCCCGCTCCGGCCATGGCGCCACCGGCGGCTCCGGCTGTTGCGCCCTATGCGGCCGAGCCGAGACTCGCTGCGCCGCAACTGGACAGCGCCGCTGCCGGCGCATCCAGGGAAGAGCTGGCCAAGCCTTCGTCGATGAGCAAGAAGGCGATGGCGGACGAAATGAAAGCCGAGGCCCAGGCCGAGACTCGTGCCCTTGCCGATACCCAGGCAGAGCCGGGCGCACTGGCGCAAGGAAAGGCGCAGGCGTTGGCCGAGGAGGTCGATGAGCCGCGTATCAGCCTGCTGCATCTGCGCGATCTGCAGCGTGACGGGCAAGCGCAGGAGGCGGCTCGAGTGCGGGAGAGCCTGCACCAGCGCTTCCCTGGCCTGGACATCGACAAGGCTCTGAAGGAATTGCCTGACATGCTTGATCAATGACAGGCCAGGTTCAGGGCCTGTCTGTCAGACTGAAAGTGGCAAATGGCTTGCCAGGTGGCAAGCCATTTGCTCAGCATGGAATCTCGCGCCAGCAGTGCGCGGTTTTTTGACGGCCAGCCCATGAAGATGACTCGAACTTTCATCGCTGCCAGCCTCATTCTGTTGCTCGCCGCCTGTGGTGACGAGCACAAGGACAAGGCGGCAGTCCCCACTCCGCCGCCTGCGCCCGCCACTGCGCCCGCGCCAGTCAGCCCCCCTGCGCCCAAACCCGCGCCTAGCCCGGCGGCCGAGCAGCCGCGCGAGTCCGAAGCCAAGCCGGCGGCGGCCAAGGCCGTGGCTTCGCCCAAGGCGCCAGCCGTCGAGGCCGCGATCAAGCCCGAGGCCAAGGCGCCTTCGAAGACGCCCGCGCAGGTGAAGAAACCGGTCGATCCGGTGGTGAAGAAGGAACTGCCGCCGGTGAAGCTGGACCTGCGCCTGCCCAAGGAGCTGGTCCAGCAACTGGAGCCCGACGCGCCGGCGACCAAGCTGGACGAAGAAAAGCCCATCCTGCCGCAGATGTTCGGCGAGAAGACCGGACAGAGCCCCTTTGCGGTGGGCGGCCGGTTGATCCAGCGTGAGGTCAACGAACGCGAGTCCAACGACGACAGTTGGCACTCGGACATCAAGGGTGCCGAGGTGCAGTTCGAGTTCCGCCACTGAGTGTTGCTGGATGGGCCTCTGCAGGAGCGGAGCCTCTTCGCGAGTCGCTGCCAGGCGATCTACCGGACATTCCCACTGACGACCGCTTCCACCGCGACGGAATTGCCGGACGAGGTTCGCTCCTGGGGGAGAGGCGGCGAACTCGTCGCCTTGGGTAGGGCGAATAACCCGGGGCGGGTTATCCGCCGATGCCGCGACGGCGGATAACGCTGGCGCGTTATGCGCCCTACG
>NZ_JACHLI010000003.1:0-287590 GCF_014204515.1 Pseudomonas nitroreducens | reverse complement strand
AACCTTCTCCGATCCGGGCTGAATGTCGGCAGAGTGCGGTTCGCGAGCAAGCTCGCTCCTACAGTTGCGTAGGGCGAATAACCCGGGACGGGTTACCCGCCGATGCCGCGACAGCGGATAACGCTGGCGCGTTATGCGCCCTACGAACCTTCTCCGATCCGGGCTGAATGTCGGCAGAGTGCGGTTCGCGAGCAAGCTCGCTCCTACAGTTGCGTAGGGCGAATAACCCGGGACGGGTTATCCGCCGATGCCACGACGGCGGATAACGCTGGCGCGTTGTGCGCCCTACGAACCTTCTCCGATCCGGGCTGAATGTCGGCAGGGTACGGTTCGCGAGCAAGCTCGCTCTTACAGTTGCGTAGGGCGAATAACCAGGGACGGGTTATCCGCCGATGCCGCGACGGCGGATAACGCTGGCGCGTTATGCGCCCTACGAACCTTCTCAGATCCGGGCTGAATGTCGGCAGGGTGCGGTTCGCGAGCAAGCTCGCTCCTACAGTCTGTCGACCCTAGAAACGATGGGTGCCGCCGCGAATCGCTTCGAACAGTGCGCCATCCAGCGCCCGGTAAGCCGCTTCGCCGGGCAGGCGCACATACAGCGCTTCGGTCACCGCCGACGGGTCGTAGGCGTTGCGCTTGAGGTCGGTCTTCTTGTACTTGAAGGTCCCGGTGGTCTCCACCTGGGCCAGCAGGCGCAGGAACAGCGGCACGGCGTAGGCCGGCAGCTCGCGGTCCAGGTGCGCTGCCAGCAGTGCGGCGTCGAGGCTGGCGCCGTCGGCCAGGCGTAGCGCGGCCATGCCGCAGCGGCCGTTGGTGCCGGGAATCTCCACGCCGTAGACCACCGCATCCTCCACGCCGGGGAAGGCGCCCAGGGCGTTTTCCACCTCGGTGGTGGAGACGTTCTCGCCCTTCCAGCGGAAGGTGTCGCCCAGGCGGTCGACGAACTGGGTGTGCTTGAAGCCGATGTCGCGCATCAGGTCGCCGGTGTTGAACCAGGTATCGCCTTCCTTGAACACGTTGCGGTAGATCACTGCCTCGCTCTTGGCTGGGTCGGTGTAGCCGTCGAACGGCCACTTGGCGCTGATCTCGCTGATCAACAGGCCGGCTTCGCCCTTGTCGACCTTTTCCATGAAGCCCTTGGCACCGCGCACCGGCTGGTCGTTTTCCAGGTCGTAACGGACGATCGCGTAGGTTGCCGGCGAGAAGCCCACGGTATTGTCGAAGTTGAACACGTTGGTGAAGCCGATGTTGCCCTCGCTGGAGGCGTAGAACTCGGTGATGCGCTCGATGCCGAAGCGCTCCTTGAACTTGTTCCAGATCGACGGACGCAGACCGTTGCCGATCATGCAGGTCAGCGTGTTGCCGCGCTCCTCGGCGCACTCGGGCTGGTTGAGCAGGTAGCGGCAGAGTTCGCCGATGTAGCCGAAGCAGGTCGCCTGGTAGGTCTGCACGTCCTTCCAGAAGGCGCTGGCGGAGAACCGGCGGCGCAGGGCGATGGCCGCGCCACCGGCCAGCACGGCGCTCCAGCACACGGTCACGGCGTTGTTGTGGTAGCAGGGCAGGGTCAGGTAGAGCACGTCGCTGGTGGTCAGCCCGAGGCCGGAGTGGCCAAAGCCGCCGTAGGCCTTGATCCACTTGCCGTGGCTCATGATCGAAGCCTTGGGCAGGCCGGTGGTGCCGGAGGTGTAGATGTAGAAGCAGGCGTCCTTCAGGCGCACCTGCGCGGTTTCGGCGAGGTTGTTGGAATCCTGTTCCTGGGCCAGGCGCATCAGGCTGTGCCAGCCGGCGGGAGCCTGTGCCGACTCTTCGCCGTCGGCAATCCAGTAGCAACGCCCGCCGCTGTTCTCCAGGGCCGGGCGGACGTCCTCGAAGGCCTCGCGCAGTTCCTCGCCGACCACGAAGTGGCTGGGCTTGACCAGGTTCAGGCTGTGGCTGAGCACCTGGCCGCGCTGGGTGGTGTTGACCAGCGCGCCGATGGCGCCGAGCTTGGCCAGGGCGGCGAGCACCACCATTAGTTCGGCGCGGTTCTCCAGCATCACCGCGACCACGCTGGCGTGGCCCACGCCCTCGGCCTGGAAGGCCCGCGCCAGGCGGTTGGCCCAGCCGTTGAAGAGGGCGTAGGACAGGCGCCGGCGTTCATCGATCAGCGCCGGGCTGTCCGGGTACAAGCGCGCGGCGCGCTCGAGCGCCCAGCCCAGGGAGAGGTTCTTCTCGCGGTTGCGGATGCCGGTATAGTACAGCCCGCGCAGCATGCGCGGCACGCGGCCGAGGGTGGCCGGCAGGTGGGCGAGGAAGCGGGTCGGGGTGATGATATCGGCGTGGCTCATTGACGCGTGCCCTTATTGTCATTGTTGTCTGGCGTGCAGACGCTCAAGCGCGACTCTAGGTGGCCCCCTGGCGGGAGGCTATGGCCCAGGCGCGCGTGCGGCCGGGCAGATCGGCAAACCGGCCGGCGGAGCGCTCATCGCAGTCTAGGGGCGGATGGCCGGGCGGCCAGAAGGGGATTGTGTCGAATGGTAAACGGACTCCCGAGGGTGGGGGCCGTGAGGGGCCCAGCGGTCAGGGCGTAGGGCGAATAACCGCTTGCGGTTATCCGCCGTTGGCCTCGGGTGGTGGGGCCGGCGGATAACGCGTGCCGCGTTATGCGCCCTACGGATGAATCGACTCTGGATTCAATCGAGGAACAGGTCGGGCACCAGGCTGCCGCCGTTGGGATCGAAGCGGTACTGCTCGAAGTCGGATTCTCCCTGCTCGCGGAGGATGTCCTCGTCGATCAGCAGGCGCCCGCTGATGGCGCGCTCGCTGCTGGAGAGGATCGCGTAGGCGGCGTCGGCCATGATCGCCGGAGTACGCGCACGCTTGAAGGCATCGCGGCTGCCCAGCTCGAACTCGATGGCGGCGGTGGCGATCATGGTCTTCGGCCAGAGGGCGTTGACGCTGATGCCGTACTTCTTGAACTCCTCGTGCATCCCCAGGGTGAGCATGCTCATGCCGTACTTGGTGACGGTGTAGGGGCCGTGCTGGGCGAACCATTTGCCGGCCAGGTTGATCGGTGGCGACAGGCTGAGGATGTGGCCTTTGCTTTCCTTGAGGTAGGGCAGCGCGGCCTGGCTGCAGACCATCACGGCGCGGGTGTTGATCTGGTACATCAGGTCGAAGCGCTTGGGCTCCAGGCGCTCCACACCGACCAGCTTGATGGCGCCGGCGTTGTTCACCACCGCGTCGATGCCGCCGAAGTGCTCGGCAGCCTTGGCCATGGCCTCGCGCACGGCGTTCTCGTCGCGCACGTCCAGCTGCAGGGCCAGCGCCTTGCCGCCGGCGGTCTCGACTTCCGCGGCGACGCTGAAGATGGTGCCTTCGAGTTTCGGATGGGGTTCGGCGCTCTTGGCGGCGATGACGATGTTGGCGCCATCGCGCGCGGCGCGCAGGGCGATCTCGCGGCCGATGCCACGGCTGGCGCCGGTGATGAAGAGGGTTTTGCCGTTGAGGGACATGCTTGGGCTCCGTGTTCTTGTTGTCTTTGGCGGATGGCATCGCGGATGAATCCGCTCCTACGATATGTGCTTCCTGATGTCTTCTTGGCTCGGATCTGCCCTCACCCTAACCCTCTCCCAGGGGGAGAGGGGACTGTCTGCGGCAAGGATGAATGCCGTGCTACCCGTCAACGCCGAACGGCCCCCTCTCCTGGGGGAGAGGGCTGGGGTGAGGGGATGAGAGGTTCAGGCGGTCTCCAGCGCCTCGACCTCCACCAGCAACTGCCGGGATTTCACCTGCTCACCCTTGCTCACCTGCACACGGCGGATGATGCCGTCGACGCCGGCCTTGAGCGGGTGTTCCATCTTCATCGCTTCCAGCACCAGCAGCAGTTGACCCTTGCTGACCCGCGTGCCCTCGGCCACCAGCACGTCGACGATGGCGCCATCCATCGGCGCCTTCACCGTGCCGGAGCCTGCGCCAGCGGCGGCGCCAGCCGGTTCGTGAGTGACGTCCTGCAGCTCCAGGTTGCCGTCGGCGCCATACAGCCAGAGGCGCGCGCCATCGCGATGGAACGGCAGGCGGCGGCGGATGCCGTCGGCTTCGAGGATGGCCTCGCCGTTCTCTTCACCGAGCAGGCGCAGTTCGATCTGCGCGTCACCGATGCGCGCCAGCAGCGACGGCTGGGTGCCGTGCTCGCGCACCTGCAGTTCGATGACGAATTTCTCCTCGCCATGCTTGAGCGCGAATCGCCAAGGCGCGCTGCCGGCACTGCGCCAGCCGGACAGGCCGGGCTGGTGTGCGCGGTCGCTGGCCGAGGCCTGGTAGAGCAGGGCGGCGGCGCAGGCCAGTTCCAGCGGCTGCGGCTGGCGCGGGGCCAGGCTCGGGTCAGCGGCGAACTGCTCGCCGATGAACGCGGTGGTGGCCTTGCCGGCGGCGAATTCCGGGTGTTTGAGCAGGTTGGCGAGGAAGCGCTGGTTGCCGGTCACGCCCAGCAGCACGCAGCCCTCCACGGCGCGCACCAGCTTGCGCCGGGCCTCGTCGCGGGTGGCGCCGTAGGCGATGACCTTGGCCAGCATCGGGTCGTAGAACGGCGTCACCGGCTGGCCTTCGCGCAGGCCGTGGTCGATGCGGATGCCGTCCAGCTGCGGCGGCGTCCAGCGCAGCACTTGCCCGGTCTGCGGGAGGAAGCCGTGGCCGGCATCCTCGGCGTACAGGCGCACTTCGATGGCGTGGCCCTTGAGCTGGATCTGCTCCTGGGTCAGCGGTAGCGGATGGCCTTCGGCAACGCGGATCTGCCAGGCCACCAGGTCCTGGCCGGTGACCAGTTCGGTGACCGGGTGCTCCACCTGCAGGCGGGTGTTCATTTCCAGGAAGTAGAAGGCGCCGCTGGCGTCCAGCAGGAACTCCACGGTGCCCGCGCCCAGGTAGTTCACCGAGGCGGCGGCCTTCACCGCGGCGCTGCCCATGGCGGCGCGCAGTTCCTCGGTCAGCACCGGGCAGGGCGCTTCCTCGATGACCTTCTGGTGGCGGCGCTGTACCGAGCAGTCGCGCTCGCCGAGGTAGACGATCTGGCCATGGCTGTCGCCGAACACCTGGATTTCCACATGGCGCGGCTGCACCACGGCTTTCTCCAGGATCAGCTCGCCGCTGCCGAAGGCGTTCTGTGCCTCCGAGCGGGCGGTGCGCAGCTGTTCGGCGAGGTCTTCGCTGCGGGTCACCAGGCGCATGCCGCGCCCGCCGCCACCGGCGCTGGCCTTGATCATCAGCGGGTAGCCGATGCGCTGGGCTTCGCGGGTCAGCGTGGCGTCGTCCTGCTCCGCGCCTTCGTAGCCGGGAATGCAGGGCACACCAGCTTCGAGCATGGCGATCTTCGACAGGCGCTTGCTGCCCATCAGGTGGATGGCTTCCACGCCGGGGCCGATGAAGACGATGCCGGCGGCCTCGCAGGCGCGGGCGAAGTCGGCATTCTCCGAGAGGAAGCCGTAGCCGGGGTGGACCGCGCCGGCGCCGGTGCGCCTGGCGGCGTCCAGGATGGCTTCGGGTTTCAGGTAGGACTGGCCCACGGGCGCCGGGCCTATGCACACGGCTTCGTCGGCCAGCTGCACATGGCGGGCGTTGGCGTCGGCCTCGCTGTACACGGCCACGGTGCGGTAGCCCAGGTCGTGGGCGGTGCGGATCACCCGGCAGGCGATCTCGCCACGGTTGGCAATCAGGATCTTGTCGAAACTGGGCATGGTGGCTGTTTCCCTCTCCCCAGACCTCTCCCTGAAGGGAGAGGGGATTGTTCGGTGCGCGCGTTGGGTCACTGCGCCCAGTTCGGTTTGCGTTTCTGCACGAAGGCCATGGTGCCTTCGGCGCCTTCCGCGCCGGTCACCGCTTCGGCGAACTGGCGCGCGGCGGCGTCCAGCAGCGAGCCGAGGGACTCGGTCTCGTTGGCCAGCAGCAGTGCCTTGGTGGCGGCGTTGGCGCCGGGGGCGCAGCGGCGGACTTGGTCGAGGCTCTCGGCCAGTTGCGCGCCGAGGTATTCAGCGTTGTCCGCGCAGGCGTGCACCAGGCCCAGGCGCAGTGCCTCGCGGCCATCGAAACGGGCGGCGGTGAGGGCCAGCCGGCGCGCCTGGGTCAGGCCGATGCGCTTGACCACAAAGGGCGCGATCTGCGCCGGCAGGATGCCGAGGCTGGTTTCCGGCAGGCCGAACTGTGCGTCCGCCGCCGCCAGGGCAATGTCCGAGACGCAGGCAAGGCCGAAGCCGCCGCCGAGCACCGCGCCTTCCAGCACGGCGACCAGCACCTGCGGCTGCGCCTGGGCTTCCTCCAGCAGGCCACCGAAGGCGCGGTTCAGTGCGGCATAGGCATCGGGCCCGGCGGCGCGGGCGCCGGCCATGTCCTTGATATCGCCGCCGGCACAGAAGTGCCCGCCGGCGCCACGCAGGACGATGGCGCGCACGGCGCGGTCGTCGCGCACGGCGGCAAGCATCGCGCGCAGTTCGCCGACCATCGCCAGGCTCATGGCGTTGCGGCTGTCCGGGCGGTTGAGGGTGACGTGCAGCACGCCGCCGTCACGCTCCAGCAGCAGGGTTTCGCAGTTCGGCAGTTCGCTCATGCCGGGGTCCTCATAAAAGATGCTTCAGGCGGCAGGCTTCAGGCGGCAGGCAAAAGCGGCACTCTTCCTGCCGCCTGAAGCCTGTCGCCTGCAGCCGCTTCACCCCTTCTTCTTGCCCGGCAGGGTGCCCATCAGTTTGCAGATGATGCCCAGCATGATTTCGTCCGCGCCGCCGCCGATGGAGACCAGGCGGGTGTCGCGGTAGGCGCGGGAGATCGGGTTTTCCCACATGAAGCCCTGGCCGCCCCAGTACTGCAGGCAGGCGTCGGTGACCTCGCGTGCCAGGCGGCCGACCTTGAGCTTGGCCATGGACGCCAGGCGGGTGACGTCCTTGCCGCGGATGTACTGCTCGGTGGCCTGGTAGGTGAGGGCGCGCAGGCACTCGATCTCGGTCATCAGCTCGGCCATGCGGAAGTGGATGACCTGGTTGTCGATCAGCGCCTGGCCGAAGGTCTTGCGCTCCTTGCAGTAGTCGATGGTGGCGTTGACGCAGTACTCCAGGCCCTTGATCCCGCTGGCGGCGCCGAACAGGCGCTCTTCCTGGAACTGCAGCATCTGCATCATGAAGCCCGCGCCCTCGGCGCCGATGCGGTTGCGCTGCGGCACGCGCACGTCGTCGAAGAACACCTGGGCGGTCTCCGAACTGCGCATGCCGAGCTTGTCCAGGTGCGGGCTGACGCTGATGCCCTTGGTCTTCATCGGCACCATGATCAGCGACTTGTTGACGTGGGGCTTGTCGTCGGAGGTGTTGGCCAGCAGGCAGATGAAGTCGGCGGATGGCGAGTTGGTGATCCACATCTTGCTGCCGTTGATGACGTAGTCGTCGCCATCCTTGCGCGCGGTGGTCTTCAGGCCTGCCACGTCGGAACCGGCGCCGACTTCGGAGACGCCGATGCAGCCGACCATCTCGCCGGCGATCGCCGGGCGCAGGAACTCCTCGCGCAGCTCATCGGAGCCGAAGCGCGCCAGGGCCGGGGTGCACATGTCGGTCTGCACGCCCAGGGACATCGGCACGCCGCCGCAAAGGATGGTGCCGAACTCCTCGGCAGCCACCACCGAGTAGCTGTAGTCCAGGCCCATGCCGCCGAACTTCTCCGGCTTGGAGATGCCCAGCAGGCCGAGGTCGCCGGCCTTCTTGAAGACTTCATGGATCGGGAAGCGCCCGGCCTTTTCCCACTCGTCGACGTGGGGATTGATCTCGCGCTCGACGAAGTTGCGCACGGTGCGGCGGAGTTCTTCGTGTTCCTGGGTGAAGATCATTTCTTGTTCTCCGTGGGATCTTTCAATTCAGGTAGGGCGAATAAAGCGGAACGCTTTATCCGCCGATCTGGCGGATGACGCCTGAGGCGTCATGCGCCCTACGGTCAAAATCGTGCAACGCCGAAACGGTTGTTCTTCAGCGGCCGCACGGCCGCCTCCGCACAGATGTCCAGCAGGTAGCCGAGCAGCTGACGGGTGTCGCGCGGGTCGATCAGCCCGTCGTCCCACAGGCTCGCCGTGCCGTAGAGCGCGGTGGACTGGGCGTCGAGCTTCTGCGCGGTCATCTGTTCGAGCATGTCGAGCATCTTCGGGTCGGGCTCCTTGCCCTCCTTGGCGTGCTTCTCCTCGGTGACGATGCGCAGCACCTTGCCGGCCTGGGCGCCGCCCATCACCGCGGTGCGGCTGTTGGGCCAGGCGAAGATGAAGCGCGGGTCCAGTCCGCGGCCGCACATGGCGTAGTTGCCGGCACCATATGAGCCACCCACGACGAGAGTCAGCTTGGGCACCGTGGCATTGGCCACCGCCTGGATCATCTTCGAGCCGTGCTTGATCACGCCCAGGCGCTCGGACTCGGTGCCGACCATGAAGCCGGTGGTGTTGTGCAGGAACAGGATCGGCGTGTTGCTCTGCTCGCACAGCTGGATGAACTGCGCCGCCTTGGCCGCGCCCTGCGGGGTGATCGGGCCGTTGTTGCCGATCAGGCCGCAGGCGTGGCCCTCGATGTGCAGGTGGCCGCAGACGGTCTGGCTGTCGAACTCGTTCTTGAAGTCGAGGAAGCGCGAGCCGTCGGCGATGCGCGCGACGATCTCGCGCACGTCATAGGGTTTCTTGGCGTCCGCCGGAACCACGCCGAGCAGCTCCTCGGCCGGGTACAGCGGGGCGTCCCACGTCTGCTTCGGGCGTGCCGGCAGCTGCGCATTCCACGGCAGCGCGGCGAGGATTTCGCGAGCCAGGCGCACGCCGTCGGCGTCGTTCTCCGCCAGGTACTCGGCGGTGCCGGCAACCTGGGCGTGCAGCTCGGCGCCGCCCAGCTCCTCATCGGTGGCGATCTCGCCGGTGGCGGCCTTGAGCAGCGGCGGGCCGGCGAGGAACATCTTGGCCTTGCCGCGCACCACCACCACGTAGTCCGACAGCCCCGGCTGGTAGGCGCCGCCGGCAGTGGACGAGCCATGCACCACGGTGACCTGCGGAATGCCCGCCGCCGACATGCGCGCCTGGTTGGCGAAGCCGCGCGCACCCTCGACGAAGATGTCCGCGGCGTAGTTCAGGTTGGCGCCGCCGCTCTCGGTCAGCGCCACCACCGGCAGCTTGTTCTCGAAGGCGATCTGCTGCAGGCGCAGGGTCTTCTTCAGCCCGGTGGGGGAGATGGTGCCGCCCTTGATCGCGCTGTTGCTGGCGCTCACCAGGCAGCGCACCCCGGCGATGTAGCCGATGCCGGAAATGATGCCGCCGCCGGCCTGGGTGCCGTCCTTGTCGTCATGCAGCTTGTAGCCGGCCAGCGAGGATATTTCGAGGAACGGCGCGCCGGGGTCCAGCAGCAGGTTCAGGCGTTCACGCGGCAGCAACTGGCCGCGCTTGTCGAACTTCGGCTTGGCCTCGGCGGCCTTGTCGAGCACCTTCTGTTCGACCTCGCGGAAGCTCGCCACGGCAGCCAGCATGGCCTCGCGGTTGCGGGCGAAGTCTTCGCCCTGGGGATCGAGTTCGGATGGGATGACGGGCATCGCTTACTCCTGATCCTTCAGTACATCGGGCAGGTAGGCGCGGTGGAAGCCGTTATAGGAACGGCTTTGCCCCGGCTTCACCTTGGACAGCGGGAAGGCGCGGCTGCCCTGGCTGGCGGCGCCGTCGATGCGGATGGTGTTGCCGCTGATGAAGGCCGCGCCGGGGGAGAGCAGGAAGACGATGGCGGCGGCGACTTCCGACTCGGTGCCGATGCGCTTGAGCGGCACGTGCTCGCGCAGGGTCGGGATCACTGCCTTGAACGCGCCTTCGTAGGTGTCCATGCCGCTGGAGGCGACCCAGCCCGGCGCCACGGCGTTGACCCGCACCCCGGCGTGGCCCCACTCGATGGCGGCGGTCTTGGTGAAGTTCTCCATGCCGGCGCGGGCGGCGCCGGAGTGGCCCATGCCGGGCATGCCGCCCCACATGTCGGCAAGCATGTTGACGATGCTGCCGCCGGTCTTGTTGAGGCTCTGGTTGAACACTTCGCGGGCCATCAGGAAGCCGCCGACCAGGTTGGTGCGCACAACGGCCTCGAAGCCCTTCAGGTTGATCGAGGCCAGCGGCGCGGGGTACTGGCCGCCGGCGTTGTTGACCAGGTGATGGATCGGCCCGCGCTCGGCGATGACCTGCGCCACCAGCGCCTTCACCGCTTCCTCGTCACGGATGTCGCAGCTGTGCCAGCTGGCGCTGCCGCCGTCCTCGATGATTTCGCCGGCGGTCTTCTCCAGCTTCTCGGCCTTGCGCCCGACCAGCACCACGTGGGCGCCGAGGGCTGTCAGTTCGTGGGCGGTGCAACGGCCGATACCGCTGCCGCCGCCAGTGACGAGGATGGTCTGGCCGTTGAACAGGCCGGGTTTGAAGATCGAGTCGTAGCTCATTGTTGTTGTCGTCCTGCTCAATCGTTCGTCGTGCGTTTCTTGGAAGTCCTGCGCCCGTGTTTGCCCTCACCCCAGCCCTCTCCCGGAGGGAGAGGGAGCCGATTGTGCCGGCTGATGACACGGCGTCATCCTGCACCGGACAGTCCCCTCTCCCTTTGGGAAAGGGTTAGGGTGAGGGGTTGCTCTTACATCACTTCATCGGCGATGTGCTGCGGCACCGCCACCGGGAATTCCAGCAATTGCTGGGCGAAGGCCTTGCCCTGCGGGTCGATGCGCAGGCTGGCGACGCCGCCGCCGCCCAGGGCGTTTTCCAGCAGGAAGTTCAAACTGTGGCTGCCCGGCAGGTGCCAGCGGCTGACGCGGCCCAACTGCGGGTCGAGCACGTGCTGCATCCACTCGGCGACTGCGCCTTCGCTCAGCGCCTCGGCGATCCACGGCAGGTATTCCGGCTTGCGTGCCATGACGCCGATATTGCTGTGGTTGCCCTTGTCGCCGGAGCGCGCCACGGCCAGTTTCACCAGCGGCACGCTGGCCTGGGCCGGGCCGCTGGCGGCCGGCACCGGGATGTCGTCGGCCAGTGCGGCGGGGTCGAAGGCGTCGAGGACGGGCAGAGTGGCGCTGTGGCGCTCACCGTCGATTTCCACGGCCAGCTCGCAGGCGTCCTTGTCGATCAGGAAGGAGAACAGGCGGATCACCGGGTACACGGTGGGACGGCCGCCGACGATGCCGGTCAGGCCTGGCGCCATGCCGGTGGCGGCCTGGGCGATCTCGCGGGAGAACAGCACCAGGGCCTCCTTGCGGCTGTGGCGCACGGCAAGTTTCACCACGATCTCGCGGTTGTCGCCGCGGCGGCCGTGCGGGCCGTAGGTGGCCTCGCTGCCGAGCAGTTCGACGCTCACCTCACGGTACGGGCCCCAGCCGCGTTCCATGAGGATTTCCTCGGTCTTGGCGATGATCGCCTGGCTGACCCGCTCGGCCTTCTTCACCGCATCGATGCCGGCGATCAGGCAACTGGCGGTGCAGCGGAAACCGTCCGGGTAGGTGGCGCTGACCTTGTATTGCCCGGTCGGCGGCAGGCCTCGCGCGCCGCTGACGGCCACGCGGTTGTCGCCGACCTGGGCGAGCTTGACCTGGGTGAAGTCGCAGACCACATCGGGCAGCAGGTAGGCGCGCGGGTCGCCGATCTCGTAGAGCATCTGTTCGCCCACCGACAGCGGCGAAACCAGCCCGCCGGTGCCTTGCGGCTTGGTCACCACGAAGGCGCCGTCAGACTGCACTTCGACGATGGGGAAACCGATGTGCTCGTAGTCCGGCACGCTTTCCCAGTCGGTGAAGTTGCCGCCGGTGCACTGTGCGCCGCATTCGATGATGTGCCCGGCCAGGGCGGCCTGGGCCAGCTTGTCGTAGTCGTTCCAGGCCCAGCCGAATTCATGCACCAGGGCGGCGCTGACCACCGCGCTGTCCACCACGCGACCGGTGATGACGATATCGGCGCCGGCCTGCAGCGCTTCGACTATTCCGGGAGCGCCGAGGTAGGCGTTGACCGAGACGCACATCGGCGGCAGCGGCGCTTCGCTGAACATCTCACGGATACCGGCCTTGGCCAGTTCGCCCAGGCGCGGCTGCAGGTTGTCGCCGTGCACCACGGCGATCTTCAGCGCCACGCCGGCCTTCTCGCAGGCGGCGGCCAGGGCGTTGGCGCAGCCCGTGGGATTCACCCCGCCGGCGTTGCTGATCACGCGCACTTCTTTGGCGGCGATGTCGCCCAGCAGCGGTGTCATCACCTCGACGAAATCGGTGGCGTAGCCTGCCTCGGGATTCTTCAGCCGCGCGCCGGCCATGATCGACATGGTGATCTCGGCCAGGTAGTCGAACACCAGGTAATCCATTTCCGCGCCGCGCACCAGTTGCGCGGCGGCGGTGGAGGTGTCGCCCCAGAAGGCGGAGGCGCAGCCGATACGTACGGTTCTAGTCATTGTTCTGCCCGTGACGCTGAGTGATGGATCGACATTACCAAGCAAGCGCTTGGTTGAAAAGCCCCGAAAGAGCGACAACCCCAACCATTGGATGGCCAAGCGCTTGCTTGGTTGGCCTTCGCGGGCTTACATTTCGTCAGACAACACAAGCACTTGCGGGGCGTTTCGATGAATCGCCCTGAGCAGATCGGCCGATGATGGGGAGAGAACAGCGTGGATGACCGCAAAGCCCGCGAAGTAATGCTGGAGCTGGTCGGGACCGGGCAGATCACCGACCCGGAGAGCGCTCGCGGCAAGTTGCTGCACACGGCTGCGCACCTGTTCCGCGCCAAGGGCTACGAACGCACCACGGTGCGCGACCTGGCCGGCGCGGTGGGGATCCAGTCCGGCAGCATCTTCCATCACTTCAAGAGCAAGGATGAAATCCTCCGCTCGGTGATGGAGGAAACCATCCTCTACAACACCGCCCTGATGCGCGCCGCCCTGGCCGATGCGACGACCCTGCGCGAACGCCTGCTGGCGCTGATTCGCTGTGAGCTGCAGTCGATCACCGGCGGCACCGGCGAGGCGATGGCGGTGCTGGTCTATGAGTGGCGCTCGCTATCGGAGGAAGGCCAGGCCTATATCCTCAGCCTGCGCGACATCTACGAGCAGATGTGGCTGGAGGTGCTCGAAGAAGCCCGCGTGGCCGGCTTCAGCCAGGGCGACCCGTTCATCCTGCGGCGTTTCCTCACCGGGGCGCTGTCCTGGTCCATCACCTGGTTCCGCCCCGAGGGCAGCCTGACGCTGGACGAGCTGGCGGAGCAGGCGTTGTTGCTGGTGATTCGAGAGCAGCGATAAGCGGCAAGCCTCAAGTTACAAGTAAGAGCGATATCGACACATCCTGTTCGCTTGCAGCTTGCAGCTTGCAGCTTGCAGCTTGCAGCTTGCAGCTTGCAGCTGCTCTTCTCAGATAATCCGCAACGGATAGCTGAACAGCAGCAGATGCAGGCAATTCACCGCCGCATGCAGCAGCACCGCCACCGACAGCCGCCCGCTGAAGTGAAAGGCCAGGCCGTAGCCCAGGCCGGCGATGCCGGCGACCACGGCGAACAGCGGGTTGATCGGCCAGTGCACCAGGCCGAACAGCAGGCTGGCGGCCGTCACCCCGGCGATGGCGCCGAGGCGTCGCACCAGTTCGCTCTGCAGCAGGCCGCGGAAGAAGGCTTCTTCGGTCAGCGAAATCACGCAGACGTTGACCAGCATCCACAGCCAGAAGCCGGGCGGCCATTTCGGGTTCCACACCACCAGGCCGCCGGCCACGGCCACCAGCGGCACGGCGAAGAGGGTGGTGACGATGACGATGGCGGCGAAATCCGGCGAGCGCTTTTCTTCCGGTACCGGCTTGCGGCGCAGCCACCAGGCGAGCAGGGTGGCGCCGACCAGGGCCTTGTCCCAGGACAGGTGCAGGGCATAGACCGGGGCGTCGGGGCTGAGCTGGCGTACCGGCCAGAGCGTCCACGAGGTGGTGCCCGGCAGCAGGTGCGCGGCCAGGGCGATGCTGAGCACCAGGCACACCAGCCACCAGAGCAGGCGTGGCAGGCGATGCTCGCCGAAGAGGGTCCAGGCGACGTAGATCGCGCCGATCAGCAAGCCCACCGGCTGGACGAAACCCAGCGCGAATCCGCAGAGCAGCAGCACGATTGGCAGCAGCGGCAGGAGTTTCCTGAACATTCTTTCCTCCGACAAGGAGGCGCAGTCTAGGCAATTTGGCCTGCCGCTGGCCATCGCTGCGGCCAGTTTTTAACTGAAGAGTCAGTCAGTTAGACCCACTCAGCGTTTTTCTTCGGCTTCCTTGGCATCCATTTCGGCATTGCGCTCGTGGATGCGCTTGAGCTGTTCCTCGGTGAGCGGGAGCTTCTTCGCGGTGTCGCGCAGCATCATCAGCGCGCCGACGATGGAGCCCAGGGCAAGGGCAATGATCAACCAGGCATACCAGGGCATGGTCCCGTCTCCGACAGTGGCAGTTGAATATCACGATACGCTGTGATTGGGACCTTGTCAGGCACGTTGCGGTTCGCTTGGATTACCGACTGTTTTTCCGCACTGCCGCTGGATCGCCCCGTTGCAGACGCGGCCCAGGCCTGCACGGGAGGCGCGTGCCGGTGGCCGGCCTGGCAGATGTTGCAGGCCGATGACCGCGCCGTGAAGCTTCCCGGCGGCGCGACGGCTGTCACAGGATGGCAATCTGCCGCTGCTCTACTGGCGCCCATCCCAGCGACCGGAGATTCGCCATGACCACCCGCGCCCTGCACGAGCTGTTGCGCCAGGTAGCGCCCTTGGCCCCGGCATTGAGCATCAGCGATGTGGCTGAACGCTTCCTCGACGCCGAGCACCGTTCCTTTCTCTCGCTGCCGGTGGTGGATAGCGCTGGCATGCCCCTGGGGCTGGTCAGCCGCAACGGCCTGCAGGACATCTTCATGCAGCGTTTCGGCCGCGACCTCTGGGGCCGCCGCCCGGCCAGCGACGTGATGAACGCGCAGCCGCTGAAGGTGCGCGTCGACCTCAGCCTGGAGGAAGCCTCGCAGCAGGTCACTGCGCAACTCAGCTACCCGATCACCGAAGACTTCGTGCTGGTGGATGAGCAGGGCTGCTACCTCGGCCTGGGCACCGTGCTCGACCTGCTCAAGGCCATGGAACAGCGGGTCGCCCAGCGCAACCGCGTGCTCAACCAGACCCTGCAGGACCTGCGTGAATCCCAGGCGCAGCTGGTGCAGTCGGAGAAGATGGCCTCGCTGGGCCAGATGGTCGCCGGCGTCGCCCACGAGCTGAACACCCCGCTGGGCTACGTGAAGAACAACGTCGCGCTGCTGCGCGAACTGCTGGTGCCGCTGCTCGCCCTGACCGAAGCGCAGGCGCTGCTCACCGAGTGCCTGGACGATGCGGCTTGCGACCCCGAACACCTGGCCCGTGCCCGCGCCGCCTTCGAGCAGGCCCGCGATGACGCCGCGCTGGAACAGCTGGTGGGTGACCTTGACCAGCTGTTTGGCGACACCGATTTCGGCCTCGCGCAGATCGGCGAACTGGTCGGTGGTCTGAAGGACTTCGCCCGCCTGGACCGCGCCCGCAGCGAGGAGGTCGACCTCAACGACTGCGTTCGTAGCGCCCTGCTGATCGCTCGCAACAGCATCAAGGAAAAGGCCGAGGTGGCCACCCAGCTGGGCGCGCTGCCCAAGGTCGCCTGTGCCGCCAGCCAGATCAACCAGGTGCTGCTCAACCTGCTGACCAACGCCGCCCAGGCGATGGAGCGGTTCGGCCTGATCCAGGTGAAATCCTGGGCCGACGAAAGCCACGTGCACCTCTCGGTGCAGGACAACGGCAAGGGCATGACCGAGGAGGTGCGCGCGCGCATCTTCGACCCCTTCTTCACCACCAAGCCGGTGGGGCAGGGCACGGGCCTGGGCCTGTCGATCAGCTACAAGATCGTCCAGGACCACGGCGGCCGCATCCGCGTGGCCTCGGAGCCCGGACGCGGCACACGATTCCTCATCAGCCTGCCGCTCGCGCAGGCCAGCGAACTGAAACGGAGCGCCTGAACATGAGCCAGCAGCCTGTCCGCATCCTCTTCGTCGACGACGAGGAGCGCATCCTGCGCAGCCTCGCGATGCAGTTCCGCCGGCACTACGAAGTGCTGGTGGAGACCGATCCGCACCAGGCCCTGCAGCGCCTGCGCGATGAGCGTATCGACATCCTCGTCAGCGACCAGCGCATGCCGCAGATGACTGGCGCCGAGCTGCTCGCCCAGGCCCAGGAGATCGCCCCGGATACCCTGCGTATCCTCCTCACCGGTTACTCCGACCTTGACGCGGCAGTGGAAGCGCTCAACAGCGGCGGCATCTTCCGCTACCTGACCAAGCCCTGGGACCCGCAGGAAATGGCCTTCACCCTGCGCCAGGCAGCGGAGATCGCCCTGCGCCAGCTGCCGGTCGAGCCGATCGACACCAAGGCCATCAGTCGCGTCGTCGCGCCGCTCAACGTGCTGCTGCTGGACGAGGACGCCGAGACATTGGCCAGCGTCGGCGAGTTCTGCAGCGCCGGCACCCACCAGTTGCACCGTGCGCGCAACCTGGCCGAGGCCATCGTGCGGCTCAACAGCGAGCCCATCGACATCCTGGTCAGCGACCTGAAGCTTGCCGGCGAGGACACCGCGCCGCTGCTCAAGTCCCTGGCCCAGGCCCATCCGCGCCTGCTGAGCATCGTCGTCACGCCGTTCCGCGACACCCAGGACCTGCTGGCGCTGATCAACCAGGCGCAGATCTTCCGCTACCTGCCCAAGCCGATCCGTCGCGGGCTGTTCGAGAAGGGCCTGAAGGCCGCCGCCGAACAGGCGCTGCTGTGGCGCGCGCAGCCCGAGCAGAAGGTCGCACGCAGCGCCGAGGTGCCGCGCGAGGACCGCGAGCGGGAGAAGGTCGGCAGCCTGCTGGGCATGCTCGGCCGCCTGCGCGAACGGCTCAGTGCCTGAGCGCCGCCGCCGACGCAGCATTCCTGCCGGGCGGGCTACGGAAGTCGGCGCGTTTCTGCGACAATGCGCGCCGATTTTTTCGAACGCCGCGAGAGAGCCCATGTCCGCCTGCCAGACCCCGATCATCGTCGCCCTGGATTTCCCCACCCGCGAAGCCGCGCTGGCGCTGGCTGACCAGCTCGATCCGAAACTGTGCCGGGTGAAGGTGGGCAAGGAGTTGTTCACCAGCTGCGCCGCCGGTATCGTCGAGACCCTCAATGGCCGCGGCTTCGAAGTCTTCCTCGACCTGAAATTCCACGACATCCCCAACACCACCGCGATGGCCGTGCGCGCCGCCGCCGAGATGGGCGTGTGGATGGTCAACGTGCACTGCTCCGGCGGCCTGCGCATGATGAGCGCCTGCCGCGAGACCCTGGACGCCTTCAACGGCCCATCGCCGCTGCTGATCGGCGTGACCGTGCTGACCAGCATGGAGCGCGAGGACCTGGCCGGCATCGGCCTGGACGTCGAGCCGCAGGAGCAGGTACTGCGCCTGGCGGCGTTGGCGCAGAAGGCCGGCATGGACGGCCTGGTGTGCTCCGCCCAGGAAGCGCCGGCGCTGAAAGCCGCGCACCCGGCGCTGCAACTGGTCACCCCCGGCATCCGCCCAGCCGGCAGCGCCCAGGACGACCAGCGGCGCATCCTCACCCCGCGCCAGGCGCTGGACAACGGCTCCGACTACCTGGTGATCGGCCGCCCGATCAGCCAGGCCGCCGACCCGGCCAAGGCCCTGGCCGAGATCGCCGCCAGCCTGGCTTGAGCCCTTTCTCTGCATTGAGAAGCTGCCAGAAACGAAAAAGCCCGCATCGTTGCGGGCTTTTTCGTTTCTGGTTTGCTGCATTGCCGTAGGCCCAGTGCTTCATTAAATGCCGAATCTGCTGTAGGGCGCATAACCCGGAACGGGTTATCCGCCGCGATGGCGGATAACGCCGGAGGCGTTATGCGCCCTACATTGAGCATCGGTGCCCTGACGCGAAGTCAGTTTGCTTGCGCTACTGGTTCCCGACCCACCCAGCGCTCGCGCAGCACGTCGTAGACCCAGTTGAACACCAGCGCGTAGGGCAGGAAGAACAGCACCAGGCCGATGTCGAGGATGAACGCCTCCAGCAGGCTCACCGACAGCCACCAGGCGGCCAGCGGCACCAGCAGGATGATCAGGCCCAGCTCGAACAGCGAGGCGTGCAGTACACGCACCGAAAGGGTCCGGGAAAAGCCCATGCGGTTCTGCGCGCGGTCGAAGGCGGCGTTGAACAGCATGTTCCACACGGTGGCGATGGCCGAGAACATCAGGGTCATGGCGCCCATGTGGCCCAGCGGCTTGTCCATCAGCCAGGCCAGGGTCGGTGCGCAGATGACCACCGCCAGCAGTTCGAAAAGGCCGGCGTGGAACATCCGCTCTTTCAGGGTTTTGGTGGGAGTCATGGGGTATCTCCAGGCATGAAACTCTCAATCACGAGAAGGCCGACTCCGTCGGTCCGGCGCCATTATCATCGGTCGACCGGCTGGATCTAAGTTGGATACCATCGGCTTAACCGATGGAAGAGGGTGCCACCATGCAATACTCCCCCGAATCCCTGCAGGCTTTCGCCGAGGCCGCCTGCCTGGGCTCCTTCAGCGCCGCTGCACGCAAGCTGGGCAAGAGCCAGTCCACCGTCAGCGAGGCCATCGCCCGCCTGGAGATCGACCTCGGCCTGACCCTGTTCGACCGCAGCGCGCGCCAGCCGCAACTGACCGAAGCCGGCCATGCGCTGCTCGGGCGGGTGGAAGAGGTGCTGATGGCCAACGACCGTCTCGGCCAGCTCGCCCATCAGCTCGTCGGCGGATTGGAGTCGCGGGTGACCCTGGCGATGTCCGACACCTACCAGTCCGCCGAATTCGAGGCGCGGCTGGCGGAAATCGATGCCCGTTATCCGGACCTGGAGTTCGAATGGCTGATCGCCGAGGACAGCGAT
Source organism: Pseudomonas nitroreducens (assembly GCF_014204515.1). Taxonomy (GTDB): domain Bacteria; phylum Pseudomonadota; class Gammaproteobacteria; order Pseudomonadales; family Pseudomonadaceae; genus Pseudomonas; species Pseudomonas nitritireducens_A. Next base: position 268,685 of record NZ_JACHLI010000003.1, on the reverse strand, counting down.
GTGCTCGACCTGGTGGTCCAGGGCCGCGCCAGCCTGGGGCTGCTGGCAGCGCAGAAGGATTACCCGCCGGACGTGAGCTCGGCGACGCTGAGCGAACAGGCCGAGTTCGGCCTGTTCGTCAGCCGCGACCATACACTCGCGGGCCGCGCGAGCGTGGAGCGCGAGGACCTGCTCGCCTACCGGGCGCTGCGCCTGAACACCTACCTGGACGATGCGGCGCCGATGCTCGGCGGGCGCTGCTGGAGCGCACCGAACTACCTGCTGTTGCTGGACATGGCGGTGCTGGGGTTCGGCTGGATCGAACTGCCCAGCTGGATGGTGGGACGCTTCGCCAGCGGGCGCATGCAGGAGCTCAAGGTCGCCGGCTGGCCGCGGCGGGTGGCGGTCGACGTGATCTGGTCGCGGCAGCGGCGGCTGGGGCCGGCGGCGAGTTGGTTGGCGGAACGCCTGCTGGGGCGTTGAGGCGCTCTGGATAACCGCTCTGCATCACAGATTGCGGACTAAATGTGTCGAAGCCTTTGATGGTCGGCGTGACACCAGTAGGATCGGAGTTTTCCTAGATTGAGAGGTCAGGATGCGCGCCAAGCTGGAAAATTGTCTGAAGGCAGTAGATGAAGTCCTACTCGGCAAGGACATCCAGGTGCGACTCGCCCTGACCTGCCTGCTCGCCCGTGGCCACCTGCTCATCGAGGACCTGCCCGGCATGGGCAAGACCACCCTCAGCCACGCCCTGGCGCGGGTGCTCGGCCTGAGCTTCCAGCGCATCCAGTTCACCTCCGACCTGTTGCCCGGCGACGTGCTGGGTACCTCGGTGTTCGACAAGGACACCGGGCAGTTCGTCTTCCATCCGGGGCCGATCTTCTCCGAGCTGGTGCTCGCCGACGAGATCAACCGCGCCACGCCCAAGAGCCAGAGCGCTTTGCTGGAAGCCATGGAAGAGGGCCAGGTGACCATCGAGGGCGCGACCCGCCCGCTGCCCGAGCCGTTCTTCGTCATCGCCACGCAGAACCCGGTGACCCAGGGTGGCACCTTCGCGCTGCCCGAGTCGCAGCTCGACCGCTTCCTCATGCGCCTGTCCCTGGGCTATCCCGGCCGTGCGGCGGAGAAGGCCCTGCTGCTGGGCGAGGCGCGCCGCGACCTGCTGCCGCGCCTGGAACCGATGCTCGAACCCAATGAGCTGATGGCATTGCAGGCCGAGGCGCTGCAGGTGCGCGCCAGCGACGCGCTGGTGGACTACGTGCTGCGCCTGGTGGAAGCCACCCGCAGCCAGCCGGCCTTCGCCCTCGGCCTGTCGCCGCGCGGCAGCCTGGCGCTGCTGGCGGCGGCGCGCGCCTGGGCGCTGCTGGCCGGGCGCGACTACGTGATTCCCGAGGACGTGCAGGTGGTGCTGCCATCGGTGGCCGGCCACCGCCTGCGCGACCAGGCCGACCCCGCCGGCCATGGCGGCGGCGCGCTGGTGCAGTGGCTGCTGCGCGAGGTCCCGGCGCTCTGATGGCGGCCCTGCCCGCCTGGGTGCGGCCGCGCTGGCAGGGCTGGATCGCCCGGCGCATCCCGCCTGCGTCCAGCCTGCAGCTCAACCAGCGACGCATCTTCATCATCCCCACGCGGCAGGGCATGGCCTTCGGCGTGGCGCTGCTGCTGATGCTGCTGACCGCAATCAATTACCAGAACAGCCTGGCCTACGGCCTGACCTTCCTGCTGCTGTCGCTGTTCATCGTTGCCATCCTGCACACCTACCGCAATCTCGGTGGCCTGCGCCTGACGGCGCTGGGTGCGCAGCCGGTGTTCGTCGGCGAGCAGGTCGCCTTCCGCGTGCGCCTGGAAGGTGAAGGCCGCCCGCGCCAGGCCATCGCCCTGGGCTGGAGCGCCGAGCGCCTGCAGTTCGCCGATGTCGCCGCCGACCAGGCCGAGGAACTGCTGCTCAGCCTGCCCGCCGAGCGCCGCGGCTGGCTGCGCCCTGGCCGGCTGCGGGTGGAGAGCCGCTTCCCGCTCGGCCTGCTGGTGGCCTGGAGCTGGGTCGACCTGGACCAGGCCGCACTGGTCTATCCCCATCCGCTGCCTGGCGATCTGCCGCTGCAGGCCGGGGTGGCGGACGACGACGAGGAGGGCGCCCGCGCCGTCGGCCGGGGCGTGGATGACTTCCAGGGACTGCGTCCCTACCAGAGCGGCGACTCGCGCCGGCGCCTGCACTGGAAGGCCTACTCCCGTGGCCAGGGTTTGCTGGTGAAGGACTTTTCCGCCCTGGCCGGACGCAACCTCTGGCTGGATTTCAACAGCCTGGGTGGCGATGCCGAAGGGCGCTTGTCGCGCCTGTGCCACTGGGTCCTGCAACTGTCGCTGCGGCAACAACCCTTCGGCCTGAACCTGCCGGATGCACAGGTGCCGGTGGGCCTGGGCGACGGACACCGCGAGGCCTGTCTGCGCGCCCTCGCGCTGCACGGAGTGCGCCCATGAGCGGCGCGACCGCCGTCGCTGCCCAGCCGATCCCGCGGGTCGCGCTGACCTGGCTGCTGGTTGCCCAGGCCGTGGTGATCATTCCCCACCTGGAGCACCTTCCGGTCTGGATCGTCGCCCTCTGGCTGGGCTGCGCGGCCTGGCGCGTGCAGGTGTTCCGCATGCGCGCCGCCTATCCCAGCGGCATCGCCAAGCTCGGGCTGGTGGTCCTGGCCGGCCTGGGCGTGTGGTTCTCCCGCGGCTCGCTGATCGGCCTGGATGCCGGCGTGGTGCTGCTGATCGCCGCCTTCGTGGTCAAGCTGGTGGAGCTGCGCACGCGTCGCGACGCCTGGGTGCTGATCCTGCTGGGCTTCTTCGCGGTGACCACCAGCTACCTGTTCCAGGACGACATCCTCGCCGCCGCTTTCAGCCTGCTGCCGGTGCTGGCGCTGCTGGCGGCGGCGATCGGCCTGCAGCAGAGCGGCTTCGCCGCGCGCCCCTTCACCACCCTGCGCCTGGCCGGCAGCCTGCTGCTGCAGGCGCTGCCGCTGATGCTCCTGCTGTTCGTGCTGTTCCCGCGCATGGGGCCGCTGTGGTCGCTGCCGATGCCGGGCAACCAGGCCGTCACCGGCCTGAGCGACAGCATGGCACCAGGGGACATGGTCTCGCTCAGCCAGTCGCCGGAGCTGGCGTTCCGCGTGAGTTTCGACGGTCAGCCGCCGCCCCACTCGCAGCTGTACTGGCGGGCGCTGACCCTGGAGCGCTTCGACGGCGTACGCTGGAGCGCCGCGTTCCAGCGTGGCGACGTCGCGCCGCAATGGCGCGAGCAGGGCGCTGCCTTGAACTACCAGGTGCTGATGGAGCCCAACGGCCGCCCCTGGCTGTTCGGCCTCGACGTGGCGCAGGCCACCCAGGGCCATGCGCGGCTGATGAGCGACTTCCACCTGGAGCGGCGGACGCCGGTGCGCCAGGCACTGATCTACAACGCCACTTCCTGGCCCGAAGCCCAGCTCGAACCCACTGATGGCGCCCGTGCCCAACGGGTCAACCTGGCGCTGCCCAAGGCCGGCAACCCCAGGGCCCGCGCCTGGGCGCAGGAGTTGCACGAACGCTATCGGCAACCCGCCGACCTGGTGCAGGCGATGCTGCGGCACTTCCGCGAGCAGCCCTTCAGCTACACCCTGCGGCCGCCGGACGCGGGGCAGGAGCGGATCGACGGTTTCCTCTTCGACACCCGTGCCGGTTTCTGCGAGCACTATGCCGGCGCCATGACCTTCGTGCTGCGCGCGGCGGGGATACCGGCGCGGGTCGTCACCGGCTACCAGGGCGGCGAGCTGAGTCCATCTGGCAACTACCTGAGCGTGCGTCAGTTCGACGCCCACGCCTGGGTCGAGTACTGGCAGGACGGCAGCGGCTGGACGCGGGTCGATCCCACCGGCGCGGTGTCGCCGGAGCGCATCGAACAAGGGCTGGAGGCGGCCATGAGCAGCGAGGGCAGTTTCCTCGAACAGGACCCGTTCTCGCCGCTGCGCTATCGCAACATCTCGCTGATCAACGACCTGCGCGCCGCCTGGGACAACCTCAACTATTCCTGGCAGGTTTCGGTGCTGGGCTACCAGGGCGAGCAGCAGGATGGCGTGCTGCGGCGCTGGTTCGGCGACCTCGACCGCAGCTGGATCGGTGCCCTGCTGGTGGGCGGCGGCGGGCTGCTGCTGGGACTGCTGGCGCTGCTGCTGTTCAAGCCCTGGCGGCGCGAGCGCGACCTGCAGTTGCGCAGCTTCCAGCGCTTCGAGCAGTTGCTGGCGCCGCTGGGCGTGCGCCGCGCGGCGGGGGAGGGGCCGCGGGCGTTTTCCCGCCGCGCGAGCCAGGCCCTGCCAGCCCACGCCGAGGCGATCCGCGTCTACGGCGAAGCCTTCGAGGCGCAGCGTTTCGGTGGCGCGCGGCAGGACCCCGGTGCCCTGCGCGCGCACCTCGCGCGGCTGCGCCGCGAACTGCCGTGGAAGCTCTATCGCCGCCAATGAGCGCAACCCTGACCCAGGCCGCTTGCCGGAGTGCCGGCGAGGGCTAACCTGAGATTTCCCCTGCCCAGTGGAGTACGCCGTGACTGCCTTCAGCGATTACCTGGTGAGCCATCTGATCGAACAGGAGGTGGCGCTGTTCTCCGCTTCCTCCCGCCTGCGGGCCGCGTCCGATCCCGAAGCGCTGCACGACCTGCGCATCGCCGTACGGCGCCTGCGCAGCCTGCTGCATCCGGTGCGTGGCATGCCCGGCATCGACGAACTGGAGCAGGCCCTGGGCGACATGGGCCGGCTCAGTGGCCCGCTGCGCGACCTGGAGGTGCTGCTGCCGGTGCTCGAAGCCCAGGGCTATGATCGCGCCGCCGCGCTGCGCCGGCCGGCACTGCTGTCCGGCTACGCCACGCTGCTCGCCAGCCCGCAGTGGGAGCGGCTGATGATGCGCCTGGACGGCTGGCCGCAGTTGTGGCGTACCGCCGAGCGTCACGATGTGCTCAAGGGGTTGCACGCCAGGGTCGAGAAGCGCTTGGCCAAGGAGTGGCAGAAGCTGCGCGCGGCGCTCAAGGACCCGGAGCACGACCGCCATCGCCTGCGCCTGCTGATCAAGCGCGTGCGCTATTCCCTGGAGGCGTACCCGAAGGAATCGGCGGTGCCGCAACGCCTGCTCGCGCCGCTCAAGGATGCGCAATCCGCCCTGGGCGAATGGCATGACTACGAGCAGTGGCTGATCCGCAGCGAGCGCGAGCTGGACCTGATGCCGCTGCAGCCGCACTGGAACGCCCGCCACGACCTGGCCGAGCAACTGGCCGACGAGAGCCTCGAAGCGCTGGAGAAGGCCCTGCATCGAAGCCATTGATGGCGTGGCATTTCCTGCCGGGGACAAGGCTTTGGATGGTTTGCCGCGGCCGCCGGGCGACCTAAGATCGTCGGCAGTCCCCTATGGAAGAGTGCACATGACCTTCACCGAAATGCTCCAGGCGGCCCGTACCGCGCCCTTGTCCCTCGTCATTCCCGCGGCGTGGGCCCAGGGCCGCGCCAGTTTCGGCGGGCTGGTGGCGGCGCTGGCGTACGAAGCGATGGCGGCGGTGGCCGAAGCCGGTCGCCCGGTGCGTTCCCTGGCGCTCACTTTTGTCGGTCCGATCGAGGTCGAGGTGCCGGTGAGCTTCGAGGCCGAGGTGCTGCGCGAGGGCAAGTCGGTCAGCCAGGTTTTCTGCCGCGCCGTACAGAACGGCCAGGTGGTGCTGCTGGCCCAGGGCAGCTTCGGCGTGGCGCGCGAATCCGGCGTGCAGGTCGAAGGCCTGCCGCCGCCGGTTTTCAAGGCCATCGAGGACTGCCAGGAGCTGCCCTACATCCGCAAGCTGATGCCGGCTTTCACACAGAACATCGCCATGCGCTGGGCCGTCGGGCACATGCCGTTTTCCTCCAGCCGCGAGCGCGAGATGGGCGGCTGGATGCGCTTTCGTGGTGACGGCGTGGGTGAGGAGCCGATGGAGATCAGCCACCTGCTGGCGTTGATCGACGCCTGGCCGCCTGCCAATCTGCCGCACCTGAAATCGCCGGCGCCGTCCAGTTCGCTGACCTGGACCGTGGAGTTCGTCCAGCCGCTGCCGGCGATGCCCGCCAACGGCTGGTGCCAGTACCTGGCGGCCATCGAGCATGCCCGTGACGGCTACGGCCACATCGCCGCGCAGACCTGGTCCGCCGACGGCCAGTTGCTGGCGATCGGTCGGCAGACGGTCACCATCTTCGGCTAGCCGCCCTCAGGGGCCGGGCGCCGTTTCCGTGCGGTTGCGCCCGCCCGCCTTGGCCCGGTACAGGGCACGGTCAGCACGGGCCAGCAGGTCTTCCAGGCGCAGTTCGCCGTCGCGCCGTGCGGCCACGCCGATGCTCAGGGTCAGACGCACGCGGCTGCCATCTTCGCTGGTGAAGGACAACGCCTGCACGCTGTTGCGCACCCGCTCGGCCACCTGCCGGGCCTGCTGCAGGTCGGTCTCGGGGAGGATCGCGGCGAACTCCTCGCCGCCCAGGCGGCCCAGCAGGTCGACTTCGCGCAGGCTGTGGCTCAGCTCCCGCGCCACCGCCTGCAGCACCGCATCGCCGAAGGCATGGCCGTGGGTGTCGTTGATCGGCTTGAAAAAATCGATGTCGAGCATCAGCGCCGAGCATTGGCGGTTGTAACGCTGCGCACTCTTGAGCAGGGCCACGCCACGTTTGACGAAGGCGTGGCGGTTCTGCAGGCCGGTCAGCGGGTCGGTGGTGGCCAGCAGGCGCAGCTCCTGCTCCATGGTCTTGCGCTGGTTGATGTCGAAACTCCACACCAGCGAGGCGGGGCGGCCGTCCACTTCCATGCGCCGCGCCCAGACGATCGCCCAGTAGGGCGGGTTGCCCGCCAGGCGGGTCTCCCAGCTGTCCAGCTGGCCGTGTTCGGCCAGGGACAGGCGGAAGCGGGCTTCCTCATCCGGGTCGTCGAACAGCCGGTGCAGGGTGAAGGGCTCGTGCGGGCGGATGCCGGTGCGCCGCAGCAGACGCGGGCTGACGTAGTGGGCGCGGGAGTCCTCGTCGCTGAGCAGGGCCACGTCGCTGGGACTGGTGTCGAGGATGTAGCGCAGCAGCGCCTTGCGTTCGCTCAGCTCATGGGTGCGCTGCTCGACGCGTTGCTCCAGCGAATGGTTGAGGTCGTTCAGGCGCTGGGTCAGCAGCAGCTTGCGCCGCGAGTTGGCGATCACCCGCAGGGCCAGCAGGACGCTGCACAGGCCCAGGCCGGAGAGGACCCAGGCGAGCAGGTTGAAGGCGTGCTGCAGGTCGAGGCGCTCGGCGTCGAGGTAGTTGGTCAGGGCGATGTTGGTGGCCACCACCAGCTCATGGGTGGGTTCGAGCAGCGGCGGCAGCTCGCGTTGCATCTGCTCGGCCAGCACCTTCGCCGCCTGCGGCTGGCCCCAGGGCGCGCGGGCCAGCCAGTCGTCGCTCAGGCGCTGAATCCGTTCCAGGGTGGCCTGGATCTCCGGGCGCGGCATGCCCAGGTAGGCGTAGATGGGCGTCTCGCGCAGCGGCGGCAGCAGGCTGGAGAGGACCTCGACGCGGGTTGCCAGGGCGTCGCTGTCGCTCCTGCCGGCGAGTACCTGGCGTGCGGTGTTCAGCGAACGGTCGAGCTCCGCGCGCAGTTGGTACGCCTGCCATAGCTCGCTGTGGGCATCGGGGTGGGCCAGGTGGCGGACGTGCTGGCGCACCATCAGCAGGGCGGCGCCGGCGCCGACGGTCAGCGCCACGATCAGGGCGCTGAGGACGGTGATGATCAGACGGCGATGGCGCCGGCCGGGACGATGCGGGGGCACGACGCTCACTCCACGGTAATGCGGCTGACCTGCCAGACGGTGCGGTTGAAGTACACCTGGGTGCGCAGCTCCGGGTGATCGACCATCGGGTAGATGATGAACAGCGGGCCGCGCTCGGCGATGCCGATGAGCTGGTCATCGCGGCGGTAGGCGAGGATCGGCTGGAAGCGCTCGAGGTCGCTCATCGGGATCAGCGCGGAGTAGTCGTTCAGCGCCTCGATGCGCAGATATTGCGCGTCATGGCGCGGGGTGCCCACCAGCAGGTCGCTCAGGCGTACGCCATGCCAGGCATGCACCTGCGATTCCTCCGGGAGCATGGAGCGCAGGCGGTGATCGGGCAGGGCCTGCAGCTGCGCCAGGTTGAAACGGCGCGTGAGCTGCGGCTGCCCGGCCACCGCCAGGGTCAGCACAGTGCGCTGGGCAGCCGGCTGCTGCGGGGCGGCAAGGGCGTTTGTGCCAGCAGTGATGCCAATAAACAGGCAGGCAAAAATGCCAATAAAATGACGAAAAGCCGACATCTCAACAGCTCGTGACGAAATCTCGTCAATTATATCGGCGAACCGGCCCTGGACTTGAATGGCCGAAATGCCGCGCTTTGCTGTTAAGCCCGGCTGGGTGCGAAGGACTACGGCCGAGGGTTGCGCCAGGCCCGCCACCAGGCGCCGCTGAGAACGAAGCGCGGGAAGGTGACGAATTGCTCGGCGAGCAAGCGGCCCACGGCGTCCTGGCGATCGCTGAAGGGCTCGGGCGCCTGCTGCTCCAGCTTGTGTCCGCGGCCCTGGATCGCCAGCGAGGCGACCATGCCGATCACGCCCAGCAGGATGGCCGCCAGGCTCAGGCTGAACAGCCCGCTGAGCAACGTCAGCGCGCCGAGGATGAACAGCGGCACGGCGATGATGTGCAGCGCCAGGTTGGTGGGGTGGCGGTGGTTGGCGGCGTAGCCCTGCCATTGCCAGGCGAACAGGTTGGGTTGGCGTTTGCCCATGGCGCGACTCCCTGGGTTTGCAGGCCCGAGACTGAAAAGCCCACCTGGGTGCCGGTGGGCGCAATGCCAGCAGTCTAGGTGCAGCCGCGTCACCCGCGCCAATGGGCGCAGGCTATGCGGGCGATAGGGGCTGTACGGGAGTCAGAGGCGCAGCTGGCGGATGGCGCGGCTGAGTTCGCCGGCAAGATCGGCCAACTGGTGGCTGGTGCCGGCCGAATCCACGGTCTGCTGCACGGTGTGCTCGGTGACGTCGCGGATGCCCACCACCGAACGGGTCATTTCCTCGGCCACCTGGCTCTGCTGCTCGGCGGCCACGGCGATCTGCGTGTTGCTTTCGCGCATCAGCGCCACGGCCGAGGCGATGGCGGCGAGGGCCTCGCCGGCCTCGCGGGCTTCCTCGACGCAGCCGTCGGCCTTGATCGAGCTTTCCTGCATGAACTCCACGGCGTCGCGGGTGCCGGACTGCAGCGCGCCGATCATCTGGGTGATCTCGTCGGTGGAGTCCTGCACGCGCTTGGCCAGGTTGCGCACCTCATCGGCCACCACGGCGAAGCCGCGGCCCATCTCGCCAGCACGGGCGGCCTCGATGGCGGCGTTGAGGGCGAGCAGGTTGGTCTGTTCGGCGATGCCGTGAATGACGCTGACCACGCTGCTGATCTTGTGACTGTCCTGGGCCAGCTGCTGGATCATTTCGGCAGTCTGCTGCACGCCCTGGGACAGCCCGGCGATGGACTGGCCGACGCGGCCGACCACCTGCTGGCCGTTGCCCGCCAGGCGGTCGGCTTCCTGCGACTGGTCGCGGGTGTCGGCGGCGTGCTGGGCGATGTGGTGGACGGTGGTGGACATCTCGTTGATCGCGGTGGCGGCCTGGTCGGTCTCGCTCTGCTGGCCGAGCATGCCCTGGCGTACCTGGCCCATGCTGCTGGCGAGGCTGCGGGCGCCTTCATCGAGGCGCCCGGCGGCCTGGGCGACAGTGCCGACCACGCGTTGATAGCCGGCCTGCATGGCGTTGAACGCAGTAGCCATCTGGCCGACTTCATCGCGGCTTTCCAGCGGCACGCGGGCGGCCAGGTCACCGCTCTTCTCCACGTGCAGCATCACGTCACGCAGGGTCAGCAGGTGGGTGAGGATGAAGCGGATGAGCAACTGCGAGGCGCCCAGCAGGGCCAGCATGAGCACCAGCACGGCGCCGGCGTAGGGCAGGGCGCGGTCCTCGAAGACCGTCCAGAAGTCGCCACCGGGAGCGAGCACGGCGACCCGCTGGCCGTTGCCGAGATCCTGCACGTAGGCACCGGCCAGGGCACCGTTGCGGCTCTGCGCCCCCTGCAGGTCGACCCAGCCGCTGGCGCGTGCCAGCGCGGCGGTGTCGATGCCGGCGATCTGCGGCGCGCTGCCGCTGGCGAAGCTGATGAGGTTCGCCGAAGTCGGCAGCGCCGAGCCGGCCGGCCAGTTCTTCAGCAACTGCGCCTGGGCCTCGGCACCCTGGCGTGCCTGCTGGTTGCGCCCGTCGAGCTCCTGGTGCATGGCGAACAGCACCAGCAGCAGCGTCGTGACGAAGGCGACCGCGTTAACGGCCCAGAATTTGTACTTGAGGGAAATATCGCGGATCCAGGCGGCCATAAATCTCTTCTTGTCGGTCAAATAGTGGCAAGGCGCCATTATTGTCGTGAAAAGGATGAAGGTTGGCCATTGATGCCGATCAAGCCACCTTCTGCCCCCGACTTATCGGCCGACGAGCCGCATTCTTGAGAGCTGGTTCAAATTTCCGGCAGGTCGAAAAACCGCCGCGCGCAGGCCGTGGTGTGGGCGGCGACCTGCTCGGCGCTTTCGCCCCGGTGCAGGGCAACGCAGGCCAGGACTTCCTGCAGGTAGGCCGGCTGGTTGCGCCCGCTCTTGGGCTTCGGACGCAGAGTGCGCGGCAGCAGGTAGGGCGCGTCGCTTTCCAGCATCAGCCGACCTTGGGGAATCTCCTGCACCAGTTCCTGCAGGTGGGTGCCACGGCGCTCGTCGCAGATCCAGCCGGTGATGCCGATGTGCAGGTCGAGGTCGAGGTAGGAATAGAGGGTGCGGCGCTCGCCGGTGAAACAGTGCACCACGGCGGCAGGCAACTGGTCGCGAAAGCCCTTGAGGATCGCCAGCAGGCGCTCGCCGGCATCGCGCTCGTGGATGAACACCGGCAATTGCAGCTCCACGGCCAGGCCCAGCTGTTCTTCGAAGGCCTTCTCCTGCTGCGGGCGCGGCGAGAAGTCGCGATTGAAGTCCAGGCCGCACTCGCCGACCGCCTTCACCCGCTCTTCCGCCAGCAGAGCGCGCAGCGCCCTGGCGCTCTCGCCGTTCCACTGACTTGCCTCATGGGGATGGACGCCAGCGGTGCTGTAGAGTCGCCGCTCGCGGTCGAGCTGGTGGCACAGCTGCAGGGCCTGTTCGCTGTCCTCCAGGCTGGTGCCGGTGAGCACCATCTGCACCACGCCGGCATCCAGTGCGCGGGCGAGCACTGCTTCACGTTCCGGCACGAAGCTCGGGTGGGTGAGGTTGACGCCGATGTCGATCAGTTGCATTTTTCTTCCTTTTGTCCGGAAGCGCAGCATAGCAAATGCCGACTTACGGGCGAAAAATCATATAAAACAGCAGGTTGCGGATTGTTCCGAAAATCTATCGGAAGTTTCGGGTTGGTAATGAGCCCCTCCTGTGAGAATCTTGCGCGCCCTTGGCGGCCGGGAACTTCCGGCTGAAACCGCACTCGAATCGGCCCCGTCGCCGAGTGCGAGACCCCGGAGAGCTGGATGACCCGACTGCTGCTGATACTGCTGTGCCTGGTGGCCCTGACGCCACTGCCGGCGGCCGCGCGTCTGACCACCCAGCCGGAAAGCTGGGAACAGGACAGCAGCGACAGCCACGATCTGGCCGCGATTCGCTCCGGCGGCACCCTGCGGGTGCTGGTCAACCAGAGCCGCAACAGCTCCGGCGAGATCAAGGGCGAACCCATCGGCGTCGAATACCGCCGCCTGCGCGCCTTCGAGCAGTACCTCAACGACAGCGCCGGCGGGCGCAAGCCGCTCACCATCAAGTTCATTCCCAAGGCCAAGGACCAGCTGCTCGGCGCCCTGCAGCGCGGCGAAGGCGATCTGGTCGCGCCCGGGGAAGTCCTGCTGGCCCGCGACGGGCAGAACGTCAGCCCCAGCCTGCCGTGGAAGGCCGACGTGCCGCTGGTGCTGGTAACCAAGCAGGGCAACCGCAAGTTCGTCCGCCTGGAACAGCTCGCCGGGCGCACCATCACCCTGCCGGCCGGCAGCGCCGCGGGCGAGGCGGTGCGCAAGGTCAACGAGCGCCTGGCGCAGAAGCGCATGGCGCCGCTGGTGCTGGAGTGGACCGATACCTCCCTGGCCGTGGAAGACGTGCTGGAGATGGTCCAGGCCGGCATCTTCAATTACACCGTGGTCGAGCAGCCGATTGCCGAGCGCTGGGCCAAGGTCTTCACCAAGCTGCGCGTGGACCGCCATCTGGTGCTGGATAACAGCGAGCCGATGAGCTGGTACGTGCGCCGCGACGCGCCGATGCTGCGCGCCAGCGTCAATCGTTTCCTCAAGGATTACCGCGCGCCGGCCGACCAGGATGCGGCATTCCAGCGTCTCTACCGGCGCGCCTACCAGGTGCGCAACCCGCTGGTGGTGCCTGACCGCAAGCGCCTGGAAGCGGTGCGGCCGACCCTGCAGCATTATGGCGAGCAGGCCAACGTCGACTGGCTGGCCCTGGCCGCCGTGGCGTTCAAGGAATCCAACCTCGATGCCGGCGCGCGCGGCGCCGGCGGTGCCACCGGGCTGATGCAGATCACCCCGGCAGCGGCCCGCGCCGTCGGCGTGGACACCGTGCATCACAAGGAAAGCAACGTGCAGGCCGCCAGCCGCTACATGGCCATGCTGCGCAAGCGTTTCTTCTCCAGCCCGCGCATCAACGAACGCGATCGCATGGCGTTCGTCCTCGCTGCCTACAACGCCGGTCCCGAGCGGGTGCAAAGCCTGCGTGCGGAGGCCAAGCGCCAGGGTCTGAACCCCAACCAGTGGTTCTTCCAGGTCGAACGGGTGGCGGCCGAGCAGTTGGGTATGGGCGTGGTGAACTACGTCAGCAGCGTCAACAAGTACTATCTTGCCTATCAGCGGGAACGTGATGGCCTGGAGCCACGTGAGCGCGTGGCGGTGATCAAGAAGTAATTCAATTATTCGATAGATATAAGCGCGATTTTGCGCTTTTGATATCGGAAAAACTGGATATATTGGTCGCCAAGCAACCGCGGTTGCCATCCACTTCCTACGCAACCCTGTCATCCAACAAGGACGCACCATGAACTCGCTGATCAAATCCATCCTGACCACCAACGCCGGCGCCGGTATCGCTGTCCTGCGCATCACCACCGGTCTGACCTTCATGGCCCACGGCTCGCAGAAACTCTTCGGCGCCTTCGGTGGCCCGGGTCTGCAGGGCATGGCCGGCTGGCTGGAATCCCTCGGCGTGACTCCCGGCTACCTGATGGCCACCCTCGCCGGCAGCGCCGAGTTCTTCGGCGGCCTGGCCCTGGTGCTCGGCCTGCTGGTACGCCTGGCGAGCATCCCGCTGATCGTCGCCATGCTGGTTGCGGTATTCAGCGTGCACCTGGCCAACGGCTTCTTCATCACCGAGAACGGCTTCGAATACGCCTTCACGCTGATCATGATCAGCGTGGCACTGCTGATCAGCGGCGCCGGCCCGTTCTCCCTGGACCGCAAGCTGTCCAGCTGATCGCCGATCTCCAGCCATGAAAAAGCCGGGCAATTGCCCGGCTTTTTTGGGTTTGGCTTTTCGTAGGAGCGAGCTTGCTCGCGAGCAGGGCTCGCCGGGAGCATCGAGGTGGGGAAGGTTCGCGAGCAAGTCCGCTCCTGCCTGCATTCCGCATCAATGGAACAGGTGCTGCACTCCCGCGTTGATCAAGCCGCCACCCACCAGCAGGAAGACGAACAGCCCGGCGCCCAGCAGCAGCGGCCTGGGGCCTTCCTTGCGCAGGTCACCCAGGCGGGTGGCCAGGCCCAGGGCGGCCATGGCCATGCCGAGCATCACGTCGTCCAGTTGCTGCAGCGGCGCCAGCCAGCTTTCCGGTACCCAGCCCAGCGAGCGCAGGCCGGTCACCAGCATGAAGAACACGGCAAAGCCGGGAATGTGCAGCTTGCGGCGGGCGCCTGGTTCGGCGGCTCCGGCACAGCCGACGCGACCGAGGATCAGCAGGGCCGGCGCCAGCAGCAGGACGCGCAGCATCTTGCTGATCAGCGCGGCGTCGGCGGCGGCCGGGTCCATGGCGCGGCCGGCGGCGACGACTTGGGCGACTTCGTGGATGGTCGAGCCGGTGAAAATGCCGAAGGCCTGTTCGCTGCCGAACAGGTTGGGCAGCGCGGCGTAGATCAGCGGGTGCAGCAGCATCGCCAGGGTGCCGAAGAGCACCACGGTAGCAACTGCGACGGCGGTGTGCTCGGCGCGTGCCTTGAGTACCGGGCTGCTCGCCATTACCGCCGCGGCGCCGCAGATGGCGCTGCCGGCGCCGATCAGCAAAGCGCTCTCGCGCGGCAACTTGAGCCAGCGCTCGCCGATCCACCAGGCCACGGTCAGGGTGCTGGCGACCATCAGCACGTCGATGATCAGTGCGGCCGGGCCGAGGGCGGCGATGTCCTGGAAGGTCAGGCGCAGGCCGTAGAGCACCACGCCCAGGCGCAGCAGTTGCTGGCGCGACAGGTCGATGCCGGGGCGGATGCTGCCGAAACGGGCCAGGCCGAGGTTGCCGGCCAGCAGGCCGATGAGGATCGCCAGGGTCAGGCTGCCCAGCCCCAGGTGCTGCAGGGCGGGAATCTCCATGAGCTGGCGGGAGCCGAAGGCGATGGCCAGGCAGAGCAGGGCGCCGGGGAGGTAGTAGGGCAGGCGGCGAAGGGCGTTCATGGAGGGCTCCTTGTGTAAGGTGCAACCATGGTGCCGCTCGCTCGCTTAGTGTAAAAACGGATTGTTCTTATTGGGTTGACCGGTTTTATCGATATGGCCCCGCGCATCACCCTTCGCCAACTGGCGACCTTCACCGCCATCGCCGAACTGGGCAACGTGACCCAGGCGGCGGCGCGTATCGCTCTCTCACAATCCGCCGCCAGCCAGGCGCTGCAGGAGCTGGAGCGTACCCTCGGCACGCGCCTGTTCGACCGCAGCGGCAAGCGTCTGGCGCTGAACGACAACGGCCGTGCTTTCTATCCCAAGGCCAGTGCGTTGCTGGCGCAGAGCGCCGAGCTGGAGAGCCTGTTCGAGTCGGCGCCAGTGCAACTGAGCCTCGGGGCCAGCCGCAGCATCGGCGGCTACCTGCTGCCGCAGGTGATGTCCGGCTTTCTCGCCGAATTGCCTGAGAGCCGCCTGGAACTTCATGTGGCCAATAGTGGCGGGGTGATCGAGGCGCTGGCGGAGTTTCGCCTGGACGTGGCCTTCATCGAGGCGCCGATCCAGCATCCGCAGATCCAGCTCACGCCCTGGATGGCCGATGAGCTGCTGCTGGTGGTGGCGCCGGACCATCCCCTGGCGCTGGCCGAGCGCGTCACCTTGCAAGACCTCGCCGCGGCGCGCTGGGTGCTGCGCGAGTCGGGGTCGGGAACGCGGGTGACGTTCGAGCAGCAGGTCCTGCCGCGCCTGGGCAGCGTCAACGCGCCGCTGGAAGTGAGCAACGCCGAGGCGATCAAGCATCTGGTGGGCAGCGGCTTCGGCATCGGCTGCCTGTCGCAGCGCGTGGTGCAGGCAGAGTTGGCGCGGGGTGAACTGGTGCGCCTGGACAACCCGCTGGGGCCGCTGCGGCGTACCTTCTTCCGCGCGCTGCACATCGACAAGTACCCCACGGCCGGCCTGCGCCGCTTCCTCGATTACGCCCAGGGCTGGGCGGAGCGTTCAGGCGTTCGCTAGCGGCCATTCGCCGATGGCGCGGTAGCGCACGCCGGTGGGGCTGTTCTCCGAGCTGAACAGGGTGACGGCCTGGGCCGGCAGCAGGAAGGAAGCGCTGGCGGTCGGTGTGTGGTGCGCGTGGCGGGCAAGGGTGATGTGCGGATGGAACGGGCGATGTTCCACTTCGAAACCACCCGCACGCAGTGCCTCGCGCAGGGCGTGGACAAGCTCGTGGAGGGCGGCCGGCACGCTGCTGGGCGCCAGGTGCAGGATGCCGTTGCTCCAGCGGGCGATGTGGTCCAGTTCCAGGTTGAAGCCCTGGCGCGGCAGGCTTTCGCCGATGGCGCGCAGTTCCGCCTTGCGCCCGCGCGGCACGGCGCCGAGGAAGGCCAGGGTCAGGTGCAGGTTGGCCTGGGCGACGGGCTGGCCGTCGAGGTGCAGGCCGTCGCGCCAGGTGCAGATTTGCGCCGCCAGTTGCGCCGGGCAGGGCAGGGCGAAGAACAGCCGCAGAGGTGGGGTGGTCATCGACTGAAGTCTCCTTGACAGCGTTGCCGGGGCTTCTCTAGGATGCCGCACAGCGCCGATTTAAGTAGCAACTTGCGGGGCGCGGATGCAGCGATGGCTGACATCGAAATACCGCTAAAGCGCTGGTTCGGTGTGCCTCTCGCCGCGTCCAGCAGGACCCCTGAGGCGGAGACGTGACACCATGACCTGTCCCAACCCGCATGTGCGCCTGGCCCCGATCACCACCGGCCTGGTGCGGCGCAATCCGAAGATTCTCCTGGGCGGCAATCACCAGCCCACCCTCGTCCGTTACCTCGATGGCTGGCCCAAGCGCTGGAACGGCTCGCGCACCTTCCTGATCCAGTTCGCCGAAACCTTCGCCGACCTTGCCCGCTTCCCGTCCGACAGCTTCGATTTCGCCGTGGTGCAGTCGCCGCTGGCCGAGCAGCTGGAGGCCGCCGTTCACGAGCTGACCCGTGTCGCTCGGCAGGGTTTGATCACCCGGCGTCCTCAGCCGCTCTGATCCTGTAGGAGCGAGCTTGCTCGCGAACGGATTCACCGGCAGCTCCGGCGCTGGGCGGGTTCGCGAGCAAGCTCGCTCCTACGCGCATATGCCTCAGGGATACTCGATCTCTACCACGAACCACATCTTCTCTCCCGATGGGCTGCGCACCATCACCTCGGCGTCCAGCTCCTTGCCCACCAGTGCGCGGGCCAGGGGCGAGTCGATGCTGATGTGGTTGTTGCGCAGGTCCAGCTCGTCCGGGCCGACGATGCGGTAGCGGGCCTGTTCGCCGTCCTCGTCCTCCAGGGTGACCCAGGCGCCGAAGTAGACCTTGTTCGGATCGGCCGGACGCTCGCTGACCACCTTGCAGTTCTCCAGGCGCTTGCGCAGGAAGCGCACGCGGCTGTCGATCTCACGCAGCATCTTCTTGCCGTAGGTGTACTCGGCGTTCTCCGAGCGGTCGCCCTGCGCCGCAGCCTCGCTGACCGACTGGGTCACCTGCGGTCGGCGCACGTTCCACAGTTCATGCAGTTCGGCGCGCAGGCGCGCTTCGCCTTCAGGGGTGATCAGTGGAGTTCCGGCGGGGCGGGGCGGGCGATAACGGCTCATGGCGTCCAGTGCGGCGAGAGTGATCGGCGCAGTCTACCCGATCAGCTCTCGCGCAGCAGGCGCAACGGGCTCACGCTGAGCGCGCGGCGCGTGCCCAGCAGGCCGGCGCCGCCCACCAGCAGCGCGCCCAGCAGCGGCAACACCAGCAGCCAGGGGTGCGGGCTCCACGGCAGGTCGAACACCAGCCGGTAGAGCAGGTAGCTGATCAGCTCGCAGCCCAGCGCCGCCAGCAGGCCGCTGACCGCGCCGAGCAGGGCGAACTCGCTGCGTCGTGTGCGCATCAGCAGGCTGCGTTCGGCGCCCAGCGCGCGCAGTAGCGCACCCTGGCGCAGGCGCTCATCAAGGGTTGCCTGCAGGCCGGCGAACAGCACCACGAAGCCGGCGGCGAGGACGAACACCAGCACGTACTCCACCGCCAGGGTCACCTGGTCGAGGATGCTGCGCAACTGCGCCAATAGCGCGTCCACCGGCAGCAACGTGACGGTGGGGTAGGCGCGCGCCAGTTCGATCAGCTGGCGTTCCTGGCTGGCCGGCAGGTAGAAGCTGGTCAGGTAGGTCACCGGCAGATCGGTGAGGGTGCCGGGTTCGAAGACCATGAAGAAGTTCGGCTGGAAGTTGTCCCACTTCACCGAGCGCAGGCTGCGGATCTGCGCCTCGCGGGTCTGCCCGGCGACGGTGAAGCTGAGGTGGTCGCCGACCTTCAGGCCGAGGTTGCCGGCGAGTTTTTCCTCCACCGAGACGCCCGGCAGCTCGCTGTTCTCCCCAGCTTTCCACCAGTCGCCGGCGACTATCTGGTTGCCCGCCGGCAGGCGCGCGGACCACGTCAGGCCGAGGTCGCGATGCAGGGCGCGCTCGCTGCGCACATCTTCCTTCAGTGTCTGCACGGGCTTGCCGTTCACCGCCACCAGGCGGCCAGGAACCATCGGGTAAAGATCTTCGGCGTTGGGCGACAGCGCCTTCACCTTCTGCTCGAAGCCGTCTTTTTCGGCGGGCAGGATATTCAGCGCGAAGTGGTTCGGTGCATTGGCTGGCAACTGCGAATGCCAGGTGTCGAGCAGTTCGCCGCGCAGCAGGGCGATCAGCGCCATGGCCAGCAGGATCAGGCCGAAGGCCAGGCTCTGCCCGGCGGCGGCCAGCGGGTAGCGCAGCAACTGCCCCAGGCCCAGGCGCCACGGCAGGCTGGCGCCCTGCAGCGCGCTGCGCAGGCCGCGCAGGGCGAGCAGCAGGATGAAACCGAGAATCACCGCGGCAATCGCGCCCCCGCCGAGCAGGGCGAGGGTGAGTTTCAGGTCGAGGCTGAGCCGCCACATGATCAGGCCGAGGGCGAGCAGGGCGCAGCCGTAAGCGGCCCAGGTGCGCATCGGCACCGGCAGCAGGTCGCTTCGCAGCACCCGCAGCGGCGGCACGCGACCGAGGGCGGCCAGTGGGGGCAGGGCGAGGCCGGCGAGGGCGACCAGTCCGGTGGCCATGCCGGCCAGCGCAGGGACTATGCCGGCTTCGGGAATCTCCGGTGGCAGCAGGTTGCCCAGCAGGTGCATCAGGCCCAGTTGTGCGAGCCAGCCGAGGAATGCGCCGCAGACGCTGGCGACCAGCCCCAGCACGAACAGTTGGCTGCCATACAGCAGCAGCGCTTCGCGGCGCGACAGACCCAGGCAGCGCAGCAGCGCGCTGGCGTCGAAGCGGCGAGTGGCGAAGCGGTTGGCCGACAGCGCCACCGCCACGCCGGCCAGCAGCACGGCGGCGAGGCTGGCAAGGTTCAGGTAGCGCTCGGCGCGGCCCAGGGCGTCGCCGATCTGCCGGTTGCCGTGGTGCGCATCCTGCAGCTCCTGGTTGGCAGCGAGGTTGCCCTGGGTTGCCTGCCGGTAGGTCTGCAGCGCGTCGTGGGCGCCGCCCCAGAGATCGCGATAACGCACCCGGCTGCCGGGCTGCACCACGCCGGTGGCGTCCAGGTCGTGCAGGCTCATCATCACCCGTGGGGTCAGGCTGTAGAAGTCGCCGGCGCGGTCCGGTTCATAGGTCAGCACGCGGGCGATGCGCAGCGACTTGCGGCCGATATCGACGCTGTCGCCGATCTTCAGGTCCAGGCTCGCCAGCAGCCGCGACTCGACCCAGATATCCCCCGGCGCCGGACGGCCGCCTTCGACTTCCGGCTGCAGGGGCGCGGGTGCGCTCTTGAGTTCGCCGCGCAGGGGATAGCTGTCGCCGACGGCCTTCACGCTGCTCAGCTGGATGCCATTGTCGGTGGCAACCACGCTGGAGAACTCGACACTCTGCGCGTGCTGCAGGCCGAGCTTGAGGCCGCGATCGATCTGTTCCGGCTGCGCCGGTTGGGTACCGGTGAGGACCAGGTCGGCACCGAGGAATTCGGCGGCGCGTACCAGCATGGCGCCGTTGAGTCGCGCGCTGAAATAGCCGATGGCGGAGCTAGCAGCCACCGCCACCAGCAGGGCGAAGAACAGCACCCGCAGTTCGCCGCTGCGACCTTCGCGCCACAGCTGGCGCAGGGACAGGCGGAACAGGTTGGGCAGCGACAGTGGCTTCATCGGCTCTCGTCCGTCAGGGTTCGACGTGGTCGATCAGGTGGCCGCTTTCCAGGCGGATGTGGCGCTGGCAGCGGTGCGCCAGGCGCTCGTCGTGGGTGACCAGGACGAGGGTGGTGCCGCGCTCGCGGTTCAGCTCGAAGAGCAGGTCGCTGATGCGTTCGCCGGTGTGGGTGTCGAGGTTGCCGGTGGGTTCGTCGGCGAACAGCACGTCCGGTTCGGCGGCAAACGCACGGGCGATGGCGACCCGCTGCTGTTCGCCGCCGGAGAGCTGGCGCGGGTAGTGGGTCAGGCGCTGGCCGAGGCCGACCCGCTCGAGCAGCTCGCGGGCGCGCTGCCCGGCGTCCTTGCGGCCATCCAGCTCCAGCGGCAGCATGACGTTCTCCAGCGCATTGAGGCTGTCGAGCAGTTGAAAGGACTGGAAGACGAAGCCGACGTGGGCGGCGCGCACGCGGGCGCGCTGGTCTTCATCGAGGCTGCCCAGGGTGTGGCCGAGCAGGACGATCTCGCCGTCGCTGGGCAGGTCCAGCCCGGCGAGCAGGCCCAGCAGGGTGGACTTGCCCGAGCCGGAACTGCCGACGATGGCGAGGCTGTCGCCGCGGGCGAGGTCCAGGGAGAGGTCGTGGAGGATGGTCAGCTTGCCTTCCGCGCTGGAAACAACCTTGCTAAGGTTCCGCGCGGTGAGAATGCTTTCGCTCATGGAGAATCCGATGCGTGCATGGCTAATGGGCGGCTGCCTGGCGTTGCTTCTGATCACGCAGCAGGCCGCGGCGCAGACGCTGTTGGTCGTCGGCGATAGTATCAGCGCCGGTTTGGGACTGGATACCAGCCAGGGTTGGGTCAGCCTGCTGGACAAGCGTCTGCAGGAGCAGGGTTTCGACTACCGGGTGGTGAATGCGTCGATCTCCGGCGACACCACGGCGGGAGGCCTGGCGCGGCTGCCGGCGCTGCTTTCGGAGCAGAAGCCGAAGCTGGTGGTGATCGAATTGGGCGGCAACGATGGCCTGCGCGGAATGGCGCCGGCGCAATTGCAACAGAATCTTAATGCGATGGCCCAGCAGTCGCAGCAGGCCGGGGCCAGGGTCATCCTGCTGGGCATGCGCCTGCCACCCAATTACGGTCAGCGCTACACCGATGCTTTCGCCAAGGTCTACGGCAGCGTGGCGAGCGAGCAGAAGATCCCGCTGGTACCGTTCTTCCTCGAAGGGGTAGGCGGTGTGCCGGGCATGATGCAGGCCGATGGCATCCATCCGGCGGTCGGGGCTCAGCCCAGGCTGCTCGACAACGTCTGGCCGACGCTCAAGCCGCTGCTTTGATCAGCAGCGACTACGATAATCCACAGAACTTGGGCTTCCCCGCGCACGGCCTTTCCGCTATGTTTGCGCACCCTTCTGGAACCCCCTATGCCGCGCCCCGCCTGGACCCTCTTCGCCTACCAGCTGATCGAGCCTGACGAGCAGCTGGATCTGTTCGCCTGCCGCGAGGTCCGGGTGCATCTGGTCGCGCGCCAGCTGGAGCTGGGTACCCCGGCCGATCGCACGCTGTGCGGCAGCCTGCTGCCGGCGCAGCCGCTGTGGCGCGGGGCGGAAAAGCCGCTGCTGCGCGACCGGCGCATCTGCGCCGCCTGCCTGAAACAACTGGATCAGGAAAAGCACGGCGCACGGAGCTCCTGGCTCGTCTGATATCTCCCAGTGACGGGATTGGCAATGGTAAACTGTTCACCCTTTGCCCATTGCCCTCGTCAAGGATCTCCGGATGTTGTCGCGCGTCATTGCCGCCTGCTCGCTGTCCCTCGCCGCGCTGCTCTCGGCCGGCCCCGTTTCCGCCATTGAATTGCCGCTGCCTGCGCCGGGCGACGATATCGTCGGCCAGGTCCAGGTGATCAAGGCCAAGTACGAAGACACCTTCGCCGACCTGGGCGAGAAGTACGGCCTGGGTTACTCCGAGATGATCGCTGCCAACCCGGGCGTCGATGCCTGGCTGCCGGGCGTGGGCACCGAAGTCATCATCCCGACCCGTTTCGTCCTGCCGGCCGGCCCCCGCGAAGGCGTGGTGATCAACCTCGCCGAGTACCGCCTGTACTACTTCCCCAAGGACAAGAACGTCGTCTACACCTACGCCCTGGGTATCGGTCGCGAAGGCTGGGGCTCGCCGGTGGGCAGCACCAGCGTGATCGCCAAGACCAAGGACCCGGCCTGGTACCCGCCGGCGTCGATCCGCGCCGAGCACGCCGCCGACGGCGACCCGCTGCCCTCCGTGGTGCCGCCGGGTCCGGACAACCCGCTGGGTCCGTACAAGATGAGCCTGGGCTTCCACGGCTACCTGATCCACGGTTCGAACAAGAAGTTCGGCATCGGCACCCGCACCAGCCACGGCTGCTTCCGCATGTACAACTGGGACGTGACCCAGCTGTTCTCGATGATTCCGGTGGGCACCAAGGTGCGCATCATCAACGAGCCCTACAAGTTTGGCCGCAGCGAGGGCAAGATCTACCTCGAGGCCCACGCGCCGATCGACGACAACGGCAACCCGTCGGTGGTCGACAAGCACACCGCCGTGATCAACGCCCTGCTCAAGCGCGAAGACATCGCCAACCAGATGCAGATGGACTGGAACGTGGTGCGTGAAGTGGTGGCTGCCGAAGACGGCCTGCCGGTCGCCATCGCCCAGCCCCAGCAAGTGCCCCAGGGCGGTTCGGTGGCGGCCACCGTCGACCAGGACGCCATGCCGCTGCAGTAAGCTGTAGCCGCAACGCGAAAGCCCGCCGACCGTCACCGGTCGAGCGGGCTTTTTCTTGCCCGCGGCTTTCCTGCGGGCATAAAAAAACCGACCCCGAAGGGTCGGCTTTTTGAACAGATCCGAAGATCTATTACTTGCGGCTGGCTTTGTCCAGCATACGCAGGGCGCGCTCGTTAGCCTCGTCAGCGGTCTGCTGGGCTTTCTGAGCGGCGGCCAGAGCTTCGTCAGCCTTGCGATAGGCTTCATCGGCACGGGCTTGAGCGCGGGCAGCGGCGTCTTCAGTAGCGGTCAGACGTGCTTCGGTTTCTTTCGAGTGGCTGCTGCAACCGGTGGCCAGAACAGCAGCCAGAGCCAGAGCAGAGAATTTCAGAACGTTGTTCATCGTGTTCCCCTTAAGGTGGACATTTCCATTAAAAGCAATCTCCCATCACTGGGAAATTAGCCGGACTACATAGTACCCATTACTTGTAGTAAGTAAACTGACCAAGCGCAAGTACGGCACTTTTTTTTCATGTTAGTGCCACTCTTAGCAGTTGTCCGAGGCCGATTTGGGCAAAAACTGTCCAATCTGGCAAAGCTGTGTGGCCTGCGGGTGTCAGACGGAACCTGCGGCGTATTACAGGCTTCGGAACCAAGCTGTCAGATGACTGTCGTCAATGATCGAACAACTGTTTAATCGCCATTGTGCATTTGTCCAACTGGCAACTTGCAAGAAGGTCGCAACAGGTGAAGAAAGTGTGAACGCAGAAAACGAAAAAGCCCGGCTAATTGCTTAGCCGGGCTTTTTCATGAATCTGGCGGTGAGGGAGGGATTCGAACCCTCGATACGATTTCTCGTATACACACTTTCCAGGCGTGCTCCTTCAACCGCTCGGACACCTCACCAGATTTCTCGACAGCGCTGTGTCTGTCGAGGCGCGCACTTTACTCAAAGGTTTCCTCCTTGGCAAATCTTTTTTGAAAATTTTTTCCAACGGATTCATCGGCTTAAGGATGATGCGTCGGTCGCAGGTAGACTGGCGCCTTCTGAGACACGCTCTGCTAGATAGGGAAGCGCATGGCCAGCTGGGACATCTTCTGCAGCGTAGTCGACAACTATGGGGATATCGGCGTCACCTGGCGGCTGGCTCGCCAGCTGGCGGGCGAGCATCGGCAACCGGTGCGCCTGTGGGTCGACGACCTTGCCGCGTTCGTGCGCATCTGCCCCTCGGCCAATGGCGCGGTGACGTCGCAGCAGCAAGCCGGCGTGGAAGTCCGCCTGTGGCCGAAGCCCTGGCAGCACACCGAGGCGGCGGATGTGGTGATCGAAGCCTTCGCCTGCGAGATGCCGCCTGTCTATATAGAGGCGATGAGTCAGAGGCCGAAGCCTTCCCTGTGGTTGAACCTGGAGTACCTCAGCGCCGAGAGCTGGGTGGAGTCCTGCCACGCCCTGCCGTCGCTGCAGGCCGGCGGTCTGCAGAAATACTTCTATTTCCCCGGCTTCACCGCCGCCACGGGCGGCCTGCTGCGCGAGGGCGATCTGCTGGCCCGGCGCGATGCCTTCCAGGCCGATCCGGCCGCCAGCCTTGGGTTCCTGGAAAGCCTGGGGGTATACCCGCAGCCTCATGAGCGCCGCATCTCCCTGTTCGCTTATGAGAATGCCGCGCTGGGCAACTGGCTGGATGCGCTCTGCGCAAGCAGCACCGCCACTCTGTTGCTGGTGCCGGAAGGCAGGGTGCTGGCCGATGTCGAGCATTGGGCGGGACAGGCGCTGGAGGCAGGGCAGCCCTACCAGAAGGATGCCCTGCGTTTGCAGGTGCTGCCGTTCGTGCGACAGGAGGACTACGACCTGCTGCTCTGGAGTTGCGACTTCAATGCGGTACGCGGCGAGGATTCCTTCGTGCGGGCGCAATGGGCGGGGCGGCCTTTCGTCTGGCACATCTATCAGCAGGACGAGGAGGTCCACCTGGAGAAGCTGGAGGCTTTCCTGGGTCTGTTCAGTGAGGGGATGAACGAATCGCTGCGGGGGGATCTGCTGGCATTCTGGATGGCCTGGAACGGCCGGGGGGACGCGGGCCAAGCCTGGCAGCGACTGGAAAGCCGGTTGCCGGAGTGGGCCGCGTGGATTGGCAATTGGCAGCGGCGCCTGAGCGAACAAACCGATCTTGCCGCGGGGCTGGTGCGTTTTTATACAAATTGGCTATGATATGGCCCCTGATTTTTGTCTCCAATCCAATCGGATAATCGTATGAAAACCGCACAAGAGTTCCGCGCTGGCCAGGTTGCCAACATCAACGGCACCCCCTGGGTAATCCAGAAAGCCGAGTTCAACAAATCCGGCCGTAACTCTGCGGTCGTCAAGATGAAGCTGAAGAACCTGCTGACCGGCGCCGGCACCGAGACCGTGTTCAAGGCCGACGACAAGCTGGAGCCGATCATCCTCGATCGCAAGGAAGTGACCTACTCCTACTTCGCGGACCCGCTGTATGTCTTCATGGACACCGAGTTCAACCAGTACGAGATCGAGAAGGGCGACCTGGAAGGCGTGCTGACCTTCATCGAAGACGGCATGACCGACGTCTGCGAAGCGGTCTTCTACAACGAGAAAGTCATCTCCGTTGAACTGCCGACCACCATCGTTCGCGAAATCGTCTACACCGAGCCGTCTGTCCGTGGCGACACCTCCGGTAAAGTGATGAAGACCGCTCGCCTGAAGAACGGTGCTGAAGTCCAGGTTTCCGCCTTCTGCGAAATCGGCGACTCGATCGAGATCGATACCCGCACCGGCGAGTACAAGTCCCGCGTCAAGGCCTGAGCCTGACCCGCGACAGAAAAAAGCCCGGCTGATGCCGGGCTTTTTCGTTTCTGCCGTTCGGGCACTCAGCGCCTCAGACGCTGACGTTCAGGCGCACCTCGATATTGCCGCGGGTGGCGTTGGAGTAGGGGCAGACCTGGTGGGCCTTGGCGACCAGCTCCTCGGCTTCGGCCTGGTCCAGGCCCGGCAGGTTGATGTTCAGTTCCACTTCCAGGCCGAAGCCGCCGGGGATCTGGCCGATGCCGACCTTGCCGGTGATCGAGGCGTCCGCCGGAATCTGCTTCTTGCTCTGGCTGGCGACGAACTTGATGGCACCGATGAAGCAGGCCGAGTAGCCGGCGGCGAACAGTTGTTCCGGGTTGGTGGCCTCGCCGCCCGCACCGCCCAGTTCGCGCGGGGTGCTCAGTTTCACATCGAGGATGCCGTCGGAGGAGATGGCGCGGCCATCACGGCCTCCGGTGGCGGTAGCGGTGGCGGTGTAGAGGGCTTTGATGGTTTGCATGGCGGTTCTCCAATATCGAGTGGCGGTGTCTGTCGGTAAGCGTTTGGCTGCTTAATATCTTGTGCGCTAAGCAGTTCGTGAGATGAAAGTTAGTTCGATTTAATTTAGTTCGCAAGATAATTATTGGAAGATTTCTGTCTAAAGAACCTGTCGTGTTGGCATAAGCCCCGGATTACGGGGCTTGCAGGTGCTCGCGCAGGTCCACCAGCTCCCCCTGGAGGCGCTGCAGACTGTCCAACGTTAGACCGCTGGTGGCCAGGATGCAGGCCGGAATGCTTTCCGCCTGTCGGCGCAGCTCGCGGCCCTTGTCTGTCAGGCGCAGCTGCACGACGCGCTCGTCGGCCTGGCTGCGGGTGCGGGTGATCAGGCCCTCGGCTTCCAGGCGCTTGAGCAGGGGAGTCAGCGAGCCGGGGTCGGTGAGCATGCGCGAGCTGATCTCGCCCACGGTGATGCCGTCTTCTTCCCACAGCACCAGCATGGCGATGTACTGCGGGTAGGTGAGCCCCAGCTCCTGCAGCAGCGGTTTGTAGACCTTGGTCATCTGCAGGGAGGTGGAGTAGAGGGCGAAGCACAGCTGGTTATCCAGCTTGAGGGCTTCGCAGGGCGCGTCTGGCTTGGCCATGGCGGTCTCCGGGAGTGAGGGCAGCGAAGAGCTGATTGCGCATTAATTTAGCGCGATGGTTAATTCCTGAACAGCGCTTGTTCCAGGGCGGCATCCCAGGGTGGCGGGAAGCCGAAGCGCTGTTGCAGGAAGGCCAGCAAACGTTCGCTGCGTGGATGCGTGCCGCGTTCCAGGCGCAGGGCGTGGATGACCCCGGGCTCCGGCTCCGGCAGGCCGCTCTCGCAGAACAGCGGCAGCAATTGGCCGCTGATCAGGTATTCGCTGCACAGCCAGGTGGGCAGGTGCGCCAGTCCGATGCCTTGCAATGCGCCTTCCACCAGGGTTTCCGCGTTGTTGGCGGTCATCCGCAACCGGCGTGGTCGCAGGTGCTGCAGCTTGCCGTCGATCAGGAAGCGCCACGCCAGCGGCGGCGCCAGGCCCTCCCAGTCGAGGCCGATGTGCTCGGGCAGCTCCAGCGGCGAGGCGGGTTTGCCGTGCTGCTGCAGGTAGGTCGGACTGGCGCAGACGACCCGCCGCATCGGCGCCAGGCGGGTGGCCACCAGGCGGCTATCGGGCAGGGTGCCGATGCGCAGCACCAGATCGACCTGGCCGAGGTTTTCCCCGCGGGTGTCGGTGAAGCTGTCGATCAGCCGCAGTTGCACGTCGAGACCCGGATTGGCGGTGAGGAAATCCGCCAGCGCCGGAGCGAGATGGCGACGGCCGAAGGGCACGGGGGCGTCGATGCGGATCAGGCCTTCCGGCGCCGTGCTCAGGGACACCGCTTCGGCCCGCGCCTGGCGCAGTTCACCAACGATCCGCCGGGCCCGCTCGGCAAAGGCCAGGCCCGCCGGGGTGGCGCGCACGTTGTGGGTACTGCGTACCAGCAGGGTCGAGCCCAGGCTCTGCTCCAATGCATCCATGCGCCGCGCCACGGCGGAGGGCGTGAGCTGACGCAGGCGGGCCGCAGCGGAGAAGCTGCCGTGGTCGAGGACGTCGAGGAACAGGTCGAGCGGGTCTTCGAGGCTGGAAGGGGTCATGATCTGCGTTGGCTTTGCGTAAATAGCATAGCCATTGTGCTGCGCTTTGCGTTTCCCATCCAGCCACGGTTTTCTAGCATGGGCGCTTCGTTGTGGAGGTGCGTATGTGGGATCTGCTCGTGGACTTTCTGCTCGGTGTCGTGCTTGGCAGCCTCGGTGGGCTGTTCGGCATCGGCGGCGGGCTGCTGGCGATTCCGGCGCTGGGCGTGCTGTTCGGCCTGGACCAGCAACTGGCCCAGGGCACCGCGCTGGTGATGGTGGTGCCCAACGTGCTGCTGGCGATCTGGCGTTACCACCAGCGCAACCGCATCGATTTCGCCCAGGCTGGCGTGCTCGCCTTCACCGGCCTGGTCTGCGCCTTCTTCGCTTCGAGCATCGCGGTGAATCTGGATGCGCGCAGCATGCGCACGGCTTTCGTGGTCTTCCTGGTGCTGCTGGCGCTCTACCTGCTGGTACGCCTGTTTCAGCGGATGCCTCAGGGCGGCAGCACGCCGCGTTACGGTCTGCCGTGGATGGGCGTGCTGGGGCTGGGAGCCGGTTCGCTGGGCGGGCTGTTCGGCGTGGGCGGCGGGGTTTTGGCGACGCCCGTGCTGACTTCGGTCTTCGGCCTGACCCAGGTGATCGCCCAGGGCCTCGCGCTGGCCCTGGCGGCGCCCAGCACGGGCGTGGCGCTGGCGACCTATGCGGTGCACGGCCATGTGGACTGGCGCATGGGCAGCGCCCTGGCGCTGGGCGGGCTGGTGAGCATTTCCTGGGGCGTGCGCCTGGCCCATGCGCTGCCCGAGCGCCAGCTGCGCATGGCTTTCAGCGCTTTCCTGATCGTCTGCGCGGCTCTGCTGGCGGTGCGCTGAGGCTGCCTAGGTGCGGAAGCCTTCGACGATGTATTCGGCCAGCTTGTCGGTCACCGGCGTCATCTTCTGCCCGCGCAGCAGCACGATGCTGGCGTTGGGCAGCAGCGGCAGGCCGTCTTCCTCGCCGAGGATGCGCAGGTTGCCGGTGAGCAGGCTGCGCAGTTGCGCGGTCACCGCCAGCCCGGCGTTGGCCACGGCGAACAGCGCCGACAGGCTCGGGCTGCTGTACGCGATGCGGTAGTCCACTTCCATTGCCTCCAGTGCATTGCAGGCCCAGGCGCGGCAGAAGCAGGCGGTGTTGAACATCGCCAGCGGCAACGGACGCTGGTCCTGCGGGCAGAAGCTCTCGGCGGCCATCCAGACGAAGTCTTCCTGGCGCAGCAACTGGCCGATCTCGGTGCCCGGCTCGCGGGTGACGATGGACAGGTCCAGGTCGTTGCGCATCAGCAGCTGCGCGGAGGAGTCGCAATGCACCTCCACCTGCACCAGCGGGTAGGCCTCGGCGAAGCGCGAGAGGATGCTGGGCAGGAAGCGCATCACGTAGTCGTCCGGCGTGCCGATCTTCACCGAGCCGACCATGTGCGGCTGGCGGAAGGTGTTGAACACCTCGCCCTGCAGCCGCAGGATGCGCCGCGCATAGCCCAGCAGGATCTGCCCTTCGGGCGTCAGGCGTACCTGGCGGCCGTCGCGCTCGAACAGGCTGCGCTCGAGCACGTCTTCTTCCAGGCGTTTCATCTGCATGCTCACCGCCGACTGGGTGCGGTTGACCATCTCGGCGGCGCGGGTGAAGCCGCCGTGGTCGGCGATGGCGACGAAGGTGCGCAGCAGTTCGCTGTCGATGCTGGGGAAGCTGCTCATTCATCAATCTCCGAGATGGGTCGCATAAGAATGATTCGTTGGATTGATCTTAGCGCTGGCGAGAGACTGGTTCCAACCCCACAGGGAGGGAAGCATGATGAAAGGTCAATTCGGTTTCGTAGCAGCGTCCTACCATGTCCACAAAGTCCACGGCGAACCGCTGTGGAAGCGTGCCCTGCAACATGTCATGCACTGGCACGAACTGGCCCGCCAGCGCCGTGAGCTGGCGACCATGAGCGACGAGGCGCTCAAGGATATCGGCCTGAGCCGCGCGGATATCCAGCAGGAAGTCGAGCGCCCGTTCTGGGCGGACCTTATCCGCCGTTGAGCCGCCGGGCGGCGCGGACCCTCGCCGTGCCGCCCGCTTTCATAAGAGAAGAAACATGACAAGGAAGCCCATGTCCGTGAATTACCACCTCGCCCAGGTCAATATCGCCAAGGCCCGTGCCCCGCTGGATCACCCGCTGATGAAGGGGTTCGTCGACCAGCTCGATCACATCAACGCCCTCGCCGAGCGCAGCCGCGGCTTCGTCTGGCGCCTGCAGACCGAGGAGGGCGACGCCACCTCCATCCGCGTCTTCGACGACCCGCTGATCATCGTCAACCTGTCGGTGTGGGAGTCGGTGGAGGCGCTCAAGGACTACGTCTACGCCGGCGAACACCTGCAGGTGCTGCGCAGCAAGCGCGACTGGATGGAGCGCCTGCCGTCGCCGAGCCTGGCGCTGTGGTGGCTGCCGGCGGGTGAACTGCCGGACGTGGCCATGGCCCGTGAACGCCTGGAGCGTCTGCGGCTGGACGGCCCGTCGCCGGAGGTCTTCACCTTCGCCCGACCCTTCCCGATGCCCGAACGGCTCGGCGAACCTGCCTGATGCAGTCAGGCGCGGCGATTGGCGTTAGGCTCTAGGGCTCGCCCAGCCCTGGAGGCCACGATGTCGACCGTCGAATCCCTGTCCCTCAAGCAGGCCCGCCGCCTCGCCCTGGCCGCCCAGGGCTTCACCCTGCGCAAGCCGGGTGGCGAGGTGCAGCGCCGGCATGTGCGCAGCCTGCTGGAGCGCCTGGGCGTGCTGCAGATCGACTCGGTGAATGCGCTGGTGCGCTCGCACTACCTGCCGCTGTTCTCGCGCCTGGGCAACTACTCGCCGACCCTGCTGGAGGAGGCTGCCTGGAGCGGCGGTCGGCATCGCCGGCTGTTCGAATACTGGGGCCACGAGGCGTCCCTGCTGCCGCTGCAGCTCTACCCACTGATGCGCTGGCGCATGCGCCGCGCTGCTGAGGGGCGCGGCATCTACCAGCAACTGGCGCGCTTCGGTCGCGAGCAGCAGGTGGTGATCCAGCGCGTGCTGAGTGCTGTGCGTGAACAAGGCGCGCTGGGTGCCGGCAGCCTGACCACCCGCGAAGAGCGCGCCGGCCCCTGGTGGGATTGGAGTGACGAGAAGCATGCGCTGGAATGGCTGTTCGCGGCGGGCGAGGTGACGGTCGCCGGGCGGCGCGGCTTCGAGCGCCTATACGATTTGCCGGAGCGGGTCCTGCCCGCCGACCTGCTGCAGCATCCCGAACTGGACGAAGCCGAGGCACAGCGCCAGTTGCTGCTGCATTCGGCGCAAGCGCTGGGCGTGGCCACCGAGAAGGACCTGCGTGATTACTTCCGCCTGGAGCCCGCTGACAGCAAGGCAAGGCTGGCCGAACTGGTGGAGGCGGGTGAGCTGTTGCCGGTGCAGGTCCAGGGCTGGCAGGCGCCGGCCTATTGCCTGGCGGAGCCGGTGATTCCGCGCAAGGTCCGCGCCAGCGCCTTGCTCTCGCCCTTCGATTCGCTGGTCTGGGAGCGCGCCCGCACCGAGCGGCTGTTCGACTTCCGCTATCGCCTGGAGATCTACACGCCGCAGCACAAGCGCATCTACGGCTACTACGTGCTGCCCTTCCTGTTCGACGAGCGCCTGGCGGCGCGGGTCGACCTGCGTTCGGATCGTGCCTCCGGCAGGCTGGTGGTGCACGCCGTCCACGAAGAGGAAAGGGGCTTGGGCGAGGAGGGACAAGCTGCGCTGGCTCGTCATCTGGGCGAGATGGCGCGCTGGCTGGGCCTGGAGCGGGTGGCGGTGAATTGCCGGCGGCCGTCCGGTGAGCGCTTGCAGGGGCTGTTGGCGCAGGCCTGAAAGAAAACGGGCCTCTGAAGAGGCCCGTTCCGTCGTCACTTGCCGCTGGCGATGCGCTGGCGGATATGCGCCGCGCGATCGGCGGAGCCCGGGTGCGAGTCGAACATGCTGCTCTCTTCGCCACCGCTGAGCTTGGCCAGCTTGTCGAAGGCGCTGGCCAGACCGTCGAGCTGGATACCGCGTTTCTTCAGCAGGTCGAAGGAGTAGTCGTCGGCTGCCGATTCCTGCGACTGGGAGAACTGCGCGTTGATCAGCGCCTCACCGATTTCGCCCAGCTGCGACTGCGACAGCGCGGCGACCGTGCTGTTGCCGGCGGCCGAGGCAGCGGTGCGCGCTGCGGCAGCGGCGTAGGCGGTCTGCGTGGCTTTCTTGATGTGGCCCAGGGCGACGTGGCCGATCTCGTGGCCGAGCACGCCTTCCACCTCGTTGTCGGTCATCAGGTCCATCAGGCCGGAATAAACGCGCACGCAACCGTTGGCCATGGCGAAGGCGTTGATGTCGTCGGTGACGTAGACCTTGTAGTTGACCGTGGTGCCGCTGAGCGGGTTGCCCAGGGCGGCGGCGATCTTGTCCAGGCGCTTGGTGTAGGGGCTGGAAGCCGGAGCGATCTGCGCGGCGGCGTCCTGCTTGGCGCACGCCTCGTCGGCGACCTGCTTGATCTCGGCGTCGCTCAGGGTGGCGGCCTTCATGGCCATCATGCCGGACTGCACGAGGCTGTCGGTGTTCATGTTCTGGCAGCCGGAGAGTGCGGCGCTGGCGCCGATGAGCAGGGCGAGGAGGGAGCGGTGCAGTGACATCGAGTCTTCCTTGGTTGACGGATTTCCATGGCGCGGCGGCTGCCGCGCGGGGCGCCACTCTAGGTAGACACCCCGGCACCGTCAATCAACGGAAGTGGTTTTAGGAATGGCCTGAGACTCGCGTCAGATTCAGCGACGCACCTGTTTCAGCGTTTCCGCAATGAGGAAGGCCAGCTCCAGCGACTGGTCGGCGTTCAGGCGCGGGTCGCAGTGGGTGTGGTAGCGATCGCTCAAGCCATCCTCGGTGATCGGTCGTGCGCCGCCGATGCACTCGGTGACGTTCTGCCCGGTCATCTCGATGTGGATGCCGCCGGCATGGCTGCCCTCGGCCTGGTGCACCTCGAAGAACTGCCGGACCTCGGCGAGGATGCGCGCGAAGTCGCGGGTCTTGTAGCCGCTGGAGGCCTTGATGGTGTTGCCGTGCATGGGGTCGGAACTCCACAGCACCTGCTTGCCTTCGCGCTGCACGGTCTGGATCAGCCGCGGCAGGCCGTCGCCGACCTTGTCCGCGCCCATGCGCACGATGAGGTTGAGGCGGCCGGGGTCGTTGTCCGGGTTGAGGATGTCGATCAGGCGGATCAGTTCCTCGCTGTCCATGCTCGGGCCGACCTTGACGCCGATGGGATTGCCGACGCCGCGCAGCATTTCCACGTGGGCGCCGTCGAGCTGGCGGGTGCGGTCGCCGATCCACAGCATGTGCGCCGAGCAGTCGTACCAGTCGCCGGTGAGGCTGTCGCGGCGGATGAAGGCCTCTTCATAGTTCAGCAGCAGCGCCTCGTGGGCGGTGAAGAAGCTGGTCTCGCGCAACTGCGGCGCCGTGTCCAGGCCGCAGGCACGCATGAAGGCGAGTGTCTCGTCGATACGGTCGGCCAGTTGCTGGTAACGCTCGGACAACGCCGAGTTGGCGATGAAGTCGAGGTTCCACTGGTGCACCTGGTGCAGGTCGGCAAAGCCGCCGCCGGCGAAGGCGCGCAGCAGGTTCAGCGAGGCGGTGGACTGGTGGTAGGCCTGCAGCAGGCGCTCCGGGTCCGGCACGCGGCTCTTCTCGTCGAAGCCGATGCCGTTGACGATGTCGCCGCGATACGCCGGCAGGGTCACGCCGGCGATGGTTTCCTCGCCGGAGGAGCGCGGCTTGGCGAACTGCCCGGCCATGCGTCCGACCTTCACCACCGGGCAGCCGGCGGCGAAGGTCATCACCACGGCCATCTGCAACAGCACCTTGAAGGTGTCGCGGATCTTCGCCGCGGAGAACTCGGCGAAGCTCTCGGCGCAGTCGCCGCCCTGCAGCAGGAAGGCGCGCCCGGCAGTGACCTCGGCGAACTGTCGGCGCAGCTCACGGGCCTCGCCGGCGAACACCAGCGGTGGGAAGCTCGCCAGGGTGCGCTCGACTTCGCTCACGCGGTGGGCGTCGGGGTAGGCGGGCTGTTGCTGGATCGGCTTGCTTCTCCAGCTGTCGGGACTCCAGGGCAGGCTCATCGGCGGCTCTTTGCGGCTAGGGGCGGTAATCGGCCCATGGTATCAGCTCGGCCTTTGCCCCGCGCGGCGCCGGGTGGGGAAGGGGCGGACATCCTTGTCCAGGGGGAACGCTGGGAAACGATCAGCCGCCTGCGCAGCACGCGCGAGCGAACTGATGGCGTAATTGCGCCGGGGTAGGGTGTCGATGGGCTGCATCGTGAGGAGCGTTGCGCTGGTGCATGCTCGGTTGTGCCTCTTGGGCTGTTATTCTTGCGCCTTTGCCGACCTGGCGGTCGTGGCTGGCCGTCTTGATGCGAAGGATTATTGCGTGCGCGAGCCCCTGTATTTCAATGGCAATCCGTGCCGTTCGCCGCTCCCGGCGGAGCGCACGGTCATGGTCGCTGCCGCCCGGAGCCGGTCATGAGCGAGGAACTGCTGAACGAAGAGCCGCTCCACGAAGAGCTGCTGATCGTCGAGGAGCGCGATGACTTCGGGGTGATCCGCGTTGTGGAAAGCGGCGCCTATCGCTACCTGGAATTTGGCGATGAGGTCGAGCAGAGCTGCGTGCTGATGGACGATCCGAGCTGGCTGGAATACGACTATTCCCGCGCCATGCTGGTCGGCGCGCTGTGTCACTCGCGTCCGCGCCGCGCGCTGTTCCTCGGCTTCGGCGCCGGTAGCCTGACCCAGGCCTGCCTGAAGTACCTGCCGCTGGACGAGGTGGAAGCCATCGAGCTGCGCCCGTCGATTCCGCGCCTGGCTCGCGAGCACCTCGGGCTGGTGGCGGATGAGCGCCTCAACCTGCGCATCGGCGACGCGGTGCAGGAGCTGGCCGAGTGCGAGCCGGCGGACCTGATCTTCCTCGACCTCTACACCGATACCGGGCCGGCGCCGGCGCACATCGCCTGGGACTTCCTCGGTACCTGCCGCGAGCGCCTGCGCCCCGGCGGCTGGCTGGTGATCAACCAGTGGAGCACCGACGATGGCCGTCCGCTGGGCGCGGCGCTGCTGCGCGGGCGCTTCCACCGGCACTACTGGGAATGCCCGGTGCCGGAGGGCAACGTGATCGTCTTCGTGCCCGCCAAGCTGGACCAGGAGCTGAACCTGCGCGGCCTGAAGAAGCGCGTCGGTGCGCTGGAGCCGCAGCTGGGCTACTCGCTGAAGACCTACATCGAGTCGCTGCGCCCGGCCCAGTGACCGGCCTCAGGGAAACTGGTAGCTGAACGTGAAGTTCAGCCGCGCGCTACGGTCGTTGTTGTCCAGCGCGCGGTCGCCGAAGGGTTTGGCCACTTCCGCCGACACCAGGTAGTGCTTGCGGTCGGAGAAGCGCACGCCCAGCGCCGCCGAGCCCATCTTCGCTTGCGTCTGGCCGCCCTGGTTGTAGTGGGTGCGGGCGGTGTCGGCGACCACGTAGGGCTGGATCTGGCTGAGCAGCGTGCTCTGCCGCAGGAACGAATAGTTGACCTCGTAGGAGGCGCCCCAACCCTTGTCGCCGGTGGCCTGGTCGTCGGGGTAGCCGCGGCCGAAGTTGGCGCCGCCATAGGTGACCTGTTCGGAGTCCGGCAGCACGTCGTCGCTCCACTGGAAGGCGGCGCTGACCACGCCCTGCCAGTTGGAGCCGAACTGGTCCTGCTGCGCGCCGTAGCCGAGCAGGCGGGTGAAGTCCTTCTTCACCGGCTCCGGAGTCTGCGCGCCCATGCCGTTGAGTCCCTGGTAGACCGCCAGGCTGCCGGCGCGCACGCGCTTCTCGGCGAACTGCTGGACCACGGTTTCCACGCCGACCACCCGCAGCTTGCTCTTCTGTTCGACGCGATAGGGAATGTCCGGGTAGACCAGGTCGTAGCGGCTGGCGTCGTTGACCGTGTAGCCGCGCAGGGTGACGTCCCAGGTCAGGTCGCGGCGCAGCATCAGCGGCAGGCCGAGGCCGGCGCTGACTCGTTCGTTCTGCCGGTGCCGTTCGAACTCCAGGCCGTTGGCCAGGTACAGGTTGTCGCCGGGGCGTGCGTTGTACTTGGAGTAGCCGACCTGCAGCTGCACGCCGTTGTCGCCCAGCAGTTGGCTGTAGTTCCAGGCGCGGTAGTACTCGTGGTCGTCGCCCGGCGGGTAGAGGTAGCTGTACTGCAGTTGCTCGCCCCAGCCGAGCAGCGACATCACCTCGGCGTTGAAGATGCCGCGCTGCTGGTTGCGCCGCGAGTCCAGGTTCATCCCGGTGTCGAAGCGCTTCTGTTTGCCGGCCAGCTCCAGCACCGCGCCGCCATCACTGGTGGTGGGTGGGTTGAGCGCCATCGCCAGCTGCAGGCCCGGCACACGGCTCATCAGCACGCTGAAGCGCTCGAAGCTCTCGCGGGTCAGCGGCTTCTCCGACTTGAGCTTGTCGATCCAGCGATCCACCCGCGCCTGGTGCACGCCCAGCTCGCCGTTGCTGCGCACCTGGGTGATGTGGCCTTCGACCAGGACGATGCGCGCGACGCCGCCGCTGAAGTCCTGGTTCGGTACGTAGGCGAAGGAGATGAAGTAGCCGTCTTCCTGGTAGCGCTGGGTGATGGCCTTGGCCGCTGCCACCAGTTCGCTGACCTGGATGGTGCGCCGGGTCAGCGGTTCCAGCAGGGGCTTCCAGGTGGCCACCGGGTAGTGCTTGCCGCCGGCCAGTTCGATGCGCTTGATGCGGATGTTCTGCTGGAGGATCTGCACCGGCTGGCTGGCCGCTGGCTCCGGGGTGGTGACCTTGGGAGCCTTGGGGCGCAGTTCGCCGTCGGGAAGGTTGGGGCGGGGCAGGGTCTGTTCGATATCGGAACCGGGGAGCTGGATCGGGCGCTCGGCCCAGGCCAGGGGTGCAGCCAACAACAGGGGCAGGACAGCGAGTTTGCGCATCTGGCTCCTCCGTGAGACCGACATCATGAAAAGACCAGGAGCCGTGGGCGGCTCCTGGTCACTACAGTATGGGCGTAATTCGGATTACTGCTTGGGCGTACCGATCGCCAATCCACCACCCAATCCGCCGGTAAGACCACCCAGCGTGCCGCCCACGGCGCCCAGCGTATTGCCCAGCAGGCCTCCCTGGCCGCTGGTGCTGCTGGTCGTGCCGGCTCCGGCGCCTACCGCCACGCCCGAGCCCTGGTTGTTGCTGCCGATTCCCAGCCCTGCGCCGGCGGTCAGACCGCCGCCGCCTGTCAGGCCGCTGGTTACATTGCCCAGGGTACCGGCCACGCCGTTGACCAGGCCGCCGACCGGATTGCTGCCCCCGGCGGCGCCGCCGAGGGAACCGGTCAGACCGCCGACCGCGCCGGTCACACCGCCGACCAGGCCGCCCACCGGATTGCCGCCGCCGGCTGCGCCACCCAGGGCACCGGTCACTCCGCCGACCAGCCCGCCGACCGGATTGCTGCCGCTGGTTGCACCACCCAGTGCACCGGTCACGCCACTGATCAGCCCACCCACCGGATTACTGCCGCCGACTGCACCGCCCAGCGATCCGGTCACGTTGCCGAGCAGCCCACCGCCCGGATTGCTGCCGTTGACCAGACCGCCTGCAGCGCTGACTGCCTGACCCGTATTGCTGACGATGCCGCCGACCGGGGCCAGCGCCGGATTCGGGCTGGCGACCTGGTTGCCTGTCTGGGTCACGACGCCGCCGACGGTGGTCAGCAGGTTGTTCACCGGCGCTGCCAGTCCAGTGGCAGCGCCGATACCGCGGGTGGTTCCTTCGACCTGGCCGACCAGACCGGCGGTGGTGCCGCTCAGCTGAGTGGTCAGCTGGCTCAGCGGGCCGCTGGTGACTGCGCCGCTGAGGGAGTCGCCGAGCATGGTGATCTTGCCGCCGACGCCGTCCACCAGACCGCCGACCTGGCCGGTCACGCCCTTGAGCGGGGTATTGGCCAGTACCGGGGCATCACCGATGGCCGCGACCGTATCGCCCAGGCTGCTGACCGCGCCGCCGGTGTGGCTGACCAGGCCGGTAACGCCGGCTACGGTGGTGCCCACGGCGTTGGGGTTGTTGCCGAGCTGGCCGAGGCCGTCGGTGACGCCGCTGCCGACACTGTCGACGCCTTCGCCGACCTGCTGGATCAGGTTGCCGGCGTTATCGGTCACGCCATCGCCGAGCACCGGTACTTTGACGGTCCGCACCACGGCGGCCAGGGTGTTGACGGTGGCGCCAGCGCTGGAGACGGCCTCGCCGGTTTCGGTCAGCACGTTGCCGGTGGTGCTGGCCGGTGGTGTGG
The DNA here is from genome assembly GCF_014204515.1 of Pseudomonas nitroreducens. Lineage (GTDB taxonomy): Bacteria > Pseudomonadota > Gammaproteobacteria > Pseudomonadales > Pseudomonadaceae > Pseudomonas > Pseudomonas nitritireducens_A. Next base: position 230,831 of record NZ_JACHLI010000003.1, on the reverse strand, counting down.
TCGTACCGCCATTGCCATTCCCATCGCCACCACCATTACCGTTGCCGTTGCCACCACTGCCGGAGCCGTCGCCACCGCTCCCGCTGCCATCGCCGCCGGAGCCGGTACCGCCACTGCCACCGCTGCCATCGCCACCGGACCCCGACCCATCGCCCTGGGTACCGCTGGTGCCGCTGTCGCTGGAACGGTGATGACTGCTGCCGCCGTGGCTGCTGCAACCCTGCAGGGACAGAGCGACGACGAGAAGAGAAAGCGCGAACACACGAATAGGGCCTGACATACGAATTCCTCCATGACGAACGTCAGCCAGCTAAGGGGCGGTCGGTATTCCGGCGCGGTGCTGAGCTGCTCTGGAGTCAGTTCTAGAGGATTGTTTTCAGGGGCGAAATTGGAACTTGTATATAGTCGTTTTGTGGATTGCAGGTGTCTGATTCAAAAGGAAAAACTAAAGGATTAGGCGAGCTTTTCAGGGCTTTTTAATACCTTGGATATAGCGCTTTTCGCACGATGGTTCCGGATTGCCCGGCGCGAGGCGCTTCAGCGGCCCTGGAAACGGCCTTCGCGACGTTCCAGCATGGCATTCAGACCCTCCTGCGCATCCTCGGTCGACAGCAGTTCGCTGGCCATGGCTGGCAGCAGTCGCGCCGCCGCTTCCTCGCCCTCGTCAAGGCTGCGTCGAGCGGATGCCAGGGTGGCGCGGATGCCCAGCGGCGCCTGGGCCGCGACCCGTTGTGCCAGCCACAGGGCACGGGGCATCAGTTCTTCCGGTGCGGTGACTTCCTGCACCAGGCCGATGCGGTAGGCCTCGTGGGCATCGAAGGGATCGCCGGTGAGCAGCCAGCGCATGGCGTTGCCCCAGCCGGCCACCTGGTGCATGCGTAGCGTGGCGCCGCCGAAGGGGAAGATGCCGCGCTGCACTTCGAGCTGGGCGAAGCGCGCATTGCTGGCGCACAGGTTGATGTCGGCGGCGAGCATCAGCTCGATGCCCAGGGTGAAGCAGTAGCCCTTGGCGGCCACCAGCAGCGGCTTGGTCAGGCGCTTGCCGCCGAAGGTGCCCCACGGATCGGCCGAGCCTTCGGGCATGCTCCAGCCGGTGCGGAAGGTCTCGCCGATGTTGGCCAGGTCCAGGCCGGCAGTGAAGTGCTCGCCGTGGGCGAACACCAGGGCGCAGCGCAGGTCGTCGTCGCGCTCGTACTCGCCGAACGCCATGACCAGTTGGGTAAGCATGTCCAGGTCGAAGGCGTTGCGCTTGTCGACCCGATTCAGGCCGAGCAGCAGGACGTGGTCATGGCGTTCGACGGTGATGCGCGGCTGGCTGCTGGCGGTCATGGCGGGCTCCGGTCAGGTGGCTTGCAGGGTATAGCCGGCGTGGCAGGGGTTGTCCAAGCAACGACCGTTCGCCGGCCCTGTTCCGAAAAGAAACACATCGGTCAGGATTTTCCGGTATGATACGCGCCGGCCAAACGCTGGCCTCGTTTCGGATCCCGCATTCTCCCGCAGTTTCAGACTCGGGCCATGTGTCCGCAGTGCGGACTTCCTTGACGCATTCTTCCAATCTTCATTTCGCAAATCCCCGCTTCCAGCTGCCTGGGTGACTTCATTGTCGTACAGGGCATGCGCAGCTCGGCTATTGGGTCTTTGCGGATGTACTTAGAGGCAAAACCCATGACCCAGGAAACCGCCGGCTTCGCCGCGCTCGGTCTTCACCCCAATGTTCTCGCTGCCATTGCCGCTGTCGGTTATGAAGAGCCGTCGCCGATCCAGGCCCAGTCGATCCCGGTGATCCTCGAAGGCCACGACATGATCGGCCAGGCCCAGACCGGTACCGGCAAGACCGCTGCCTTCGCACTGCCGATGCTGTCGCAGATCGAGCCGAGCCGCCGCGTTCCGCAGGTGCTGGTACTGGTACCGACCCGCGAGCTGGCCCTGCAGGTTGCTACCGCTTTCGAAACCTATTCCAAGCAGATGCCGGGCGTCGGCGTCATCGCCGTCTACGGCGGCGCGCCCATGGGCCCGCAGCTCAAGGCCCTGCGCCAGGGCGCCCAGGTCGTGGTCGCCACTCCGGGCCGCCTGTGCGACCACCTGCGTCGCGACGAAAACCTGCTGTCCACCGTCAAGAGCCTGGTGCTCGACGAAGCGGACGAGATGCTCAAGCTCGGCTTCATGGATGACCTCGAAGTGATCTTCGAAGCCATGCCGTCCAGCCGCCAGAGCGTGCTGTTCTCCGCGACCCTGCCGGCCTCGATCCGCAGCATCGCCGAACGCCACCTGAAAGAACCCAAGCACGTCCGCATCGCGGCCAAGACCCAGACCGTCGCCCGCATCGAGCAGGTGCACCTGATGGTCCACGCCGACCAGAAGCCGGCCTCGATCCTGCGTCTGCTGGAAGTGGAACAGTTCGACGCGCTGATCGGCTTCGTACGCACCAAGCAGGCCACCCTGGACATCGCCGAGCTGCTCGAGCGCCAGGGCTACCGCGCCGCCGCGCTGAACGGCGACATGCCGCAGGCCCAGCGTGAGCGCGTGATCGAGTCGCTCAAGGACGGCTCGCTGGACATCGTCATCGCCACCGACGTCGCTGCCCGCGGCCTCGACGTGGCGCGCATCACCCACGTGCTGAACGTGGACATGCCCTACGATCCGGAATCCTACGTGCACCGTATCGGCCGTACCGGCCGTGCCGGCCGCGAAGGCCGTGCCCTGCTGCTGGTGACTCCGCGTGAGCGCCGTATGCTGCAGGTGATCGAGCGGGTGACCGGGCAGAAGGTCGGCGAAGTTCGCCTGCCGGACGCCGAAACCGTTCTCGAAGCGCGCCTGAACCGCCTCGCTACCGGCCTGCAACCGCTGCTGGCCAACGCCGTTGCCAGCCGTGGCGCGGTGCGTGACGAGCTGTGCCGCCGCCTGGGTACCGACATGGACACCCTGGCCGCCGTGCTGCTGGCCAAGCTGACCGAAGGCAAGGCGCTGGACCTGGAATCGGTCCGCCGCGAACAGCCGCTGACCCCGGCCGCCCCGCGTGAGCGCAGCGATCGCTATGAGCGTAGTGAGCGTGGTGATCGTCCCGAGCGCGGTGACCGCCCGGAGCGCAGTGGCGCGCCGCGCACCATGGCTCCGCCGTCGGAAGGCAAGGCCCGCTGCCGTACCGCCCTGGGCGCCCGTGACGGCGTACAGGCGAAGAACCTGCTGGGCGCCATCCTCAACGAGGGCGGCCTGTCCCGCGAGGCCATCGGCCGCATCCAGATCCGCGAGACCTTCAGCCTGATCGAGCTGCCGGAGGAGAACCTCGAGCGCCTGCTGACCAAGCTCAAGGACACCCGTGTCGCCGGCAAGGCCCTGCGGCTGCGCCGTTACCGCGAAGACTGATCCGTCAGTCTCCCGCGCATGAAAAAGCCCCGCCTTGGCGGGGCTTTTTCGTTTCCGGGGTTTGCTGCCGGCATCCGACTGCCCTTGTAGGAGCGAGCCTGCTCGCGAACACTTTCCCGGCGACGCCGGAGTCAGGTGGTTCGCGAGCAAGCTCGCTCCTATAGGTTGTGCCTCAACCGAAGCGGTAGATATCCATTCCCAGTGCGCCGAGGGTGAAGCCGGCGTGCTCGACGGTCATCGCCGAGCCACCCGCGCCACGGGCGAAGTACAGCGGCAGCAGGTGCTCGTCGCGCGGGTGGTTGCGCACCGCCTGGGGTGCCTGCCGGCGATAGTCGAGCAGGGCGGCTTCGTCGTCTGCTTCCAGGCGCTCCACCATCCAGTCGCGGAAGGCCTTGGCCCAGGGCGTGATCACTTCGGGGCCGGCCTGCCAGTCCAGCTCACCCAGGTTATGGGTGATGCTGCCGGAGCCGATCAGCAGCACGCCTTCTTCGCGCAGCTTGCGCAGGGCATGGCCGACGCGTTGCTGCATGGGCGCGCCGAGGCGGCTGGGCAGGGACAGCTGCACCACGGGAATGTCGGCCTCCGGGTACATCAGGCTCAGCGGCACCCAGGCGCCGTGGTCCAGTGGGCGCTCGGCGTCCAGGGTCGCCGGCAGGCCGTCGGCCGCCAGCAGTTCGACGACGCGGCGGGCCAGCTCCGGCGAGCCGATGGCCGGGTACTGCACGGCATACAGTTCCGGCGGGAAACCGTAGAAATCGTGCCAGGTGTCCGGATTGGGCGAAGCGGTGACGCGCAGGTCGGGGGTTTCCCAGTGGGCGGAGACCAACAGGATGGCGGTCGGGCGCGGCAGCTCGCGGGCCAGGCGCTTGAGCGGCGCGTCGCTGGCGCCGGGCTCCAGGGCCAGCATGGGGGAGCCGTGGGAGATGAACAGGGCAGGAAGCATGGTGAACCTCGCTACTTGAATGGCTCCATGTTCACCTGACTAATCATCGAAATCCAGTATAGGTTTTTGAATTTAACAATCGATTTTCACGATTACTGGTGGGGTGCCTGGTAGGAGCGAGCTTGCTCGCGAACCGCACAGCTGCACTGCCCAGTCGGAAAACTGTTCGCGAGCAAGCTCGCTCCTACTAGGTGCTCGGAAATTGCCAACTCAGTTGCAGACTGTTGGAGTCTTGGGCCAATCAGCGCTTTCGGCAGCAGGCGTCCGGTCGATACGTTAGAGTTTGCGGAAAATTCCCATGCTGATATCGGATTGAGTCATGCAGCAAAGCGATCAGGTTCTTGTTCTCGACATCGGTGAATGCCTTCGCCTGGAGGATGGCACCGAAATCTGTGTGCAGCGGGTCCGCGGTGAGCAGGTGCGGCTGAAGATACTCGAGGCCGGAGAGCGGCAACGCGAGCGGCGTGGCGCCTGGTGGCGCTGGCTGCTGCCGCGGGTGATACGCCATGTCTGAGTGGGTGACCTATGCAGCATGAGTTCTGGCAGTCGCGCTGGGCGCGCAATGAAATCGGCTTCCATCAGCCTGCAGTGAATCCCGGTCTGCAGCGGCACTGGCCGAGCCTGGAGCTGCCCGAGGAGTCCCAGGTACTGGTGCCCTTGTGCGGCAAGAGTCTGGACATGCTCTGGCTGGCACAGTGGGGTTATCGCGTGCTGGGCGTGGAGCTGGCCGAGCGCGCAGCCATCGACTTCTTCCGTGAACTGGGCGTGGAGCCGCGGATCACCCAGGAAGGCGCGCTGCGCCGCTACAGTTACGAACGCCTGGAAATCCTCCAGGGCGACTTCTTCGCCGTCGGCGCCGAACAGGTGGCCGATTGCGCGGCGCTGTATGACCGGGCGGCCTTGATCGCCCTGCCAGCGGACCTGCGCGCCGACTACGTGGCGCACCTGCAGGGCATCCTGCCGCAGCGGATGCGCGGCTTGCTGGTGACCCTGGAGTACCCCCAGGCGCAGATGGATGGCCCGCCGTTCGCCGTGATGGCCGATGAGGTTCGGCGCCATTTCGCTCGCCAGTGGACGGTGGAGGAGTGCGAGCGTCTGGATGTCCTGGCGGACAACCCGAAATTCCTCAAGCGCGGCGTCAGCCATCTGCAAGAAGTGGTGTTCGCGTTGCGTCGTGGCTGAATCGGCGGCATGAAAAAGGCGACCCGAGGGTCGCCTTTCTTATTGCCTGGAACTATCCCCTGAAAACTCAGCGGCCGGCGGCGCGCAGGGCTTCGATGCGGTCTTCCAGCGGCGGGTGGCTCATGAACAGGCCGGCGAGGCCATGCTTGAGGTTGCCGTTGATGCCGAAGGCCTGCAGTGAGCTCGGCATCTGTACCGGTACGCCCTGTTCGGCGCGCAGGCGTTGCAGGGCGGCGATCATCGCCCCGGTGCTGGCCAGGCGGGCGCCGGCTTCGTCGGCGCGGTATTCGCGTTTGCGCGAGAACCACATGACGATGATGCTGGCGAGGATGCCCAGGACCAGCTCGGCGAAGATGGTCGCGACGAAGTAGCCGATGCCCGGGCCGTCTTCGTTCTTCAGGATGGCCTTGTCGACGAAGTTGCCGAAGATGCGTGCGAAGAACATCACGAAGGTGTTCACCACGCCCTGGATCAGCGCCAGGGTGACCATGTCGCCGTTGGCCACGTGGCCGATCTCGTGGGCCAGCACGGCTTTCACTTCTTCGGGGGAGAAGCGCTCCAGCAGGCCCTGGCTGACGGCGACCAGCGCGTCGTTGCGGTTCCAGCCGGTGGCGAAGGCGTTGGCCTCGTAGGCGGGGAAGATACCCACTTCCGGCATCTTGATACCGGCCTCGCGGGACAGTTCTTCCACGGTCTGCAGCAGCCACTGTTCGTGGCGGGTGCGTGGCTGGCTGATGATCTCGGTGCCGGTGCTCATCTTCGCCATCCACTTGGAGATGAACAGCGAAACCAGGGAGCCGGCGAAGCCGAAGACGGCACAGAAGATCAGAAGGCTACCGTAATTCTGGCCGGTGAAACGGTCCACGCCGAGCAGTTTCAGGGTGATGCTGGCGATCACCAGAACTGCCAGGTTGGTGGCCAGGAACAACAGGATGCGCATCATGGCGTAAAGCTTCTCCTCACGGTGACAGGGGTGAAAACCGCATGGGAACGCGGCTTTCCGGATCGCCGGGCACGGTCATGCACGGGATCGCTGAACAGTATGCGGGGTATATACGGTTGGCCCCGAGGTGATTCAACTCGGGGACTATTTCAACTTGTGTCGCCTGCCCGGATTACGGGCGCCCCAGCTCGCTCTCGAAGAGTAGACGGGTCAGTCGCGCGATGCGTTCCCCGTGGCGGCTGGCCAGTGCTTCGCGCAGCTGGTTGGCCAGCGTGGCCTGGTCGCGGCGCACGCTGGGCGGCAGTTCCTCGCCGTCGCGCACGGCGTGGGGAACGATGCGGGTCAGGCGCAGGAAGGCCTTTTCGCTGAGCACGGCCTGGTCCAGCGCTTCGTAACGAATGGTTGCCTCGAAGCGCAGGTAGCCTTCCTCGGCCAGCCACAACAGCGCGCCCAGGCAACTCTGGTGGCGGGTGCTGGGTAGGCCGAACTCGTCGGGCTCTTCCCGGCCGATCAGGTCCTCGACATAGAGGGCGATCTTGCGCGGGAAGGCCTGGTAGAGCGTCAGCAGGCCGGAAGCGGCGTCCTTGTAGAAGTCGTCGATCTGCAGGTCCATGGATTACTGGCGATAGGTTTTCAGGAAGTTGCCGATACGCCCGATGGCCTGTTCCAGGTCATCGAGTCGGGGCAGGGTAACGACCCGGAAGTGATCCGGCCAGGGCCAGTTGAAAGCGGTGCCCTGAACGATGAGCAACTTCTCGGACAGCAGCAGATCGAGGACGAATTTCTCGTCGTTGTGAATCGGGCAGACCTTCGGGTCGATACGCGGGAAGGCGTAGAGCGCGCCCATGGGTTTGACGCAGCTGACGCCGGGAATGTCATTGAGCAGTTCCCAGGCGCGGTTGCGCTGCTCCAGCAGGCGGCCGCCCGGCAGCACCAGGTCGTTGATGCTCTGGTAGCCGCCCAGGGCGGTCTGGATCGCGTGCTGGCTCGGCACGTTGGCGCACAGGCGCATGTTGGCGAGGATATCCAGGCCCTCGATGTAGCTCTGCGCCTTGTGCTTGGGACCGGAAATGGCGATCCAGCCGGAGCGGAAGCCGGCCACGCGGTAGGACTTGGACAGGCCGTTGAAGGTCAGGCAGAGCACGTCCGGCGCCAGCGACGCGGTGGAGATGTGCTGGGCTTCGTCGTAGAGGATCTTGTCGTAGATCTCGTCGGAGAAGATCACCAGGTTGTGCTGGCGCGCCAGTTCGACGATGTCCATCAGCACTTCGCGCGAGTACACCGCGCCGGTGGGGTTGTTCGGGTTGATCAGCACCAGCGCCTTGGTGTTGCTGGTGATCTTCGCCTTCATGTCGGCGACGTCGGGGAACCAGCCGGCCTGCTCGTCGCACAGGTAGTGCACCGGCTTGCCGCCGGAGAGGGCGACCGAGGCGGTCCACAGCGGATAGTCGGGCGCCGGGATCAGCACCTCGTCACCGTTGTTGAGCAGCGCCTGCAGGGCCATGACGATCAGCTCGGAGACGCCGTTGCCCAGGTAGATGTCCTCGATGCCGACGCCTTCCACCTGCTTCTGCTGGTAGTACTGCATCACCGCCTTGCGCGCGCTGAACAGGCCCTTGGAGTCGCTGTAGCCCTGGGCGGTGGGCAGGTTGCGGATGACGTCCTGGAGGATTTCGTCCGGCGCCTCGAAACCGAACGGCGCCGGGTTGCCGATGTTCAGCTTGAGGATGCGGTGGCCTTCCTCTTCCAGGCGCTTGGCGTGCTTGAGCACGGGCCCGCGAATGTCGTAGCAGACGTTGGCGAGCTTGTTCGATTTGGTGACCTGCATGATCTTGGGATTCCGAAATAGTCCGCGGCCGGCGACTTGGCAGGCTGTAACGCGGGTGACAGACTGGCGTCAAATGATCGGTTCGGAAGTGCTTTTCCCTGCTATCGACCCTGAAAATCGGCAGGAAAACAGTGGATTTCTCGAAAAAGTAGAGTTTTTAAGGCTTTTCTATCGCGAGAATGTCTCTGTGCGGCAGATTCTGAACCTGACGTTAACCCGCGCATCATACGTGCGGCCCGATTCCCGGAAAAGGAGGCATCGGGCATTTTTTCCATTAATGGAGGCAGATCGATGGAAAAGTTGGAAAAGCCCCTGGACTCCTGGCGTGACGAACTCACCGATGAGCAGTTCCACGTCTGCCGCCTGGGCGGCACCGAGCGCGCCTTCACCGGCGAGTACCACGACACCAAGACCCCTGGCATCTATCACTGCGTGTGCTGCGGCACGGCGCTGTTCGACTCCGACGCCAAGTACGACTCGGGCAGTGGCTGGCCGAGCTACTTCCAGCCGGTGAACGGCGAGGTGGTCAAGGAACTGGAGGACTTCAGCCACGGCATGCATCGCATCGAGGTGCGCTGCGGCAAGTGTGACGCGCACCTGGGCCACGTCTTCCCCGACGGCCCGCGACCGACCGGGCTGCGTTACTGCATCAATTCGGCGTCGTTGAAGCTGGTGCCGAAAGCGTGACTCCAAGGCCCGCCATCCGGCGGGCCTTTTCTTTCAAGGCTGTACGGTCTCTACCTGTAGGAGCGGACCTTGTCCGCGATAAGCCGGCTAGGCTGGCGCTGACCAGCGTGCCGCGCCTTGGTGTGCACCTGCAATTCGGGATACGCGCATTGGGGATTTCGCGGACAAGGTCCGCTTCTACGTAAAGTTCTTCGCGGGGACTGCCCTCTCCCTAACCCTCTCCCTGAAGGGAGAGGGGACTGGTTCGGTGCCGGCTGAATCCACGGTGTCAGCCGGCACGGATAGCTCCCTCTCCCTTCAGGGAGAGGGCGGGGGAGAGGGGAAATCCGAGGCACGAACGATCAGAAGAAGACAGTTGCTCCTACGTTCAGGATGATGCTCCGGCATTTTGCGGGCTGATTAGTGATCAATTAAATTGCATGCAATTTAATTGATCACTATTCTTCCGGTTCCCACTTCTCTGGAGCCATGTCCGATGAGCGACGCACTGCTGAATATTCCCGTGACCACCATCAAGGGCGAACAGAAGACCCTCGCCGACTTCGGCGGCAAGGCCCTGCTGGTGGTGAACACTGCCAGCCAGTGCGGCTTCACCCCGCAGTACAAGGGGCTGGAGAAGCTCTGGCGGCAGTACAAGGACCAGGGCCTGGTGGTGCTGGGCTTCCCCTGCAACCAGTTCGGCAAGCAGGAGCCGGGCGGGGAAGGGGAGATCAGCCAGTTCTGCGAGCTGAACTTCGGCGTGAGTTTCCCGCTGTTCAAGAAGATCGACGTCAATGGCGCCGAAGCCCACCCGCTCTACGTGCAGCTGAAGAAGCGCGCTCCGGGCCTGCTGGGCAGCCAGGGCATCAAGTGGAACTTCACCAAGTTCCTCATCGGCCAGGACGGCAAGCTGGTCAAGCGCTTCGCTCCGACCACCAAGCCCGAGCAGCTCTCCGCCGAGATCGAAGCGCTGCTGTGATGACGGACGCTGCATCCCTGCCGGTAGAACTGCAACTGGACAACCAGCTGTGTTTTCGCCTGTACGCCGTGTCGCGGGCGGTGATCCGTGGCTACCGGCCGATGCTCGACGCGCTCGGCCTGACCTACCCGCAGTACCTGGCGATGCTGGTGCTCTGGGAGTGGCAGGCGGAGCCGCCGGAGCAGCCGTCGGTGAAGGCCCTGGGCGAGCGCCTGATGCTCGACTCCGGCACCCTGACGCCATTGCTCAAACGCCTGGAACAGCTCGGCCTGGTGCAGCGCCGTCGTGCGCAGCATGACGAGCGTGAAGTGCACCTGGGCCTGACGGCAGAGGGAATGGCGTTGCGCGAGAAGGTGCTGCCGCTACGCGAGGAGCTGCTCTGCCGCAGCGGCATCGACCTGAGCGTCACCGACGGTCTGCGCGAGCAGCTGGACGGTCTGCTGCGGCAACTGGCGAAGCTGGACGCCTGAATCAGCTGCGCGGCCGCTGCCCGGCCCAGCGTTCGAGGATGGCCGCCAGTTCGTCGCGGTGGAACGGCTTGGCCAGATAGTCGTCCATGCCGGCGGCGCGGCAGCGCTCGCGCTCGTCCGGCAGGGCGTTGGCGGTCAGGGCGATTACCGGCAGGTCCGGCCAGCGGCCGCTGCCGCGGATTTCCCGGGTCGCCTGGTAGCCATCCATCACCGGCATGTTGCAGTCCATCAGTACCAGGTCGAATGCCTCTCCATCGAGCTGGTGCAGTGCTTCCTCGCCATTGTTGGCGATGCTCACCTGGCAGCCCAGCTTCTGCAGCAGCCCGCGGGCTACCAACTGGTTGACCGGGTTGTCCTCCACCAGCAGCACGCGGGCGGAGAACTGCTCCAGCGGGGCGCTGCCGGAAGCTTGCGCCGCCGGCAGCGGCTGATGCTCGAAGGCCTGCTTCAGCGCCTGGTAGAGCACCGCCCGGGACAGCGGCCGGGCCAGCTGGCGCAATGGTGCCAAGCGCTGGGCGAGCTCGGGTTCGAGGAAATTGCCGTAGGCGGTGACCAGCAGCACCGGCCGTGTCACGTTCTGGCGCAGGCCGGTCAGGCAGTCCGGGCAGTCCGAGAGCAGTGCGTCCAGCTCCACGCCGGCCAGGCTCGCGTCGATGTCCAGGCGCTGGTAGTCCACGCCCCATTCCGCCAGCCAGTTCTGCAGCAGGGCCGCCAATCCGCTGCTGGCAGCGCACTGCACGACCAGTCGCCCCTCCAGCCTGGCCAGTGGTTGCGCCGGCTCCAGCGCCGGCAGGGGCAGGGTGACGGCGAATTCGCTGCCCAGGCCCGGCTGGGAGGTGACGCTCAGTTCGCCCTGCATCGCCTCGCAGAGCTTGCGCGTCAGTGCCAGGCCCAGCCCGGTGCCGCCGTATTGGCGGGCGATGCCGGCGTCGGCCTGGGTGAAGGGCTGGAAGATCTTCTGCAGCGCCTCGGGCGCCACGCCGATGCCGGTGTCGCGCACGCTGATCCGCACACCCTGATCGTGGTGGCCGATACCCAGCGGCTCCACGCGCACGTCCACGCGGCCCAGGCGGGTGAACTTGAGGGCGTTGGACAGCAGGTTGCTCACCACCTGGCGCACCCGCGTCGGATCTCCGCAGAACTGCGCCGGCAACTGCGGGCTGATCAGGCAGGTCAGTTCCACGGCCGGTCCGGCGTTCTGCGAGAGCAGGCTGGCGGTGTCTTCCACCAGGGTGCCGAGGTCGAAGGGAATCTGCTCCAGTTCCAGTTGGCCAGCCTCGAACTTGGACAGGTCGAGCACGTCGTTGAGCAGCTCCACCAGCACCTTGCCCGAGTCGTGGGCGATGGACAGCTGCTGGCGCTGCTCGGCGGTCAGCGGACCGTCCAGGGCCAGGCCGAGCATGCCCAGCAGGCCGTTGAGCGGGGTGCGGATCTCGTGGCTCATGTTGGCCAGGAAGCTGCCGCGCGCCTGGGCCATGGCCAGGGCGGTCTGCCGCGCCTGTTCCAGTTCCTGGTTGGACAGGGTCAGGCGCGCGTTGGCCGCCTTCAGTTCGGCGGTGCGCGCGGCGACGATGCTTTCCAGCTCCTCCAGGTACTGGGTCAGGCGGTCCTCGGCCTCGCGGCGCTGCTCCATCTCCACCGAGATACGGTTGAGCTGGCGGTTGGTGACCTCCACCAGCACGCCGATCTCGTCGCGCTCGTGCCCGCGCGGGCAGGGCAGGCGCAGGCGCGACGGCGAGCGCGGGTCGTGACGGGCGAGGGCTTCGATCAGGCTCACCAGCGGCTTGGTCAGCAGCGCATAGAAGAGCACCAGCAGGATCAGCGAGAGCATCAGGCTGCGCACGAAACCGGAGAGGAAGGTCATGCCGGCGCGGCGCAGGAAGTCGTTGCCGAAGACGAAGGTGTCGATCTCCAGGCGCAGTACGCCGAGGGATTCGGCGGGCGCATGGTCGACGAACAGTGGCTCCTCGTAGGTGCGTTGCTGGCCGAAGAGGAAGTCGCTCAGCCCGCGCAGGTGGCTCTCCGCTGGCGGCCGGTCGGCGCTCGCCAGGGGAACGCCGGCGTTGTCGATGATCTCGGCGCGGATCACCGCGGGCGAACGCAGCAGTCCTACGACCAGTTCCTGGGCCAGTTCGGCGTCGATGTTGTAGGCGATGCGCGCGGCGGGATTGTGGCTGACATCCAGCAGGGCGCGTACTTCGCGGTTGATGGAGGCGTCCTGGCTGGCATAATCGACGCCTACCTGGATGAGGCTCAGCAGCGTGCCGAGGATGAACGCCACCAGCACCGTCAGGCTGGCCTGCTTGAACGAGAGGCGATGGGTGAGCGCAATATCCATGGTTGCGGAGTGTCGCCTCGCAGAAGCTGTCCTGCGGCGTAGCATAGCCCATCAGAACCGTCTGTCGGGATAGCCCGCAGGCGAAGAAATTTCCAGGATGTTCCTGGAAAACCTGGAGACTCGAGTGGATTCCCGCCTGAACGATTTTCTCGCCCGCGCCGAGGTGCTGATGGCGCGCCTGGAACCGCTGTTGCCGGCTGTCCGCGAAACCCTGGACTGGCAGCAAAGCCTGGCGGCGCGCTGGCACCGTGATGGCCGCAGCGGCTACCTGCAGCCCTTGCAGGTCAGCCTCGACCTGCGCCTGGACGACCTGCTGGGCGTCGACAAGCAGCGCGAGCAACTGACCCGCAACACCCGCCAGTTCGTCGCCGGCAAGCCCGCCAACCATGCGCTGCTGTGGGGGGCCCGGGGCACCGGCAAATCCTCCCTGGTGCGCGCGCTGCTGGCCGAAATGGCCGGCGAGGGCCTGCGCCTGATCGAGATCGAGCGCGACCATCTGGCTGACCTGCCCCGTGTGGTCGAGCAGATCCAGGGCCTGCCGCAGCGCTTCGTGCTGTTCTGCGACGACCTCTCGTTCGATGCCGGCGAGGGTGATTTCCGCGTCCTCAAGAGCGTGCTCGATGGTTCGCTGGAGCAGGCCCCGGACAACGTGCTGCTCTACGCCACGTCCAACCGCCGCCACCTGGTGTCGGAAAAGCAGAGCGACAACGAGAACTGGAAGATGGTCGACGGCGAGTTGCATCCCAACGAGGCCGTCGAAGACAAGATCGCCCTGTCCGATCGCTTCGGCCTGTGGCTGTCCTTCTATCCCTTCACCCAGGAGCACTTCCTCAGCGTGGTGCGCCACTGGGTCGAAGTGCTCGCGCAGAAGTCCGGGCTCGCCGCCTGGACCTGGGACGAAGCATTGGAGAAGGAAGCCATCCGCTGGGCGCTCGGACGCGGCAACCGTAATGGCCGCTGTGCCTATCAATTCGCCCGCTACTGGGTGGGCCGACAATTGCTGGAAGGAGAAACCCCATGATCGATCTGCAACAGGCCGGCGCCGGCCTGGGTGGCTACGCGCTGCTGGCCGCCCAGGCGGAGTCGCTGTTCGCCGACGAGCGCGATTTCATCGCCAATGCCGCGCAGTTTTCCGCGTTCCTGTTCAACGAGCTGGCGGACCTGAACTGGGCCGGCTTCTACCTGAACCGCAACGAGGAGCTGGTGCTCGGCCCGTTCCAGGGCAAGGTCGCCTGCGTGCGCATTCCCTTCAGCAAAGGTGTTTGCGGCGCCGCGGCGCGTACCCGCGAGACGCAGCGCGTCGAGGACGTGCATGCGTTCCCCGGCCACATCGCCTGCGACAGCGCGTCCAACAGCGAGCTGGTGGTGCCGCTGGTGAAGGAAGGCCGCCTTATTGGTGTGCTGGACCTGGATAGCCCGAAGGTGGGCCGCTTCAGCGCGGAGGATCAGGTGGGTATCGAGCGTCTGGTGGAGATTTTCCTGCGACTGTCCGACTGCTGATCCGAGCCCATGAAAAAGCCCCGCCTAGGCGGGGCTTTTTCCATTCGTAGGAGCGGTCTTTGTCCGCTATGGCTTGCGGTGCGAGGCGAATCTATCGCGGACAAAGTCCGCTCCTACGGAGTCCAAGAGTCATGTGACGGGTTTTACGTCGATCAGCGCTTGGCCATGATCTTGGCGATGATCTGCAGCTCGCCCTGGACGATCTCGGCCAGGGCCGGACGTGCCAGGCAGCGCTCGAAGTGGGCGGCCAGCTTCGGCCAGTGCTGGGCATCGAGTTCCTCGCCGCCGTGGCGCAGGTTGACCAGCTGGCAGGCGATGGCGATGTCGGCGAGGCTGAAACGGTCATCGACGAACCACTGCTGCTCGCCCAGGCATTTCTCCAGGTAGTCGAAGTGCTCCGGCAGCTTCTCCTGCATGGCGCCCTTCACTGCGACTTCATCGCAGACCTTGCCCATCAGCGGCTTGAGCAGGCGGTTGCGGAACACGGTGAAGGTGGTCAGCGGCGCCAGCTCGTAGTCGGCGTACTTCTCCAGCCAGTGGATCCGTGCGCGGGCCTGGGCGCCTTCGCCGCACAGGGCGGCACGCTGCGGGTCGCGGTCTTCCAGGTAGTGGCAGATGACGCTGGAGTCGGCCAGGGTGAAGTCGCCGTCGCGGATCGCCGGCACGCGGCGCAGCGGGTTCAGTTCGCGGTACCAGTCCGGCTGGTTGAACGGATTGACGTTCTCCAGCTGGTAGTCGAGGCCTTTCTCGGCAGCGAACAGGCGGACTTTGCGGACGAAGGGGGACAGCGGGGCGCCGAAGACGACGAGGCTCATGCAGGGCTCCTGGGGCGAAGGTGGCCGATGGGGAGAGATTTCGACGACGGATCAGTCGTAAAGGTTCTTCTTCTTCCAGATATCGTCGTCGTCCAGCGCCTTGAGGCCGTCGCCCAGCTCGCTGGGTTCCTCGGCGGCCGGCTGGGCGGTTTCCAGCACCATGGCGTTGGCGCGTGCCAACTGGTTTTCCAGCTGCTTGAGCTGCGCCTGGTAGCGACCGATCTCCGGTTGCTTCTGCAGGTACTGTACGCCGCGCTCGAAGGCCAGCCGTGCCTGGCGCGGCTGACCCTGCTGCAGCGCCTGCTGGCCGAGGTTGCCGAAGAACTCTATATGGAGGAGGGCGAGCAGGTGGCGGATTTCCTTCACCCACTTCTGCGCCTCGGCGCGCGGCAGCATGTTGTCCTGGGCGCAGCGGGTGAGCTGGGCGTGCAGCGCTTCGAAGAGGAAGCGCACGTCCTTGGCCTTGGCTTCGGTCTGGATCGGCTGCGGCGGGTTCTTCACCGGGATGGCTTCGTCCTTGGCGACCTGGCCGCGCAGTTCCTCGATACGTTCCTTGAGCGAAGTGTTGTGCTTGTCCAGTGCCAGCAGGCGTTGGCTGAGGTTCAGCTCGAAGCCGCTGAGCAGAAGCTTCAGTGCCGGCGACATGAACTGTCCGGGCATCGACTCGGAAACATCGCCGCAGCGCCGGCAGCGGTCGGACAGATCGGCCTTCAGACGGGCCTGCTCCAGCTTGCGGTTTTCCACCAGGTGGTTGATATAGCCGATAGCCACCAGCAGGGCGATACCGACAAGAACCAGGACCGTAATGACGAGTGGCGACACCGTGGAGTGCTCCGGAGGTTTTTCCGCGAGTGTAATGTCTTAGTGATACTGCTGATAGCGGCAGCTCAGTTTTTACTCAGAAGTCTTTGATTTAAAAAATATTTCTACTAAGGGTTGACGGCCTTACAAAGCCTCCCTAGAATGCGCGCCACTTCGACGCGAAACGCAGAAATTGCCGAAACGGCGAAGTCGGAAAGATGTTAAGTTCCGGGCCGCGTCCCCTTCGTCTAGTGGCCTAGGACACCGCCCTTTCACGGCGGTAACAGGGGTTCGAGTCCCCTAGGGGACGCCATTGCGGGAATAGCTCAGTTGGTAGAGCACGACCTTGCCAAGGTCGGGGTCGCGAGTTCGAGTCTCGTTTCCCGCTCCAGATTCTCGATCATCGCCCAGGCGGTGACCGAAAGATGAAATGGCGTTACCCTTCGGCGAAAGCTGAAGGTTGCAACAGGTTGCTGCGGGAATAGCTCAGTTGGTAGAGCACGACCTTGCCAAGGTCGGGGTCGCGAGTTCGAGTCTCGTTTCCCGCTCCAAAAATCGAAACGCCGCCCAGTAGGGCGGCGTTTTCGTTAACCTCCGGCGAAAGCCGCGGGTTACAGCAGGTTGATGCGGGAATAGCTCAGTTGGTAGAGCACGACCTTGCCAAGGTCGGGGTCGCGAGTTCGAGTCTCGTTTCCCGCTCCAGAATCGAAACGCCGTCCGTCAGGACGGCGTTTTCGTTTGTGCGGCGAAAAATCCTGCCTGCCGGGTCTCTCCAGCCCGGTTTCCCCAAGCCGTTCCGCCACGCTCCAAGCCGCAAAGCGTTGTACGAACACCGAGGAATCTTCGTCAGCTACGTGCGAAGTCATTCGCGTACCGGCATTGAAGAGGATTCTGACCCCGCCCTGGGGATATTCCCGTTTGTCGGCCTGCCCTGGCGCACCAGAATGCCTGCGCTCGATCGCCTTGCGGTGGAGCGGGGTCCTTCAGGCCGCCCGCTGGCGACCTGAAGAGACATTCGTGGAGCCAGTGCTGAGGTTGTGCAGATGGCGGAGTTGCCCACTCGCCTTGATTTCGATCGTCTCAAACTCCCATCGAATGGGGAGAAGACCGATGTTCTATCGGTGTTCGACTTCGATGGCACCCTGACCCGCCACGACAGCTTCCTGCCATTCCTCTGGTTCGCCTTCGGCACCTGCGGATTCCTGCGCCGCCTGCCAGCCCTCGCTTTGCCGAGCCTCGCCTTCCTGCTGCACCGGCTGGGACGTGACGAGCTCAAGGCACGGCTGATCGCCGTATTCCTGGCCGGCGTGGATTCGCAATGGCTGTCGAGCAGGGCCGAGGCCTACTGCCAGTTCATCTGGCGTTACCTGATGCGACCCGCCGGGCTGCGGGGCGTGGCCGCCGAGCGCTGGGCCGGAGCGGAGGTCACCCTGTGCTCCGCTTCTCCGGCCCTGGTCCTGCGACCCTTTGCCGAGCGCCTCGGTGTCGGCCTGATCGGCACCGAGCTGGAAGTCCGCGACGGCCGGCTGACCGGGCGCCTGCTGGGCGGCAACTGCCGCGCCGAGAACAAGGTGCTGCGCCTGGAGGCCCGCTATGGCCTTCTCGCCCGCTACCGGCTGCGCGCCTGGGGCGACACCCAGGGCGACCACGCGTTACTGCGTGCCGCCCAGGACCCGCACTGGCGGGTCTTCCATCCCACCTGGCGACGTACACCCGGACCGATCCGACCGGCCGCCTGACCCGACTCATGGCCGGGCAGCCCGGCTGAACCCTACTGACCGAGACTCTTAATCGTGGAATTGACACACCTGGGATTTCCCCCGCTGACCATTGCGGTCTTCGTCGGGCTGGCACTGGCGGCGCTGCTGCTGGACCTGTTCAGCCATCGTGACAACAAACCCATTTCCCTGGGCGGCGCGGTCGCCTGGTCGATCTTCTGGGTCGCCATTTCCCTGGCTTTCGCCGGCTTCCTTTATGTCCAGCACGGTTCCCAGGTCGCCAGCCTGTTCCTCACCGGCTATGCGCTGGAGAAGGTGCTGAGCGTCGACAACCTGTTCGTTTTCATCGCCATCTTCGCCTGGTTCAAGATGCCGGACGGCCTGCGCCACCGCGTGCTGTACTGGGGCATCATCGGTGCCATCGTGTTCCGTGCGATCTTCGTGGCCCTCGGCACCGGCCTGCTGGTGTTCGGCCCCTGGGTGGAGATTCTCTTCGCGGCGATCGTTGCCTGGACCGGCGTGATGATGCTCAAGGGCGGCGGTGACGATGATGAGGAAGAGGACTACTCCCAGCACCTGGCCTATCGCTTCGCCAGCAAGCTGTTCCCGGTCTGGCCGAAGCTCATGGGCGGGCGCTTCTTCGTGGCGCGCCGGCAGCTGGAAACCGAGGTGCGCAAGCCGGAGCACCAGGGCATCAGCCTGGCCGCCAAGGGCGCGCTGTTCGCCACGCCGCTGTTCCTCTGCCTGGTGGTGGTGGAAGTGTCGGACGTGCTGTTCGCCTTCGACTCGGTGCCGGCGGTGATCGCCGTCAGCCGCGAGCCGCTGATCGTCTACTCGGCCATGCTGTTCGCCATCCTCGGCCTGCGCACCCTGTACTTCGTGCTCGAAGCGCTCAAGCGCTACCTGGTCCACCTGGAGAAGGCGGTGGTCGTGCTGCTGTTCTTCATCGCCGCCAAGCTGGGCCTGAACGCCACCAATCACCTGTTCCACCACGGCTACAGCATCGATGCCAATACCAGCCTGATCGTGGTGCTGGTGGTGCTGGCGCTGGGCATCCTGGCCAGCGTGCTGTTCCCGGCGAGGGAAGAGGGCGAGGCGGAAACGCCCCAGCGCTGACCGCCGCGCTCATGAAAAAAGCCCGCGCATGCGGGCTTTTTGCGTGCTGGCGGATCAGGCCGCCACCGGCTCCTCGCGGGGCACGAACAGGCGGCGGGTCGCCAGCAGGTGGATGATGAAGGAGATCAGTGCGGCGCCCAGTACGCCCACGCCCAGGCGGGTGAACACGCCGCCGGTGTCGGCAAAGTTCTGCAGGCGGTCAAGTCGGTCGAAGTGCGCCGGGTCGGCGTTGGAGTAGGCGATCTGCAGCGTACTGCCTTCGGAGTACTGGTCGACGTTGCTGGCAGCCACGTCGAAGCGGCCGATGTAGGGCTGGCCCTTCACTTCGAACTGGTAGGTGAAGTGGTACATCTCCCTGGTGCGTCCGCGCCGGCCGCGCTCCTCGGTGACGTTGTCCAGGGCCAGCGGCGCGCTGACCACCGAGTGGTCGGCGAGGATGCGCTTGGCGTGCAGGTGGTCGCCGATGGCGGTGAGGCACATCACCACCACGAAGCCGATGGCGAAGAGCGTGCAGAGGATGCTGGAGACGCGGCTGACTTTCTGGTGGGCCTGTGGCGAAATCTTGAAGCTGAGCATGACGTTCCCTGCCTTTGTGTTGGAAAAGTAACAAAAGGCTACGGGCGCGGCGGCGGGGTGTCCTTGTCAGTTTGTCAACCGGGCGGGGCAGTGCGCTGGACAGAACGTCCGTGGCGCGGCGGCAGGCGCCGCGCCGGCTGGAGCGTCAGTGCTTGGGGGTGTCGTCCGGCAGGGCCAGCAGGCGCTTCTCGGCGTTCCAGTCGAAGGCTTCGCCGTTTTCCTCGGCCTCGAAGCGGCGCTCGTCGAGCTGCTGGTACATCTGCAGCTCTTCGTCGGGCATGTAGTGCAGGCAGTCGCCGCCGAAGAACCACAGCAGGTCGCGGGGGATCAGGTGGGCGATCTGCGGGTAGCGGTGGAAGATCTGGCTGATCAGGTCCTGGCCCAGGTACTGGGCGCCTTCCGGGTCGCGCGGCAGTTCCACCAGCAGCTCGTCGAAGCGCTCCAGGAACAGGCCGTGGTTGTCCTCGGGAACCTGCTCGGCTTCGCCCAGGGCGCCGAGGATCATGCGCAGGTGGTTGAGCAGGGCAATGTGGTGGTCGAGATAGGCGCTGGCCATGGGGGTTCCTCTGGAGCTGTATGCAAACGGCCGGGGAGTATATCGGGTTGCCGGCCGTGCCGCCGCTGCGATCAGCGCAGCGGTTGCGACAGGGTCTGGCGGCGCTGGTTGTTGATCTGCTGGCGTTGCTGGTCGAGCAGGCGTTGCTGCTGTTGCAACTGCTGTTGCTGCAGGTCGTTCCTCTGCCGCTGGATCAACTGGTCGCTCTGCCGGCGCTGCTCGTTCCAGCGGCGCTGGTTGTCCTGCTCGCGCTGCAGGTTCTGCTGCTGCAGTTGCAGACGCTGGTCCTCGTAATCCAGACGCTGGCGGTCCAGCTCGTTCTGCCGCAGTTGCTGCTGGCGGCGCAGGCCGTCCTGCTGTTGCTGGATCGGGTCGATGATCGGGCTGGGCGCTGGCGCCGGGCGTGGCTGGCTGGGATAGAGCCAGGGATCGGCGTGGGCGCTGCCGGCCAGCAGGGCAAGCAGCATCGGGATCAGGTATCGGCGCATGGTACGGCTCTCCATGACGGTGATGTGCCCAGTGTGCACCCGTTGATCCGTCGCGGCATTGCTGTGCGTCGGAGAAAAAAGGGCGCCCGAAGGCGCCCCGTGCGTGCGAGATGAGGTTCACTCGGACGTGGTGGTGGGTTTGCCGGCTGGCGGTTCATCAGCCTTTGGCTCCTGAGGCGATGGCTTCTGGGGCTGCGGCTTCTGGTCCGATTGCCCTTGAATCGGGTGCTCCCCGGCAGTTCGCTTGCCGGCCGCGGCGGACAGTTCCTCCTTGGAGAAATCGTCCACGTCGATCACCGCGCGGCGCGCGCGTTCGGCGGCGTGCAGAGTTTCCGCCTCGGCGGCCTCCAGCACTCCGGCATCGCGCGCGGCATCGATGGGCGACTGCCCCGGCTTGGGATCGACGCCGTGCTCCTTGAGCGCCTTGTGCAGCTTCTTCTGCAGGGGCGCGGCGGCAGCGAGCTGGTCATAGGCGAAGGTGAGCTTGGCGACCGGATCATCGGGGCCACTGGGTAGATGTGCGCCGGCGAGGATCGCCTGCAGCGCCGGGTCGCTCAGCGGGAGGCCGAGGATGTTGGCGATCTCGGCATCCAGCGCGTCGCTCGGGCCTCGGTGACGACGGCCCAGCGGCAGCACCAGCACGCGCAGCAGGCAGGCGAAGGCACGGTTGGGGAAGTTGTCGATCAGGTCGGCCAGTGCGGCCTCGGCCTTCTCCAGGTTTTCCTCCATCGCCCAATGCAGCAGCGGGTGCAGGTAGTCCGGGTTGTCCAGGTCGTGGTAGCGCTTGAGGGCGGCGGAGCCCAGGTAGAGGTGGCTCAGCGCATCGCCCAGACGGGCGGACAGGCGTTCGCGGCGCTTCAGTTCGCCGCCGAGCATCATCATGCTGAAGTCGGCGAGCAGGGCGAAGGCGGCGGCGAGACGGTTCAGCGCGCGGTAGTAAGGGCGGCTGATGCGGTCGCCCGGCACCTGGTCGAAGCTGCCCAAACCCAGGCCCAGCAGCAGGCTGCTGGCAGCGTTGCTGACGGCGAAACCGATGTGGTTGAGCAGCAGTTCGTCGAACTCGCGCTCGGCCTGGTCCTGATCCTCGCGGCGGGCCAGTTCCATCTCCTTGAGCACGTACGGATGGCAGCGGATAGCGCCCTGGCCGAAGATCATCAGGTTGCGCGAGAGGATGTTGGCGCCCTCGACGGTGATGAAGATCGGCGCAGCCTGCCAGGAGCGGCCCAGGTAGTTGTTCGGGCCCATGATGATGCCCTTGCCGCCGTGGATATCCATGGCGTGGGCGATGCACTCGCGGCCGCGTTCGGTGAGGTGGTACTTGAGGATGGCCGAGAGCACCGAGGGCTTCTCGCCCAGGTCCACCGCGTTGGCAGTGAGGATGCGCGCGCTGTCCATCATCCAGGCGTTGCCGCCGATACGGGCGAGGGCTTCCTGGATGCCTTCGAAGGCCGACAGCGGCACGTTGAACTGCTCGCGCACCTGGGCGTAGCGGCCGCTGACGTAGCTGCCGGCCTTGGCGGCGCTGGTGCCCACCGCCGGCAGGGAGATCGAGCGGCCCACCGACAGGCAGTTCATCAGCATCATCCAGCCTTTGCCGATCATCTCCTGGCCGCCGATGATGTAGTCCAGCGGTACGAAGACATCCTTGCCGGAGTTGGGGCCGTTCATGAAGGCGGCGCCCAGCGGCACGTGGCGGCGACCGATCTGCACGCCGTCGGTGTCGGTGGGGATCAGCGCCAGGGTGATGCCCAGGTCTTCCTGCTCGCCCAGCAGATGGTCCGGGTCATGGCACTTGAAGGCCAGGCCGAGGAGGGTGGCCACCGGGCCGAGGGTGATGTAGCGCTTTTCCCAGGTCAGGCGCAGGCCGATGACTTCCTCACCTTCCCACTGTCCCTTGCAGACCACGCCGACGTCGGTCATGCCGCCGGCATCGGAGCCGGCCCGCGGGCTGGTCAGGGCGAAGCAGGGGATTTCCTGCCCGGTGGCCAGGCGCGGCAGGTAGCGCTGGCGCTGGGCATCGGTGCCGTAGTGCAGCAGCAGTTCGGCCGGGCCGAGGGAGTTGGGCACCATCACGGTGGAGGCGAGGTCGCCGCTGCGGGTGGCGAGCTTCATCACCACCTGGGAATGGGCGAAGGCGGAGAAGCCCTTGCCGCCGAACTCCTTGGGAATGATCAGGCCGAAGAAGCCCTGGTCCTTGATGTAGGCCCAGGCTTCGGGCGGCAGGTCCATGTGCTTGCCGACCTCGTAGTCGTTGATCATCGCGCAGAGCTGCTCGGTGGGGCCGTCGACGAAGGCCTGCTCCTCTTCGGTCAGCTGCGCGCGGGGATAGGCCAACAGGGTGTGCCAGTCCGGGCGGCCGCTGAACAGCTGGCCGTCCCACCAGACAGTACCGGCCTCGATGGCCTCGCGTTCGGTCTCGGACATCGGCGGCAGGGTCTTCTTGAACCAGGCGAACAGCCGCGAGGTGAACAGGCTGCGGCGCAGATCGGTGGCCAGGATGGTCACCGCGACCACGGCCCAGATCAGCCAGAACAGCACCATCCAGCCGTGGGCGTGGCTGAACAGGCTCATGAGCGCGAGGTACACGGCGACTATGCCGAGCGCCTTGAGGGGCGCGGCGCGGCGGTGGGCGAGCCAGGCAACGCCAAGGATCAGGACGAGCAACCAGACGAGCAGCATGCGGATTCCTCCATGACAGCCCGCCCCGGCGACGGCGTGTCGTGGCGGGCCTGGTAACGAAAGTGCGTGAGCACGGCGGCGGGTATTCCCGGTGGGAACCCCGCCACGATGCACCGGAAGCTTAGCTGGGCGAATCGGACCGATGGCCGCATGGCCGGACAGCTTGGCCGGATCGCCGTGTCGGGTCGGCGCCGGCGCTGGTTAGACTGGCTGCCATCAAGGACGAACAGCCCGGAGACAACACCATGCAGCCCTACCTCAAGCCCAGCCGCTTCGTGGATAGTGACCACCCCCAGGTAATCGAGTTCGCTCTAAATCACCGGGGCGAGGGCGGCACGCCGCTGGAGCAGGCGGTGGCGCTGTATTACGCGGTGCGCGACAAGGTGCGCTACAACCCCTACGTGTTCAGCCGCGACCCGCAGACCCTCAAGGCCAGCCACGCGCTGCTGGCCGGGCAGTCCTACTGCGTACCCAAGGCCACGCTGCTCGCAGCCTGCGCCCGGCATTGCGGCATCCCGGCGCGGATCGGCCTGGCCGACGTGAAGAACCACCTGGCCACGCCGCGCCTGCTGGAACTGCTGCGCAGCGAGGTGTTCGCCATGCACGGCTACACCGAGCTGTTCCTCGAAGGCCGCTGGGTCAAGGCCACGCCGGCCTTCGATATCCGCCTGTGCCAGGCCTTCGGCGTGCTGCCGCTGGAGTTCGACGGGCGCAACGACAGCGTCTTCCACCCGTTCAACCGCGACGGCGAGCGGCACATGGAGTACCTGCGCGACCATGGCCAGTTCCCCGACGTGCCCGAGGAATTCTTCTTCGGCTACCTCAAGCAGTGCTATCCGCACCTGTTCACCGGCGAGGATGCGCCGCTGGAAGGGGACCTGCGCAGCGAGGCGGCCCGGCGCGCAGGCAAGCCGCGGCATGAAGGAAATCGATAGTCACCATCAGCACGGGCATCTTTTTTCCGCGCGCCGTTGCCGGTAGGGTGCCGTCATCCGAAATCGTGTCCGTGGGATGCGATGCCATCGAATGACGACAACAAGAGAGGCGCAGCATGCTCAAGATCTGGGGCCGGAAGAATTCCTCCAACGTGCGCAAGGCACTCTGGTGCGCGGAGGAGGCGGGCCTGGCCTATGAGCGGATCGACGCCGGCGGCGCCTTCGGCGTGGTCAACGATGCGCCGTACCGCGAGCTGAACCCCAACGGCGTGGTGCCGACCCTGGACGACGACGGCTTCATCCTCTGGGAATCCAACACCATCGTCCGCTACCTCGCCGCTCGCTATGCCCCGGCCCTGCATCCGCAGGACCTGCAGCGGCGCGCCAGCGCCGAGAAGTGGATGGACTGGACCACCTCGTCCCTCGCCGCGCCGTTCCGCAGCGTGTTCTGGGGTACCCTGCGCACCCCGCCGGAGCAGCGCGACGTGGCTGCGATCCAGGCCGCCATCGATACCTGCGTGGGCCTGCTGGCCATCCCCGAAGCGACTTTGGCGAAGCAGCCGTACCTGAGCGGCGAAGAATTCGGCATCGGCGACATTCCGCTGGGCTGCTTCATCTATGCTTGGTTCGAAATGCCCATCGAGCGCCCGCCGCAGCCGCATCTGCAGGCCTGGTACGAACGCCTGAAGGCGCGCCCGGCCTACCGCGAGGCGGTGATGACCGAGCTGACCTGAATGCCTGTGCGGGCCGCGAAGGTTGCAATCGCCGCGGCATAGCCTTATCAAGCAGGCCCTTTTTCGAAGACATGCGTCTTTCCACCGACTTGCAACGGGAATACCCATGAGTTCCGCGCTGTCCATCCGTCAACTGACGAAGACCTACGGCAACGGCTTCCAGGCCCTCAAGGGCATCGATCTGGACGTCGCCGAAGGTGATTTCTTTGCCTTGCTCGGCCCCAACGGCGCCGGCAAATCCACCACCATCGGCATCCTCTCCACCCTGGTGAACAAAACCGGCGGCACGGTCAACGTGTTCGGCCATGACCTGGACAAGGACCCGTATGGCCTGAAGCGCTGCCTGGGCGTGGTGCCCCAGGAGTTCAACTTCAACCAGTTCGAGAAGGTGTTCGACATCGTCGTCACCCAGGCCGGCTACTACGGCATCCCGATGAGCGTGGCCAAGGGGCGCGCCGAGAAGTACCTGACCCAGCTGGGCCTGTGGGACAAGCGCAACTCCGCCTCCCGCGAACTCTCCGGCGGCATGAAGCGCCGCCTGATGATCGCCCGCGCGCTGGTCCACGAGCCACGCCTGCTGATCCTCGACGAACCCACCGCAGGTGTGGACATCGAACTGCGCCGCTCGATGTGGAACTTCCTCACCGAGCTCAACAACGAAGGCATCAGCATCATCCTCACCACGCACTACCTGGAGGAGGCCGAGCAGCTGTGCCGCAACATCGCGATCATCGACCACGGCACCATCGTGGAGAACACCAGCATGCGCAAGCTGCTGAACAAGCTCCACGTGGAGACCTTCTACCTCGACCTGCAGGGCAACCTGGGCGAGGCGCCGAAGCTCGACGGCTACCCGGCGCGGCTGGTGGATGACCACACCCTGGAAGTGCAGGTGGACAAGTCGCTGGGCATCAACGGCCTGTTCGTCCAGCTCAACGCCCAGGGCGTGCAGGTGCTGAGCCTGCGCAACAAGAGCAACCGGCTGGAGGAGCTGTTCGTGTCGCTGGTGGAGAAGAATCTGTCGAAGGTGGCGGTATGAGTCACGAACTGCGCGCCAACTGGGTCGCCCTCAACACCATCGTCTACCGCGAAGTCCGCCGCTTCCTGCGCATCTGGCCGCAGACCCTGCTGCCGCCGGCGATCACCATGGTTCTGTACTTCGTCATCTTCGGCAACCTGATCGGCCGGCAGATCGGCGACATGGGCGGCTTCACCTACATGCAGTACATCGTGCCGGGGCTGATCATGATGTCGGTGATCACCAACTCCTACGGCAACGTGGTGTCGAGCTTCTTCGGCAGCAAGTTCCAGCGCAACATCGAGGAGCTGCTGGTCTCGCCGGTGTCGCCGCACACCATCCTCCTGGGCTTCGTCTGCGGCGGCGTGCTGCGCGGGCTGGCGGTGGGCGTGATCGTCACCCTGCTGTCGCTGTTCTTCACCGACCTGCAGATCCACCACCTGGGCATCACCGTGCTGGTGGTGGTGCTGACCGCCGGGATCTTCTCCATGGGCGGTTTCGTCAATGCCGTGTTCGCGCGCAACTTCGACGACATCTCCATCGTCCCGACCTTCGTGCTGACGCCGCTGACCTACCTGGGCGGGGTGTTCTACTCGATCACCCTGCTGCCGCCGTTCTGGCAGACGGTGTCGCTGGCCAACCCGATCCTGCACATGGTCAACGCCTTCCGCTACGGCATCCTCGGCGTGTCGGACATCCGCATCGGTGTCGCGGTGGTCTTCATGCTGGTGGCGACTGTGCTGCTCTACCTCTTCTGCGTACGCCTGCTGGTGAGCGGCGCGTTGCGCTGATTCAGAAGAAAAGGCCCCGGTTGGGGCCTTTTCTTTTTTGTGGCATTGGCGACACACCGCTGGAGGGCTCTTGATCTTGTAGGAGCGAGCATCCCGGCCGGCGTAGGAGCGGACTCTGTCCGCGATCGATTCAACGCCACTCCGACCGACCAGATGGCATCAGGCCGACCAGATCGCGGACGGAGTCCGCTCCTACGGGGTGTGAGCGGTCGTTATTGCGGAAATTCGATGACGAACCGCGTCCAGCCCTGCGCCGACTCGCAGCGAATCTCCCCGCCGTGGGCGCGGACGATGGAGCGGCAGATCGCCAACCCCAGCCCGGCATGTTCGCCCTGGCCCTCGCGGCGGGCCGGGTCGGCGCGGTAGAAGCGGTCGAACAGGCGTGGCAGACGTTCGGCGGGAATCTCCCGACCGGGGTTTTCCACGCTCAGCCGGCCCGGCTCCAGGCGTACGCGAACCTGTCCGCCGTTCGGGGTGAAGCGCAGGGCGTTGTCCAGCAGGTTGGCCAGCACCCGGCGCAGCAGGGCGCGGTCGCCCCGGACCGACAGTTCGCCGTCGCGCTCCAGGCGAATCGACTTTTCTTCGGCCAGTGGCCCGTAGAACTCCAGCAGTTCATCCACCTCGCCGGCCAGTGCCAGCGGCTGGCTGTTGGGCGTGAGCAGGCCGTGGTCGGCCTTGGCCAGGAACAGCATGTCGTTGACCATCGCGGTGAGCCGCTCCAGCTCCTCCAGGTTGCCGTGCAGCGCCTCGCGGTAATCCTCCAGGCCGCGCGGGCGCGACAGCACCACCTGGGTCTGGGTCAGCAGTCCGGTCAGCGGCGTGCGCAGTTCGTGGGCGATATCGGCGGAGAACGCCGAGAGACGCTGGAAGGCCTCTTCCAGCCGCGCCAGCATGGCGTTCAGCTCGCCGGCCAGGCCGCGCAGTTCCTGCGGCATCTGCCCGGCGTCGAGGCGGGTGGTCAGCGAGTGCGCGCTGACCTGCGCCGCTACCTCGCCCATGCGCCGCAACGGACGCAGGCTGACGCGAGCGGCCCATGCGCCGAGCAGCGCGGTGGCCAGGGCGGAAAGGCCCATGGTCAGCCAGATCAGTCGTTGCATGCGCTGCAGGAAATGCTGGTGATGGGTGATGTCGAGGATCAGCACGAGCTGTGCGCCCTGCGGCTGGGCGGCATCCAGCGGGGCCTGCAGCTCGCGGTAGGCCGGCGTTTCGCCGCTGCCTGCGGGCATTGTCGGCAGTTGCCAGAACCAGCGCTGGCCATCGGCTCCCTGCAGGCGCAGGCCGAGGTCGGCTTGGCGCCCCAGCTCGCGGCGCAGGTCGGCAAGGCGTGGCGCGAGCTGCTCCGCGCTGCCCACGCCGGCCAGCACGTCGCGGAAGATCGCCAGCCGGCCGGTCAGCAACTGCTGGTCCAGTTCGAGGAAGTGCGCCTGGCTGGCGCGGCTGAAGATGACCCCGGCCAGCAACGACACGGCGGCGGTGCAGGCGGCGAACAGCAGGCTCAGGCGCAGGCCGAGGGACAGGCGCGCAGTCATGCTTCGCGCTCCTCCAGCACGTAGCCCATGCCGCGCACGGTGTGGATCAGGCGTTGCGCAAAGTCGTCGTCGACCTTGGCGCGCAGGCGGCGGATGGCGACCTCGATGACATTGGTGTCGCTGTCGAAATTCATGTCCCACACCTGGGAGGCGATCAGCGACTTGGGCAGCACCTCGCCACGGCGGCGCAGCAGCAGCTCCAGCAGGGCGAACTCCTTGGCGGTCAGGTCGATGCGCTGGCCAGCGCGATGCACGCGGCGGCGCAGCAGGTCCAGTTCCAGGTCGGCCAGTTGCAGGGTGGTTTCCTGCAGTTGCTGGCTGCCGCGGCGCAGCAGCGTGCGCACGCGGGCCAGCAGTTCGACGAAGGCGAAGGGCTTCACCAGGTAGTCGTCGGCGCCCAGTTCCAGGCCGCGTACGCGGTCTTCCACGGCATCGCGGGCGGTGAGGAACAGGACGGGTACGGCGCTGCCGGCCTGGCGCAGCGCCTGGAGGATCTGCCAGCCGTCGCGGCCGGGCAGCATCACGTCGAGGATCAGCAGGTCATACGCCCCGGCCAGGGCCAGCTGCAGGCCCTCGTCGCCGTCGGCGCTCAGGTCGACGGCGAAGCCGGCCTCGCTCAGGCCCTGCTGCAGGTACTGGCCGATGCGCGGTTCGTCTTCGACGATGAGGAGTTTCATGGGGGTGTCCGTTCGGGGCGCGAGGCGCGGCTGGGGATCAGTGTGGCTGGCGGTTTTATACCGCGTCAGCCCGGCGGCGGCTGCAAGCTTACGCATTTGTAATCTTCCCGACAGGCAGGCCTCAGGTGCCGCAGGTCAGCATGGGCGGCATCCATTCGAGGAGATTCGCCATGTTCCTGCGCCACCTGCTGCCAGCCGCCATCCTCTGCTTCGGCGCTGCCAGCAGCCTGCCGGCCCTGGCCGATGCCGGCCACGGCTACGATTTCGGCCAGCCGGCCAAGGCCGCCCAGGCCACTCGCACCGTCGAGATCAGGCTGGGCGAGATGTACTTCGAACCGCGCAGCATCGAAGTGAAACCGGGTGAGACCGTGCGCTTCGTCATCCACAACGACGGCAGCCTGCTGCACGAGTTCAACCTCGGCAGCGCCGCCCTGCACGCAGAGCACCAGAAGGAGATGCAGCAGATGCTGGAAGCCGGGATGCTCACCCCCACCGGTGTGCAGCACGACAGCGGGCAGATGGATCACAGCCAGATGGGGCATGGCGGGACGATGCAGCACGACGATCCCAACAGCGTGCTGGTGGAGCCGGGCCAGAGCGCCGAGCTGACCTGGACCTTCAGCAAGCCCACCCGCCTGGAATTCGCCTGCAATATTCCGGGGCATTACCAGGCGGGCATGGTCGGCCAGTTGACCGTCGCGCCCTGAGAGAGAGGGGCGTGGGGCAGCACGCGTGGAGATGCCGCGTCGTCCGCCGGCTGCTGAAAGGGCCGGCGGATTTGTATACACTCGCCGCCTCGCGCCACCTCCCGCATCGCCGATCCAGCAGGTCTTCCCATGCAGCATCCCGCCGAACACTCGCCCCTGGGCAAATCCAGCGAATACGTCTCCAGCTACGCGCCGCAGCTGCTGTTCCCGATCTCCCGCAGCACCAAGTGGGCGGAGCTGGGCCTGACTGCAGAGACCCTGCCGTACCAGGGCGTGGACCTGTGGAACTGCTACGAGCTGTCCTGGCTGACCGCTTCGGGCAAGCCGGTGGTGGCCATCGGCGAGTTCGCGATCCCGGCGCAGTCGCCGAACATCATCGAGTCCAAATCCTTCAAGCTCTACCTCAACTCGCTGAACCAGACCGCCTTCGATAGCGCCGAAGCGGTGCGTGCAGTCATGGAGCGCGACCTGTCCGCCGCCGCTGGCGCGCCGGTCGGCGTGCGCGTGCGCAGCCTGGACGAAGTGGCGCGCGAGGGTGTGGCGGTGATCGGGGGCACCTGCGTCGACGACCTGGACATCGCCGTGGAAAGCTACGATCACCCACGCCCGGAGCTGCTGCGCTGCGACGATACCCGCCGCGTGGACGAAGTGCTCTACAGCCACCTGCTCAAATCCAACTGCCCGGTCACCGGCCAGCCGGACTGGGGCACGCTGGTGGTGGAATACAGCGGCCCGGCGCTGGATGCCGCGAGCCTGCTGGCCTATGTCGTGTCCTTCCGTCAGCACCAGGACTTCCACGAGCAGTGCGTCGAGCGCATCTACCTCGACCTGCAGCGCCTGCTGCAGCCGACCCGCCTGAGCGTCTACGCCCGCTACGTGCGTCGTGGCGGCCTGGACATCAACCCCTACCGCAGCAGCGAGGCGCTGCAGCCGGACAATCGTCGGCTGGTGCGTCAGTGAGGCGCTGGTAAAACGCCGATACGAAAAACCCGGCCGAGGCCGGGTTTTTTATGCTCAGCGGGCTCAGATGCCCATGTTCGCCAGGCTCTGGACGATGGAGCGCAATGTGCCGGCCAGGGTCGGATGGCTCGCCTCGAAGCGCTCCACGGCCAGGTTGACGTTGTCCATCAGGGTCTCGTCGGCCAGCGCCTCTTCGTTGGCCAGCTGCAGCTCGATGTCCTGGATCAGCGCTTGCAGCGATTCGCGCTCTTCCGCGTTCAGCGGCGGCTGGCGTTCCAGCTGGTCGCGCAGGGCCTGGAGTTCTTCCTGGAGGCGTTGTGTCGGCATGGTGGTGTCCTTCTGCGGTACGTACCCAAAGATGGACCTCGTCCGTTGGGGAAAAGGTCCATCGCCATGCCCTTGAGCTTAACCCGCCGCGCGCACCCTTGCCTGATGCCGGTCAACCCGCAGCAGGCGTTCGAGCAGCGGGAAGAAGTGCTCAAGCTCAGGGGTACGCATGGCCGGGTCCTTGCCCAGGTCGTCCAGCCGGCGCAGGGTCAGCGCGTCCTGGGAGAACGGTGCATTGAGGAAGGCGCTGGCGCCGCGCTGGTCGAACGGCCCGCCCTGCAGCGCCAGGCTCTGCCGCGAGGCCCAGGACAGGCCGGCGTGGTAGGCCGGGTCGATGGCGCAGAGGTAGCGCTTGGCGGCCACGTGCAGGCGGATCGGCTGCCAGACCGATTCGGGCAGCAGCTCGCGCAGCAGGCTGGCGCCGAACTCCTCGTGGCGCAGGTCCTGTTCCTCGATCAGCTGCGGGTCCTCGTAGAGGTGACCGATGTCGTGGAGCAGGGCGGCGATCACCAGGCTGTCGGAGCAACCGGCGCGCTCGGCCAGGGTGGCACACTGCAAGGCATGCTCGGCCTGGCTCACGGCTTCGCCGTAAGGCTCGGCGCCGTGGCTGGCGAAGCGTTCGGCCAGTTCGTCGAGGAAGCGGTGGCGCTCGTGCTTCATGGCTTTTCTCCTTTCAGGCGGCGGCCGGCGATGTCCTGCAGGCAGGAATCCAGCTCGCCCAGGTGATCGATGACCGAGTGCACGCCCAGGCGATACAGGCCCAGCGTCGCCTGCGCGCGCAGGCGATCGCGGTCGAGGTTGCCCAGGGCGTCCCAGTCGCCCGGCGCATGGCCGCACAAAGGGCCGCTGGCGGCCAGTCCGATGGTCCACAGGCCGGCGTTGAGGCCCGCCTGGAGCAGGCGCGGCTGGCCGCTGACCAGCACGCAGCCGTCCAGGTGCGGGCTGTCCAGGTGCATCAGCGCCTGCCAGCAGGAGTCCGGCGCGGGCAGTGGGCGACCGGCGACTTCCAGGCCAGTAGCCAGACGATCGACGAGTCCGGTGGACAGGTGCTGGGCCGTGGCAGTGGGCAGCTCATCGAGCCAGGCGCAGGGCACGCCATGCCCCTGCAGCGCCTGGAGCGCTTGCAGGGCGCCGGGGGTGGCCTCGGCGTGGGCCTGGGCGGCGGCTTCCAGGGCGCCCTGAAAGCGCTCGCGCTCCGGGCCGTCGGCGCTGCGGCCCAGCACGTGGTCCAGGGCCTCCTGCGGGGGCAGGGCGGCGGCTTCGAGCAGGCGCTCGGGTGGACAGTCGGGGCAAGTGCGTTGCAGGGCTACCGGCAGCGTCCTTGCGCCGAAGTCCACCAGATCGCCGGAAAGTCCGAACAGCAGGGTCGTGAAGCGCGGAAGGTCGGCGGTCGCAGGCATGGTGGGCTTTTCTGATGATTGGTCTAGGCCAGATTAGCGGGGCAATGTGACGGTCCGATGAAGTCTGCGGCGCTGCCGTTATAATCGCCGCGCCTTTCCCTGGAAGATGCCCATGCCGGTCGATCCCGTGCCCCACTACCTGCGCATCCGTGACCAGCTGGCGCGGGACATCGCCAGCGCCGCGCTGAGCCAGCGCCTGCCTGCCGAGCGCGAGCTGGCCGAACGCTTCGGCTGCACCCGAGTGACCCTGCGCGAAGCCCTGCAACAACTGGAAACAGAAGGCGTGCTGTACCGCGAGAATCGCCGCGGCTGGTTCGTCTCGCCGCCGCGCATCCGCTACAACCCCACTCGCTCCACCGGCTTCATGGACTATGTGCATGCCCAGGGCCGGCTGCCGCGCACCGAAGTGCTGTCGGCCGAACGGCGTGCCGCTGGGCCTTTGCTGGCGCGGCGCATGGGGTTGACCGAGGAGGCCGAGGTCTTCCATATCCTGCGCCGCCGCTGGGTCGACGAGCGCCCGGTGATGCTGGAACAGCTGACTCTGGACGCCAGCTGGTGCCCGGACCTGCTCGCGCATGGCCTGGATACTTCGCTTACCCGCGTGCTGCGCGAGGAACTGGGTTTGAGCCTGTCTCGTTCCGAACTGGCCATGCACTCCACGGCGCTGGTGGAGGCGCAAGCCGCACCGCTGCAGCTGACGCCTGGCTCACCTGGCCTGTACGTGGAGCGCGCCAGCTATATCGAGGATGGCCGGCTGGTGGAGTGGGACCAGGAGTTCTGGCGCTCCGATGCGCTGGAAATCGTCATCGACGCACGGTATCCGGACTGAACTGGCACTATGCTTTCAATCGACAGCAAGCGAAACGGCAGCCCCTGAGCCCGAATCGAAATCCTGCGAGAGCGGTCCGGGTCTGCAAAACCGTTGCGCCTCTATATAATCTGCCCGCCTAGCGGGGCCGCCATGGCTGGCCCGAAAGACATTCACTGGAGAACTCCCGATGCGCCAACCAGGCGTCCACTGGACGAAACGCTGCTTCAGCCTGATCGCCGCCACCGGCCTCGCCACGCTCCCGTTCCTGGCCCAGGCTGCCAGCGAGGACGACCCGTGGGAGAGCGTCAACCGTCCGATCTTCACCTTCAACGACACCCTGGACACCTACGCGCTCAAGCCGCTGGCCCAGGGTTACCAGTACGTCACCCCGAACCTCGTGCAGGATGGCGTGAGCAACTTCTTCGACAACATCGGTGACGTGAAGAACCTGGTCAACGACCTGCTGCAGCTGAAGTTGCACAATGCCGGCGTCGACACCAGCCGCCTGCTGTTCAACACCACCTTCGGCCTCGCCGGCTTCATCGACGTGGCCAGCCACATGGGCCTGCAACGCAACGACGAAGACTTCGGCCAGACCCTCGGCCACTGGGGCGTGGGCAGCGGCCCCTACGTGATGCTGCCGCTACTGGGCCCGAGCACCCTGCGGGACGCCCCCGCGCTGATCCCGGACGCCTACACCGGCATGTACCCGTACATCGACAATGTGCCCGTGCGCAACAGCCTGCGCGCCGTCGACGTGGTGGACACGCGCGCCAACCTGCTGCAGTCCGAGAAGCTGATCAGCGGCGACAAGTACACCTTCATCCGCAACGCCTACCTGCAGAACCGCGAGTTCAAGGTCAAGGACGGCGAGGTCGAAGACGACTTCTGATCGACCTTGCGCAGGCCTTTCCTGTCCCCCGGCCCGCGCCATTCGTGGCGCGGGCGGCGCCTGCTTGAACCCTTGAGCGGATGGGAGTAGTGTCTGCGCCTTGTCGCGACCGACCCGCGCCGCTGTTCCCTAGAATGAGCGCCAAACCACAACCCCGGCGCCGTTTGCCTGGATGACCCATGCACAAAGCCAGTGCCTCGCTGCTGATTATCGATGACGACGACGTCGTCCGCGAAAGCCTCGCCGCCTACCTGGAAGACAGCGGATTCAAGGTCACACAGGCCACCAACGGCCTGGAAGGCCTGAAAGTCTTCGAGCACGAACTCCCCGACCTGGTGATCTGCGATCTGCGCATGCCGCAGATGGACGGCCTCGAGCTGATCCGTCGCGTCAGCGAGATGGCGGTGGAAACCCCGGTGATCGTGCTGTCCGGCGCCGGCGTCATGAGTGACGCCGTCGAAGCCCTGCGCCTGGGCGCCGCCGACTACCTGATCAAGCCGCTGGAAGACCTCGCCGTTCTCGAACACTCGGTACGCCGTGCCCTGGATCGCGCCTTCCTGCGCTCGGAAAACCGCCGCTACCGCGAGAAGCTGGAAACCGCCAACCGCGAGCTGCAGGCCAGCCTGAACCTGCTTCAGGAAGACCAGAACGCCGGTCGCCAGGTGCAGATGAACATGCTTCCGGAGACTCCCTGGGAGTCCGAAGGCCTGGCGTTTTCCCACCAGATCATCCCGTCGCTGTACCTGTCGGGTGACTTCGTCGACTACTTCCGCGTAGACGCCCGCCGCATCGGCTTCTACCTGGCCGACGTTTCCGGCCACGGCGCCTCGTCCGCCTTCGTCACCGTGCTGCTGAAGTTCATGACCACGCGGCTGCTGTACGAATCCAAGCGCAACGACCTGTTGCCGGAGTTCAAGCCGTCGGACGTGCTCGGCCACATCAACCGCGGGCTGATCAACTGCAACCTGGGCAAGCACGTGACCATGCTCGGCGGCGTGATTGACCTGGAAACCGATCGCCTGACTTACAGCATCGGCGGTCACCTGCCGTTGCCGGTGCTCTACGTCGACGGCGAAGCCCGCTACCTGGAAGGCCGTGGCCTGCCGGTGGGGCTGTTCGACGAAGCGACTTACGAGGATCATGTCCTCGATCTACCCAAGTCCTTCAGTCTTTCCCTGTTCTCGGACGGCATTCTCGATGTGCTTCCGGGAGCTACGCTGAAGGAAAAGGAGACGGCCCTGCCCGAGCAGGTCGTCGCCGCCGGCGGAACCCTGGATGGCCTGCGCCAAGTCTTCGGACTGGCCAAGTTGTCCGAGATGCCGGATGATATTGCCTTGCTGGTGTTGAGCAGGAACCTTGCATGAGTACCGGTAAAATCCAGTTCGCCGAGCAGGATGGCTCATTCGTCCTGAAGTTCGTGGGCGAAGTCCGTCTGACCCTGTGTTCGGCGCTGGATGCCACCATTGAAAAAATCTTCGCCGCGTTGAATTTCTCGGCGATCATCATCGATCTCACGGAAACCCAGAGCATCGACAGCACCACGCTGGGCCTCCTGGCGAAGCTGTCGATTCTCTCGCGGCAGAAGGTCGGGCTGTTGCCCACGCTGGTCACCACCAACGCGGACATCACCCGGCTGCTGCAGTCGATGGGCTTCGATCAGGTGTTCAACATCGTCGATCGCCCGGTTCCGTGTTCGGATTGCCTGACCGATCTGCCTCCTCAGGACCAGTCCGAGGAGGTGGTGCGCGGCAAGGTGCTCGAAGCCCACCGTATCCTGATGGGCCTGAACGAGACCAACCGCGAGGCGTTCCACGACCTGGTGAGCGCTCTAGAGCGTCACTGATTCGATGAGCCCAAATGCAAACCGGCGCCCTGGGGCGCCGGTTTGCGTTGGCTCGTCCGCCGTTTTCAGCGACCGGCGAGCAGAGCCTCGAGCTTCTCCTGGTCGCGGGCGAACAGGCGGATGCCTTCGGCCAGCTTCTCGGTGCCCATGGCGTCTTCGTTCATCTGCCAGCGGAAGGCGCTTTCGTCCAGAACCTGGCGCGCCTCGCCGCCGCCGGGTTGCAGCGCGCGTGGCAGTTCGCCCTGGGCGTCGGCCAGCTGTTGCAGCAGGTCCGGGCTGATGGTCAGGCGGTCGCAGCCGGCGAGTTGTTCGATCTGGCCCAGGTTGCGGAAGCTGGCGCCCATCACCACCGTCTCGTAGCCGTTAGCCTTGTAGTAGCGGTAGATGCGCGCGACGGACTGCACGCCCGGATCTTCCGCGCCCACGTAATCGCGGTTGTTGGCCTTCTTGTACCAGTCGTAGATGCGCCCGACGAAGGGCGAGATCAGGAACACGCCGGCGTCGGCGCAGGCGGCGGCCTGGGCGAAGGAGAACAGCAGGGTCAGGTTGGTCTGGATGCCCTCGCGCTCCAGTTGCTCGGCGGCGCGGATGCCTTCCCAGGTGGAGGCAATCTTGATCAGCACGCGGTCGCGGCCGATGCCGTGCTGGTCGTACAGCTCGATCAGGCGCTGGGCGCGTTGCAGCGTGGCCTCGGTGTCGAAGGACAGGCGGGCGTCCACCTCGGTGGAGATGCGCCCCGGAATCACGCCGAGGATGTCCTTGCCGACGGCCACGGCAAAGCGGTCGCAGGCCAGGCCAGCATCCCCCTGGGCGCCTTCGGTGGCGCGGGCCAGGTGCTCGGTGTAGCGGGGCAGGGCGGCGGCCTTGAGCAGCAGCGACGGGTTGGTGGTGGCATCCACCGGCTTCAGGCGGGCAATGGCGTCGAAGTCGCCGGTATCGGCGACGACCGTGGTGTACTGTTTGAGTTGTTCCAGCTTGGAGGTCATGGCGCGTCTTCCATAGAGAGTGCATCGACCTTACCCGAGGCCGATGCGCCACTCAACGGGACTCAATGACCAGCGAGAAGTTCTCCGGCCTGATCCAGCAGGCCGAGGGAATCCTGGGTCTTGTGCACGTCCACCGAAAGCAGCTGGCGGAAGCGTCGCGCCCCTGGGAAGCCCTGGGCCAGACCGAGTACGTGGCGGGTCACGTGGTGCATGGCACCGCCCTCGGCGATGTGCCGTTCGATATACGGGCGCATGCGGGCCAGGGCCTCGGCGCGGGTGATGGCCGGCTTGTCCGAGTCATACAGCGCGGCGTCCACCTGGGCCAGCAGGTAGGGGTTGTGGTACGCCTCGCGGCCGAGCATCACGCCGTCGAACACCTGCAGGTGCTCGCGGCATTCCTCCAGGGTCTTGATGCCGCCGTTGAGGACGATCTCCAGCTCGGCGAAGTCGCGCTTGAGCTGCGCGGCGATGTCGTAGCGCAGCGGTGGGATCTCGCGGTTCTCCTTGGGCGACAGGCCTTCGAGGATGGCGATGCGCGCATGTACGGTGAAGCTGCGGCAGCCGGCGTCGCGCACCTGGCCGACGAAGTCGCAGAGCTCCTCATAGCTGTCGCGGCCGTTGATGCCGATGCGGTGCTTGACCGTTACGGGGATCGACACCGCATCGCGCATGGCCTTGACGCAGTCCGCCACCAGCGCCGGATGGCCCATCAGGCAGGCGCCGATCATGTTGTTCTGCACGCGGTCGCTGGGGCAGCCGACGTTCAGGTTCACCTCGTCGTAGCCAGCCGCTTCGGCCAGCTTCGCCGCCGCAGCCAGGTCAGTCGGGTTGCTGCCGCCCAGTTGCAGTGCCAGCGGGTGTTCGCACTCGTCGTGGCGCAGGAAGCGCGCGGTGTCGCCGTGCAGAACGGCGCCGGTGGTGACCATTTCCGTATAGAGGAGGGCGTGACTGGATAACTGGCGCAGGAAAAATCGGCAGTGTCTGTCAGTCCAATCCATCATCGGCGCCACGGAGAAGCGGCGGGAGGGCTCGGGGCGCTGGAGCGGAATAGTCATGTCTTCATCAATGTGGCGGCGGACGCCCAGGGTTTTCGGGGCGCCGGAGAGGATTCGAGAGTCAAGGGCAGCATTTTACCCATCGTCGGCGCACATTGCATGTTGCGCATTGCAAGCACATTGCTTGCCAGCCCGCTGGGCAGAAGCGCTGGGCAGTTGTTTCAGCTCATTACAGCTCCCGTGTATAGTGCCGCGTCAGTCTGATCGAGCGTTGTAAGAGTGATGCAGATTCAACGAATTGCGCGGGTCCTGACGGTCATGAGTATCGCCCTCGCGGGCATTACCCTGGTCAGCCTGCTGGTGGGACGTTTCTGGTGGCCGACGGATTCGGGGAACTGGGAAAAGACGCTGCGTCTGCTGACCTGCCTGTCCGTGCTTTGCGCAGTGCCCCAGCTGGTTCGGGAACGGGCGCGCTGGATGTCGGCGACGTTCATCCTGTTCGCCCTGTTCTGGGCGGGGCTGCTGGCCAACGCGCTGGTTGCCGAGTCTTCCAGTTCGGTGCGGCAGTTGCTGATGATCCTGTTCTTCAGCCTGGTGATAATCGCCGTGGGCGTCTCGGACGGCCGCTTCTGGCGCCTTGTGCTGGGCATCGGCGCCCTGGCGGGCGCAGGTTTCGCGGCATTCTCACTGCTGCACAAGGTTCAGCTGGGCGAGTTCACCTTCGCCTACCGCACGTTGAATATCCATGACTCCGGGGTGCCGGGCGTTGCGGAGTTCGGTATCACCATCGAAGCGGGCATGAACTACGCGTTCAGCTTCATCGTCGCGCTCTGGCTGGCTTTGCGCAGCCGGCGCTGGACGGGGCTCGCGATCTGGTCGCTGTGCGCTCTGACCCAGGGGGTCTACGTCTACTTCACCTTCTCCCGGGCGGCCTGGATGGCCGCCCTGATCGGCGCCGTCGTGCTGGTGCTGGTCGGCTCGCAAGGGCGCATGCGCCAGGCTGCCCTGGGGCTGCTGGGCCTGGGTGGCGCTGCCGTGGCCATTGGCGGCTACCGGCAACTGGCCTACGAATTCGGTTCGCGTGGCCTGACCCACCGGGATGAAGTCTGGCGGACGGTGATCGAGCGAGTGGGCGAGCGTTGGTGGTTCGGCCACGGCGCCCACACCGACCTGGGGGACGTGGTGCTGAGCACCGGGCAGGTGGTGCACAACCCCCACAGTCTCTACCTGGAAGTGCTCTACCAGTTCGGCGGGGTGGGGCTGGCGTCCCTGCTGGTCATGCTGGCGGTCTGCCTGTGGACGCTGTGGCACAGCCGCTCGCCTCTGGCGCCGCTGTGGTTCGCCGTGCTGGCGGCATCGTCCGTGGTGTTCATGGTGGAAATGCACTTCTTCGTCGCGGCGCCGAATGTGGTCTGGATGTGGCTCTGGCTGCCGATGGCCGGGGCGCTGGCGTCCGCTTCCAGCCAGTACCGGGCCTCTTCGCAGCGGCCCGTATCACCACCCTTCAGTTCTCCCCACCCGGCCTGAGCAGGCGCGCGGCGAAGGCTGCGCCGGTTGCCAGCCCGAGCCTGGCAGACCGCCTGCCCACCCAGGCTTCGCTCCCTGGGGGAGCCCTGCGCTGGCAGCGCCGAGTGCTAACCTCAGGGACTCATTCCACGGGGATTGGTCGATGAAGCTGCTGGTGATGATGCTCCTTGTATTGATGGCGGGCTGCTCCTCGCCGGGTCGCCTGAAGGAAGAGGCGCCCGTGCTGCGCCTGGAGAGCGGCAAGTCGCCTTCGGTCTATATGACCTGCTTGCTGCCGCAATGGCAGGGGCTGCGTCCCGCGGCAACGGTGCGTGAGATCCGTTTCGGCTACCGGCTGCTGCTGCCGGCCGCCTCGGCTGACTACACCGAGGCATTGCTGGAAACCACGGCGGCGGACAAGGGCAGTGACGTGGTGCTCTACCGCCGCAATGCGCCGAGTCCGGACGATGCAATCACCCTGGCCGCGCGTAGCTGCCTGTAGCGACTCAAGCAGCGCTGCGTCTACCACTAAGGAACGATAGCCGCCGCGCCAGGCAGGCGGCCTAATGGCTCTGACAAGAATAATCGGGCTCCCCGGCAGCGTTCGTGCGCTGTGCAGCGGTCGGGCCCGCCAGAAGAGAGCTGCCGCCATGGATATCGCGCGTCCGCGTATCGTCCTCATCCTTACCCTGCAGACTTGTGGCCTGGTGCTGCTGTTCATCGCCCAGGCGCTGGGCGACTGGCCGCTGTCGCTGTGCCTGCTGCTGGCCGCCGTGCTGCTGTGGGGGCCGTGGTTCATCCCCGAGCGTGCCGCGCCGGCCAGCGCGCTGGCCGTGCTGCCGGACGTCGCCGAGCTGACCCGTGAGCTGTCCCAGGGCACCAGCCGCAATGCGCTGTCCGCCGCCGGGGTGTCGTTCTCGGTGCAGCGCCTGGTGGAGAAGCTGGAGTCCCAGGTGGTGGCCGCCGAGCAGATCGTCGGCAGCGCCGAGGTGATGATCCACACCGAGCGCGCCACCTCGAACCTGGCCCGCCAGGCCAAGGAGGCCGCGACCCTGGCGCGCGCCGGCAGCGATAGCGGCCGCAGCGAGCTGCAGGCCGCCATCGACTGCATGCGCCAACTGAGCCAGCGCGCCAGCGCCAGCCGCGCGCTGATCGAGTCGCTGAGTGCGCGTAGCGAGGACATCCAGCGCGTCACCCAGGTGATCCAGTCCATCGCCAGCCAGACCAACCTGCTAGCCCTCAATGCGGCCATCGAAGCGGCGCGGGCGGGCGAGCACGGTCGTGGTTTCGCCGTGGTCGCCGAGGAAGTGCGCGGCCTTGCCGGACGCACCGCCGAGGCCACCGACGAAGTCGGGCAGATGATTGAGGATATCCAGCGCCAGACCGGCGAAGTGGTGGAGCAGATCCGCCAGCTCACTGACGACCTGGGCCTGGGCGTCAGTCAGGTGGAAAGCACCGGGCGGCAATTGCAGGACATCGCTGGCCTGGCCGCCAGCGTGGAAACCCAGATCAGCGAGATCGCCGAGGGCGCCGAGATCAACCGCAACCAGCTGGACAGCCTGTTCAGCGCGGTAGAGCAGGTACGCGGCGACCTGCGTGCCAGCGACGAGCAGACCCATCGCCTGGCCGACGCGGCCATCCAGCTGGAAACCCAGGCGGAGATGATCAGCGAGCGTCTTGCCGAAGTGGCGCTGGACGATTATCACCAGCGCATCTACGACCTGGCCCGCGCGGGCGCCCAGGCCATCGGCGCGAAGTTCGAGACGGACGTGGAGAATGGCCGGGTCGACTTCGACGCCCTGTTCGACCGCGACTACCAGCCGATGCCGGGCACCCATCCGCAGAAGTTCCGCACGCGCTTCGACCGCTACACCGACGAGGTACTGCCGCGCATCCAGGAAGACCTGCTGCAGCGCCACGAAGGGCTGGTGTTCGCCATCGCCTGCACCGCCGAGGGCTACGTGCCGACGCACAACCAGGCGTTCAGCCATCCGCCGTCCGGCGATGCCCAGGTGGACATGCTCAAGAGCCGCAGCAAGCGCCTGTTCAACGACCGCACCGGCGTGCGCTGCGGCAGCCATAACCAGCCGATGCTGCTGCAGACCTACTGCCGCGATACCGGCGAGCTGATGCACGACCTTTCGGTGCCGATCTACGTACGCGGCCGCCAGTGGGGTGGCCTGCGCCTGGGCTACCGGCCGGAGACCTGATAGCCCAGAGGCAGGCAAAAACAGGTCCGCACCAACGATACCCTGTAGGAGCGAGCTTGCTCGCGAACAGGGCGCGCACCCACTCTGGCACCAGTATCAGAGACCTCATCGCGAGCAGGCTCGCTCTGAATCACAGGCGAAAAAAAGCCGCGAAGGAGTAGGACGCGGCTGGGTGCGGGCGTCCGGGAGACGCCCGCGAAAGGGACTCAGTGATGCCCGCAGAGGGCGTCGCGGCCCTGCTCACCGAGGATGTTGAAGAGGATATTCAGCACCACGGCCCAGATTGCGGTCATGGCGATGCCGCTGTGGGTGATCGGCTCCATCCACTGGGGCAGGGCAGCGAAGAAGTCCGGGCGCACCACCGGCACCATCCCCATACCGATGCTCACCGCCACCAGCAGCTGGTTGCGGCGGTCGACGATGTCCGCCTCGTGGAGGATGCGGATACCGCTGGCGGCGACCATGCCGAACATGGCTATGCCGGCGCCGCCGAGCACGGCTGGCGGAATCGAGGCGACCAGGAAGGCGGCCTTGGGCAGCAGCGACAGGGCGATCAGGAACAGCGCGGCGGCGGCGGTGACGTAGCGGCTGCGCACACCGGTCATCTGCACCAGGCCGATGTTCTGGGCGAACGAGGAATGGGTGAAGGTGTTCATGAAGCCGGCGACGAACGAGGCGCTGGCGTCGCACAGCAGGCCACGGCGCAGGCGGTTGGGGCAGATCTCGGTCTCGGTGATCTTGCCCAGGGCGAGGAACATGCCGGTGGATTCGACGAAGATGATCACCACCACCAGGCACATGGACAGTACCGGCGCGAGGTGGAATTCCGGCGCGCCGAAGTGCAGCGGGGTGACCACGTCGAACCACGGGCGCTGCTCGATGCCGTCCAGGCTGACCATGCCCATGCTGGCGCCGATGATATAGCCCAGCAGCATGCCGATCAGTACCGAGACGTTGACCCAGAAGCCTTTCATGAAGCGGTTGATCAGCAGGATCACCGCCAGCACGAAGGACGACAGGGCGAGGTATTCGATGGCGCCGAAGTTGGCCGCGGCCTTGCCGCCACCGGCCCAGTTGATCGCCACCGGGAACAGGCACATGCCGATGGAGGTGATCACGGTACCGGTCACCAGCGGCGGGAAGAAGCGCACGATGCGGCTCATGAAGGGCGCAATGAGCATGCCGAAGAAGCCGGCGGCGATGGTCGCGCCGAAGATGCCAGTCATTCCCACGCCGGGCATCCCGGCCATGGCGACCATGCTGCCGACGGCGGCGAAGCTGGCTCCCATCATCACCGGCATGCGGATGCCCACCGGGCCGATACCCAGCGATTGCACGAGCGTGGCGATGCCGGCAACCAGCAGGTCGGCGTTGATCAGGAAGGCGATTTCTTCGCGGGAGAGGCCAGCGGCCTGGCCGACGATCAGCGGCACGGCGACGGCGCCGCCATACATCAGGAGAACGTGCTGGAAGCCGACCAGCAGCAGCTGCAGCAAGGGCAAACGCTGGTCGACGGGCGAGCCGGTAGTGGAGCGCTCAGTTACCACGGACATGCAACACCTCGGTTTTTATTGTTGTCAGTCGCTGGTTGCCGGACGGGCACGACAACCGGGAAGTACTGGCCGATCTCACCCCCGGGGCCGAGCGGGTGAAGCGGTGCGGGACTTTATAAACGCGATGTGTATTACGTTCAATCGATTTTTGTATACAACTCTCTGGTCACGATTTGTCTTCGTGGTTCTGCGAGGCTCTAGGCCGCGTGTTCCGTGGTTTCGGTGTTTTTGTAGCCATTGGTCGAGTGAACTACATTTTTAGCGGCGCTCATGCACTGGACTCTCTGCCCCGACCTGCGCCGGGGTGTCGAAAAAGCCCTTTCATGGCGGCGGAAGAGCAGCCTGGGCTGGCGCCGCGCCGATGCGCAGAGCATCGGCAATGCATTGCGCTGAGGGTGGCTTTCAGCGGCTCTTGCCGTCGTATTCCTTCACCGTCAGATCGCCCAGCTCCACGGCCGGCAGGCAGCGCACATTGATCGCCGCCATCGGCGTGCCGTCCGGCGCTGTGGCGAAGGCCAGCGGTGCGCAGCCGCAGGTGGGGCAGAAGCGGTGCTCGATGCGGTGGGTATTGAACGTATAGGTGCTCATCGCACTCTCAGCAGTGGTCAGCTTCAGCTTGCCGCGCGGCACGAACCACAGCAGCGAGCCCTTGCGCCGGCAGATCGAGCAGTTGCATGACACGACTTCACCGACATCCCCTTCCACTTCGAACGCGATCTGCCCGCAATGGCAGCTGCCCTGGTGCACCATGGTCTTTCTCCTTCTCGGGATATCCCGTGGCAAAACAGTGTAGTAGTCGCTTGAATGCCGTCGGTCCGATGGCATACTTCGGCGCCGTCCGGCAGGCCTCTGCGCCGCGTTCTAAGCTGGATTCACCCGCGAACACATCCAGGAGTTCCGTCATGCCGCGCATCCCCCTGATCATCGCCGTGCTGCTGGCTGTCGCCGGCTGCTCGGGCAAGACCGTCAACCGCGACAGCTGCGCCAACGAGCTGAATGCCGCGTGGCACGAGCTGGACCTGGCCAAGGCCGAGGGCTTCGCCGGTACCGTCAGCTACTCCAAGGCCGTTGGCCTGCTGACCGCCGCCAAGACCCAGCAGCAGGTCGAGGCCTATGACGGCTGCGCCGACAAGGCCAGCCGTGCGCGCTTCTATATCAAGGAATCCCGCGCCGGCCGCTGAGCTGCGCATTTGCGGGCCGCCTGCCGCGGCCCGTGTCTTCCCACCGCATTGCCCCGGATGTCCCCATGCAACTCGACTTCACCCAGCTGCCCAAGGCCGATGCCTACCGCTGGCTGGCCTCCACCGTCACGCCGCGCCCCATCGCCTGGGTCTCGACGTTGTCGGCGGAGGGCCAGAGCAATCTCGCGCCGTTCAGTTTCTTCCAGGTCATCAGTGACTCGCCGCCGACCCTGCTGGTGAACACCAGCGTGCGCGAGGACGGCAGCGTCAAGGACACTCTGCGCAACGTGCGCGAGACCGGCGAGCTGGTGATCCACCTGGTCAGCGCTGCCCAGGCCGAGACCATGAACGCCACTGCTGCCTGGCTGCCCCACGGCGTCAGCGAGATCGAGCACACCGGCATCGCTACCGT
Organism: Pseudomonas nitroreducens; assembly: GCF_014204515.1. Lineage (GTDB taxonomy): Bacteria > Pseudomonadota > Gammaproteobacteria > Pseudomonadales > Pseudomonadaceae > Pseudomonas > Pseudomonas nitritireducens_A. The sequence goes on along the minus strand of NZ_JACHLI010000003.1, from coordinate 186,403 downwards.
GCCCAGCGAACGTGTGGCGCCGCCGCGCATAGTCGGCGCGCCGGTGGCCTTCGAATGCCAGCTGGAACAGATCATGCCGTACCCGGCGGAGAATCCTTCCAGCCTGCTGATCTTCGCCCGTGTGCTGCTGGCACACATCGACGACGCAGTGATGCTGGACGAGCGCCACGTCGACCCGGCGAAGCTCGATCTGGTGGGGCGCCTGGGCGGCACCCAGTACAGCTACACCCGCGACACCTTCGGCATGATCCGTCCTAAGTAAACGCTCCTCAGGCGAACTCCAGCTCCAGGCCCAGTTGCCAGTGGATGCCGCCCAGGCGCGCGTCGTCCAGCCGTTCACCGAGGGCGAAGAGTTCCGACAGCAGCTCGTCGCGCTGCTCCAGTTCCAGCCCGCTGTCGTGGACCAGCTCGACGATGCCATGGACCAGGCGCAAGCCGGTCCGGGCATCGAACCAGCAATCCAGCCATTCGCCCTTGACCTCGTCGCAGGCCAGCGGGCAGACGAAGCGGCGGATCGGCAGCAGCCCACGCGCCAGCAGCAGGGGATCGAGGCGCTGCTGCTGGCGGTACAGCTGCGGCAGCTGCAGTTCGTGGGGATAACCGGCGAGGCGACGCTGCAGGACCAGTTGGTAGAAGGCGTTCATCCGACAACCCGAGAGCAAGGGACAGGTGTCGGAATCTGAAGGCTCGGGCCTGTGTATAGCTGTCGGTGATTTCCCTGTTCGCGTCAGGAAAGTCCTGTTCAGTATTCTGGATACGACCTCCGCATGCCTCTGCGCACCATCAATGTGCCATCAACGCCGCCACCTCTATCCCGCGCCCGACGTCGCTCCTAATGTTCCGCCCACTAGCACCGATAACGATCAGGAGACCTTCAAGGATTTCCTGCACGCCATTGCGCAAGGGGGGAGATGCCATGGTTGCATTCGTGCAGCGTCGTCTGGCCGATATGGGTACGGCGAAAAAGCTGGCCATCGGCTTCGGCCTGGTGCTGTTGCTCACCGCGCTGGTGGCGGTGATCGGTGTCACCTCGCTACGGGCGATTGCCCAGCGCTTCGACCTGCTGGGCGACATGTCGACCATCAACCGCGAACTGCTGGAGATGCGCCAGAGCGAGAAGGACTTCGTCATCGACGCCAGCGACGCTTCCGCCAAGCGCCTGCGCGAGCACGCCGGCAACCTGAATGAGGCGGTGGCGCGGCTCAAGGCCCAACCCGACCAGGCCGCTGCCATGGCCCAGGTGGAGCAGGGCGTCGCCGACTACCTGTCTGCGTTCGATAAATTCGAGAAATCCAGCAAGAGCCGGCGCCTGTCGCTGGATGCCGCCACCTGGTCGGTGAACGGCGCTTCCAACAGCCTGGACATCCTGCAATCGAGTCTCGCCGACGACGGTGCCTACGAACTCAAGGAGTCCCAGGGCCAGAAAGGCGAGGAACTGCTGCAGCAGGCTGCCCAGGTCAGCCAGCTCTATCGCCTGGTGCTGCAGGGCCTGAACGAGGCGCGCTCGCAGATGGAGGCCGCCGGTGAGGGGGCTGACAGTGCCGAGAAAGCCGCGGGCGGTCGCATCAAGTCCGCCGCCGAGGCGCTGGAGCTGTCCGCCAAGATGCAGGAGGCCATCACCGACCCGACCTATGTCTCGGTGCTCAAGGACGTCATCACCAACATCAACGCCTTCGTCGAGAAGCTCGACGAGTACACCGCCAGCCTCGATCAGGAAAAACAGGTCCACGCGCAGATGAACCAGCGCGCGGCCCAGGTCATGCAGCAGGTCGACGATGCCTACGCCGCCCAGCGCGCGGCCATGCAATCGCAACTGCGCACCAACAGCGTGATGATCATCGCTTCGGCGGTGCTGGCACTGCTGGTGGGCGCACTGGCTTCGCTGCTGATCACCTGGATGATCGTGCGCCCGCTGCGCCAGGTGATCGGCATGGCCCGGCGCATCGCCGAGGGCGACCTGAGCGTCAGCATCGAGGCGCGGCGCAAGGATGAAGTCGGCCAGTTGATGGGCGCGGTGGGCAGCATGGCCGACAGCCTGCGCGGCATCGTCAGCCGGCTCAGCGAGGGCGTAGGGCAGATCACCGCTTCGGCGCAGGCGTTGTCCAGCGTCACCGAACGCACCCAGCACGGGGTGAACAGCCAGAAGGCCGAAACCGACCAGGTAGCCACGGCAATGAACCAGATGGCTGCCACCGTCCACGACGTGGCACGCAACGCCGAGGAGGCCGCCAGTTCCGCCGAGCAGGCCGACGGCAAGGTTGCCAGCGGCCAGGACGTGGTGCGCCAGACCCTGGGCCGTATCGAGCAACTGGCCGAGGCCGTGCGTGCGGCCACCCAGAGCATCGAGCAGCTCGGCCGTGAGAGCCAGAGCATCGGCAGCGTGCTGGACGTGATCAAGAACGTCGCCGAGCAGACCAACCTGCTGGCGCTCAATGCTGCCATCGAAGCGGCGAGGGCCGGCGAACAGGGCAGGGGCTTTGCCGTGGTGGCGGACGAAGTGCGGGCGCTGGCCAAGCGCACCCAGCAGTCCACGGCCGAGATCGAAACGCTGATCGCCGCCCTGCAAAGCGGCGCCAGTACCTCGGTACAGCGCATGCAGCGCAGTCACGCGCTGGTGGAGATGACCGTGGGCGACGCGGTGCAGACCGAGGCCGCACTGGGCACCATCGCCTCGGCGGTGGCGGTGATCCACCAGATGAACCAGCAGATCGCCGCTGCTTCCGAACAGCAGAGCGCGGTGGCCGAGGAGATCAGCCGCAGCGTCAGCAGCATCCGTGGCATTGCCGACGAATCGGCCCAGGCCATGGAGTCCACCGCGTCTTCCAGCGTCGAGCTGGCGCAGCTCAGCCGCGAGCTACAGGGGCTGGTCGGGCAGTTCCGCCTGTAGTGCCTGGGCGCTGGTCGCCAGCTCGCGCTTGCGCTGCTGGTGCCAGCGGCGGTAGGCGTTGACGCCTGCGCGCACCGAGCTGAACACCAGCGGCGGCTTCACCTCGCCCAGGGCGCCGGAGCGCTTGAGCATCGCCAGGGCCTCGCCGGTCACCCGCGCCAGCGACAGGTGCACGCCCTGGGCGTCGAGCGTCTGCTGCACTTCGCGCAAGGTGGTCAGGCCGCTGATATCCAGGTTGAGAATGCCCTCGGCATTGAGCAGCACTGCGCGCGCGTTCGGCGCCGCGGCCACCACTTCCAGCAGGCGCTGTTTGAAGTAGTCGGCGTTGAAGAACAGGATCGGCGCATCGAAGCGGTAGATCACCAGCCCCGGCAGGGTGTGGGCGTTGGGGTACTGCTCCAGCTCCACCTGGCCGTCGATGCCGTGCACCCAGCCCATCACCGCGTCGTGGGGGCGATAGGTGAGGTAGAGCAGACGCAGCAGGGCGAGCATGATCGCGACGAAGATGCCCGGCAGCACACCGACGCTGAGCACACCCACCGTGGTCAGCACGCACAGACCGAACTCGAACCGGCTCAGCGCCCAGAAGCCGCGCAGCGCGCGAAAATCGATCAGCCCCCAGCCGGCCATCAGCAGCACCGCGCCCAGCGCCGGCATCGGCACCCAGCCCAGCGGCTTGCTGAACAGCAGCAGAACCAGCCCGATCACCAGCGCGGCGACCACGCCGACCAGCTGGCTCTTGCCGCCGACCATGTCGTTCACCGCGGTGCGCGAGTCGGCGCCGCTGATGACGAAGCCCTGGGAAATCCCCGCACCGATATTGGCCATGCCCAGCGCCATGAATTCGTGGTTGGCGTCGACCGCATAGCCGTGGCGGGCGGCGAAGCTGCGCGCGGTGAGCATGGCGCTGCAGAAACTGACGATGGTGATGCCCATGGCGTCGCGGAACAGGCTGCCCAGTTCCTCGACGCTGGTCTTCGGCCAACTCAGGTGCGGCAGGCCCTGCGGCACCTCGCCGAGCAGCTTGATGCCGTACTGGTCCAGGCCGAACAGGGCGGCGAGCAGCGAGGCGAACAGCACGCCCACCAGCGCGCCGGGAATCTTCGGGTAGCGGCGCGGCAGCAGGATCATCAGCGCCAGGGTGCCGATGCCCAGCGCCAGGGTTGGGAAATGGGTGTCGGCGAGGTTGCGCACCAGGGCGATCAGCCCGCGGACGAAGCCGCTGGTTTCGCTGTGGTAGCCGAGGATCTTGCCCAATTGCCCGGCGATCAGGCTCAGGCCGATGCCGTTCAGGTAGCCCACCAGCGTCGGCCGCGACAGGAAGCTGGCGACGAAGCCGGCGCGAGCGGCCCCGGCGGCGATGGACAGCACACCCACCAGCACCGCGACGATCATCGACAGCTGCAGCAGGCGTTCCGGATTGCCCGCCGCCAGCGGCGTGATGGCCGCCGCGACCATGGCGGCGGTGGCGGCGTCCGGGCCGACCATCAGTTGCCGCGAACTACCGACGATGGCGTAGATCAGCATCGGCAGGATGCAGGCGTAGAGCCCGACCTGGGGCGGAAAGCCGATGATCTGCGAATAGGCGATGGCGGTGGGAATCTGCACCGCGGCCACCGACAGGCCGGCCTGGATATCGCGCGGCAGCCAGTCGACACGGTAGTGCAGCAGGCTGTCCAGACCGGGCAGCCAACGGGCGAGGGACATCGAGGGGATCTTCCTTGGAATCGACCAAGGGGAAATCCTAGCTGGAAAGCCTCAGCAGAGCTTGTCGGAAATCATCGAGATAGAGCGCGAAATGCAGAACCTCGGCAAGATCGTGCCGGTGTGGGGAGACTCGTAGGAGCGGACTTCGTCCGCGATGGCTTGCGGCGCGATGCGGGCCTATCGCGGACGGAGTCCGCTCCTACGAATTACGCCAGCAATGGCAGCGGCGTCAGACCTTCAGCACCAGCTTGCCGAAGTTCTCCCCGCTGAACAGCTTGGCCTGGGTTTCGGGGAAGGTTTCCAGGCCTTCGACGATGTCTTCCTTCGACTTCAGCTTGCCCTCGGCGATCCAGCTCGCCATGTCCTTGAAGCCTTCCTGGAAGCGGTGGGCGTAGTCCATCACCACCATGCCTTCCATGCGCGCGCGGTTGACCAGCAGCGAGAGATAATTGGCCGGGCCGCGCACGGCTTCCTTGTTGTTGTACTGGCTGATCGCGCCGCAGATCACTACCCGCGCCTTGGGCGCCAGGCGGGCCAGCACGGCGTCGAGGATGTCGCCGCCGACGTTGTCGAAGAACACGTTCACGCCCTTGGGGCATTCGCGCTTGAGGCCGGCATTGACGTCCTCGGCCTTGTAGTCGATGGCGCCGTCGAAGCCCAGTTCATCGATCAGGTAGCGGCACTTGTCGGCGCCACCGGCGATGCCCACCACGCGGCAGCCTTTGATTTTCGCGATCTGCCCGACCACGCTGCCCACCGCGCCGGCGGCGCCGGAAACGACCACGGTGTCACCGGCCTGGGGCAGGCCGACGTCGAGGAAGCCGAAGTAGGCGGTCATGCCGGTCATGCCCAGTGCCGACAGGTACAGCGGCAGCGGCGCGCGCTGGCTGTCGACCTTGTAGAAGCCCTTGGGCTCGCCGAGGAAATAGTCCTGCACGCCGAGGGCGCCGTTCACTTCGTCGCCGACCTTGAAGTCCGGGTGCTGCGAGGCGACCACCTTGCCCACGCCGAGGGCGCGCATGACGTCGCCGATGGCCACCGGGGCGATGTAGGACTTGGCATCGTTCATCCAGCCGCGCATGGCCGGGTCCAGCGACAGGTACTGGTTCTTCACCAGGATCTGCCCGGGGCCGGGCTCGCCGACCGGGGTTTCCACGTAGGCGAAGGTGTCGCGGGTGGCGGCGCCGACCGGGCGCTGGGCGAGCTGGAACTGGCGGTTGATCTGGGCGGACATGGCAGTGGACTCGGTCAGGGGAAAGCCTAGGTGATAGTCCGCGCGGCGCTCGACGGCAAGTTCCGTCCGCCGGGGGAATGTCCACCCATCGGTTCCAGTGATCCGGCTTTGCGGGAATCATCATTGCCATGGATGCAGCGACGTCGCTCCGCCTGATAGTGCTTCGCGCCCGCGACACGCTGGCTAGACTGCGACGGTTATTTCCACTCCGCTTCGAGGATCACCCATGAGTCAGCTGCTTTCCGGCCAGGTCGCCCTGGTCACCGGCGCCGGTAATGGCATCGGTCGCGCCACCGCCCAGGCCTTCGCCCAGCAGGGCGTGAAGGTCGTGGTTTCCGATGTCGACGCCAAGGGCGGCGAAGCCACCGTCGAGCTGATCCGCGCGGCCGGCGGCGAAGCCACCTTCATCCGCTGCGACGTGACCCGCGACGCCGAGGTCAAGGCGCTGGTGGACGGCACCGTGGCTGCCTACGGCCGCCTGGACTACGCCTTCAACAACGCCGGCATCGAGATCGAGAAGGGCAAGCTGGCCGACGGCGAGGAGAGCGAGTTCGACGCCATCATGGGCGTCAACGTCAAGGGCGTGTGGCTGTGCATGAAGCACCAGATTCCAGTGATGCTGGAGCAGGGCGGCGGCGCCATCGTCAACACCGCCTCCGTCGCAGGCCTGGGCGCCGCGCCGAAAATGAGCATCTACGCGGCCTCCAAGCACGCGGTGCTGGGCCTGACCAAATCCGCTGCCATCGAGTACGCGAAAAAGAAAATCCGCGTCAACGCCGTGTGCCCGGCGGTGATCGACACCGATATGTTCCGCCGCGCCTACGAGGCTGACCCGAAGAAGGCCGAGTTTGCCGCCGCCATGCACCCGGTGGGCCGCGTCGGCCGCGTCGAGGAAATCGCCGCCGCGGTGCTCTACCTGTGCAGCGACAACGCCGGCTTCACCACCGGTATCGCGCTGCCGGTGGATGGCGGCGCGACGGCGATCTGATCCTGCGCCATCGCTTGATGTTCCTGTAGGGCGGATAACGCGCCAGCGTTATCCGCCGCTGATCCGGTGGCGGATAACCTGTTCCAGGTTATGCGCCCTACGCGGCTGAGCGTGTCGGGCAGATCGGCGTGAGTTGAGCCGTCCGGTTTTCCCGGCGAGCGCAGAACTTGCTGCCACAGCGGACGGCCCCCTCTCCTTGGGGAGAGGGCTGGGGTGAGGGGACAAGCCCAACACCAACCGCTATACGGAGCACCTGTAGGAGCGAGCTTGCTCGCGAACGGGTTCCCATGCCGCAGCGGCGCTGGGCGGTTCGCGAGCAAGCTCGCTCCTACAGTTCTGCTAGTACTTCGATGCAGGACGGGTGGGGCACCCAGCCCATCTCCGCGATCGCTCGTAAAGCGCGGTCCTACCCAGTGGCCGCCACAAGATCCCACCCCATTCGCTACAAACTTTCGCACTCTGTTACACGATGAAGTGGTTTTGGCCTGCAAGGCCAGTTACAAGCCCCTCAGAGGCCGAAACAATCGGCCCACCCCAGTTGGAGAATAATGACAATGACCAACGATCCCTTGCTGACGCTCTTCATGCCCATCGCCCTGGGCATCATCATGCTGGGCCTCGGCCTGTCCCTGACCGTTGCCGACTTTGCCCGTGTCGTCCGTTATCCCAAACCCGTACTGATCGGTCTGGTCTGTCAGATCATCCTGTTGCCCCTGGCGTGCTTCCTCATCACCGTCGGCTTCGCTCTCGAAGCGGCGCTGGCGGTGGGCATGATGCTGCTGGCCGCCTCCCCCGGTGGCACCACGGCGAACCTCTACAGCCACCTGGCCCACGGTGACGTGGCGCTGAACATCACGTTGACCGCGGTGAACTCGGTGATCGCCATCCTCACCATGCCGCTGATCGTCAATATGTCGCTGCTGTACTTCATGAACGACGGCCAGACCATCCCGTTGCAGTTCGGCAAGGTGCTGCAGGTGTTCGTCATCGTGCTCGGGCCGGTGGCCATCGGCATGCTCGTGCGGCGCCTGCTGCCAAGCGTGGCGGCGGCGCTGCAGAAACCGGTGAAGATTCTCTCCGCGCTGCTGCTGGCGGTGATCATCGGCGTGGCCGTGACCAAGGACTGGCAGACCTTCCTGACCTATGCGCCCATCGTCGGCGCCGCGGCCCTGAGCTTCAACCTGCTCAGCCTTGCCGTAGGCTATTGCGTGCCGCGCCTGCTGAAACTGTCGAAGCCGCAATCCATTGCCATCGGCATGGAGATCGGCATCCACAACGGCACCCTGGCCATCGCCCTGGCGCTCAGCCCCATGCTGCTGAACAACAGCACCATGGCCATTCCGGCGGCCATCTACGGCGTGCTGATGTTCTTCACTGCTGGCCTGTTCGGCTGGTGGGTCAGCCGTGGCGCGAAGACCGAGGTCAGGGAAGCGACCGTCTGATAGCGGCACTGGAGGGTGGGTGCCGGCCCGTTTGTCAGGTGGCCTGGTCGGAATTTATCGAAAGATAAATCTCTGATTTGGAATTTTTAGAGATTATTCCTACGAGTCGATAGGGGTTATACGGCAGGGCGGTCCGGCGAGTGATTCCAGAATCTGTGTGTCTCCTCCATTGAAGCTGATGGAGGAGCACTCACTCACAGACTAGGAATGCCGAAATGAAAAAAGCCCTGATCTCCTTCACCACCCTGGCCGCCCTGATTGCCGCTGCGCATCAGGCCGAGGCCGCCGACGGTACCCTCACCTTCAATGGCAAGGTTCAGGACGTCACCTGCACCATCAAGATCAACGGCGCTGGCACCGGTGACGGCACCGTTACCCTGCCCACCGTTTCCAAGACTTCCCTGGCAGGCGTTGGCACCACCGGCGGCGACACCAATTTCACCATCGACCTTTCCGGTTGCACCGGCAGCGAAGCTAGCGGCAACCCAGGCGTGGCCGTCTTCTTCGAACCAGGCGCCAACGTGACGTCCCAGGGCCGCCTGAAGAACACCGGCAGTGGCGCTCAAGAAGTCGATCTGGCCATCTTCCGCGATGGCACTTCCCTGCAGCTTGGGACTGCGCCGGCCTCGGCGTTCACCAATCTCTCGGGGACCGGCGCCAGCATGCCCTTCACCGTGAAGTACTACTCGAACTCGGCTACCCCGAGTGCAGGCGAAGTGAATTCCAGCGTGACCTACTCGATTGTGTATCCGTAAATCGAGCGCAATACCTCGCACGGGCCATCGACAATGATCGGCTCATGCGAGGCCTGGATCGTTCGCTTTCAACCCGAGGTTTACCATGAAACGTACGTTGCTCTGTGGTCGAGCATGGGGCTTGCTGGTAGCTGCCTGCTTGATGATCGCTCAGGCGCAAGCCTCCATTGTGATTACCGGAACTCGCGTGGTGTATGACGCGTCCCAGCGCGAAGTGACGGTTAAACTGAGCAATGACGGCCAGTCGCCGATGTTGGTGCAATCCTGGATAGACGAAGGCAATGTCCAGGCGACGCCGGATACGTCCGCCGCACCCTTCGTCCTCACTCCTCCCATCGCTCGAATCGATCCGAGCAAGGGGCAGGCGTTGCGCATCCGCTACACCGGGCAAAAGGTCCTGCCGCAAGATAGTGAGTCGCTGTTCTGGCTCAACGTGCTTGAAGTGCCACCCTCTTCGGCAGAAGGTCAGAACAGACTGAAGATCGCCTTCCGCAGCCGCGTCAAACTCTTCTACCGTCCGGCGGGCTTGCCGGGCAACGTCACAGCCGCTGCCGAGCAACTGCAGTGGCGTCTGCGGCGCAATGGCCCCGACTGGGCCCTGGAGTGCCGCAACGACAGCCCGTACTACGTCACTCTCGGTAAGGTAAGCGTCAGCAGCAACGGGCAGACCGCCAGCCCGACCCTGGACATCAACTCCAGCATGCTTGCCCCTGGCGAACAGAAGATGATGCCGCTGAAAAACTCTGCCGTTCTCGGCTCGGGCGGCAAGGTGGACTACACGAGCATCAGTGACCTGGGCGCAACGATCGAGCATTCCCAATCCTTGAAGCCCTGATCTTCAATCCAGCCCTCCGTGGCGCCTGCCTTAGTGCCAGCGAGTTCGGCTCCGCGCCGCCTCATCCCACTGCCTGCCAATGAGCTCGCCCTTGTCGGGGCGGGGCGAAGCTTCGCTCAAATAGATAGCCAGCTACTCATTAGGAAAAACCCTACAGGGGTGCAGGGAAATTACGGTAGGGCGAGTTCCATGCGAGGCGGAGACTTGTCCCATCGCTCCCGCACTTGCTGAAAAGGCGGAGATCACTCGAACAGAAGGACTCATGCCATGACCCCGTTGCTGAATACCACCCCTGAGGAGACTTCCCGCCCCGGCACGGTCCATCGCGGCAACACCGTGTGCATCTGGCTTCCTCCGACCTGAACCGAGCGGGGCGACCCGCTTAAACCACCTCCGATAACGCTCCTTCTGGACACCCGCCACTGCGCCGGGAGGGAGTTTGGCATGCCCAAAACACGGGGCCGTCTACAGGACACTGGCGAGGCTTGATCATGAACAGCACAGGTCACTTTCTGTTTTCCAAACGCTTGGCGTTCCAGCTCAAACCCCTGGTGCTGGCTGTCGGCATGCTGAGTGGTCTTTGCTGTGGCCCGGTGCTGGCGGGGCCTCACGAGGAAGACGCGACCAGCTTCGAAAGTGACATGCTCTGGGGGCAGGGGGCACGCTCCATGAGCCTGGCGCGCTTCAGTCAAAGCAACCTGGTCGAGCCGGGCGTCTACAACCTCGAAGTGCTGCTCAATGGCACCCCGATGGGACAGCAGGACATTCGCTTCATCGCCGGCGCGCAGCCCGGCCATGCCGAGGCGTGCTTCTCGCGCGCTCAACTGGAGCAGTTTGGCGCCAGGCTCGATCAATTGCCGCAAGACAAACTGACCGGTGATTGCCTTGAGCTGTCGACCCTCATCGAAAGCGCCGGCGCCAGTGTCGATGTCGGCGAACAACGCCTGGATGTAAGCATTCCGCAGGCCATGTTGCGCCGCAATCCGCGCGGCTATGTCAGCCCGGATCGCTGGAACCGTGGTGTCAACGCGGCTTTCCTCGACTACAACGTCAACGGCTATCGCAGCCAGAATCAGGGGCTGGACAGCCAGAACGCCTACGCCAGCCTGAACACTGGGCTCAACCTGGGCGACTGGCACCTGCGCCAGCGTTCCGCATTGAATTGGGACAACGAGCAGGGCAATGACTATCAGGCGCTGGACACCTACGCCCAGCGCGATATCGACAGCCTGCGCTCACAACTGACACTGGGCGATGCCTTCAGTGATGGCGACCTGTTCGACTCGGTCTCCTTGCGTGGTGTACGCCTGCTCAGCGATGACCGCATGCTGCCGGACTCCCAGCGCGGTTTCGCGCCGGTGGTGCGTGGTGTGGCCGCCACCAACGCGCGGGTGACGATCCGCCAGAACGGCTACATCATCCTGGAAACCACCGTCGCCCCCGGCGCTTTTGAAATCGACGACCTCAATCCCACCAGTGACAACGGCGACCTCGAAGTCATCGTCACCGAGGCCGACGGCAAGGAAAGCCACTTCACCGTGCCATTCTCCTCGTTGGCGCGCTCGCTGCGCCCCGGCGTATCGCGCTATGCCACCAGCGTCGGTCAGGTACGCAACCTGACCTATGGCTTCAAACCCATGCTTGGCCAGATCACCTTTCAGCGCGGCCTGACCAACAGCATCACCGGCTATACCGGTGCAACCGTCTTCGATGGCTACGGCGCTGCCCTGCTCGGCGGCGTGCTCAACACCGGATATGGTGCGTTCGGTCTCGACGTAACCAGATCTCGCACCGATCTGGATGACCGGAGCTTCAGTGGCCAATCGGCGCGCATCAGCTACAACAAGGTGCTGCAATCCACTGGCACGCAATTCACCGGCGCCGCCTATCGTTACTCCACCGACGGTTATTTCGGTATCAATGACGCCCTCAACGCACGTGATCAACTGGATGAGTTCGGCGACAGCGAAGGCGGCGTCGATGCCATCCGCCGCGCTCGCAGCCGTGCGGAAGTCAATGTCAGCCAGACCCTTGGCCGTGGCTACCTGTACCTCAATGGCTCGCGTCAGAACTACTGGAATGATACCGGCTACGACACCCAGTTCCAGGCCGGCTACACCCACAGCTGGAGTTGGGGCAGCACCTCCGTCAGCGCCGCCCGTACCCAGGATGCCTTCGGCGAGGCGGACAACCAACTCACTCTCAGCCTGTCCTTGCCCATCGGCGGCGTGGGCAGCAACCGGCCTTACCTGAGCAGCAGCTACAGCCGCTCAGGCGACGGCACCAGCAGCCTGCAGAACACCCTCAGCGGCACCACCGGCAAGGATGGCCAGATCATCTATGGCCTTTCCGCCACCCAGGATCGCCCAGGCAAGGAGGGTGTCAGCAACAGCGTAGGTGGCAACGGTCAGTACCGAGCGTCCTATGGCACTCTCAACGCCTCGCTCAGTCAGGGCAGCGATTATCAGCAGGCCTCCGCCGGCATCAGTGGCTCCATCGTCGCCCACCCGGCCGGCGTCACCTTCGGCCAGACCCTGGGTGACAGCATCGCCATCATCGACGCGCCCGGCGCGGCCGGCGCCCAGGTTGGCAATGCAAGCAATGTCAAGCTGGACGGCAAGGGCCAGGCGGTCGTGCCGTACCTCTCGCCGTACCGGATCAACACCCTGGAACTGGACCCCAAGGGTCTCTCCGACGACATCGAGCTCAAGAGCACCATCCAGGACGTGGTCCCGCGCAGCGGCGCCGTCGTGCTGGTCAATTTCGACACCGTAAGCGGCCACGCCGTGCTGATCCAGAGTCGACAGGCCGATGGCAGTCCGTTGCCGTTCGGCGCCAGCGTCCTCAACGAGAAAGGCGAGGAAGTCGGCGTGGTGGGGCAGGGTGGCAGGATATTCGCGCGGGTCGAGGGGGATCACGGCCAACTGAGCGTGGCGTTGAGCGATGAGCAAAGCTGCCGCATCACGTATAGCACCCAGTTCGCTCAAATGGCCGCCGGGCTTGAAACCTTGGAAGCGCCTTGCGCGCTGTGAATGTAGCGAGGAATTACCCATGAAAACCGCCAACCGGCACTGCAACTCAGTAATCCTGTTCGCTCTGGTGCTTTTGCTGTCCTCGTTACTGTTCGCTTCGCAATCCCAAGCCGATTGCCGTCGCGCAAACACGGGCAGCAGCACTCACCCGACGGTCGACTTCGGCAATATGAGCGAGCCTCGCGATACATCGGTCGGTACCGTGCTGTCCACGCAAATGGTAGACATCGACGATGCCAACTGCGATGTCCTGGCAGGGCAGTCTTTCAACTATGTGATGCTCGGAACCGCCACGGGGCAAGCCAATGTCTATGCCACTAATGTTGGGGGGGTGGGGGTTCGGGTGACGCCGGCAGCCGACAACGGCAACTCGTCCTATGCCCCCTTCGTCACGAAGACGCTCGCCAAGGGCAATCTATTCCTTCAGCGAAAGCTCAAGGTCGAGCTGATTAAGACTGGCACTATCGAAGCGGGCAAGGCCCTTTCCGGGCTGTTCTATACTGGTCGCGCTTCGGCTAAAGGTTTCGGCTCCGATGCTGGATTCAGCGGCGGCGTTTTCCAGAATGTCTCGTGCTCCACAGCCGATGTGCCTGTCACCCTGCCAACCATTTCGGTGGGGGCATTCCGGACTGGCTCCATAGCGGGGTCGACCAACTTTGCTATTTCCATCGACTGTTCCGGCGCGAGCATGGCGACCCTCAACAGTCTCGACTACACACTGAGCAATCGAACGAGCATTGTTGACGTGGCCAACGGCGCTGTTGCTCTTTTGCCAAGCTCTACCAGCAAGGGCATCGCGATTCGAGTCAGTGACGTGAACGATGTACCAGTCCGCTATAACGTCGCCACTGACCTGAGCAGCTTCAATCGTTCGCAGACCCGCTTCAGCATTCCCTTGAAGGCTGCCTACCTGAAAACTGGCACCCCGGTACCTGGAACCGTTGAAACCATTGTAGATTTCACCATTTCCTACCGCTGATCCAGAGCAGTCCTGGGGCCGGTGTTGTACCGGGCTGTCCGATGAGGGTGTCATCAATTCGCCTGAACGAGACCGCCTGGATGAACTCTGCAGAGGATGGGTATCACAAGTCTCGCCCAGCCGACGCGGACCGGTCGGAGCAGCGTTTCCATGTCGGAGCCGGCCCGCCCGCGATTCGCTGGCAGCTTGGCGTTGGGTGGGTTGCGAGCACGCTCCTTCCTGCGCAAGGAGCCAATTCGCCCTGGATGGGTGACCGCTGGGGATACGGAGTCGAGCGATCAGTCGGCCCAATGCCACGCTGGCGCGTCGAACATGCCCTGGTCGCGAATGCGCGTCTGGCCCAGCTCCTTGTCCAGGTGCAGGCAGTTGCACTCGGGGTGTTCTTCCAGCGTGGCGATCAGCCGGCTGGCGTGGGACACGACCCAGACCTGGGTGTGCTTTGACGCCGCGATGATCAGGCGGCCCAGCGCCGGCAGCAGGTCCGGGTGCAGGCTGGTTTCCGGTTCGTTGAGCACCATCAGCGACGGCGGGCGCGGGGTGAGCAGGGCGGCGACCAGCAGCAGGTAGCGCAGGGTGCCGTCGGACAGCTCCGCCGCACTCAGCGGACGCAGCAGGCCGTACTGTTTCAGCGCCACGGCGAAGCGCCCGCCGGGCTGGCAGTCGATCTGCAGTTCGGCGCCGGGGAAGGCGTCGCCGATGGCAGTTTCCAGCGCGGCTGCGTCGCCGATTTCACGGATGGTTTGCAATGCAGCGGCCAGGTCGCGACCGTCGTGGTGCAGCACCGGCGTGCGGGTGCCCAGCTGCGGCTGCCGCGCGGGAGCGTCGGCGTCGGTGCGGAAGTGGTCGTAGAAGCGCCAGCCGCGGATCTGCTCGCGCAGCAGCAGGGCTTCGGGGCAATCCGAGCCGCTGCCGATCTGGGTGAACAGGCTGTCGAAAGTCGGGATGTGCTGCTCCAGCACCTGCCAGCTGCGGCCTTCGCGGGCGCGCAGCAGGGGGCCGTTGCGCTCTACCAGCAGCGAGGCGGGGCGGTACCAGGGGCCGGCCCAGATGCTTTCGTGCTTGATCTCCGGGTCCAGGCCGAAGGCGCTGACCACCGGCGGTGGCGGCAGGCCGAGGGCAATGGCGTAGCCGAAATCTTCACCGGCAAAACCCAGGCGCAGGCGCTTCACTTCGTTGCGCGGGCCGCCCTGGACTTCGACCTCTCCCGAGCGCATGCGCCGCGAATGGGTTTCCGGCCCGGCCCAGAAGGTGGATTCCAGTCCGCCCTCGCGCGCCAGTGCGTTCACCACGCCGCCTTGTGCGGTTTCGGCAAGCAGGCGCAGGGCGCGATAGAGGTTGGACTTGCCGCTGCCGTTGGCGCCGGTGATCAGGTTCAGCCGGCCCAGGGGCAGCACCAGCGAGTTGATCGAGCGGTAGTTGGCGACGGCCAGGGTGTGCAGCATGCGGGGCGATCCGGTTCGGGCAATCGCCCGCATGCTAGCAGAAGGGCTTCAACCGGCGCGGCGCCAGTTCAGCACCAGTTGGGTCAGCAGGCCGGCCACCAGGCCCCAGAAGGCCGAGCCGACGGAGAACAGAGTGAAGCCCGAGGCGGTGACCAGGAAGGTGACCATCGCCGCTTCGCGCTGGCGCGCGTCGGCCATGGCGTTGGTCAGGCCGTTGGTGATCGAGCCGAGCAGGGCCAGGGCGGCGATGGACAGCACCAGCGCCTTGGGCAACGCGGCGAACAGCGCGGCGAGGGTGGCGCCGAAGATGCCGGCGATGCCGTAGAACAGCCCGCACCAGAGTGCGGCGGTGTAGCGCTTGTGCGGGTTCTCGTGGGCTTCCGGGCCGGTGCAGATGGCCGCGCTGATGGCCGCCAGGTTGATGCCGTGGGAGCCGAACGGCGCCAGCAGCAGCGAGGCGATGCCGGTGGTGGAGATCAGCGGCGAGGCGGGCACCTGGTAGCCGTCGGCGCGCAGCACGGCGAGGCCGGGCATGTTCTGCGAGGCCATGGCGACGATGAACAGCGGAATGGCGATGCTGATGGTGGCGGCCAGGGAGAAGCTCGGCGTGGTCCATACCGGCCTGGCGATTTCCAACTGGAAGTGGCTGAAGTTGAGCAGGCCGAGGAAGCCAGCGAGGGCGACGCCCACCAGCAGCGCAGCAAACACCGCGTAGCGCGGCGACAGGCGCTTGGCGACCAGATAGCTGACGAACATCGTCACCACCAGCGCCGTCTGCTGCTGCGCGGCGTTGCAGATTTCGATGCAGATGCGGAACAGCACGCCGGCCAGCAGCGCCGAGGCCAGCGAGCCGGGTACCTGGCGCATCAGGCGCTCGAAGCTGCCGGTGACGCCGCAGAGGGTGATCAGCGCGGCGCAGACGATGAACGCGCCGATGGCCTCGCCATAGGGCACGCCGGGCAGGCTGCTGATCAGCAGCGCGGCGCCGGGGGTGGACCAGGCGATGACGATGGGCGTGCGGTAGCGCAGGGTCAGGCCGATGGTGGTCAGGGCCATGCCGATGGACAGCGCCCAGATCCACGAGGAAATCTGCGCGGTGCTCAGCCCCGCCGCCTGGCCGGCCTGGAACATCAGCACCAGCGAGCTGGTATAGCCGGTGAGCATGGCGACGAACCCGGCGACGATGGCGGCGGGGGAGGAGTCGGCCAGCGGGCGCAGCGGCGCGGAGGCGGGGGTGGTGTCAGTCATGCACGAACTTCCATCAGGTGCGGGTGAACAGAGGGTAGAGCGAAGCGACCAGCAGCGCCGCCATGCCGAAGTTGAACAGGCGCAGCCGCAGCGGGTCTTCCAGCCAGCGCCGCAGCAGGCTGCCGAGCACCGTCCAGACGCCGACGCTGGGCAGGTTGACCACGGCGAACAGGGTGGCGATCAGCACCACGTTGCCGATCCAGCTGTTGGCCGGCAGGTAGGTGGCGATGGCGCCCACGGCCATCACCCAGGCCTTGGGGTTGACCCACTGGAAGGCAGCGGCCTGGAGAAAGGTCATGGGTTTGGCGCTGTGCTCGCCTTTTGCCTCGGGAGCGCCGGAGCGGGCGATCTTCCACGCCAGGTACAGCAGGTAGGCTCCGCCGGCGTAGCGCAGTGTTGTGTAGCTGGCCGGGAAGCGCTCGAACAGCTGGTGCAGGCCCAGGCCCACGGCGACCACCAGCAGCAGGAAGCCGATGCTGATGCCAAGCATGTGCGGGATGGTGCGGCGCACGCCGAAGTTCACGCCCGAGGCCAGCAGCATCATGTTGTTGGGGCCGGGGGTGATGGAGGTGACGAAGGCGAACAGCACGAAGGCGCCGAGGAGTTCGAGGGGCATGGCGGCATACCGGTATTGTTGTAGGTCCAGCGGGCTTCTTTGGAAGCGCTGTGCCGGGGTTCCCTCTCCCTAACCCTCTCCCTTAAGGGAGAGGGGACTGTACGGCGCGGGCTTGAACCATAGCGTCAGCCGGTGCGGACAGTCCTCTCTCCTTGTCAGGAGAGGGGCCGTTTGTGCAGGTTGAATCCGAAGTATCAGTCGGCACTAACAGCTCCCTCTCCCTTCAGGGAGAGGGCGGGGGAGAGGGCAGCCCCGCAGAGGATTTCAATGGGAACCAGCCTAATCCCGCCAACGCGGAACTGTCCCATAACAGCCAGCCGCCGAGTGGCCCGTACAGTGCGAGCGGCAGTGGCGCGTGCGCAGATGCGCCGGTAGGGTGCGGGAAAGCCGTACAACCGTTGGAGGATTGCCACCATGGAAGAGAATCCCTACGCCGCCCCCAAGGTCGAACTGGTGGATCAGAGCGCTCCGGGGGCATTTCTCGGCGGGCGCTGGAGTCCCGGTCACCTGCGCCTGCTCGCGGGCCTGAGCCTGGCCCTGCTGCTGTGCAACGTCGTGCTCTTCGTCCTGTCCTTCGCTGCGGCGCTGCACGAGTCGACTACCTGGCAACGCTACGAACTCTGGGTCGGCGTGCTCAGCACCGTGCTCGGCTGCTTCCTGCTCTGGCGCGCCCGCCGCTTCCTCGAGGATCGTTTCAATGCCCGTGGGCTGGCCTGGCCCGTCGGGCTGTCGATTGCCATCGCGCTGGTCATGCAGGTCTACAGCCTGATTTTCGACGAGCAGCTCAGCGGTGAATTCAACGGCGCGCTGATGGGCTTCATGGCGCTGTTCGTGCCGACCGGCATCGTCACCCTGTGGTACGGCGTCCGCCTGCTGAAGATCGAGCTGCCGTATCCGTCGGTGAAGATCATGGGCTGGCTGGAAGTCAGCTCCGGCGTGTGCCTGCTCAGCGTGCTGCTGTTCCTGCCCGGCACCGCGCTGGCGATGGCCAGCCTGCTGCCGCTGGCGCTGATGTTCCTGCGCGCGGCCCGCGAGCTGGAAAGCGCTGTGCGCTAGTCCTCGTCCTGCGACCAGGCGATGGCCTGGTTCACCGCCAGCCAGCCGCGTACCGCGTCCTCCCCGGCCTCGTCGAAGGCCAGTTGCAGCAGCCGGCCCTGCTCCAGGCGCAGGGCCTTTTCCAGCTTGCCGCCTTCGGCGGTCAGTGCCAGCAGGCGCTTGCGCTTGTCGTTGTCGCAGGCTTCGCTGCTGATCAGTTCGCGCTCCAGCAGCTGGCGCAGCGGTACGTTCAGCGCCTGCTTGGTCACCCCCAGGGCGCCCAGCAACTGGCTGACGCTCAACCCGGGATTGCGTGCGATGAAGAACAGGATGCGGTGGTGCACCCTGCCCAGGCCGCGTTGTTCGAGCATCTCGTCGGGTTTCGCGGTGAAGGCCCGGTAGCTGTAGAAGAAGGCTTCCATGGCCTGCAGCTGCAGGGCGTTTTTTATTAGGTCAGGCATATTGACGTTTCCAGCGCCGGCGTCGTAGCTTCGGTCAAGCAGTTTGACTCATTCTTCCGTGCTCCCGCTACCGGTGACCCCCATGGCCTTCTCCGAACGCATCGCCCGACTGAAAAGCTCCCTGATCCGTGAAATCCTCGCCGCGGCGCAGCGCCCGGAGGTGATGTCCTTCGCTGGCGGCCTGCCTGCCGAGCCGATGTTGCCGAAGGTGAACTGGGACGCGATGCCGGCGAGCATGGGCCAGTACGGCATGAGCGAAGGCGAGCCGGCTCTGCGCGAAGCCATCGCCGCCGAGGCGCGCGCCCTGGGCGTGCCCTGCGAGGCGAGCCAGGTGCTGATCGTCAGCGGCTCGCAGCAGACGCTGGACCTGGCCAGCAAGCTGTTCATCGATCCGGGCACCGAGGTGCTGCTCGAAGCGCCGACCTACCTTGCCGCGCTGCAGGCCTTCCAGCTGTTCGGCGCGAACTGCCTGACCGTGCCGCTGGGCGCCGAAGGCCCCGACGTTGCCGCGCTGCGCCAGCGCCTGCAGACCAGCAAGCCGGCCTTCGCCTACCTGATTCCAACCTTCCAGAATCCGTCCGGCGTGCGCTACAGCGAGCAGCGTCGCGATGAAGTGGCCGCGGTGCTCGACGAGTTCGGCGTGACGCTGATCGAGGACGAACCCTACCGCGAACTGGTGTTCGACGCGGGCGCCGCGACCCCGCTGGTCAGCCGCCTGAAGAAATCCAGCTGGATCTACACCGGCACCGTCTCCAAGACGCTGCTGCCGGGCCTGCGCGTGGGCTTTTTGATCGCCACCCCCGACCTGTTCCCGCACCTGCTGCGTCTGAAGCAGTCCGCCGACCTGCACACCAACCGCGTCGGCCAGTGGCAGGCGCTGCAATGGTTCGGCAGCGAGGCTTATCGCGGCCACCTGGCCGAGCTGCGCGACTTCTACCGCATCCGCCGCGATGCGATGCAGGCGCAGCTCGAAGAGCACTTCGCCGAGCTGGCGCAGTGGAACGTGCCCCAGGGTGGGCTGTTCTTCTGGCTCAAGCTCCGGCAACCGCTGGATACCCGCACGCTGCTGGATGCGGCGCTGGCGCAGAACGTGGCCTTCATGCCGGGCGAGCCTTTCTTCACCGACCCGGATGCCAATCCCGGCTATTTGCGGCTTAACTTCAGCCACGTGGCGCCGGAACGTGCCGGCGAAGGCTTGCGTCGCCTGGCCGCGGTGATCCGCGACGCCCAGGCCCAGTGAGGAGATGAGCATGTACACCGTCTACGGCGATCAACTGTCCGGCAACTGCTACAAGGTCAAGCTGGCCCTGCACCTGCTCGACCTGCCCTACCAGTGGCGCGACATCGACATTCTCAAGGGCGAGACGCAGACCCCGGAATTCCTGGCCATGAACCCCAATGGCAAGGTGCCGGTGCTGAAGCTGGAGGACGGCACCTGCCTGTGGGAGTCCAACGCCATCCTCAACTTCCTTGCCGATGGCAGCGACCTGCTGCCCAGCGAGCCGCGCCTGCGCACCCAGGTGCTGCAGTGGCAGTTCTTCGAGCAGTACAGCCATGAGCCCTATGTGGCGGTGGCGCGTTTCATCGAGTTCTACCTCGGCCTGCCCGAAGAGCGTCGCGAGGAATACGCCCGTTGCCAGAAGGGCGGCTACAAGGCCTTCCGGGTGATGGAGAAGCAGCTGGAGCAGACGCCCTACCTGGTGGGTGACCGCTACTCCATTGCCGATATCACGCTCTACGCCTACACCCATGTGGCTCACCAGGGTGGCTTCGACCTGTCGACCTTCCCGGCGATCAACGCCTGGCTGGCGAGGGTGGCCGATCATCCGCGGCATGTGGGGATGCAGGACTGATCCTGGCGACCTGCCGCTGAAGACGCCGCTCCCTGGGAGCGGCGTTTTTCGTTGTGGGCGTCAGGGGCGGCCCATGGCTTTCCTCGGGCGTAGGAGCGGACTCTGTCCGCGATGCTTTCCGGCGCGATGCGGACCTATCGCGGACGGAGTCCGCTCCTACGAAACGTCTGGCTCTGTGCTTCGAGAAAAGCTGCAATCCGATATCAGACACTTCCGAAAAGACAGCTCTAAATCGCGGATTCAGACCAGTCCGGCTTGACCGGCATCATGGCGGCGATTTGTCGCCCTCCCTAATCTGGACGCGCTGCCATGCGGGATTTCCCGATGTGTGTACCGATGTGGCCGGGCGCGAGCGGCAGGCAGTGTCGTTGCCCGGCATGGGGAGGGAAAAGATGGCCTATCTGGTCTGGCAGGCAGATCTCGATACCGGGATCGGAGTGATCGACGCACAGCACAAGCGCATCGTCGAAATGATCAACCAGCTGCACGAGGCCCAGTCCCATCATGACCGGGCCCTGCTGGGCAACGTGATCGAGGAACTGGTGGACTACACCATCTCGCACTTCGCCTTCGAGGAAACCCTGCTGGAAGACTCCGGCTACCAGTTCACCCGCGCGCACAAGAAGGTGCACGAGCTGTTCATCAAGCGCGTTTCCGACTACCGCGCGCGCTTCGACGCCGGCGAGGACGTCGCCGAGGAACTCAAGGGCCTGCTCGGCCGCTGGCTGTTCAACCACATCCGCAATGACGACGCCAACTACGTGGACGCGGTGAAGGCCACCATGCACGAGCTGACCCGCGACCAGGGGCACGGCGGCTGGCTGTCGCGCTCGATGAAACGATTCTTCGGCTGAATTGCGCGCCAGATCCCTGGTGAATGCCGACGCGAATCCCTTCTGGCTGGCTATGCTCTGTGCACAACTAAAAGCACCGCCACGGGGGTATTCGCGCATGAAGATGCTGTTGAAGTCATTGCTGCTGCTTTCATTCCTGTCGTCCCTGCCACTGTTCGCCGCCACCGGGCACAGCGAAGACCAGCGCGCCAAGGCACTGCTGACCAAGGCGGTCACGGCCTACCAGCAGGACGGCGACCAGGCCTTCGCCGCGTTCAGCCGCCAGGGCGAGTTCGTCGATGGCGATCTCTACGTCTTCGTGGTCGACAGCAAGGGCACCATGCTCGCCAGCGGCGGGCCGTCGGTGGTACTGATCGGCCGCGATGTGTCCTCCACGCTCGATCCATCGCTGCAGAAGCAGTTTTCCATGGCGCTGAACTCGCCCGAGACCGGCAAGGTGCAGCAGGCCGATTACCGCTGGAAGAACTGGGCGGACGGCAAGGTCGAGCGCAAGCACGTCTACTACCAGCGCGTGGGCGACCGCTTCCTTGCCGTGGGCTACTACATCCCGCGCGCCTCCGCCGAGCAGGCACAAGCCATGCTGGACAAGGCGGTGAAGGCCGTCGAGGCAGAGCCCGAGGGCACCTTCAAACAGATCACGGCGCGTGATCCGGCCTATATCCAGGACGACCTGTATGTCTTCGTGGTGGACCTGGACACGGCGAAGTTCGTCGCCCATGGCTTCAACACGCGGATGGTCGGCACCGACTTCGAATCGCTCAAGGACCCGGGCGGCAACCCCATCGGCCACGCCATGCTGGAGCTGGTCAAATCCAAGGGCGACGCAGAGTTCGAATACCAGTGGCGCAACCCGGTGACCAGCAAGGTGGAGAACAAGCACGCCTTCCTGCGCAAGGCCGGGCACTACCTGGTGGCGGTGGGGTACTACACCCGCTGAGACCTTTTCCGCAGATACAAAAAAACCGGCCCGAGGGCCGGTTTTTTCATGGCGGCGGTTCGCAATCAGCGGATCAGGCTGAGGAACTCGCTGCGGGTGGCGGCGTTCTCGCGGAACTCACCGAGCATCACCGAGGTGACCATGGAGGAATTCTGCTTCTCCACGCCGCGCATCATCATGCACATGTGCTTGGCTTCGATCACCACGGCTACGCCCAGCGCGCCGGTGACCTGCTGCACGGCCTCGGCGATCTGCCGCGACATGTTTTCCTGGATCTGCAGGCGGCGGGCGTACATGTCGACGATGCGCGCGACCTTGGACAGGCCCAGCACTTTGCCGTTGGGAATGTAGGCGACGTGGGCCTTGCCGATGAAGGGCAGCAGGTGGTGCTCGCACAGCGAGTAGAGCTCGATGTCCTTGACCAGCACCATCTCGCTGTTGTCGGAGCTGAACAGGGCGCCGTTGACGATCTCCTCCAGCGTCTGCTGGTAGCCGCGGCAGAGGTACTGCATGGCTTTGGCGGCACGCTTGGGCGTGTCGACCAGGCCTTCGCGGGTGACGTCCTCACCGAGCTGGCTGAGGATCGCGGAGTAGTTTTGTTCCAGGGACATGATCTACCTGTGGCAATGACAAAAATAAAAACCGTGGCGCAGGGTAGGGCGCGCAGCCTTGGCTGGCAAGGCCCGCGCGCCGGTTGGCGCGTTATGGCTGGCAGATTGTCGTGGCGTGGAATCTACTCGTCGCGGCCTTCGAGCATGTTGCGCCGCAGCATCACGTAGATGGCGCCCGTGCCGCCGTGGCGCGGCAGACAGGAGGCGAAGCCGAGCACCTGCGGGTGCTGGCGCAACCAGGTGTTCACGTGGCTTTTCACCATCGGGCTGCGGCCGTCGATGCGCGCGGCCTTGCCGTGGGTGACGCGGATGCAGCGGACCTCGAAACGGGTGGCTTCGGCGATGAAATCCCAGAGGGTTTCGCGGGCGGTTTCGATCTTCATGCCGTGCAGGTCGAGGCTGCCGTCGAAGCCGATCTGCCCGGCCTTGAGCTTGCGCATCTGGCCTTCCTGGACGCCGTCGCGGGCCCAGTAGAGTTCGTCCTCCGGGCCGACGTCGATGACGAACTGGTCGGAGAGTCCGTCCACGCGGATGTTCTCGGTGCGCACGGTCGCGTTCTGCCGCAGCTCCTTGAGCTGTTTGCGGTCGGCCTTGGGCTTGCCGGTATCGGCCTGGTCCACGGTGATGCGCTTGACGCCGCGCATCTCGCGGGCAAATTGGGAAAAGTCGTCGTCTTGCATGCGCACCTCCTCGAAGAGCCGCGCAGTCTAACGGATCGTGCCGGCCCTGCGGAAACTCGCCGAGGAATTCAGCTACGCCGTTTCAGCAGGCGCGGCGACAGGCTCAGGCCATCGCGGCCACGGGCACGGCGGCGGGCGGCGCGCCAGAAGGTGACGCCCAGCCACAGGCAGAGCAGGCCGATCACCAGCAATACGGCGCCGGCGCCCGGTTCGATGTGCAGCACTCCCACCGCCGGTTGGCGGCGCAGCAGGGCGGCCACGCCGGCCATGCTGGAGAGGATGCCGAAGGTGGCGATCACTGCGGCGATCGCGGCGGCGAAGCGCCAGCGCCAACGCCCCGGACGTTTCGGGCGCAGGCTGGGTGGATCGAATTTCTCGGTCATCTTCATCCCGACTTCCTCATCTGTTGAACGAGGCTATGACCGGTGGGGAGGGGTGGGGTTCCCCAGGGTCGGGAAGCGCGGCGAACCCGCTGGGTGAGCGGGTTCGCGGGCTATCGCGCCTAAGCTGAGCCTAACCCCGGGCGCTTGTCGTTGCCGCCCGTCGGGACGAGTGGCTTCAGACCAGCGCCTGGGCCTGGGCCACCACGGCGGCGAAGTTGTCGCCCAGGGCGGCGATTTCCGCGCGATGCAGGTCACGGGCGGCGAGCACGCCACCTTCGGGGGTGGGTATGTCGCGGGTGGCGCAGGCGGCGTCCACCAGGGTGCAGCGGTAGCCGTAGTCCTTGGCGGCGCGGACGGTGGTGCTGATGCTGGAGTGGGTCATGAACCCGCAGACGATCAGGTCCAGGCGGCCGCTGGCCTGCAGGCGGTCATGCAGGTCGGTGCCGGCGAAGGCGTTGGGCAGGCGCTTGTCCACGACTACCTCGCCCGGCAGCGGCGCCAGTTCGGGCAGGAAGCGGCCGCGCGGGCCCTGGGGGTCGAGCAGGCCGCCGACCACGCCCAGGTGGTGCACGTGGACAATCGGGGTGCCCATGTTGCGTGCCGTCTCCAGCAGCAGGCGAATCTGCGCCACCGCGGCGTCCAGGTCGGGCAAGGCCAGCACGCCGCTGCGGTACTCCTCCTGGGCATCGATGATCAACAGAGTGCTCTGGCGCAGGGCGGCCGGCGGATATCCGCGTCCACTGATCTGCAGCATACTGAGCGGCTGGGACATGTCACGACTCCTGTAAATGCATGTTCACTCATTGTGGGCCGTAACGCGTCTGCTGTGAATCTTTGCGAACTCGCGCCAAAGTGGTATTGGCATTCTTCAGCGGAAGTGGCTGACCGGCCCCAAGATCGCCCGGGTTCCGCTAGAATGCGCCCCTTTTTGCGAGCTGCGAGGACTGCTGCCGTGACCCAATCCCGTTTGCTGACCCTGCGTGACCACATCCGCTGGGCCGTCAGCCGCTTCCACGCCGAGGAACTGTTCTTCGGCCACGGCACCGACAACGCCTGGGACGAGGCCCGCCAGCTGGTGCTCGGCGCGCTGCACCTGCCCTGGGAAATGGCTGATGCCTACCTGGATTGCCGCCTCGAAGACGAGGAGCGCGACTACCTGATGCACCTGCTGCGCCGGCGTATCGAGGAGCGCGTGCCGACCGCCTACCTGCTGGGCGAGGCCTGGTTCTGCGGCATGCCCTTCGTGGTCGACGAGCGCGTGCTGGTGCCACGCTCGCCCATCGCCGAGCTGATCGAGCGCCGCTTCGAGCCCTGGCTGGCGGCGGACCCGGCACGCATCCTCGACCTGTGCACCGGCTCGGGCTGCATAGGCATCGCCTGTGCCAGCGCCTTCCCGGAGTCCGAGGTGGTACTGGGTGACCTGTCCTTCGATGCCCTGGAAGTGGCCAATATCAATATCGAGCGCCATGAGCTGGGCGAACGCGTCTACACCGTGCAGGGCGATGGCTTCGAAGGCCTGCCGGGTCAGCGCTTCGACCTGATCGTGTCGAACCCGCCCTATGTCGACGCCGAGGATTTCGCCGACATGCCCGCCGAGTATCACCACGAGTCGGAACTGGGCCTGGCCTGCGGCAACGATGGCCTGGACCTGGTGCGGCGCATGCTGGCCGAGGCCGGGGATCATCTGACCGAGCGCGGCACGTTGGTGGTGGAAGTGGGCAACAGCCAGGTGCACGTGGCGGCGCTCTACCCGGAAGTGGACTTCACCTGGCTCGACTTCGAGTACGGCGGCCACGGTGTGTTCCTGCTCTCGGCGCAGCAGTGCCGCGAGCATCAGGAGCTGTTCCGCTCCCGCGTCAAAGCCTGAGGGTACCTGCAGGAGCGAGCTTGCTCGCGAAGGGGGGCGCTGGCGGATCCACAGCTGGGCGGTTCGTGAGCAAGCTCGCTCCTACATGAAACGTTCTGGCGGGGCTTTAGCGCGTGGCTCAGCCAATCGCGGACGAAGTCCGCTCCTACGCGGCCGGTTGGTTTGGCGTAGGAGCGGACTCTGTCCGCGATCGCTCGACGCCGCTTCCGATGCAGGCAGGGGCGTCATTGCCATCCACACGCCTCAGTGCGTGGCAATCCAGATCAGCAACCCGGCCTGGAACACCGCGAACACCGTCAGGCAGGCGATGGTGAAGCGCAGGCTGGAGTCGTCGCGACGGAAGGTCTCGATGCGCTGCTCCAGGCGGCGGATCTCGTTGGACTGGCTGGCGAGGTTGTGGTCGGCCTGCTCCAGCATGGAACCGGCTTCCAGCAGCGGGACTATCTGCACCTTGTCCTTGTGCCAGTCGTCATACAGCTCGCTGACCCGGCCGACGCGGTAGCGCGCCTTGAGCAGCCGGGTGTCCTCGTAGACCACGTCGAAGCCCTGGGCGCGCAGGAAGTGGTCGCGGCGCTGGCGCGATTCCTCGTTGGGCGTGTCCTTGAACGCCAGCGCGCCGCCTTCGACGCGATAGTGCGAGAACTTCTTCTTTGCCCAGGCCACTCCCTGGGCCAGCAGGAACCGGCCGAGGCCGCGGTTCAGCGGTTCAGTGGCGAAGCCCGAGTCGGCGCCGAAACGTACTTCCTTGCTGCGGTGGTCCGCCCAGACCTCCAGCAGGTTCACTTCCTTGCGCAGCACCTGGCCGGGCACCTGCACGGTCAGGCGCAGCACGCTCTGCTCGGCGTTGTGGCGCTCCACGCGGCCCAGTTGCACGAAGCGCAGCGGCCGTGCGCCCGTGGTGCGGTCGGTGGGCAGTGGCGCCAGGCGCAGCAGGCGATAGTGTTCCGGCGCCAGTTCCGACCAGGGATGCACGCGCGGGGCGGCGTTCTCCTCGGGAGCGGCGGCTGCGGACTGTTCGGCTTCGGTCATGGGGAAATCCACCTCGGGGCCTGGCGGGCGTGGCCAGGGCTCTCCCGTGGTTTATCGACGCACCGGCGGATTTCTTGAGACGTTCGCTCCAGAAGCGCCGTCGGTCCCGGCCAGGGTACTGCCGGGCAGGCTTTGCGCGTGCCGGATGAAAGTCGTGAGGCGCTGCACCAGCTCGCGGGCCAGCGGCAGGTTGGGGTTGTTGTAGGAGGCCAACTGCTGCGGCCCGCTGGTCGGGACGATGCGCAGGATGTGGTTCATCCCGGAAATCACGAACAGCTCGCTGTCGGGCTTGGCGCGCTTGAGCGCCTCGGCGTCCTCGACGCCGACCTGGATGTCATTGCTGCCCTGCAGGATCAGGGTCGGCAGCTTGAGGTCGGCGAAGGCGCGGGCCGGGTCCTGGCGGAACAGCGAGATCAGGTAAGGCTGCACGCTGGGACGGAACAGCACCTTGAGCGGCTCCGGCACGCGGGGTTGCAGTTGCCCGGCCTGCAGACCTTCGATCAGTTGGTCGGCCTGCGCCAGCAGGGGCGGCGGCAGGCGGCCCTGCAGCTGTTCGCGCAGCACCTCGCCGATCGGCCGGGCGCTGCCGGCCAGGGCCACCAGCGCCTCGGCGTGGGTTCGCGGGGCGGCGAGGCTGGCGATCAGCGCGCCTTCGCTGTGGCCGATGAGGATCTGCCGGCCGAAGCGCGGGTCCTGGGCCAGCTTGTCGCTCCAGGCCACCACGTCGTTGACGTAGGCGTCGACGCTGAGCTCTTCCTCGTGCGGCGCCGCCGGCAGGCTGCGGGCCACGCCGCGCTTGTCGTAGCGCACGCTGGCGATGCCGTTTTCCGCCAGGGTCTCGGCCAGCTTGCGCAGGTAGGCGTTCTGCCCGCCCTCGGGGTTGTTGCCGTCGCGGTCGGTGGGGCCGGAACCGGCGATCAGCAGGGCCACCGGCGGTGGGCTCTGCGTCTGCGGCAGCAGCATCGTGCCGCGCAGCACGCCGTGACCGGTGTCCAGATCATAGGGGCGCTGCAGGATGCTGGTGGGGGCGGCCTGGGCGAGAGAGGTGAGGAATACGAGGCAGAGCAGGGCAAGACGGCGCATCGATGACTTCACGATGGGGCTGATGGCGCTTTGATCCTCGCGGGCGGCGAAGGTTCGCAGGGCGGATTGACGCAGGTATACTGCTCGGCCTTTTCGAATCCCAGTCTTTTCGCGGAGCCTCGCATGTCCGGCAACACCTACGGCAAGCTGTTCACCGTCACCACCGCTGGCGAAAGCCACGGCCCGGCGCTGGTCGCCATCGTCGACGGCTGCCCGCCCGGCCTTGCGATTTCCCTGGAAGACCTGCAGCGCGACCTGGACCGCCGCAAGCCCGGCACCAGCCGCCATACCACCCAGCGCCAGGAAGCCGACGAGGTGGAAATCCTCTCCGGCGTGTTCGAGGGCAAGACCACCGGCACCCCGATCGGCCTGCTGATCCGCAACACCGACCAGAAGTCCAAGGACTACTCGGCGATCAAGGACCTGTTCCGCCCGGCCCACGCCGATTACACCTACCACCACAAGTACGGTGTTCGCGACTACCGCGGCGGCGGCCGTTCCTCGGCGCGCGAGACCGCCATGCGCGTGGCCGCCGGCGCCATCGCCAAGAAGGTCCTGGCGGGCATGGGCATCACCGTGCGCGGCTACATGAGCCAGCTCGGCCCGATCGAAATCCCCTTCAAGACCTGGGAGAGCGTCGAAGACAACGCCTTCTTCAGCCCCGACCCGGACAAGGTGCCGGAGCTGGAGGCCTACATGGACCAGCTGCGCCGTGACCAGGACTCGGTCGGCGCGAAGATCACCGTGGTCGCCGAAGGCGTGCCGCCAGGCCTGGGTGAGCCGATCTTCGACCGCCTGGACGCCGAACTGGCCCACGCGCTGATGAGCATCAACGCGGTGAAGGGTGTGGAAATCGGCGCCGGCTTCGCCAGCGTCGCCCAGCACGGCACCGAGCATCGTGACGAGCTGACTCCGGAAGGCTTCCTGTCGAACAACGCTGGCGGCATCCTCGGTGGCATCTCCTCCGGCCAGCCGATCATCGCCCACCTGGCGCTCAAACCGACCTCCAGCATCACCACCCCCGGCCGCTCCATCGACGTCGACGGCAACCCGGTGGACGTGATCACCAAGGGCCGCCACGACCCGTGCGTGGGCATTCGCGCCACGCCCATCGCCGAGGCGATGATGGCCATCGTGCTGCTCGACCACCTGCTGCGTAATCGCGCGCAGAATGCCGATGTGAAAGTCGGCACCCCGGTGCTCGGCCAGCTGTGAATGGCGGCTGCAGGCCACAGGCGGCAAGCTGCAGGTTAAAGCGGCTCTCGCCTGAAGCCTGCCGCCTGTAGCCTGTGGCTGCTGTCCCTTACTGGCGCCTGTCCAGTTTCTACTTCTTCTACTTCTGCCTGCTGGGCGGGACGGCGCCGTTCCTCGCGCTGTATTTCCATCACCTGGGATTCCCGGCGGCGCGCATCGGCGAGCTGGTCGCCATCCCCATGCTGATGCGCTGTGTGGCGCCGAACCTGTGGGGGTGGCTGGGCGACCGCAGCGGCCAGCGCCTGGCCATCGTGCGTTTCGGCGCGGTGTGCACGGCGGTGTGCTTCGCCGGCATCTTCCTCGGCCACAGCTATGCCTGGCTGGCGCTGATCATGGCCGGGCATGCGTTCTTCTGGCATGCCGTGCTGCCGCAGTTCGAGGTGATCACCCTGGCCCACCTGAGCGGGCGTACCGAGAGCTACAGCCGCATCCGGCTGTGGGGCTCCATCGGCTTCATCTGCACCGTGGTCGGCCTGGGCTGGTTGTTCGAGTTTGCCAGCCTGGATGCCTACCCGCTGGCGCTGCTGGCGATCATGCTCGGCATCGTCGGCGCCAGCTGGTGGGTGCCCAACGCCCAGCCGCCGGCGCGGCAGGATGAAGCCGATGCCGGTGGCTTCCTCAAGCAGCTGCGCAGCCCAGGCGTGCTCGCCTTCTATTTGTGCGTGTGCCTGATGCAGCTGTCCCACGGCCCGTACTACACCTTCCTGACCCTGCACCTGGAATCCCTCGGCTACGCCCGTGGGCTGATCGGCCAGCTCTGGGCGCTGGGCGTGGTCGCCGAGGTGCTGCTGTTCCTGATCATGCCGCGCCTGCTCAAGCGCTTCTCCCTGCGCCAGGTACTGGCGGCGAGCTTCCTGCTGGCGGCGTTGCGCTGGCTGCTGCTGGGGACGCTGGCCGGGCACCTGGCGGTGCTACTTTGCGCCCAGCTGTTGCACGCGGCGACCTTCGGCAGCTTCCACGCCGCGGCCATCCATTTCGTCCAGCGCAGCTTCCAGGCGCGCCAGCAGGGGCAGGGCCAGGCGCTCTACGCCGCGCTTGCCGGTACCGGTGGCGCGCTCGGCGCGCTTTACTCCGGCTACAGCTGGGGTAGTCTTGGCCCGGCCTGGACTTTCGCCATCGCCAGCGTGGCCGCGCTGGCGGCCGCCCTGATCATCTGGACCCGTCTGAACGAGGACCCGCATGCACGCCACCCGTGAACACCTGACCCAGCAGATCATCGAGGCCGGGCGCTTCCTCTATGGCCGCGGCTGGTCGCCGGCCACCAGCAGCAACTACTCGGCGCGCCTGGCCGCTGACCGCGCGCTGCTCACCGTGTCCGGCAAGCACAAGGGCCAGTTGGGCGTGGACGACGTGCTGGAAACCGACCTCTCCGGCAACAGCCTGGAGCCGGGCAAGAAGCCCTCGGCAGAAACCCTGCTGCACACCCAGCTCTACGCCTGGCGCCCGGAGATCGGCGCGGTGCTGCACACCCACTCGGTGAACGCCACCGTGCTGTCGCGCCTCACCGCTGGCGACCGCCTGGAGCTGCAGGACTACGAGCTGCAGAAGGCTTTTGCCGGCGTCACCACCCACGAAGGTCACATCACCGTGCCGATCTTCGACAACGACCAGGACATCGCCCGCCTGGCCGCCCAGGTGCAGCCCTGGCTGGAGGCGCACCCGGACTGCCCCGGTTACCTGATCCGCGGCCACGGCCTGTACACTTGGGGCCCACGCATGGCCGATGCCCTGCGCCAGATCGAAGCCTTCGAATTCCTCTTCGAATGTGAACTGAAAGTATTGAGCCTTCGCGGCGGCACACGCTGAGCGAATCCGGCGATAGCTGAAGAAGGATAACGCCCATGAGCAGCCTGACCGTCTACCACGAATCCAATCCCGAGCAGCCGCTGAAGCTGCTGACCCACGCCGAGGACATCGCCGCCACCCTGGCCGAGCTGGGCATCCGCTTCCAGCGCTGGGCGGCCAACGCACCCATCGTCCCCGGCGCCAGCCAGGAAGCGGTGATCGCCGCCTACCAGCACGAGATTCGCCGCCTGCAGGACGAGGAGGGCTACGTCACCGTCGACGTGGTCAGCCTGAGCGCCGACCATCCGCAGAAGGATGAGCTGCGCGCCAAGTTCCTCGACGAGCATCGCCACGGCGAGGACGAGGTGCGCTTCTTCGTTGCCGGCCGCGGTTTGTTCACTCTGCACATCGAGGATCACGTCTACGCCGTGCTGTGCGAGAAGAACGACCTGATCTCGGTGCCCGCCGGGACCCGCCACTGGTTCGACATGGGCGAGCGGCCGCACTTCGTCGCCATTCGCCTGTTCAACAATGCCGAAGGCTGGGTCGCGAAGTTCACCGGCGACGGGATCGCCAAGCGCTTTCCGTTGCTGGAAGACTGACAGCATTGAGCGACCGCGCTCGTGTTCAGCGACGGTCTTTAACCTGAACCACCCTCTCCCTAGCCCTCTCCCTGAAGGGAGAGGGCGGGGGAGAGGGGCTCCTGCACGAGCCGGTCAGTTCTCCTGGAGTTCCCATGCCCATCAAAGCCATCCTCACCGACATCGAAGGCACCACCAGCGCGGTCAGCTTCGTCTTCGACGTGCTCTTTCCCTATGCCGCCGCGCACCTGCCGGACTACGTGCGCGAGCATGCCGCCGAACCGGCGGTGGCCGAACAACTGGCAGCCGTGCGTGCTGAAAGCGGCGAGGCGAGCGCCGATACCGAACGCTGCATCGACATCCTCCTCGGCTGGATTGCCGAAGACCGCAAGGCCACGCCGCTCAAGGCGCTGCAGGGCATGGTCTGGGAGCAGGGCTACCGCGCCGGCCAGCTCAAGGGCCACGTCTACCCGGACGCCGTCGACGCGTTGCGCCACTGGCACGCCGAAGGCTATCGGCTGTACGTCTATTCCTCCGGCTCGATCCAGGCGCAGAAGCTGATCTTCGGCTGCTCCGAGGCAGGCGACCTGTCGCCGCTGTTCTCCGGCTACTTCGACACCACCAGCGGGCCCAAGCGCGAGGCCGAGTCCTACCGTCGCATCGCCGCCGCCATCGGCCTGCCCGGCGAGGACATCCTCTTCCTCTCCGACGTGGTGCAGGAGCTGGACGCCGCGCAGCAGGCCGGGATGCAGACCGTCGGCCTGGCCCGCGAAGGCGGCGCACTGGAAGGCCACGAGACGGTGGCGAGCTTCGCGCTGATCGATCCGGCGCGGGTCTGAGCCGCGTCCATCGCCTTGCCGCGCGGGCGGCTATGCTGAACGGTACAACCGACTCCCATAAGGACCTTCAGCATGGGCTCTACCCTGAGTGGCTTGATCAGCCTGATCATCTTCGCCCTGGATATCTGGGCCATCATCAGCGTATTGAAAAGCGGTGCGGAGATGCCGATCAAGATCATCTGGATCCTGGTGATCGTCATCCTGCCGTTGCTGGGCCTGTTGATCTGGGCGATTGCCGGGCCCAAGGGGAATGTGAAGATCTGAGTGGCGAGCCCGGCTCCGCTCTCCGGTTCCCCGGTGGGAGCGGAGCTTGTCCGCGAATCGCCAATCGGCGATCGTCGACTGCATATGCCTATGGCTACCGCTTCCGCCGCGATGGATTTCGCGGACAAGGTCCGCTCCTACGGGAGTGATTCTGCGGGACTCTCGTAGGGCGAATAACACGCCAGCGTTATCCGCCGTCATGGTATCGGCAGATAACCCGTGCCGGGTTATGCGCCCTACGAAGGGGTACCGGTGTAGGGCTGGGCTGTAGGAGCGAGCTTGCTCGCGAACCGCCCCGCGCCGGGGCTCCCGTCAATCGAACCGATAATGCATCCGCACACAGCCCGGCTCGATGACCCTGGCCGATAGCAACGTCGGCGATGCCCGCAAACCAGTCGCGGGAAACAGCGGAAAGCCGCCGCCGATGATTTCCGGCATCACGTAGATTTCCAGCTCATCCAGCGCCCCGCGCTGCAGGAAGGCCATCTGCAGCTGGCCGCCGCCGAGCATCCAGACATCACCGTCGTCCAGCGCACGCAGCTCCGCGATCAGCGCGTCGATATCGCTGCGGGTCTGCAGCGGGCCCTTCGGGGTGTCGATAGGGCGCGAGGTCACCACCAGCACCCGTTGTTCCGCATAGGGCCACGGGCCGGGATCGGCGGCGAGGAAGTCGTAGGTCGCGCGGCCCATGACCACGGTGCGAATACGCCGGAGAAACAGGTTGTAGTCATGTTCGCCCAGTTGCAGCTGGTCATGCTTGAACAGCCAGTCCAGCCCGTGCTGCGGGGTGGCGATGAAGCCGTCGAGGCTGCTGGCGATGTAGCCGAGAATCCTGGCCATGCGGGGTCTCCTTGGGTAAGCTCTGCACCAATATATAAATGAATGTTCATTTATAAAAGAGGGTGGCATGGCTCGAACCAAATCGGTCAGCGACGAAGCGATACTCGATGCCGCCATGGCGCTGATGGTGCGCCAAGGGCCGGAGGCGGTGACCTTCGCTGCCGTGGGGCGCGAGGTGGGTTTGTCCGCCGCGACGCTGGTGCAGCGGCATGCGACCAAGGCGGAATTCCTCCGCGCCGTGCTGCTGCGCGCCTGGGACCGGCTGGACGAGCAGACCGCGCAGCTCGACGCGAGCGCCGAGCTGAGTCCGGAGGGCGCGGTGCAGATGCTGGTGGCGATGTTCCCGGTGGGCGAGGGCGAGACGGATTACGCCGAGGGCCTGCTGATCCTGCGCGAGGACATGCGCGATGCGCAGCTGCGCGAGCGTGGTGCGCAATGGGGCGCGGCCTTGGCCGGAGCCCTGGGCAGGCGACTGAGCGATGACCCGCAACGGCAACCCATACTCGGTCGGCTGATGGCCAGCCAGTGGCAGGGTGCGCAACTGTGGTGGGCCTTCGAGCGCCAGGGCGATCCGGCCAGTGCCATCGGCGCCGAGTTGCGGCGCTGGTGCGACGTCGTGCTGAAGGCGGAGAGGCTTGCGGGATAAGGCTCAGGCATGGAAACTCTTTCGATGCATTACTGCCTGATCGAAACAGACCTCGGCTGGTTCGGGCTCGCCTGGAGCCCGCAGGGGATCACGCGCGCCTACCTGCCGGGGGATTCGGTGCACAGCGTGCGCGAGCGCTTCGACAAGCTGGGCAGCGAGACCGCCCAGTGGCCGGCCTTCATCGACGAAGCGCGCCAGCTGATCCTGGGCTATGCGCGGGGCGAGGCGGTGTCCTTCGACAACCTGCCGCTGGACCTGTCGGCGGTCAGCGATTTCCACCGACGTGTCTACGACGACATTCTCCAGCTCGGCCGCGGCGAAACCACGACCTACGGCGAGATCGCCCGGCGCCTGGGCGATGTCGGCCTGTCCCGCGCGGTGGGCCAGGCGATGGGCTCCAATCCGGTCCCGCTGATCATTCCCTGCCACCGCGTGCTCGCCAGTGGCGGCAGGACCGGTGGCTTCTCCGCGCCGGGCGGCAGCACTTCGAAGATGCGCATGCTGGCCTTGGAGGGCTATGTGGACCCGCAGGCGGCGCAGGGCGCTTTCGACTTCTAGGCCGGATTTCCCCTAACTCGACTCCAGCGCACCCTCCAGGCGCAAGAGCAGCTCCTTGCGCGGCAGACCGCCGGCGTAGCCGGTGAGGCTGCCGTTGCTGCCGATCACCCGGTGGCACGGCACGATGATGCTGATCGGGTTGGCGCCGTTGGCCGTGCCCACCGCGCGGATCGCCCTGGGCCGGCCGATGCGCCGCGCCAGTTCGGCATAGACGGTGGTGTAGCCGTAGGGAATCTCCAGCAGCGCCTGCCAGACCTGGCGCTGGAACTCGGTGCCGCCGGTATTCAGCTTCACGTCGAAGCGCTGGCGCTTGCCGGCGAAGTACTCGTCCAGCTGCCGCGCCACGTCGTCCAGCAACGGGCTGCCCTGTTGCCAGTCCGGCTCGGGGTAGTGGCGGGTTTCCAGGTCCATGTAGAGCATGCGCAGGCCGGCTTCGTCGCCGGCCAGCAGCAGGCGGCCGGTGGGGCTGTCGTGGTAGCGGTAGTGCATGGTCATCCTCCGGTGCGGCCGGCCTGGGAATAGGCGTGCCACAGGTAGACGGCGGCGTACGCGCGCCAGGGCCGCCAGGCTTCGGCGCGGCGTTGCAGTTCGCGGGCAGTGATGCCTTCGCTGCCCCAGACCGGCGACTTGAGCAGGCCCAGGTCGGCGGCGGGGAAGGCGTCCGGATCGCCGAAGGCGCGCAGGGCGACGTATTCGGCCGTCCACGGGCCGATGCCGGGGAGGGCGCAGAGGCGCTGCACCAGGTCCTCGGCGCCGTCGTCCACGTGTAGCGCCAGTGCGCCGCTGGCGCAGGCGGCGGAGAAGCGCTGCAGCGTCTCCACACGCTTGCCGGGCATGCCGATGCCGGCCAGGTCCGCTTCGGCCAGGGCTTGTGGAGTGGGAAACAGTCGCGTCGGTTGACCTTCAGCCTCATCGGATAAGGAAGGGCCAGGCAAGGCTTCACCCAGGCGCTGCACCAGCCGTCCGACGATGGTCACGGCGGCTTTCACCGTGACCTGCTGGCCGACGATGGCGCGCACCGCCTGCTCGAACGGATCGAACGCGGTGGGCAGGCGCAGGCCGGGGGCTTGCCGCAGCAGCGGGCCGAGCACGGGGTCGTCGCCCAGGTGTGCGGCGATGTGCGCGGGGTTGCTGTCCAGGTCGAACATCTTGCGCACCCGCGCGGTGAGTGTCTCGGTATGGGCGGCGGGGAGGTGCAGCTGCAGTTCCAGTTCGGCGGATTCCTCCAGCGGCGTCACGCTGAACCAGCCGCTGTCCGCGCCCAGCCGCACGCTGCGGGCGTAGCGTCGCGGCGACAGGCATTCGACGCCGGCCAGGCTGCGCAGGGCGAAGTGCTCGTGGAACTGCTGCCAGTTCCAGGGGGCGTGGTAGGGCAGGTGGATGAGTGTGCTGTTCATGGCGGCGACATTACCTGTTGCGCGGCGGGCTGTCGTCCCGTGGCTGACTTTCAAATTGCCCTGCATCGCGCCGCCGACAGCAGGGTTCGACCTGTCATCCCCGGCCACGTAGAATGCGCGCCTCTTTCGGGGCGGCGCGTCCGCTCCCTCCTATTGTCTTGTCCCGACGGGAGCCCACTGCATGCACGATTACCAGGAAACCCTCTACGACGGCTATGGCCAGCGTTTCAGCGTCGACAGGATGCTCCACGAGGTGCGCACCGAGCACCAGCACCTGGTGATCTTCGAGAACGCCCGCATGGGCCGGGTGATGGCGCTGGACGGCGTGATCCAGACCACCGAGGCCGACGAGTTCATCTACCACGAGATGCTCACCCATGTGCCGATCCTCGCCCATGGTGCGGCCAAGCGCGTGCTGATCATCGGCGGCGGCGACGGCGGCATGCTGCGCGAGGTGTCCAAGCACGCCAGCGTTGAGCACATCACCATGGTCGAGATCGATGGCACCGTGGTCGACATGTGCAAGGAATTCCTGCCCAACCACTCCCAGGGCGCCTTCGACGATGCACGGCTGAACCTGGTGATCGACGACGGTATGCGCTTCGTTGCCACCACCACCGAGAAGTTCGACGTGATCATCTCCGACTCCACCGACCCGATCGGTCCGGGCGAGGTGCTGTTCTCGGAGAACTTCTACCAGGCCTGCCACCGCTGCCTGAACGACGGCGGCGTGCTGGTGACGCAGAACGGCACGCCGTTCATGCAGCTGGACACCGTACGCAACACCGCCGGCCGGATGAACGGCCTGTTCGCCGACTGGCACTTCTACCAGGCGGCGGTGCCGACCTACATCGGCGGCTCGATGACCTTCGCCTGGGGCTCGACCAACCCGGCGCTGCGCCAGGTCGACGTGGCCACCCTGGCCCAGCGCTTCGCCGCCAGCGGCATCCAGACCCGCTACTACAACCCGGCCATCCACCAGGGTGCTTTCGCCCTGCCGCAGTACGTGCTGCAGGCCATCGGCAAGCCGGCCAACGACTGATCACCCGGCAAGGCGCTGCAGCCTGCCTGCAGCGCGGCCGAGTCCCTCGCCGCGACATTTTCTTCACAGCCCGTCCGGCAGCCTGTCCGCCTTCTGGCGGCTGCGCTCGGCGACGGTCTTCGTTCGTATCATCGCGAAACGATTCCCCGGCCAGGCTTAAGGTCCGCTTAAGCGGCACACAATAGAATGCGTCGCCGCTGCTTTTGCGGTGTAATGCCGCAGCCTTTCGCGCTCGCGCGGGCACTCCTTGCTGCCCGCCATGGCGATGCGCCCTCGAACCCGAACGTTCACAACGGAACCAAGAAATGGGCCAATCAGAAGTCCTGAACAACCGCCAGACCGGTGCGAGCCTCACGCGGCCCACCGTGTCCAGCCACCTGGCGTTCACCGCGCTCAGCGTCGTCGCGCTGATGGTGATGTATTCCCTGCTGCGCCTGGCGCTGTTCATCTATAACCGCGAGCTGATCGGCACCACGCCGGCCTCCACCTTCGTCGAAGCCTTCCTTACCGGCATGCGCTTCGACATCCGCGCCGTGGTCTACATCGTCGCGCCGCTGGTGTTCGCCATTGCCAGCGTGCGTGCCATGGGCTGGCGCTGGCTGTGGAAGGCCTGGCTGACCCTCGCGGCCAGTCTGACGCTGTTCCTCGGCGTGCTGGAGATGGACTTCTACCGGGAATTCCACCAGCGCCTGAACAGCCTGGTGTTCCAGTACATGTCCGAAGACCCGAAGACGGTCATGAGCATGATCTGGTACGGCTACCCGGTGGTTCGCTACCTGCTGGCGTGGGCATTCGCCACCTGGCTGCTGTACCTGGTGTTCCGCGGCATCGACCGCGCCACCCGCCCGGCCGCCAGCGGCCAGGCGGCGGCCGCCTGGTATGTGCGTGTGGCCGTGCTGCTGGTGATGATCGTGCTGTGCGTCGTCGCTGCCCGCGGCACCCTGCGCCAGGGCCCGCCGCTGCGCTGGGGCGATGCCTTCACCACGGATTCGCAGTTCGCCAACCAGCTGGGTCTGAACGGCACCCTGAGCCTGATCAAGGCCGCCGAGAGCCGCTTCTCCGAAGACCGCGACAATATCTGGAAGTCGACCCTGCCCAAGGACCAGGCCCTGGCCACCGTGCGCAAGATGCTGGTGATGCCCGACGACAAGCTGGTCGACGCCGACGACGCGCCGATCCGCCGCGACTACACGCCGCCGGCCGATGGCACCCTGCCGGTGAAGAACGTCGTGGTGATCCTGATGGAAAGCTTCGCCGGCCACTATGTCGGCGCCCTGGGCGCTCCGGGCAACATCACGCCGAACTTCGACAAACTGTCCAAGGAAGGGCTGCTGTTCACCCAGTACTTCTCCAACGGCACCCACACCCACCAGGGCATGTTCGCCACCATGGCGTGCTTCCCCAACCTGCCGGGCTTCGAATACCTGATGCAGACGCCCGAGGGTGGCCACAAGTTCTCCGGCCTGCCGCAGCTGCTGTCGGCGCGCCAGTTCGAGGACGTCTACGTCTACAACGGCGACTTCGCCTGGGATAACCAGTCCGGCTTCTTCGCCAACCAGAGCATGACCACCTTCATCGGCCGCAACGACTTCGTCAATCCGGTGTTCTCCGACCCGACCTGGGGCGTGTCCGACCAGGACATGTTCGCCCGCGGCAACGAAGAACTGGACAAGCTCGAAGCCACCGGCAAGCCGTTCTATGCCCTGCTGCAGACCCTGTCCAACCACGTGCCCTACGCACTGCCCAAGGATCTGCCGGTCGACAAGGTCACCGGTTACGGCAGCCTGGACGAGCACCTGACCGCGATGCGCTACTCCGACTGGTCGCTGGGGCAGTTCTTCGAGAAGGCCAAGAAATCGCCGTACTACAAGGACACCATCTTCGTGGTCGTCGGCGATCATGGCTTCGGTACCCCCGAGCAGCTGACCGAGATGGACCTGTTCCGCTTCAACGTGCCGCTGCTGGTCATCGCGCCCGGCATCCAGGAGAAGTTCGGTGCAACCCGCGATACCGTCGGCACCCAGATCGACATCGTGCCGACCATCATGGGTCGCCTGGGCGGCGAAGCGCGCCACCAGTGCTGGGGTCGCGACCTGCTGAACCTGCCCGAAGGCGACAAGGGCTTCGGCATGATCAAGCCCTCGGGCAGCGGCCAGGACGTGGCGCTGGTCTACGGCAATCGCATCCTGATCAAGCCCAAGGAAGGCGATATCCGTGTCTACGACTACAAGCTGGGCAAGGACTTCGGCGTGACCCGCATCGACAACACGCCTGAGCAGGCGGAGATGAAGGGCCGTCTGGAATCCTTCATCCAGACCGCAACCCAGGCGCTGCTGGACAACAAGACCGGTGTGGTCGACGGCAAGCCTGATGTGAAGTGATCGCGTGATCAGCGAAAAGGGGCCTTCGGGCCCCTTTTTCGTTATGCCGGAAGGACTTGAGACCTGTACCGACCTG
Source organism: Pseudomonas nitroreducens (assembly GCF_014204515.1). Lineage (GTDB taxonomy): Bacteria > Pseudomonadota > Gammaproteobacteria > Pseudomonadales > Pseudomonadaceae > Pseudomonas > Pseudomonas nitritireducens_A. The sequence continues at coordinate 146,782 of NZ_JACHLI010000003.1, read as the reverse complement.
CGCCAAGGGAGGATTCGGATCAATATTCCGCGGGCGGCGAGCTGTAGAATGCAGTTATAAATTAAGACCATATCGGTCTAATGGATTATAAGAAAACTGGTTATCCTCGCCGCCACACCACGAGGTGATCAGTTTCGCCAGTCAGGACGCGTAGATGGATGTTGGCAATATCGGTTTCGTAATCGCGGGTCTTGTCGTTGGCTTTATCGTGGGAATGACCGGTGTCGGCGGCGGTTCGCTGATGACGCCGATCCTGCTCTGGTTCGGCATCAACCCCGCTGCCGCGGTGGGGACCGACCTGCTCTATGCCGCCATCACCAAGTCCGGCGGCGTCCTGGTTCACCGCAAGAACGACAACATCGACTGGCGCATCACCGGCTGGCTGGCCCTGGGCAGTGTCCCGGCCGCAGCGCTGACGCTGCTGTTCCTGCACAGCCTGCACACCGACACCGCGGCCATGAATGCCGTGATCAAGAATGCCCTGGGCGTCGTCCTGCTGCTCACCGCGCTGGCCGTGCTGTTCAAGAAGCAGGTGCTGGCCTTCGCCCAGCGCCATGCCGGCGACAGCTTCCACTTCAGCGGCTCGAAGCTGAACACCCTGACCGTCATCACCGGCGCCATCCTCGGCGGCATGGTCGCGCTGACCTCCATCGGCGCCGGCGCGCTGGGTACCGTGGCGCTGTTCATCCTCTATCCGTTCCTCGCCACCCGCCGTCTGGTGGGCACCGAGATCGCCCACGCCGTGCCCCTGACCCTGGTCGCCGGTCTCGGCCACGCCAGCATGGGTAACATGGACTGGGGCCTGCTGGGCTACCTGCTGATCGGCTCGCTGCCGGGCATCTACGTCGGCAGCCACCTGGCCGGGCGCATCCCGGATGGCATCCTGCGGCCGTGTCTGGCGGTGATGCTGGCGATGATCGGCTACAAGCTGGTGTTCTGAACGCTCACTTCCAGAACGCTCAACCGCGGCGGAAACGCCCCGGCGAGACGCCTTTCCAGCGGCGGAAGGCGTGGATGAAGTTCGACACCTCGCCATAACCGAGCCGCTCGGCAATCTCCTCCAGACGGATCGCCCCGGTGGCCAGCAGTTCCTCGGCCAGCGCCTGGCGTACCTCGTCCAGCAAGGTGCGATAGCTGCTGCCTTCGCTCTCCAGCCGGCGCCGTAGTGTGCGCGAAGTCATGTGCAGTTCGTCCGCCAGTTGCTCCATGTCCGGCAGGCGTCCCGGCGTGCCCAGCAGGCGGTCGCGAATCTGCCCGGACAGCCCGGTGCGCACCTGTCGCCGGGCGAGCAGGGCGCGGCATTGTTCCTCGCAACGCCTCGCCACCTCCGGGTTGGCGCCCGGCAGCGGCAGTTCGAGGATACGGCTGTCGAAAATGATGCGGTTCTCCACCTGGCCGTACAGCGGCTTCACCCCCAGTTCATCGATGTAGGGCTGCAGGTCGGCGGGCGCTTCGCGGCGGAACAGCGCCTGGCGGATCGGCGGTGGCTGGTTGGTGAGATCGCGCTGGATGCGCAGCACGCCGCCACCGTCACGGTCGATGAGCAAGTCACGCAGGTCTTCGGGCACCGCCGAGTCGTCCAGCAGCAGGTGCGCCTCGCCGTCGTGCTCCTCCAGCGTCATGCGGTGGAAGGCGTAGGTCAGGTCCAGATAGCGCAGGCCCAGGTGTGCGGCGCTGAGGAAGGTCGAGCTGCTGAGCAGGGCGAAACCCCAGATGCCATAGGTGTTGAGGTGGTAGCGCAGCCCGGCCTTGAGGCCGATGCCGGGACGCTGGCCGATGTGCCGGTTGATGTTGCGCAGCAGCTCCAGCTCCTGGGCGGCCTCGACCTCCGCGCCAGGGTCGGCGAGTACGCCGATGTCCAGCCCGGTGCCGTCCAGGCACTGCTCCAGGGTCATGCCGTGGTCGAGGGCGAACTGGGTCATGAGCTGCACGCTGATGGCGCTGCGCCGGGATGACCAGGGCGGGGTGGCGGGCATCGGAATCTCGCAAGGCAGGGTGACCGAAAGTCACAATTTTATGTCCGACTATGCCATAACCCGCAGGAGAAAGTCGCACTAGGATGGTGTCATCCGCCGCTGTGCGGACTACGAAACCGGGAGCACAACAATGACAACACCTTCCCGTCGACCGGCCGCCCCGCGCGTGCTGATCATCGGTGCCGGCTTTGCCGGCCTGGGTCTGGCGATCCGCCTGCAGCAGGTCGGCATCCACGATTTCCTGATCCTCGAAAAGGCCGCCGAGGTCGGCGGCTGCTGGCGCGAGAACGTCTATCCGGGCGCCGCCTGCGACGTGCCTTCGCACCTGTATTCCTTCTCCTTCGAACCCAAGGCCGACTGGTCGCGCAAGTTCGCGCCGCAGACGGAAATCCTCGACTACGCCCGCCATTGCGCAGACAAGTACCGCCTGCGCGAACGCATCCGCTTCAACTGCGAAGTGCGTGAGGCGAATTTCGACGAAGCGGTCGGTGAGTGGCGGGTGACCTGCGCCGACGGCGAGGAGCTGCGCGCCCAGTCGCTGGTCTGCGCGCTGGGACAACTCAGCCGCCCGCTGATCCCCAAGCTGCCGGGCATCGAACGCTTCCAGGGCAAGGCCTTCCACTCCGCGCAGTGGGACCACGCCACGCCGCTGGACGGCAAGCGCGTGGCGGTGGTCGGCACGGGCGCCAGCGCCATCCAGTTCGTCCCGCAGATTGCCCCGAAAGTGGCCGAGCTGCTGCTGTTCCAGCGCAGCGCCGCCTACGTGATTCCCAAGCCGGATCGCCCCTACGCCGACTGGGAGCGTCGTATCAAGGCCAGCCTGCCCTGGTTGCAGCGCCTGGACCGTGGGTTGAAGTACATCCAGCACGAGGCCCGCGCACTGGCCTTCACCGTGTTCCCGCCGATGATGAAATTCATGCGGATCAGCTTCCACCTGCACATGCGCAAAAGCATCAGCGACCCGCAGCTGCGTGCTCGCTTGCAGCCGGACTATCCCATGGGCTGCAAGCGCATCCTCATCAGCAACGACTACTACCCGGCGCTGGCGCGCAGCAACGTGAAGCTGGTGGACAGCGGTATAAGCGAGGTGACCGAGGACGCCATCGTCACCCGCGACGGCGTGCGTCATCCGGTAGACGCCATCATCTATGGCACCGGTTTCGCCGCCACCGAATTCCTCGCGCCGATGCGCATCACCGGCCTCGCCGGGCGCGAGCTGAACCAGGCCTGGAGCGACGGCGCCGAGGCCTACAAGGGCATCAGCGTCAGCGGCTTCCCCAACTTCTTCATCCTCTACGGGCCGAACACCAACCTGGGGCACAACTCCATCATCTACATGCTGGAGAGCCAGTTCCCCTACGTGCTCGGCTGCCTGCAGCGGATCCAGCGCGAAGGTCTTAAATACCTGGACCTCAAGCCGCAGGTGCAGCAGGGCTTCAACCGCCAGCTGCAGCACGACTTGCAGCACACTATCTGGGAGCGCGGCTGCAGCAGCTGGTACAAGACCGCCAGTGGCCGCAACACCGTGAACTGGCCGGGCTTCACCTTCCGTTACCGCCAACAGACCCGTCAGCCGGAGTTCGCCGACTATGACTGCATCCGTTGAACCCGTGGTACCGCTGTCGACCCAGCAAAAAGTGCTCACCGCCACCCTGCGCGGCGTGCTCAACCTGCTGTTCCGTGGGCTGATGGGCCCGCAGTTGCCGGTGAAGGCCCAGCGCGCGCTGCTGCGCGGCCTGACCGCCGCCACGCTGACGCCCCGTGGCGTGCACCGCGAGCAGACGACCCTGGGAGGCGTGCCTGCCGAAGTCTGGCGACCGCAAGGCGGGGGCGAGGGCAGGGTGATCCTCTACCTGCACGGCGGCGCCTACCTGATCGGCTCGCCGGCCACGCACCGGGCGATCACCGCCAACCTGGCGCGGCTCTGCCAGGCCGAGGTCTGGGTGATCGACTATCGATTGGCGCCCGAGCATCGCTTTCCAGCCCAGCGTGAGGACGCCGTGGCGGCTTACCGTGCTCTGCTGGACAAGGGCATCCCCGCACACGCCATCGCCGTGGCCGGGGATTCCGCCGGTGGCCACCTGACCCTGCAGCTGGCGCTGGAGGCCAGGGCGCAAGGCCTGCCCGCGCCGGGCGCGCTAGTGACCTTCTCACCGGTGACCGATCTATCCGCTGAGTATCTGCACGCACCGGCAGCCGGCGATCCACTGATCACCCGCGCCTGGATGGACAGCGCCATGCAGATGTTCTGCCCGCCCGACCTGCCGCGTGCGGACGCCCGGCTGTCGCCGCTCTACGCCGATCTGGACGAACTGCCGCCGCTGCTGATCCAGGTCGGCGAAGACGAGGTGCTACGCAACGACAGCCTGCGCTTCGCCGATGCGGCGCGGCGTTCTGGCAACGTCGTCCAGTTGCAGCGTTTCCCGGGTTGCTGGCATGTGTTCCAGGCCCATGCCGGGCTGCTGGACGTGGCCGACCGCGCGCTGCAGGACGTCGCCGATTTCCTCGCCAAGCACCTGCAATCCGCTTCGACGCAAGGAGCGCATCGATGAACACCATCCTGATCAGCGGGGCGGCCTCCGGCATCGGCGCCGCCACCGCGAAACTGTTCCACCGCAACGGCTGGCGCGTCGGTCTGATCGACCTCAATCCCGAGCCGCTGGCGGCGCTCTCCACCGAACTGGATGGCGCCTGGCAGCGCGCGCTGGACGTCACCGACGGCGAGGCGGTGGCCGCGGCGGTGAGCGAGTTCGCCCAGGCCCACGATGGCCACCTGCGCCTGCTGTTCAATTGCGCCGGCATCCTGCGCTTCGGTCACTTCGAGGACATCAGCCTGGCCGAGCACAACCGCATCATCGCCATCAACGTGCAGGGCGTGCTCAATTGCTGCTATGCCGCGTTGCCCTACCTCAAGCGCACGCCCGGCGCGCAGGTGCTGAACATGGGCTCGGCTTCCGGCCTCTATGGCGTGCCGCAGATGGCCAGCTACTCGGCGTCGAAGTTCGCCGTGCGCGGGCTGACCGAGGCGCTGGAACTGGAATGGCGCGCCCACGGCATCCGTGTGGCCGACCTGATGCCGCCCTTCGTGCGCACGCCGATGGTCGCCAGCCAGACCTTCGAGCCGCCGGTGCTGCGCCGCCTGGGCGTCACCCTGGTCGCCGAGGACATCGCCCGCGCGGCCTGGCGCCAGGCCCGCAGCGGCGGTGTGCACCGGCCGATCGGCGCGCTGTTCCGCGCCATGTACTGGTCCGGCCAGCTGTCGCCGCCGGCGATCAACCGCTGGGTGATGGCCTGGCTCAGCCGCGCCTGAGTAGACTGCAGGGGCGGCAGAGGAGGCCGTCCCATGCAGCCAATCCCGGAACCCCAGCCATCGTCCTGGCAGCGCATGCTGCAGGACATCACTTCGCCCTTCGATCGCATCAGCGAGATGACCTACGGGGTGATCATGACCCTGACCATCATCTCGGTGATCTCCGCTGCCAGCACCGGGGCGACCCGGCAGGACCTGATCGTCGCCGCGCTGGGCTGCAACCTGGCGTGGGGCCTGGTGGACGCGTTGATGCTGCTGGTGCGCCTGCGGGTCGAGCGGGTGCACCAGCACGGTCGCCTGCGTGCCCTGCGGCGGACTTCCAGCGACACGGATTTCCGCGACGGCCTGGAGGAATTCCTGCCGCCGCGCCTGGTGGCCGTGCTGGAGCCGGAGGAGGTCTGGCGGCTGCGTCAGCGCCTGATGGGTTCCGAGCTGGGCTGCGGAGAACTGCGCCATGGCGGCGCGGAAATCTGGCTGGCGGCGCTGTTGATCGTGCTGCTGGTCACCGGTATCACCCTGCCGCTGATCCTGCCGCTGTGGCTGGTGCCCGACGACCTGCTGGCGCTGCGCCTGGCCCAGGGCATCGGCGTGACCATGCTGTTCGGCCTGGGCTGGCTGCTCAGCCGCTGGGCCGGCGATTCGCCCTGGCCGGGTGCGCTGGGTTTCATGGCGCTGGGCGTGGCCATGACCGGCCTGTGCATCGCGCTGGGCGGCTAGCGGCGCGGGGTTGCGCGTCTCTGCCGCCTGTCGCCGCCGAGCGGCACATGGCATCAAAGGAGCGGCAAGGCGCTTGCGCAGACGCTACGCTGGAAGATGTGGCCGGGGAATTCCGCTGCGCCGCTCGGCGCGTTCGGCGGAGTTGGCCACCATTTCGGGGGACGTTGCGGCATTTGACGTTTCCCGGCGGCACACTGAAGTGCCCGGAACGCGCCCGCCCAGGGTGCGTTCGTTGGCGGGGAATACACTCTGAACGTCTCGACAGGAGGTGCGTACCATGGAAAAGCCCCTCTCGGAGGATATCAGCGTCAACGTGTTGCGCCGGATGAAGGAAGGTGGCTTCGATTTCGCTCGCATTCATCCCATCGATTTTTTCGCCATCTTTTCCGATGAACAGAACGCCCGCAAAGCTGCCCGGCAGTTTCGCGGCGAATCGCTGAGAACCCAGGTCGAAGCCCGCGATGACGGCGGCTGGAGCCTGCAGATCAGCAAGGTGATGTTCGCCACCCACGCCGCCATCGGCGATTTCGAGCACGATCTTGAGGAAGTCGTGCTGCCACTGGGCGGTATTCTCGATGGCTGGGGCGTGACCCAGGAGGTCACTTCCCTGCGTTGATCGCAGCACGTCGTTGAGCCGCTCGACGGGCGGCCGATCTTCTACCCGCAAAATCCATTGCGCGCCGTTGCCTCGGGTGACGGCGCGCTTTGTCGTGGGCGGGTCTGCAAGCACACCCTTGCGGGTACGCCAGGTTCCCCCGCCGGCTGCGATGGGGCAGACTGCCGCGCGGAGGTGACCATGACCGATATCCTGATCCTGACCCACGTCGATTTCTGCCCGCCCGGCCATCTGGGGGCGCTGCTCGACCGTCTGCAACTGCCGTTCGAGGTGCGCCGCGCCGACCTGGGCGAGCTGCAAGGCTACGACCTGGAGCGGCCCAAGGCCGTCGCCATCATGGGCGGGCCGATGAGCGTGAACGACGACCTGCCGTGGCTGCGTGACGAAATCGCCGCGATCCGCCGCTTCATCGCGCGCGACGTGCCGATGATCGGCCACTGCCTGGGCGGCCAGCTGCTGGCCAAGGCGCTGGGCGCCGATATCCATCGTCTGCCGTACACCGAGCTGGGCTGGCAGCCGATGCGCCGCGAGGAAGGGCAGAGCCCATGGCTGGCGCACCTGCCGGAAGAATTCCCGATCTACCAGTGGCATGGCGATACCTTCGACATCCCCGCAGGTGCCACCCGCCTGTTGTCCAGCCCCTGGTGCGAGAACCAGGCATTCAGCTTCGGTGAGCGCATCCTCGGCCTGCAGGGGCACCCGGAAATGACCGAAGAGCTGGTCAGCGACTGGGTCAACGGCTTCCCGGAATACCTCGACCCCAGCCAGCCGAGCCAGGAAAGCGCCGAAGTTATGCTGGCCGACCTGCCGCAGCGCGTGGCAGCGATGAACCGAGTGGCGGAGGGGTTCTACCAGCACTGGCTGAAGCTGGCCGGGTTGGTCTGATCGGCGCCTCGCTTCGCACTCATGGTGCACTTCGTAGGATGGCGTGGAGCGTAGCGATACCCATCGATTCCCGGGCGTCGACAGCATGGGTATCGCTTAGGCTCCACCCATCCTACGGGATCTGCTCCTGGGCTGGGCATGGTGCTCTCCTGTAGGAGCGCCCGCTCAATGCTTGAACATGATATGCCGCGCCACGGTGTAGTCCTCCAGGCCGTACATGGACAGGTCCTTGCCGTAGCCGGACTGCTTGAAGCCGCCGTGGGGCATCTCGCTGCACAGCATGAAGTGGGTGTTCACCCAGGTGCAGCCGTACTGCAGGCGCGCGGCCACCCGTGAGGCGCGGCCGACGTCCCTGGTCCACACCGACGAGGCCAGCCCGTAGTCGGAGTCGTTGGCCCAACGCACTGCCTCGTCCGCATCGCTGAACGGCGTCACCGACACCACCGGGCCGAACACTTCGCGGCGGACGATCTCGTCGTCCTGCTGGGCGTTGGCCACCACCGTCGGTTCGTAGAAGAAGCCGTTGCCGCTGACCATTCTGCCGCCCGTGGCGATCTGGATGTGCGGGCTGGCCTTGGCGCGCTCGACGAAGCCGGACACGCGGTCGCGCTGGGCGGCGGTGATCAGCGGGCCGAGCTCGGTATCCGGGTCGTTCTGCAGCCCGGTCTTGAGGCTCGATACCGCGCTGGCCAGGTCGGCGACGAAGTTGTCGTAGACCTTCTTGCCGGCGTAGATGCGGCAGGCGGCGGTACAGTCCTGGCCGGCGTTGTAGAAGCCGAAGGTGCGGATGCCGGCGATCACATCTTCCAGGTCGGCATCGTCGAAGACGATCACCGGGGCCTTGCCGCCAAGCTCCATGTGCAGGCGTTTCACGCTGTCGGCGGCGCTCTTGATGATGGCCTTGCCGGTGCCCACCGAGCCGGTCAGCGAGACCATGCGCACCAGGTCGTGGCTGACCAGCGGCGCGCCCACGCTGGGGCCGCGGCCGAACACCAGGTTGACCACGCCGGCGGGGAACAGCTCGGCGATGAATTCGGCTACCCGCAGGGCGGTCAGCGGCGTCTGCTCGGAGGGCTTGAGCACCACGCAGTTGCCGGCGGCCAGGGCCGGGCCGAGCTTCCACGCGGCCATCATCAGTGGGTAGTTCCACGGCGCAATGGAGGCGACCACGCCCACCGGGTCGCGGCGGATCATCGAGGTGAAGCCGGGCAGGTATTCCCCGGCGGCGGAGCCGGGCAGCACGCGGCAGGCGCCAGCGAAGAAGCGGAACACGTCGGCGATGGCCGGGATCTCGTCGTTCAACGCGGCGGCATAGGGCTTGCCGCAATTGTCCGATTCCAGCCTGGCCAGTTCCTCGGCGTGTTCCTCGATGCGGTCGGCCAGGCGCAGCAGGAGCATGGCGCGGTCTTTCGGCGCGGTCTGCGACCAGCCGTCGAAAGCGGCGTTGGCGGCGCGCACGGCGGCGTCCACCTGGGCTTCGCTGGCTTCGGCGATCTGGCCGATCACGCCGCCGGTGGCCGGGTTGAGGATATCCAGCGGCGCGCCTTCGCCGGCGACGAACTGGCCGTTGATCAGGAGTTTGGTTTGCATGGGGGCTCCTCCGTCAGTGGGTTTCCCTCTCCCCAACCCTCTCCCTGAAGGGAGAGGGAGCTGTTCGTGCCGGCTGAAACCTGGGTTTCCTCCTGCGCCGATCCAGTCCCCTCTCCCTTCAGGGGGAGGGCTAGGGAGGGGGCGCTTGGCACAGAGTCATTTGCCACTCCCCGCCACATCGCTGGTGCCACGCGTCAGGTAGTACGCGCCGAGGATCGGCAGCATGGTGGCGAGCATCACCAGCATGGCCACCACGTTGGTGATCGGCACGTCGCGCGGGCGGGTCAGCTGGTTGAGCAACCACAGCGGCAGGGTGCGCTCGTGGCCGGCGGTGAAGGTGGTGACGATGATCTCGTCGAACGACAGGGCGAAGGCCAGCATGCCGCCGGCCAGCAGCGCCGTGGCGATGTTCGGCAGGATGATGTAGCGGAAGGTCTGCCAGCCGTCGGCGCCCAGGTCCATGCTCGCCTCGATCAGGCTGAAGGAGGTGCGGCGGAAGCGGGCGATCACGTTGTTGTAGACGATCACCACGCAGAAGGTCGCGTGGCCGATGACGATGGTCAGGAAGCCTGGTTCGATGCCCAGTGTCTTGAACGCCGAAAGCAGGGCGATACCGGTGATGATGCCGGGCAGGGCGATGGGCAGGATCAGCATCAGCGAGATGCTCTCCTTGCCGAAGAAGTCGCGGCGGTACAGCGCGCCGGCGGCCAGGGTGCCGAGGAGCATGGCGATCAGCGTGGCGACGCAGGCGATCTTCACCGACAGCCAGATCGAATCGAGCACGTCGCCGCGCTGGAAGGCGATGCTGAACCACTTCAGGGTGAAGCCCTGCAACGGGAAGCTGTAGGCCGACTCCTCGGTGTTGAAGGCGTAGAGCAGGATCACCAGGATCGGGAAGTGCAGGAACACCAGCCCGCCCCAGGCCGCCAGGCGCAGAAACCAGGAGGGACGGTCGGTGGAATGGGCATCAGAGCGCATCGAAAGCCCCCAGCCGCTTGGCGATGGACAGGTAGACGGCGATCAGCACGATGGGCACCAGGGTGAAGGCCGCCGCCAGCGGCATGTTGCCCACCGCGCCCTGCTGCACGTAGACCATGGTGCCGATGAACAGCCCGCTGGGGCCCACCAGTTGCGGGATGATGAAGTCGCCCAGGGTCAGGCTGAAGGTGAAGATCGAGCCGGCCACCACGCCGGGGAAGGCCAGCGGCAGGATCACCTGGAAGAAGGTCTGCCGCGGATGCGCGCCGAGGTCCGCCGAGGCTTGCAGCAGCGTCGGCGGCAGGCGTTCGAGGGCGGCCTGGATCGGCAGGATCATGAACGGCAGCCAGATGTAGGTGAACACCCAGAAGCGCCCGATATGCGAGGTGGACAGGGTGTTGCCGCCCACGCCGGGCACTTCCAGCAGCAGGTCGAGCACACCGAGCAGGTGCAGGTGCTCGATGACCCAGTAGAGGATGCCGCCCTTGGCCAGGATCACCGTCCAGGCGTAGGCCTTGACGATGTAGCTGGCCCACATCGGCAGCATCACCGCGATGTAGAAGAAGGCCTTCTCCTTCGGCCCGGCGTAGCGCGCCATGTAGTAGGCGACGGGGAAGGCGAGGACGGCGCTGGCTACCGACACGGCAATCGCCATGCTGAAGGTGCGCAGGACGATGTCATAGTTGGCCGGGTTGAACAGGGCCTGGTAGTTGGCCAGGGTCAGGTCCGGGGTCACCGCCATGGTGAAGTCGTCGAAGGTGTAGAAGCTCTGCCAGAGCAGGGCGAACAGCGAGCCGATGTAGATCACCCCGAACCACAGCAGCGGCGGGATCAGCAGCATCAGCAGGTAGAGCGTGCTGCGCCGGTAGAGGAAACTGGAGATCGCCCTCATGACGGCGGCTCTTCCAGCAGTGGCACCAGCGCGCTGCGTGCCCAGAAGGCAGTCACCGAATCGCCTGGTTTGGGCCGCTGCTCCTCGCGCTCGCCGTTGGGCAGGGCGGCCACCAGGCGCACGCCGTTTTCCAGTTCGATCTCGTAGCGGCTGCTGGCGCCCATGTACTGCACGTCGAACAGGGTGCCGCTGACTTCCAGCTCGCCTTCGCCGGCGCGGCCGAAGCGCACGTGCTCGGGGCGCAGCGAGTGTGGGCGCGCTTCGCCCAGCAGGCGCTGGGCGAGGTCGCCGCGCAGCACGTTGGCGGTGCCGACGAACTCGGCGACGAAGCGCGTGGCGGGGCGGCGGTACAGATTGGCCGGGGTATCGACCTGCTCGATGCGGCCCTTGTTGAACACCGCCACGCGGTCGGACATGGACAGCGCTTCGCCCTGGTCATGGGTGACGAAGATGAAGGTGATGCCCAATTGGCGTTGCAGCTTCTTCAACTCCACCTGCATCTGCTCGCGCAGCTTCAGGTCCAGCGCGCCGAGGGGTTCGTCCAGCAGCAGCACGCGCGGACGATTGACCAGCGCGCGAGCCAGGGCCACGCGCTGGCGCTGGCCGCCGGAGAGCTGTGCCGGCTTGCGCTTGCCGTAGCCGGCCAGGGCGACCATCCCCAGGGCTTCTTCGGCGCGGTGGTAGCGCTCGGCCTTGGCCACGCCTTTGACCTTCAGGCCGTAGGCGACGTTATCCAGTACGTTCATGTGTGGGAACAGCGCGTAGTCCTGGAACACCGTGTTGACGTCGCGCTCGTAGGGCGGCAAACCGGCCGCTTCCGCGCCATGGATGCGGATGGAACCGGAGGTGGGTTGCTCGAAGCCGGCGATCAGCCGCAGGCAGGTGGTCTTGCCCGAGCCGGAAGGGCCGAGCATGGAGAAGAACTCGCCGTCGCGGATCTCGATGGACACCGCATCGACGGCGCGCACCTCGCCGTAGTGACGGCTGACGTCGGTGAACTGGACGGCTGTGGTCATGCTGCGGGCTACCTGAATGGCGGGGGTGCATCAGAAAAGGTAGCGCATGGCGGGAAGGGCGCTTGGGAAGGGCGCTTCTCTGCCGGGTACGGAAAGGTGCTCAATGTAGGAGCGGACCTTGTCCGCGAAACCTGAACCAACGCAACGCGGTTCGAGGATTTCGCGGACAAGGTCCGCTCCTACGGGATCAACGGGGCCTCATCGTGGGGATCTATCTGCCTCCCATGATCGCAATGTAATCCTGCGTCCACCGGCTGTACGGCACACACTGCCCCTGGGAGCACTTGGCCTGCGGGGTCTTCCAGAAGGCGATGCGCTCGAACTGGTCGTAGCCGTTGGTGGCGCAACCCTGGGCGCCGAGCAGCTGGCTGCCGGTGCAGCCGCCGGGGGAGGCGGGCACCGAGCCGAACCAGGCGGCGACGTCGCCCTGCACCTTGGGCTCCAGCGACCAGTTCAGCCACTTGTAGGCGCACACCGGGTGCTTGGCGTCCACGTGCAGCATGGTGGTGTCGGCCCAGCCGGTGACGCCCTCGGTGGGGATGGTCGAGCCGATGGGCTGTTTCTCGCCTTCCAGCGCGTTCACCTGGTAGGGCCAGGAGCCGGAGGCGGCCACGCCTTCGTTCTTGAAGTCGCTCATCTGCACCGTCGCGTCGTGCCAGTAGCGGTGGATCAGCTTCTGCTGCCCGCGCAGCAGCTTGAGGGCGGCGGCGTACTGTTCCTCGTTGAGTTCGTACGGGTCCTGGATGCCCAGCTTGGGCTCGGCGGTCTTCAGGTAGAGCGCCGCGTCGGCGATGTAGATCGGCCCGTCATAGGCCTGCACGCGACCCTTGTTGCTCTTGCCGTCGGGCAGCTTCTGCTCGGTGAACACCACGCTCCAGCTGTCCGGCGCCTTGGGGAAGACCTTGGTGTTGTACATCAGCACGTTCGGCCCCCACTGGTAGGGCGTGCCGTAGTGCTTGCCGTCCACCGTGTGCCAGGGCGCGTCCTGCAGGCGCTTGTCGACGTTCTTCCAGTTGGGCACCAGGGCGATGTTGATTGGCTGCACGCGCTTGCCGTAGACCAGCCGCAGCGAGGCGTCGCCGGAGGCGGTGACCAGGTCGTAGCCGCCCTTGGCCATCAGGCTGACCATCTCGTCGGAGGTGGCGGCGGTCTTCACGTTGACCTTGCAGCCGGTGTCCTTCTCGAACTGGCTGACCCAGTCGTAGTTCTTGTCGCTCTCGCCGCGCTCGATGTAGCCGGGCCAGGCAATGATATCGAGTGCGCCCTCGGGCTGGCCGAGCTGCTTGAGCTCCTCGGCGGCCTGCAGGCTGGCGCTGGAAAGCAGGCTGACGCCGGCGAAGGCCAGCGTCGCGACTTTCATTAAAGACACAGATGACATGGACGGACTCCTGTTGTTCTTCGTTGTGGGAGCCACTGCGGAACCAGCGCGCAGAAAATTGGCACCTCCGTTGACCGCTGCGGGTCCATAGCGGAATGGACGCGCTCTTGCAGCGTAGTTCTGGCCCCATGGGCTGACAAGCGAGTGCCGGCGCGGCCCGTGGCCCCAAACGGGGCGTACTGCGCGCGGCCCGTGGCGGATTCGCACCATGGCAGTGCGAGCCCCGTGAGCAGCCTCTGCAAGCCATTGAATGGACAGGCAATCGACCTCTGGCACGGGCCTTGCGATGGCCCTCCTGCCAAGTAAGAGCATGCCGAGGAAGCGCGGCAACAAGGAGTGGAAGATGGCTCGGGTGTTCTATGACGAAATGCATGACGCCGCTGGCGCCTGCCGACCGCACTACACGGAATTCGCCCGCTGGCTGGCGGACATGCCCGGCGAACAGCTGCAGCAGCGCCGCCGCGAGGCCGACCTGCTGTTCTATCGCGCGGGGATCACCTTCACCCTCTATGGCGACGACCAGGGCACCGAACGCCTGATTCCCTTCGACACCATCCCGCGCAGCATCCCCGCCAGCGAATGGAAGATCATCGAGGCCGGCTGCATCCAGCGCGTGCAGGCGCTCAACCTGTTCCTCGCCGACCTCTACCACGACCAGCGCATCCTCAAGGAAGGCCTGATCCCGCCCGAGCAGGTCCTGGCCAACGACCAGTACCAACTGGCCATGCAGGGCCTGGACGTGCCCGGCAACGTCTATGCGCACATCGCCGGCATCGACCTGGTGCGCGACGGCAACGGCGCCTACTACGTGCTCGAGGACAACCTGCGTACCCCCAGCGGCGTCTCCTACATGCTGGAGAACCGCAAGATGATGATGCGCCTGTTCCCCGAGCTGTTCGCCGCCCAGCGCATCGCCCCCATCGACCATTACCCGAACCTGCTGCTGGACACCCTGCGCAACTCCAGCCCGCTGGATAACCCCAGCGTGGTGGTGCTGACCCCCGGCCGCTTCAACAGCGCCTACTTCGAGCACGCCTTCCTCGCCCGCGAGATGGGCGTGGAGCTGGTGGAAGGCGCCGACCTGTTCGTCCGCGACGAGCGCGTCTACATGCGCACCACCGCCGGCCCGCAGCCGGTGGACGTGATCTACCGACGCATCGACGACGACTTCCTCGACCCGCTGGCCTTCAACCCCGACTCGGTGCTCGGCGTGCCCGGCCTGCTGGCCGCCTATCGCGCGGGCAACGTGGTACTGGCCAACGCCATCGGCACCGGCGTCGCCGACGACAAGTCGGTCTACCCCTACGTGCCGGAGATGATCCGCTTCTACCTGGACCAGGAGCCGATCCTGCACAACGTGCCGACCTGGCAGTGCCGCCGCCCGCAGGACCTGTCCCACGTGCTGGCGCACCTGCCCGAGCTGGTGGTGAAGGAAGCCCAGGGCTCCGGTGGCTACGGCATGCTGGTCGGCCCGGCGGCGACCACGGCCGAGATCGAAGCCTTCCGCGCCCGCCTCATGGCGCGCCCGGAGGCCTACATCGCACAGCCGACCCTGAGCCTGTCGACCTGCCCGACCTTCGTCGAGAACGGCATCGCGCCGCGCCACATCGACCTGCGGCCCTTCGTGCTGTCCGCCCCGGACAACGTGCGCCTGGTGCCCGGCGGGCTGACCCGCGTGGCGCTGCGCGAAGGCTCGCTGGTCGTCAATTCGTCACAGGGTGGCGGTACCAAGGACACCTGGGTCGTAGAGGACTGAAACCATGCTCAGCAGAACCGCTTCCGACCTGTACTGGATGTCCCGCTACCTGGAGCGCGCCGAGAACCTCGCGCGCATGCTCGACGTGTCCTACTCGCTGTCGCTGATGCCCCAGGACGGCCGGGGCGATGGCCTGCAGGAGCTGGCCATGCCGCTGCTGATCACCAGCACCCTGGACGCCTACCTGGCGCGCCACGGCGAGCTGCACGCCGAGCGCCTGCTGAACTTCTTCGCCCTGGATGCGCAGAACCCCGCCAGCATCTACTGCTGCCTGGGCGCCGCCCGCGCCAGCGCCCATGCGGTGCGTGGACGAATCACCACCGACATGTGGGAGAACATCAACGCCACCTGGCTGGAGATGCGCGACATCGCCCACCAGGGCCTGCTGCGCTACGGCATCAGCCATTTCTGCGAATGGGTGAAGGACCGCTCGCACCTGTTCCGCGGCGCCACCTTCGGCACCAGCATGCGCAACGACGCCTTCCACTTCATCCGCCTGGGCACCTACATCGAGCGCGCCGACAACACCCTGCGCCTGCTCGATGCGCGCCACCAGGTGCTGGGCGAGCACAACGCCGGCCCGGCCGAAGGCACCGCGCGTGGCTACTACCAGTGGACTGCCCTGCTGCGCGCGCTGTCGGCCTTCGAGGGCTACACCGAGCTGTACCGCGACGCCCTCAACGCGCGGAACATCGCCGAACTCCTGCTGCTGCGCGAAGACGTGCCGCGCTCGCTGCTGGCCTGCGCCGAGGAGCTGCGCCAGATCCTCGCCAGCCTGCCCGGCATCAATGGCCGCCCGGCCCAGCGCCTGGCCGCCGAGCTGGAAGCGCGGGTGCGCTACACCGGTATCGACGAAGTGCTGGGCAACGGCCTGCACCCCTGGATCACCGATCACATCGGGCTGGTACGCCAGCTCGCCAACGCCATTCACAGCTCGTACCTGGAGGCCGCATGAAACTCTCCATCCGCCATGACACCACCTACCGCTACGAAGACCAGGTGCGCGCGAGCATCCAGTACCTGCGCCTGACCCCGCAGGAGAGCGAGCGCCAGCACGTGCTCGACTGGCAACTGCACCTGCCGCGCCCGGCGCACCCGCAGCGCGACGCCTACGGCAACATCCTCCACGTGCTGACCCTGGACGAGCCCCACGAGGCCATCGTCATCGCCGCCCACGGCCAGGTGGAGATCGACGTGGAGAACGAGCGCGAGCACGATCACCTGTCGCCGTTGCCGTTCCTGCGCAGCACCCGCCTGACCCAGGCCGATGGCGCGCTGCAGGAGTTCGCCCGCGCCCAGTGCGCCGAGCGCCGCGACCGCCAGGCGATGATCCGGCTGATGCAGGCGCTGAACGAACGCATCGCCTACGTGCCCGGTTCGACCCAGGTCGACAGCACCGCCGCCGAAGCCTTCGCGGCCGGGCAGGGCGTCTGCCAGGACCACGCCCACGCCTTCCTCGCCTGCCTGCGCTACCTCGGCGTGCCGGCGCGCTATGTCTCCGGCTACCTCTACACCGACAGCGACGAGCACCTGGCCAGCCACGCCTGGGCCGAGGCCTGGCTGGACGACGCCTGGTACAGCTTCGACGTGACCAACGTGCTGGATCGCCCCGAGCGTCACCTGAAACTGGCGGTGGGCCTGGACTACCTCGACGCCTGCCCGGTGCGTGGCATGCGCCGGGGCGGTGGCGGCGAGCAGATGCACGCCCGCGTCACCGTGGCGCCGGGGCACCTGCAGCAGATGCAGCAGGCACAGCAGTGACCGCGCGTGGCGCCCGCGCCGATCGCGGCTTAAGATCGGGGGCAGTTTCCCTGTCCATGAGACTGCCATGACCTATTGCGTCGCCATGAACCTCGCCCAGGGCCTGGTCTTCGTTTCCGATTCGCGCACCAACGCCGGCGTCGACAACATCGCCGTGTTCCGCAAGCTGCATATCTTCGGCACGCCGGGGGAGCGGCTGATCGTGGTGCAGAGCGCCGGCAACCTGGCCACCTCGCAATCGGTGATCAGCACGCTGCGCCAGCGCATGGGCAGCGACGAACCCAACCTCGGCACGGTGGAGAACCTCTTCGAAGCCGCGCGGCTGGTGGGGGCGACCCTGCGCGAGGTAGTCGACCACGACGAGAACATCGGCCAGAGCCAGGGCGTCGACCTGGGCAGCTCCTTCCTGGTCGGCGGGCAGATCGGCACGGAGGTGCCGCGCCTGTTCAACGTCTACCCCCAGGGCAACTTCATCGAATCCTGCCGCGACACGCCGTATTTCCAGATCGGCGAGAGCAAGTACGGCAAGCCGATCATCGACCGCGCCATGAGCTACGCAACGCCCTTGGAGCAGGCCCTGCGCTGCGCGCTGATCAGCTTCGACTCGACCATCCGCAGCAACCTCTCGGTGGGCATGCCGCTGGACCTGCTGGTGTACCGCGAGGGCAGCCTGGAAGTGCCGGCGGGGTATCGCATCCAGGAGGGCGACCCGTACTTCGAAGGCATCCGCAACCAGTGGGGCGCCGGATTGCGCCAGCTGCTGGGCGAACTGCCGGCGCCGCCGGGGGATTACTGGCACTGATTCCGGCGCCACGGTGGAATGACTTCGTAGGAGCGGACTTCGTCCGCGATGCCGACCGTCAGGTCGGCGCTCTGACCCGACCCCCTGTCCCGGCTGCGCCGGGATTTCGCGGAGAAGCTCCGCTCCTACGAAAGCCATGTTCGCTGGATGCCGGCAAGGAGCGGGCGTGGGGGCGATGATCGGGCGGCGGTCGGACGGGTTCGCGAGCAAGCTCGCTCCTACAGGGTTTCCATCGGAGCGGGCTTTTCGTAGGAGCGAGCTTGCTCGCGAACAATCGCCATGCCGATCTGGCCGTAGGGCGAATAACCTGGAACAGGTTATCCGCCGCCCCCTGTGTGGCGGATAGCGCTGGCGCGTCATGCGCCCTACGCAAGCGCCCGGATGATCAGCCGCCGGCCTTCACCTTCCGCCCCGCCATGTGCTTCAGGTAGGCGACGATCTGCTCCAGCTCCTGGTCGCTGATCACCTCCGCCGCAAAGCCCTTCATCCGCGCCTCGGGCCAGTGCCGCAGGCTCTGCGGATCGCGGATGTACTGCTTCAGGTAGCCCGGCGCGAAGTACTCGGTGGGGTTGTGCGGGATGTTCAGGTCCGGCCCGAACTGCGAGTCGCCGGCGCCATTCAGGCGGTGGCAGGCCAGGCAGTTCTTCTGGAACTGGGCGAAACCGTCCTGCACCTGCCTGGACGCATTCTTCGCTGGCAGCAGCGCCGGGAAGCGTTCGGCCAACGGCTTCAGGTAGCGGATGCTGGCGACCTGGAAGGGCCATTGTTCCGGGCCGATGCCGGCGGCCTCCGGGTCGGTCCACACCAGGTAGAAGGGGCCGGCGGACGGTTTGCCGTTGCCCAGCTTCGGCCAGGGCTTGCCTGGCTCCTCGATGGCCAGCCAGGCGCGTGCGCCTTTACCTTCCAGCAAGGGCGCGGCCGACAGCTCGGCAGCGAAGCCATCCAGCGCCACGGCCTGCAGGTGATCGGCCGGCTTCACGCCGTCCAGCAGCGCCGCCAGGGGCACGGCGCGGTAGCGCATGCTGCGGTTGTAGGAGACATCGGCGGGAATCTCGATGTCCTGCGCCTGGGGGTTGGCCAGCAGTTGCTCGGTGCTGAAGTTGTGCCTGCCGTCGGGCAATTCCAGGGCAAGGGTGGCGGCGAAGGCAGAGGGGCAGAGCAGGAGCAGCGTCAGCAGCAGTGGGCGCATGGTCGCATCCGGGCGAGAAATCGGGCCGCGGAACCATAGCAGAGGCTGGCGGGGTGATGCAGGGGGTGGCTCCTCCCGCGCTGCGTTGACCGTGGCTCGCGGATGGCGGCGCGCGGTGCGCAGCGGCGGGATGGCCGGTTGCTGGCCCTAGCCGACCAGACGACTCAGATTGGGAATGATCAGTACGACAGTGGTTGCGAAGACGATCAGGCTTGCCTGACGCCATTTTCTCGATTGTTTATCCATGATGTCCTTCCGCCTTTCTTGTTCTTGGCGCGGCGCTCCAACGGCCTGTTGTAGAGCAGCGCACGCCTTGGCTTCTGGTTTGTCGAACCGCTCCGGCAAAACCCGGCAACGGTACTTTCTGCATCATCTGCATCTGCACGTTTTCACTAACGGCACAATGGAGTCTAAGCCTAGTGCCGCGCGGGCTTAGACCATCTCGCAGCAAATGATGCAGCTTCAGGCATATTCCCTCTATATGACCGGGTCGTGACAGCTCTGTTCAGCTTTTCGACCGTTCGTCCAGCGGCGCCGACATCCCCTTTCCAGAGCCTTCGGCCCATTCGCCACCGGTCGGTGGCTGAGCGTGGCGGTCAATTGCGCTGAGCGCTGCGGTCATTGCCCCTGGCGGACAGGTCGCTAAGGTAGGCCGACACGCCACGCCTGCGTGACGACAACTCTAAGAGAGATCGCCATGACCGAAGCATTCATTTACGACGCCGTGCGCACTCCCCGCGGCAAGGGCAAGAAGGACGGCGCGCTGCACAGCGTCAAGCCGGTGAACCTGATGGCCGGGGTGCTGCGCGCGCTGCAACAGCGCAACCAGCTCGATACCGCCCAGGTCGACGACATCGTCCTGGGTTGCGTGACCCCGGTGGGCGACCAGGGCTCGGACATCGCCAAGACCGCCGCGCTGGTGGCCGACTGGGACGAGCAGGTCGCCGGCGTGCAGATCAACCGCTTCTGCGCCTCGGGCCTGGAAGCGGTCAACCTGGGCGCCATGAAGGTGCGTTCGGGCTTCGAGGATCTGGTGGTGGTCGGCGGCGTGGAGTCCATGTCCCGCGTGCCCATGGGCTCCGACGGCGGCGCCTGGGCGCTGGACCCGGAAACCAACCTGCACACCAGCTTCGTGCCGCAGGGCATCGGCGCCGACCTGATCGCCACCCTGGAAGGCTTCAGCCGCGCCGACGTCGACGCCTTCGCCCTGCGCTCCCAGCAGAAGGCCGCCAAGGCCCGCGCCGAAGGCCTGTTCGCCAGGTCGCTGGTGCCGGTGACCGACCAGAACGGCATCGTCCTGCTCGACCATGACGAATTCATCCGCGCCGACTCCACCCTCGAAGGCCTCGGCGCGCTCAAGCCCAGCTTCGAGATGATGGGGCAGATGGGCTTCGACGCCAGCGCGCTGCGCAAATACAGCTTCGTCGAGCGCATCGAGCACGTGCACACGCCGGGCAACAGCTCCGGCATCGTCGACGGCGCCACCGCCATGCTCATCGGCTCCGAGGCCAAGGGCCGCGAGCTGGGCCTGAAGGCCCGCGGGCGTATCGTCGCCACCGCGGTGACCAGCACCGACCCGACCATCATGCTCACCGGCCCCGCGCCAGCCACCCGCAAGGCGCTGGCCAAGGCCGGGCTGAAGGCCGAGGACATCGACCTCTACGAGGTCAACGAGGCCTTCGCCTCGGTGGTGATGAAGTTCATGAAGGACATGGGCGTGCCGGAGAGCAAGGTCAACGTCAACGGCGGCTCCATCGCCATGGGCCACCCGTTGGGCGCCACCGGCTGCATGATCCTCGGCACCCTGCTGGACGAACTGGAGCGGCGCAACCTGCGCTACGGCCTGGCCACCCTTTGCGTGGGCGGCGGCATGGGCATCGCCACCATCATCGAACGCGTCTGAGGCCGGAGAACAACAACATGACTGACGCCATCCGTTACGACAAAGGCCAGGACAATATCGTCGTCCTGACCATGGACATGCCCGGCCAGAGCGCCAACACCATGAACGGTGTCTACCGCGAGGCCATGGCCGCCACCGTGGCGCGCCTGGAAGCCGAAAAGGAGTCGATCGCCGGGGTGGTGATCACCTCCGCGAAGAAGACCTTCTTCGCCGGCGGCGACCTCAATGAACTGATCAAGGTGACCAAGGCCGACGCCCAGGCCTTCTACGCAGGCATCCTGGTGCTCAAGGGCCAGCTGCGCCGCCTGGAGACCCTCGGCAAGCCGGTGGTCGCCGCCATCAACGGCGCGGCCCTGGGCGGCGGCTGGGAAATCTGCCTGGCCTGCCACCACCGTATCGCCCTGGACGAAAGCCACGTCCAGCTCGGCCTGCCGGAAGTCACCCTGGGCCTGCTGCCCGGCGGTGGCGGCGTGGTGCGCATGGTGCGCCTGCTGGGCCTGGAAAAGGCCCTGCCGTACCTGGCCGAAGGCAAGAAAGTGCGCCCCGAACAGGCGCTCAAGGCCGGCCTGATCCACCAGCTGGCTTCCAGCCGCGAAGAGCTGCTGGCCAAGGCCCGCGAGTGGATTGCCGCCAACCCGGCCGCCAAGCAGCCATGGGACAGCGCCGGCTACAAGATTCCCGGCGGCACGCCGTCGAGCCCGGCCGTGGCGCAGATGCTGGCTATCGCCCCATCCGTGCTGCGCGACAAGACCAAGGGCTGCTTCCCGGCGCCGGAGAAGATCATGTGCGCCGCCGTGGAAGGCGCGCAGGTGGACTTCGACACCGCGCAGCTGATCGAGGCGCGCTACTTCACCGAGCTGACCACCGGCCAGGTGGCGAAGAACATGATCGGCACCTTCTGGTTCCAGCTCAACGAGATCAACGCCGGCAAGTCCCGTCCGCAGGGCATCCCGCCGCAGCAGACGAAGAAGGTCGGGGTGGTCGGCGCCGGCATGATGGGTGCGGGCATCGCTTACGTCTCGGCCGCCGCCGGCATCGACGTGGTGCTCAAGGACGTGTCCATCGAAGCCGCCGAGAAGGGCAAGGCCTATTCCGCCGGCCTGCTGGACAAGAAGGTCGGCAAGGGCCAGATGAGCGCCGAGAAGCGCGACGCTTTCCTCGCGCGGATCAAACCGACCGCCAGCGACGCTGACTTCGAGGGCTGCGACCTGATCATCGAAGCGGTGTTCGAGGACCGTGGCCTGAAGGCCAAGGTCACCGCTGCTGCCGAATCCGCTGCGCTTCCCGATGCGGTGATCGCGTCCAACACCTCGACCCTGCCGATCACCGGCCTGGCCGAAGCGGTGGCGCAGCCGCAGAAATTCATCGGCCTGCATTTCTTCAGCCCGGTGGACAAGATGCCGCTGGTGGAGATCATCCGCGGCGAGAAGACCGACGACGCCACCCTGGCCCGCGCCTTCGACTACGTCCTGCAGATCAAGAAGACCCCGATCGTCGTCCACGACAGCCGCGGCTTCTTCACCTCCCGCGTGTTCGGCACCTTCACCAACGAAGGCCTGGCCATGCTCGGCGAGGGCGTGTCGGCGGCGATGATCGAGAACCAGGCGCGCCAGGCCGGCATGCCGGTGGGCCCGCTGGCGATCAGCGATGAAGTCTCCATGAGCCTGATGACCCACATCCGCGAGCAGACCCGCAAGGACCTGGAGGCCGAAGGCAAGCAGTTGCCCAAGCACCCGGCCTTCGCCGTGGTGGACCTGATGGTCAATGAGTACAAGCGCCCGGGCAAAGCGGCCGGCGCCGGTTTCTACGACTATCCCGCCAATGGCAAGAAGCATCTGTGGCCGGAATTGAAGCAGCGCTTCGAGAAGGCTGATGCGCAGATATCCGCCGAGGACGTGCGCGACCGCATCCTCTTCGTGCAGGCCATCGAGACGGTGCGCTGCGTGGAGGAGGGCGTGTTGACCTCCACCGCCGATGCCAATATCGGCTCGATCTTCGGCATCGGCTTCGCCGCCTGGAGCGGCGGCGCGCTGCAGTTCATCAACCAGTACGGCCTGAAGGACTTCGTCGCCCGCGCCCAGTACCTGGCCGAACAGTACGGCGAGCGCTTCCTGCCGCCAGCGTTGTTGCTGGAGAAGGCGGCGCGCAACGAACCGTTCTGACCGGCTCTTTGTAGGAGCGAACTTGTTCGCGAACCCGGCCCCGCAGCGGGGGCTGTTCGCGAGCAAGCTCGCTCTTACAGGAAAAGCTCCTCCTTCCTGAACGAGGTGAGGGAAGGGAGTGGCCGGGGGAAACCAAAGTGCCCGCACGAACTGCCCCCTCTCCCGCTTGCGGGAGAGGGCTGGGGAGAGGGCGACCGTCCGCTCGGACTTCCAGGCGCACTCCTGAATAGCGAAACCGGCCCATGGCCGGTTTTTTCTTGCCCGCACACACCTTAGGATGACGCCTCTCACCCGCGCAGGACCGCCCCGATGACTCCTCCCGCCCTGTTGATCATCGACCAGCAGAAAGGCATGCAGGCCAGCCCCGAGCCGCGCAACAACCCGCAGGCCGAGCAGCGTATCGGCGAGCTGCTCGCAGCATGGCGCGGAAAAGGGTGGCCGCTGGTGCATGTCCGCCACCTCTCGCGCACCCCGGGCTCACCGTTCTGGCCGGGACAGCCAGGTGCGGAGTTCCAGGACGCGCTGGCGCCGCTGGAGCATGAACACGTGGTGGAGAAGAACGTCCCCGACGCCTTCATCCACAGCGGCCTGGAGCGCTGGCTGCGTGTGCGCGGCATCGAGGCCGTGGTGATCTGTGGTGTCAGCACCAACAACTCGGTAGAGGCCACGACGCGCTCGGCGGGTAACCTGGGCTTCCAGACACGGGTGGTGGCGGATGCCTGCTTTGCCTTCGCCAAGCCCGATTTCAACGGCCTGCAGCGCAGCGCTGAAGAGGTTCACGCCATGTCCCTGGCCAACCTGCAAGGCGAATACGCGCAGGTGCTGGACGCGAACTCGCTGCTGCGCGAATGGTCACTGAACTGAATCCTTGCCAACCGGCCGTCACTCCTGTGCGCCCGTGCAATTGAAGGAAATCGCTTTTTCCGGTATTTCCCCTGCAATTCCTGCGCAAGAATCCGCTTCGGCATCTTGTGTGGTGAAAAAATAGGGCGTAATTTTCACGCGCGTTTCATTCGTACCAGGAACCCATTCTCTTATCCCCCAGGAATCACCACTGCATGTCGCTGCGTATCTGCATTCTGGAAACCGACATCCTCCGCCCCGAACTCATCGATCAGTACAAGGGTTATGGCTGGATGTTCCAGCAACTGTTCGCCAAACAACCCGTTCCGGCCCAGTTCACGGTCTACAACGTGGTGGAAGGGCATTACCCGCCCGACGATGAGACGTTCGACGCGTACCTGGTGACCGGCAGCAAGGCGGACTCCTTCGGCACCGATCCCTGGATCCAGACCCTCAAGGACTACGTGCTCAAGCTCTACGAGCGCGGCGACAAGCTGCTGGGCGTGTGCTTCGGCCACCAGCTGCTGGCACTGGTGCTGGGCGGCAGGACCGAGCGCGCCAGCCAGGGTTGGGGCGTGGGCATCCACGATTACCGCATCGAGGAGCAGCCGCAGTGGATGACCCCATCGCTGGGCGATGGCCTGACCCTGCTGGTCAGCCACCAGGACCAGGTCACCGAGCTGCCCCACGGCGCCCGTCGCATCGCTTCCAGCGACTTCTGCCCGAATGCCGCCTACGCCATCGGCGACCAGGTGCTGTGCTTCCAGGGCCATCCGGAATTCCAGGCCGACTACTCCCAGGCGATCCTCGAACTGCGCAAGCCGATCTTCAGCGAGCCGGTCTGGCAGGCTGGCATCGACAGCCTCGCGCGCCCGCACCAGGGCACGGCGGTGGCGGAGTGGATGATGCGCTTCGTCCAGCAGGGCCGCGACGAGAAGAACAAGGCCGAGAAGAAAAGCGCCGCCTGATAGCGGATGCGCTGAATGAAAACGCCGCTCGATCGAGCGGCGTTTTCTTTTGCAGGGCCGTTGGCGGGCGCCTTCGGCGCTGCTGGATGCGCCGATCAGCCGGCGAAGTCCAGGGTTTCCTTCCAGCGGGTTTCCAGCGCCTTGGTGTCGTGGTCGAAGGGGTGGAAGCCGGGGCGGAAGTAGTCCAGCCACGGGCGGATCAGGTTGACGAAGTAGCCGCGGCGCGGGTGCAGCAGTACGCCCAGGCCGTGCTTCCAGCTGCGCCAGTTGAACAGCTGGCCGTCACGGCGCAGCAGGTTGATCTGGAAGCCGGCGATCACGCCGAGGAAGATCACGGTGGTCAGCAGCATCACCGCGGTACGGGTGAAGTAGCCACCGTAGACCTGCTGGTAGACGTCGTAGGCCACCGCCTTGTGCTCGTTTTCCTCGACGGCGTGCCACATCCACAGCTTGTACATCTTGTCCGACTTCATCTGGCTGCTCAGGTCTTCGCGCTTGAGCAGCTGTTCGGCCATGGTCGCGGTGAAGTGTTCCAGGGCGCAGGTGATCGCCAGCTGGTGCTTCCTGGTGGTGACCTTGCTGATGGATTCGAGCAGCACCTTGATGCGCAGCTCCAGAGTTTCCAGGTCGATGCCGTGCTCGTCGGCGTACTCGTTGTAGGCCGCGTGCTCCTTGGAGTGCATGGCTTCCTGGCCGATGAAGGCGCTGACGTCCTTCTGCAGCTGCGGGTCCTGGATGCGCTCGCGCACGGCGCGCACGCTGTCGACGAAGAACTTCTCGCCGTAGGGGAACAGCGAGGACAGGTTGTTCATGAAGTGGGTCATGAACGGCTGCCCGTCCCACCAGTATTTCGGCGTTTCACTGAAGGTGAAATCCATGCGGCGGACCGGGAAGTTGGCGCGGATCGGCGTGGTATTGGCGTTCATGACTAACTCCTTGTTGTTTTGCGGGCGCCTGGCGGACGGGAGTGCGGCACGTGGCAGGTGCGGCAATCCGGGCGAGCCCTGTCGTTAGTTCGCGATGCCACCTTCGAATGTGTCATCGGTTGATGTCATGTTCGGAGTCTTGTCGGACAATCGCCAGGTCATATCTGGCCGCGCCGGGGTCGAATCAGGCCAAGCGGGGTACGACCAGCCATTGGATGGGGCAGGTCCAACGCGAATGGCGGAAACGAAAACGGGCGCCGAAGCGCCCGTTGCCTGTCACCGCTGGTCTGTCACTGCTCGTCTAGGGCGAAGGCAGTCAGGCTGTAGGTGGGGATCTGCGCGTCGTTGAGCTTGGTCGAACCGCCCAGCTCCGGCAGGTCGATGATCGCAGCGGCTTCGTACACGCTGGCGCCCATGCGGCGTACCAGCTGAGCGGCGGCCAGCAGGGTGCCGCCGGTGGCGATCAGGTCATCGAAGATCAGCACGCTGTCGCCTTCGCACAGGCTGTCGGCATGGACTTCCAGCAGGGCTTCGCCGTACTCGGTCTCGTAGGCCTGGGCCAGTACGTCGGCCGGCAGCTTGCCGCGCTTGCGGAACAGCACCAGGGGCTTGTTCAGCTCGTAGGCGATGATCGAACCGATCAGGAAGCCGCGCGCATCCATGGCGCCGATGTGGGTGAAGTCGGCCTCGACATAGCGCTGGATGAAGCTGTCGGCGACGAAGCGCAGGGCTCGCGGCGACTGGAACAGCGGGGTGATGTCACGGAACATGACGCCGGGCTTGGGAAAGTCGGGAACGGCGCGGATCACGGACTTCAGGTCGAGTGGGTTGAGGATCATGCTGGATGTGCACCTGATGCGGGTTTTTGCAGAGGCCAAAGTATAACGGGCCCGCCAGTCGGCGAGCCCGTTTTCGATGACCGGAAAGTCATCCAGTCAGTCAGCTTTGCCCTGGATCAGCTTTCCAGTTGGCCACCGGCGAGGGCGCACAGCTCGATGGAGTCGAGGATGTGCACTTCCTTGCCTTCGGCGGCGATCAGGCCGTTCTGCTGGAAGCGGGTGAACACGCGGGACACGGTTTCCACCGCCAGGCCCAGGTAGTTGCCGATCTCGTTGCGCGACATGGCCAGACGGAACTGCTGGGCCGAGAAGCCGCGGGCGCGGAAGCGTGCGGAGAGGTTCACCAGGAAGGTGGCGATGCGCTCGTCGGCGGTCTTCTTCGACAGCAGCATCATCATCTGCTGGTCATCACGGATTTCGCGGCTCATCACCCGCAGCAACTGGCGGCGCAGTTGCGGCAGTTGCTCGGAGAGTTCGTCCAGACGCTCGAAGGGAATTTCGCAGACCGAAGTGGTTTCCAGCGCCTGGGCCGAGACCGGGTAGCTCTCGGTGTCCATGCCGGACAGGCCGACCAGCTCGCTGGGCAGGTGGAAGCCGGTGATCTGCTCTTCGCCGCCATCGGTGATGCTGAAGGTCTTCAGGGCGCCGGAGCGCACGGCGAAGACGGAGCCGAAGGCATCGCCCTGGCGGAACAGGAACTCGCCCTTCTTCAACGGCCGGCCGCGTTTGACGATCTCGTCGAGGGAATCCATGTCAGTGGCGTTCAGCGACAGGGGCAGGCAGAGGGGCGCCAGGCTGCAGTCCTTGCAGTGCGCCTGGGGGAGGGCGCGCACTTTGATGGTTTCGGCCATGAGTGTTCCTTGAATGGGATGGCACACAAAAACCAAGGGTACCGCAGACGGCAAGTCGCGCGCCAGTTGGCGACCTGTCTGAATCGCAGGTTTCAGCCGCGCAAATGAGGGTTTGCGAGGGCCGTGTCGGGTCTCGAATTCTTTCGAAAAGTGCCGCGGCAGGGCTGTTCCCTCACCACGAAATTGCAGACATATCCTGTTGCAATGGGTGCGACAGTTGGCCCCGTACCGTCGGTCGCGCGAGGAGGAACCCGCGGGTCAGATGACCCGCGAGAAGCGCTGCAGGTTCTGCATCGGCAGGTAGCGGTCGAACAGCATGCACAGCGAACGCACCAGTAGCCGGCCCGAGGCGCTGACGTCGATGCCGCGCGGACCCAGGTGGATCAGTCCGTCCTCGGCGAAGCGTTCCAGCTCGGGCCAGATTTCGCCGAAGTAGCCGCGGAAATCGATGTTGTAGAGCTCCTCGATCTCCTCGAAGTCCAGCTGGAAGTGACAGATCAGCTGCTGGATCACCGCGCGGCGGATGATGTCGTCCTTGTTGCAGTGCAGGCCGCGGCGGGTGGCGAGCTGGCCCTGGTCGAGGGTGCTCTGGTAGTCGGCGATGTCGTTGCTGTTCTGGCTGTAGAGGTCGCCGATCTGGCTGATCGCCGAGACGCCCAGGCCCACCAGGTCGCAATGGCCGTGGGTGGTGTAGCCCTGGAAGTTGCGCTGCAGGGTGCCGTCTTCCTGGGCCATGGCCAGCTCGTCGTCCGGCAGAGCGAAATGGTCCATGCCGATGTAGCGATAACCGGCGGCTTCCAGCTGCTCGGTGGTGCGCTGCAGCATTTCCAGTTTCTGGCCGGGGGAGGGCAGGTCTTCGGCATTGATCCGCCGCTGCGGCGGGAAGCGCTCGGGGAGGTGCGCGTAGTTGAACACCGACAGCCGGTTGGGCTGCAGGGCGATGACCTGTTCCACGGTGTGGGCGAAGGTATCCGGGGTCTGCCTGGGCAGGCCGTAGATCAGGTCGATGTTGATCGAGCGGAATTGCAGGGTGCGCGCCGCATCGATGATGGCGCGGGTCTCGTCGAGGCTCTGCAGGCGGTTGATGGCCTGCTGCACCTCCAGGTTGAAGTCCTGCACACCGATGCTGGCGCGGTTGAAGCCCAGTTCGCGGAGCAGGCCCATGGTCGACCAGTCGGCCTCGCGCGGGTCGATCTCGATGCCGTAGTCGCCGAAGTCGCCCTCGACGAAGTGGAAGTGCGTGCGCAGTTGCGCCATCAGCTCGCGCAGCTGGCCGGGGCTCAGGAAGGTCGGGGTACCTCCGCCGAAATGCAGCTGCTCGACTTGCTGCTGGCGACCCAGGTGGCGGCTGACGATCTCGATTTCGCGGATGAGGCGGGCGAGGTAGGGGGCGCTGCGGCCACGATCCTTGGTGATGACCTTGTTGCAGGCGCAGTAGTAGCAGATGTTCGCGCAGAACGGCACGTGCACGTAGAGCGAGAGTGGCCGTTGCGCTTTCTGGCTATCACGCAGGCCATGCAGCAGGTCGAAGGGTCCGACTCCTTCGTGGAACTGCACGGCGGTGGGATAGGAGGTATAGCGCGGGCCGGCCAGATCGTAGCGGCGTATCAGATCTGCGTCCCAGCGAATATTGTCGAGCATGCCGATGTTCCCCGGTGGCGAGCTTGTCCTGCGCAGTCTAGGGAGTGTCCGACAGAGGCCTGTTGACCTGTATCAAGCGGCTTTATGGTGGGCAATGCCGGCGCTGGCGTGCATTTCGTGGCCCATGATCCAGGCCTGGTGCGGGCCGGGCAGGGTCCACAGGCCGAAGAGGATCACCAGGATGCCGCCGGCCATGCGCACGCTGCGCTTGCGCAGCAGCGCAGTGATGCGCTCGGCAGCCAGCCCTGTGGCCAGCAGCACCGGCCAGGTGCCCAGGCCGAAGGCGAGCATCAGCAGCGCGCTGTCCACCGCCGAGCCCTGGCTGGTGGCCCACAGCAGGGTGCTGTAGACCAGCCCGCACGGCAGCCAGCCCCAGAGCGCGCCCAGCAGCAGCGCGCGCGGCACGGTGGCCACCGGCAGCAGGCGGCTGGCGAAGGGCTGGATGTGCTTCCAGAGGCCACGGCCGAGGGCTTCGATGCGGGTCAGGCCACTCCACCAGCCGGCCAGGTACAGACCCATGGCGATCAGCAGCAGGCCGGCGATCACCCGCAGCGCCGAGGCGAACGGCGTGCGCGCCACGGCCCAGCCGGCGAGGCCGAGCAGCAGCCCGGCGCAGGCGTAGCTGAGGATACGACCAAGATTGTAGGCCAGCAGCAGACGCAGGCGACGGCCGCGCTGCTCCGGCGGGATGGCCATGGTCAGCGCGCCCATCAGGCCGCCGCACATGCCCAGGCAGTGACCGCCGCCGAGCAGGCCGAGGATCAGTGCGGACGCCAGCAGCGGCGCCAGTTCAGGCATCGCGACGGTCCTGCTGCTGGCCCTGCTGCTGGCCTGAGTGCGAGTCGCTGCCCTCGGCTTCGTCGATACCGGCCTGGTGCTTGGGGTCTTCGTCGTCGAACAGGATGCTGTGGGCCGGGCCGTCCATGTCGTCGTACTGGCCGCTGTTCACCGCCCAGAAGAAGATCGCGATGCAGATGCCGACGATGACCACGGCGACCGGAATCATGATGTAGAGAGCGGGCATTTCAACTCCGTGGCAGCGCCTGCGCCGCCGCTGGGGCGACTGGCAGGTTGGTGGTCGCAGGCGTGGCGCCGACGCCCTTGGGCAGCCGGGTCAGGCGCAGGGCGTTGAGCACCACGGTCAGCGAGCTGATCGACATGCCCACCGCGGCCCATACGGGGGTGATCCAGCCGAGGGCGGCGAAGGGCAACATCAGGCCATTGTACAACCCCGCCCAGACCAGGTTCTCGATGATCACCCGGCGCGTGCGGCGGGCCAGGGCGAAGGCCTGCACCACGCTGTCCAGGCGGTTGGACAGCAGCACCGCGTCGGCGCTGGTCTTGGCCAGGTCGGTGGCCGTGCCCATGGCGACGCTGATATCGGCGGCGGCCAGCACCGGCACGTCGTTGACGCCGTCGCCGAGCATCAGCACGCGATGGCCTTGCTGGTGCAGCTGGCGCAGCACTTCCAGCTTGTCGTCCGGGCGCAGGCCGCCGCGGCAATCATCGATGCCCAGCTCGGCGGCGACGCGGCCGACCATGGGCGAGCTGTCGCCGGACAGCAGCAGGGTCTTCCAGCCGCGGGCGCGGCAGGCGTCGAGCAGGTCGGCGGCGTCTTCGCGGATACGGTCGTCCAGTACCAGCCAGGCCAGCGCCTGGCTCTCATCGCCCAGCAGCAGCCACTGGCCGGGTTCCTGCGGATGCTGCGGCGCTTCGCGGCCGCTCAGGGCGCAGACGAAGGACGGCTCGCCGATGCGCAGGCGGCGTTCGCCGACCCGGCCTTCCAGGCCCAGGCCGGGATGGCTCTCGACGCTCTCGGCGGGCTGCGGCGCGCGGCCGAAGGCGCGGGCGATGGGGTGTTCGGAGCGGTTCTCCAGCGCGGCGGCCAGGGCCAGGCAGGCGTCGCTGTCCAGCGCGCCCAGCGGGCGGACCGCACGCAGGGTCAGGCGGCCTTCGGTGAGGGTGCCGGTCTTGTCGAAGATCACCGTGTCGATGTGGTTCAGGCCTTCCAGCACGTGGCCGCGGGTCACCAGCAGGCCGAGCTTGTGCAGGCTGCCGGTGGCGGCGGTGAGCGCAGTGGGCGTGGCCAGGGACAGCGCACACGGGCAGGTCGCTACCAGCATCGCCAGGACCACCCAGAAGGCACGGGAGGCATCGTGCTGCCACCAGAACAGGCCGACCACGGCGGCGAGTACCAGCAGGGCGATGAGGAACCATTGCGCGGCCTTGTCGGCCAGCTCGGCGAGACGCGGTTTGTCCGACTGGGCGCGTTCGAGCAGGCGGACGATGGCGGACAGCCGGCTGTCGCCGCCCAGCGCCTTGACCTGCACGGTCAGCGGGCCTTCGACGTTGAGCGTGCCGCCGGTAACGCTGTCGCCGCTCTGCCGTGCCTGCGGCAGGTATTCGCCGGTGAGCAGGGATTCGTCGACGCTGGACTGGCCGTCGAGGATCAGGCCGTCGGCCGGGATCACCGCGCCGGGCTGCACCAGCACGCGGTCGCCGACATTCAGTTCGCTGAGCAGCACGCGGCTGCTCTGGCCGCTGGCGTCCAGGCGCAGGCAGGAGGCGGGCAGCAGGTTGACCAGTTGCGCAGTGGCGGCGGCGGTGCGCTCGCGGGCGCGGCGTTCGAGGTAGCGGCCGGCGAGCAGGAACAGGGCGAACATGCCGACGGCGTCGAAGTACAGGTCGCCATGACCGGTGACGGCGGTCCAGATACCGGCCAGGTAGGCGCCGCCGATGGCCAGGGACACCGAGACGTCCATGGTCAGGTGGCGCGTGCGCAGGTCACGCACGGCGCCGCGGAAGAACGGCTGGCAGGAGTAGAAGACGATGGGCGTGGTGAGGAACATCGCCACCCAGCGCAGGATTTCGTGCAGCTCGGGGCTCAGGTCGATGTTGAATTCCGGCCAGGTGGCCATGGTCGCCATCATCGCCTGGAACCACAGCAGGCCGGCGACGCCGAGCTGGCGCAGGGACTTGCGGTTCTCCTGATGCAGCTGCTCGGCAGCGCGGTCGGGCTGGAAGGGATGGGCGGCGTAGCCGATCCTGCGCAGCTCGGCGAGCAGTTCACTCAGGGGCAGATCGCTGTCGGACCAGCGCACGTGCAGGCGGTGGTTGGACAGGTTGAGCCCGGCCTCGGCGACGGCTGGCAGGGTCTTGAGGTGCTTTTCGATCAGCCAGCCGCAGGCGGCGCAGCTGATGCCTTCCATGATCAGGGTGGTCTCGGCCAGTTCGCCCTGGTGCTGGACGAAGGGCTGCTGCACGTCGGGGCGGTCGAACAGCTTCAGCTCGTCGGCGAGCTGCTCGGGGAGGGCGTCAGGGTTGGGCGCGGCTTCGGTACGGTGCCGGTAATAGCCTTCCAGGCCGCCGGCGACGATGGCCTCGGCCACGGCCTGGCAGCCCGGGCAGCAGAATTCGCGGGTCTCGCCGAGTACGGGGGCGGTGAAGCGGCTGCCGGGCGGTACCGGCAGCGCGCAATGGAAACAGAGCAGCGCGGCGCTCATGGGCGCTCGGCTTCGTCTCCGCTGAGGGGCTCGTCGCCGAGGACAAAGGAGCCGCCGGGGGCGACCTTCTCTTCCTCGAACAGACGCCAGGTCTTGCCATTTTCCTCGCCGAGCAGCTCGACGAAGCGGCGACCCTTGACGGCGGCATCCAGGCTGGCGGTGTAGCGACCCGGCTCGGCGGGGGCTGCGCGCAGCTCCAGGTGCTTGTCCTGGGACTCCAGGGTGGGGGAGAGCAGGTTCAGGGTGAGGGTGGCCGGACGGCTGTCGCCGGTCAGGCGCAGGTCCACTTCGCCGGTCAGCTCGTCGAAGCTGAGCTTGGCCTGCATCTTCAGTTCCTGGGCGAGGTGCTCGCGGTCCAGGGAACGGTTGATGCCCTTGCCGGCTTCGTAATAGTTGTCGCTGACCAGGGAATCCTGGTTGTTCACGGCGATGTTGACCATCGTCAGGCTGAGGGCAACCGAGGTGGCCAGCATGGCGATGATGATCCACGGCCAGAGGTGCTTGTACCAGGGTTCCACGGGCGTTTTCAGGGCCGATTGCATGGTCTTGTTCTCTCGCTGGCAGTGCCGCGCAGGGCGCTGCCCGGTGAAGGGGCGGGCGAAATTCTACGTGCTTCGTGCGGTACTGGCACCCCATGCGCAACATGGGGTGCCAATTGGTTCAGCTGGCGTTCAACGAAGCCGTGGGCCGATGAAGCGGCTGCTGGATTCCTTGCTGATGGACGGATCGTCCACCGACTGGATGGTGAAGCTGACCTCGTTGGTGGTGGAGGGCAGTTTCTCCGGGTCGATGGACAGTTCCACCGGCATGGTGAAGATGTCCCCCGCGGCAACCGTGATTTCCTTCTTGCCTTCCAGGATCAGGCCGTCCAGGCCCTTGGCGCTGAGGACGTAGGTATGGTCCTTCTGGTCCTTGTTCATCACCTTCAGGCTGTACACGTTCTCGATCCGGCCTTCGGCGTTCTCGCGGTAGAGCACGCGGTCCTTGCTGACGTCGAAGCCCACCAGCGGGCGGATGACCACGGCGGTGATCAGCAGGCCGATCATGACGCACAGGGCGATGGCGTAGCCGATCAGGCGCGGGCGCACCAGATGGGTCTTCTGCCCGGACAGGTTGTGTTCGGTGGTGTAGCTGATCAGGCCGCGCGGGTAGTTCATCTTGTCCATGATGCTGTCGCAGGCGTCGATGCACGCGGCGCAGCCGATGCACTCGATCTGCAGACCGTCGCGGATGTCGATGCCGGTCGGGCAGACCTGTACGCACATGGTGCAGTCGATGCAGTCGCCCAGGCCCTGGGCCTTGTAGTCGACAGTCTTCTTGCGCGGGCCGCGCTTCTCGCCGCGCCGCGGGTCGTAGGAGACGATCAGGGTGTCCTTGTCGAACATCACGCTCTGGAAGCGGGCGTAGGGGCACATGTAGATGCACACCTGTTCGCGCAGCCAGCCGGCGTTGCCGTAGGTGGCGAGGGTGAAGAAGCCGACCCAGAAGTAGGCCCAGCCGTCGGCCTGGCCGGTGACCAGGTCGCTGAGCAGCTCGCGCATCGGCGCGAAGTAGCCGACGAAGGTCAGGCCGGTCACCAGGCCGATCAGCAGCCAGAGGCTGTGCTTGGCGATCTTGCGCAGCAGCTTGTTGCCGCTGAAGCCGGCCTTGTCGAGCTTCATGCGCTGGTTGCGGTCACCCTCGGTGACTTTCTCGCACCACATGAAGATCCAGGTCCAGACGCTCTGCGGGCAGGTGTAGCCGCACCAGACGCGGCCGGCGAATACGGTGATGAAGAACAGGCCGAAGGCGCTGATGATCAGCAGGCCCGAGAGCAGGATGAAGTCCTGCGGCCAGAAGGTCGCGCCGAAGATGTAGAACTTGCGCTCGGGCAGGTCCCAGAGGACCGCCTGGCGACCGTTCCAGGTCAGCCACACGGTACCGAAGTAGAGGAGGAAGAGGAGGGCGCCCCCGGCCATGCGGAGGTTGCGGAAGAACCCGGTAAAGGCTCGGGTGTAGATCTTTTCCCGGGAGGCATAAAGGTCGACGCTTTCACCCTTGCCCTTTTGGGGCGGAGTGACGTCCTGGACCGGAATCTGTTTGCTCATCAGTGCATTCCACGGCAGCGGGAGGGCGCCCTGTCGATACATGCCGAGAGGGTCAGAAATATGCTTGCACGCCTAACAATGATACGGCGTGGTGGGTGTTGCAACCGTGCGACAGTTGGTCGCGCAAGGAATTATGGACCCAGAAATAGAGCGGCGCCGGTGTAGAAACCGGCGCCGCTGGGTGTCGCTATGGGTGTAGGAAAGAGAGGCTTATTCGGCGCTCTTCTCACCTTCGCCATGGGACAGGCTGTACACGTAGGCAGCGAGCAGGTGCACCTGGTCTTTGCCCAGACGCTCCAGCTGAGCCGGCATCTGGCCCTGGCGGCCGTAGCGGATGGTCTGCTGCAGCTGGGCGAAGCTCGAACCGTAGATGAACGCGGCCGGGTGGGTCAGGTTCGGCGCGCCCATGGCGGCAGTACCTTTGCCTTCAGCACCGTGGCAAGCCACGCAGTTGGTCGCGAAGATCTTCTGGCCATTGGCTACCTGATCGTCGGTCACACCTTCGGGCAGCTTGCGGCCGTCCAGCTTGGTGGTGACGAAGGCGGCCACATCGTGAACGCCCTGGTCGCCGATGACTTCGCCCCAGGCCGGCATGGCCGCGTGACGACCGCCTTCGATGGTGGCGATGATGTCCTTCGGCTCGCCGCCCCAGCGCCAGTCGTTGTCGGTCAGGTTCGGGAAGCCGTGGGCGCCCTTGGCGTCGGAGCCATGGCAGACCGAGCAGTTGGAAGCGAACAGGCGGTTACCCATTTTCAGGGCCTGCTCGTCCTTGGCCACGTCCTCGATCGGCATGGCGCCGAACTTGGCGTACAGCGGGCCGTACTTCTCGTCGGCCTTGGCCATTTCCTTTTCCCACTGGTGCACACCGGTCCAGCCTTGTTCGCCGTTGGCGAATTCGGCCTTGTCCTGGTAGCCCGGCAGCAGGCCCTTCCAGTTGCCCAGGCCCGGGTACAGGACCAGATAGCCGAGGGCGAAGATGAAGGTGGCCACGAACAGCATGAACCACCACTTGGGCAGCGGGTTGTCGTATTCCTCGATGCCATCGAAGGCATGGCCGACGGTTTCATCGGTGGCTTCGTTGCGCTGACCGCGACGGGTGGCGAACAGCAGCCACGCCAGGGCGAAGATGGTGCCCAGGGTAAGTACGGTGACGTACAGACTCCAGAAGGTTGTCATTCTTTGTTGCTCCTAGAAGCTTGCTCTTGCTCGACGTGCTTTTTGGCGACCGGGTCATCCGCGAAGGGCAGCAGGGCGTCCTCGTCGAAGCGCTCCTTGCGTTTGCCGCCATAGGCCCAGAGCAGGACGCCGACGAAGGCGACCATCACTACTACAGTGCCGATACCGCGAATGGTCCCGATATCCATCACTGTCACCGTTTGCTCTTGATGATGGTGCCGAGGCCTTGCAGGTAGGCGACGACAGCGTCCATCTCGGTCTTGCCTTTGACGGCGTCACGGGCACCGGCGATGTCTTCGTCGGTGTAAGGCACGCCCAGCGTCCGCAGGACTTCCATTTTCTTCGCCGTGTCCTTGCCGTCGAGCTTGTTCTCCACCAGCCAGGGGTAGGAGGGCATCTTCGATTCCGGCACCACGTTGCGCGGGTTGTACAGGTGCGCGCGGTGCCAGTCGTCGGAGTAGCGGCCGCCGACGCGGGCCAGGTCCGGACCGGTACGCTTGGAGCCCCACAGGAACGGGTGATCCCAGACGCTTTCGCCGGCGACGGAGTAGTGGCCGTAGCGCTCGGTCTCGGCGCGGAACGGACGGACCATCTGCGAGTGGCAGCCTACGCAGCCTTCGCGGATGTAGATGTCACGGCCTTCCAGTTCCAGCGCGGTGCGCGGCTTCATGCCTTCCACCGGCTTGTTGGTGACGTCCTGGAAGAACAGCGGAACGATCTGGGTTAGACCGCCGATGCTCACCGCAATGACCATGAAGAAGGCCAGAAGGCCGATATTCTTCTCGACTACTTCGTGCTTCATCAGTGAGCTCCTACAGCGGGGATCTGGGCAGCGGCATCGGCATCAGCCTGTTTGAAGCCGCGCACAGTACGGAAGGTGTTGTAGGCCATCAGCAGCATGCCGGAGGCGAAGAAGGCGCCGCCCAATGCACGGACGATGAAGCCCGGGTGGCTGGCCTGCAGGGCTTCCACGAAGGAGTAGGTGAGGGTGCCGTCGGCGTTGATCGCACGCCACATCAGGCCCTGGGTGATGCCGTTGACCCACATCGAGGCGATGTACAGCACGGTACCGATGGTAGCCAGCCAGAAGTGCGCGTTGATCAGGCCCACGCTGTGCATCTGCTCGCGACCGAAGACCTTCGGAATCAGGTGGTACAGGGAGCCGATGGAGATCATCGCCACCCAGCCCAGAGCGCCGGCGTGTACGTGGCCGATGGTCCAGTCGGTGTAGTGCGACAGGGAGTTGACGGTCTTGATGGCCATCATCGGGCCTTCGAAGGTGGACATGCCGTAGAAGGCCAGGGACACCACCAGGAAGCGCAGGATCGGGTCGGTGCGCAGCTTATGCCAGGCGCCCGACAGGGTCATCATGCCGTTGATCATGCCGCCCCAGCTCGGAGCGAGCAGGATCAGCGACATCACCATGCCCAGGGACTGGGCCCAGTCCGGCAGAGCGGTGTAGTGCAGGTGGTGCGGACCGGCCCAGATGTACAGGGTGATCAGCGCCCAGAAGTGCACGATGGACAGGCGATAGGAGTAGATCGGACGCTCGGCCTGCTTCGGAACGAAGTAGTACATCATGCCGAGGAAGCCGGTGGTCAGGAAGAAGCCCACGGCGTTGTGGCCGTACCACCACTGGATCATCGCGTCGGTGGCACCGGCGTAGACCGAGTAGGACTTGAACCAGCTGACCGGCAGTTCCGCGCTGTTGACGATGTGCAGCATGGCGGTGACGAGGATGAACGCGCCGTAGAACCAGTTGCCCACGTAGATGTGCTTGGTCTTGCGCTTCATCACGGTGCCGAAGAACACCAGTGCGTAGGTGACCCAGACGATGGCCAGCAGGATGTCGATCGGCCATTCCAGCTCGGCGTACTCCTTGGAGGAGGTGTAGCCCAGCGGCAGGGTGATGCCGGCCAGCACGATCACTGCCTGCCAACCCCAGAAGGTGAAGGCGGCGAGGCTGTCGGAGACCAGGCGGGTCTGACAGGTGCGCTGTACGACGTAGTAGGAAGTAGCGAAGAGAGCACAGCCGCCGAAGGCGAAGATCACCAGGTTGGTGTGCAGCGGACGGAGGCGGCCGAAACTGGTCCAGGGAAGGTCCAGGTTCAACTGGGGCCAAACCAACTGTGAGGCGATGTAGACACCAACCCCCATTCCAAGTATCCCCCAGACCACCGTCATGATGGCGAACTGGCGGACGACCTTATAGTTATAAGCAGTCGGACTGATTGCTGTGCTCATTCTAAGGTTCCACGGTTTTTGGATTTTATGGACAAAAAAACGGCGGCAAGTATGTAGAAAGCAGGTAGCCAATGCAACGCGCCGGCCCTTGGCGCGGAGCCGGTTTGGCGCCTGTTGCAGAGCGCTTTGCGCCCTGATCTGCCGCTCGTTTCGGGTCGCTCGTACCAACCTGGGAAGTGGGTCAGGTTAGTCGTATTGCAGGTTTGCGAATGGAATCCAGCTTAGACGCGAACGGGGAGGGTGTGAAGAAAGGGGAGAGAGAGGGTGCGACACTTCGTCGCGATAATGCGGGGGAAGAAACTCGCGCCCGTTTCAAGGGGCGCGAGTCGGGGCGGGAGTTTACTTCGCCTGGCCGGAGATGTTGTAGATGTAACCGGCAAGAATGTGCACTTTGTCTTTACCCAGGTACTGCTCCTGCGCCGGCATCTGGCCCTGGCGGCCGTGGCGGATGGTCTGCTGCAGTTGCGCGTAGCTGGAACCGTAGATGAAGGCGGCCGGGTGGGTCAGGTCGGGGGCGCCCATGATCGGGTTGCCCTTGCCTTCCGGACCGTGGCAGGCGACGCAGGTGGTGGCGAACAGCTTGCCACCGTTGTCGACGTTCTCGGCGGTCACGCCTTCGGGCAGCTTGCGGCCGTCCAGTTGCGCGGTGACGAAGGCGGCGACGTCCTGTACGCCTTTCTCGCCCAGCACTTCACCCCAGGCCGGCATCGCCGCGTGGCGGCCACCGAGGATGGTGGTCTCGATGTCCTGGGCGGTGCCGCCCCAGCGCCAGTCGCTGTCGGTCAGGTTGGGGAAGCCGACGGCGCCCTTGGCATCGGAGCCGTGGCAGATCGAGCAGTAGGTGGCGAAGAGGCGCTCGCCCATTTTCATGGCTTGCGGGTCTTTCGCCACTTCTTCCACCGGCATGGCGGCGTATTTGGCGAAGATCGGCCCGTACTTTTCCTTGGCCAGGGCTTCTTCGCGCTCCCACTGCTTGTCCTGGGTCCAGCCGCCGTCGTAGCCCGGCAGGACGCCTTTCCAGTTGCCCAGGCCCGGGTAGAGCACCAGGTAACCGGCAGCGAACACGATGGTGCCGACGAACAGCAGGAACCACCACTTGGGCAGCGGGTTGTCGTATTCCTCGATGCCGTCGAAGGCGTGACCCATGGTCTGGTCGGTGGTGTTCGAGGACTGTCCGCTGCGGGTGGCGAAGACCAGCCACAGCAGGGCGATCAGCGAACCGACGGTGAGGACGGTGATGTACAGACTCCAGAAGGTAGTCATGCGTTGTTGCTCCTAGAAGCTTGCTCTTGCTCAGCGTGACGCTTGGCTGCCGGGTCATCCGCGAAGGGCAGTAGCGCGTCTTCGTCGAAGCGCTCCTTGCGTTTGCCGCCGTAAGCCCAGAGCAGTACGCCGACGAAGGCCACCATCACGATGACGGTGCCGAGGCCGCGAATGGTCCCGATATCCATGCTGTCACCGCTTGTTCTTGATGGAGGTGCCGAGGACCTGCAGGTACGCGACCACCGCGTCCATTTCGGTCTTGCCTTTGACGGAATCGCTGGCGCCAGCGATGTCGTCGTCCGTGTAGGGCACGCCCATGACACGCATCACTTCCAGTTTCTTCGCGGTGTCCTTGCCGTCGAGCTTGTTCTCGACCAGCCAGGGGTAGGCCGGCATCTTCGATTCCGGCACCACGTTGCGCGGGTTGTACAGGTGCGCGCGGTGCCAGTCGTCCGAGTAGCGGCCGCCGACGCGGGCCAGGTCCGGGCCGGTACGCTTGGAACCCCAGAGGAACGGGTGGTCCCAGACGCTTTCGCCGGCGACGGAGTAGTGGCCGTAGCGCTCGGTCTCGGCGCGGAACGGACGGATCATCTGCGAGTGGCAGCCCACGCAGCCCTCGCGGATGTACACGTCACGGCCTTCCAGTTGCAGCGCGGTGTAGGGCTTCATGCCTTCCACCGGGGTGTTGGTGACGTCCTGGAAGAACAGCGGGACGATCTGGGTCAGGCCGCCGATGCTGACGGCGACGGCCATGCACAGGGCCAGCAGGCCGACGTTTTTCTCGAGTACTTCGTGTTTCATGTCGGTCTCCTCAGGCCATCTGCGCCGCGGCTTGCATTTCAGCCGGCTTGGCGGCGGCTACGGTGCGCCACACGTTGTAGGCCATGACCAGCATGCCCAGCAGGAAGATGGCACCACCGATCATCCGCACGATGAAGCCGGGGTGGCCGGCGGCCAGGGCTTCGACGAAGGAGTAGGTGAGGGTGCCGTCGGAGTTCACGGCGCGCCACATCAGGCCCTGGGTGATGCCGTTGACCCACATGGAGGCGATGTACAGAACGGTGCCGATGGTGGCCAGCCAGAAGTGGGTGTTGATCAGGCCCACGCTGTGCATCTGCTCGCGACCGAAGACTTTCGGGATCATGTGGTAGAGCGAGCCGATGGAGACCATGGCAACCCAGCCCAGGGCGCCGGCGTGTACGTGGCCGATGGTCCAGTCGGTGTAGTGGGAGAGGGCGTTGACGGTCTTGATGGCCATCATCGGGCCTTCGAAGGTGGACATGCCGTAGAAGGCCAGGGACACCACCAGGAAGCGCAGGATCGGGTCGGTGCGCAGCTTATGCCAGGCGCCCGAGAGGGTCATCATGCCGTTGATCATGCCGCCCCAGCTCGGCGCCAGCAGGATCAGCGACATCACCATGCCCAGCGACTGCGCCCAGTCGGGCAGCGCGGTGTAGTGCAGGTGGTGCGGACCGGCCCAGATGTAGACGGCGATCAGCGCCCAGAAGTGCACGATGGACAGGCGGTAGGAGTAGACCGGACGCTCGGCCTGCTTGGGTACGAAGTAGTACATCATCCCCAGGAAGCCGGCGGTCAGGAAGAAGCCCACGGCGTTGTGGCCGTACCACCACTGGATCATGGCGTCGGTGGCGCCCGAGTACAGCGAGTAGGACTTGGTCAGGCTGACCGGGATTTCCAGGTTGTTGACCACGTGCAGGATGGCCACGGTCAGGATGAAGCCGCCGAAGAACCAGTTGCCCACGTAGATGTGCTTGGTCTTGCGCTTCATCAGCGTGCCGAAGAAGACGATGGCGTAGGAAACCCAGACGATGGTGATCAGGATGTCGATCGGCCATTCCAGCTCGGCGTACTCCTTGGAGGAGGTCATGCCCAGCGGCAGGGTGATGGCGGCGCAGAGGATCACCAGCTGCCAACCCCAGAAGGTGAAGGAAGCGAGCGGGCCTGCGAACAGGCGGGTCTGGCAGGTACGCTGCACCGAGTAGTAGCTGGTGGCGAACAGTGCGCAGCCGCCGAAGGCGAAGATCACCGCGTTGGTATGCAGCGGACGCAGGCGGCCGAAGCTCGTCCACGGTAAGCCGAGGTTAAGGTCCGGCCACACCAGTTGAGCGGCGATCAGGACACCGACGGCCATGCCGACGATCCCCCACACCACTGTCATAATGGCGAATTGGCGGACCACCTTATAGTTATAAGCGGTCTGATTGGTTGTGCTCATTTATGGGCTTCCATCCACGGTTATGGGCTATGCCCATCCCGGCAGGTTTTTTACGGCTTACGGCGTATGCCGCCCCTCCCCCTTGGGATAGGTACTAATTCGGAATTAGCGGAGTGAAGGATGGATAAAGGCCCCTCGCGGAATATTGATTCGGATCAATTGCCACCTGAGACCCCTGTCGCGGGCGCCTGCGGTGCTTTGTCGCTGCTGCGGAACCCGGCCCTGGGCGAGGTGTCGGCGACGCTGGTCCTGGCGCATGGCGCGGGCGCGCCGATGGACAGTCCATTCATGGACGACATGGCCGCGCGCCTGGCCGAACGAGGTATCTCGGTGGTGCGTTTCGAGTTCCCCTATATGGCTATGCGCCGCGCGGACGGAAAGCGCCGGCCGCCCAATCCGCAGAAGCAGCTGCTGGAATGCTGGCGACAGGTCTATGTGCAGATTCGCGCGGAGGTGCCGGGCAAGCTGGCCATCGGTGGCAAGTCCATGGGCGGGCGCATGGCCAGTTTGCTGGCGGACGAGCTGGGCGCCGACGCGCTGGTGTGCCTGGGCTATCCGTTCTACGCCGCCGGCAAGCCGGAGAAACCGCGGGTGGCCCACCTCGCCGAGCTGAAGACGCCGACCCTGATCGTTCAGGGTGAGCGTGATGCACTGGGGGATCGGCCGACGGTAGATGGCTACAAATTGTCCTCCGCGATCCAACTGCACTGGTTGGTCGCCGCCGATCACGATCTCAAGCCGCTGAAGGCATCGGGGCTGACTCACCAGCAACACCTGGAAAATGCCTCTGCGAGGATCGAAGCTTTCCTATTGTCCTAATCGGTCCTTAATGCTGGCCCGCCTATCTTCGCCGGCGTCGACTCCCCGCAGTCGACGCCCCGCTTCCCGAAGACAGGCCGAACGCTGCCATGAATCCCGATTACGCTGTACGCATTGCCACCCAACCCTCTCGCTTTTCCCCCGGCGCCGCGCACAGCCTGCTGCTGACTGGCGCCACCGGATTCCTCGGCGGCGCCGTGGCCGCTCACCTGATCGCCGACGGGCATACGGCGGCGCTGCTGTTCCTGGTGCGCGCGGAATCCCCCGCCCAGGGCCTGGAGCGCCTACGCGACAACCTGCGCCTGCACGACGTGCAGGAGACGGCGCTGGAAGCCCTTCAGGACAGCCAGATTGTCTGCGGCGATCTGCTCGACACCGCCTGGATGCAGGGCGAGCGCGCCCGCCTGATGCGCGTGGAGCAGGTGATCAACTGCGCCGCCGTCGCCTCCTTCTCGAAGAACCCGAGCATCTGGCCGGTGAACGTCGAGGGCACCTTCGCCTTCGCCCGACTGCTCAGCCAGTCGCGCAACCTCAAGCGTTTCCTCCATGTGGGCACGGCCATGTGCTGCGGTCCGCAGCGCGAGTCGCCGGTGCGCGAGTCGTGGGACTTCCCGGACAGCGAAGAGCAATTGGTGGACTACACCGCCTCCAAGGCCGAGATCGAACGGCGCATGCGCGAAGAGTTGCCGACCCTGCCACTGGTGGTGGCGCGTCCGTCCATTGTGGTCGGGCACAGCGAACTGGGCTGCCAGGCATCGGGCAGCATCTTCTGGGTGTTCCGCATGGGCTTTGCGCTGGAAAGCTTCACCTGCGGCCTGGACGAGCAGATCGACGTGATCCCGGTGGACTACTGCGCCGAAGCGCTGGTGGCCCTGGCACTCAAACCGACGCTGGGCCACAGCCTCTACCACATCTCCGCCGGCCACGGCTCCGCGTGCACCTTCGGTGAGATCGACCGCGCCTACGCCGACGCCCGTGGCGAGGAACCGGTGGGCGAGCGCTACCGCAAGGTCAGCAGCGAGGACCTGCGCGAGCTGGCCGGTAGTTTCGAGAGCCGCATCGGCAAGGCCAACCCGCGCCTGGTGCTGCGGGCGCTGCGCCTGTACAGCGGCTTCGCCGACCTCAACTACCTGTTCTGCAACCAGCGTCTGCTCGACGAGGGCATCGCCGCGCCGCCGCGCTTCACCGATTACCTGGACGTGTGCGTGCAGTCCTCGCGGGATGTCAGCATCCCGGCGCAGATGCAGTGGGATTTCAAGTAGCCCGTTGATCCAGGCCGTCGCGGCCGGATAGTCCGCGGATGGCTCTCAGCCCCTTGCCGGAAGGGAGCGGGGGATGGTTCGGGGCGTGATGGGGCACAGGCACGCAGCCCCGGTCTGGTTAATGGCTTTCCAGATCGGGGCCGTACTTTGCCGATGGCTTCGTACGCCCCCCTTCCTTCCGGGAAGGGGCTGGGGGCAGCGATTGAAGGAGCGTAGGGCGAATAACGCCCCAGGCGTTATCCGCCATTGCGGCGGATAACCCGTTCCGGGTTATGCGCCCTACGCGCTGAATACCGTGCCGGGGCGCTCCCTCTCCCTCCGCCCTGGCTGCGCGCCCCGCTCCAAAGGGAGAGGGAGCTGTCTGTGCCGGCTGACGCCATCGTTTCAACTTGCACCGAACGGTCCCCTCTCCCTTCAGGGAGAGGGTTAGGGTGAGGGCGAACCAGGCACAGATTTCCGCAACAAAGACAGTTGCTCCTGCATTCGGCTCCACGCGATCCAGGAGGAGCGTAGGGCGAATAACGCCTCAGGCGTTATCCGCCATTACGGCGGATAACCCGTTCCGGGTTATGCGCCCCACGTGCTGCGCATCCGAATCAGCGGTTGAACCGCTCCACCAGCGAATACTGGCGCTGCGCGGTGTGGGTCAGTTCTTCGCTGAG
This sequence comes from Pseudomonas nitroreducens, assembly GCF_014204515.1. Classification (GTDB taxonomy): domain Bacteria; phylum Pseudomonadota; class Gammaproteobacteria; order Pseudomonadales; family Pseudomonadaceae; genus Pseudomonas; species Pseudomonas nitritireducens_A. The sequence continues at coordinate 102,531 of NZ_JACHLI010000003.1, read as the reverse complement.
CAGGGCGGTGCGCTGGGCTTCGCCGGAGGTCTGGTCGGCGAGGTTGGCGATGGTGCTGATGTTGCGGTTGATCTCCTCGGCCACGGCGCTCTGTTCCTCCGCCGCCGCGGCGATCTGCGTGGCCATCTCGGTGATGTTGGCCACCGCGTCGCTGATGCCCACCAGGGCGTTGTCCGCCTGCAGTACGCGATCCACGCCTTCGTCGGCCTGACGGCGGCCGGACTCCATGGCGCGCACCGCCTCGGTGGCGGTGTTCTGCAGGTTGGCGATGAGCTGGTGGATCTGCCCGGTGGACTCGGTGGTGCGCTGGGCCAGCTGGCGAACCTCGTCGGCCACCACGGCAAAGCCGCGACCCATCTCGCCCGCCCGTGCCGCCTCGATGGCGGCGTTGAGCGCCAGCAGGTTGGTCTGGTCGGCGATGCCCTTGATCACATCCACCACGCCGCCGATCTGCTCGCTGTCGCGGGCCAGTTGGCTGACCGCTTCACCGGTCTCGCCCACCGAGCTGGACAGGCGCTGCATGGCTTCGCGGGTCTCGGCGGCGATCTGCCGGCCCTCGGTGGTCAGGTCGTTGGCCTGGCGGGTGGCGTCGGCGGTGCGCTGCACGTTGTCGGCCACTTCCTGGGTGGTGGCAGCCATCTGGTTGACGGCGGTGGCCACCTGCTCGGTTTCCTGACGCTGGCGGTCCAGCCCGGCGGAGCTGTGGTGGGCCAGCGAGTCGGCTTCGCGGGCCTGTTCGGTGAGGGTTTCGGCGGTGTCCTGCAGACGGGTCAGGCAGGTCTTCAGCCGTGCTTCCTGGCTGAGAATGGACATTTCCAGGCGTGCCTGGGCGCCACGGCTGTCGGTGTACATCTGTGCGATCAGCGGGTCGGAGGTGGTCTGCTCGGCCAGGCGCAGCAGGCGCTTCAGTCCTCGCTGCTGCCAGCCCAGGCCGGCGAGGCCCAGGGGGATGGAGAGCAGGGCGGCGAGTGCGAAGCCCCAGTGCGAATTGAGCCACACGCCGATGAGGAAGCCGATCTGGCCGATCAGGATGAACGGCAGCCAGTCCAGCAGCACCGGCAGCCAGCGGTCGCGGGCGGGAACAGCCGGCTTGCCGGCGTTGATCCGTGCGTACAGCGCTTCGGCGCGGCGCACCTGCTCGGCGGTGGGCTTCACCCGTACCGATTCGTAGCCGACGATTTCGTTGCGTTCATAGATGGGCGTGACGTAGGCGCTGACCCAGTAGTGGTCGCCGTTCTTGCAGCGGTTCTTGACGATGCCCATCCACGGGCGGCCTTTCTTCAGGGTCGTCCACATGTGCGCGAACACCGCCGAGGGCACGTCCGGGTGGCGCACCAGGTTGTGCGCCGCGCCGACCAGTTCCTCGCGGGAGAAGCCGCTGATGGCGGTGAAGGCTTCGTTGACGTAGCTGATCACCCCACGCTCATTGGTGGTGGAGATCAGCCGCTGTTCGGCGGGGAAGGTGCGTTCACGCTGGGTGATCGGCTGGTTGTTGCGCATCAGGCTGGCATCTCGGAAAAAAGGCGAATTGGCACGTCTGTCCAGCTTATCGGCCGCCAGATCGGAAATTTGATGGCAATCACAGAAAAATGTCAGAAGAGTGACGCCGGGAGAATGACGATAGCGTATCGCCATCGGTCACGGAAATGAAACCGGAGAAGGAGGGCGGCGGCCCGTTGCAGGCCGCCGCACCGCTTTAGATCAGGCTGCGCAGCACGTAATGGAGGATGCCGCCGGCCTTGAAGTACTCGACTTCGTTCTGCGTATCGATGCGGCAGAGGACTTCGAAGCTGTCCTGGCTACCGTCCTCGCGCTTCACTGCGACCTTGAGGTTCATGTGCGGTTTCAGCTCGCCGGACAGGCCGCTGATGCTCAGCACCTCCTTGCCAGTCAGCTTCAGCGCCTTGCGGTCCTGGCCGTCCTTGAACTGCAGCGGCAGCACGCCCATGCCCACCAGGTTGGAACGGTGGATACGCTCGAAACTCTCGGCGATCACCGCCTTCACGCCCAGCAGGTTGGTGCCCTTGGCCGCCCAGTCGCGGGACGAGCCGGTGCCGTATTCCTTGCCGGCGACGATGACCAGCGGCGTGCCGTCCTGCTGGTAGCGCATGGCGGCGTCGTAGATCGCCAGCTTCTCGCCCTTGGGCACGTAAAGCGTGTTGCCGCCTTCCTCGCCGCCAAGCATCTCGTTCTTGATGCGGATGTTGGCGAAGGTGCCGCGCATCATCACCTCATGGTTCCCACGGCGCGAGCCGTAGGAGTTGAAGTCGGCGTAGGCTACGCCGTGCTCGCTGAGGTAGCGCCCGGCCGGGCTGTCCTTCTTGATGTTGCCGGCGGGGGAGATGTGGTCGGTGGTCACCGAGTCGCCCAGTACCGCAAGGATGCTGGCGCCCTGGATGTCGGCGACTTTCGGCGGTGCCTCGGCGATGTGCTCGAAGAACGGCGGATGCTGGATGTAGGTGGAATCGTCCTGCCAGGTGTAGGTCTTGCCGTCCGACACCTGGATCGCCTGCCATTTCTCATCGCCCTGGAAGACTTCGGCGTATTCCTTGTGGAACATCGCCGTGTCGACTTTCTGTACGGCGTCGGCGATTTCCTGCTGGGTCGGCCAGATGTCCTTCAGATAGACCGGCTGGCCATCCTTGCCGGTACCCAGCGGATCTTTCGTCAGATCGGTGCGGACGGTTCCGGCAAGGGCGTAGGCGACGACCAGTGGCGGCGAGGCCAGCCAGTTGGTCTTCACCAGTGGGTGCACGCGACCTTCGAAGTTGCGGTTGCCGGAGAGCACCGAGGCGACGGTCAGGTCGGCCTGCTGGATGGCCTTCTCGATGGGCTCCAGCAGCGGGCCGGAGTTGCCGATGCAGGTGGTGCAGCCGTAACCGACCAGGTCGAAGCCCAGTTCGTCCAGGTAGCGGGTCAGGCCGGCGGCCTTGAAGTAGTCGGTAACCACCTTGGAGCCGGGGGCCAGCGAGCTCTTCACCCAGGGCTTGCGCTGCAGGCCCTTCTCCAGCGCCTTCTTGGCCAGCAGGCCGGCGGCCATCATCACGCTGGGGTTGGAGGTATTGGTGCAGGAGGTGATGGCGGCAATGACCACGGCGCCATTCTTCAGCCGGTGGGTCTGGCCCTCGTGCTGGTAATCGGCTTCGCCCTTGGCCGCGGAAGCGCCGACCGCGGCGCCACCGCCCCCTTCGCTGAGCAGGCGGCCTTCCTCGGTAGAGGCGGGTTTGATCTGCAGGCCGAGGAAGTCATCGAAGGCCTCGCTGACATGACCCAGCGCCACGCGGTCCTGCGGGCGCTTGGGCCCGGCGAGGCTGGCTTCCACTTCGCCCATGTCCAGCTGCAGGGAATCGGTGAACACCGGCTCGTGGCCTTTTTCGCGCCACAGGCCCTGGGCCTTGCTGTAGGCCTCCACCAGTTTCACCGCATCCTCCGGGCGGCCGGACAGGCGCAGGTAGCCCAGGGTGATCTCGTCCACCGGGAAGAAGCCGCAGGTGGCGCCGTATTCCGGGGCCATGTTGGCGATGGTGGCGCGGTCCGCCAGGGGCAGGTCGGCGAGGCCGTCGCCGTAGAATTCGACGAATTTCCCTACCACGCCCTTCTTGCGCAGCATCTGGGTGACGGTCAGCACCAGGTCGGTGGCGGTGATGCCTTCCTTCAGCTTGCCGGTGAGCTTGAAGCCGATCACCTCGGGAATCAGCATCGACACCGGCTGGCCGAGCATGGCCGCTTCCGCCTCGATGCCGCCCACGCCCCAGCCGAGCACGCCCAGGCCGTTGATCATGGTGGTGTGCGAATCGGTGCCCACCAGGGTGTCAGGGAAGGCGTAGGTGCGGCCGTCCTCGTCCTTGGTCCACACCGTGCGCCCCAGGTACTCCAGGTTGACCTGGTGGCAGATGCCGGTGCCCGGCGGCACCACGCGGAAGTTGTCGAAGGCGTTCTGGCCCCAGCGCAGGAAGGCGTAGCGTTCGCCGTTGCGCTCCATCTCTATCTCGACGTTCTGGGCGAAGGCCGACTGGCTGGCGAACCGGTCCACCATCACCGAGTGGTCGATGACCAGGTCGACCGGCGACAGCGGGTTGATCTTCTGCGGGTCGCCGCCGGCCTTGGCCATGGCGTCGCGCATGGCGGCCAGGTCGACCACCGCCGGCACGCCGGTGAAGTCCTGCATCAGCACACGGGCGGGGCGGTACTGGATCTCCCGCTCGGAGCTGCGGGTCTTCAGCCAGCCGGCCAGGGCCTTGAGATCGTCGCCGGTGACGGTGTTGTCGTCTTCCCAGCGCAACAGGTTTTCCAGCAACACTTTCAGGGACATCGGCAGCTTGCCCAGGTCCCCCAGGCTCTTCGCCGCTTCGGGCAGGCTGTAATAGTGATAGGTCTTTCCGGCGACCTCCAGGGTGCGCAGGCTGTTCAGGCTATCCACTGCGGGCATGACATTCTCCTCAGGCTTGGATTCTGCTCGTGATCGGCAGCGCGCCGGGTAGGCGTGCGCTAGCGATACTTGGCGAAGGCGGGCGCTAACGTCCTGATCCATCGCAGGCTTACTCCATTTGGGCAGGCCGCGACGGGTGGCAATCTTCGCCCTGCAGGGCAATCACCGGGCAGTCTTCCGGCGGGCTGGGCCGGAACACTCAAGCTAGACCGCCCGATGGGGTCTTGCCATCTGTTCTGGACCGTTCGTCCTGCCGGCGGGTTCAGATCAAATGCCTTCGACCAATGGATGATTCTTGCGAATTTGTAGGAACCTTCTCGGGTTATCTCTATAGTGCGCGGCCGAGGAGACACCCCGATGAATACCCTGTTACTGCACTGCCGCCCGGGCTTCGAGAACGAGGTCTGCGCCGAACTGTCCGAGCACGCCGCGCGCCTGGACATTCCCGGCTACGCGCGAGCCAAGCCGGCCACTGCCTATGCCGAGTTCATCTGCACGGATGCCGACGGCGCCGACCGCCTGATGCGCCAGCTGCGCTTCTCCGAGCTGATCTTCCCGCGTCAGTGGGCGCGTGGTGCAGGCTTCACCGCGTTGCCGGAAACCGACCGTATCGGCGCGATCCTCGAAGCGCTGGCCGACTTTCCGCCGTGCGGCAGCCTCTGGCTGGAGGTGTTCGACACCAACGACGGCAAGGAGCTTTCGACCTTCTGCCGCAAGTTCGAGAAGCCCCTGCGCGCTGCGCTGGTGAAAGCCGGCAAGCTGGTCGAAGACCCCAGCCTGCCGCGGCTGCTGCTGACCTTCCGCTCCGGCCGCGAGGCCTTCATCGGCCTGGCCGAGTCGCGCAACTGCGCCATGTGGCCGATGGGCATCCCGCGCCTGAAGTTCCCCCGCGAGGCGCCCAGCCGCTCGACGCTGAAGCTGGAAGAGGCCTGGCACCATTTCATCCCGCGCGCCGACTGGGACCGCCGGCTGGCGCCGGACATGCTCGCCGTAGACCTGGGCGCTTCTCCCGGCGGCTGGACCTGGCAACTGGTGAACCGTGAGATGCGCGTGGTCGCCGTGGACAACGGGCCGATGGCGGAGAACCTGATGTATTCCGGGCTGGTCGAGCACCAGCGCGTCGACGGCTACGCCTTCCGCCCGCGCCAGCGCATGGACTGGATGGTCTGTGACATCGTCGAGAAGCCGGCGCGCACCGGCGCCATGATCGAAACCTGGATCGGCGAGGGGCTGTGCCGCGAGGCCATCGTCAACCTCAAGCTGCCGATGAAGCAGCGCTACGCCGAGGTGCGACGCATCCTCGATCGTCTGGAAGAGGCATTCCGCGAGCGCGGGCTGAAGGTGCAGATCGGCTGCAAGCAGCTCTACCACGACCGCGAGGAAGTGACCTGCCACCTGCGGCGCCTGGAGAAAGGCGAGCGCTGACGACTCGGAAGCGTCTGGCAGCGCCACCCGACCTTCGGTGACTTGTCGTGCCGCCCGGCTTTGCCCATGCTGTGCGGCGCGAGATCTTCCGGAGACCTTCGTGAAGCGAAAGTTGCCCTCCCTGCTGGGCAGTTACAGCCGCATGCTGCTGCCGCGCCGTGGCCTCGGCCAGGGCGAGCGCGTGCCTTACCTGGCAATGGACAGCCGGACCCTGAAGTTCGACCTGCGCCACCTGCGCGCCTACCGCCAGCACTTCGGCCTCGATCCGGCGCTGGGCGTGCCGCTGCTCTACCCGCAGGTGATCAGCCTGCCGCTGCACCTGCGCCTGCTCAGTCGCTCGCGCATGCCTCTGTCGGTGGTCGGGCTGATCCACCTGCGCAGCCATATCCAGCGCTACCGCATGCTCGACGAGCACGAGCCGCTGCAGTTCGATTGCCGCATCCTGACCAGCCGGCGCAGCGCGCTGGGGCTGGAGGTGGACGTGGTGACCGAGGCCTGGCACCACGACATGCTCTACTGGCAGTCGATCACCACCTACCTGCGCCGCGGCGATTTTCTCGACTCCGGAACCGAGGCCGACCCGCTGCCCGAGCGTGCCCAGTGGCACACCCTGGAAGCGCCGGTGCATTCCGGCGTGCAGTGGCGCGTGCCGAAGATCGTCGGCTGGCGCTATGCCGGGCTGAGCGGCGACTTCAACCCGCTGCACCTGTCGCGGCTGATGGCCTCGCACTACGGCTTCGGCAAACCCTTCGCCCATGGTATGTGGGGCCTGGCGCGCAGCCTGACCGGCCGCCGCCTGGCCGAGAACGTGCGCCTGGATGCCCACTTCAAGGCGCCGCTGCCGCTGGGCAGCCAGGTGAAGCAGAGCTATCGCCGGCTTGGCAGCAAGGAGCAATGGGCATTGCTGCCGGCGGAGGGCGATGGCCAGCCGATGCTGCTGGCGCAGCTGGATGAGGCGCCGGTGAGGCCGTTGCGCTGATTGCCGGCTTCGGAGCCGATTCTGTTCGCGAGCAAGCTCGCTCCTGCAGTCTGGCCGGGCGCCGCGCTGAATGAACGCCATGCTCGGGTTGCACGGGTAGGTGCGGAGAGGCTCCGCTCCTACGAAGAGCGAACGGGCGCGCTTTTCGTAGGAGCGAGCTTGCTCGCGAACCGCACGGCAGAGCAGTCAACGGTTCGCGGCGACGCGCGGCTGCAACGGTAAGAGGCTGGGCAGTTGCACTGCACCCTGCAACGTCACCGGCGCAAACCGCCAGGAGCTGTTGAACAGGTATTGGTCGCTGAATCCACTCACCAGCAAGCCAATCTCATCCCCCGGCACCAGGCTGGCGCTGACCGCGCTCAGTCGCGTGGCACCGTGGTTTGCCAGCGGCTTCACCTGTTCGTCCAGGCGCCGGGTGCGGCCGTCGGCGCTACGGATCGCCAGGGCGGCGAACACCTGGGCGTCGGGGCGTTCGGTCAGGGGTTGATCCAGGCGTACTTTGGCACTGCCCAGCAGGGCGCTGTGCTCGCTGACGCGCTGTAGCGCAATGAAGCGGGACGGTTGCAGCAGGCCGCTGACTGCCGGGCGGAGGGTCGTCGTCGGTAGCGCCACGGTGGGGCCTGGCGGTGGCAGGTCGTCCAGCGCCACGCCCTGGTCGAGATCCAGGCTGATGCACAGGTCCGGCACGCCGTCGGCGGCGCCAGGGCGCTTGCGCAGCTTCTCCTCGTACCAGGCGATGATGCCGGTGTAGAGGTTGATCGCCCGCGATCCACAGTGGATCACCGGCTCATTGTTGAACGGTGGCAGCCCGCTCCAGGCCTGCATGGGCGGCGGCAATATATGCCCGCCCTGCATGCCCAGCAGGCGCACGTCGGCCGGGCCCTGTTTCAGACACTGGCGGATCTGCAGGCCCTGGTCCAGCGGGAACAGCGTGTCGCGCAGGCCCTGGATCAGCAGGGCGTCGGCGTGGGGCAGGCGGCCGGCCGCGCAATAGCTGGCCAGGCTGTTGGCGTGCAGTTCGGCCTGTACCGGCGCGGCCATGCGCCCGCCGGTGGTGTGCAGGTAATCGGCCTGGACGAACTTGCCCAGGTCGTAGCCGGTGGCCAGCCCCAGGCTGACCAGCACGCCGCCCCAGCCGATCTTCAGCTGGCCGTCCGGCGCCAGGGCGTCGGCCAGGTCGTACCAGGTGGCGATGGGCACGATGGCGTCGATGCGCGGGTCGTCCGCCGAGGCCAGCAGTTGCACGGCGCCGCCGTAGCTCTCGCCGAGCATGCCGACGCGCGGATCGTTCGGACCGTCCATGTCCAGCCGCGCGAGGTGGGTGGCCGCCCAGCCGATCACCGCGCTGGCGTCCTGCACCTCGAACTGCGGGTTCATCATCTCGATGCGCCCGTCGCTGCCGCCCCAGCCGCGCTGGTCGTAGCTGACCACCCAGAACCCCGCCTTCCAGGCGCGCAAGGCGGCGCGGCCGGACATCATGTTCCTGCCGTAGTAGCCGTCCGGCCCGGTGACCCGCCAGCCGCCCCAGCCGTGGGTGTGGACGATCAGCGGCGCGGTTTCGCCGGCTTTCAGCGCGGGTTGGAACACGGTGGCGGAGAGCTTGGTGCCGTCGCGAGCGGTGATGACGGCTTCGAACCAGGTGGCCGGCAGGTCCTGGCCCTGGGTCGCCTTGAAGTCGGGGACCTGGTCGCGGGCGGCGCAGCCGGTGAGCAGCACGAGGCACAGGCAGAGTAGGGCGCGCATCGTCATTCCATCTGAGGCAGGCAAGTGCGCCAGCATGCCCGGCGCCTGCAGCGCCCACCCCCAACCAAGGTTCGGTGACCCGGACGGACGCGGGGTGACCGCGCGGTGCGCTTTGCGCGAGAATACGCCATTGGTTTTTCTGGAGTGACGTGATGTCCCAGCCTGTCGATGCGATTCTCGACGCCACCGGCCTCAACTGCCCCGAGCCGGTCATGATGCTGCACAACAAGGTCCGCGACCTGCCGGCCGGCGGCCTGCTCAAGGTGATCGCCACCGACCCTTCCACCCGCCGCGACATCCCCAAGTTCTGCGTCTTCCTCGGCCACGAGCTGGTGGAACAGCAGGAAGAGGCGGGGACCTACCTTTACTGGATTCGCAAGAAGGCGGAGTGATCGTCCTGCCGATATCGGAATGTGCGTAGGAGCGGACTCTGTCCGCGATGTCTTGGCTCCGCTCCATTCTTGCCGGGAGTGGCCGGTGCGCGATCGCGAACGGAGTCCGCTCCTACCGAATGGGATACTCCTCTGTGATGCAGCCCCTCACCCTAACCCTCTCCCGGAGGGAGAGGGGACTGGTCGGTGCAGGGGGAGACCATGGCACAACTGGCAGGCTCTGCTCCCTCTCCCTCTGGGAGAGGGCTGGGGTGAGGGCATTCAGCCGCACCGAAGTTTCAGACAGTCTTCTGGGTCAGCTGCCGACCGGCCGCGCCGCGATACGCTGGGCGATCATCCGCCCGATCAGCGCAACGAAGGTCAGGGCGATCAGCACCACCGAGATGGCCGCTACGGCCGGGTCGATGTTGTCGCGCAGGCCGGACCAGATCTGCCTGGGCAGAGTGTTGACCTCGGTGCTGGTGACGAACAGGGTCACCGCGATCTCTTCCCAGCTCAGCGCAAAACACAGCAGCGCCGTGCTCGCCACGCCCAGCTTGAGGTTCGGCAGCACCACCATGAAGGTGGTCTGGCCCAGGCTTGCGCCAAGGTTGCGCGCGGCCAGTTCGATGCGCCGGTCCAGTTGGCTCAGCGCCACCAGCATGGTCACCACGCCGTAGGGCACCACCATCACGATGTGCGCGATGGTCAGGCCGAACAGGGTGTCGTAGCCCAGGCCGGGGGCGAACTGGCTGACCTTGGTCTCCATGAAGTACAGGACCATCGCCGAGATCATCGGCGGGATCGCAATGGGCAGCAGCACCAGGCCGATCAGCAGAGTCGCCATGCGCGAGCGCAGGTACCAGATGCCGAGGCTGAAGCTCACCGCCAGGGCGGTGGCGATGATGCAGGTGGCGGTGGCGACCATCAGGCTCTGGCCGATCGCCGAGAGCCATTCGGGGCTGTCCAGCAGCGCCTGGTAGTGGCGCAGCGACCAGTTGCCGTTGGGCATCGAGAGGAAGCGCTTGCTGGTGAAGGACACCGGGATCACCGCCAGCAGCGGGAAGACCATGAAGATCATCGCCATGGTCGCCAGCAGGCGGCTCGGTGCCTTGGTTTCGTGTGCGTTCATCGTTGAGTCCTCAGCCGACCAGCTTGTCGACGCGGGTCATGCGCAGCAGCGCCCAGATCATCCCGCTGACCAGCGCCAGCAGCACCACCGAGAGCGCCGCGCCCAGGCCCCAGTTGCTGGTCTGGAACATCTGCAGGTAGACGTATTCGGCCACCATCACGGTCTGCCCGCCGCCGAGGATCGCCGGGGTGATGAAGAAGCCCAGGCAGAACACGAAGACGATGATGAAGGCGCCGAGGATGCCGGGGATGGTCTGCGGCACGAAGATGCTCCAGAAGGTGCGCATCTGCCCGGCGCCCAGGCCGCGGGCGGCCAGCAGTACGCGCGGGTCGAGGCGACGCATGGTCGACACCAGCGGGAACAGCGCGAAGGGCACCATGAAGTGGACCATGCCGATCACTACGCCCATTTCATTTCGCGTGAGCTGCAATGGCTCGCTGGTGATGCCCAGGTACTGCAGCCACTCGTTGAGCAGACCGTTGCTGCGCAGGGCGATCAACCAGCCGAAGGCGCGCACCAGCACCGACAGCCAGAACGGGATGAACACGCAGATTTCCACCACGCGCTGCCAGAACGGCGGGCTGTAGACCCAGCAGTAGGCCATCAGGTAGGCGATCAGCAGGGAGATCACGCTGACCGTGGTGCACAGGCGGAAGGTCCGCCAGAGCACGTCGTGGATCGCCGGGTCGGTGATGATCCGCTGGTACTGCTCGATCCCCGGCTCCGGCAGGGTCACGCTCCAGCCGAGCACGCCGAGGAAGGGCAGTACGTAGAAGACGATCAGGACCACCGGCAGCGGCAGCAGCAGGGCGCCCAGCTTGAGCCGCGAGGGGGCGTTATCGGCCATGACCTGCGCTCCGCGTCACTTGGAAATGTGGGTCAGGTACTGCTCCAGGGTCGCCGCGTAGTGGTCGGTGTACCACTCGTGGCTGAGCATCACCTGCTTGGGCAGGTTGGCCGGGTCGGTGCAGTTCAGGTGCTTGCGATCGTCCGGGATCAGTGCGGCGGCGGCGGGGTTGGCCGGGCCGTTGCCGAACATCTTGAACAGCTCGACCTGGGACTGCGGGTCCTGGGCGTAGGCGATGAACTTCATCGCCGCCTCGGTGCCGGCCGGGTTGCCCTTGAGCACGCCCCAGTTGCTGCAGCCCAGCAGGGCGTTGTCGAAGGTCCACTTGATGCGGCCTTCGCTGTCCTCGGTGATCACCTGGGCGCGGGTGTTCCAGATCGCCCCCATGGACACTTCGCCCTCGATCAGCAGTTGCTGGGTTTCCGCGCCCGAGCCCCAGAAGGCCAGCACGTGGGGCTTGAGCTCGTCGATCTTCTTCATGGCACGCGCCACGTCCAGCGGGTAGAGCTTGTCCGGCGCCACGCCGTCGGCCAGCAGCGCGGCCTCGAGCATGCCGTTCATCCATTTGTAGAGGGTGCGCTTGCCGGGGAAGGTCTTCACGTCCCAGAAGTCGGCCCAGGTCTTGGGCGCCTTGTCGCCGAAGCGCTCGCTGTCATAGGCGATCACGTAGCTGAGCATGTAGTCGGCGATGCCGTATTCGTAGGCGAAGCCGGGCAGCACTTTGTCTTTCGACACGACGTTGTAGTCGATGGGCTGCACCAGGCCTTCCTTGCCCAGGTTCTGCAGGATCGAGCTTTCCGCGTCGACCACGTCCCAGCTCACCCGGCCGCTGGACAGCTGGGTGCGGATGGCGCCCTCGGTGGGGCCGCTGCCGTCGATCTTCACCGGGATGCCGGTGGCCTTGCTGAAGCCCTCGGTCCAGGCCTTGCCGAACGCCTTGATCGCATCGCCACCCCAGTTCACCACCACCAGCGGTTTATCGCCGGCGGCGAAGCTCACGCCGTTGCGCAGCGCCAGCGGCAGGGCGGCCATCAGGCCCATGCCCTTGAGGAAGGTGCGGCGGTCGATCTGCCCGCGGCGGGCTTTTTCGATGAGGGTTTCGATGCAGTCTTGCTGGTGCAGATTGAACATGGAGGCAGCTCCCGATCAGGTGGGAAAGCAAAAAAGGGACGAACGCGTTCGGCGACTCAGGCGATCAGCAGGCTTTTTTCGATGGGCCAGCTCAGCCAGACCTTGGCGCCCTGCTCCAGGCGCGAGGCCTGGTGGTCGGCGTGCACGGCCAGGCTCATCGGCTGCTTGCCCTCGCTGCCGGCGCCCAGGCACAGCTCGGTGCTGGCGCCCTGGTAGGTCTTGGCGGTGAGTACGGCCTGCACCACGTTGTGGCCGCTCACCTGCGGCGGGGCGCTGTGCAGCTGCATGTGTTCCGGGCGCACCGCCAGCAGCGGCGCTTCGGCCTGCATGGCGTTGGAGTAGCTGGCGCGCAGCTCGGCCTCGCCGAAGCGCCCGCAGGCCAGCTCGCCGGCACGGCCCACCTGGCTCAGCGGGAACAGGTTCATCTTGCCGAGGAATTCGGCGACGAAGCGGTTGCTGGGCTGGTTGTAGATGGTCTGCGGATCGTCCACCTGGGCCAGTTGGCCGCGGTTGAAGATGGCGATGCGGGTGGACAGGGCGAGGGCTTCGTTCTGGTCGTGGGTGACGAAGACGAAGGTGGTGCCGACCTGGCGGTGGATGCGCTGCAGTTCCGCCTGCAGCTGCTCGCGCAGGTTCTTGTCCAGCGCCGAGAGGGGTTCGTCGAGCAGCAGCATGTCCGGCTCGAACACCAGCGCTCGGGCGATGGCCACGCGTTGCTGCTGGCCGCCGGAGAGCTCGCCGGGGCGTTTGCCCAGGTGCTCGCCGAGGCCGACCACATCGAGCATGTGGCGCACGCGGCGGTTGCGCTCCTCGGCCTTCACGCCACGGATCTTCAGCGGGAAGGCGACGTTGTCCTCGATGCTCATGTGCGGGAACAGGGCGTAGCCCTGGAACACCATGCCGAAGTTGCGCTTCTCGGCGGGGCGTTTGGTGATGTCGGCGCCGCCCTCTTCGAGCTTGCCGCGGGATGGGTCCTGGAAGCCGGCGAGGATCATCAGGAAGGTGGTCTTGCCGGAGCCCGAAGGGCCGAGAAGGGTGAGGAACTCGCCCTGCTGGATGTCGATGGACACATTGTCCAGCGCGTTGAAACTGCCGTAGCTCTTGCCGATGCCGATGGCACGTAGTTGGGGCTGTCGCTCCACTGCACTTACCTCGATTTCTTGTTCTTGTTCGAGCGGCCGCCGGGTGAGGATCGGGGTAAAAATCAGCGGCCTTTTTTTAACGCAGTATTGTCAAATCTCTCTCCGCTTCAATCGCGTTTTTTCGCCCTCATTGTTCGAATTCACTCACCAATCAGTGCGTGGCGTGCATTCTGGCGGAACTGCTCGGACATCCGCAGCTCGGCCTTCATCCAGGCCTTGAAGGCCCGTACGTCGGGGCGTTCGGACTTGGCCGGGTCGGTAACGAAGTAGTAGCGGTTGGGCGGTTCGATGGCGACGTTGAACAGCCGCACCAACTGCCCCTTGGCCATGGCGTCGCCGCTGACCAGCGCATCGCCCATGGCCACGCCTTGCCCGGCGATGGCCGCCGACTGCACCAGGTGCGCGTCGGAGAAGACGATGCCGTTGCGCACGTTGAGGTTCTTCACCCCGGCGGCGGCCGTCCACAGCAGCCAGTCGGAGTGATCGACCATGTGCAGGAACGGCAGGCTGGCGAGGTCCTCCGGCGAGTCGAGGCCGCCCACCGAGTTGATCAGCGACGGGCTACAGACCGGGAAGGTGTCCAGGGTGGCGATCAGGTCGACGTGCAGGTCGGTCCAGTCGCCCACGCCGTAGGCGATGAACAGGTCGACGTCGCGGTCGCTGACGTCGTCCGGTACCCGTGGCGAGACCAGGTTCAGCTCCACCTGCGGGTGGGCGCGCTGGAACTTGCCGATCTGGTGGCACAGCCAGTAGGTGGCGAAGCCCGGCGTGCAGCTCACGCACAGGCGGCCGGAGACTTCCTCGGCATTGGCGAAGCGCCGCGCCTCGTTGAGGATCGCCAGGGCGCGCTGGGTCTCGCGGGCGAAGCATTCGCCGTGGTAGGTCAGCGCGATGCCGCGACCGACCCGCTCGGTGAGCGGGATGCCCAGGCAGTCTTCCAGGCTGTGCAGCTGGTGGCTGACGGCACTGCGGGTCAGGCTCAGCTCGCTGGCCGCACCGGACAGGCTGCCCAGGCGGGCAACGGCGTCCAGCACGCGCAGGGCGGTCATCGAGGGGAAACGCATGGCTCACTCCCAGGGCGAGGAGGAGCCTTTATCCCTGAGCGCGGCTGTGGTGTCGAGTGGCTGCGGGTACGGGCGGAGAGGGTGGGTGTTTCGGGGCGTTTCGTCGTGGCGCTGCGGCTGGCCTGTAGGAGCGAGCTTGCTCGCGAACCACATGGGAGCCCACCAATGGCTTGAAAGCCAGCTCGTGGGGTGATGACGCGCCAGCTAGTAGGGCGAATAACGCGCCAGCGTTATCCGCCGTTGAAGTGTCGGCGGATAACCTGTTTCGGCTTATGCGCCCTACGGTCTGCAGAACGCCGGCGTCGGCGCCTGCGTAGGAGCGGACTCTGTCCGCGATGTGTCTGCCTCGCTCCGGGTTTCCCGCGCCGTTTCAACGAGGCCTCCTGAATGGGGCGTTCGGAGTGCGCGGATGTTTCTCTGGAAGACTTTTTAAAGCCAAGGCCAAGGACAGATTCAGAGCCAGATTGGCGCAGCAGGTTCTTCGTAGCAGCGGACTCCGTCCGCGATCAGAGCTCCAACCCGCATCGATATCTCGCCGGTGCACGAACGTAGGATGGGTGGAGCTTGCGATACCCATGCTGCCCTCACGCGGGAATCGATGGGTGCCGCAAGACCCAAGCGTTCATCGGGAGTGCCGGCAGAGTGCGGTTCGCGAGCAAGCTCGCTCCTACAATCGGGCGCTGTACATCGGTGTTACCTGGGAAGATTGAATTCTGCCGCGAAGGATTTCGCGGACAAGGTCCGCTCCTACGCCACCGGGAAAGTCTTGACCTCGTAGGGTGCATAACGCGCCAGCGTTATCCGCCGGGAGGGAAACGGCGGATAACCCGTGCCGGGTTATGCGCCCTACGTTCTGGCTCTGGCTCTGGCTTTGAAGTCTTCCAGCGAAACATCCGCACGCGCCGAAGTGCCCCTTTCAGGAGGCCGAAGGTGATCGGAGTTTCAGGGGGAGAGCGGCATGGATGCCGCGCAAGCCGCGACTGGCCATGGATGGCTCTTCGCGGCGGCCCCCTGAAACTCCGAGGAACCGAGGGTACTTCTCGCGAAGCGAAAAGCCGGATGGCTGGGGCAAGCCTTCTTGGTTACTTCTTTGGCGTTTGAAAGAAGTAACTCGCCCGAGGGGGCGAAACACGAGGCCCGCGCGCACGCCGAAGCGACGCTGAAACACCCAACTACAAGCAAGAGCATCGCGGACAGAGTCCGCTCCTACGTAAAGTTCTTCGCGGGGACTGCCCTCTCCCTAACCCTCTCTCTGAAGGGAGAGGGGAAATCCGAGGCATGAAGTTGCTCCTACCCAGCCGGAAATGCCGGTGCAGATTCGCAGGAGCGCCCCGAGGGTGCGCTCCTGCAGGTCGGTCTGCAGCTGCCTGTCAGCGCAGCTTCTCCATCATCTGGTAGTACCACATGCCCGCCGCCAGCATCGGGTTGCCGAACACGTCGCCCATGGGCACGCGGATGTGCTTGCACTGGGCGAAGGTGTCGAACTTCTCCAGGTCGCCGGTCATCGCGGTGGCCATGATCTCGCCCATGATGTGGGTGGTCGCCACGCCGTGGCCGGAGTAGCCCTGGCAGTACCAGACGTTCTCCGACAGCTTGCCCAGCTGCGGGATGCGGTTCATCACGATGCCCATGGCGCAGCTCCACTGGAACTCGATGTCCACGCCCTTGAGCGCCGGGAAGGTGCGCTCGATGCACGGGCGCAGCTCGCCGGCGATGTCGCGCGAGTCGCGGCCCGAGTAGTTGGCGCCGCCGCCGAACAGCAGGCGGCCGTCGCCGGTCATGCGGTAGTAGTCGAGCACGAAGCGGCAGTCGTAGACCGCCAGGTCCTGCGGGTTGATGCGCTTGGCCAGCTCGCCCAGCGGCTTGGTGGTGACGATGCCGCCCATGGCCGGGAAGATCATGCCCTTGAGCTGCTTGCGTTCGAGCTTGTGGTAGACGTCGCCAGCCAGCATCACTTGCGCTGCATTGATCCGCCCGCCCGAGGTGACCACTGCCGGGCGCGGGCCGTGGATGATGTCCAGTACCTCGGAGTGCTCGAAGATCAGCGCGCCCAGGCTGGCGGCGGCCTTGGCCTCGCCGATGCACAGGTTGAGCGGGTGCAGGTGCATGTTGCGGGTGTTCTTGATGGCGCCGCAGTAGAGATCGCTCTCCAGGTGCGCGCGCACGCCGGCGCCGTCCAGCAGGCTGATCTCGTCGCCCATGCCGCGGCGCTTGGCATCATCGAAAGTGGCTTTCAGCTCGTCCATGTGCGACTGCTTCATGGCCGCGTGCAGGTGACCGAACTTCAGGTCGCACTGGATGCCGTATTTCTCCACGCGGCTCTTGATGATCTCGTGGCCGCGCCAGCGCAGGTGCCAGATGAAATCTTCGACGTCGTCGCCCAGCCACTGGCGCATCTGCTTCTCCATGGCGGAGTCGCCGGAGAGGCTGCCGGTGACCTGGCCGCCGTTGCGCCCGCTGGCGCCCCAGCCGACCTTGTTGGTCTCGACGATGGCCACCTTGTAGCCGCGTTCGGCCAGCTCCACGGCGGTGGCGACGCCGGTGAAGCCACCGCCGATGATGGCGATGTCGACGTTCACCTCGCCTTGCAGCGTGGGGTAGCTGGTCTCTTCGTTGAGGCTCGCGGAGTAGTAGGACTTCGCGCGCTCGGGGGCGGGGGTGGCGGGGTTAAGTGCAGCGTTCATTTTTCGTGTTTCCTTGTTGTTCCTTTCCCTCTCCCTAGCCCTCTCCCTGAAGGGAGAGGGGACTGTTCGGAGCGGGTCGATAAATCGTCGTTTGCCGGTGGCCATGATGTTTCCAGGAGCTCCGGAATAGTCTCGGCACGGGCGGCCCCCTCTCCCTTCAGGGAGAGGGCTGGGGAGAGGGGCTCTTGAGCGGCACCCATCTGTCACGCCTGCGTCAGATACCAGCGCCAGTCCTGCTCGCCGACCTCGCCCATGAACTGGCGGTATTCGGCCTGCTTGACCTTCAGGTAGACGCCGAGGAATTCGTGGCCCAGCGCATCGCGCGCCCAGCTGGAGCGCTCCAGTGCGCGCAGCGAGGTGAGCCAGTCGGTGGGCAGCAGTTCCTTTGCCTGGGCGTAGCCGTTGCCTTCCACCGGCGCGCCCGGATCGATCTCCTCGCGGATGCCGCGATGGATGCCGGCGAGAATCGCCGCGGCGGCCAGATAGGGGTTGGCGTCTGCGCCACAGATGCGGTGCTCCACGTGGCGGGTATTGGCCGGGCCGCCGGGCACGCGCAGGCTCACGGTGCGGTTGTCGCAGCCCCAGGTCGGTGCCAGTGGCGCGTAGCTGTTGGCCTGGAAGCGGCGGTACGAGTTGGCGTTGGGGCAGAACAGCAGCAGCGAGTCGAGCAGGCTTTTCAGCATGCCGCCCACGGACTGGCGCAGCAGCGGAGTGCCGGCGGGGTCTTCGCTGGCGAACAGGTTGTTGCCCTCGGCATCGGCCAGGGAGACATGCATGTGCATGCCGGTGCCGGCGAGATCGTCGAACGGTTTGGCCATGAAGCACGCCTGCATGCCGTGCTTGTGCGCCACGCCCCTCACCAGGCGCTTGTAGCGCACGGCCTGGTCCATGGCGAGCAGTGCGTCGCCGTGTTCCAGGGTGATTTCCACCTGGCCCGGCGCATATTCGGAGATGGCCGTGCGCGCCGGAATGCCCTGGGCCTTGCACGCGGCATAAAGGTCGGCGAGGAAGGGTTCGATCTGCTCCAGCTCGCGCAGGCCATAGACCTGGGTGGCGCGCGGGCGGCCGCCGTCGGCATCCAGCGCTGGTTGCGGGCGGCCGTTGGCGTCGCGCTTGGCGTCCAGCAGGTAGAACTCCAGTTCGCAGGCCATCACCGGGTGGTAGCCGTCGGCCTTGAGGCCGTCGATCACATGGAGCAGCACATGGCGCGGGTCGGCGATGTCCGCCGGCTTGCCTTCCTCGGGGTGCATGCTGACCTGCACCGCCGCCGTGGGAATCTGCCGCCAGGGCAGGCGCACCAGGCTGCCGGCCAGCGGGTAGGCGCGGCAGTCGATATTGCCGACGTCCCAGACCAGTCCGGAATCCTCCACATCCTCGCCATGCACGGTGAGGCCGAGGATGGTGCTGGGCAGCGGGCGGCCCGACTGGTACACGGCGAGCAGTTCCTCGCGGTGCAGCAGCTTGCCGCGCGGCACGCCGTTGGCGTCGAGGATGAACAGCTCGACCATCTCGATGTCGGGGTTCTGGGCCAGGAAATACTGGGCTTCTTGCACGGAGGCGAAATTCATGGGGCTCTCGTTAGCATCCACGCGGATGCGCTGACGACCTGCAGGCCAGGGCCGCGCCGAAAGGCACGGGGATAAAGGCAGGCAAGCGATGCAACGGGCTGCGTCTTGTTCTGAAGGCGCGCGGCCTAGAGTGAGCGCAGCTCCGTCGGGCGAGTGCGGGCGGGGTGCCCGGTCAGCAGCTGGCGCTATCGGGCGGGCGCGCGTGGCGGCAATGCCAGAGCGCCCAGAAGGCCAGTTCGAGAGGAAGGGTCAGCGGTTGCAGATCGAGCCAGCGGGCATGTTTGCGCGGCAGGCGGACGACGCTGCCGGCCTTGCGGGCGGCGACGGGTTCCAGCGGTGCGGGCGAAACGAGCAGGTGCATGTCGAAGGTTTTGGCTGACGATTGGAGCAGCCTCGCACGGCGTATGGGTTTGTTAAATGTGATTTTCACGACCTTTGGTTTTGCCGAATCGAAACTGAATGCCGGGCGCTGATCGCCGCGAAGGCCGTTGCAGAGCCTTTCCGACTACCCTGGATGCCGTGCTACCAACGTCCGGCTCCTGCCGGTGGTGGAGCGTGGCAAGCCGGCGAAGCGGCCTGCCGCGCTTTTCTATACTCATCGGCGATTCCTGCGAGCCTGGCTCGCCGACAGCCGGGAGACAGCATGAGCGTTCGCATCCAGCCATTCTTCGATGAAGCCACCTCCACCTACAGCTACGTGGTGGCGGATCACAGCACCGGTCATTGCGCGATCATCGATCCGGTGCTGGATTACGATGCCGCCGCCGGTCGCATCGGCAACGCCAGTGCTCGGCGCATCCTCGACTACGTGCGCGAGCAGGCGCTGGCGGTGGAGTGGCTGCTGGAGACCCACCTGCATGCCGATCACCTGTCGGCGTCGGCCTGGTTGAAGAGCGAATTGGGCGGCAAGCTGGCCATCGGCGCGAGCATTGCCCAGGTCCAGCGGACCTTCGCCGGCCTGTTCAACCTGGGAGAGCGCTTCCCCTGCGACGGCAGCCAGTTCGATCATCTGTTCGAGGACGGTGAGCACTTCCGCATCGGCGAACTGCAGGCCCAGGCCCTGCACACGCCCGGCCACACGCCGGCCTGCATGACCTACCTGATCGGCGACGCGGCTTTCGTCGGCGACACGCTGTTCATGCCCGATTACGGCACCGCCCGCTGCGATTTTCCCGGTGGCGATGCGCGC
The DNA here is from genome assembly GCF_014204515.1 of Pseudomonas nitroreducens. Taxonomy (GTDB): domain Bacteria; phylum Pseudomonadota; class Gammaproteobacteria; order Pseudomonadales; family Pseudomonadaceae; genus Pseudomonas; species Pseudomonas nitritireducens_A. Next base: position 82,827 of record NZ_JACHLI010000003.1, on the reverse strand, counting down.
CAGTTGTATCGCTCGATCCAGCGGCTGTTCGCGTTGCCGGACGGGACGCGCCTGTTCCTCTGCCACGACTACCTGGCGCCTGGGCGTGACGAGCACCAGTACCAGACGACCGTGGCACGTGAGCGCGAGGCCAACGTGCATGTGCATGCAGGCGTGGACGAGGAGGCTTTCGTCAGCATGCGCAACGCGCGGGACGCGACGCTCAGCGCGCCGGCGCTGATCTGGCCGTCGATCCAGGTCAACATGCGCGGCGGTGTGCTGCCGGAGGCGGAGGACAATGGCGTGCGCTACCTGCGGATTCCGCTGGACCGGATGTGAGGCGGGTTCGTTCCTGCGCGGGCGCTGGACGATGGTGTTGACCGGTGGCAACCCATTCATTCGCGCAGGATTTCGCGGACAAGGTCCGCTCCTACAACACCTGACGAATCGGTGTGCGTCGGTAGAAGCAACTGTCTTTCTCTGACAGACCGTGCCTGGGATTTCCCCTCTCCCTAACCCTCTCCCGCAAGCGGGAGAGGGGACCGTTCGACGCAGGATGAAACCGTGGCGTCAGCCGGCACGGACGGCTCCCTCTCCCTCCGGGAGAGGGCTGGGGTGAGGGGCATTCAGAGGCACGGACTCAGCCCGAAGATGATGGTTAGTCCTGTGTGAAATCCCGCGCAAAGGCCTCCTTAACCCACCTCCCTGACGGGAAAGAGGAAATCCCGGATACGGACTTTCGGAAAGGTGACAGCTGCTCCGACAGGTGCCCCGCCGGGCGAATAACCCGGAACGGGTTATTCGCCACGCGGGCGGACAACGCCTCCGGCGTTATGCGCCCTACGTTGCGTCAGGGCCTACAGCAACAGACTGCGGATATCCTCCAGTACTTCCCCCAGCCGCCGGGTGAATCTGGCCGCTGCCGCACCGTTGATCACCCGGTGGTCGTAGGACAGCGACAAGGGCAGCATCAGCCGTGGCTGGAAGACCTTGCCGTCCCACACCGGCTGCATCGCCGCCTTGCTCACCCCGAGGATCGCCACTTCCGGCGCGTTGACGATCGGCGTGAAGCCGGTGCCGCCGATGTGCCCGAGGCTGGAAATGGTGAAACAGGCGCCCTGCATGGCATCGGCGGAGAGCTTCTTGGTCCGCGCCTTCTCCGCCAGTTCGGCGGCTTCGAGGGCCAGCTGCAGCAGCCCCTTTTTGTCGACGTCGCGGATCACCGGCACCAGCAGGCCGTCCGGGGTGTCCACGGCAAAGCCAATGTGTACGTACTGCTTGCGGATCAGCGCCTTGCCGCTGGGTGCCAGCGAGCTGTTGAAGTCCGGCAGTTCGCGCAGCAGGTGGGCGCAGGCCTTGAGCAGGATCGGCAGGATGGTCAGCTTGGTCCCGGCCTTTTCCGCGGCGGCCTTCTGGGCGATGCGGAAGGCCTCCGCCTCGGTGATGTCGGCGGACTCGAACTGCGTCACGTGGGGCACGTTCAGCCAGCTGCGGTGCAGGTTGCTGGCGCCGACCTGCATCAGCCGGGTCATCGCCACTTCTTCGATTTCGCCGAACTTGCTGAAGTCGATTTCCGGAATCGGCGGGATGCCCGCGCCGCCGGTTGTCCCCGTCGGCGCGCCAGACTTGCTGCGTTGCAGCTGCTCTTTCACGAACAGCTGCACGTCTTCCTTGAGGATGCGTCCCTTGGGCCCGGTCCCGGTCACCTGAGCGAGGTCGACGCCGAATTCACGGGCAACCATGCGCACCGCGGGGCCAGCGTGGACCTTGCTGCCATCGCGGCTGGGCGCGCCCACTGGCGCGGCCTGCGGCGCCTTGGCCGGCTCGGTCTTTGCGGTGGGCGCGGCGGGTGCGGCGGCGGGCTGCTCGGTCGATGAGGCGGCCGCCGGGGCGGCGCCCGCCACTTCCAGCTCAAGGATTTCGTCACCCTCCTTGAGCGTGTCGCCGATCTTCACCTTGATCGCCTTCACCACACCGGCTTTCGGTGCGGGAATCTCCATGCTGGCCTTGTCCGACTCCAGCGTCAGCAGGCTCTGGTCGGCCTCGATGCTATCGCCCACCTTGACCATCAGCTCGATGACATTGCCCTGGCCGTTGCCGATATCCGGCACGCGGATGGTTTCCACACCACCGCTGGCTGCCGGCGCGGCAGCGGGCCGTTCAGCTGCCTTCGCCGGTTCCGGAGCAGGGGCGGCGGCTGCCGGCGCACTGGCCGGCGCAGCGCCGCCTTCGGTTTCCAGTTCGAGGATGTCGTCGCCTTCCTTGAGCGTGTCGCCGATCTTCACCTTGATCGCCTTCACCACGCCCGCCTTGGGCGCGGGAATCTCCATGCTGGCCTTGTCGGATTCCAGGGTCAGCAGGCTCTGGTCGGCCTCGATGCGGTCGCCGACCTTGACCAGCAGCTCGATGATCTCGCCCTGGCCGTTGCCGATATCCGGCACCTTGATGGTTTCCACGCCGCCACCGCCGCTTGAAGGCGCGGGTTGTGGTGCAGGCGCGGCGGCAGGCCTGGGGGCTTCGGCAGCGGGTTGGGCCGGTGCTTCGGCCCTGGTCTCGCTGGCACCCTCGGTTTCCAGTTCGAGGATTTCATCACCCTCCTTGAGGGTATCGCCAACCTTGACCTTGATCGCCTTCACCACGCCCGCCTGGGGCGCGGGAATCTCCATGCTGGCCTTGTCGGATTCCAGCGTCAGCAGGCTCTGCTCGGCCTCGATGCGGTCGCCGACCTTGACCAGCAGTTCGATGACTTCGCCCTGGCCGTTGCCGATGTCGGGTACGCGAATGGTCTCGCTCACGGTGCCTCTCCTCAGCAGTCCAGCGGGTTGGGTTTTTCCGGGTCCAGGCCGAATCTGGCGATGGCCTCGGCCACCACCTTCGGCTCGATGTCGCCGCGATCGGCCAGGGCCTCCAGTGCGGCGAGCACCACCCAGTGGCGGTCCACCTCGAAGAAGTGCCGCAGTTTGGCGCGGGTATCGCTGCGGCCGAAGCCGTCGGTGCCCAGTACCTTGTATTCCTTGGTCGGCACCCACTGGCGAATCTGTTCGGCATAGACCTTCATGTAGTCGGTGGAGGCGATCACCGGCCCGCGGCGTCCGCCCAGGCACTGCTCGACGTAGCTGGGCCGCGGCTTCTGGCCCGGATGCAGGCGGTTCCAGCGTTCCACCGCGAGGCCGTCGCGGCGCAGTTCGTTGAAGCTGGGCACCGACCAGACGTCCGCGCCGATGCCGAAGTCCTCGCGGAGGATTTTCGCCGCCGCTTCCACCTCGCGCAGGATGGTCCCTGAGCCGAGCAGCTGCACATGGTGCGCGGCGGCCTTCTTGTCTTCGTCGAGCAGGTACAGGCCCTTGATGATGCCTTCCTCGGCGCCCTGGGGCAGCGGCGGGTGAGGGTAGTTCTCGTTCATCACGGTGATGTAATAGAAGACGTCCTGCTGCTCCTGCATCATCTGCCGCACGCCTTCCTGGATGATCACCGCCAGCTCGTAGGAGTAGGTCGGGTCATAGGTGCGGCAGTTGGGGATGACCGACGCCAGTACGTGGCTCTGGCCATCCTCGTGTTGCAGGCCTTCGCCGTTGAGCGTGGTGCGCCCGGCCGTGCCGCCCAGCAGGAAGCCGCGGGTCAGGCTGTCGCCGGCCGCCCAGGCCAGGTCGCCGATGCGCTGGAAGCCGAACATCGAATAGAAGATGTAGAACGGCAGCATCGGCTGGCGGTAGTTGCTGTAGGCCGTACCAGCGGCGATGAACGAGGACATGGCACCGGCCTCGGTGATGCCCTCTTCGAGAATCTGGCCCTTCTTGTCCTCGCGGTAGAACATCAGCTGTTCCTTGTCGACCGGCTCGTACAGCTGGCCCACCGAGGAGTAGATGCCGAGCTGGCGGAACATGCCTTCCATGCCGAAGGTGCGCGCCTCGTCGGGGATGATCGGCACGATGCGCTGGCCCAGCTCCTTGTCCTTGACAAGCTGCGAGATGATCCGCACGAAGGCCATGGTGGTGGAAATCTCGCGGTCGCCGGAGCCGTCCAGCAGCGCCTTCAGGGTTTCCAGCGGCGGTGCTGGAATGGCCTGGCTGTTGCCGTGGCGATGGGGCATGAAGCCGCCCAGGGCGGCGCGGCGTTCCTTCAGGTAGCGCGCCTCGGCGCTGTCCTCCTCGGGGCGGTAGAAGGGCAGCCCGGCCAGGTCGTCGTCCTTGATCGGGATGTCGAAGCGGTCGCGGAAGGCGCGCAGGCTGTCGACGTCGATCTCGTGGATGTTGTGGGCGATGTTCTTCGCCTCGCCGGTGCCGGTGCCGTAGCCCTTGATGGTCTTGGCCAGCACCACGCTGGGCTGGCCCTGGTGGTTCACCGCCGCGTGATAGGCGGCGTAGACCTTGTACGGGTCATGGCCGCCGCGGTTGAGCTTCCAGACTTCCTCGTCGGAGAGGTCCTTGACCATCTCCAGCAGTTCCGGCCGCGCGCCGAAGAAGTGCTGGCGGACGAAGGCGCCGTCCTTGGCCTTGTAGTTCTGGTAGTCGCCGTCCACCGCCTCGTCCATCCGCGCCTGCAGCAGGCCGGCCTCGTCCTTGGCGAACAGCGGGTCCCACAGGCGCCCCCAGATCACCTTGATGACGTTCCAGTTGGCGCCGCGGAACACGCCTTCCAGTTCCTGGATGATCTTGCCGTTGCCGCGCACCGGGCCGTCCAGGCGCTGCAGGTTGCAGTTGACCACGAAGATCAGGTTGTCGAGCTTCTCGCGCCCGGCCAGGGAGATCGCTCCCAGGGATTCCGGCTCGTCGGTCTCGCCGTCGCCCAGGAAGCACCAGACCTTCTGCTTGCCGGCGGGAATGAAGCCACGACTCTCCAGGTACTTCATGAAGCGCGCCTGGTAGATCGCCTGGATCGGCCCCAGGCCCATGGACACCGTGGGGAACTGCCAGAAGTGCGGCATCAGGCGCGGGTGCGGGTAGGAGGAGATGCCCTTGCCATCCACTTCCTGGCGGAAGTTCTCCAGCTGCTGGTCGCTGAGCAGGCCTTCGATGTAGGCGCGGGCGTAGATGCCGGGCGAGGCGTGGCCCTGGAAGTAGATCAGGTCGCCGGCGTGTTCGTCGGTAGGGCCGTTGAAGAAGTAGTTGAAGCCGATGTCGTAGAGGGTCGCCGAGGAGGCGAAGGTGGAGATGTGCCCGCCCAGCGACGGGTCCTTGTGGTTGGCGCGCATCACCATGGCCAGGGCGTTCCAGCGCACCAGCGAGCGGATCCGCCGCTCCATGAACAGGTCGCCGGGCATGCGGGCTTCGTGGGTGACCGGGATGGTGTTGCGATAGGGCGTGGTGATGGCGTAGGGCAGTTGCGTGCCGGTACGACTGGCCAGCTCGCCGAGGCGGGTCATCAGGTAGTGGGCGCGCTCTTCGCCTTCTTTCTCCAGTACGGATTCCAGCGCGTCCAGCCATTCCTGGGTTTCGACGGGGTCGATATCGTGCATGGTCAGGGGTCCTGGTTACGGGGTCGGCTCTACGCAGTGCCGGCTCCGGGCCAGGTGATCCAGCGGTATGGCGCAGTGGGCGGCAGCCCTCTTGAGGCCGCCGCGCTGCCGCCGGCATGCGCGTGTGGCTATAGAGCTTAGACAGCTCTGACGCCGGCGCCTGTCCGCTTGGTCGAGTCAGGACGTCGCACGGCTGTCAGCGCACCGAATCCCGCCGCAGGTCATCGCCGCGTTCCCACTGCGCCGCCACCAGGCGGTCGCGTCCGGCCTGCTTGGCCTGGTAGAGCAGGCGGTCCACCGCCGCGACGAAGTCCAGCGGACGGTCGCTGGAGGAGGGCACGGCGGTGCCGACCCCCAGGCTGATGGTCAGCAGGTCGGAAACCCCGGACTTCTCATGGACGATGCGTTGCTCGCGCAGTGCGTCGCGGCAGCGTTCGGCGATCTGCTGGGCGGCCTCGTTGTCGGTCTCCGGCAGCACCAGCACGAACTCCTCGCCGCCGAAGCGCGCGATGAAGTCGCGCGGGCGGTGCAGGGCAAAAGCCAGGGCCTTGCCGACGATGCGCAGGCAGTCGTCGCCGCGGATGTGCCCGTAGTGGTCGTTGAACTGCTTGAAGTAGTCGATATCCAGCAGCACCAGCGAGAGTGGCTGGCCACTGCGCTGGGCGCTGCCCCATTCGGTGTCCAGCACCGAGTCGAACATGCGCCGGTTGGCCACGCCGGTCAGGCCGTCCTTATAGGAATACTCCTCCAGCTGGCGCTGCAGCATGATCAGCTGTTCCTCGGCGCGCTTGCGTTCGCTGATGTCGAACATGAAGCCCACCAGCGAGTCCACCTCGCCCTTGTCGTCGCGCACCACGTGCACCACGTCGCGGATCCACACGTAGTCGCCGGTGGTGGTCAGCGCGCGGTAGTCCGCCTCGTGGTCGGTGCCTTCGCGGGACTGCGAGATGCAGAAGTTCACCACCCGTTCGCGGTCCTCCGGGTGCATGCGGTCGGCCCAGTCGTTGGCGCTGACCCAGCTGGCCTGGCTCCAGCCCAGCAGCTCTTCGATCTGCGGGCCGATGTAGGCGAAGGTCATGGTTTTCCAGTCGATCTTCCACGGGATGGCGCGGGTGGATTCGAGCAAGGTCTGGTAGACGGGATTCTCGCTGACGGTGTCGTACGGCATGGACTGACCCCTTGATGGCACTGTGCCTTGTTTCTACCACAGTCGGATGTCACGGCGCCCCGCGCGAGGCGTCAGTTGGCTGCTCTCCTGGCGACAGGGCGACGGACGGTCATCGGCGTGGCCGTACGGATTCTTCAGCAATTCATAACGGGATCTTCACGATTGCGGCGATAGGGTTTGTTCGCCCGCCATCTGACAACCCGCAGTGCGATGGAAAGCCCAGGGATGGGCCGGGTCACCTGCCCTGTGCAGGCCTGGAATGGACGAATGCAGTATCCCCTTGCCGTACGGCGGAGCCCCATGCCGATTATCCCGTCCCTCAGTTCGTTGCCCCGGCGCCTCCTGCCGCTGCTGGCGATCCTGGCCCTGATCGGCCTGCTCAGCGGCTTCCTGCCGCTGGACGGTTCGCGGCCGCAGGACCTGAAGGGCAACGCCGCGCTGCAGGATCAACTGCGCGAGCACTGGCGCCAGGGCGACCTGATCGTGCTGGTGCGTCATGCCGAACGCTGCGACCGCTCCAGTTCCCCTTGCCTGGCGGCGGAGGAAGGCATCACCGTGCGCGGCAGCCAGAGCGCCCGGGAGCTGGGCCGTGGGTTCGCCGCGCTGGGCCTGGGCAATGCCGATGTGCTGAGCAGCGACCAGTTGCGCGCGGCGCAGACGGCGCAGTGGATGTTCGACCAGGCGCCGGTCGAGCAGAACTGGCTGTACCGCTGCCAGGGCTCGATGCTGGACGAGGCGCTCAAGCACAAGGTGGCGCACCGCAACCTGATCCTGGTGACCCACAGCGAATGCATCGAGGACCTGGAACACTCGGTCAGCGTGGCGGACCCGGCGACCCCGGACTACGCCTCCTCGCTGTTCGTGCTCAGCGACGGTAGAACTGCAACCCAGTTGCTGGGCTATCTGGACGCTGATCGTTGGCCGACGCGGTAGCGCGCGGGCTGACCTGGGCCGTCGCGGCGGACAGGCCGTAGCGCTGCAGTTCCGCCGGGGAGAGAACCCGCATGCTGCGCGGATCGATGCCCTGCATGGTATCGGCCAGTTCCACCGGCACGTTCATCTCCCGCAGGTAGCGCCGGGCATCGTAGCCGCCGCTGGACTGCGCCGAATCGCCAGCGGGGTAGTAGGGCCGGTGCAGGCCGACATAACCGCGCACGGTCTTGCGCTTGCCGGCCGCCAGCAGGTAGACGCAGGAGCCCTGGCAGACGCTGTTGGTCGGCACCAGCGTCTCGAAGCCGGCTTCGCGCAGCAGGCGGCCCATGCGGATCGATTCCGCCGCGCTGCCGCCGATGCTGTCCAGCAGTGCCACCTTGCGCGCGTACTTGCCGGGGTTGGCCAGCAGACCCTTGAACAGGCGGTCGTAGTCGCCCGGCGCGATGTCTTCGCTGATCTTCACCGCCAGCACGGCACCGACCTTGGCATGCTGCACCGGTTTCACCTCGACCTGGGCAAGGGCCAGGGGCGTGCAGAGTGCGGTGGCGCAGAGCAGGGCGGCGCGAAGCATGGGAAAGCGATCCTGGGGGCTGGCGGAAAAGGCGTGAAGATAGCACGCCTCCCCGTGCTCCCGGCTACATGCCGTTGGCGTAGGCCGGATCGAAGACCCCGCTCAGTTCGCGCAGCCCGCGGGTGGCGCTGGCGTAATGGCAGAGCATGCGCAGCGCCCAGTCGGCGCGCTCGCGCAGGCGCTCATCGTCCTCGTCGTGGGGCGGGCCGTCGTTGAACATGCATTCCACCCGCCGCACCACCAGTTGCTCGGGCAGGTAGGCGATGCGGCTGTTCTTGTAGCTGGAGGCGCGCAGCTCAGTCAGCGGATAGGCGCCGCCCAGGCCGGCGGAGACGCCCACCGGCAGCGCCGGCTTGTGGCCCAGCTCGCGCAGCCCGGCATAGAGGAAGAAGTTCTTCAGCGCCGGGCAGGCCATGCCGTGCCATTCAGGGGCAATCACCACCAGTGCGTCGGCTTCGCGCAGCAGGTCGCGGTGCTGCGGCCAGGTCTGTTCGGTGTCGGGTGCCGGCCACAACGGCAGCGGCTGGGCGCCGAGATCGATCACCTGCGCCCAGCCGCAGAGGGCCAGGCTTTCCAGGCGCGCGGCGAGGTAGCGGGCGACCTTGGCCGACTGACTGTCCAGCTGGCTGGAGCCGGCGACCAGCACGATATTCGGGCTCATTGTGCGGCCTCCGGCGACGCGCCTTTCTGCGCTGCGCTCTCCGGGGCACGGACCAGCGGCCAGAACAGCTCCTCCTTCCAGCTCGCCGGCGCCAGGTGCTCGATGCCGTAGGTCTCGGGGCGACGGCGGGTGATCTTCGCCGTGCCGAACAGCACGTCCCAGAAGAACAGCAGGTTGCCGAAGTTGCCCTTGTAGTGAGTCACGCCATCCTCGGCGCTCAGGCCGTGGTGCGCGGAGTGGGTGGCGGGGGTGGAGATGGTGCGCTCCAGCAGCCACATCAGCGGACGCAGGGCACGGATGCGATACAGCTTGTCGTCCCAGGCGAGGTTGCTGTGGGCGCCGAAGATCACGCACATCTTCAGGATCAGGTAGACGTAGTAGACGTTCGCCAGGCCCATGTGGATCAGCGCGCCGGAGAACCAGATGCCCGGCATCAGCAGGTAATAGAAGCTGTTGTTGCGGTAGACGATGCGGATGCTCATATACGGCGCCGAATGGTGGGCGCGGTGCAGGGCGTAGAGGAACGGTACGCGGTGGGTCAGGCGATGCCACCAGTACTGGGTCATGTCGTCGAACAGCAGGAACAGCGCAAAGCCCGCCAGCCAGGGGATGCCGGCCAGCGCGCCGTGGGCGGCGGGGGCGAAGGCGTCGAGCAGGGCGCCGCTGGCCCACATCACCAGCGGGAAGGTGACGCCCAGCAGCAGGCTGGAGCCGATCACCTCGATCAGCGCATCGCGGCGCTGGCCGCGTGGTTGGCGAAAGGTGGCGAAGGACAGTTCGAGCAGGATGAAAGCGAGGAAGATTCCCGCGACGATCACGGTTGGATTCTGAAGGAGCATTGTTGTTGTAGTCATGGCACTCTCGGCTCAGGCACGGTGGGCAACGCCTGGCCATCAAACCCCAGCCCTGGATTTCGCCCCATGCTCGAAGCGGACACAATCACCCGAGAATCGGCCAACCTGGCCAGCCGGCGTTTTCACCGCGGTCCGCTCGGGCAGGTGCTGGAGCGCTATCTGAACAGCCAGCGGCCACGCCGGCAGACCGACTACAACCTGGTGGAGCTGGAGCAGCTGTGGATCGAGGCGGCGCGCCTGGAGCCGGCCATCGGGCTGCAGCTGTTCGGTCATTTCACCGCGCAGGACTGGCACGTGATCGCGCACCTGGCGCAGTTCTGCGCGGACGTCCGCCAGGCCATCCACTGCTGGGTGCGCTACGCGCCGCTGGCGTCGGATACCGATGCCTTCGCGCTGATCGAAGAGGGCGGCTCAGTGGCCGTGGAGCTGCGCATCGACGCGCCCGAACCGCTCAACCGCTATCTGGTGGAGCACTACGCGGTGATGGCCGTGACCCAGTTGCGCCGTGGCACCGGAGCGGCCGTACAGCCGCTGCGCGCCTGCTTCACCCATGCACGGCCGGCCTATCACGAGCAGTACCGCGACTGGTTCGGCGAGCGGATCGAATTCGCCAGCGCGCGCACGCGCCTGTACTTCGATGCCGCCACCCTGGAACTGCCGCTGCTGGGGCGACATGCCGGCCTGGTCGACCTGCTCACCCAGGAGCTCGACCGCCGTCTGGCCCGGCTGCGCCAGCTCAGCGGCTGGGCCGCCAAGGCCGCGGCGATCATCCGCCGTCTGCTGGAGCAGGGCGAGGTGCCCGCGCTGGAGAGCGTCGCTGAGCGCCTGCACCAGAGTTCCCGCACCCTGCGCCGACGCCTGGGCGAGCAGGGCATGACCTTCCGCGAGCTGCTCGGTCAGGTGCGCGCCGAACTGGAGCAGCACCTGGAACTGCAGGGCGAAACGCGCACGCGGATCGCCGAGCGGCTGGGCTACGCGGACCTGGCAGCCTACCTGCACGCGCGCAAGCGCTGGAGCTCGGCTGCCGAGTCATGACAATCCCCCGTAGGGCGCATAACGCGCCAGCGTTATCCGCCGGGTTGGCGGATAACCTGTTCCAGGTTATGCGCCCTACGCGGCTGCAGGAGCGAGCTTGCTCGCGAACCGGGATTGCACGGTGCCAAGAGGTTCGCGAGCAAGCTCGCTCCTACAAGGGCTGATGCGTTACGCAGGCGAGGCTGGAGAGGAAAGGCACCAACTGCTGAACAATGACCGTCCATCGTAGGGCGCATAACGCGCCAGCGTTATCCGCCGGGGTTGGCGGATAACCTGTTCCAGGTTATGCGCCCTACGCGGCTGTTTTCTTCTGATCGTTCGTGCCTCGGATTTCCCCTCTCCCTGAAGGGAGAGTGCAGCCCTCGCGAAGAACTTCACGTAGGGCACGAGACTGGGCCCTTCCCATGAGAAGCGCTGGCCGCAGTCAAATGAACGGGATTACGGCGTCAGCCGGCCTCTTTGCTCAGGCAGGAGCGCAACAGGCGGCGTACCGACTTGTTGATGTTGCGTCCCTTGAGGTCATCCGGGCTGAACCAGCGGCAATCGGCGATCTCGTTCAGCGGCGTGGGTTGCTGGGTGGGATCGATGGGCGTTTCGAACACGTAGTGCAGCGTCTGGTACAGCTCCAGCGGAGCGATGTAGCTGAGCTGCACGGTGTTCAGCCCGGTTTCCTCGATCAGCTCGCGCACGGCGGCCTGACCGGGACGCTCGTCGGCCTCGATGCGGCCGCCGGGGAGGTTCCATTTCGACTTGGGCTTGCGCACGAAGAGGATCTTGTCTTCGTGCCGGCAGATCACCGTTGCGCGCTCTTTGATGTTCTTGGCCATGGCGCTAGATCCCCCACCCACCTCGTACAGTTTTCAGCTTAGACATTTACCAATCAATTCCAATCGGAAGAAGCAGTTACGGCTGCAATGTCGATAAATGGTAAGGATCTGTCGGCAAAACGGTCTGTCAGGCAATTCTGAAGAGCACGCCGTCATCCTCCCGACTTATCAGCCGCTTCAGGGTGGACCGGCGGTCCGCAGCGAAGTGCGAACTTTATCGGCCACCGCGCCAGCAGCGAGACGGCCGCGTTGACCGTGCTTCGGCAATCGGGCGTCTCAGCCCGGATAGCGATACTTGCGCGGGCCCGGCGTGATCCAGCGGGTGCCAAGCGACCACTGCGGCACACCGTGCCGGGCCTCCTGCAGCAACTGGAAGAAACGGATCAGATAGCCGGCCTCGAAGCACTGGCGGGCGATTCCCGCGCGGTATTGCTGGCGCGCATGGAACAAGGCGTTCCAGGGGGCCGCACGGGAGTCCGGTGCGAGGCTGTCCTGCGCTTCGAGCATGCCGGCCCGCAGCAGGTCGAGATTGCCGGCCTGGCTCCGCGTCAGGGGAATGCGTCGGCAGTACGGCGTCGCAGCGATTTCCCGCACATTGCTCAGCACCTGCAGGTGGGCCAGCCAGAAGCCGCTCTCGAAGTGGTCCTGCACGCTGGCCAGCAGGCTCAGCAGCAGTGGGTCGTGGTGTTGCCGCAGCAGCGGGCGCAGCGCTTCGATGGCGTGTTGGGCGGCCTGGTAGTGGTCGATAGCCGAGTGGGCGGTGCTGTTCATCGTTCCGTCGGCCCCGCTATGTAGCCGGGGCGCTCCAGGGCCAGTTCATAGAGCTGGCGGGCCTCGCTGACCAGCGGGGCGAGGGCGGCCGCGAAGCGGGCGGTGGCGTGGATAAGCCCAGGGTCGCTGCCGTCCTCCATCAGTTGCAGCAGGTCCTCCACGGCCGTGAGACGGCGCAGGGCGGCTTCGCGCAGATGTTCGGCGGGTGCCAGGGCATTGATGAAGAGAACTTCCTCGCCGAACTGGCCGGTCAGTGCGACGGGCAGGAATTCACGCATGGAGCACCTCCGGAGGGAGGCTGAAGCGGTGATACGGAAGTGGGTGGTGCGCGGGGGAGAAAGGGGGATAGTTCATCGGTTCCTACCTAGTAATGGTGGGAGCCGCCAATCAACCTTTCCTACGGGAAGAGAGGCGACCGTGCGAGGGTAGGAAACGCCGGTACTAGGCACCCGGTAGGCCCGAAAGCCTCCCCGCACGGTCGCCATAGAAACACGACTTCACAAACGGCTTTCACCTGCGAATCGTGGCTACAGAGCGACCGTGACCTAATACGTGTTGCTCGGGTTTCCTACGCCCGACCGCGATGAAACTGCGGCAGACAAAGGCTAGGGACGGCGCTTGTAGGCCCGCAAGGCTAATGACCCGTGAGACTTTTCGGTTGATGGGCGCGATGCCGTGGCAGGGCATTGCCGACAGAATGAAGCGGGTCTCATCCCTTTTCCCAACACCTGGGGCTACCCGCCGCTGTACTCGCGAACCGCCCGGCACGGCTCCCGCGCGATGACAGCATGGGTATCGCGAGCTCGCGGTACGCCGCCCGACGCGTCTGGCAAAGACGTTGACCGGTTGGGGCGGTGGGGTGCGGTCCGCGAGCAAGCTCGCTCCTACAGTCCGGCCGGGGTGGGGATTGCACTACCGCAGGCAGGCGGAGGAGGGGGATGTCCGCCGGGCAATCGGCTGAAACCTTCGGGGCGGCCTCGCGTCCACCGTCATGCCATTACCCGAATCGCTGGAGGTGAACATGAAAGGCCACGGTGAAATCAGACAGCGTCCGACGATTGCCCCCGAGCGCTGGCCGTCGCAGACCGGCCCCGGTGCCAGTCGCGGCTTGCCCGGCTACCCGCAACGCCAGGGGCCGCTCGGCGGTTCGCGCAAGGTGGACCCGGAGTTGGGTTTCGACCCGGATTCGCCGGACCTGGCCGATCCGCAGATCGATCCGCCGCATCCGCCCCACGTGCCGCAGGACGGCCCGGACCCACAGGGGCAGCGTCGCGTGCCGGGGGATCAGTATCCGCCTTACTCGCGCTCCTGAACCGCTGCGCTCAGAGCGCGTCGGAGGCGTTGCACAGGCGGGTGTCCTGCAGGCTGCCGCTGAGGTTGCGGCCATCCCCCAGGCGCACCAGCCGCGCCAGGCACTGGCCGCTTTCCATCAGCAGCAGTTCGTAGTCCTGCCCGGCTTGCGGGGTGAAGGTCATGGACTGCTGGCAGCTGTAGGAGTAGCCGCTGCTGACCATGCCCTGGCTCTGGAAATTGACGGCGAAGGGCTGGCCAGCTGGCACCAGAACTTCGCTGCGGGCGAAGCCGCCCTGGCGCAGTTGCTCGGCCTGGCGGCTCGGTGGCATGCCCAGGCTCTGGTCGTTGCGGCTGGCGAAGCCGGATTGCGCCACGGCGATCACGCCGGCGCCGGCGCGTCGCCAGTCGATGCAGGCGCTGCCAGGGACGCCGCGCGCCATGCCGTTGGTGATGACCCGCAGGCGGGCGGTTTCGCCGCTCGTAGGGGGCGAATACGGTGTCGAATAGGACTGCACGTTGGCAAGGTTGCCGCAGCCGGCGATCAGCAATGCCACCAGCGCCACGGCGCTGGTGTGGGGTAGGCGGATGGCGTGCATGGAGATTCCTGGGTTCAGTGCTGCCCGGCCGCCCTGGGTGGGGCGCAGCAGTTCTGCGTGTCGATGACCTTGCCGCGGCAGGCTTGCAGCATGGGCGGGTTCCTGCACAGCAGGCTGTTGGCCGGCCGGGTGAAACGGAAGCCACGGTCGAGCATGCACAGCTGCGCGGCGGCGATGTCGTTGAGCAGCATGTCGTCGATGGGCTCGATGACCGTGGTGTAGCCGCAGGCCTGCATGGCCTGCTGCACGCTCTGGCTATCAGCGCCAGCTTGCGTCCATTGCGTGTAGGCGGGTGGGCGCTGCGTGGAGCTGCTCTGCGGCGTACTGCCGGCTGTTTTGCAGGCCGCCAGCTGCGGGCTGGTGTCGCAGAGGGTGTAGCGGTCCTGGTAGACGAAACCCTTGCCGAGCATGCACTGCTCGGCGCGGGCGTAGTCGTTGCTGGTGATGCTGTTGCTGTCGACGTAGGCGGCGTCGGGGAAGCCGCAGTCCAGCAGGGCGCTGCGCACGCCCTGCTGGTCGACGCCGGATTTCGCCCACAGCTCGAAGAGCGGTGGCGGCGGCTGCAGGGGCCTGGCCTGGCTGCAGGCAGCCAGGAGCAGGCAGGGCAGGAGCATGGCCAGGGCGCGGTGGCGCTGCAGCGGAGTGCTCATGGGGTCTGCGGGTAGGTCTTCACCGGGGTCAGCTCCGGTTTCTTCTCGGGCATGTCCTGCCAGAACTTCTGGCAGGCGGGGTCGCCGTTGCCATAGCAGTTGTGCACGGTGTATTTGCCGCCCGCCACGTTCTTGATCTCCTTGAGGGTGTTGCTGTCTTCGGGGATGGTGCCGCCGGTGGCGGGGTTCCAGCCGATCCAGCCGCCCACCGGGTCGGTCTTGTGGTTCTGCAGCTGGACGACCATCTCGTTCTTCTTCTCGTCGCTCATGGCATCGCGATTCTGCAGCATGGCCAGCAGGTCGTCAGCCTTGGCGGCATTGTAGGCCGGGCCATAGAAGTTGAGGGTGGTGTTGCTCAGGCTGCCGCTGGGATCGGGCAGGCGGGCGATGGACTCCATGGCGTTGCCGGTGGTCATCGAGCCGCGGCTGTGGCCGTCGATGTGCAGACCTGTCTCGCCATAGCGCAGCAGGGCGTCGCGGGTCTCGACGGTGGCGTTGGCCAGGCCCCAGAAGTCGTTCTCCAGGTACTTCTGGTAGCCGGCGATGAGCAGCTCGGAGACGCTGTTGCTGGCGTCCGGGAACCAGATGAAGTACTGCGGGCCGTCGGCGGTGCTGTGCTGGGCGGCATACCTGGCCGCGCCGTTCTCGTCGTTGAAGATGCCGTTGTTGGCGATGTGCACGCGGCCGTCGGCGCCGGCCTGGAGGTTGGCCTTCTCGCTGTCGTCGAGCTCGCGGCGCAGCGGCACGCCGTCCTTGTCGCGCAGGACGTTGCCCTGGTCGTCGGTGAGGATGACGAACATCCGCGCCTTCTCCAGGAACATCTTGCGGTAGGCGTCGTCGGTGAACTGTACGGCCTGGCGGTAGGTTTCGTTCTTGATCGCCTGCTCGGCCTCGGCGGTGCGGCGCATCTCGTCGACGTCCTGGCGCTCGGCGGCGGTGTGGGCGTTGGCGGTGTCGCGGTTGAGGCCGGCGACGGTGTCCGCCGCGTTGCTGCCGGTGAGCTGCTGCTGCAGGGCGTCGTCGGTGATGACCACGGTGCCGGCGCTGATGGCGCTGCGGGTGTCGCCGGACGAGGAGCCGGAGTCCTTGCCCGAGTTCAGGGCGCTGCCGACGATGGCCTTGCCGACGCCGTACTTGCCCTGGGTGAGCATGTCGCTGCTGAGGTTGACGCCGCTGCTGGTGGCCTTGGCGTCCGCCGCGTTGTGGATGTCCGACTGGGTCAGGGTGGCGGTGCTGAGCCGGTTGCGGCCGGCTTCGATGGCGGCGTCGCTGCTGGCGATCAGGCCGCCCTTGAGGTCGGTGTTGCCGTTCACGCGGATATCGAAACCACCGTCACCGGCCTTGATCCCCGATTGCTCGGTGACGCTGGCGTAGTTGGAGTTCTGCTTGGCGGTGTTGCTGCTGACGCTGCCGCTGGAGGCGCCGTAGCAGAACGGCGGGATGCACAGGCTGACGCCGACGCCCTTGCTCGACTGCTTGGCGTCGTAGGTGCTGGTGTCCTGCAGGCTCTCGATGCTGAGGTTGCCGCCGACGTCGGCGGTGACCTGCGGTGCGCTGACCAGCGCGCCGCGCAGCTGGGTGTCGCCGCCCGATTGCAGGTTGACCTGGCGCCCGCCGTCGACGTGGGTGTTGCTCCAGACCAGGTCCTTGCCGTCGGCGTTGCCACGGCTCTGCGAGGCCCCGGCATTGATGGTGAAGCCGTTCTGCGTGCCGCCCACGGCGAAGCCGATGCCGATGCTGGCGCTGCTGCCCTTGCTGGTGCTGTGCTGCTCGACGGTGTTCTGCGCCGCCAGCAGGGCGATGTCGCCCTCGGCCTTGAGGTTGGCGTCGCGCCCGGCGCTGATCTGGCTGCCCTGCACGGTGATATCGCTGTCCTTGCCGGCGCCGCTGGCGACGATGTTCACATCGCGTCCGGCGCTCACGCTGGAGCCGGCGGCGGTGCTGCCGCGCTGCTCGCTGCGGCTCTCGTTCTTGCTCGCGCCGATGGAGATGCTGATGTTGATGCCGCCGGCCTGGGCCGGGTTGGCCATGACGGCGGAGGCGGCGCCGGCGCCTTCCATGGCGACGTTGGCCGCGGCCAGGGCCTTCATGCGGTTGTCGTCGGTGCGCTCGGCGGACTTCTTCATCTGCTGCGCGGTCTGCACGGCGCTGATGATCGGGTTGGTCAGGGTGACGGAAAGCCCGCTCTGCTTGAACTTGCTTTCCTGGGTGCTGAGGTGGGCCTGCTGCGCCTCGACGATGTCCACCGTGCGGCCTTCGATGTTGACGTCGCCGCTGGGCGCGCTGACCTTGCTGCCGACCTGGCGGTAGGCCTCGCCGGCCTTGATGTTGACGTTGCCGTTGATCGAGCCGACGGTGCTGGCGGCGGCCGTGTCGCCATCGTCGGTGTTCTTCACCGATTGCTGCTGGCTGCCGATGGTGAAGCCGATGCCGCCACCGCTGAACAGGCCGCTCTTCTTCTCGTCGCGGCTGTGTTCCTCGTTGAGGTGGTCGGTGGCCGAGGCGATGGTCACGTTGCGGCCCGCTACCAGGGTGGTGTCGCCGTTGGAGACGACGTTGCTGCCTTCCACCTTGAGGTCATTGCCGGCGCTGACGTAGGTGGTCTCGCCGCTGAAGGTGGTGCCCTGGGACAGGGTCTCGTTGACCGTGTCGCGGGTCACGATGGTCTTGGAGGAGAACCAGCCGGTCTTGCTCTTCACCTTGTGCGCCTCGTCGGCCATGGCGCTGTTCTGGCTGGCGGTGAGGTTGACGTCGTGATCGGCGGAGGCCTGCACCGCGCCCTGTTCGCTGGTCACGCTGGCGCCACGGGCGTTGAGGTCGTGGCCGGCGATCAGGCGCACGTCGCCCTGGCCCTGCACGCTGCTGGCCACTTCGCCGGCGCTGGATTCCTTGCGCCAGTTGCTGCCGTTCCAGGTCATGCTCTGCTGTTCCTGGACGGCCACGGTGCCGAGGTTGATGTCGTTGCCGGCGCCCAGGGTGGTCTTGCCGCCGGCGCCGCTGTTGACCACCTGCGCGGCATTGAGGTTGAGGTCCCGTCCGGCGGTGGCGATCAGCTCGCCGGCCGGGTCGGAGACGAACAGCCCGGCGACCCGCGAGACGCGGGTGGCGCTGCCCTGGGCGCTCTGGGTGTCCTGGGTGCTGGAGGTCAGGTTGATGTCGCGCCCGGCCACCGCGGTGAGGCTGTGGCTGGCGTCGATCAGGCCGCCGAGGTTGTCCAGGTCGCCGCGGGCCTTCACGCCCACATCGGTGCCGGTCAGGCGGCCGCCGAGGTTCTGGATGTTCTGCGAGGTGATCGACAGCACGTTGCGCCCGGCCAGGGTGCCGCTGTTGACCAGGTCGTTCTGGATGTTCAGGTCGACGTTCTGCCCGGCCATCAGTGCGCCGGAGCCGTCGATGTCGCCCTGGCGCACGCGCACGTAGACCTGCGGCACCAGCGCGCGGGTCACGCTGCCATCGGGAAGGGTGACGTCCTTGGCCACCAGCCAGACGATGTCGCTGGTGAGCTGCGCCATCTGCTCGGGGGTGAGGGCGACGCCGGGCACCAGGTTCCAGGCGTTGGCGTAGGTCAGGCCGTTGTCCAGCAGGGCCTGGTACTGGGTTTCGTCATTGCCGTAGCCATCGAGGAAGCGCCGCCCGGTGAGCTGGGCGATCTGCTCGCGGATCAGCTTCTGCTCGTAGAAGCCATCGCCCAGGCGCGTCAGGGTCAGGCCGGGGTCCAGGCTCAGGCGCTGCAGCATGTAGTCCGAGGACAGCCAGGCGCGGTAGTTGGTAAAGCGTGGGTCGCTTTCGATCAGGTAGCCGCTGGTGGCCTGCGGGTTGACGTGGAACAGGCTGTTGTCCGGCACACGGCTGTCGATGCCGCCGGTGCGGATGGTCTCGGCGACGCCGGCGGTGTTCTTGGTCTGCACGGCGGTGACTTCCAGCACCGGGCTGATCACCCGGCCGTTGCCGACGCTGACCTGGGCGGCGCCAGCACCGGAGGCCGGCTGGTCGACACGGCCCAGGTTGAGGTCGCCGACCTGGGTGCCGCTGCCGACGTGGGCGGTGTTCTGCTGGTAGGCGCCGGGCTTGAGGAAGATGTCAACGATGCTGGCCGCCGGGTTGTAGGCGGCGCCGTCGGCGCCCTGCTTGTCGCGCCCCTTCTTCTGGATGCGGTAGAAGTGGGTGACGATGCCGCTCTCGGTGGTGGTGCGCGCACCGGGCTCCTCGGTGTTCTCCAGGCGGCCGAGGTTACCGCTGATGGTGCCGCCGGCGATGATCCGGCTCTTGTCGTTGAGCGCGTCGGCGACATCCAGGCGCAGGTTGCCGCCGGCAAGGATCTGCGCCGGGTCGGAACTGAGGATCTGCGTCTCGCGGGTCACGCGGGTGTAGCTGTAGAGGTTCCAGTCGTCGCGGATACCTTCCGGGGTGACCAGGTGATCGACCTCGGAGTTGTAGATGGAAATCTGCTCGGGCTTGTAGCGGGTGGTGGAGCCGGTGAGCTGGTACTCGAGGACGCTCTCGCGGCCGACTTCCACTTCCTGGGTGCTGAAGTGCTCGTTGGTGTTGCGCAGCACGGCACTGGCCAGGCCCATCTCGCCCAGCGCCTCGATGGTGGCGCTGGCGTTGCGGATCTCACTGGCACTGCCGGTGGCATGGCCGTCGACGTCCAGGGCGCCGCCGATGAAGAGGTCACCGGCGCTGAAGAGCAGGGCGTGCTCGCGGTTGAGCAACGAGCCGACACCGATGTCCAGGCGGTTGCGCGCGGCGATCACCGCGGCCTTGCCGTCCTCCACATCGTTGCGCAGAGTGCCGGCGGAGACCGACAGCTGGTCGCCGTAGATGCGCCCGCTGCCGAGGTTGTTCAGGGTGCCGGCGTTGACGCGGGTGGTCTGGCCGTCGAGCAGGCCGCGGTTGGTCAGGGTGCCGCTGGTGTCGACGGTGAGGTTGGTGGCGCTGAGCTCGCCGGTCGCGGCGTTGTTCACGTCGGCGGCTTTCACCTTCAGAGCCTGGCCCGCGACGAGGCGGGCCTGGTTTTCCAGGTTGCCGGCGGTCTGCAGGTCGATGGTGCCGTTGGCCTGCAGCTGGCCGCTGTGCACGTAGCTGTCGCGCAGTTTCAGGCTGATGTCGCCCAGGCTCAGGGTCTGGCCGTCGCCGCCGAGGTTCCTGGCGTCGATGGACAGCTTCTGCCCGGCGATCAGCTTGCCGTCGTGGTTGAGGATGGCCAGGGACTGGCTGGCCGCACCGTCGAGGATGTTCAGGTCCTTGCTGGAGCTGATCAGGCCTGCGCTGTTGTCCAGCTGGCCGCTGCTGTTCAGGGTGAGGGTTTCGTCGGCACGCACGGCGCCGGACTGGTTGTCGATCTGGCCGGCGGTGAGCGTCAGCCAGTGGCCTTCGAGGCCCTGATCGGCACCCAGGGTGTTGCGGTTGTCGACTGTGCCCGCCGTGACGACCAGCTTGCCGCCGGCGCGCAGCAGGCTGCCGGCGTTGTCCAGGCGCCCGCTGGCGAGGTCGAGCACGGCGTCGCCGAGGGTCTGCAGCTGACCGCCGCGGTTGTCCAGGCCGCTGGCTTTTACCCGCACGTTGCCTTCGCTGGTCAGCAGGCCGCCGCGCTGGTTGGCGATCTGCGCGGCCGTGAGGTCGAGATCGCCCTTGCTGCCGATGAAGCCGCCGCTGTTGTCCAGGTTGCCGCCGGCGAGGATCACCCCAGCCTTGCCGAGCAGGCCGCCGCTGGCGCCGGAGTCGGTGTTGGTGATGGCCTGCCCGTGGCTGTCGATGCGCAGCAGGCCGTCGGCCTGGATCAGTCCGGCCTGGTTGCCCAGCGCGCCGGTCTGCAGCTCCACGCCGTCGGTGGCGATCAGCACGCCGTTCTGGTTGTCGAGGCTGGCGCGGTTGCTGTCGAGCTTGAGGTTGCCGGCGCTGATCAGGCCATTGCTGTTGAACACGCCCTGGCCGGAGAGGGTGAGCTGGTGCTGGCCCTCGATACGGCCGTTGCGGTTGTCGAGGGTGCCCTGGGTGGCATCGACGGCCACGCTGCCGTCCACCGAGCCGAGGGTGCCGCCCTGGTTGCTGATCGAGCCGCCACGGGCGCTGAGGTTGCCTTTGGCGGCCAGGGTGCCGGTGTCGTTGTTGAGCTTGCCGGCATTGACCTCCAGCGTGCCGCTGGCAGTGACCTTGCCCTTGGCGTTGACCAGCTCGCTAGCCTCCAGGCGCGAGTTGCCCGTGGCGGCGAGGGTGCCGGAGCTGTTGTCCGCCTTGGCCTTGACCTTGGCCTGCAGGTCGCCGCCGGCGGCCTGCACGATGCCGGACTGGTTGAGCAGCGTGCCGGCGTCCAGTTGCACGCCGCCGTTGCCGGCAAGGGTGCCGCCGCTGTTGTCCAGCAGGCCAGTGGTGCTGACGCGCAGGGTGCCGGCGCCGGTCTGCAGGATCTCGCCCTGGCGGTTGGACAGCGAGGCGGCGTCGATGCCGATCTGCCGCGCCACGGTGCTGGCGCCGTCGAGCAGGGCGTCGTGGAACTTCGCCTGCAACTGGCCATTGCTGGCCAGCGAGCCGTCGCGGCCGTCGAGGGAATTGGCGTTGACCTTCAGCGTGCCGCTGCCGGCGTGCTCGACCTTGCCGCGACGGTTGTCCAGGTTCAGCGCGTCGAGGCTGAGGTTGGTGGCGTTGCTGGCGATGCGTCCGTCGCTGTTGTCGAGGGTGCCGGGGAGGGCGATCGCCATGTCGCCCGTGCCGGTCTGGATGATCTCGCCCTTGCGGTTGGACAGGTCGTGGGCCTGCAGTTGCACGCTGGCGCCGGCCAGCCTGGCGGAGTCGCTGGTGAGCTTCTGCGAAGCGCTGAGCGCCAGCGCAAGGCTGGCATCCACCTGGGCGCCGCTCAGGTCGGCGTTGCCATTGCCGGCGCTGAGGCGCACGTTCTGCGCGCTGGCCTTGCCCTGTTGCAGGTCGAGACTGGCGCCGGCGATGTCGAGGTCGCCACCGGCGAGGGTCGCGCCCTGGCTCTTCACCTGGTTGCCGGCCTTGATGTCGAGCCGGCCGCTGGTGCCGATGCTGCCGTCGGCCTGGACGCCGGCGGCGAGGGTGGCGGCGCTGTCGTTGACGATGCCGCTGGCGCTCAGGCTGACATTCTGTTGCGCCGCCGCGATGCCGCTGTTGTGGATGTCGCCGCGACTGCTCAGGGCGGTGTCGCCCTTGGCGTAGAGCGAGCCGCTGTTGTCGATGCCGCTGTTGCTGTCCAGGCGCACGCCGGCGGTGGCGTTGATCTGGCCGCTGTTGCCGATGCGGCCGTCGGCGCTGATCACCACGTCGCCGGCGCTGGCGCCGATCTGCCCGGCATTGCGCACGTCGACACCGGACTCGCTGCCCACCAGCATGATCTTGCCGGCGTACATGCCGCCGAGCTGGGCGACGTCGATGGCCACCGAGGGCTTCTCGCCGTCGCCGTCGATGGGCCGCACGCTGCTGTTGTCGGCGTTGACCTGGTTGGCCCCGGCGGTGACGCGCAGGTCCTTGGCCCAGACCCCGGCATTGACCTCCACGGAGCGGGCGATCACGTCGGTGAAGTCGGTCTGGCTGGCGTCCAGGCCCTTGCCGGTGATGGCGATGCGGCCGCCGCGCACCTCGTAGCCCTGCAACTGGCCATCGACGATCTGCGCCGTGCCGGTGGTGAGCGTGGCGCGGTTGGCGTTGATGAAGCCGCAGCCGTCACAGGCAATGCCGGCCGGGTTGGCGATCACCACCTGGGCGCGGTCGCCGGCGACTTCCACGTAGCCGCGCAGCTGGCTGGGGTTGCTGCCGTTGACCTCGTTGAGGATCACCCGTGCGGTGCCGTTGGCGAGGTTCTGGTTGCCGTCGACCCAGCCGCCGAGCTGGGTCTGCACGCTGGTGCGCGAGTTGTTGAGGATCGCGCCCTGCTGGTTCACGTCGAACTGGCTGTAGGTGTTGCGCGAAACACCTGCGGCGCTGGGCGTCTGGATGTTGACCTGGGGCACGCCGTTGGCCGAGTTGATCACCCCCGGCTGCTGGCCGGGCGGGGCGCCATGGTCGGCGACGATATCGGCATGGGCCAGCGGCACGGCCAGGCTGACCAGCCCGAGGGTCGCCATCAGCGCGAAGCGCAGCGGACGCAGGCTGACCAGCAGCGAGGCGCCGCCGCTGCCCTGCGGGCCATCGGTGGTACCCGGCGCCTTGCCCTGGCTGCTGACGTTCTCGGCGACGACCATCAGCTGGCCACGGGCCTTGTTGAAGACGATGCGGTAGAGGTGCTTGTTCATACAAATCCCTTTGTCGGTTCAGGGCGCAGGCCGTGGGGCGCGCTCAGAGCTGGATGGCCAGCGGGTGGTCGGAGAACCATGCGCGCCCTTCGGCGGGCATGACCGCGACACCCTGGAACTTCTTGATCCTCAGGCCGCGTTGTTCGCCACGGTGGTACAGCGCCCGGCCGCAGCGGTTGGCGAAGAAGTGCCGCTGCAGCACGCGCGACACCGGCACGGAGTGGCCGAACGGCGCCACCCAGTCGTTGAACCAGATGCGCTCGCCGCTGTTCCAGTCCTCGGCCGGCATGCAGATCGCCGGTTGGCTCAGGTAGCGCGCCTCGGCCTCCAGGCTCAGGTTGCTGAAGGCGACGTAGAACACCGGTCGGCCGTTCTGCCGGCCGAGGATGAACTGGCGATGGCTGATCGCCGGCAGCAGCAGGGCGTTGAGGGCATGCAGCGGGACGTCGCGGTGGGACGCCGAGTGCAGCCACAGCCAGACCGCCGAACCCAGCGCCTCGGCTTCGCTCCAGGGCTCGTCGATGAAGCCCGGCGCGGTGATGTCGAATCCGTCGATATGCATGGCGCCTCCTCAGAAGGACCAGGTCAGGTTGAAGCCGCCGGTGGTGCTGGCCGTGTCGAAGCCCTTGGGCTTGCTGATCGGCTGCCCGACGAAGACGTCGTAGGACACGCTGCGATAGCCGCCGCGCAGGCCCAGCACGTAGCCGGCCAGGTGGGTGCCGATCAGGTACTTGCTCGACTGCCCGCCGACTTCGCCGTAGTCCATCCCGACGTAGGCTTCCTGGCCGGTCTGGCCCAGCGCCAGGCCGAGGTCGTTGCGGGTCAGCCAGCCACGATCGGCGGAGAGAATCTGTTCGCCATCGAAGCCGCGCACGCTGTAGCGCCCGCCGATGGTGAAGCGGTCCTGCGGCACCAGTGGAGTACGGTTCCACTGCGCGCGCAGCGTGTTGCTGTAGCGCAGGCGCTGGTCGCCCAGGGCGAAGGGCACGTTGAGCTGGGCTTCGGCGGTGATGATCTTGGAGCGCGAGGTGCCTTCGTCGAACGGCTCCTCGGGCGCCGCCAGGGCGTGCCGCGCGCCGGTGCCGCGACGGTAGCCGGTGCTGAGGTAGAGCGTGGAGGCGCCCAGGTATTCGGTGTGGGTCAGGCCGAACGACCAGCCGGCCATGCGCCGGCGCTGGATCTCGATCTCGGTGTCGTCGATGAAGTTCTTCGAGCGCCGGCTCCAGCCGCCCAGGCTGGCCGTGGTCTTGCGCGTGGCATCGCGGTAGAGCATGCGCGTCAGGCTGATCTCGTCGTTCTTGCTCTCGCCGCTGTAGCTGTAGTCCT
This sequence comes from Pseudomonas nitroreducens, assembly GCF_014204515.1. Taxonomy (GTDB): domain Bacteria; phylum Pseudomonadota; class Gammaproteobacteria; order Pseudomonadales; family Pseudomonadaceae; genus Pseudomonas; species Pseudomonas nitritireducens_A. The sequence goes on along the minus strand of NZ_JACHLI010000003.1, from coordinate 58,459 downwards.
GGTTCGCCCCGGAGATGGTCTGGTGGTAGTCGTATTCGCTGGAGGTCACCGCCAGTTGCCAGTAACCGAAGGGCACCGAGTAGTGCAGGGTGTGCCCCTTCGAGCCGCGGTCGCCGGAGTCGCCGCCGCCCAGGTCATGGTTGTAGCTGAAGTAGAAGAGGTCGCTCAGGGTCATGAAGTTGTCGAGCGAAACCGAGGTGGTGCCCAGGTACTTGCCGGTCTGGTCGGTCCCGGAGTCGTCCACCGAGAGGCTGAAGCGGATCGGGAACTTCTGCTGCCAGGCGATCACCAGGTCGCTCTCGCCCGGCTGCGCGCCAGCGCCCTCGGCGGCCGTGATCTGGATGTCGGCGTCGGCGCTGGGCACGCGCTTTAAGTTCTCCAGCGCCTGTTCGATGTCGCGCAGGTTGAGCAGGTCGCCCGGCTTGGCCGGCACCGTGTTCCAGGCGTTGGCGCGGTGCGAGGTGCCTTCGGCGAAGCGGATGCTGCGGATGCGTCCCGGCAGCAGGGTCAGCTCCAGGGTGCCGCTTTTCAGGTCCTGGGGCTGCGCCAGCACGCGGGAGGTGACGTAGCCGCGCTCGATGATCGCGTTCTGGATGCGCTTCATCGTCAGGTTGATGCCATTGGCGCCCAGGCACTGGCCGGTGGCCGGGTCATCCTGCGGGTCGGCGGCGCGCAGGGCCCACTGGAAGCGTTCGGCGGCATCGCCCACCAGGGTGATGTGGCGGATGGCGAAGCAGGGCGCTTCGTCGCGGGGCAGGCGATTGGCGTCCAGGCCGTTGGGCGGCAGCTTCAGGCGCACGTCCGGGGAGGGTTCCAGCTGTTCGCGCAGGGCGCGTTCGCGTTCCTGCTGCTGCAGCAGTTGCTGGGCGGGCAACGGATCGGCGGCGAGGGCGGCGCCGCTGCAGGCACTCATCGCCAGGGCGGCCAGGATGGCCAGGCGCAGTGCGTTTCGAGGGGGGAGACCAACGCCCGTCCATGGGGCTTGCGGAGCAACGCCGGCAGCGGCCGGAAGCTCTCTACGGCAAGAGAGAAGAGCCATTTCGCATCCTTGTGAAATATCTTGCAAAAACTCGTCGAATTATGACGACCCGTTCGGATCGAGACCGTGAATCCGTTCTAATCGTTGTAAATCTGCTGATACAGCGCTGTCAGACGTGTAACGCACGCATGACACTTCCGACGGTTCGAGATGAAGGACGGAAAATTTGTTCCGAAGTTTTACCCAGGGCTGACGAACGGTTAAAAATGCTATTGCGGTGATATCATCGGGCCTGCGCCCGGCTCTTTCCCTGCATCACCGGTCGCGGGTTATCCTGCGGCCCCGCTGTTGTCATGAGGCCGTCATGTCGTCCGCTTCCGCGCCTGCCTTGCAGCGAGCCGACCGAGATTCGCGCAACTCCGCCCAGGTGCTCGGCCTGTGCCTGCCCAGCGACGTACTGCTGTACCTGCTGCTGCCGATGTACGCCGCCGATTTCGGCGTGACCCTGGTGGAGGCGGGCATCCTGCTGGCGGCCAACCGGCTGGTGCGCATCGTCGGCTACGGCTGGGTGGTGCGCTTCTACGGCCGCCATGGCGACCGCGCCGCCTGCAGCCTGGCGGCCTTCGCGGCGGCAGCCTGCGCGCTGGGCAACGCCACGCTGTCCGGCTTCGCCGCGCTGCTGGGTCTGCGCCTGGTCTGGGGCCTGTGCTTTGCCACCTTCAACCTCAGCACCCAGACCCTCGCCACCGCCGAGGCGCAGGGCGCTGCCCGGCGCGCCGGGCGCTCGCGGGCGACGCTGTCCATCGGGCCGATGCTGTTCCTGCCGCTGGGCGCGGTGATGGCTCAAACGCTGGGCCCGCGCAGCATCTTCTTCGTCCTCTGCCTCAGCGCCCTGTGCGGCCTTTGGCGCGCCCGCGCACTGCCCGACAGGGGGCACGACATCCCCTCGAACAGCGGCCGCCGTCTGCGCCTGCCGGACAGCATCGCCACCTGGTCCTTCATCGAGGGCGTGACCCTCGACGGCCTGTTCATCTTCGGCCTGTCGCTCTACGCGCAGACTCACCTGGGCGGCACCGGCGTGCTGGTGGCGGGCATCCTGATGGCGGTGCGCTACCTGAGCGAGATGCTCTTCAGCCCCTTCGGCGGACGCCTGGCCGATCGCTTCGGCGCGCTGCGCATGCTGGTGGTGCTGTCGCTGGCTACCTCGCTGGCGCTGCTGATGTTCGGCAGCTACTGGCTGTTCGTCGGCGCCTTCTTCGTGCTGGTCCTGCGCGCGCTGCAACTGCCGCTGGTGGTCACGCTGGTGGCGCAGCGCAATCCGCAGGGGCGCATCCAGGCGCTGGCGGGCAACGCGGTGTGGCGCGACATCGGCGCGGGCCTCGGGCCCATCCTCGCCGGTGTGCTGCTGCCGCAGGTGCCTGCGCTCTGGGCCTATGCGGGGGCGGCTGCAATACTGGCGCTCAGCGCGTTGGGCTGCGCCTGGCGGCGTTGAGCCTTACACGACTCTCATGCAAGGAAGGGAACATGGACAGTGAACGACCGGTTGCCGTCATCGTCGGCAGCTCCTCGGGGATCGGTGCAGCACTGGCGCGGCAGCTGGCTGCCGAGGGCTGGCGGCTGGGTCTGCTGGCACGGCGCGTCGAGCGCTTGCAGGCACTGGCCGGGGAGCTGGGAGAAGGTACGGAAATTCGCGCGCTGGATATCGGCAACGTCGAGACCGCGCGGGAGGAGTTCGAGGGGTTTCTCGCGGCTTTGGGGCGGGTCGATCTGGTGGTGATCAGCGCCGGCACCGGGCAGCTGAACCACGAGCTGGCCTGGGCGCAGGATGACCAGACCATCCGCGTCAATGCGTTGGGATTCGCGGCCATTGCCCAGGCGTCGATGCGCTTTTTCCTCGCTGCCGGGCACGGGCATCTGGTGGGCATCTCCTCGGTCGCCAAGCTGCGCGCCAATGGCGGTGGTGCGGCGTACTGCGCGTCGAAGGCCTTCGTGTCGAGCTATCTCGACGGCCTGCGCGACCTGGCGCGGCATCATGGCAAGGCCATCCATGTCACCGAGGCCTGTCCCGGCTTCGTCGCCACCGACATGCTCAAGGCCAGCAAACCCTTCTGGGTTGCCTCGCCGGAACGTGCGGCGCAGTGCATCCGCCGGGCCATCCAGCGGCGCGCCCGACATGTCTACGTGACCCGTCGCTGGGGGCTGATCGGCGCCGTACTGAAGCTGTTGCCCGCACCGGGCTGAATGCGCGGATTGTTCAAGCGCAACCGGCAGCACGATGGGAACACTGGCGACTCCCACTGCACTGGAGTCGCCCCATGCGCTACCTCTACGCCCCCGCGTTCTTCTTCGGCTTCATCGGCCTGGCCCTGTACCTGATCGGTGCAGGCGTCTCGCTGCTGTGCCTGCCGGCGCTATTGCCGCTGGCGATCCTGCTGGCCTTCCTCGCCGAGCGGTTCTGGCCCTACCGCACGGGCTGGAACCAGGACCACGGCGATGGCGCCCGCGACCTGATCCACGCGCTGGTCAACGAGACGCTGAATGCCCTGGGGATTGCCGCTATTCCCTTGCTGGCCCTGTGGCTGCCGCACTTCGCGCTGTGGCCGGTGGATTGGCCGCTGGCGCTGCAGCTGCTGGCGGCGCTGCTGATCGCCGACCTCGGCATCACCCTGGTGCACTACGCCAGCCATCGTTCGCCGCTGTTGTGGCGGCTGCATGCGGTGCACCACAGCGTCACGCGCATGTATGGTTTCAACGGGCTGATGAAGCATCCGCTGCACCAGATGCTCGAAGCCCTGGGTGGCACGCTGCCGTTGCTGTTGCTGGGTATTCCCGTGGAGATTGCCGCGCTGCTGGCGTTCGCCATTGCTATCCAGCTGTTGCTGCAACACAGCAATGTGGACATGCGCATCGGTGCGTTGCGCCACCTGTTCGCCTGGGCGCCGCTGCATCGCCTGCATCACCTGAAGTACGGCACGGCGGGAGACGTGAATTTCGCGCTGTTCTTCAGCTTCTGGGATCGCCTGCTGGGCACCGCGCTGCACCTGCCGGACTACCACCTGGCGGAGGATGACCTGGGAATCGGCGACCGCCCCGACTACCCGCTGGCGTATCTGGCTCAGCTGGCTGAGCCGTTCCGTCGTACGGCTACGGCGCACCCGCCGGCGCCGTTGCCGACGGAGTTGCGGCGTGCGGGAATTGGTGTGCGCTGAAAATTCGGTTCGCGAGCAAGCTCGCTCCTACAGGTGCGCTCCGTCGTTGCCATCGGCTTAGGAGCAACGGTCTTCTTCTGATCGTTCGTGCCTTGGATTTCCTCTCTCCCTAACCCTGGGGGGGAGAGGGCTGTCCCCGCACAGAACTTCACGTAGGAGCGGACCTTGTCCGCGAAATCCATCGCGGCGGAATCTCCTCCCAACGGGAGATATCGAACGGTAGCCGCCATTTGCAGGAGCGCGCCATGCGTATGAGCGTGGACAGAGTTCGCTCCTGCCAGTCGGCCCAGCCGAAGCGATCCCTAGCTGAGCAAGCGCAGCTTCAGCTGACGCAACGTCAGGTCCGCCCGAATCCCGAACTGGCTGCGCACGCTGCGGGAGAAGTGCGCGGAATCGGCAAAGCCCGCCGCGATGGCGGCGCTGGTCAGGCTGTCGCCGGCCATGGCCAGTCGCAGTGCCTGGCGCAGCCTTTGCCAGAGCACCAGGCGGCGCACCGAGAGGCCCAGCGTGCCGCTGAACAACCGCTCCAGCTGGCTCAGCGAGAGCGAGGCTGCCTCGGCCAGCGCCTGGGCGGGCAGGGCGCCGTCGTCCAGGGCGCGGATGCGTTGCAGGGCTTTCTCCAGGCGCGGGTCGAGCTGGCGCCGTGGCAGTTCGCCCAGGCCGTCGGCCAGCCGTTGCAGGTGCGGCCCGACGTCGTGGCAAAGCCGTTGCAGATCGGCCAGTTCGAAGGCCAGCGGCTCGGCGAACAGGGTGACGACGCGCTGGTCGCTGTCGAGGATCGCGTGGCGCTGGTTGGAGGCGATCACCAGCAGGGAAGCCTGCTGCGGCTGGTCGTCGATCAGCGCTTTCACTTCGCCCTCGCAGGCCATCAGCAGCTGGTGCGCGTAGTGGGCGTGGGCGCGTGCGTGGCCGGTGGTGCCGGCCACCAGGCAGAAGTCCGTGCCCAGCCAGAGTTCGCCGTGCCAGGCCTGCTCGCGCCCGCTCATGGGCGACGACCGAAGGCAGCGCTGGCGAAGTCGAGGAAGCTGCGCAGTTTGGGCGTGAGACGCCGGTCCGGGGCATAGAGGATGTGCATCGGCGAGGTCGGCACGCTGTACTGCGGCAGCAACTGCACCAGCGTGCCGCTGCGCAAGGCATCGCCGACCAGCTCCTGCGGCTGCAGCACCACGCCCAGTCCGGCCACCGCCGCCGCCAGCAGCGGGTCGCCCTGATTGATCGTCAAACGGCTTGTAATCGGCACCTCGATGCGCCCGTCCGGACCGTCGAAGGTCCAGCTGGAGCGGCCGTCGGAAAAGGCGAAACCCAGGCACTCGTGCTGGCTCAGGTCTTCCGGTGTGCGGATCGCCGGGCGCCGAGCGAGGTACGCCGGCGCGGCGCACAACAGCAGCCGGTAGGGCGCCAGCGGCACGGCCTTGAGACGGCTGTCGGCCAGCTCGCCGATGCGGAACACCACGTCGTAGCCGTCGTTGACCAGGTCCACCAGTTCGTTGGACAGGGTCAGGTCCACCGACACCTGCGGGTAGCGCACCATGTACTCCAGCAGGCGCGGCGACAGGGTGCGCATGCCGAAGGTCACCGGCGCATTGATCCGCAACCGCCCGCTGGGCGTGCCGCGGGTAACGGCGGCGAGGTTCTCCGCCGCCTCCATGTCCGCCAGGATCAGCTTGGCGCGCTGGTAGAAGGCCCGGCCGAAGTCGGTGAGGCTCTGCCGGCGCGTGGTGCGGTTGAGCAGCGACAGGCCCAGGTGCTGCTCCAGCATCTTCACCTGCTTGCCGACCAGCTGGGAGGACAGCTGCAGCTCTTCGGCGGCGGCGCTGAAGGAGCCCAGCTCCACCGCCTTGGCGAAGACGGCCATCTGTTCGAGGCGGTCCATTGCAAACCCTGTGTTTCAAGTGTCCGGCCATCCTAGGCCTTTATCCGGCCCCGGCCAACGCCTAGATTTCCCTGCATGTCGCGGACGGTCGAGCACCGTTGCCGGGACTTTCTACACTCCCATTTCGGCCGGCGCCTGGTGCCGGCCCCGAGCAGAAAGAGGTTGCCATGGCCCGCATTGTCAGAATCCACGAATACGGTGACGCCAGCGTCCTGAAACTGGAGGCGCTGGACGTACCCGCCCCGGCGGCGGACGAGGTGCAGATCGCGGTCAAGGCCTTCGGCCTGAACCGCGCCGAAGTGATGTTCCGCAACCACGCCTACCTGCAGGAAGCCGAGTTTCCCAGCCGCCTGGGTTACGAAGCCGCTGGCGTGGTCAGCGCAGTGGGCAGCGCCGTGAAGGAGATCCAGGTGGGCGATGCGGTGAGCCTGATTCCGCCGCTGGATATCGCCCGCTGGGGCACCTACGGCGAAGTCGCCAACGTGCCGGCGTACCTGCTGGTGAAGCATCCGCAGAACCTCAGCTTCGAGCAGGCCGCCGCGTCCTGGATGCAGTACGTCACTGCCTGGGGCGCGCTGGTGGAGCAGGCGAAGCTGTCGAAGGGCGACTTCGTGCTGGTCACCGCGGCCTCCAGCAGCGTCGGTCTGGCCGCGTTCCAGATCGCCCGCATGGTCGGCGCCACCTCCATCGCCGTGACCCGCACCCAGGCGAAGAAGCAGGCGCTGCTGGAGGCCGGCGCCGATCACGTGATCGTCAGCGATGAGGAAGATATCGTCGAGAAGGTCATGGCGCTGACCAGCGGGCAGGGCGCCCGTGTGGTCTTCGATCCCATCGGCGGCCCCGGTTTCGAGGTGCTGACCCAGGCCATGGCGCGCGGCGGCATCCTCCTCGAATACGGCGCACTGAGCCCGGAGCCGACGCCTTTCCCGCTGTTCACTGTGCTGGGCAAGAGCCTGACGCTCAAGGGCTACCTCTACGCCGAGATCGTCGCCGACCCGGCAGCGCTGGAGCGCGCCAAGGCCTTCATCGTCAAGGGCCTGGAGTCCGGCGCGCTGAGCCCGGTGATCGCGCGGACCTTCCCGCTGGAACAGATCCAGGAGGCGCATCGCTTCCTGGAAGCCAACCAGCAGGTGGGCAAGATCGTCGTCACGGTCTGAGAGCGGACGGGCGGAACGGGCGCTCGGCATAGTTGCCGGGCGCCCGTTTTTTTTACCGGTCGATCAGCGTGACGGCCGCTCCCACGGCGCACCGTCGACGAACTGTTCCTCGATCCAGGCCTTGAACACCTCGCCCGTGGCGGAACTGTAGCGCGCTGACGGGCGTACGAAGTAGATGCCGCCGGCGGCGCCCAGTTGCCATTGCGGCAGCACACGCACGAGGCGGCCGGCATCCAGGTCGTGTTTCATCAGCCATTCGCCGCCGGCGAGGATGCCCACGCCCAGGCGGGCGGCGGAGAGCAACGCCTCGTTGTCATTGCTGTGCAGGTTGCCGCTGACCCTGACCGACTGCTGCTTGCCGGCGCTGGCCAGCTTCCAGTCCGGCCAGGAGTGCAGGCCGGTGAAGCCCAGGCAGTTGTGGTCGGCCAGCTCCGCCGGGTGGCGTGGTGTGCCGTGGCGCTCCAGGTAGTTGGGCGCCGCGCAGAGGATGCGCCGCAGATCGCAGAGTCGCCGGGCCAGCAGGCGGCTGTCGGCCAGTTCGCCGATGCGGATGGCGGCGTCGAAGCCCTCGGCGACGATATCCACGAAGCGCTCCGAGTATTCCACCTCCAGCGTGACCTGCGGATGTTCGAGGACGAAGCGCGAGAGGATCGGGCTCAGCCACAGGCGCCCCATGGCTGCCGGGACGGCGACTTTCAGGCGGCCCTGCACCTGGGCGGCGCTGCGAGCGGCCTGGTCCTGGGCCTCGGCGATTAGGCTGGCAGCCTGGCGCAGGCGCTCGCTCAGGCGCAGGCCCTCGTCGGTGAAGCGCAACTGGCGGGTGGTGCGTTCCACCAGGCGCACCCCCAGGCGCTGTTCCAGGGCGCCAAGGCGCTTGGACAGCACCGAGGGATGGCGCTGCAGGGCGCGGCCGGCGGCGGCGAAGGAGCCGTGCTCGGCCAGCGCCAGGAGGGTGGCGAGCTGGTCGGCCTGGTGACTGTCGAACAGATCCATGGAGCTCCCGGTTCGGCGGCTTCGCCCCGGCGGCGGGACGTTCAGGGGATGAGCACGATGGCTCCTTCGGAGCGGCCATCCTGCAGGTCGGCGTGGGCCTGGGCGACTTCCGCCAGCGGGTAACGGCGCCACACGCGAGGCTGGATGATACCTTGGACGACGGCTTGCAGGACGTCCTGCGCGCGCTGCTGGTATTCCTCCACCGTGGCGGTGTGCGCGGCCAGTGAAGGGCGGGTGAGGAACAGCGAGCCCTTGGCGTTGAGCGTGGCCACTTCCACCGCCGGCGGCACGCCGGAGGCCATGCCGAAGCTGACTAGCAGGCCGCGTGAGCGCAGGCAGTCCAGCGAGGCGTCGAAGGTCGCGCGGCCGATCGGGTCGTAGACCACGTCGACCTTCTGCCCGGCAGTGATCTCCAGCACCTGCCCGGCCAGCGTCCCGGCGTCGAATACCAGTACCTCGTTGCAGCCGGCGGCGCGGGCGCGCTCGACGCTGGCGGCTTTCGACACCACGCCGATGACGAAGGCGCCCAGGTGCCTGGCCCAGGGCACCAGCAGCTGTCCCAGCGCGCCGGCGGCGCCGTAGACCAGCACGCGGGAGCCGGGGCCGACCGGCCAGGTGGACTTGATCAGGTACTGCGCGGTAATGCCCTTGAACAGGACGGCGGCGGCCGCTTCGAAACTGACCGCGTCGGGCAGCTTCACCAGCCGTTGCGCCGGGTACAGGCGGGCGCTGGCATAGGCGCCGAGCGGCCCGGTGGCGTAGGCGACGCGGTCGCCGAGCTGCAGGTTGTCCACGCCCGCGCCGATGGCCGCCACGGTGCCGGCGCCTTCCAGGCCGAGGCCGGAGGGCAGGGCGATCTTCACCGCGCCGCTGCGCTGGCTCAGGTCCAGCGGGTTGACGCCGATGGCGGCCTGCTCCAGCCAGACTTCGCCGGGTCCTGGCCGTTGCCGTTCAGCCTGGTCGAGGCGAAGGACCTCCGGGCCGCCGAAGACGTCGAGCGAGATGCGGTTGATCATGGTGTTCCCCTGGCTGGTGATGGAAACGCCAGTCTAGGGATGTGATCGCTGTGCACCAGACGGGGCCAGTGCAGGACATTGCTGCGCCGGGTGCAGCAATGCCGGGCCTGGATCAGGCGCTGGTCGGCTGGGCGAACGCCAGGTGGTAGCCGTTGCAGTCGCGCACGCCGAATTCCCGCGAGCCATAAGTCATGTCCTGCAGCGGCCAGGCGATCTGCGCCTGGTCCTTCACCTGCTCGAAGTAGCGATCGACCCCGCTGATCTGCAGGTACAGCGTGCCCGAGCTGCCGACCCCGGCGGACCACAGATCGTCGACGGTGAACAGCAGTCGGCAGTCCTGCAACTGCACGGTCAGCGTGCCCTGGGCGGAGTCCTCGACGCTGAAACCGAGGACGTCGCGGTAGTGGGCGCGGGTGAGTTCCAGGTCGTGGCAGCGCAGCAGGACGGTAAGCGGCATGGAAAACTCCGAAGGCAATGAAGGGCGGGTCGATCATCACCCGGATCTGCTCACGGCGCCAGATAGGGGCCGATCTGCGCGCTGAACCATTCCAGGAACACCGCCAGGCGCCGCGAGCGCTGGCGGCGGTGGGGGTAGAGCAGCGCTACCGGCATCGGCGCCGGGCGGTGCTCGGCGAGTACTTCCACCAGCGCTCCGGCGTCGAGCAGGTGCTGCACGTCGAACAATGGCACTTGGATCAGGCCCAGGCCCGCGCAGCAGCTGGCGATGTAGCTCTCCACGTTGTTGACGATCACCCGGCTGGGCAACGGGCAACTCTGCTCGCCGGTTGTGCTGGTGAACTCCCAGGGCAGCGCCTGGCCGCCGGGCAGCGGCGTGTAGCCGACGCACAGGTGGCCGACCTGCAGCTCGTCGGGGTGCTGCGGGTGGCCGTACTCGGCCAGGTAGGCGGGGCTGGCGCAGTTCACCAGCAGCACCTGGCCCAGCGGCTTCACCACCAGGCTGCTGCTGGCCAGGCGGCCGAAGCGGATCACGCAGTCCACGCCTTCGCCCACCGGATCGATCAGCCGGTCGCTGGAGCCCAGCCCCAGTTGCAGGCGCGGGTACTGGCGCAGGAACTCCGGCAGCGCGGGGATCAGCAGGCGCCGGGCGATGCGGCTGGGCACGTCGACGTCCAGGCGGCCGCTGACCTGGTGCGGATGGGTCTGGAACAGCTGGTCGACCTCGTCGTAGTCCTGCAGCAGCAGGCGCGCGCGGTCGAGCAGCTGCAGGCCGTCGGCGGTCAGGCTCACGCGGCGCGTGGTGCGGTGCAGCAGGCGCGTGCCGATGCCGGCTTCCAGCTGCTGGACCGCCGCCGAGACCGTGGCGCGCGGCAGCTTGAGCACCCGCGAGGCCTGGATGAAACTGCCCAGCTCGGCGACCTGGATGAAGATGCGGTACTGCTCGATGCGCTCCATCGGGCCCTCAGTGCTGCGCCGGCGCGGCGTTCTGGCGAGCGCGCAATTGGCGGGTGACGCGAGCCTCGATCAGACCCACGGCGAGCAGCACCAGAGTGGTCAGCACGCCCATCATCAGCAGGTCGGTGACCAGGGCCACGGGGATCAGCGCCAGCAGCACCAGCATCCCCGCCAGGTGGGATTTGGCCAGCACCTGGTAGACCACCCGCTTGTAGAGCACGTTGCCCAGCAGGTAGAGCAGCGGCCCGGCGACCAGGGTGAGCGCCTGGGCGCTGGACAGGCGAGCGTCCGGGTGAGCCATCACCAGGTCGTTGCCCACCGCCGTGACGATGATGCCGGCCACCAGCAGCGCGTGGATGTAATGGAACCAGGCGCCGATGCGACCCGGATCGTCGGAGTGGGTGATGCGGTGGGTGGCGTCCTTGCTCGCGGTGCCGAAGTACAGCCACCACATCGCCAGGGTGCCGAGGAAGGTCGCCAGCAGGCCGATCAGCACCGGCAGTGTCCAGTGCTCGGTCTCGGCCAGGGACGCGCCGCTGGCCAGCAGGGTCTCCCCCAGTGCGACGATGACGAACAGCTGGCAGCGCTCGGCCAGGTGGCCGCCCTCGATGGTCCAGTCGCGGGTCCGCGAGCGGCCAAGGCCCGGCAGGGCGAAACCGAACATCGGCGAGACGTACTCGCAGAGCACCGCCGCCAGCCACAGCAGGATGCGCGCGGGGCCTTCGGCGAAGGCGCCGGCGATCCACAACAGTGCGGCGATCGACACCCAGCCGAACATGCGGCGGAAGTTGGCCGCCAGCGGATGGGCCGCCGGCAGCTGCGCGAGGATGAACGCCGTGCGCCCGACCTGCAGGGTGACGTAGGCCAGCGCGAAGACGAGAGCAGATTCGCCGAAGGCATGCGGCAGGCTGGTGGACATCAGCAGCGCCGGCAGCATGATGGCGAACACCAGCGTGCGCACCGCCGGTGTCTCGGGATTGAACCAGTTGGTCACCCAGCAGGTGTACTGCCAGCCCAGCCAGACCGCGAGCCAGAGGATCAGCGTCTGCACCACTCCGAGCAGGTCCAGGTGGTGCAGCAGGGTGTGGCTGAGCTGGGTTACGGCGAACACGTAGACCAGGTCGAACAGCAGTTCCTCGTAGGTCACCCGCGCGTGGTGGCCGTCGCGCTGGCGAAGCAGCGGGTGATGTGCATCGGGGCTGTGGGGCATGGTCGATCCCGGCAGGTCGTGGTGGGCCTACTTGGTGGTATAGCCGCCATTGATCAGCAGCGTCTGCCCGGTGATCCACCAGCCGTCGCTGACCAGGTGGCGGATGAAGGGCACCACGTCCTCGATGTCGGTCAGGCCGGTCTTCGAGAAGGGCGACAGGGCGGCCGCGCTCTTGTGATAGTTCACCGCGTCCTGGCCCTCGGCGGGGTAGAAGAACGGTGTGTCCATCGGCCCCGGCCCCACCGCGGTGACCGATATGCCGCGCTCGCCCAGCTCCTTGGCGGCGGCGCGGGTGAAGTGCTCCACCGGCGCCTTGCCACCGGCGTAGGCGGCGTAGAAGGGAGTGAAGGCGCCCAGCAGCGAGGTGACGATGGTGCAGATCTTGCCGTTGTCGTTGAGGTGCCGGCCGGCTTCCTTGATGAAGAAGAACGCGGTCTTGGCGTTCACCGCCATCATCTGGTCGTACTCGGCCTCGCTGATCTCGGCCATGGGCTTCTTCAGCACCTTGCCCACGGTGTTGATGGCGATGTCCGGCTTGCCGACGGCGGCGACGGCATCGGCGAACAGCTTCTCCACCGCGCCGGCGCTGGTCAGGTCGGCCTGCAGCGCCACGGCGCGGGCGCCCAGGGCCTGGAGCGCGGCGACGGTCTGCTCGGCGTCGGCCTGGCTGGCGGCGCTGTTGTAGTGCACCGCCACCGCGGCGGCCCCTTGCTCGGCGAGGTCACGGGCGATCAGCCCGCCGAGGTTCTTCGCTCCTCCGGCGATGAGTACCACTTTCCCCTTGATCGAATGGTCAGCCATGGCGCTTGTCCTGCTTGGTTGAAGGCAGGACTGAGTCTAGAGCGGGATACGCCCTGGATAATTCCCGCCGGACCGGATGGACTGTCCAGCGCAGCTGGACAATCGTCGGTGGCGGTTGCCCGGAAATTCCTTCCGCGGTTCGGGCGATGCTCACGCAGCCGTTGCGCAGAAGCTTGTAGGAAGCCTCTCCTAGTGCAACACTAATGTTGCTATTTTCTGGTGTGTCCCTAGGCTCGACTCATCCGGTCAGGAAGAGATGAGCTGATGAAGTTCAGCGAATTCAGGCGATGGCTGAAAGCCCAGGGAGTGATCTTCGAGGCGGGCAAGGGCAGCCACTTCAAGCTCACTGCACGCAACGGCAGGAAGAGTACTTTCGCCGACCATGGGGCCAAGGAAATGCCCGAGGGAACCCGCCAGGCCATCATTCGGCAACTGGGCCTGTGACTGCGTCACCAGGCTGGAGGCAACGATGTACGACTACGCCATACGCTTTGAGGCAGACCCGGGTAGGCCCGGCGTCGCTGTTTACTGCCGTGACCTGCCCGAGCTCAACAGCTACGGCGACGACCGGGAGCATGCGATCCGGGAGGCGCTGGATGCCATCGAGACCACCTTGTCGATCCATGTCGACGAGCGCCGCGCGATTCCGCCGGCCAGTGCGGCGCAGCCCGGCGAGCAGGTCGTGTATCTGCCGAGCGTTACCGTCGCCAAGATCGCGCTATGGAACGAGATGCTCCGGCGTGGCCTGCGCAAGGCCGATCTCTGCCGCCTGCTGGACGTGAACCCGGTGCAGGTGGATCGCCTGGTGGACTTCCTGCACGGCTCGAAAATGGAGCAGCTGGAAGCGGCGCTGGCCGCTCTCGGCCTGCGTCTGTCGATCCGCGTCCTTGCCGCTGCGTAACCTGGCCTGGCCCGGGCGTCAGACGCCCCACGCTCCGGTTGAGCTGCGCTTTCGGGGGCTGGTTGCGCGCACAGTCGACCGCACGAACATCCGCCTTGTCCCCGCCGCGACGGCCATTTTTTTCTTAAGGCCGGAGCATATTTTTACTAATTTTCCTCGGCCCCGAGCTCACGCACCATGCGCCCGCATTTCGAGCCATGAGTGAGCCATGAAAAAAACAACAAGCGCTTCCGAAACTTCCTTGCCTGCCCATCCAGCCCACACCGGTTCCCCGTCGTCACGCGGGTTTCGCCAGTCACTGGGGATTCCCGCGCTGGTCCTCTTCGGACTGGCCTACATGGTGCCGCTGGCGGTGTTCACCACCTACGGCCTGGTCACGCGGATGAGCATGGGGCACCTGCCCACGGCCTACCTGTTCACCCTTGCCGCCATGCTGCTGACCGCCTACAGCTACGGCCGCATGGTGCAGGCACACCCGTATTCGGGCTCGGTCTACAGCTACACGCGCAAGACCTTCGGCGCCGCTTTCGGCTTCCTGGCCGGCTGGACGCTGCTGCTGGACTACATCTTCCTGCCGCTGCTCAGCTACCTGCTGATCGGCATCTACATGACCGACTACTTCCCCTCGGTGCCGCTGGCGGTGTGGATCCTCGGCTCCATCGCGCTGGTGACGCTGCTCAACCTGGTGGGCATCGAATCGATCACCCGGGTGAACTGGGTGCTGATCGTCGCGCAGATGGTCTTCGTGGTGGTGTTCATCGCGCTCTCGATCAGCCACCTGGGCGAGCAGGCGCAGCCGGTGGCGCTGGTCCAGCCGTTCTACGACGATCACTTCAGCCTGCCGTTGGTGATGTCCGGGGCGGCGGTGCTGTGCCTGTCGTTCCTCGGCTTCGATGCGGTGTCGACGATGGCCGAGGAGACCCCCGAGCCGCGCCGGCAGATTCCCGCGGCCATCATGCTGGTGACCCTGATCGGCGGCGTGCTGTTCATCGTCATGGCCTACTTCGGCCAACTGGTGTTCCCCGAGTGGCAGGCGCTCACCGATGCCGATTCCGCCTCGCTGGACGTGCTGCGGCGCATCGGCGGCGAGTGGCTGGTGACCTTCTTCACCGCCACCTACGTGGCCGGCTGCTTCGCCTCGGCGATGGTGTCCCAGGCCAGCGTGTCCCGCGTGCTGTTCGCCATGGGCCGCGACGGCGCGCTGCCGCGTGTGTTCGGCAAACTGGTGACGAAGAAGCGCGTACCGGCCACCGCCATCCTGCTGATCAGCGCGCTGTCGCTGATCGCCCTGTTCGTCACCCTAGACACCGTCGCCAACATGATCAGCTTCGGCGCGCTGTTCGCCTTCTCGGCGGTGAACCTGGCGGTGATCAAGCACTACCTGATCGACCGCAGGCTGGCGGGTTCGCGCAACTACCTGTGCTATGGCGCGCTGCCGGCGCTGGGCTTCCTCAGCACCATCTGGCTGTGGTCGAGCCTGTCGGGGCTGTCGTTCACCATCGGCCTGGGCTGGATGGCGCTGGGCTTCGTCTGCCTGCTCAGCGCCACGCGGATGTTCCAGGTGCCGCTGCCGGACCTGCAGATGGCGGAATGATCGCCCGCGGATGGCCGAACGCAGTCTGCGCTCGGTCATCCGCACTCCATCGCCAACTGGCCGAATGGGCATCCTGAGGGTTATCTTGCGCTCCCCTGGCGGCTATCCGCGCCGGGGACCGGATGGCCATGCCGGCCGTCACCAGGCAAAGGAGTGACCTGCCATGAAGACCCTCGATCGCGTCCTGCTGGGAGCCGGGCTGCTGATTCCGTTCTGGTTGTTGATCGGCGTGACGCTGACCGCGCTGGCCTATCCCGGCTACAGCCATCTGGACCAGGCCATGAGCCAACTGGGTGCGCAGGGCGCGCCGACCCAGGGGTTCTCCGCCTGGGTGAACAACTATCCGCTGGGGCTGCTGTTCATCGCCTTCGCCATCGGCGTGGCGCGCCGCTTCGCCGGGTCGCGCCTGGCCCTGCTCGGCGCCGCGCTGATCCTGCTGCACGGGCTGGCCAGTGGCGCCACCGGGCACTTCTCCTGCGACCCGGGTTGCGCCCCGGCGCAGCCATCCGTCTCGCAACAGCTGCACAACCTGGCGGGGCTGCTGATGTTTCTCTCCCTGGCGCTGGCCAGCGCGCTGTGGATCGTGCTCGGCAAGCGGCTGCTGGCCTCAGCGGGCTTCGTCGGGTTCTCCACGCTGTGCCTGGTGCTGTCCATCGCGACCCTGGCGATGATGGCCAAGGCCTTCGCCGACGGGCACGCTTTCGGTCTCTACCAACGCCTCAACTACGGCGTCGCCGTGATCTGGGTCGCCGCCCTGGCTGGCCTGGCGCTACGTCGCGAGCCGGCGCTGTCCGCAACGCTGGCGCAGTGATCGCGACAGCGCGCTGGCCAGCGGACGCTGCGGGCGCTTCGGCCCCGTCCTCGACTGCTGCGTTGCCGAAGACCTGGCGACGCCCAGCGTGTTATCCCGGCAGCATTCCTGGCGCAGCCCGATAAAAGTCTGAACTCGAGGCAGCGGCCCGACTCAACCGCAACGATCGCGAGTTCGTCGCGCCGCGCGTCGTGCTCGCCGGGCCCGCCCCTGGGGCGAGCCATCGTCGACGAGGAGCCGCGAGCCATGGCACATGCATCCACCCTCAAGGAATACGCCCGCAAGCGCGATTTCGGCGGCACCCCCGAACCCAGTGGCGAGGGGGCGCGCGACGCCGGCGCGGAGGCCGTCTTCGTGGTGCAGAAGCATGACGCCAGCCACCTGCACTACGACTTCCGCCTGGAGATCGACGGCGTCCTGAAGAGCTGGGCGGTGCCCAAGGGACCGTGCCTGGACCCCGGCGTGAAGCGCCTGGCGATCCAGGTGGAGGACCACCCGCTGGATTACGCGCAGTTCGAGGGCCACATCCCCGAAGGCCACTACGGCGCGGGGGACGTCATCGTCTGGGACGAGGGTCGCTGGTCGCCGATCGGTGATCCGCGCCAGGGCCTGGCCAGCGGTCACCTGAAGTTCCGCCTGCACGGCAGCAAGCTCGCCGGCAGCTGGAACCTGGTGCGCACCCGCATGCCTGGCCGCCAGCCCCAGTGGTTCCTGATCAAGGGCCGGGACGAGCAGGCGCGGGACTATCCGCGTTTCGACATCCTCGCCGAGCAGCCGCTGAGCGTGCTCAGCGGACAACCGCTGCCCGGCGAAGCCGCCGCGCTGGAGCCGGCGCCGGCCCGGCGTGCCAGGCCGGCAGCGGCGCGCCAGCGCAGCAGGGCGAGCCCCGCTAAGAAAGCCGCCGGGGACGAGTTGCCCGCCGCGCTTTCCCCGCAGCTGGCCACCCTGGTGGACGCTCCGCCGGCCGGCGACTGGCGCTACGAGATCAAGCTCGACGGCTATCGCCTGCTGGCCCGGCTGGAGGGCGGCAAGGTGCACCTGCTGACCCGCAATGGCCACGACTGGTCGAGGAAACTGCCGCAGCTGTGCCAGGCGCTGGCCGCGCTCGACGTGCGCAACGCCTGGCTGGATGGGGAAATCCTGGTGATGGACGAGGAGGGCCGGCCGGATTTCCAGCGGCTGCAGAACGCCTTCGACGCCCAGCTCTGCGACGACATCCACTACACCCTGTTCGACCTGCTCTGGCTCGATGGCACGGACTACCGCCGGCAGCCGCTGGAGGAACGTCGCCAGGCCCTGCAGCAGCTGCTGCGCGGCAATCACAACGAACTGTTGCGCTACTCCGAGGACTTCACCGACGACCCACGCAGCATCCTCGACAGCGCATGCCGCCTGGGCCTCGAAGGGCTGATCGGCAAGCGCGTCGGCAGCCCCTACAGCGAAAAGCGCACGTCCGACTGGATCAAGCTCAAGTGCAAGCGCCGCCAGGAGTTCGTCATCGTCGGCTTCACTGCGCCGAAGGGTTCGCGCGCGCATTTCGGCGCCTTGCTGCTCGGCCTGCACGACCAGGAAGGCGCGCTGCGCTACGCCGGCAAGGTCGGCACCGGCTTCAGTGGCGCCAGCCTGGAAGCGCTGCACCGGCAGCTCAAACCCCTGCAGCGCAAGACCAGCCCATTGCCGGAGCCGCCCCGCGGCGCCGAGGCCCGCGGCGTGACCTGGCTGCGCCCGGAGCTGCTGTGCGAGGTCGCCTTCGCCGAAATCACCCAGGAAGGCCTGGTACGCCAGGCGGTATTCCACGGCCTGCGCAGCGACAAGCCGGCCACCACCATCGTCGAGGAAAAGCCGCAGAAGGCGGTCGGCCGCAAGGCGGCGGGAAGATCGCGGGAAACAGGCGTGTCGGAAAAAGGCGGCACTACCCTCGAAGGCGTCACCATCACCCATCCGCAACGGGTGATCGACGCCACCAGCGGCCTGCGCAAGATCGATGTCGCGCGCTACTACGCCAGGGCGGCCGAGCGCCTGCTGCCCTGGCTGGGCGATCGGCCGGTGTCCCTGGTGCGCGCCCCGGATGGCGTCGGCGGCGAGCAGTTCTTCCAGCGCCATGCCTCGCGCACCGCCATACCCGGCGCCGAGCAGCTCGACCCGGCGCTCGACCCCGGCCACGCCGCGCTGCTGCGTATCGCCAGCGCCAGGGGGCTGATCGGCGCCGCGCAGATGGGCGTGCTGGAACTGCATACCTGGAATGCCGCCATCGATGACCTGGAGAAGCCCGACCGCTTCGTCCTCGACCTCGACCCGGACCCGGCGCTGCCCTGGTCGCGGATGCTCGAAGCCACCCAGCTCACCCTGACCCTGCTGGACGAGCTGGGCCTGCAGGCCTTCCTCAAGACCAGCGGCGGCAAGGGCATGCACATCCTCGTGCCGCTGCAGCGCCACCACGGCTGGGACGAGGTCAAGGAGTTCGCCCACGCCATCAGCCGGCACATGGCTCGGTTGATGCCCGAGCGCTTCAGCGCCGTGTCCGGGCCGAAGAACCGCGTCGGCCGGATCTTCATCGACTACCTGCGCAACAGCCGTGGCGCCAGCACCGTGTGCGTCTGGTCGGTACGCGCCCGCGAAGGGCTGCCGGTTTCGGTGCCGGTGAGCCGCGAGGAATTGCCCAGGCTCACGGGCGCCAATGCCTGGACCCTGGCCAACGTCGACGAACGCCTGGCTGCTGCCGACCCCTGGGCCGCCTGGGCGAAGACCCGGCAGCGCCTCACCCGCAGGATGCGCGAGCGCCTGCAGGGCTGAGGCACGGTACCGGGCAGCGCCGTCGACCGCTGGCGAAATAGCCTGAACTCAGTGCGCCGCAGGCCTGCCTATTCAAGACAGCCGCCAGCCCGCGGGGACAGCGCAGCACAGCACTGCCACCCGGGCTCATTGCGCAGGAGTGACTTGCGCAGGAGTGCCAGCGATGTTCCGAGAGTTTCCCCGCGCCTGCGCCTGGACCGACGCGATGCACGAGGCGGGCCGCTACACCGGCCTGATCGAATACCAGGTGCTGCGCGAAGGCGCCGCCGTGGCGGTGCTGTGGGTCTACGCGCCGGGCTGCCGGAGCATGACCGAGGCGGAGGATGCGGCCCAGCGCATGCTGGCGCGGGTGCGCGACATCGACAGCGACGGCCGCGTGCATTTCGACGACGGCGTCGCCCTGCAGGAGGATTGTCCATGGCCCGTGTGATCTGGAAAGGCGCCATCAGCTTCGGCCTGGTGCACGTGCCGGTGGCGCTCAACAGCGCCTCGCGCTCCAGCGGCACCGACTTCGACTGGCTCGACGAGCGCAGCCTGGAACCGGTGGGCTACCTGCGGGTGAACAAGATCACCGGCAAGGAGGTGCCCAGGGAGCACATCGTCAAGGGCGTGGAGCTGGAGAAGGGCCGCTACGTGGTGATCAGCGAGGAGGAAATCCGCGCCGCGCGGCCGGAAGCCACGCAGACCATCGACATCCTCAGCTTCGTCGATATCGACGAGATCCCGCAGCCGTTCTATGACTCGCCCTATTACCTCACCCCCGAGAAGCGCGGTGAGAAGGTCTACGTGCTGCTGCGCGAGACCCTGAAGAAAACCGCCAAGGCCGCCATCTGCCAGCTGGTGATGCACAGTCGCCAGCACCTGGCGATGCTGCGCGAGGACGGCGACGCCATCCTGCTGATGACCCTGCGCTGGCCGGCGGACGTGCGCGAGGTGGATGAGCTGGGCCTGGCGCTGGGCAAGGTGAAGCTGGACAAGCGCGAGACCGACATGGCCGAGCGGCTGGTCAAGGGCATGAGCGGGCACTGGCAGCCGGCGGATTACCAGGACAGCTTCAGTGAGGAAATCCATCGGCTGGTGGAACAGAAGGCCGCCAAGGGCCAATTGGAGAACGTCCCGCAGGCCCGCGAAGAGGGCGGCGAAGGCGCCGAGATCATCGACCTCACCGAACTGCTCAAGCGCAGCCTCAAGGGTGGCGGCAGGGCGGCGAGCGCCAGGAGCGGCGCTTCCGGCAAATCCGCGAGCAGCGCAGCCGGGAAGAAAACCGCCGCCGGGAAGAAGACCAGCGCTGCCAAGGCCAAGCCGGCCAGCAGGCGCAAGCCAGCGGCCAAGGCCAGCTGAGGCTCAGGCCGGCTCCTGCTGCGCATTGCGTCGGCGCAGTTTCTTCGTGTGGCGTTCCAGCCACAGGTAGACCAGGCACGCCAGCAGCAGCGGGATGAGGAAGTACAGCACCCGGTAGCCGATCAGCGCCGCCACCAGCTCGCCGCGGGAGAACTGCTCGCGCAGCACGGTGATGAACACGGTTTCGATCACCCCCAACCCCGCCGGCACGTGCAGCACCACGCCGGCGATGCTGCTGATCAGCAGGGTCGCCAGCACCGCCGGGTAGCTCGCCGAGTCCGGCAGCAGGCTGTAGATCAGCAGCGCCATCATCGACCAGTTGCTCGCCCCGACCACGCCCTGCAGGGCGGCCAGGCGCCAGGACGGCAGTTTCAGCCGATAGCGCTTCCAGCCCCAGGCACGACGGCGGGCGAAGCGGCACGCCAGCAGGTAGCCGGCGCCCAGCAGCAGGAGCAGCACGCCGATGGCGCGCAGGCCGCTCTGCCCCAGGGTCCAGCTGTCCGGCAGGTTCGGGTAGCCACTGATGAACAGGGCCGCCGCCAGCAGCAGGTAGCCGTACCAGTTGGTGATCAGGCTGAAGGTGAGGATGCGGGTGATGTCGCCGGTGCTCAGCCCCAGGCGGCCATACAGGCGGTAGCGCATGGCGACGGCGCCGACCCAGGAGCTCAGGTTGAGGTTGAACGCGTTGCACACGAAGGCCACGCTCAATACCCGCCGCACCGGCAGCGGATGGCCGATGTAGTAGCGGCTGAGCACGTCGAAGCTGCTGAAGATGGCGTAGCTGGCCAGGGCGATCAGCATGCCCAGGGCCAGGGTGCTCAAGCGGTATTCGCGCAGCAGGCGCAGTACCTCGTGCCAGTCGGTGGCGCGCAGCAGCAGGAACAGCAGTACGGGCAGGGCGACCAGCAGGGCAATGTTGAAGACGCGGTTGGCGCGTTTCCAGAAGCGCTTGTTCTTCATGGCTGCACCTGCGACTGGCCGTTTGGCGTGTCCAGGCTGGCCGGGTGCAGGGTCTGCCGGTGCGCCGGCAACTGCCCGGCGATGGCGGGGAAATGGCGCAGGAAGTGGAAGCTGAGAAATACCAGCGGCGCCCGCCACCAATAGCCACGCCGGGCGTACTGGCGGGTGACGCGACGGCAGCTGTCGAGCGCCAGGTGTTCCAGGTGGTCGTCCAGGGCGCCGGCGAAGGCCGGGTCCTCGATCATCAGGTTGCCTTCCAGGTTCAGCGACAGGCTCAGCGGGTCGAGGTTGCTCGAACCCACGGTGGCCCAGTGGCGGTCCACCACCGCGACCTTGCCGTGCAGCGGGCGGTCGCAGTACTCGTGGATTTCCACGCCGTCGCGCAGCAGGGTGTCGTAGAGCAGCTTGCTGCACAGGCGCACCAGTGGCATGTCCGGCAGGCCCTGGAGGATCAGGCGCACCTTCACGCCCCGCCGCGCGGCATCGCGCAGGGCGCGCAACAGGCGGTAGCCGGGGAAGAAATAGGCATTGGCGATCAGCAGGCGCTCCCTGGCCTGGCCGATGGCGCGCAGGTAATGCTGCTCGATGTCGGTGCGACGCTGCAGGTTGTCGCGGATCGCCAGGCAGGTGCGGCAGCTGCCCGCGCGGCCGCCGGGGTGCACGGCGTCGGCAGCAGGGATGTCGCCGTACTGACTCAACAGCTCCAGGCAGGCCCGGCGGATGTCTTCCACGCTGGGCCCCTCGATCCTCACCGCGTAGTCCTGCTTGGCCATGGGGCCGTAGTCGGCCAGGTGATCGGCGCAGAAATTGATGCCGCCGACGAACGCCACCGCCCCGTCGACCACCACGTGCTTGCGGTGCAGGCGGCGGAACAGGTTGGTGCGCATGCCCAGCAGCAGCGGCTGCGGGTCGAACAGGTGCAGGCGTACGCCGGCCGCCAGCAGGGCGCCCAGGTAGCTCTCGTCGAGGTCCGGGGTGCCGTAGCCGTCGGCGATCAGCTCCACCCGCACCCCGCGCTGGGCCGCCTCGATCAGCACCTGGCGCAGCGTGCGGCCGACCTTGTCGTCGCGGATGATGAAGGTTTCCAGCAGGACCTCGCGGCGCGCGCCGGCGATGGCGGCGTAAACGCTGGGGTAGAACTCCTCGCCGTTGATCAGCAGGTCGACGCGGTTACCCTCACGCCAGCATTCGTTCATAGGCATACCTCGGCCAGCAGGGGCAGGTGGTCGGACAGGTGCGGCCAGGGCTTGCGATGGAGGACCTCGCTCAGCGTGACCTTGAGGTGGCGCACGTAGATGCGGTCCAGGCGCAGCAAGGGCCAGCGCGCCGGGAAGCTGCGCGGTGCCCCGCCCGGTTCCGGGAAGGCCGCCTGCAGGCCGCAGCCGGCCAGCACCGCGCCGGCCCGGCAGCGCCAGTCGTTGAAGTCGCCGGCGACCAGCACCGGCGCGTCGGCAGGCAGTTCGTCCACCAGGCTGCACAGCAGCCGCAACTGCTGCTGGCGCTGCGACTCATGCAGGCCCAGGTGCACGCAGACGGCGTGCAGGTCGCGGCCATCGGGCAGTTCGATCTGCGCATGGAGCAGGCCGCGCTCCTCGGTGCCGGCCACCGACACGTCGCGGTTGTCCC
Source organism: Pseudomonas nitroreducens (assembly GCF_014204515.1). Classification (GTDB taxonomy): domain Bacteria; phylum Pseudomonadota; class Gammaproteobacteria; order Pseudomonadales; family Pseudomonadaceae; genus Pseudomonas; species Pseudomonas nitritireducens_A. The sequence continues at coordinate 35,782 of NZ_JACHLI010000003.1, read as the reverse complement.
AGCGGCGGATCGGCAGGCGCGAGAGCAGGGCGTTGCCGTGGTGGCCTTCGGGATACACCGCGTTGCGTCCATAGGCGAAGGCCGGCCACATGCTGTCGGCGAGGAATTCGTATTGCGGCCGCGGCGGCCAGTCGGGCTGGCGCTCGGCGTGCAGCTGGTGCTCGCCATGGACTTCCTGGAGGAACACCAGGTCGGCCGAGGTGGCGCGCACCGCGTCGCGCAGCTCGTGGAGGATGAAGCGGCGATTGAAGGCGTTGAAGCCCTTGTGGGTGTTCACCGTGAGCACCCGCAACAGGGTCACCGCCTGGGCTGGCCGCAGCCCGAGCGGCGCGGCTTCGGCGCGGCTCATGCCCAGTCTCCCACTGGTTCGCCGGGCTGCTGGCGGCCCGGCAGGCGCAGGTCGAGCAGCGCCATCAGATGACTGGCATCGAAGGGCGCGCGGACCTTGATGTCATTGTCGAAGTAGCAGAACACCTCGCGCGAATGCCGGTCGCCGCGAGTGGACGCGTCGAGCAATTGGGCGTCGGCGGGTTGCAGCCCGCGCCGCCAGCGACCGATGCGCTCGCGCCAGCGCTGCAGCGCCGCCTCGCCATAGCCACTGGCGTACAGCTGCTGGTCGCCGTGCAGGCGCAGGTAGATGAAATCCTTCGCCGTCAGGTCCTCGGCATAGGGCCACTTGCGCGGCGCATCGGCGAACACCAGGGCGACGCCATGGCGGCGCAGCTGCTCGGCGAATCCGGCGCAGGCAAAGCTGGCGTGGCGCACTTCCATGGCGTGGCGCAACGGCCGCTGCTTCAGCCCTTGCGGCCAGGCGTCCGGCCGGCGGGTCGCGGCGGCCCTGGCCAGCTTCAGCGCCGCGTCGGTGTGCCGGGGCAGCAGGGCGAGGAAGGCTTCGAGCACCTCGGCGTCGTACTTCAGGCTCGGCGGCAGTTGCCAGAGCAGCGGCCCGAGCTTGTCACCCAGCTCCAGCGGACCGGAGGCGAAGAAGTTGGCGAGGCCTTCCTCGGCCTCGCGCAGCCGCTTGATGTGGGTGATGTAGCGCGGCGCCTTGAGGCTGAAGACGAAGCCGTCGGGGGTGTCTGCCGCCCACTGGCGGTAGCGCTGGGGTGTCTGCAGGGCATAGAAGGAGCCGTTCAGCTCGATGCTGTTGAAGGCCCGCGAGGCGTAGCGCAGCTCGTCCTTCTGGCGCAGCCCCGGTGGATAGAACTCGCCGCGCCAGGGCACGTAGCGCCAGCCGGAGATGCCGATGTGCAGTCCCTTCATCGCGCGACGTGGCGGGGTGGCGCCGGTGCTCATGGGGTTCTCCTGGCGGGGCGGTGCGGGGTTCTGGTTCGGGCTACTCAAGGTTCCGACTGGAGGAGCCGGCGGGCGTTCCGCCGCATTCGTCGGCGGCGCCAGGACGCCCCCAGGCCTCGCGGCGGGGATGCTGCTTGCCCTTGTAGTCCAGGTCCTGGGCTCGCTCGATGGGCAAGGACTGGCCCAGGCTTTCCTCGGCCTCCTTCCAGTGGCGTGCCTCCTGGCCGGCGGGTTTGCCTTCGGCGATCCAGAGGTCGTGGGCCTTCTGGCGGATCTGCGCTTCGCGGTCGTGTTGCATGTTGCTCTCCTGGCCGGGCGGCTCTGTTCGTCACCTGTGTAGAACCGATGACCGCCTGGCCAGTCGAGTGTTCATACAGCCTGACCGAGGGATGCCCCGATGCACGACGCTGATCCTTTACGCCTGGTGGTTGCCTGCGCACTGGATGCGCAAGCACAGGCCGCCGACCAGATCACTCACCGAGCGCTGGCCGCCTGGCTGGCGGAAATCCAGGGCCTGGAGTTCGCCAGCCGGGCGCCCGGCGAGTGCGCGCCCGGCCAGCGTCCCTACTGGGTGCCCGACGCCACGGTGGTCGGTCGCGAGCAGGCGGCCGAGCTGGGCATCCAGGGGCCGCTGGACTTCTTCGGGGGTTACGTGGAGCGCGCCTGGCAGGCCGGCAAGGCCATCGTCCACCCGCTGATCGAGCGGCCGACCCTGACCCCGCGTGGCTGGAGCGAGGCGTTCGCCGCACGGGTCAAACCGCTGGTGCTCGACGGTCACAGCGTGTTCTGCCACCACGATGCTCTGCGCGGCGCCAGCGCCCGCCTGCAACGCGGCCCGCAGCGCCTGAAGCCGGCGGGGAGCCGGGGCGGGCAGGGGCAACAGGTGGTCGCCGATACCGAGCAACTGGCCGAGGCGCTGGGCCGTTACACCGAGGCGGATTACCGCGAAGGCCTGGTGATCGAGGACGAACTGGACGATCCGCAGACCCACAGCGTTGGCCAGGTCATGATCAACGGCGTGCTGCTCAGCTATCACGGCGTCCAGCAGCGCAATCGCAACCCGCGCGGGGAACTGGTCTACGGCGGCAGTGACCTGCTGGTGGTGCGCGGCGATTTCGACTGCCTGCTCGCCCTGGACCTGGTGGCGTCGGTGAAACAGGCGATTGGCCAGGGCCGGCAGTTCGACCTGGCCGCGCATCAACTGTTGCCCGGTTTCTACGCCTCGCGGCGCAATTACGATATCGCCCAGGGGCAGGACGCACAGGGCCGCTCCTGTTGCGGCGTGCTGGAGCAGTCCTGGCGCATCGGCGGTGCCAGCGGTGCCGAACTGGCGGCGCTGCAGGCTCTGGTTGCCGACCCGACGCTGTGCGTGGTGCGCGCTTCGACCTTCGAGGTATTCGAGGACAAGCCGCTACCACGCAACGCCCGCGTGCTGTATCGCGGCCCCGATGCGAACGGCGATTTCCTGATGAAGTACGCCATGGTGGAACCCTATGAATTCGGATGACGAGCTGTTTCGGGGCGCGGCCATCGAGGCCAGCGACGAACCCGTCGACATCGATGTCGGCAGCCTGCGCCTGCAGGGCAACTTCCTCAGCCCGCGCACCCACGTGCCGGGCGTACTCTTCGTGCATGGCTGGGGAGGCAGCCAGCAACGCGATCTCCGGCGCGCCCGCGGCATCGCCGGGCTGGGCTGTGTCTGCCTGACCTTCGACCTGGCCGGCCACGGTGCCGGCGAGGCCCAGCAGGCCAGCGTCACCCGCGAGGACAACCTGCGCGACCTGCTCGCCGCCTACGACCGCCTGGCGGCGCATCCGCGCATCGACTCCGGCGCCATCGCGGTGGTGGGCACCAGCTATGGCGGCTATCTCGCGGCGATCCTCACCGAGCTGCGCGCGGTACGCTGGCTGGCCCTGCGGGTGCCGGCGATGTACCGCGACGAGGACTGGCACGTGCCCAAGCGCGAATTGCCGCGCGAGGACCTGATGGCCTACCGTTCGAGCCTGATCCCCGCCGCCAGCAACCGCGCACTGAAAGCCTGCTCGGGGTTCCGCGGCGACGTCCTGCTGGTGGAGTCCGAGCATGACGACTACGTCCCGCACTCGACCATCATGAGCTACCGCGCCGCCTTTCAGCGCACGCATTCGCTGACCCACCGGATCATCGACCAGGCCGATCACGCGCTGAGCAGCGAGACTTCGCAGGCGGCTTACACCGACATCCTGGTGCGCTGGATCACCGAGATGGTGGTGGGCGAGCGGGCCAACCGGCTGGTTGTCGGTTGAGCCTCAGGGTGCCGCGAGCTGGTCGAGGAACTCGCCGAAGCCGTGGCGTGCGCGGCAGTCGCGGCGGGCGCTGGTGGTGACACAGGTCTGGTGCGTCCAGACGATGTGCGCGCCGCTGCGCTCCAGGTCGCGGACCAGATGGACGTCTTCGTCCACCGGCAGCGGGCGGAAGCCGCCGACGCGCCGGTAGGCCTGGGCGCAGACGCCCAGGTTGGCGCCGTGGATATGCCGATGACCTTCACCGGCCTGGTAGTGCTCGGCATGGCGCAGGCGTACCTGTTCCGAGCGCGGCGACCAGTCGGCGACCCGCACCGTGCCGCACACCGCTTCCGCGCCGAAGGCCAGCTGGCGCACCAGCCAGTCGTGGTCGACGCTGCTGTCTGCATCGGTACAGGCCAGCCAGCGCGCGCCCTGTTCCAGCAGCCGGGCGGCGCCGGCGCGCCGGGCATGGCCGACGTTGCGTTGTTCGACCCGCAGCACCGCGACACCGCAGGCGTTGGCCACGGCCTCGCTGTCATCGGTGCAGGCGTCCAGCACCACCAGGATGCACACCGGTTCGGCGTCCAGGCCCGGGTGCAGGGCCGCCTGCCGCAGCGAGGCCAGGCAGGCTCCGAGCAATTGCGCCTCGTTGTGCGCGGGTACCAGTACGCCGATCATCGCGCCTCCTGGTCGAACCACAGTTCCAGGCGGAAATCCCGTTCGACATGACTGACCGCTGGCGGCGCGGCCATTGCCCGTTGCAGCAGCCCGTGCACGGCGTCGCCGGCCAGGGCGCAGCCCTCGATGGGGTGTCGCCAGTGGCAGGCGACCAGCACGCCGTCGGGCGCCAGGCTGGCCGCCGCGCGCTGGCAGGTGTGCAGCCAGTCCCCTGGCGCGAGGTAGTAGCCCAGCTCGCCGAGCACGATCAGATCGAAGCCTCCCGCCGGCCAGTCCGCCGGCAGGTCATGGCGATCGAGGCGCACGTTGTCCAGGCCGGCGAGTCGCTGGCGAGCCAGGGCCAGGGCTTCGGCGCTGAAGTCGCTGCACAGCAGCGTGTCGCTGCGGCCGGCCAGTTCGGCGCTGGTCTCGCCGTTGGCGCAGGCCGGTTCGTAGGCGCTGCGAAAGCGCTCGCGCGGCAGGCTGGCGAGCAGCAGGCCGCGCTTGCGCCGTTCGTACCACGAGCGGCGGAATGCCCAGGGGTCCGGGTCGCCGCGGTACAGTTCGTCGAAGTAGCCGGCCGTCACGGAGTTCACAGGAAGTACACCTCGAAGGGTTGCAGCAGGGTGTCGAGCAGGCGCGCGTCGAGGATCGGCTGCGGGCCTTCGAGCTGGCTGGCATGGGCCTGGATGGCCTGACGCTTGCGCTGCAGCGCGGCCTCGTCGAGGTCCAGCCGCCGTGCCCTGGCCCAGGGCAGGCGCGGGTCGCCGGGCAGGGCCCAGTGCCAGGCCCAGATCGGCGTTTCGAAATGCCGCGCCGAGCAGCGCGCGGCGACCTGGGCGCAGGCCAGCCCGGTTTCCTCGTGGTCGCGATGGCCGTCGCGGCGCCAGGTACTGATCAGCCGGTCGCCGGGGCGCACCCACTGGCCAAGGGCTGCGGCCAGCGGCGCGGCCTGCACGCCGCTGTCGGGCAGGTGCAGGCGCTGCCATTGCCACTGCTGTGCATCGAGCCCGAGTTCGGCCAGCGCCCGCCGGCTTTCTTCCTGACGTGTGACGCGCAGGCGCTCCGGGGTCCAGCGCGGCGAGCCGGGGTGGCTGCCTTCGCCATCGGTGACCGAGATCAGCAGCCCGCAGGCCTGCGCACCGAGGCTGGCGAGCAGGCCGCCGCAGGCCAGTACCTCGTCATCCGGGTGCGGCGCGACCACCACCAGGCGCCGGCCCGGCGGCAGCAGTTCGCTCTTGTCGATACGCGGCAGGCGCTGCAGTTGCACGCAGGTGCGCCAGGCCGAGGCGGGAGTGCCGGTCGCCCCGGCGATCAGGTTGCTCATAGCGCCCACCGCTCTTCCTGGTGCCTGGCCAGGTGCAGGCCGAGATGCGCCAGGTCGCGTTCGCCGTGGCTCTGCCGGAGGAACACCGGCAGGTCGGCGGCGATCAGCGCGAAGCGGCGGTCCCGGCAGAACGGGGTGGCGCCCAGGGCATGGCCGACGTGCCATTGGACAGCCTCGACCGAGCCCTCGACCTGGGCGCGCACGCGTCGCGCGGCGAGTTCCGAATCGGCCGTGGGGTTGTCGTCGATCCACTGCGCGCATTCGCGCAGCGCGCCGGCGGCGCCGGCCAGGGCGGCATCCACGGCCCCCAGGTGGGCCATGGCGTGGGGGTCGTCGGTGCGCCCGTTGCGCAGGTAGCTGGCCAGACGGCTCGCGGCTCCGTACCAGCAGGCGGCGATGCCGGCGCCGCCGTGCCAGAAGCCGGGACGCTGCAGATAGGCCTGCGGGGCACCGACGCACTGCGCCTGGGCATTGTCGAAGTCCACCGTGGCGCTGCGGGTGGCTGCCATGCCGACGGCATTCCAGTCGCCTTCGCCGATGTCCACACCGGGTTGGTCGAGGGTCACGGCGATCAGCTGGGGCCGATCCTGTTCGTCCCTGGCGGTCACCAGGGCGTGCTCCACCAGGGCTGCGCCGGAACACCAGGGCTTGCTGCCGCTGACCCGCACGAAGCCGGCCTCGCGGGCGACGATCTGCACGCTGGCGCCCGGCGGCTCGGCCGCCCACACGGCCCAGGTACCGGGGCGCGCCTGGGCCTGCAGTTCGTCGAGGATGGCCAGCGCGTCGGTGTGCCCCTCGTACAGCTTGAGCAGCGACAGGTCGCTGCCCGCCACCGTCGCCAAAGCTTGCCAGCGGCGCAGGGTGGCGCCGCTGCCCGGGCTGGGCAGCAGGTCCAGCCCGCTGTCGCTGAGGTTGCGCAGGGCCCGGCCCAGCGTGGCTTGTTGGTAGTCGCTGTCCAGCGGCAACTCGAAGTCCTGGACCAGCTCGTGCAGTGCATTGAGGCCGTCTCGGGTCATGGCGGTTTCCAGCGTGGGGGTTATTCATCCGGACTGGCCGGGGGGGCCGCAGGTTCAAACCCGTTGCATGCCGTTGGTAGGAAGCCGTCGCGGAGGTTCCGCTGGCGAATTGTTCTGAACCCGCCCCGGCGCCACCGGTCGGTGCAGACAAGGGGGTCGAGCCGACGCCCATCCCGCCAACGCAGATTCCAGAAGGAGCCAGGCATGTCCCAGACGGTCGCCGATCAATTGCTCGAACGCCTCTCGCAGTGGGGTATACAACGCGTCTTCGGCTATCCCGGTGATGGCATCAACGGGATCATGGGCGCGTTCGGCCGGCGCGCCGAAGACTTCGACTACATCCGTGTGCGCCATGAGGAAATGGCCGCCTTCATGGCCGGCGCCCATGCCAAGTTCACCGGCGAAGTGGGCGTCTGCCTGGCCACTTCCGGTCCGGGCGCCATCCACTTGCTCAACGGCCTGTACGACGCGCGCATGGATCACCAGCCGGTGCTGGCCATCGTCGGCCAACAGGCGGTGACCGCCCTGGGCAGCGACTACCAGCAGGAGGTCGACCTGCACACGCTGTTCCGCGACGTGAGTAACTACGTCGAGACAGTCGCCAGCCCCGGCCAGTTGCTGCACGTGATCGACCGTGCGCTGCGGGTGGCCTGCAGCGAGCGCCAGGTCGCCACGGTGATCATTCCCAACGACGTGCAGCAGATGCCGGCGCAAAAGCCGCCGCACAAACATGCTCACGTCTATTCCGGCGTCGGTTTCATCGTCCCGCGGCCTTACGCGCGTGACGACGAACTGGCGGCTGCCGCCGACATCCTCAATGCCGGGCGCAAGGTCGCCATCCTGGTCGGCGCCGGCGCGCTGGGCGCCCATGCCGAAGTTGCAGCGGTAGCCCAGGCCCTGTCCGCCGGAGTCGCCAAGGCCCTGCTGGGCAAGATGGTGGTGGATGACGAGCTGCCCTACGTCACCGGCTCCATCGGCCTGCTCGGCACACGGGCCAGTGCCGAACTGATGCAGCGCTGCGACACGCTGCTGATGATCGGCACCACCTTTCCCTACAGCGAGTTCCTGCCCAGGCCGGGGCAGGCCAGGGCGGTGCAGATCGACCTGCAGGCGCGCAACGTCAGCATGCGCTATCCCATCGACCAGGTGCTGCTGGGCGATGCCGGCGAGACCCTGCGCCGCCTGTTGCCACTACTCAAGCCCAAGCGCCATGGCACCTGGCGCATCCGCATCGAAAAGGCCGTGGCGGACAGCTGGAAGGAGCTGCGCGAGCAGGCGATGAAGCCCGCCGAGCCGATCAATCCGCAGCGGGTGTTCTGGGAGCTTTCGCCGCAGTTGCCCGCGGACGTGATCCTCGCCGGCGACAGCGGCTCGCACACCAATTGGTATGCCCGTGACCTGCGGGTGCGTCCCGGCATGCTCGGTTCGCTGTCGGGCAAGCTGGCCAGCATGGGCAGCGGGGTGCCTTACGCCCTGGCGGCCAAGCTGGCGCATCCCGGACGGCCGGTGATCGCCATGGTCGGCGACGGCGCCATGCAGATGAACGGCAACGCCGAGCTGGTGACGGTGCAGCAGTACTGCCGGCGCTGGAAGGACAACCCGACCTTCATCGTGCTGGTGCTCAACAATGGCGACCTCAATCAGGTCACCTGGGAGCAGCGCGCGCTGGCCGGTGATCCCGAGTTCGCCGCGGCGCAGGAAGTCATCGATTTCCCCTATGCGCGCTACGCCGAGCTGCTGGGTTTTCGCGGCATTCGTGTGACCGACGCGGCGCACCTGGCTGCCGCCTGGCAGGACGCCTTCGAATCCGACCGCCCGGTGTTGCTGGAAGTACTCACCGACCCGGACGTGCCGCCGCTGCCGCCGCACATCAGTTTCGAGCAGGCGCGCAACCTGCTCGGCGCCTTGCCCGGCGACCCGCGTCGCTGGGGCGTGTTGCGCCAGAGCGCGCGGCAACTGCTCGCGCGCAAGTGATCCCGATCACGAGCTTCAACCTCAGTCAAAACCCAGCCCCACCACAGGAGCCACCCATGACCAGACTCATTTGCCGCAAAGCCGCCCGACCTTTCGCTGCCGTCCTGCTGGCCTGGCTGTCCATCGGCCTGGTTCCGGCCTACGCCGCCGAATCCACCCCGCAGGTGCCGACCAACGAGAAACCCCACGGCCAGAGCCCGGGCCAGGCTCCCACGCCGCCCGCCTCGCAGCAGAAGCAGAAAGACGAGGGCCGCACCGATGACAACAGCCAGGTGCAATCCACGCAGAGCCGCGAGAAACAGCAGCACAAGGATCACGACACCACCCACGGCAAGGGCACCACGCCCGAAGCTGACTAGCCTGACCGGGTGGAGTGGGGCGGCCGCACGCGGGGTTTTCTGAACTTGCCGTACCAGGGCTCCTCTACCCATCAGGCCCCTCGTGGAGTACCTGCCATGTCCCGCTTATCTTCGGCTTGCCCCGGCAAGCCGGGTTCTGCCAAAAGTCCGCGTCGCCAGCCGGGCACCCCGGCCACGCCGCCGCGCGAAGTCACCATCGTCGTTCCGCTGGGCGTCGAGCATGGCCAGCGAAGCGCCTGAGGCTCGCGCGCAACGGCCGGGCAAACAACGGCCAGGCGATAGGCAGCGCCCCGGCGAGCGGCGGACAGAGCAGAAGAGCCCAGCCGAGCAGCAGCCCAGCGCACCGCCACACGGCGGCGCCGGCTTCTCGCGCTTCGCCCAGGCCCTGTCGCAATGGGCCGGACGGCCGCTGACCTTTGCCCTGGCCTGCGTGCTGCTGGTGGGCTGGGCGCTGAGTGGGCCGTTCTTCCACTTCAACGACACCTGGCAACTGGTGATCAATACCTCGACCACCATCATCACCTTCCTCATGGTGTTCCTTATCCAGAGCACCCAGAACCGCGACACCGATGCGCTGCACATCAAGATCGACGAGCTCCTGCGCACCACGCACCACGCCCACCGCGTACTCATGGGGCTGGACGACATGGGTAGCGAGGAGTTGCAGAAGCTGCGCAAGACCTACGAGGAAATGGGCGAGGACAACGCTGGCGAAGGCTCGCCGCAGAGCGTCGCCAACCGCGAGGAGCGGCAGCAGGACGGCGGCCGGGACGATTGAGCGTTGCCTCTGCACACCCATCCACATCCCATCCCAGGACCACCACAATGGAGGACCCGTCATGAGAGACCAAGCCCGAAGTGACCGCATCGCCGAACGCAAGGCGATGGCCGTGCGCGAGATCATGAGCCGCGAGGTGCGCACCGTCAGCCCCGCTACCACTCTGCAGGAAGCCGCTTTGCTGATGCGTCAGATCGACGTCGGTGCCTTGCTGGTGAACGACAACGACCACCTGAGCGGCATCCTCACCGACCGCGACCTGGTCGTCCGTGCCCTCGCCGAGGGCCTGGACCTGCAGACGCCGGTGAGTCGGGTGATGAGCCCGCAAGTGCACTACTGCTTCGAAGACGAATCCGTCGACCACGTGGCCAGAAACATGGCGCAGATCGAAATGCGCCGCCTGGCCGTGGTCAACCGCGAGAAGCGCCTGGTGGGCATCGTGTCCCTGGCCAACGTGGCCAGCTGCAACGCCGACAAGCTCAGCGCCAATCTGCTGCGGGGTGTCGCGCGGGCCCATTGAGGCGCGACGTGCGTCATCTCCCTCTCACCCAGGAAATCGGCGCCGGCGGCCATTCGTGGTCACCGGCGTCGGAGGAGTCATGTTCATGAGTCACGATCTCAAAGGCAGGAACGTCCTGATCATTACCGCCAATACCGGCATCGAGCGCGACGAGCTGCTCGAACCGATGCTCGCGCTGCGCGAGCAGGGCGCCACCGTTACCCATGCCAGCCTCAAGGGCGGGACGGCGCAGACCTGGGTGCACGACAGCGAGAAGGATGTCGCCGTGGAGTCCGACGCCAGGCTGAAGGGCCTGAAAGCTATCGACTACGACCTGCTGGTGATTCCCGGCGGTACGGTGAATGCCGATACCCTGCGCCAGGACAGCGACGCACAGCGTCTGGTGAAGGAGTTCAGCGCGGCTGGCAAACCGGTCGCCGCGATCTGTCATGGTCCCTGGCTGCTGATCGACGCCGGCGTGGTGTCGGAGAAGTCCCTGACCTCCTATGCCAGCGTGCGCACCGACCTGGTGAATGCCGGCGCCGACTGGCGCGACGCCCAGGTGGAGGTCTGCCCGGCCAAGGGCTGGACGCTGATCACCTCGCGCAACCCCGGCGACCTGCAGGCCTTCAACCGGGCCCTGGGCGAAGCATTGCAGGCAGCCTGAACCGCGCGGTGTGAGCGCGAGGTGAGCTGGGCGTCGGGCTTCGCCCGTGCAGGCTGCCCAAGGGGCTGGGGTCAATCGGCCAGGCTCACTGGGGTACCCGCGGAGTGCTCCCCACGCCGGTCAGCGCCAGCGTGCGACGCAAGGTCAGTGCCAGGCCGGCGACCGCCGTGACGTTGGCCCAGTGCTCGGGCTGGATATGTGCGGCGGACAGCAGCATTTCGCGGGTATCGAGCGCCATCAGCCGCACTGTCAGGGTGGTGTCCTGCTCCAGCATGCATTCGCAGTCCAGGTGCGCGAAGCACGCCTCCAGGACGTCTTTGGCCAGCATGAATTCGTGCATCTCTGCTCCCCCTTTCTTGTTGTGCTGTCTTATCCAAGGGTGCCTGCAAGTGAGGCCCTGACTTCAGGCTTCAGCAGTTTTCGGGCCGGGCCTGCGGGCCGCCATCGCCGAACGGCAAAGCCGGTTCTGCTTCGCCGTTGGCGCAGGACTCGGGTGCTGCCGTGCCTAGTCGCTGGCAGGACTGCGGGTGCGGCGCCCGCCCTTGCGGCCGGCCTCCGAAGCGCGCTGCGGATCGTTCCTGAAGTTGCCGCCGCTGTTGGAGCCGCCTTTCCTGCCGGCCTCGGCTGCGCGCTGGGGGTCTTCCGCGAAGTTGCCTTCTCCGCCTCTGTGTTCGGCCATGGTGATTCTCCTGGTGCAGGTGGGAAAGACGGACGGACAGCCCGCCTCGGGAGTGCGTCGCCGCGGCGGCGCCGCTGGCGACGAAGATGCTCGGCGCCTCAGGCGCGCAGCTCGTGGCGTGCGCCGGCGAGGCGACGCAGACGATCGCCGGCCACGACGATCTTGCGTTGGCGATGCTCGCCATGGCCGGGCTGGAAGGTGGGCAGCGGGATGCGCTTGGTGAAGACATCCACCTGCTCTTCGGGCAGGGGGCCGCCCTCCAGGATCAGGTCGCGCTGGATGCGGCCGAGCAGGTCGTCCAGCAGGTGCTGGTGCTGCAGGTCCTGGCGCGGGATGACGCGGTCGAACAGGTGCGCGCCGGCCGGACTGCGGAAGGAACAGAGCAGCCCCTGGTCGGGGCGCTGGGAAAAGCTGATGGTGTAGCCGGGTAGTGCCTGGCAGATCAGGGCCTGGCAGATCAGGTCGCGGGTGGTCTGGCTGTCGCGTTGCATGGGCAGGGTCCTCCTGATGGTTACCTTTCAGGCAGCAACCGGCGGGCCAGCGTCAAGCCCTCGCAAGTCATTGATCTGTCGTCGAGCGCATCGGGAAAATGCACGCGTGGGCGGCTGCGGCCGTGCAATCTGCTACTGGCCAAGTGCTAAGCGCAGCGGCTGGCTCGCGGGTTTGCGCCACTCCGCTGATCGCTTGCGGGGAATCGGCAGGAACATCGCGGCGAGTAATCTTTCGAATCGGGTAAGGGGAGCGTATCTGCGGTTCCGTGCTGGTCGAGCGTTCAGGCCAGCCACTCGCGCCGTGTTGAATGCGGCAGCGACCCCGCCATCCCCGCCTGTAGCGAGGCCCGATCCAGGCCGCGAACCTGACCAACAGAGGAGTGAACCATGGATAGCGACCGTACCGCCGGCAGCTTCGATCTGTTCCCTGGCGAGGGTCGGCGCCAGGCAACCCCAGCCTCTCGCGGCGCCACAACGGCTGGCGGCAGCCTGCAGCCGGTGGCCGACCAGCGCCCGCAGGAAAGCGTCAACCAGGCGCTGATCGATGAACTGGCCCTGCTCCTGGCCGAACTGCAGCGACAGTCCGAGCTCTGAAAGCCGCACCACAGCCCCGCCATTCCCAAGCCTTGCCATTATCGAGGAGGTGCCCATGAGCATCTGGGTGATCAGCTACCACAAGGACAACAACACCAGCACCCTGGACATGCCCCAGGCCACGCAGCCCAGCGTGGAGGAGGCGAGCAGCTTCCTGCTGGCGTGGGTCCGCCGCAACCTGCCGGCGGGCGACTACGGCGCCGCCCAGGACGAACACGGCGACGCGCCGACCACCGAATTGCTGCGCCGCTACGGCATCACCCTCAGCGGTATCACCAGGCAGTGAGCCGGCCCGGTCGCAGACGACAGCCTGACAAGGTGCCGCAGCTTGCCGCGGTCGAGCAGTTTTTCGAACTCTTCGCCCGCTGTCCCGGTCAATCGGCAAACAAGGCCGGGTGGCCCGATCCGACAAGGGAGACGCGAAGGTGAACTGCTTTATCTGTGGAAGCCAGGCGCAGGTTTTCGACGACAGCCATTGCACCCATCTGTCCTGCCCGCAGTGCGGCGCCTACCGGATTTCCCAGGCGGCCGCCCAGGAGATGGCGCGCGACGGCCTGCGCCTGGATGTCGAACTGTCGCGGCGGTGGATTTCCAGCTACCGGGGCAGCGTCAGCACGCCGATGTTCAGCGTGCTGGTGGTACGCCAGCGCGCCCAGGCGGGCTGCGCAGCCCGTCTGTAGCAGGGCGCGCGCAGTCTCCCGATCAGGCTGCGCGGTGACGCAGGCCTCGCGTAGTTTCGCCTTGCGCTCGCCCATCCGGAGATCGGCTTACGCCGTCAAGGCTGCTACTCTTCGGCCTGCCGTCGAACAGGCCGAGTGACTCCAAGGAACCGAGCGCCATGAGTGAAGAAATCCCCGCCGCAGAAGGCCTGAAGCTGAAGGTACAGCCCAGCCATCTGAACTTCCCGGTGATCGGCATCGGCGCCTCGGCCGGCGGCCTGGGGGCCTTGCTGCGGCTGTTCGAGAACATGCCCAACGACAATGGCATGGCTTTCGTGGTGGTGATGCACCTCTCGCCGAATCATGAGAGCAGCGCGCACCATATCCTCCAGAAGGTCACCAAGATGAAGGTGCGGCCGGTCACCGAGCCGCTGCCCATCGAGCGCAACTGCGTCTACCTGATCTCCCCGGCGATGCAGCTGACCATGAACGACGGCTACTTGCGGGTGACCGAGCTCAGCCCCGGACAGCCGCGCCACATCGCCATCGACATCTTCATGCGCACCCTGGCCGACGCCCATGCCGAGCACGCGGTGAGCATCGTCCTCAGTGGCAATGGCAGCGACGGTTCGGCCGGCCTGTCGCGGGTCAAGGAGCAGGGCGGGGTGACCATCGCCCAGGCGCCCGACGACGCCGAGTACGACGAGATGCCGCGCAGCGCCATCGCCACCGGGCAGGTGGATTTCGTCCTGCCGGTGGGCGACATCCCGCAGAAGCTCATCGACCTCTGGCAGAGCATGCGCGAGATGCAGCTGCCGGCCGACGCCGACGTGGCGACGCCGTTCCGCTCCATCGAGGACCCGGAGCAGGCGCGGGCCGCCGAGACCGCGCTGAAGGAAATCCTCAGCCTGCTGCGCACCCGCACCGGCCACGATTTCAAGCACTACAAGCGCGCCACCGTGCTGCGCCGCATCGAGCGGCGCATGCAGGTCAACCGCCTGGCCGACCTGCCGTCCTACCGCGCGTTCCTCCAGGGCGCGCCGGAGGAGACCAAGGAACTGCTGGCGGACATGCTGATCGGCGTGACCAATTTCTTCCGCGACCGCGAAGCCTTCGAGGCACTGGAGCGGGAGATCATCCCGCGACTGTTCGAGATGCCGGTCTCGGGCGATTCGCCGGTGCGCGTCTGGAGCGCGGGTTGCTCCTCCGGCGAGGAAGCCTATTCGCTGGCGATGCTGCTGGCCGAGTACGTCGAGTACCGCGAGAGCGACCGGCAGTTCCAGGTGTTCGCCACCGACATCGACGAGCACGCCATCTCCATCGGCCGCAGCGGCGCCTATCCCGAGGCGATCCTGCCGGACATCACGCCCCAGCGCCTGCGCCAGTACGTCACCAAGGAGCAGACCCGCTACCGGGTGAAGAAGGAGATCCGCGAGCGCGTGCTGTTCGCCATGCACAACCTGCTGCGCGATCCGCCATTCTCCAAGCTGCAACTGATCAGTTGCCGCAACCTGCTGATCTACCTCGATCGCGAGGTGCAGGCCGACATCCTGCAGATGTTCCACTTCGCCCTGGCGCCGGGCGGCTACCTGTTCCTGGGCAGCTCCGAGTCGGCCGACGTGTGCCTGGAACTGTTCACCCCGATCGACAAGAAGAACCGTATCTACCGCGCCAAGGCCGGCGCGGTAATGGGCCGCCCGGCCTCGCCGCTGCCGATCATGCCCCATGCCGATGCGCCGCAGGCCAGCAGCGAGCGGCCGGCCGAGCGTCGCCGCATCTCCTTCGCCGACCTGCACCAGCGCGTGCTGGAGCAGTACGCGCCGCCCAGCGTGGTGGTCAACCACGATTCGAGCATCGTGCACATGTCCGACCAGGCCGGCCGCTACCTGCGCTATGTCGGCGGCGAGCCGTCGCACAACCTGCTGTCGCTGGTCCACCCGTCCTTGCGCCTGGAGCTGCGCACCGCGCTGTTCCAGGCCTTCCAGACCGGCAAGAGCGTCGAGGCGCGACGGGTCAAGCACGAGCGCGACGGCACCACGTCCTACATCAACATGGTCATCCGGCCTTTCCGTGACCAGGATGCCGACTTCGCCCTGGTGATCTTCGACGAAGTCGAGGAGACCATGAGCAGCGACGCCAGCGGCCACCAGCCCAACGTCAAGGACAGCGTGCTGTCGCAGCTGGAGAGCGAGCTGCAGCGCAACAAGGAGCAGCTGCAGGCGACCATCGAACAGGCCGAGACCTCCACCGAGGAGCTCAAGGCTTCCAACGAGGAACTGCAGGCGATCAACGAGGAGCTGCGCTCGACCACCGAGGAGCTGGAGACCAGCAAGGAAGAGCTGCAGTCGATCAACGAGGAGCTGATCACGGTCAACCAGGAGCTCAAGACCAAGGTCGAGGAAACCGGCAAGATCAACGACGACCTGCAGAACCTGATCGCCTCCACCGACATCGCCACCGTCTTCGTCGGCCGCGACATGCGCATCAAGTCCTACACGCCGCGCGCCACCGCGATCTTCAGCATCATCGCTTCGGACACCGGGCGCTCGCTGCTGGACATCACCCACCGCCTGGACTACCCGGACCTGGCCCGCGATGCGGCGAACAGCTTCGAATCCCTGCGCACCCTCGAGCGCGAAGTCGCCAGCCAGGACGGCAGGCGTTACCTGGCGCGGATGCTGCCGTACCGCACCACCGACAACATCATCGACGGCGCGGTGCTGACCTTCATCGACATCACCGAGCGCCGCCTGGCCGAGGACAAGGCGCGGGAGAGCGAGGAGCGCCTGCGCCTGGCAGTGGAAAGCACCCAGGACTTCATCATCGTCACCCTCGACCGCAACGGCCGGATCACCGGTTGGAACAAGGGTGCCGAGCGCGCCTACGGCTTCCGCGAGGCAGAGGTGCTCGGGCAGAGCCTGGACCTGCTGCACAACGAGGAAGACCAGCGCAGCGGCGTGCTTCGCGAGGAGCTGCGCGTAGCCCGGCAGATGGGCCGGGTGGAGACCGACCGCTGGCACCTGCGCAAGGACGGCAGCACCTTCTTTTGCAGCAGCGTGACCACTGCGCTGCCCAATGGTGGGCCCCACGGCTACGCCAAGATCGGCCGCGACGTGACCAGCAAGAAGCGCGCCGAGACCGAGCAGGAAAGCCGCCTGCAGCAGGGGCAGGCGAAGATCCGCCTGCGCGACGAGTTCTTCGCGATGATGTCCCATGAGCTCAAGCACCCGCTGAACATCATCCAGCTCAACGCCGAGCTGATCGCCCGCCTGTCGGCGGTGCGTTCCCATGCAGTGGCGTCGCGCGCCGTCGAAGGCATCCAGAGCTCGGTGCGCAGCCAGGCGCGGATCATCGACGACCTGCTCGACCTGTCGCGGGTCAACACCGGCAAGCTCAAGCTCAACCTGGCGCCGGTGATCCTGCAGAACGTCATCGAGGAAGTGGTCAGCGCCCTGGCCGCCGAGGCCCATGACAAGGACCTGGCGCTCGACCTGCAACTGCCGCCGCGCGGCAGCGACCCGCTGGTGGCTGAGGCCGATCCGGTGCGCGTCGAGCAGATCGTCTGGAACCTGCTGAGCAACGCGGTGAAGTTCACCCCGGCCAGCGGCAACATCCAGGTGCGCCTGGACCAGGACGACGGCATGCTGCGCATCCAGGTGCGCGACGACGGCCAGGGCATCCCCGTGGACGAGCTGCCGCGCATCTTCGAGCTGTTCGGCCAGGGCAGCGAGGAGCGCCAACCCACCCACAAGCCGGGCCTGGGCATTGGCCTGGCGCTGGTGCGCGAACTGGTGGAAGCCCAGCAGGGACGGATCGAGGCCTCGTCCGCCGGGCGCGGGCAGGGCGCGCTGTTCAGTGTCTGGCTGCCGCTCTACCGCCAGTTCGATCTGCCGGTGGACACCGCGCAGGACTCCGCCGGCCCCTTCGCCGGCGCGCGCCTGCTGCTGGTGGACGACTCGCCCGACATCCGCCTGATCATGCAGCAGCTGCTGGAAATGGAAGGCGCCGAGGTCGTTACCGCCGAGGACGGCGCCGCCGCGCTGCAGTGCCTGGGGGCCTCAGCTTTCGACCTGATCCTCTCGGACATCGGCATGCCCGGCATGGATGGCTACGAGCTGATGCGCCGTGTGCGCCAGATGCCAGAGCACGCTGCCACGCCTGCGGTAGCCCTGACCGGCTACGGCGCGGCCGCCGACGCGGAGCTGGCCGGCGAGGCCGGCTACAACGCCCACGTCAGCAAACCGGTCACTTTGGAAACGCTGCAGCGTGTCGCCCGCGAGCTGGGCGTCGGCGCTGGGAAATCCACGCCGGGCGCCTGAGCCCGGCTCAGAGCTGGAGAGCGCCGCGCAACAGCAGGCGCAGGGGTTGCGCGCTGCTCGCCGGACTGTTGCCCAGAGCGACAATGGGCAGCCCCGCGGCCGAGCCGGCGATGCCTTGCGCCGCTTCGCCGAGTAGCGCCAGCGGGCATTCGACGGCCATCTGCAGGCGCTCCAGGCGCCTGAGCGCCTCACCCGGCAGGGCCACCTCGGCCAGCAGTACCAGGGCCGCCGGGCGCACTCCCGCGCAGACCAGCGGCAGTTCATCCAGCGGCATGCCCGGGGCCAGGGCCTGCACCCGCAGATCGTCGCCGCCCAGCAGCAGCGCGGCCGCCAGCAGCTCCAGTTCGTGCAGCGTTCCGCTGGCATCGGCCAGCAGCACGGCGGCACCCTCCGCACGGCTCATCTGCAGGCGCAGGAGCACGCGGGCACGCAGGAAGGCGTCGAGAAATCCCCACTGGCTACGGGCGCCGAAGGCGTTGAGGGTGAGCAGGGAGCGCCACAGCGGCAGGAGGATGTCGTCGAGCAGGGTCGCTCCGGGGAAGATGCTGTAGGCCTGGCCGTAGAGGCGTTCCAGTTCGCCCTGGTCGAAGGCGGCCGTGGCGCGGGAGAACGCCTCGCGCCAGTGCTCGCGCTCATCGTCGCTGCGAGCGGGCTGCGGACGCTGGCGCTGGGCGAGCAGCTCGCCGATCTTGCCCACGGCCATGCCCCGTCCGGACCACAGCAGGATGTCCTGGATGGTCTGCAGGTCCTGGGGCGTGTACAGGCGGTGGCCACCTTCGGTGCGCAGCGGGCTGACCAATCCGTAGCGGCGCTCCCAGGCCCGCAGGGTGACCGGGTTCACCCCGGTCAGGCGCACCACCTCGCGCATGGGCAACAGGTCGCTGGGGGGAGTGTCGAGGATGTCGTTCATGGCGCAGCCAGGCGGCGAAGAAGCCTGGATTGTAAACCACCGCGCGCCGGGCGGACGCGCTAGGCAGCACCGGGTCACCCGTCTACCCTAGGCGGATCGCACCGTACCGGAGGAACCCCATGATCAACGCCAAGCTCCTGCAATTGATGGTCGAAGCCTCCAACGACGGCATCGTGGTGGCCGAGCAGGAAGGAGAGGACAGCATCCTGATCTATGCCAACGCCGCCTTCGAGCGCCTCACCGGCTTTGCCGCCGACGACATCCTCTACCAGGATTGCCGCTTCCTCCAGGGCAGCGAACGGCAGCAGGCGGGGCTCGCGGCGATCCGCCAGGCAATCCGTGCGGGCCAGCCCTGCCGCCAGGTGCTGCGCAATTTCCGCAAGGACGGCACGCCGTTCTGGAACGAGCTGTCGATCTCCCCCGTGCGCAACGAGGCGGACCAGCTGACCTACTTCATCGGCATCCAGCGCGATGTCAGCCGGGAGGTCGAGGCGATGCAGCGGGTGCGCGAACTGGAGGCGGAAGTGGAGGCACTCAAACGCCGGTTGGCTGAGGCGGGCGAGGAAAACTGAATCGTTAAAAATTGTACAAGCCGCCTTGATTTGTACAATTAATGCCGTAGGCTTCGCTTATACCTGTACAAAAAATCTTTCTTGTACAGGATCAGACGGAGCCCGAGATGTCCGCCTTCCTGCAGTCCTTCGCCGAGCGCTTCGCCGCGCTCGACGCCAGCAGCCTCGACCGCCTCGGTGAGCTGTACAGCGCCGACGTGCAGTTCCAGGACCCGCTGCACCGGGTGGACGGCCTGGTCGCCCTGCGCCGCTACTTCGAGGCGCTCTACGCCAACGTGCGCGAGGTGCGCTACGACTTCCACGGCTTCGACGAGGTGGCCCAGGGTCGCGGCTACCTGCGCTGGACCCTGACCTTCCGCCATCCGCGCCTGGCCGGCGGCGCCCCGATCGCCGTGGAGGGCTGCAGCCATCTGCGCTGGGGCGAGCGGGTGGAATTCCACCGCGACTATTTCGACGCCGGCGCGCTGCTCTACGAACACCTGCCGGTCATGGGCGGAGTGATCGGCTGGCTGAAGCGGAGACTGGCATGAGCCGCCTCTGGCTGACCGGCGCCAGCAGCGGCCTGGGCGCTGCCCTGGCCGAGCAGCTGCTCGCCGAGGGCCACCGCCTGGCGGTGACGGCGCGCCAGGCTGCGCCCTTGCACGAGCTGGCCGAGCGGTTCGGCGATCGCGTGCTGGTGGTGCCGGGCGATATCGCGGACAGCGGGCAGGTCCGCGACATCCTGCAGCGCATCGAGCAGGACTGGGGCGCGCTGGACCGCGTCATCCTCAATGCCGGCACCTGCGAATACCTGGAGCCCGGTGCGTTCAGCGCCGCGCTGGTGCAGCGGGTGCTGACCACCAATGTCCTGGGCACCGCGCACTGCATCGAAGCCTGCCTGCCGTTGCTGCGGCGCGGCGCGCAGCCGCATCTGGTGGTGGTCGGCAGCGCGGTGACCTGGCTGGCCTTGCCGCGCGCCGGTGCCTACGGCGCTTCCAAGGCGGCGCTGCGCTACCTGCTGGAATCCCTGCGCATCGACCTGGCGGGCGAGGGGATCGATGTGACGCTGGTCAGCCCCGGCTTCGTGGATACGCCGCTGACCCGGCGCAACGACTTTCCCATGCCCGTGCTCTGGCCGGCGCCGCGCGCCGCCGGACACATCGTCGCGCGGCTGGATTCGCGTCCGCTGGAGATCGCCTTCCCGCGCCGCTTCGTCCTCGCCCTGCGGCTGCTGGGTGCACTGCCGGCAAGCTGGCGCCTGGGCCTGGGGCGCCGGCTGGCGCGCCGGCCGACGGAGGCCTGAAGCATGCGCATCGCGATCATCGGCAGCGGCATTTCCGGGCTTACCTGCGCGTACCTGCTGGCCCGTCGGCACGAGGTGAGCGTGTTCGAAGCCTCCGACTGGATCGGCGGCCACACCCACACCGTGGATGTCGACTGGCAGGGCCGGCGCTATGCGGTGGACACCGGCTTCATCGTCTTCAACGACTGGACCTATCCCTGTTTCATCCAGCTGCTGGAGCGCCTGGGCGTCGCCTCGCGGCCGACCGAGATGAGTTTTTCGGTGCACGATCCGGCCAGCGGCCTGGAGTACAACGGCCACGACCTGGGCACCCTGTTCGCCCAGCGGCGCAACCTGGTTTCGCCGGGCTTCTGGGGCATGCTGCGGGATATCCTGCGCTTCAATCGCGAGGCCCTCGAAGACCTGGCCGCGCAGCGCATCCCTCCCGCCCTGACCCTGGGCGACTACCTGCGCAGCGGTGGCTACGGCCAGCGCTTCGTCGAGCATTACATCGTGCCCATGGGCTCGGCCATCTGGTCGATGTCGCGGGCGCGCATGCTGGATTTCCCGCTGCAGTTCTTCGTCCGCTTCTTCGCCAACCACGGCCTGCTGTCGGTCAGCGACCGGCCGCAATGGCGGGTGGTGGAGGGCGGTTCGCGCAGCTATGTGGCGCCCTTGAGCGAAGGGTTTCGCCAGCGCATCCGCCTGAGTTGCCCGGTGCACCGGGTGAAGCGTGACGGGCAGGGCGTGGAGGTCCTCAGCGCCGCGGGGAGCGAGCGCTTCGACAAGGTGGTGTTCGCCTGCCACAGCGACCAGGCCCTGGCGCTGCTGGAGGCGCCCACGGTGGACGAGCAGGGCGTGCTCGGCGCGCTGCCCTACGCCAGCAACGAAGTGATCCTGCACACCGATACCCGCCTGCTGCCGCGCAGGCGGCGCGCCTGGGCCAGCTGGAACTACCGGCTCGGCGGCCCGGAGCACGCGCCGGCCGCGCTGACCTACGACATGAACCTGCTGCAGGGCATCGACGCGCCGGTGACCTTCTGCGTCAGCCTCAACCAGGGCGAGCGCATCGACCCGGCCAAGGTCCTGGCGCGCTTCGACTACGCCCATCCGCAATTCAGCCTGCCGGGTATCGCCGCACAGGCACAGCGCGGCCAGCTGCAAGGGCGGCAGCACAGTTACTTCTGCGGAGCCTACTGGGGCAACGGCTTCCACGAGGACGGCGTGGTCAGCGCGCTGGAAGTGGCCGACCATTTCGGAGAGCGGCTGTGAACAGCTGCCTCTGTCGTGGTTGGGTGATGCACCGGCGGCAGTCGCCGCGCGTGCACGGCTTCCGCTATCCAGTGGGCATGATCCTGCTGGACCTCGCCGAACAGCAGTCGCTGCTGCGCCTCTCGCCGCTGCTGCGCGCCTCGCGCTTCGCGCCGCTGGGCTGGCGCGAGGGCGACTACCTGCCGGCCTGGACCAGCCAGGGCATGCCGCTGGCCGACGCCGTGCGCGCGCTGCTGGGCGAAGCGCTGGGAGAGGTGCCTGGCGGATCGATCCAGCTGCTTACCCAGCTGCGCAGCTGGGGCCTGTGGTTCAACCCGGTGAGCTTCTATTTCTGCCACGAACGCGACGGCCGGCTGGCGGCGATCCTCTGCGAAGTGCGCAATACGCCCTGGCGCGAGCGCTTCTACTACGTGCTGCCGGTGCAAGCGGACGCGCCCCGCGAGTTCGCCGTGGCCAAGGCCTTCCATGTCTCGCCGTTCCTGCCCAGGGACATGGAATACCGCATGCGTTTCCACCTCGACGCCGAGCGCGTGCAGGTGCACATGGAGAACTGGCGTGACGGTGAGCGGGTGTTCCAGGCCAGCCTCGATCTGCGCCGCCAGGCGCTGAACGCCCCGTCGTTGCGCCGGCACCTGCTGGCGTTTCCCTGGATGAGCCTGCGCACCGCCGCGGCCATCTACTGGCAGGCGCTGCGCCTGCTGCTCAAGCGCATTCCCCTGCACGATCACCAGGCGAGCGAGCAGCGCCTGAGTGTCGGCCAAGCCATTGCCGAGGAGCCCGACCATGTCCGATCCCACCCTGAGCGCGGCTAAGGCCGGCGCCGCCGCGCCGCTGGCCGGCAACCTGTTCCGCCAGGCGGTGATCGCCCGCCTGCGCCAACTGCGGCACGGCTGCCTGCAGGTGCGCCGGGGTGACAGCCAGCTGGAGTTCGGCGATCCGCTCAGCCCGCTGCACGCGGTGATCGATGTGCAGGACGATGCGGTGTGGGCGATGGTCGCCTGCAACGGCTCCATCGGTGCGGGCGAGGCCTATATCCACGGTTACTGGAGCAGCCCGGACCTGGCAGCGGTGACCCGCCTGTTCGTCGCCAACCTGGAGGCGCTGGATGCCCTGGAGGGCGGCCTGGCGCTGCTGGCCAGGCCCGCGCTACGTGCGCTGCACTGGCTCAACCGCAACAGCCGCCGCGGTTCGCAACGCAACATCAGGGCCCACTACGACCTGGGCAACGACCTGTTCGAGCGCCTGCTCGACCCGACGCTGATGTATTCCTCGGCGCTGTTCGAAAGCCCCGCGCAGAGCCTGGAACAGGCGCAGCTGCACAAGCTGGAAAGCATCTGCCGCAAGCTCGACCTGCAGCCCGGCGACCACCTGCTGGAGATCGGCAGCGGCTGGGGCAGCCTGGCCCTCTACGCCGCGACGCATTACGGTTGCCGCGTGACGACCACCACGCTGTCGCAGGAGCAGTACGCCTTTGCCCAGGAGCGCATCCGCCAGTTCGGCCTGCAGGACCGCGTGACCCTGTTGCTGGAGGATTACCGCGAGCTGAGCGGGCGCTACGACAAGCTGGTGTCCATCGAGATGATCGAGGCGGTCGGGCACCGCTACCTGCCCGAATACTTCCGTCGCTGCGCCGCGCTGCTCAAGGACGACGGGCTGATGCTGCTGCAGTCCATCACCATCCGCGACCAGCGCTACGAGCAGGCGCGGCGGTCGGTGGACTTCATCCAGCGCTACATCTTCCCCGGCGGCGCGCTGCCGTCGATCACCACCCTGTTGCAGACCGCCACGCAGCACACGGCGCTGAACCTCGTGCACCTGGAGGACTTCGCCGGCGACTACGCGCTGACCCTGCGGCATTGGCGGAACAACCTGCGCCAGTCCCGCGCCGAGCTGCTGGAGCTGGGCTATGACGAGAGCTTCCAGCGCCTGTGGGAGTTCTACCTGTGCTACTGCCAGGGCGGTTTCGAGGAGCGCGCCATCGGCGTGGCGCACCTGCTCTGGGCTGGGCCGGCGGCGCGCCGGGCGAGCCTGGTGGATCACCTGGAGGCCTGATGCCGCGGTGGCTGCCGCTGCTGGCCAACGCACTGTGGCTGCAGGCGGGCTGGTGGGGCTGCGTGCTGGGGGCGCAGCGGCCGCCGTTGCTGGCTGCGGTGGCGGTCGGGTTGCTGCTGCACCTGGCGTTGTGTCGGCAACGCAGGGCGGAGGGCGTTGCTCTGGTCAGCGTCGGCCTGGCCGGCTGCGCCCTGGATGCCGCGCTGGGGCTGCTCGGGGTGTTCGATTTCCACGGTGCGCTGTTGCCGCCCTGGCTGGCCTTGCTCTGGCTGGTGTTCGCCAGCGGGCTGCGGCACAGCCTGGCCTGGGCGGCGCAGCCGGCGTGGCGCGGTGCCCTGTTCGGCGCCCTGGGCGGGCCGCTGGCGTACGCCGCGGGGGCGCCCTTGGCGGGCGTCGGCCTGCCGTTGGGGCTGGGCCTTTCAGTGCTCCTGCTGGCGTTGCTGTGGGCTGTCTGGCTGCCGCTGATGCTGCGTCTGGCGCTGCGCTGCTGAGCGTCGACAGCGCTCGGAGCAGTAGCGCACTTCTTCCCAGCAGCGCGCCCAGCGCCGCCGCCAGGTGAAGGGGCGGCCGCAGGCGACGCAGACCTTCTGCGGCAGCTGCGACTTCTTCACAGCGACTCGCCGGCGTCCAGCCGTGCCAGCAGGGCCTCGCCGCGTTGCCAGAGGGCGAGGCCGCGCTCGTCGCCCATGCGCTGCAGGTTGCGGTAGGCCATGGCCAGGCGCGGATTGCTGCCGAGCCGGTCGCGGTGGCGCATGAGGAAGTGCCAGTACAGCGCGTTGAAGGGGCAGGCGTCGTCTTCGCTGGCGTGGTCCACCCGGTAGCGACAGGCGCCGCAGTGGTCGGACATGCGCTGGATGTACTTGCCGCTCGCGCAATAGGGTTTGGAACCCAGGTAGCCGCCGTCGGCGTGCATCACCATGCCCAGGGTGTTGGGCAGCTCGACCCAGTCGAAGGCATCCAGGTAGACCGCCAGGTACCAGTCGCAGATGGCCGGCGGCGCGATGCCGGCGAGCAGGGCGAAGTTGCCGGTGACCATCAGCCGCTGGATATGGTGGGCGTAGCCCAGCTCCAGGGTCTGGCCGATCGCCTGGGCCATGCAGCGCATGTCGGTGCGGGCGGTCCAGTAGAACTCCGGCAGCGGCCGGTGGTTGCCGAGGAAGTTGAGCTGCGCGTAGTCGGGCATGCGCAGCCAGTAGATGCCGCGCACGTACTCGCGCCAGCCGATCAGCTGGCGGATGAAGCCTTCGGCGGCGTTCAGCGGCACCTGTCCCTGCTGGTAGGCCTGCTCGACGTCGCTGGCGAGCTGGCGTACGTCCAGCAGGCCGATGTTCAGCGCGGCGCTGATGCGGGCGTGGAAGAGGTAGGGTTCGCCCTCGGCCATGGCGTCCTGGTAATCGCCGAAGGCGGGCAGGGAGAAGTCGAGGAAATGCTGCCAGAGCTCCTCCGCCTGGGCGTGGCTCACCGGGTAGTCGAAGCCGTCGAGCCGGCCGTAGTGGTCGCCGAAGCGGGCGCCCACCAGTTGCATCACTTCGCGGGTGATCGCGTCCCTGCCGAAGCGCGCCGGGAAGGGCCCGCGCAGGCCGCGGGGCAGTGGTTTGCGGTTGTCCGCGTCGAGGTTCCAGCTGCCGCCCACCGGCTGGCCATCGGGTTCCATCAGCAGGCCGGTACGCCGACGCATCTCGTGGTAGAAGTTTTCCATGCGCAATTGCCGGCGCGTGCCGGCCCAGCGGGCGAATGCCTGGCGCGAGCAGAGGAAGCGGGTGTCCTCATGGGTGACCAGCGGCAGCGGTGCTGCGCGCAGCGCTTCCTGCAGCCGCCATTCACCGCACTCGGTGACGTGTACCTGGGGCGCGCCGAGGGCGACCTGCCAGCGCTGCAGTTCACCGACGATGCTGCCACTGTTGTCGGGGTCGTCCAGGGTCACGTAGATCACCCGCCAGCCGCGTTCGCGCAGTGCCTGGGCGAAGTGGCGCATGGCGCTGAAGATCAGCACGATCTTCTGCGGGTGATGCGGCACGTAGCGCGCCTCATCGTTCACCTCGGCCATCAGGATGGCGTCGCAGGCAGGGTCCAGCGCCTCGAACAGGGACAGCTCGAAGCTGAGCTGGTCGCCCAGCACCAGCCCCAGACGGCGGGCCTTGTGCGTCACCAGGGACGCTCCAGGGACAGCGGTATGCGCAGCGGTTCGGGTGCGCTCGCTGGCGCCGCGCCGATTTCGTCATGCGCGCAGTGCTGGACCAGTTCGCAGGGCAGCGGCGCCAGCTCGGCCAGCAGCTCGCGCACCTGGGTGGTGGAGCGCAGGTGCAGCACCCGGCCGTGGTCGTCGCAAACCGGCCGTGTGGCGCTGGCCAGGCGCGCCTGCAGGACGTAGAAGCCGCCCTCCAGCGAGATCACCTCGATGCCCTGCACCTGTCCCGTGGCGGCAGCCTGGGCGAGTTTTTCCAGGGTCATGGCGTGCTCCCGGCCGCGGCGCCGTCGCGGCGGAAGAACAGGGTCACCTCGCCCAGCGCGATACCGAACTTGCTCATGCTCGAACGGTTGATCAGGGTGTCTTCGTCCATCAGGTACATCCAGTCGTCGAGGCTCACTTCCCAGGTGCGGCCGTCCACTTCCAGGTTCAGCCGGTAGCGCCAGCGCAATGCGTTGCCAGCGATCTCGCCCTGGGCTTCACCCACCACGTCGGCGGCGCGCCCGCGCCAGCGCCCGGCGCCGTCTGGCGTGAGGGTCCAGACCCGTTGCTGGCGGGTGCCGTCGCTGTACTGGAAGCGTTCGTCGAGGATCAGCCGCTCACCGTCGCGGCGGCTGCTGATCTGCACCTTGAAGCGCTTGACCACCTCGCCGGAGGGCTTCTGGAAAATGCCCCAGGCCTGTACCGGCCGGGAGAAGAAGGCTGGCAGGTCGAGCGCCGGGCGCTCCTTTGCGTAGTGCTCGACGCCGACATTGCCGCAGCTGCCCAGCAGCAGGCAGGCGGTGAGCAGGAGCAGGCGCGGGTTCAGGCTGAGGTTCATGGTTGGTCTCCGTTCAGGCCCAGCAGCTCGCGGCGCAGTTCGGGCTTGCGCGTGCGCGGGTCCAGCCAGATGGCAAAGAACGCGCGGGCGAAGCGCGCGTCGGTCACCTCATGGCGAAACTGGCCGTCGACGTAGAAGCGACAGCCTTGGTCGGGGTGATAGAGCCCGGTGATCCGCTGGCCCTCGCGCACGTCGACGAAGGCCTGGCGCATTTCCCCGGCCCAGTCGGCCAGCAGCGGTTCATCGTGGTTGCCCAGGCGGCGCATCTCGTCGACGCTGGCCTGGACCAGGGTGTCGCGGGACAGTGCCCTGCGGTAGATCAGTTCCAGGGCGAAGGGCTGTTGCCACTCCACGGGACGCCCGGCGCTCCACAGGCGCGCCTCGTACACCGTCAGGCCGAACCAGGTGAAGCGGCCCTGGCCGATCATCACGGCCCCCGGCAGCTCGCTGCGCCAGTCGGCCTGGCTGGTCGAGGCCCAGAGGCTGCAGAGCAGGGCAATGCTCCAGCAGAGGGCAGTGGAGGTGGTGAATGCGCGCATGGGGACGGCCTGCCGGTATCTGTCCTGATACTTGTACAAAAAATCAATCTTGTACAGTTATTGCTGAGGCCGGTCGTGATGAGGTGGTCGGCAGGGCCGCTGCGAATCTCCCGTTCAGGGCGTACCGGGCGGCTCTCCGGGCACTTCCCAGACGCCGCCGTCGCCGACCACGAACAGGCGCTGGCCGGGCTGCGCGTCGAGGGTCATGGCGCCGGTGAAACTGCCGAATGCAGGCAACAGGCTCAACCTTTCGCCGATGACGAAGCAGGGCAGGCGCACCTGTTGCCGGCCGCGGCCGCGCAGCCGGTAGGCCGGGTGCAGGTGCCCGGCCAGCACGTGGCGGTCGGGGTGCAGGTGGGGTTCGTGCTGCAATGCGAACGGGCCGAGCAGCAGCGGCTCCTCGACCACCTCGATGCCCAGGCCGGGCGGCGGATCGCCGGCGTGACGGTCGTGGTTGCCGCGCACCAGGGTGATCGCCAGGGCGGCATGGCGGCTCCGCCATTCGGCGAGGGCGTCGAGGGTGGCGGCGCTGCGCGCCTGGGCGCTGTGCAGGAAATCGCCGAGGAAGATCAGTCGCTGGCAGGGCAGGCGCGCCAGCAGGGCGTCCAGGCGCTGCAGGTTGCCGGCGGTGGTGCCGGCCGGCACCGGCTGGCCCAGCGCCCGGTAGCTGGCGGCCTTGCCGAAGTGGATGTCGGCGACCAGCAGCACTCCCGGCTCGGGCCACCAGACGGCCTTCTCCGCCAGCAGGCAGAGTTCGCTACCGGCCACGCGGATGCTCAGGCCGTCGGGATGGCAGGGATTCATGGGTTTTCCGGCCGTGGTTTCGCCGGGCGCGGGCGGCCGTCCCTGGTCCGCCGCGGCGCTCGTGGCCGGGCTGGCCGAGGGTCGCTGTCGAGTGTGAGCGGTAGCGTCGGGTCGCTCGCCACGCCACCGGGGCCGGCCGCTTCTTCGAGGTCGGCGAGCATGCGCCGGATGCGGTCGGCGAGCTTTTCCGAACTCAGGCTCTCACGGAAGCGTTCCACCAGCAGCGGGAAGGCGAAGGGTGTGGCGCGGCGGATGGCGTGCACGTCCAGGCGCAGTGCCTGCATGCGTTGCAGGGTCTGCTGCAGGCGCTGCACGTCCAGCTCCTGGCGCAGCACCTCCTGGCGCGCCTGGGTCAGCAGCAGGTTGTCCGGGTCGTACTGGTTGAACACGTCGAAGAACAGCCCGCTGGAGGCCTGCAGCTGGCGGGCGCTCTTCGGCGCGCCGGGGTAGCCGGTGAACACCAGGCCGGCGATCCGAGCGATCTCGCGGAAGCGCCGCCGCGCCAGTTCGCCGGCGTTGAGGCTGGCGAGCACCTCCGGCAGCAGGTCGTCGCTGTCGAATAGAGCGGGGCCCAGGGCCGCGGCGAAATCCACCGGGCTGGCGCTGAGCAGCTCCAGGCCGTAGTCGTTGACCGCGAGGGAGAAGCTCAGCGGCGCCTGCCGTGCCAGGCGCCAGGCCAGCAGGCTGGCGAGCCCCAGGTGCACCGAGCGGCCGGCGAAGGGGTAGAGGAACAGGTGCCAGCCCTCGCGGGACTTCAGGGTCTCGGCCAGCAGCGTCGCCTGGCCGGGCAGCGCCGACCAGGCCTTCTGGATCTCCAGCAGCGGCCGCAGCAGGCGCATCTCCGGGCCGCTGTAGTGCTCCCGGGCGGCCTCGTCGAGCCGCGCCAGCATGGCCTCGGCCAGCTCGCCGGAGAGCGGCATGCGCCCGCCGTTCCAGCGCGGGATGGCAGCCTTGCGGCTGGCGGCGCGGCGGACGTAGACCGTCATGTTGTCCACTTCCACCAGTTCCAGGGTGCGGCCGGCGAACAGGAAGGCATCGCCGGGGCGCAGGCGGGCGATGAAGCCTTCCTCGATGCTGCCCAGCGATCCACCGCCGCCGCGACCCCAGAAGCGCACCGTCAGGCTGGCGTCGCTGACGATGGTGCCGATGCCCAGGCGGTGACGCCGCGCCAGGCGCGCGTCGGGTACCTGCCAGAGGCCGCTGGCGTCGGGCTCGGCGCGGCGGTAGTCGGGGTAGGCGGTGAGCGAGTGGCCGCCGTGGCGGATGAAGGCCAGCGCCCATTGCCACTCCTCGTCGCCCAGCTCGCGGTAGGACCAGGCACTGCGCACCTCGGCGAGCAGTTCCTGAGCGCGGAAACCGCCGCCCAGGGCCATGCTGACCAGGTGCTGGACCAATACGTCCAGCGGCTTTTGCGGGGCCAGGCGGGCTTCCACCCGGCCTTCGGCAACGGCGGTGCGTGCGGCGGCGGCTTCCAGCAGTTCCAGGCTGTGGGTAGGCACCAGCGTGGCCCGCGATGGCCGCCCCGGCGCATGCCCGGAACGTCCGGCGCGCTGCATCAGCCGCGCCACGCCCTTGGCCGAGCCGATCTGCAGGACCCGTTGTACCGGCAGGAAGTCCACGCCCAGGTCGAGGCTCGAGGTACAGACCACGGCCTTGAGCTGGCCCTGCTTGAGCGCCAGCTCGACCCAGTCGCGCACTTCCCGTGACAGCGAACCGTGGTGCAGGGCGAGCAGCCCGGCCCAGTCCGGCCGCGCCTGCAGCAGCGCCTGGTACCAGGTTTCCGCCTGGGAGCGGGTATTGGTGAAGACCAGGCTGGAGGCGCAGCTTTCCAGTTCCTCGACCACTTGCGGCAGCATGCGCAGGCCGAGGTGGCCGGCCCAGGGGAAGCGCTCGATGGCGGCCGGCAGCAGGGTATCGATGCGCAGGTCCTTGGCGGTCCTGCCCTGCACCAGGCGTCCGGCGGGCATCAGCACTTCGCGGGCGTGCTCGAGGTTGCCCAGGGTGGCGGACAGCCCCCAGACCTGCAGCTGCGGTTGCCAGTGGCGCAGGCGGGCGAGGGCGAGTTGCAGCTGCACGCCGCGCTTGTTGCCGAGCAGTTCGTGCCATTCGTCCACCACCAGCATGCGCAGCTGGGCGAAGGCCTGTCGGGCGTCGGCGCGGGTCAGCAGCAGGGTCAGGCTTTCCGGGGTGGTGATCAGCGCGCTGGGCAGGCGGCGCTCCTGGCGGGCGCGCTCGGCGCTGGCGGTATCGCCGCTGCGCACGCCGACGCTCCAGGCGATGCCCAGTTCGTCCAGCGGCGCTTGCAGGGCGCGGGCGGTGTCGGCGGCGAGGGCGCGCATGGGGGTGATCCACAGCAGGGTCAGGGGTGCCATCAGCGGCCTGCGCCGCGCTGCCTGTTGCTCGGCGGCCGGCTCGCTACGGGCGAAGCGGTCGAGGGCGGCGAACCACACCGCGTAGGTCTTGCCGGCGCCGGTGGAGGCGTGCAGCAGCCCCGACTCGCCGGCTTCGACGGCGCGCCAGACTTCCTTCTGGAAGGCGAAAGGCTTCCACTGGCGGGCGCTGAACCAGAGGGCCGACGGGCGCGCGGTGCGGCTCGACGTCGGCGGCATCAGAGCAGGCCCTGCAGGGTGGCCAGGGTGTCGGCCTGTTCCACGCTCTTGTCGGTGCGCCAGCGCAGCATGCGCGGGAAGCGCACGGCGACGCCGCTCTTGTGCCGTTTCGACAGCGCGATACCCTCGAAGCCCAGCTCGAAGACCAGGGTCGGGGTGACGCTGCGCACCGGGCCGAACTTCTCCACGGTGGTCTTGCGGATGATCGCGTCGACCTTGCGCATCTCCTCGTCGGTGAGCCCCGAATAGGCCTTGGCGAAGGGCACCAGGACGCGCTCGCCGGGGCTGGAATCGTCCCACACGGCGAAGGTGTAGTCGCTGTAGAGGCTGGCCCGGCGGCCGTGGCCGCGCTGGGCGTAGATCAGCACTGCGTCAACGCTGAACGGGTCGATCTTCCACTTCCACCACAGCCCCAGGTCGCGGGTGCGGCCGACGCCGTACAGCGAGTCGCGGCGCTTGAGCATCAGGCCTTCGACACCCAGCTGGCGCGAGGCTTCGCGCTGGAGGGCGAGGTCGTGCCAGTCGCTGCCGTGCAACTGCGGGGAGAGTCGCAGGTGCGGCTCGCCGATCTCCGCCACCAGCAGTTCCAGGCGCGCGCGGCGCTCGTCCTGGGGGCGGTTGCGCCAGTCTTCGCCGCGCCATTCCAGCAGGTCATAGGCGAGCAGCGCGGCCGGTACTTCCTCCAGCAGTTTCCGGCTCAGGGTCTTGCGGCCGATGCGCTGCTGCAGCAGGGCGAAGGGCTGGATGCCGAAGATGACGTCACTGCCCGCTGCGGGCTCCTTCCACACCACCAGTTCGCCATCGATCACCGTGCCGTCGGGCAGCTCGGCGCCCAGTTCGTCCAGCTCCGGGAAGCGCTCGGTGATCAGCTCCTCGCCGCGCGACCAGAGCCAGGCGCGACCATCGCGCTTCACCAGCTGGGCGCGGATGCCGTCCCACTTCCACTCCACCAGCCAGTCCCGCGCCGGGCCGAGCAGCTCGGCGAAACGCTCCGGCGGCTCCTGCAGCGGGTGGGCGAGGAAGAACGGGTAGGGCTGGCCGCCGCGCTGGGCGTGTTCCTCGCTCGACTCGGCGGCGATCAGCGCCTGGTAGCGTTGCGCAGTGGGCCGGTGCGACAGGTCGGTGTAGCCGACCATGCGCTGCGCCACGCGCTTGGCGTCGATCCCGGCGAGGGCGGCGAGGGCGCGGGTCACCAGCAGCCTGGAGACGCCGACGCGGAAGGCGCCGGTGAGCAGCTTGATGCTGACCATCAGGCTCTGCCGATCCAGGCGCGCCCACAGGTTCTGCAGGCGTTCGCTCAGCTCCTCGGGTGGCAGGCCGCGCAGGGGCAGCAGCTGTTCCAGCCACCACTGCAGGCCTTCGTCGGAGTCCTGGGTGGATTCGGGCAGCAGCAGCGCGATGGTTTCGGCGAGGTCGCCGACGGCCTGGTAGCTCTCCTCGAACAGCCAGTCGGGCAGGCCGGCCAGGCGCGTCGCCAGCTCGCGCAGCAGGCGCGTGGGTACGACCTGGCGCGGTCGGCCGCCGGCGAGAAAGTACACCGCCCAGGCGGCATCTTCTGCCGGGGCGGCGGCGAAGTAGTCCTGCAGCGCCGCCAGCTTGGCGTTGCTCGAGGTGGTGGCGTCGAGACGGGCGTAGAGTTCGGCGAAGGCTTTCATCGGGCGGGCGGCTCCGGGCTGTCGTCTTCCTCGCCGTATTCGGTCTGGAAGGCGCGGGCGTCCAGGCCTCGCTCGCCCAGGTAGCGCACCAGCACGTTGACCTGACCATGGGTGACCATCACCCGCTCGGCGCCGCTCTGCTCGATGGCCCACAGCAGGCCCGGCCAGTCGGCATGGTCGGAGAGCACGAAACCGCGGTCGACACCGCGCCGGCGACGGGCCCCGCGCAGCAGCATCCAGCCGCTGGCGAAGGCGTCGCTGTAGTCGCCGAAGCGGCGCATCCAGGTGCTGCCGCCGGCCGAGGGCGGGGCGAGGATCAGCGCCTGGCGCAGCCGCGGATCGTTGCGGGCGATCTCGGTGGCCAGGGCGGTGGGCGGGATGTGCACGCCGGCGGCCCGATAGACCTGGTTCAGCGGCTCGACAGCGCCGTGCACCAGGAGCGGACCGATGCTCGCGTCGATGCCGTGGAGAATCCGCTGGGCCTTGCCGAAGGCGTAGGCGAACAGCACGCTGGCGCGCCCGGCGGCGGCGTTGGCGCGCCACCAGGCGTCGATCCCGGCGAACAGCTGCGCCTGGGGTTGCCAGCGGTAGATCGGCAGGCCGAAGGTCGATTCGCTGATGAAGGTGTGGCAGCGCACCGGCTCGAAGGCCGCGCAGGTGCCGTCGGGCTCCACCTTGTAGTCACCGGACGCCACCCAGACCTCGCCGCCGTGCTCCAGGCGCACCTGTGCCGAGCCCAGGACATGCCCGGCGGGGTGGAAACTCAGCGTCACCCCGTGGTGCTGCACGCGCTCGCCGTAGGCCAGGGTCTGCAGGTCGATGTCCTGGCCCAGCCGCGAGCGCAGGATGCCTTCGCCGGGCGCCGCCGCCAGGTAATGGCGATTGCCCCAGCGTGCGTGATCGCCGTGGGCGTGGGTGATGACGGCGCGCTCCACCGGGCGCCAGGGATCGATGTAGAAATCACCGGGCGGGCAATACAACCCCTCTGGGCGAGCGATGACCAGGTCCATGCCAGTACCTTGCGTGGGCGGTTAAAGCTCAGAGCACCTTGGTGGAGCCGAGGTTCCTTGTTTGATTGCGCGGTGCCTGCCGCCGGTGGCTCGCGCTGGATGCCGTGTATGGGCCGGTGCTGGCGCGATGCGGGGCTGTTGCAGCTTTGGCGTGGCGCTTCCAGTGCTTCACGTCACTGCTGAACGAAGCGCTTTGTTTGCAGATAGGACTGTTCGGGGATGCGGTGATACGGAACGGCTTCGCCGACAGCAGGGAGCAAGGTGAAATGACTCAGTTGAGCCACTTCTTCCAGGTCCGCCGAGACGCTGGCTCGGGTTGCGGAGGTGTTGGCAACACCTCTGATCGGCGGTCCTTGAGGGCTGCCCGTACAGCGAAAACTAGCGACTCGCCGCGTGGCCGATTGCAGTCCCAGGCGAGAGTCCACTACCGACCCAGAGCGGGAGCCGGCTCCACTCCGCGCTTGAGGCATCCGAGCAAGATGCCCCACTGGGTGGGGCATCTTTCGCGCTGGAGTGGGGGTTTCTGCCAACCGCGCCTTTCAGGTGCTCAGCTGGTTAAAACTCGTAACGCGTACTCAGCATGAAGTTGCGTGGATCGCCCCAGGATCCGCTGTAGAAGTTCTCGTCGAGTGAGCTGATGTACTTCTTGTCGAACAGGTTGTTGACTGTTGCAGTGGCTGACCATTGGCGGGTGATGTCATAACGGCCCATCAGGTTGACGGTGGCATAGTCACTTTGCTTGACCTTCGCTGGCCCAGGCAGACGCCAGGAATCCACGGTCATGTGGATGCTGCTCTGCCAGTTGACCCCTCCACCGACGGTCAAGCTATCCAGTTCACCGGGTAGGCGGTAGGTAGTGAAGACCTTCACGAGATCGGTGGGAATGGTGGTTTTCACTCGCTCGTGGTCGGCGTCCTTGACCACGCTATGGCTATAGCTGGCTGCCAGATTCCAGCCCGGCAGCAGCTCTCCGCTGGCTTCCAGGTCGATGCCCTTGGTGGTGGTTTTCGAGGCGCGGTAGGCGGTGATCAGATCATAGCCTTCCACGGTACCGTCGGCGATGGCGTCGTTGTCCAGCTTGACCTCGAACAGTGCCGCCGAGGTATTCAAGCGGCCGCCGTAGAACTCGCTTTTCAGGCCGATCTCGTAGTTGTCGCCCCGACGTGGATCGAGCAGCTTCCCGGAGCGATCGCGGTAGGGTTGCGGCTTGAAGATGCTGGTGTAGCTGGCATACACCGAGTGGTTGTCGTTGAGGTCGTAAACGATGCCGGCGTAAGGCGTTACTTCGCCGTGGACGCGCACCTGATCGTCGGTGCCGTACGGCACCAGACTGGCAACGTGGTAGACCAACTCAGCATCGTAACGGTAATCGGAAACCCGAGAACCGAGGATCACCGAGAGGTCGTCGGTGGGCTTGAGCCGCGTCGCCAGGTACACGCCGGTCTGCCACTGGTCGATATTGTCATCCTCACGGTTGAAGTTGTAGCTGGCGGTCGGTGCGTAGTTGTCCCAGGTGTAGATGTTGACCGGCTTGCCGCTGACTCCATTGTTGCTGGTGCCATTGGGCAACAGATTGCCGAAGCCGTTACGGCGGTTCTCGTAGTCCTGGAGGTTGAAGCCGAAGACCAGTTCGTGCTCGCGACCCAGCCATTGGAAGGGGCCGCTGGCCATTACATCCAGCCCTTTCTGCTCCTGGGTGTTGTCGCCCTTGGTCGCGGTATAGGTCAGGCCGTTGCCGGTCTGGGCGTTCACGAATCCGGTGGTGGTGCCGACAATGATCGAGTCGTAATCACGGGTGCCGTACAGGTAGTTGGCTGAAACCTTCAGCTTCCAGTCGTAGGCCAACTTGCGCTCCAGCGAGGCGAAGGCATTGACCGACTCCTGCAGGTTGGTGCTGTCGCGACTGGCAGGGTTCGCATGGCGGGATGCCTTGAACTGGTTGCCCAGGCTGTCCACCACGGGCAGGCCGGTGGTGGAGAAACCACGTGGGTCGCTGCGCAGGTAGTCAAGGCCGACGGTCAGCAGGGTGTCTTCGTCCAGATCGGCTTCGAGCACTCCGTAACCGATGGTCTTCTCCTGCTGCAGATGGTCGGTGAAGCTGTTGCCCTGCTGATAAGCCGCCACCGCGCGACCTCGCACTGATGCGCCGGCGTTGAGCGGGCCGGAGACATCCACCTCGCCCCGATACAGATCCCAGGAGCCGATGCCAGCCTCGATATGTCCCTGGAAGGTGCTGGTGGGTTTCTTGCGCACCAGGTTGACCGTACCGGACGGATCACCACTGCCCGACAACAGGCCGGTCGCCCCGCGCAGTACTTCCACCCTGTCGTAGATGGCCATGTCCGACAGTGCCTGTGGCAACGCCTGGGTAAAGGCGAAGGAAGTCGTTGGCATGCCGTCGTACTGGTAATTGTCCGTAAGCGCTTGATTGACGACGTCCTTGCGATGCGAGTAGGCGCAGTTACTCAGTCGCGTTGAGGATCCAGGGCAGCAGGGCTTCATAGTCCTCGA
>NZ_JACHLI010000002.1 GCF_014204515.1 Pseudomonas nitroreducens | reverse complement strand
AATTCATTGGTCGTCCCCCGGCAGTAAGGGCGAGCGCGCAATCCAATTTTTTGAGCGACCGTACTCCACAGCCTCTCGGAGAATCTCATTCTCCAGCGTCTTCTTGCCCAACACCCGCTGCAGGGCCTGAATCTCCTTCAAAGCCGCTGCCAGTTGAGAGGCCGGAACGACATCCTCACCAGCCTGGACGGCAAGCAGGCTTCCCTCCTGATAAAGCTTGCGCCACCGAAACAGCTGATTGGCGTTGATTCCATACTGCCGAGCCACCAGCGAAACGCTCTTCCCTGGCTCGTAGGTTTCACGCACGAGGGCGACTTTCTCCTCGCTGCTGCGTCGGCGCCGACGCTCGGGACCAAGCAATTGGCCGCCATCACTTCCATTGGGCATACGCTTAAAACCAGTCACAAGACTATCTCCTAGTTTAAGCGTGAGGCCCTGTCCTCAGATACAGGGGGCCAAACCAGAGAGGAAGATCGAAAGCTCAGAGCCCGTGGCGCAAAGCTTACAGCCCATTCACAGTCAATGCGGAGCTTTCACAAGCT
This sequence comes from Pseudomonas nitroreducens, assembly GCF_014204515.1. GTDB lineage: Bacteria > Pseudomonadota > Gammaproteobacteria > Pseudomonadales > Pseudomonadaceae > Pseudomonas > Pseudomonas nitritireducens_A. Next base: position 433,941 of record NZ_JACHLI010000002.1, on the reverse strand, counting down.
TTCGCCATATTTAGCCCCCCCGAGAGCGCGCTTGGAGCCCTCAACAGGTACAGACAGGTAGCACACGAAGAACGGAGATGATTCGGGGATAGAAATAGGAGAAAAAATTAAATTGAATAAAAATCATATTAAAATCAATGACTTATCATAATGCTTAGGGCTGGACGATCAGGTTGTTGAACAGCAGGTCGTCGACCAGGGGCTTTCCCTCTTCCTGCTGGAGCACGGTCTGTACCTGCTTGAGGGCTTCCTGGCGCAGCTTCTCCTTGCCGTCGACGCTACCGAGGGAGTCGTCGGTCTGCTGGGCGAAGAGCATCACCAACTGGTTGCGGATCAGCGGCTCGTGGTGCTCGACCTTCTCGGAGGCCTCCTTGCCGGTGACCTTCAGCGCGATGTCGGCCTTGAAGTACTTCAGGCGCGGGCCACCGCCATAGTTGCCCACCAGCGCCGGGGTGAGGTCGACGAACACGGGCTTGTTGGCATCTTCCGGCTTGGCTTCTTCGGATTCGGAAGCCATGACGAAGGTGCTGAAGGAAAAGGCCAGCAACAGGGCGAGGAAAGCTCTCAAGGCGATGTCTCCGGATTCAATGGGCAAAGGATAGCCACACTCGCGCCGCCGCCCAAGCTATATCGGGGCATAAGCCCAGGCCATGGTGATTTGCCCCTCAGCCACGCGCTCCTACACTGGCCCACTACTCACAAGAATCCCGGAACGGAGTGCTCCCCATGAAAGCCGTGCTGTGCAAAGCCTTCGGCCCCGCCGAAACCCTGGTGCTGGAAGAGGTCGCCAGCCCCGAGCCGAAGAAGAACGAAGTCCTGCTGCAGGTCCACGCCGCCGGGGTGAACTTCCCCGACACGCTGATCATCGAGGGCAAGTACCAGTTCAAGCCGCCCTTCCCGTTCTCCCCGGGTGGCGAGGCCGCCGGCGTGGTCGGCGCCGTCGGCGAAAAGGTCAGCCATGTGAAACCCGGCGACCGTGTGATGGCGCTGACCGGCTGGGGCAGCTTCGCCGAGGAAGTCGCGGTGCCCGGCTACAGCGTGATGCCGATTCCCGACGGCATGGACTTCGCCAGCGCCGCCGCCTTCGGCATGACCTACGGCACCTCCATGCACGCCCTCAAGCAGCGCGCCAACCTGCAGCCGGGCGAGACCCTGCTGGTGCTCGGCGCGTCCGGCGGCGTCGGCCTGGCAGCCGTTGAAATCGGCAAGGCCATGGGCGCCAAGGTCATCGCCGCCGCCAGCAGCGACGCCAAGCTGGAAGTGGCCAAGGCCGCCGGCGCCGATGTGCTGATCAACTACAGCGAAGGCAGCCTGAAGGACAAGCTCAAGGAACTCACCGGCGGCCAGGGCGTGGACGTGATCTACGACCCGGTGGGCGGCGACCTGTTCGAGGAAGCCTTCCGCTCCATCGCCTGGAACGGCCGCATGCTGGTGGTGGGTTTCGCCAGCGGCACCATCCCGGCGCTACCGGCCAACCTCACCCTGCTCAAGGGCGCTTCGCTGGTCGGCGTGTTCTGGGGCTCCTTCGCCCAGCGCCAGCCGCAGGACAACGCGGCGAACTTCCAGCAGCTGTTCGCCTGGTTCGCCGAGGGCAAGATCAAGCCGCTGGTGTCGCAGACCTTCCCGCTGGAGAAGGCCGCCGATGCGATCAATCACCTGGGCCAGCGCAAGGCGGTGGGCAAGGTGGTGGTGACCGTTCGCTGATTGCCTCGTGGGCGCGGATTGCCTCCGCGTTTCGCGGACAGAGTCCGCTCCTACGAAAGCCAGAAGCCCCGCGAGAGCGGGGCTTTTTCATTCCGATGCAACCTGCTGGAGCGCGCCGCACGCCCAGTTGATCGAAGGCATCGAGCTGGGCGGGTTCGCGAGCAGGAACCAGGCATCCCCCTCGATCCTACAGCCACGCCCAACTGCGGAGCGCTTTTCGTAGGAGCGAGCTTGCTCGCGAACATCCGGCCACACCGGGCCATCAGGATCGTAGGGCGCATAACGCTCCAGCGTTATCCGCCGTGTGGCATCGGCGGATAACCCGTTCCGAGTTATGCGCCCTACATACTTGAAGGCTCCGAGTTGGGCGGGTTCGCGAGCAAGCTCGCTCCTACAGGAAAATCATGCGCCCATGCTCAGCTTTGGCTTTGGCTTTGGCTTTGGCTTTGGCTTTGGCTTTGGCTTTGGCTCTTGGAGACTTCCAGAGAAACGTCCAAGCGCTCCGGACGGCCCCGTTCAGGAGGCCTCGTTGAAGCGCAGTTTCAGGGGTTGAGCGACATGGATGTCGCGAGAGCCGCGATGGGCCAGGGATGGCCCTTCGTGGGGGACGCCTAGTTCGGGCCCCTGAAACTGCGCTTCAACGAGGGTATTTTTCGCCTAAGCGAAAAACCGGATGATCGGGGCAAGACCCTTGCCCACTTTGGGTCGTTTGCCAAAGTGGGTCGCCCGAGGGGGCGAAACAAGAAGTCCGCGCGCACGCCGAAGCGGCGCAGGAAGACCCAACCAGAAGCCAGAGCATCGCGGACAAAGTCCGCTCCTACGCGGGATTGATCCCCGCAGAATCCGGTTGAAACGAATGACGGCGAGAAGGATTTCGCGGAGAAGCTCCGCTCCTACAAAAGCAAAATGCCCCGCATGAGCGGGGCATTTCTTACTCCGAGGATTCAGGAGTAGAGCGCCTTGAACTGCTCGCGCAGCACATTCTTCTGCACCTTGCCCATCACGTTGCGCGGCAGCGCGTCGACCACCATCACCCGCTTGGGCTGCTTGAAGCGCGCCAGCTTGCCGTCCAGTGCAGCGAGCACCTGCGCCTCGGTCGGGGCGTCCCCCTTGCCCGCCACCAGCACGGCGGTCACGCCCTCGCCGAAGTCCGGGTGCGGCACGCCGATCACCGCCGACTCGGCCACGCCCGGCAGGGTGTCGAGGATTTCCTCCAGTTCCTTGGGATACACGTTGAAGCCGCCGCTGATGATCATGTCCTTGTTGCGCCCGACGATCTGCACGTAGCCGCGCTCGTCGACGAAGCCGATGTCGCCGGTCATGAAATAGCCGTCCGCGCGCAGTTCCTCGGCGGTCTTCTCCGGCATGCGCCAGTAGCCCTGGAACACGTTCGGCCCGCGCACCTCGATCATCCCCGGCTCACCTTGCGGCAGCAGGGTCGGCTCAGCCTGGGCAGGGTCGGTGATGCGCAGCTCGACGCCCGGCAGCGGGAAGCCGACGGTGCCGGCGATGCGCTCGCCGTCCAGCGGGTTGGAGGTGTTCATGCCGGTCTCGGTCATGCCGTAGCGTTCGAGGATGGCCATGCCGGTGCGCTCGGAGAAGGCCTTGTGGGTCTCGGCGGTCAGCGGCGCGGAGCCGGAGATAAACAGGCGCATGTGCGCCACTGCTTCGCGGGTCAGGCCGCTCTGGTCGAGCAGGCGGGTGTAGAAGGTCGGCACGCCCATCAGCAGGTTCACCTGGGGCAGCAGGCGGAGCATCTGCGCGGCGTCGAACTTGCTGAGGAAGAGCATCGAGCCGCCGGCCATCAGCAGGCTGTTGCAAGCCACGAACAGGCCGTGGATGTGGAAGATCGGCAGCGCGTGGAGCAGCCAGTCTTCGCTGGTGATCTGCCAGGCATCCACCAGCGCGCGGGCGTTGGAGACCAGGTTGCCGTGGCTGATCATCGCGCCCTTGGAGCGCCCGGTGGTGCCGGAGGTGTAGAGGATTGCGGCAAGGTCGGAAGCCGCACGCTCTACATCGGCGAAGCGCCCCGGCTTGCCCAGTACCCGCGCCATCAGCGAGCCGTCGCCGGCATCGCCCAGGGTTTCCACATGGGCTACGCCGCTGACCTTCGCCAGCTCGCGGGCCTGGGCCTCGAAGGCCGGCGCGCAGACGAACAGCGAAGGCTCGGCGTCGTCGAGGAAATAGCGCAGCTCCTCGCCGGTATAGCCGCTGTTGAGCGGCAGGTAGACCGCGCCGACACGCAGCACGGCGAGGTAGAGCATCACCGTCTCGGGGCTCTTGTCGACCTGCACAGCGACGCGGTCGCCCGGCTGCACACCGAGCTCCACCAGCGCGTGGGCGAACTGCGAAGTGCTGCGCAGCATGTCGGCGTAGCTGTAGCCGCCACCGAACGGGGTGCGGATGAAGGGCTTGGAAAGGTCGCTGGGCAGGTGTTTGCCGACTTCGGCGAAAAGGCTCTGGTTCATGGTGAGGTCCTAGCGTTTTGTTTTCGCCGACAGGGTGGCCAGCTTGCGCACCTCGGGTGAGGCGGTGACCGCGCCCTGGTTGGCGTAGGCTTCGTGGTTCTTTTCGATCTGGCGCAGCTCGTAGCGGTAATTGACCATCAGCCCGGCGGCCTGGCGCAGGCCGCTGGCGGACAGGTCGCCGCGCCAGTTCAGGCGTTCCAGGCGAGCGCCGTTGCCCAGGTGGAAGCGCGCCACCGGGTCCAGCGGCAGACCGGCGCCTGTCTTGGCATGCAGGAAGTATTCGGCGGCCAGCGCCAGCATCGCTTGCTCCGTGCGCGGCGGCGGCGGTGCGTCGGGCTTGAGCGCCTTGAGCAGGTCGGCGGCGGCCACGCCCAGTTGCGCATCGTCGCCCAGGCCATCGAGCCAGCGGCGGAAGCCGGGCACCGGCGACAGGGTGACGAACTGGCGCAGGCTCGGAATCTCCCGCGCCAGCTCCTCCACCACCTGCTTGATCAGGAAGTTGCCGAAGGAGATGCCGCGCAGGCCGTCCTGGCAGTTGCTGATGGAATAGAACACGGCGGTGTCGGGCTCGTCTGCCGATGCATCAGCCGGCTTGCCCTCCAGGATCTCTGCAATCGCACCCGGCATGGAACGGGTCAGCGCCACCTCGACGAAGATCAGCGGCTCGTCGGCCAGGGCCGGGTGGAAGAACGCGAAGCAGCGGCGGTCGGCCGGCTGCAGGCGGCTGCGCAGGTCGTCCCAGTCCTTGATGGCGTGGACGGCCTCGTACTTGATGATCTTTTCCAGGATCGAGGCCGGCGTCGACCAGTCGATGCGCCGCAGCACCAGGAAGCCACGGTTGAACCAGGAAGCCAGCAGGTGCTGCAGGTCGTGGTCCACGGCGGCCAGCTCGGGATTGGCCTTGAGTTCCTGCAGCAGCAGGCGGCGCATGGCAATCAGCTCGGCGGTGCCGCCGGGTGCCTGGTTGAGGCGGCGGAACAGTTCCTGGCGCGGTGGCTCACTGGCTTCGAACAACGCTGTGGTATTGGCCGACGATGGCTCGTCGAGGTAGCGCTGGCAGGCTTGCGCCAGCGCGTCGTGGGGCGGTGCGAAGTCACTCAGCAGGGTGTCGAAGAAGGCTTTCTGCTGGTCCTGCGGACAGTCGCGGTAGGCGCACAGCACCTGCTGCGCCAGGGCCACGCCCGAGGCTTCGCCGTGGCTGGAGATGAGCTTGTGGCAAGCCTGCGCCAGCGCCTGGGCATTGCCCGGCGCCGGCTCGCGCGACTCCAGCAGTTGCCGGCCGCGCTCGGTGATGCTTTGCAGCAGTTCCTGGAAGAAGCTGATGTTCATGCGTCCCCCTCAGCTTGTGGATAAAACGATCAACGCTCCGCCAGCATGGGCGGCGGGCAGCGCTGGTACCAGCGCGAGGCCTGCTCGTAGGCGTGGGCCAGTTGCAGCACGGCCATGTCGGCCTGGTGCCTGCCGATGATCTGCAGGCCCATGGGCAGGCCCTGCTCATTGAAGCCCACCGGCACGTTGGCCGCCGGGCAACCGGACAGCGTGGCCGGGATCACCACTTCCATCCAGCGGTGGTAGGTGTCCATGGACTTGCCGGCAATCTCCTTCGGCCAGTCCCAGGTCTTGTCGAACGGGAACACCTGGGCGCTGGGCAGCAGCAGGTAGTCGTAGCGCTCGAACAGCCGGCTGATCGCACGGTACCAGTCGCTGCGCGCGGCGGAGGCGCGGAACACGTCCATGGCGGACAGTTTCAGGCCATTCTCCACTTCCCAGATCGCCTCCGGCTTGAGCAGTTCGCGCTTGGCCGGGTCGGTGTAGGCCGCGCCGAGGGAGCCGGCGACCACCCAGTGGCGCAGGGTGCGCCAGGTGTCCCAGAGGCGCTCGGGGGAGAAGCCCAGGGCAGTCTCCTCGACATGGCAGCCGATGGCTTCGAAGTCGGCGAAGGATTGGCGGCACAGATCCAGCACGCCCTTCTCCATCGCCAGGTGGCCACCCAGGTCGCCGAGCCAGCCCAGGCGCGCGCCCTTGAAATCACGTTCCAGCGAACCGGCGAACTGCTCGCCGCTTTCAGCGATGGACAGCGGCGCGCGGGCATCGCCGCCGGCCTGTACCGACAGCAGCAGCGCCACGTCGCGCACGCTGCGGCCCATCGGGCCTTCGTAGCCGAGCTGGTCGATGAACAGGTCGGCGCTGTCGTCGAAGGGCACGCGGCCCTGGGACGGGCGGAAGCCGATGATGTTGTTGAAGGCCGCCGGGTTGCGCAGCGAACCCATCATGTCGCTGCCGTCGGCCACCGGGACCATCTGCAGCGCCAGGGCCGCCGCCGCACCACCGCTGCTGCCGCCGGCGGTGCGCTCGGGCGCGTAGGCGCAGCCGGTGGCACCGAAGATCGGGTTGTAGCTGTGCGAGCCGAGGCCGAATTCGGGGGTGTTGGTCTTGCCGATGATGATCGCGCCGGCCGCCTTGATGCGCTCGACCATGATGCCGTCGCGCTCGGGCAGGTAGTCGCTGAACAGCGGCGAGCCGAGGGTGGTGCGGATGCCCTGGGTCAGCGACAGGTCCTTCACCGCGTGGGGCAGGCCGTGCATCCAGCCGCGGTAGTCGCCACGGGCCAGTTCGGCGTCGCGCTGGTCGGCTTCGGCCAGCAGCAGGTCGTCCGGCTGCTGGCTGACGATGGCGTTGACCGCCGGGTTGTAGCGCTCGATCTGTTCGAGGTGCGCCTGCATCACTTCGCGGCAGGAAACCTCGCGCTGGCGGATGCGGTCAGCCAGCTCAAAGGCCTGGAGTTGGACGAGTTCGTTGTGCTTGTTCTGGCTCATGGAGCGCGGCCTTTTTTCATCAGGCTTCCGGCAGGTGGAAGCGTCATTCGGGTTCAGCGACCCGCCGTCGGACGGGGTTTTTTGCGTTCTTCGGGCCGAGCGATGCCGTTGCGCCGGGACAGCACACGCGGGCATCGCTCTGCCTTGTCCCGTGAGGGATCAGCGCATCAGGTTGGTCCAGATACGGTCGGCCAGGCGGATCGCGCCTTCACCGCAGGTCTTGCTGAACACCACCTTGGTGCCCTCGGGGATGTGCAGTTCCGGCGCATCCTTGAGGCTGGCGTCGAGGAAGGGTTCCACGCCCTTGATCGGGCTCTGGTGCTTGAGGAAGTTCTGGGTCATCGCCGAGTTCTCCGGCTGGCTGAGGAAGGCGATGAACTTCTTGGCGTTTTCCGGGTGCTTGGCGCCGGCCGGGATCACCAGGTTGTCCACCCAGGCCATCACGCCCTCTTTCGGGTAGAGGTACTTCAGGCTGGACTTCATCTCACGCGCACGCATCGACGAGCCGCCCCAGAACATCGACATGTCGACTTCGCCCGAGGCCAGGTTCTCGCGGATCGAGCCGGCCTTGGAGCTGTAGGTCTTCACGAACGGCTTCTGGTTCTTCAACAGGGTCAGCACCTGTTGCATCTGCTTGGGGTCCTCGCTGCACAGCGGGATGCCCAGGTAGAGGCTGGCGGTGTCGATCACTTCGCTGGCCGAGTCGAACATGTTGATCTTGCCCTGCAGCTCCTTGGGCGGGGTGAACAGCACCGAGTAGCTATCGGCCGGGCCGCTGTATTTCGCGCTGTCGAGCACCACGCTGGTGGTGCCCCAGATGAAGGGCACGGCGTAGCCGCCTTCCGGGTCCCAGGCGGGTTTCTTCAGGTTGTCTTCGATGTTGGCGTAGTACGGCTGGCTGGCCGGCTCGAAGCGCTCCAGCAGCTTCTCCTGGATCAGGATCGGCACGAAGGCGTGGGAGGGAATGGCCACGTCGTAGCCGGCGCCGCCCTGCTTGAGCTTGGCCAGCAGGGTTTCGTTGGAGTCATAGGAATCCACGGTCACCTTGATGCCGCTTTCCTTCTCGAACTTCTCCAGGATCTGCGGGGTGAAATAGCCACTCCAGCTCACCACGTTGAGTTGTTCGGCGGCGTGCACGTTGGCCACCAGCCCCATGGCCAGCGTGGCCCCTACAGCAGCGATCAGTTTGCTCATCTTCTACTCCGGTATGTGGGCTCAGGCCTTCTTCTTGCCGAGCAGGTAGGACAGGGTTACGAACAGCACGGAAACGCCGAGGATCAGGGTCGACACCGCGTTCACATCGGGCGTCACGCCCATGCGCAGCAGGCCGAAGATGAAGATCGGCAGGGTGGTGGTGCCGGCCTGGGAGACCATCATCGAGATCACGAAGTTATCCAGCGAGACGATGAAGGCCAGCATCAGCCCGGAGAAGATCCCCGGCATCAGCAGCGGCAGGGTGACCTTGCGGAAGGTCCGCCAGGGCCCGGCGTAGAGGTCGGCGGCGGCCTGCTCCAGGGACAGGTCCATGTCGTTGAGGCGGGCACGGATCGGCAGGTAGGCGAACGGGATGCAGAACACCGTGTGGGCGATGATCAGGTTGCCGTAGCCCAGCGACAGGCCGAGGGTGGAGAACAGCGCCAGGGTGGCGACGCCGACGACGATCTCCGGCAGCACCAGCGGCAGCATGATCGCCCCCATGGACAGGCGCAGACCCTTGAACTTGGCGCCGCGCGAGGTGCCCAGCGCGGCCAGGGTGGCAATCACGGTGGCGATCACACTGGCGCACACGGCGATCAGCAGGCTGTTGCCGGCGGCCTGGCGCAGGGCCTGGTTGGCGAAGGCGGCGCGGTACCAGTCGAGGCTGAAGCCGGTCCACACGGTGGCGGACTGGTTGGCGTTGAACGAGAGCACCACCAGCACCACGATGGGCGCGTAGAGGTACAGGTAGAACAGGAAACTCAGCGCGCCGAAGCCACGGAAATCCTGCACGCCCAAGCGACGTTTAGTCAGCAGCGAGAGCATCATTCACCTCCCCGGGCGATGCGCAGGCGTTCGGCGCGCATCGCGTAGAACATCAGCACCAGCATTACCGCGCCCATCAGTACCAGCGACAGCGCCGCGCCGAAGGGCCAGTTCCGCGAGTCGCTGAACTGCCGGAAGATCAGGTTGCCGAGCATCATCTTGGTGCCGCCGCCGAGCAGCTCGGGGGCGATCATCGCGCCCAGGCAGGGCACGAAGGTGAGGATGGCGCCGGCCAGGATCCCCGGACGAGCGATCGGCAGGACCACCTTGCGCAGGGTGCGGATACGCCCGGCGTAGAGGTCCTGGGCCGCTTCCAGCAGGCGCATGTCCATCTTCTCCAGGGTCGCGTAGATCGGCAGCACGACGAAGGGCGCGTAGGTGTAGACCAGGCCCAGCAGCACCGCGCCGTCGGTGTAGAGCAGGTTCAGCGGCTGGTTGATTACTCCCAGGCCCATCAGCGTGCCGTTGACCACGCCGGTGCCGCGCAGCAGCAGGATCCAGGCGTAGGTGCGGATCAGCAGGTTGGCCCAGAACGGCACGGTGATCAGGAAGATCAGCAGGCCGCGACGGTGCGCCGGCTGCATCGCCAGCCATACCGCGACCGGGAAGCCCACCAGCAGGGTGATCACCGTGGTCGCCGCGGCGATGCCGATGGAGCGCAGCGCGATCACCATGTACGAATCGGCGAAGGCCAGGCTGTCGTCGAGCTGGCGCTCGAACAGCAGCGAGACGTAGGCGTCGATGCTGAAGTGCGGGTTCACCCCACCGTAGGGGTTGGCCTGCATCAGCGAGTAACCGACCACGATGAAGATCGGCACGATCAGGAACAGCCCGATCGAGACCAGCGCCGGCGACACGCCAAGGAAGCTGCGCAGCGCCTGGCGCCGCTCCAGCGCATTGCCGGTCGGCGTAGATACTTTGTTCATGCTCACCCCCGCTCAGTCCACCAGGACGCTGGCGCTGCCTTTCTCGAACAGCAGCCCGGCGCGTTGCCCGGCTACCAGGCGACCGCGCTGGCCGGCGCTGTTGGGCGCGCGGACCGTCAGGCGGGTGCCGTCGGCGAGGCTGACCTGGTACTGCAGATCGGTGCCCAGGTAGATCTGCTGGACGACGCTGCAGGGCGTGGCGGACGGCGTGTCCTCGGCCACCAGTTGCAGGCGCTCGGGGCGGATCGACAGGGTCACCTCGGCGCCGACCTTCAGGCCTTCGTGAGCGGGGGCCTCGATCAGCTGGTCGCCGGGGAGGCGGTACTGCGCGCAGTCGCCGGTGAAGTTCTCGACCCGCGCCGGGAGGAAGTTGGTCTCGCCGATGAAGTCGGCGACGAAGCGGTTGCGCGGGTGTTCGTAGATGTCGTCCGGACGACCGACCTGCTGCACCTCGCCCTCGGAGAGCACGGCGATGCGGTCGGACATGGTCAGGGCTTCTTCCTGGTCATGGGTGACGAAGATGAAGGTGATGCCGGTCTTGGCCTGGATCGCCTTGAGCTCTTCGCGCATGGCCTGGCGCAGCTTGAGGTCGAGCGCCGAGAGCGGCTCGTCGAGCAGCAGCACCTTGGGATGCGGCGCCAGCGCGCGGGCCAGGGCGACACGCTGCTGCTGGCCACCGGAAAGCTGGGTCGGCTTGCGCTGGGCGAAGCGTTCCATCTGCACCAGGGCGAGCATCTCGCGGACGCGCTCGGCGACCTGCGCCTTGCTCATGCGCTGGCCCATGGGGTGGGATTCCAGGCCGAAGGCGAGGTTCTCGGCGATGGTCATGTGCGGGAATAGCGCGTAGTGCTGGAACACGGTGTTCACCGGGCGCTCGAAGGGCGGTCGGTCGGCGATGTTCTCGCCGTACAGCTGGATTTCCCCGGAGGTGGGGAACTCGAAGCCGGCGATCATCCGCAGCAGGGTGGTCTTGCCGCAGCCGGAGGGGCCGAGCAGGGTGAAGAACTCGTTATCGCGGATGTCCAGGTCGACGCATTTCAGAGCGACGGGACCGCTCGCCGGGTCGCCGTAGACCTTGCGCACGGAGCGGATGGAGACCGCCGCCGTCTGCAGGCTGTGCAGGGCACTCATGGTGAAACCTCCGTACCTTCCCTTCCGCCACCAGCAGGCGGTCGGGGGATCTTGTAGTTGTTCTGGCAGGACTAGAGACGCTGGATCGCAGCGCTGGCCTTGGGTCAGGCCCAAGTTGTGGTGTTGTTGAAGCGGATATTCGAAGAAAGGTGGTTGAGCGGAAAGCTCAATTTTCTTACATTCGATATTAAAAAAAGTAACAGCTAAAAATCTAACAGCTCGGTACACGAGCGTTCGCCACGAGGCCACACCATGTCGATCCAGCGTCTTCCGCCGCTCAATGCCGTCCGCGCCTTCGAGGCCGCCGCCCGGCTGGGCAGCTATGTCGCCGCCTCGAAGGACCTGCATGTGACGCAGCCGGCCATTGGCCGTCACGTGAAGCTGCTGGAAGACTGGCTGGGCGTGCAGCTGTTCGAGCGCACCCCGCGCGGGGTGAGCCTGACGCCAGCCGGGCAGCGCTACTACGCGAAGATATCCACAGCCCTGCAGCAGATCGCCGACGCAGGCCACGAGCTGGCCCCCGGCGGCACCGCGCGCTGGCTGAAGATCCTGGTGGTGCCGGCCTTCGCCAAGCGCTGGCTGATGCCGCGCCTGGAAACCCTGCGCCAGCAGCGCCCCGGCCTGAAGGTGGCGGTGGAGCCGAACCCGACTTTCACCGAAGTGAATGGCAAAAGCGCCGATCTTGGGATCGTCTACGGACTTCCCGGCGTCTATCCGCAGTGCCACAGCACCCTGGTGAGGCCGGCGGTGTTCCCCGTCTGCTCACCCTCCTACCTCGAAGAGCACGGCCCGCTGACCAGCGTGAACGAACTGGCCCGGCACAAGCTGATCCACGTCGACGACGGTGAATGGTGGAACCTCTGGCTGTCCACCATCGGCCTGGACCTGCGGGTGAGTTCCGACGTGCTCTACGTCAGCAACGACCACGCACTGTCCATGGCCGAAGCAGGCCATGGCATCGCCCTGGCCAACCTGGTGCTGGTGAAGCACCAGCTGGCCGCCGGCACCCTGGTGCGGCCGCTGCCCGAGGAAGTGCCCTTGGAGAGCTACCAGCTGCTGCTCCCCACCGGCGCGGTGAGCGCCGATGTGGCCTGGTTCGAGGACTGGATTCGGGCGGCGTTGCAGGAAGAGTTTTCCAGCGGCCAATCTGCCTGACCGCGTGGGTCACGTGGCTATGCGGGAGCCCAAAGCGGCGTAGGACAGTAGGAGATTCTATGTCTACCCCACTCGCTTGCCTGCGAACGTAGGATGGCGTGGAGCGCAGCGATACCCATCGCTTCTCGCGCACCGACAGCATGGGTATCGCTGCGCTCCACCCATCCTACGTAGGTCTTCACCGGCACCGCTCGGATTGAATCATCCGCGTGGAGCGTAGGCGAACACGTCGGCCCGCATCTGATGCGGGTCCATCCCCGCCGCCACCAGCGCATCCAGGGTGCCGTAGACCATCGCCGGCGAACCGCTGGCGTAGACGCGCAGCCCGGACAGTTCGGCGAAGTCCTCGCACACCGCCTCATGCAGCAGGCCGCAGCGCCCCTGCCAGCCGCACAGGTCGCTGACGATCTGGTGCAGATGCAGGTTGGGCACGCTTTCCCACTGCTCCCAGTGCGGCAGCTCGTAGAAGTCTTCCGGGCGGCGCACGCCCCAGTACAGGTGTACCGGGTGGGCGAAGCCGGTGGCGCGGCAGAATTCGATCAGGCTGTGCATCTGCGCCATGCCGGTGCCAGCGGCGATCAGCACCAGCGGGCCGTCCGGCAGGTCGGCCAGGTGCGCATCGCCGAAGGGCATCTGCACGCGGGCGAATTTGTCGCGCTGCAGCTGCGCCAGCAGGTCGATGGCGCTGTTCTCGCGGGCCAGGATGTGCAGCTCCAGGTCACGCCCTTCCTGCGGCGCAGAGGCCAGGGAGAAGGCCGCCGGGTCGCTGCCTTCGCGCTCGATCAGCACGTACTGGCCAGCGTGGTAGCGCGGCGGCTTGCCGGCCGGCGCGCGCAGGCGCACGCGCCAGACGTCGCCGCCCACCGGCTCGCAGAGGGTCAGCTGGCAGGACAGCTTGCGCACCGGCAGCTCGCCGGGGGCGAGCACGCCGTCCCAGTGCAGCACGCAGTCTTCCAGCGGCTCGGCCAGGCAGGTGAAGAGCTCACCGTGGTCGCGCACCTCGCCGTTCTGGCGCACGCGGCCTTCCACCAGCAGCGCCGCGCAGATATGGCAGTTGCCGTTGCGGCAGCTCTGCGGGCAGTCGTAGCCCAGGCGCCGCGCACCATCGAGGATACGTTCCCCGGGCTGCAGCTCGAGCTGGGCGCCGGAGGGTTGCAAGGTCACTTTCAAGCGCTGTTCTCGTTCTTTTGATTTTGCAGGAGCAACTGGCTCTTCCCGATACTCCGTGCCTGCACTTCCACCCCTCACCCCAACCCTCTCCCTCAGGGAGAGGGGGTATTCCGCGCCGGCTGACACCATGGCTTCAGCCGGCACCGGACGGTCCCCTCTCCCGCTTGCGGGAGAGGGTCAGGGTGAGGGGCTTTTGATCTGCCCACTCGATAGTCAGCTCACTCTTGCGAGATCGCCTGGCACATCAATCGATACCCAGGCTCGCCCAGATTTCGTCGACGCGGCGGGTCACCGCCGGGTCCTTCTCGATCACCCGGCCCCATTCGCGGCTGGTCTCGCCCGGCCACTTGTGGGTGGCGTCCAGGCCCATCTTCGAGCCCAGGCCGGAGATCGGCGAGGCGAAGTCCAGGTAGTCGATCGGCGTGTTGTCGATCATCACCGTGTCGCGCTTGGGGTCCATGCGCGTGGTGATGGCCCAGATCACGTCGTTCCAGTCGCGGGCGTTGATGTCGTCGTCGGTGACGATAACGAACTTGGTGTACATGAACTGTCGCAGGAACGACCAGACACCGAGCATCACGCGCTTGGCGTGGCCGGGGTACTGCTTCTTCATGGTCACCACCGCCATGCGGTACGAGCAGCCTTCGGGCGGCAGGTAGAAGTCGGTGATCTCGGGGAACTGCTTCTGCAGGATCGGCACGAACACTTCGTTCAGCGCCACGCCGAGGATCGCCGGCTCATCCGGCGGGCGGCCGGTGTAGGTGCTGTGGTAGATCGGTTTCTGCCGGCGGGTGATGCGCTCGACGGTGAACACCGGGAAGCGGTCCACCTCGTTGTAGTAGCCGGTGTGGTCGCCATACGGGCCTTCATCGGCCATCTCGCCAGGATGGATCACCCCTTCGAGGACGATCTCGGCGCTGGCCGGCACCTGCAGGTCATTGCCGATGCACTTGACCAGCTCGGTCTTGTGCCCGCGCAGCAGGCCGGCGAAGGCGTACTCGGAGAGGCTGTCCGGCACCGGGGTGACGGCGCCGAGGATGGTCGCCGGGTCCGCACCGAGGGCCACGGCCACCGGATAGGGCTGGCCAGGATGCTTCTGGCACCACTCGCGGAAGTCCAGCGCGCCGCCACGGTGGCTGAGCCAGCGCATGATGACCTTGTTGCGGCCGATCACCTGCTGGCGGTAGATGCCCAGGTTCTGCCGTTCCTTGTTCGGCCCGCGGGTGACCGTCAGGCCCCAGGTGATCAGCGGCGCGACGTCGCCGGGCCAGCAGGTCTGCACCGGCAGCTTCGACAGGTCGACGTCGTCGCCCTCCTCGATCACTTCCTGGCACGGCGCGTCCTTGAGGACCTTGGGCGCCATGTTGATGACCTTCTTGAAGATCGGCAGCTTCGACCAGGCGTCCTTCAGCCCCTTGGGCGGCTCCGGCTCCTTGAGGAAGGCCAGCAGCTTGCCGATCTCGCGCAGTTCGGAGACGTCTTCCGCGCCCATCCCTAAGGCCACGCGCTCGGGCGTACCGAACAGGTTGCCGAGTACGGGCATGTCGAAGCCGGTGGGCTTTTCGAACAGCAGGGCCGGGCCCTTGGCGCGCAGGGTGCGGTCGCACACCTCGGTCATTTCCAGCACCGGGGATACCGGCGCCTGGATGCGCTTGAGCTGTCCGCGCTGCTCCAGGGCAGCGATGAACTCGCGCAGGTCGCGATACTGCATGAGGATCTCGATGGCGGCAGGATGATGCGACAGTCTACCGCCTATCCGCGCCGGGCAGAAACACGAAGGCCGGGTTTCCCCGGCCTCGTGGCATTGCAGAAGCGCGCAGAGTCGCTGACAAATCTGAGCGAAGCGGTTCTGGCTAGACGCCTGGCCTCAGACAGTACTTCGTGTACGGCAGGGGCCAGGCAACAACGCCAGAACAGATTTGCCGGCGACTCTTACTTGCTGCGCTTCATCGAGTCGAAGAACTCGTCGTTTGTCTTGGTCTGGCGCAGCTTGTCGAGGAGGAATTCCACGGCAGCGATCTCATCCATCGGGTGGAGGATCTTGCGCAGGATCCACATGCGCTGCAGCTCTTCCTCACCGGTGAGCAGCTCTTCACGACGGGTGCCGGAGCGATTGATGTTGATCGCCGGGAACACGCGTTTTTCCGAGATGCGACGGTCGAGGATGAGTTCCGAGTTGCCGGTACCCTTGAATTCCTCGTAGATCACTTCGTCCATCTTCGAGCCGGTTTCGATCAGCGCGGTGGCGAGGATGGTCAGCGAACCGCCTTCCTCGATGTTGCGCGCGGCGCCGAAGAAGCGCTTGGGCTTTTCCAGGGCGTGGGCGTCGACACCACCGGTGAGCACCTTGCCGGAGCTGGGGATCACGGTGTTGTAGGCACGGGCCAGACGGGTGATGGAGTCGAGCAGGATGATCACGTCCTTCTTGTGCTCGACCAGGCGCTTGGCCTTCTCGATCACCATCTCGGCGACCTGCACGTGGCGGGTCGGCGGTTCGTCGAAGGTGGAGGCGACCACTTCGCCGCGCACGGTGCGCTGCATCTCGGTCACTTCTTCCGGGCGCTCGTCGATCAGCAGGACGATCAGGTGGCACTCGGGGTTGTTGCGCGCAATGTTGGCCGCGATGTTCTGCAGCATGATGGTCTTGCCGGCTTTCGGCGGGGCGACGATCAGGCCGCGCTGGCCTTTGCCGATCGGGGCGCAGAGGTCGATGACCCGACCGGTCAGGTCCTCGGTGGAACCGTTACCGGCTTCCATCTTCATGCGCTTGTTGGCGAACAGCGGCGTCAGGTTCTCGAAGAGAATCTTGTTCTTCGCGTTCTCCGGACGATCGAAGTTGATCGAATCGACTTTCAGCAGCGCAAAGTAGCGCTCGCCTTCCTTGGGCGGCCGAATCTTGCCGATGATGGTGTCGCCCGTGCGCAGGTTGAAGCGACGGATCTGGCTGGGCGAGACGTAGATGTCGTCAGGGCCGGCCAGGTACGAGGAATCGGCGGAGCGCAGGAAGCCGAAGCCATCCTGGAGAATCTCCAGCACGCCGTCACCGGAGATTTCCTCGCCGCTTTTCGCGTGCTTCTTCAGCAGCGCGAAGATGATGTCCTGCTTGCGCGAACGGGCCATGTTTTCCAGGCCCATGGCATCGGACATTTCCAGCAATTCGGCAATCGGCTTTTGCTTGAGTTCGGTCAGATTCATAGAAGGGACGTAAATACGCTGAAAGGGGAAAAGGGAACAAGCGTGATGCTTGAAGAGCCGCGCCGTAGATGACGGACAGGATCGCTTGGAATTCGAATGGGAAGTGCGTCGGCGACGGCTTGCAGGGGACAACGAAACAATCGTTGTGCGCCCGAATTTAACACCCGAGTTTCAGAGCGTCTAGGGGCAATAACGAAAAAACCCCGCGCATTGGCGGGGCTTTTCAGGACTTCTCGACTTAGATGTTGCTGTCGAGGAAGGCAGCCAGCTGCGACTTGGACAGTGCGCCGACCTTGGTCGCTTCGACGTTGCCGCCCTTGAACAGCATCAGGGTCGGAATGCCACGTACGCCGTACTTCGGCGGGGTGTCCTGGTTCTCGTCGATGTTCAGCTTGCAGACTTTCAGCTTGCCCTGATAGTCCTTGGCGATCTCGTCGAGTACCGGGGCGATCATCTTGCACGGGCCGCACCATTCGGCCCAGTAGTCGACCAGCACGGGACTATCGGACTTCAGTACGTCCTGCTCGAAGCTGGCATCGGTAACATTGACGATATGTTCGCTCATGTATTCTCTCCGTCAATCGGATGCGAAAAAGTGTCCGCCATCATATCCCGCCTCGGCCCACACCGAAAGGCGCAGCCGATTGAGTGTATCTATCGCTGCCGCGGTGACTTCTGATCGGTGACAACCCCTTCATTGGCACCACCTGCCTAAAATGGCAGGATGTCTCCCGTATTTGTCCGGACCTCCCCCTATGCCTCATACCCCTGCCAAGACCTTCCCGATGATCGCGGCCATTGACCTTGGCTCGAACAGTTTCCACATGGTCCTGGCGAAGGCCGATCACGGCGAGATCCGCATCCTCGAACGCATGGGCGAGAAGGTCCAGCTGGCCGCCGGCATCGGCGAGGACCGCCTGCTCACCGAAGAATCCATGCAGCGCGGCTACGACTGCCTGAAGCAGTTCGCCCAGTTCATCAGCGGCATGCCGCCCGGCTCGGTCCGCGTGGTCGGCACCAACGCCCTGCGCGAGGCACGCAACCGCGGCGATTTCATCCGTGTCGCCGACCAGATCCTCGGCCACCCGGTGGAGGTCATCTCCGGCCGCGAGGAAGCGCGCCTGATCTACCTGGGCGTCTCGCACACCCTGCCGGACAACCCCGGCAAGCGCCTGGTGGTCGACATCGGCGGCGGCAGCACCGAATTCATCATCGGCCAGCAGTTCGAATCGCAGCTGCGCGAGAGCCTGCAGATGGGCTGCGTGAGCTTCACCCAGCGCTATTTCAAGGACGGCAAGATCACCCCGGCACGCTACGCCCAGGCCTACACCTCGGCGCGCCTGGAACTGATGAGCATCGAGAACAGCCTGCGCCGCCTGGGCTGGGACGAGGCCGTCGGCGCCTCCGGCACCATCCGCGCGATCTGCCTGGCGATCCAGGCCGGCGGTCACGGCAATGGCGAGATCAATCCGGAAGGCCTGGCCTGGCTCAAGCGCAAGATGTTCAAGCTGGGCGAGGTCGACAAGCTCGACATCGACGGCATCAAGCCCGATCGCCGGCCGATCTTCCCGGCCGGCATGGCGATCCTCGAGGCGCTGTTCGATGCCCTCGAACTGACCCGCATGACCCACTCCGAAGGCGCCCTGCGCGAGGGCGTGCTCTACGACCTGCTCGGCCGCCACCACCACGAGGACGTCCGCGAACGCACCATCAGCGCGCTGATGGAGCGCTACCACGTCGATCCGGAACAGGCGGCGCGGGTAGAGACCAAGGCGCTGGAATCCCTGGATCAGGTCGCCAAGGCCTGGGACCTGACCGACGACGGCCACCGCGAACTGCTGATGTGGGCCGCGCGCGTCCACGAGCTGGGCCTGGACATCGCCCACTACCACTACCACAAGCACGGCGCCTACCTGCTGGAGCACTCGGACCTGGCCGGTTTCTCCCGCGTCGACCAGCTGACCCTGGCCCTGCTGGTGCGTGGCCATCGCCGCAACATTCCGGCGGACAAGTTCAACGAGCTGGGCGACGAGGGCGACAAGCTGATCCGCCTGTGCATCGTGCTGCGCTTCGCCATCCTCTTCCACCACATCCGTGGCACCCAGGAGATGCCGGCCGTAGCCCTCAAGGCCTCCGGCAAGGCGCTCAACGTCAGCTTCCCCAAGGGCTGGCTGGAAGCCAACCCGCTGACCCAGGCGGACTTCGAGCAGGAAGCCGAGTGGATCAAGCGCGTGGGTTACTCGCTCAGCGTGAGCTGATCGCCCCCCGAAACGACAAGGCCCCGCCGCGCAAGCGCCGGGGCCTTTTTCTTTAGGCCCCACCCGATCGCGGACGGAGTCCGCTCCTACAGTAGCAGGTGGCATCGGGGTGCCGGGCGTAGGAGCGGACTCCGTCCGCGATCATTTCCAGCCTGCACGCAACTTGCCGGACGCGCAGAAAAAAGCCCTGCCGCGAACGGCAGGGCTTCGATCATGCCAACGCTGGCTCAGCGAACGCTGATCACCGGCGTGCAGAGGCGCTCCAGCAGGGTCGCCTGGGCGTTGCGGGCGTTCTGGTTGCCGCTGGGGCTCTGGCGCACGTAGCTGCCGTCGGACTGCAGCACCCAGGCCTGGGTGTTGTCGGTCAGGTAGGACTCCAGCTCCTTCTTCACCCGCAGCACGAGTTTCTTGCCCTCCACCGGGAAGCAGGTCTCCACGCGCATGTCGAGGTTACGTTCCATCCAGTCGGCGCTGGAGAGATAGAGCTTCTCCTCGCCGCCGTTGAGGAAGTAGTAGATCCTGCTGTGCTCGAGGAAGCGGCCGATGATCGAACGCACCTGGATGTTGTGCGACACGCCCGGCACGCCCGGGCGCAGACAGCACATGCCGCGCACCACCAGGTCGATCTTCACGCCGGCCTGGCTGGCCTTGTACAGCGCGCGGATGACCTTGGCGTCGGTCAGCGAGTTGACCTTGGCCATGATGTGCGCCGGCTTGCCCTCGGCGGCCTGGGCGGCCTCGCGGTTGATCATCTCCAGCAGGTTCTTCTTCAGGGTGAAGGGCGCGTGCAGGAGCTTCTTCATGCGCAGGGTCTTGCCCATGCCGATCAGCTGGTTGAACAGCTTGTGCAGGTCCTCGCAGAGCGCCACGTCGGCGGTCAGCAGGCTGTAGTCGGTATACAGGCGGGCGTTGCCGGCGTGGTAGTTGCCGGTGCCCAGGTGCGCGTAGCGGCGCAGCTCGCCGTCCTCGCGACGGAGGATCAGCAGCATCTTGGCGTGGGTCTTGAAGCCCACCACGCCGTAGATCACCACGGCGCCGGCCTGCTGCAGACGGCTGGCCAGCTGCAGGTTGGATTCTTCGTCGAAGCGCGCCCGCAGCTCGATCACCACGGTGACTTCCTTGCCGTTACGCGCGGCTTCCACCAGCGCGTCGACGATCTCGGAGTTGGCGCCGGAGCGGTACAGCGTCTGCTTGATCGCCAGCACGCTGGGGTCCTTGGCGGCTTGGCGCAGCAGGTCGATCACCGGGGTGAAGGACTCGAACGGGTGCATCAGCAGCACGTCGAGCTTGCCCAGCACGTTGAACAGGTTTTCCTTCTTCTGCAGCAGCTTGGGGATCGTCGGGGTGAACGGCGGCGACTGCAGCTCCGGGTGGCTGGCCAGCCCGGTGACGCTGAACAGGCGGGTCAGGTTGACCGGCCCACTGACGCGGTACAGCTCCGTCTCGGACAGTCCGAACTGCTTGAGCAGGTAGTTGGACAGGTGCGTCGGGCAGGTGTCCACCACCTCCAGGCGCACCGCGTCGCCGTAGCGCCGCGAGAACAGCTCGCCGCGCAGCGCGCGGGCCAGGTCCTCGACATCTTCGGCGTCCACCGAGAGGTCGGCGTTACGGGTCAGGCGGAACTGGTAGCAGCCCTTCACCTTCATGCCGTTGAACAGATCATCGGCATGGGCGTGGATCATCGACGAGAGGAACACATAGTTGTCGCCGGCGCCGGCGACTTCCTCGGGCAGGCGGATGATCCGCGGCAGCGAGCGCGGCGCCGGGATGATCGCCAGGCCGGAGTCGCGCCCGAAGGCGTCCAGGCCCTCGAGCTCGACCATGAAGTTCAGGCTCTTGTTCACCAGCAGCGGGAACGGGTGGGTCGGGTCGAGGCCGATCGGGGTGACGATCGGCGCGATCTCGTCGCGGAAGAAGCGCCGGACCCAGGCCTTGATCTTCGGCGTCCAGTAGCGGCGGCGGATGAAGCGGATGTCGTGCTTGGCCAGCTCCGGCAACAGGATGTCGTTGAGGATGCTGTACTGGCGGGCAACCTGCTCGTGCACCTGCTCGCTGATGCGCGCCAGCGCCTGGTGCGGCAGCAGGCCGTCGGCGCCGGCCTGTTCGCGGGCGAAGGTGATCTGCTTCTTCAGGCCGGCGACGCGGATCTCGAAGAACTCGTCGAGGTTGCTGGAGAAGATCAGCAGGAACTTCAGGCGTTCCAGCAGCGGGTAGGACTCATCCAGCGCCTGCTCCAGCACGCGGATGTTGAACTGCAGCTGCGAGAGCTCGCGATGAATGTAGAGGGCACTGTCGTCCACGTTGATCGCCGGCGCCGCCGGCTCGGCGGGTGCCGGCGCGGGCTCGACGATCTCGGCGACCAGGACTTCAGTCACTTCGGCGGCGGTGTCAGCTTCGATCACTTCGGTTTCGCTAATGCCTTCGGTATTCATCGCAACTCTCATCGACGGAGGGGTCAGCCCCCTTGTTTCAACTGTTGTGCAGCACGTTTGGCGAAGTAGGTCAGGATGCCATCTGCGCCGGCGCGTTTGAAGGCCAGCAGCGATTCGAGGATCACCGCCTCGCTGAGCCAGCCGTTGTTGATCGCGGCCATGTGCATGGCGTACTCGCCGCTGACCTGGTAGACGAAGGTCGGCGCGCGGAACTCGTCCTTGGCCCGGCGGACGATGTCCAGGTAGGGCATGCCCGGCTTGACCATGATCATGTCGGCGCCTTCGGCGAGGTCAGCGTAGATCTCGTGCAGTGCCTCGTCGCTGTTGGCCGGGTCCATCTGGTAGGTGGCCTTGTTGCCCTTGCCCAGGTTGGCGGCGGAGCCGACTGCATCGCGGAACGGGCCGTAGTAGGCGCTGGCGTACTTGGCCGAGTAGGCCATGATGCGCGTATTGATGTGGCCGGTGGACTCCAGCGCCTCGCGGATCGCGCCGATGCGGCCGTCCATCATGTCCGAGGGAGCCACGACCTGGGCACCGGCTTCGGCGTGGGAAAGCGCCTGTTTGACCAGCACATCGACGGAAATATCGTTCAGGACGTAGCCGTCTTCATCGAGGATGCCGTCCTGGCCGTGGCTGGTGAACGGGTCCAGGGCCACGTCGGTGATGATGCCCAGCTCCGGGAAACGCTCACGCAGGGCGCGGGTAGCGCGCTGGGCGATGCCGTCCGGGTTGAAGGCTTCGGCGCCATCGAGGGATTTCTTTTCCAGCGGGGTCACCGGGAACAGCGCCAGCGCCGGGATGCCCAGTTCCACCAGTTCCTCGGCTTCCTTGAGCAGCAGATCGATGGACATGCGCTCCACGCCCGGCATCGAGGGCACCGCTTCCCGCTGATTCTTGCCGTCGAGAACGAACACCGGAAGGATCAGGTCGTTGGCAGTCAGGACGTTCTCGCGCACCAGACGGCGGGAGAATTCGTCACGACGGTTGCGGCGCAGTCGGGTGAAGGGGAAGGCTCGATCGGCGGGAATGAAGCTCACGGCGTACTCCAGGGCCTGATACAGCAGGCACAGTGTGACAGTTATAGCCCTGAATTATGACCGATTGGTAACAGCAGGTAACAGTGACCCTTGGTCGCGGCATCCTGCCGCAGCGGCAGGTCGCCGCTACGGGCCCTTACAGACTTGCTCCAGGTCAGTCGTAGGAATCGAGGTGCCTTCCCCCCAGGCGACAACCGGGTTAGGCTTCGCGTTCATTTCGCTGCGTTGCCTCGATAATGCTCCAACAATTCCTGCAGGATTTCGGCTACTTCGCGCTGTTTCTCGGCACGTTCTTCGAGGGTGAGACCATTCTCGTGCTGGCCGGCTTCCTCGCCTTCCGCGGCTACATGCAGCTGGAGTACGTCATCGCAGTGGCCTTCTTCGGCAGCTACGCCGGCGATCAGCTGTGGTATTTCCTCGGCCGTCGCCATGGCCGCAAGCTGCTCGCGCGCAAGCCGAGCTGGCAGAAGATGGGCGACAGGGCCCTGGAGCACGTGCGCAAGCACCCGGACCTGTGGGTGCTCAGCTTCCGCTTCGTCTACGGCCTGCGCACCGTGATGCCGGTGGCCATCGGCCTGTCCGGCTATCCGCCGGCGCGCTACCTGCTGCTCAACGGCATCGGCGCCATCGTCTGGGCCACGGTACTGGGCAGCGCGGCCTTCTACTTCGGCAGCGTGCTGGAAGGCGTGCTGGGCAACATCAAGAAGTACGAGCTCATGGTGCTCGGCGGCTTCGTGGTGATCGGCCTGCTGTTCTGGCTGCGTCGCCGCTTCAAGGCCAGCAAGGCCGAATAAGCACGCCAGACGCTCAGACCGCCTGGGGCAGGCGCTCGGCGCGGCGCAGGCCCAGCAGCCCGATCAGACTGAGCAGCGAATAGACCGCCAGCGCCCAGGGCGTCCATTGCGGCAACTCGATCCCGCCCCAGGTGGCCAGTGCCGCCACCGCCGGCACGTTCAGCGCCAGTCGCAGCAACTCCATGCGCAATGCCCAGGCGCGGTTCTCCAGCCAGCAGCCGATGGCATACAAGCCGAAAGCCACCCAGCTCCAGCCGATCACCAGCGGCAGCACCTGCCAATGCTCGCCAACGCCCAGCAGCCAGGTACCCACCACCACGTAGGTGACGAACTGCAACCCGGCGTACCACTGCCGGCCGCGGCTCAGCGGCACCTCGAACTTGCGGAAGGCCGCCAGGTCCGGCTTGGCCATGGGATAGCGCTGGGCGACGTCCGCGGGGCGCCAGCCGGTGCGCATGAACCAGATACGCAGTTTGTCCCACAGGCTTTCCGCGCGGCGAGCATCGTTCCACAGGTGCGCATAGACCTGCAGGTTGGCCCACAGCGGGTTCCAGCTGGCCAGCGGCACGGTCACGCCGAACACCACCGGCTCCTCGTCCAGCTCCTCCTGGAAGGTGCCGAACAGGCGGTCCCAGACGATGAACACGCCACCGTAGTTGCGATCCATGTAGACCGGGTTCTGCGCGTGGTGCACGCGGTGGTTGGACGGGGTGATGAAAATCCACTCGAACCAGCCCAGCTTGGGAATGTGCCGGGTGTGCACCCAGAACTGGTAGAGCAGGTTCAGCGCACCGACGGTGAGGAACACCAGTGGCGGCACGCCGGCGATGGCCATGGGCAGGTAGAAGATCCAGCCGAAGAGGAATCCGGTGCTGGTCTGCCGCAGGGCGGTGGAAAGGTTGTAGTCCTCGCTCTGGTGGTGCACCGAATGCGCGGCCCAGAGCACGTTGCGCTCATGGCCCAGGCGGTGGTTCCAGTAGTAGCAGAAGTCGTAGAAGACGAAGGCGAACAGCCAGACCCAGAGGTTCTGCGCAGACAGCTCGAAGAGCGCCAGGTGCTGCCAGGCGATGGCGTAGGTGAGCACCGCCAGGCCCTTGGTCAGCAGGCCGCTGGTGGTGGACAGCACACCGGCGCTGAGACTGTTCAGCGCATCGCTCAGGCGGTAGGTGCGCATGCCGCGCCAGCGGTCGGCGAGCAGCTCGATCGCGATCAGGAGGAAAAAGAAGGGGACGGCAAAGAGGATGTAGTTCATGGCGCAGCCGAGTCGTTATGCTTATGCCCAAGGATCCTAGTCCCTTGCCTGCCGGCGGCCACGGCCGCCGGCGACAGCCCGGGCGGCATATCGCGACAGCCCCGGCCCCCTCGAACAGGAGCAGTCCATGAAGAAAGTTGCGGTAATCCTCTCCGGTTGTGGCGTCTACGACGGCGCCGAGATCCACGAAAGCGTGATCACCCTGCTGCGCCTGTCCCAGCGCGGCGCCCAGGTGCAGTGCTTCGCCCCGGACATGGAGCAGCACCACGTGCTCAACCACCTGACCGGCGAAGAAGTGGCGGAGAAGCGCAACGTACTGGTGGAATCCGCGCGTATCGCCCGCGGCGAGATCAAGGATATCCGCGAGGCCAGGGTGGAAGACTTCGACGCCCTGGTGGTACCCGGCGGCTTCGGCGCCGCGAAGAACCTCAGCGACTTCGCCTTCAAGGGCGACCAGTGCCAGGTGCAGCCAGACCTGCTGGCCCTGGCCAAAGCCTTCGCTGCGGCGAAGAAGCCGGTCGGCCTGTTCTGCATCGCCCCAGCCATGGCCGCGCGGATCTTCGGCGAAGGGGTGGAATGCACCATCGGCACCGACGAGGGCACCGCCCAGGCGCTGACCAGCATGGGCGCCAAGCACATCGATTGCAGCGTGGAGAACATCGTCGAGGACAAGGACCACAAGCTGGTCACCACCCCGGCCTACATGCTCGCGCAGTCCATCGCCGAAGCCGCCAGCGGCATCAACAAGGCCGTCGATCGGGTGCTGGAGCTGGCCTGAGGAACCATCGATCCTGTAGGAGCGGACTCCGTCCGCGAGAGGTCCGCATCGCGCCGGAAGCCATCGCGGACGAAGTCCGCTCCTACGCTCGGCCAACCCAAATGAAAACGCCCGGCGATGCCGGGCGTTTTCAGGTCAGGGCTTGCGAGCTTCCGCTTCGCGCAGCAGCCGCGTCAGCAGCCGGTCCAGGCCATTGGCGAAGGCCTGGCGGTCCTTGTCGCCATAGGGCGCCTGCCCTCCCCCCACCTGGCCCTGCTCGCGCAGGTCGGTAAACAGGTTGCGCACCGCCAGGCGCTCGCCCATGTTCTTCTCGTCGAACTCGCGGCCGCGCGGGTCCAGCGCATCGACGCCCTTCTTCACCAGGCGGTCGGCCAGCGGCACGTCGCTGCAGATCACCAGGTCGCCCGGCTCGGCCTGCTCCACCAGGTAATCGTCGGCGGCGTCCATGCCGCTGGGCACGACGATGAGGCTGACGCAGGCGAACGGCGGCTTGGCCACGGGCTGGCCGGCGACCATCACCACCTCCAGCTTGCGCTTCAAGGCGAACTTCGCCACCAGCTCCTTGGCCGCACGCGGGCAGGCGTCGGCATCGATCCAGATACGCATAATCGGAAAACCAATCTCCAGAAAGCACGACGGCCAGTATCGCACTGGCCGTCGTCTGTCGCTCGGCTATCGCCTCAGGAGGAGGCAACCTCGGTAGCCTTGCGCCGCTCGGAGAAGTAGCTGCGCCCGTAGAGCACGGCCACCGCCAGCAGTGCCACGGCCTGGGCCGACAGCGAGTAGGCGTCTGCCTTGATGCCGAGCCAGTCGAAGTCGAAGAACGGCACCGGACGGGTACCGATCACGCCGGCTTCCTGCAGCGCCACCACGCCATGGCCGGCGAACACCACCGACAGGGCGCAGAGCAGCGCGGCGTTGATGGTGAAGAACAGCTTCAGCGGCAGCTTGGCCGAGCCGCGCAGGATCACCCAGGCGATGCCGATCAGGATCACCACGGCGGTGCCCGCACCGGCGATCACCGCGTTGTGGCCAGCCGGGCCGGCCTGTAGCCAGAGGGTCTCGTAGAACAGGATGACCTCGAACAGCTCGCGGTAGACCGAGAAGAACGCCAGCACGGCGAAGCCGAAGCGGCCACCGCCACCGACCAGGCTGCTGCGGATGTAGTCCTGCCAGGCGGCGGCATGCCGGCGATCGTGCATCCACACGCCGAGCCAGAGCACCATCACGCAGGCGAACAGCGAGGTGAAGCCTTCCATCAGCTCGCGCTGGGCGCCGCCGATATTGATCACGTAGGCCGCGACCGCCCAGGTGGCGAAGCCGGCGACGAAGGCCAGGCCCCAGCCGACGTGGACGCCGCGCACGGCCGACTCCTGCCCGGTGTTACGGAGGAAGGCGAGGATCGCCGCGAGCACCAGGATCGCTTCCACGCCTTCGCGCAGGAGGATCAGCAGGGCCGAGACGAAGCTGATGGAGAAGCTCAGCGAGTCGCCGCTCAGGGCCTTGGCAGCATCCGCCAGCTTGGCCTTGGCCAGCGCCAGCTGCTGGGCGACTTCGGCTTCCGGCAGGCCGTCACGCAGCGCCTGACGGTAGGCCATCAGCTGCTTCTCGGTGGCCTTGCGCAGGTCGGCGTCGACGTTGTCCAGCGAGCTTTCCACCAGCTCGAAGCCTTCCAGGTAGGCCGCCACGGACAGGTCGTAGGCCTGGTCGTGGTCGCCGGAGCGGTACACGGCGAAGCTCTTGTCCAGGGTCACGGTGGTGTAGTCGATCTGCTGCGCCGGGCCGCGGTGCTCCAGCGGCGGATGGGCACGCAGGGCACGGAAGCTCTCGGCCGCGGCGTCACCATCACGCTCGGCGACTTCCGCCGGGGTCTGGGTCGCCAGGGTCGCCAGCGGGTAGGCGTGGGCCGGGTCGGGCTTGGCCTGGCCGGCGCTGAGGCTGGCGACATAGGACGCCAGGTCCCAGCGCTGGCGCTCGTCGAGCTGGTCGGCGAAGGCCGGCATGTCGGTGCCGGAAACGCCCAGGCCGATGACGTTGCGCAGGTCATAGAGACTCAGCTGATCGAGGCGCGCGCGGTCGGTCAGGTTGGCCGGCGGCGGCTCCAGGCCGATGCCCGCCGGGCCATCGCCCTTGCCGGCGTCACCGTGGCAGATCGAGCACTGCTGGGTGTAGACCTCGGCGCCGCGGGTCGCGTCCGGGGTGATCGCCGGGGTCTGTACCACCTGGTAGATATCGGCGACGCGCGCCTCCAGGTGACGGGCCTGCTGGGCGACCTGCTTGCCCGGATGGCGCTGCTCGATGGCCTGCTTGAGGCTGGCAGCGGCCTTTTCCAGGTCGGCGCGTTCGGCAACGGGCGGCAGGGTGATGATCAACGCCTGCAGGTTGCCGACGAATTCGAGCTGCTCCTTGTACTCGCTCTCGTCCACGACCTTGCCGTCGGTGACGGTGGCCGGGTAGTCAGCAGCGAGATAACTGAGCAGGTGCAGGGCTTGGGAGGGGTCGACAGCCGTGTCGGCTTGAGCTCCAAGGCTGAAAAGGCCGACCAGCGGCAACAGCCAGACGCAAAGTTTGGAGGGGCGCATACGGGAAGGTAAATGAGAATGAAAGAGGTTAAATTGTCACCTCAGGTTTCCGTCTATGCAAGGACAATGTCCCGAAGAGTTGCGCCCGGAGTGCTCGGGCGAGCGCTCCGGAACACGCGCAAACGCCCTCAGACCGGGGCGCGGCGCACGGTGGCGAGCAGCCCGGCGGCGCCCACGAAGAGGGTGGCGAAAGTGCGATTCATCACCTTCTGCTGGCGTTGCGAGCGCAGCGCACGCAGCACGCGGGCGGCCAGGCCGGTGTAGCCGGCCATGACGATCAGGTCGACGGTGATCATGGTGGCGCCCATGATCACGTACTGCATCGCCATCGGCCGGTGCGGATCGACGAACTGCGGCAGCACCGCGAGCATGAAGATCACCGCCTTGGGATTGCTGGCGTTGACCAGGAAGCCGCGCAGCACCAGCGACAGCGGCCGGCCGATGGGGCGCTCGCCGCCGGCGTCCATCACCTGGGGCGCGGCGGTCCATTGGCGATAGGCGAGATAGACCAGGTAGACCACGCCGAACCACTTGATCGCGCTGAAGGCGACCGCCGAAGCCGAAAGCAGCGCACCCACGCCGGCGGCGACCACGGCGATCTGCAGGGCCAGGCCGATCTGCAGGCCCAGGGCATTCCAGTAGCCACGCCAGAAGCCGTACTGCAGGCCGCAGGACATCGAGGCGATGGCCCCGGCGCCGGGCGACAGGCTGATGATCCAGCAGGCGATGAAGAAGGCGAACCAGGTACTGGCGAGCATGTCGGACCTCGTGGCGCTCAGGCAGGCGCAATAATTTGTTACGGGCAGCCAGTGTGCCTCAGTCGCGCCGACTCGCCCAGCGTTGCCGACGAACACCGGGCCCCCTGTAGGAGCGAGCTTGCTCGCGAACAGGATTTCCCAGCCACTCCCGTATTGGGGCAGTTCGCGAGCAAGCTCGCTCCTACCTGCACCCAAAGAAAAAGCCCGGCACCAGGCCGGGCTTTTCATTCATCACGACGAACCGATCAGCTCGGAATGTCCTTGCGCAGCTTCACCGGCTCTTCGCCGCCGCGCTTGCGCGCCAGGGCGCCGCGCAGGCGGATGTTGATCGCCTCCACCGCCAGCGAGAAGGCCATGGCGAAGTACACGTAGCCCTTGGGCACGTGGATCTCGAAGGCCTCGGCGATCAGCACGGTGCCGACCACGATAAGGAAGGACAGCGCCAGCATCTTCAGCGACGGGTGCTTCTCGATGAAGGCGCTGATGGTGCCGGCCGACAGCATCATCACGCCGACCGAGATGACGATGGCCGCGACCATCACCGGCACGTGCTGCACCAGGCCGACGGCGGTGATCACCGAGTCCAGGGAGAAGACGATGTCGATGATCGCGATCTGGATGATGATGCCCATGAAGCCGCGCGACTTGCCGCCGCTCTGGCCGCCCTCTTCCGCCCCTTCGAGGCTGTGGAAGATTTCCATGGTGCTCTTGAACAGCAGGAACAGGCCGCCGAAGAACAGGATCAGGTCGCGCCCGGAGATGCCGTGGTCGAACACGGTGAACAGGTCGGCGGTGAGGCGCATCACCCAGGTGATCGACAGCAGCAGCAGGATGCGCGTACCCATCGCCAGCGCCAGGCCGAAGAAGCGCGCCTTGGGTTGCTGGGCGGGCGGCAGGCGGCCGACCAGGATCGAGATGAAGATGATGTTGTCGATGCCCAGGACGATTTCCAGGGCGGTCAGGGTCAGAAAGGCAACCCAGATTTCAGGGCTTGTCAGCCATTCCATAGTGGGGGATGTCCGTTAAGGGGTGGTGGTGGGGAAATTCGGGCCGCGCCAGCGGCGGATGGCCTTCTGGAAGAACAGGTTGTTCGGCACCTGCAGCAGCGCGCCGGGGGTGCCGTCCTCGGCAACTTCTTCCAGCGTGGTGTAGAGCAGGTTGATGGCGATCACCCGGCCCTTCACGCCGGGCTTGTCGGCGGACTCGATGACTTCCACGCGATCACCCAGGCGGAACGGCCCCATGGTGAAGATCATCAGCGCGCAGAACAGGTTGGAGAGCACGCTCCAGATGGCGAAGAACGCGACCGCCGCGACTGCGGCAAAGCCGGTCAGCGCCGCCCACAGCACGTCGGCGGAGACCCCCAGGCGCTCCAGCACCAGCATCAGCGCCGAGCCCATGATCAGCCAGCGCAGGCCGCCGCGCAGCGGCAGCAGCAGTTCCGGCGGCATCGGATAGCGTTCGCCCAGGCGGCTGATGGCGCGCGTCACGAGGCGCTGCACGCCCCAGGCCAGCAGCAGGATGAGAATGATCTGCCCGCCGCGCAGCAGCGGTTCGCTCCAGGCCACCAGCAGGCTGACGTCATCCATCACTCGCTGGCCTCGAGCTGACGCTGCAGCTCTTCGAGGGTTTCCAGGGCCAGCAGCCAGGACTCTTCCAGCTCGCTCTCACGGGTTTTCAGGGTCGCCTGGCGGGCCAGCAGGTCGCGCAGTTCGTCCTTGCGCGAGGCTTCGTAGAGCGCGCTGTCGCCCAGGCGTTGCTCCAGTTCGGCGAGCTGCTCGTGGACCTTGCCCAGCTCCTTCTCCAGCTTGTCGGCCTCGCGCTTGTGCGGGGCGAGCTGCTGGCGCAGGGCCGCGGCGGCCTGGCGCTGGGCACGTTTGTCGGTCTTGTCGCCGGCCGGGGCGCCGGGCGAAGCCGGGGTCTGCCGCGCGCGGAAGTCCACCAGCCAGCGGGCGTAGTCGTCGAGGTCGCCGTCGAACTCGCGGATGCACCCGTCGGCCACCAGGAAGAATTCGTCGGTGGTGCTCTTGAGCAGGTGACGATCGTGGGACACCACCACCACCGCGCCGGAGAATTCCTGCAGCGCCAGGGTCAGCGCCAGACGCATTTCCAGGTCGAGGTGGTTGGTCGGTTCGTCGAGCAGCAGCAGGTTGGGCTTCTGCCAGGCGATCAGCGCCAGGGCCAGGCGCGCCTTCTCGCCACCGGAGAAATTCAGCACCGGCTCATCGCAGCGCTCGCCACGGAAGTCGAAGCCGCCGAGGAAGTCGCGCAGGGTCTGCTCGCGCTCGGCTGGCGCGATGCGCGCCAGGTGCAGCAGCGGGCTGGCCTTGGGGTCCAGCGAGTCGAGCTGGTGCTGGGCGAAGTAGCCGATGGCGAGGTTCTCGCCACGGGCGAGCTCACCGGACAGCAGCGACAGGTCGCCGGACAGGGTCTTGATCAGGGTCGACTTGCCCGCGCCGTTGGGGCCCAGCAGGCCGATGCGCGCGCCGGGCACCAGCTGCAGCTTGACCTTCTCCAGCACGGCTTTCTCGCCGTAGCCCAGCCGCGCTTCGGAGAGGTTCAGCAGCGGGCTGGAAATCTTGTCGGACTCGCGGAAGGCGAAGTCGAACGGCGAATCGACGTGGGCCGGTGCCAGTTCTTCCAGGCGTTCCAGCGCCTTGATCCGGCTCTGCGCCTGGCGGGCCTTGGTGGCCTGGGCGCGGAAGCGGGCGATGTATTTTTCCATGTGCGCGCGCTGCGCCTGCTGCTTCTCGAACGCCTGTTGCTGCTGGGCGAGGCGTTCGGCGCGGGTGCGTTCGAAGGCCGAGTAGCCGCCGCGGTACAGGGTCAGCTTGCGCTGTTCGAGGTGGGCGATGTTGTCCACCACGGCGTCGAGGAAGTCGCGGTCGTGGGAGATCAGCAGCAGCGTGCCGGGGTAGCCCTTGAGCCACTCTTCCAGCCAGAGGATGGCGTCGAGGTCGAGGTGGTTGGTGGGTTCGTCGAGCAGCAGCAGTTCGGACGGGCACATCAGCGCCTGCGCCAGGTTCAGGCGCATCCGCCAGCCGCCGGAGAAGTCGCCGACGCGGCGGTCCATCTGCTCGGAGGTGAAGCCCAGGCCGGCGAGCAGCTTGCGCGCACGGGCGTCGGCGGTGTAACCATCGGCACTGTCCAGCTCGCTGTGCAGGCGCGCCAGGGCGGTGCCGTCGTGGGCATCTTCGGCCGCGGCGAGGTCCGCCTGGATCTTGCGCAGGTGCACGTCGCCGTCGAGCACATAATCGACGGCGAGGCGCTCGAGGGTATCGACCTCCTGGCGCATGTGCGCGATACGCCAGTCCGCCGGCAGGTAGCAGTCGCCGGCGTCCTGGCCGAGCTGGCCGCGCAGCAGGGCGAACAGGCTCGACTTGCCGGCGCCGTTGGCGCCGATCAGGCCGACTTTCTGTCCGGCGTGCAGGGTGAGTTCGGCACCTTCCAGCAAGCGCTGGGGGCCACGCTGTAGCGTAAGATTTTGTAGTCGAATCATGGCGGCGGAGTTTATCAGCTTCGCCTGGCAATCGCTGTGGGTGCTCTATGTCTGATGATGTCTGGTCGTATGCGCTGCAACTCTACGCCCGGCCTGGGATTGAGGCGGCTTGCCTGTCTCTTCAGGAAGGCGGTGCGGACGTCTGCGTGCTGCTCGCTTCGGCGTGGCTGGGAAGGGCCGGCGTGGCCTTCTCGCCGGCTCGGTCGAGCATGCTGGAAAGCACTGCGAAGGAGTGGCGCAAGGAAGTGATAGTGCCGCTGCGTTCGCTGCGTCAGCACTGGCGCGATTCGGCGCAACAGGATGCACAGCTGGCGGTGCTGCGTGAGCAGGTCAAGCAGCTGGAACTGGCAGCGGAAAAGGTGCTGCTGGGGAGACTGGAGGCGGTGGCGCAGGACTGGCCACGGGGTGAAGCAGAAGATCTGGCGCGCTGGCTGGAGGCCGCGGCGGCTGAAGCGGGCGGCTTGCGCCGCGATGCGCGGGAAACCCTGCGCATCGCGGCGAGCCTCTCCTGAGCCTTAGGAAGCGCTGGAGGAGTTGCTGCTGGCCGGAGTCGCCGGTGCCGGAGTAGCACTGGCAGCCGGGGTGGCGGCCGGAGTGCTCGGCTGGGCAGCCGGAGCGCTCGGAGCAGCCGCAGGGGCAGGCTTGGCAGCTGCGGCAGGCTTGGGCGCAGCCGGCTTCACAGCAGGCTTGGCGGCCGGTTTCGCGGCAGGCTTGGCAGCGGTTTTCGCCGCCGGTTTGGCAGCCGGTTTCGCGGCGGGCTTGGCAGCAGGTTTCGCAGCGGCAGCAGGCTTCGCGGCCGGTTTCGCAGCAGCGGCAGGCTTGGCGGCAGCCGGTTTCGCAGCCGGCTTGGCGGCGGCTTTCGCGGCAGGCTTGGCAGCCGGTTTAGCGGCAGCTTTGGCAGCCGGTTTGGCAGCGGCGGCAGCGGGCTTGGCGGCGGGCTTCGCAGCCGGTTTCGCGGCGGCTTTCGCAGCAGGCCTGGCGGCCGGTTTAGCGGCAGCTTTGGCAGCAGGCTTGGCAGCGGGTTTGGCTGCTGGTTTAGCCGCAGCGGTCTTGGCGGCCGGCTTCGCAGCAGCTTTCGCCGCGGGCTTGGCAGCCGGTTTGGCGGCAGCTTTTGCAGCCGGCTTGGCGGCCGGTTTAGCGGCAGCTTTCGTAGCAGGTCTGGCAGCCGGTTTCGCAGCGGCCTTGGCAGCAACAGGCTTCGCGGCGGCAACCTTGGCGGCCGGCTTCGCAGCAGGCTTGGCGGCGGCTTTCGCGGCGGGCTTGGCAGCCGGTTTGGCGGCAGTTCTGGCAGCTGGCTTGGCGGCAGCTTTAGCCACAGGTTTGGCAGCAGCGGCAACCGGCTTGCGGGTAGCGAGGGATTTGCCAGCGGCTTCCTTCACCTTGGTCACGCCCTGGGCGAGCTTGAGGCTCTCCTGCACATCGCGCTTGAGGTTGGCGATGTAGGCGCGGGTTTCGGTCTGGCGATTCTTCAGGGTCTCCAGGATACCGTCGAGTTCACTGATGCTGGACTTGGCCTTGGCCTGGGCTTTCGCCTTGCCAGCCTTGGTTGCGTCCTGCAGCTTGGTGCGCGCGCCATGCAGCTTCTCTTGCGCCTTGCCGCGTTGTTTCTCGAGCTTGGCGAGCAGCTTTTCGGAATCGACGAGCGCCTGCTTGCAGGCACCTTCGAGGTGTTCGATCAGACTGTTGGACAACTGGTGCAGCAGGTGCAGCGGAGTGGTAACGGGTTTCTTGTTGGCCGACATGACGTGCCTCCTGGCGGACGTGGTTGCGCCCATACTAGCCCCGCTGATGGCCTCTCGCCAATGTCCCGATTGCGCTGCAGGCCGCAGCAGACACCAGTTTCAGAGGTATTCAGCAGTTCGCGAAGGCGCGTTGTTTCGCTCACTCAATGACGCTGGCGCGCGCACTTGGTTCCGTTGGGGGAATCGGCAAAGCCGCGCAAACGCCCGTGGCGCGTGCGTTTGGGGATGAAAAATAAATTTCCAGCGCAGGCCGGAAATGCCCGTCGCAGAGCCTTTCGCGCAACAGGCAGCAGCGCCGATGAAGGCGAACAGGCGAGCTCTCGCGGTGCGCTCGCACGACGCGAGAGTCGTGATCACGCCACCGTAAAATTGCTCTCGCGAGTACGCATTCTCCGTCACCGTTTCGGCCCATTTCAGCAGCGATTCATCGCGTTAAAAAGACGCCGAGAGCACAGGTGCAAGCTGCCGAACGGCGCGAGTTGTTCAGCGTGGTGCGCTCGAAGTGCGAGGCTCGAAACATCGCGGACAGAGTCCGCTCCTACGCGGCGTTCTTGCGAGGGATTGAACCTTGGGGTAGGAGCGGACTTCGTCCGCGATTGGCATGAACTGCACGAATCAGACACAAACGAAAACGGCGCGAGTGCTGAAAGCGCTCGCGCCGTTGTCGGACCGCTCGACGATCAGGCCGTGACGGCTTTCTGCTCGTGGGCGTTGTGCAGCACTTCGATCAGGCAATCTTCCAGTTCGAAGCGTTCGTGCAGTTGCTGGCGCAGGGACTTCAGTTCGCTGGTCAGGCAGGTGCCTTCGCGGCAATCGCCGTTATCGCAACGGTCGTTGAAGTTGAGCGCATTGGCGGTGATGGTTTCCAGCCGCGGGTAGATCTGCTTGGCCAGTTCGAGACCACGGGTGTCGCCGAAGGCCTGGGCCTCGTTCATCAGCTGTTCGTAGACTTCGAAGTGTCCCGCCGACACGTAGTCGAGCAGGAGCTGGCAGAAGCTCTGGAGGTTTTCGGCGTTGGTCTTCGGCGCCTGGACACCGTCCAGGGAATCGAATGCCCGGACCAACTCATGTCGATCCCGCAACCAGCGATCGATCAGCTGGTGTACGCCTCCCCAACGTTCCTGGGCATTACGGCAGCTCTCGAGCATGTTGTCCTCACTTCCCTTTTCGCCGTCCCGGCCAGGTCCGCCCCGGGACAATATTCTGTCGACTCTCGACATCCGCGATGTGTGAAGCTTGTTCGGCGGCGGCTTTCCGACGGAGTGGAAAACCAGAGTATGCCCGCCCGTTGTCACCTACAAGACACCGACGGCGGGAAAATTCATACGGGCGTTTGATCGACAGACCGCGACGCCTCTGGCCTGCGCCGCTGCGGCGCAGACCATGGCGGAATGCGATGCGACGCTCAGCCGCGGCGGCGGAAGAACTGCACGACGGCGAACAGCGCGAAGGCAATGAAGGCCAGCAGGCTCCACTCCGGGATGCTCATGCCGAGCAGGGTCCAGGTGATCTCGGCGCAGTCGGCCGAACCGTGGAACATGGTGTAGAGGATCTGCGTGTAGGGCATGCTCTGGAGCATGAAATCCAGCGGCGGCAGGCAGGACGGCAGCTGGTCCGGCGGCAGGGTCTGCAGCCAGATCTGCCGGCCTGCGGTGCCGGCGCCACCCAGGGCGCTGAGCAGGATCAGCAGCGAGTACACGCGCGGCGCGCGGCCATGCAGCGTGGCGATCAACGAGAACAGGCCGCAGCCGGCAAAGAAGATCCGCTGCAGGATGCACAACGGGCAGGGCTCCAGCCCGACCACGTACTGCAGGTAGAAGCCGGTGCCGAGCATGGCGACGCAGGCGAGGAAGGCAAGGAAGAACAGGGAACGAGGGCTGGCCAGGTTCATGGCGGCTCCACTGAAAAGCGCTGTTGCAGGAAAGGCCGCTACGGTAGTGGAAACACCGCGATCAGTTCAAGGCGAGTGTCTAGACTGGCCGTGGCATTCATCCGGGAATTCCTGCCATGCGTCGTCGTATCCTACTTTGCTCGCTCATTTCAGTGACGGCGACGCCGGCTCTGGCCGACATCGATCTCAGCCAGATTCGCTTGCCAGAAGGATTCCACATCAGCCTGCTCACGGATCAGGTGCCGGGCGCCCGCGCCATGGCCTGGGGCGACCAGGGCACGCTGTTCGTGGGGAGCAAGTCGGCTGACAAGGTCTATGCGGTATCCCCCGACGGCAAGGTCAGAAGCCTCGGTGGCGGATTGCAGATGCCGGTGGGCGTCGCCTTCCACCGGGGTGACCTGTACATCTCCTCGATCAGCCGCATCGTCGTGCTGCGCGACATCGAAGCCCACCTCGACGCTCCGCCCAAGGCCGAGGAACTGCCCGCGCAGTTTCCCAAGGAGACCGCCCACGGCTGGAAGTTCATCGCCTTCGGCCCGGACGACAAGCTCTATGTACCGGTCGGCGCGCCGTGCAACATCTGCCGCCCGGACCGCGAGCAATACGCCAACCTGCAGCGCATGAACGCTGATGGCAGCGCGCGCGAAGTGGTCGCCCACGGCATCCGCAATACCGTCGGTTTCACCTGGCATCCGCAGACGAAGCAACTGTGGTTCACCGACAACGGCCGCGACCTGCTTGGCGACGACAAGCCCGATGACGAGTTGAACAAGCTCAGCAAGGTGGGTGAGGATTTCGGC
Source organism: Pseudomonas nitroreducens (assembly GCF_014204515.1). GTDB lineage: Bacteria > Pseudomonadota > Gammaproteobacteria > Pseudomonadales > Pseudomonadaceae > Pseudomonas > Pseudomonas nitritireducens_A. The sequence goes on along the minus strand of NZ_JACHLI010000002.1, from coordinate 397,531 downwards.
TATCCCGATTGCCACCAGGGCGACATTGCCGACCCGGAGGAAGGCAAGACACCCTGCTCCGCGTTCACCCCGCCCGTGGCCAGACTCGGCCCGCATGTGGCTGCACTGGGCCTGCGTTTCTATACCGGCGAGCAATTCCCGGCCGAGTACCGCAACAACCTGTTCATCGCCGAGCACGGCTCGTGGAACCGCACGCAGAAGATTGGCTATCGCGTGGCGCGGGTGGAGCTCAACCAGGACGGCACGCTCAAGCGCCAGAGTGTGTTCGCCGAGGGCTGGCTGGACAAGGACGGCAATGTCCACGGACGTCCGGCGGACGTGCTGGTGGCCCCGGATGGCGCATTGCTGGTCAGCGACGACCAGAACGGCGCGATCTACCGCATCCACTACGGCAAACCCTGAAAACGAAAACGGCGCCCAGGGGCGCCGTTTTCACCTTCACGCCTGGATCAGGCGCGCACGGCCACTGGCAGTGAAACCGGCGGCGCCAGCAGGCCGAGGCCTTCCTGGAACAGCTGGTTGCTGCGCTCCACCTCACCCAGCTGCGCCAGCAGGCGCGCCAGTTCGGCACAGGTTTCCGCGCTGCGCTGGCGAGCCAGGCTGGCCTCCAGGTATTCGCGCGCCTTGCCCCACAGCTTGTTCTGCAGGCACAGGCGACCCAGGGTCAGCAGCAACTCGGGGTCGTCGCCATGCTGCTTCAGCCAGCCTTCGGCGGTCTTCAACTGCTGCGCACCATCGCGGCCACGGGCACGGCCGTACAGGTGCACCAGGCGGCTGTCGTAGCCTTCCTTGAGCGCCTTGCGCAACACTTCCTCCGCCTCTTCCGGTGCACCCAGGCGCAGCAGCTGTTCGGCGTAGGCTGCCACCAGCGGGGGTTGCGCGCGAAGGTTCGAGGGGACGTTCTGCCAGCGCTGGGTCAGCGGCTGCAGGCTGCTTTCGCCCTGGCCGACGCCCTGCTCGCCGGCCTCGCCCAGCGCGGCCATCCAGGTGCGGCGCTCCAGGTCGGCCAGCTCGGCGTTCTGCAGTACACGCTCCTTGCGCAGCTCAGGCAGCAGCACGCAAAGCGCCTGCCATTCGTGGAGACTGACGTAGAGCTGCTGCAGCAGGCGCAGCACGGTCGGATGACGCGGGTGATCCTGGTGCAGCTTGTCCAGCACCACGCGGGCTCGGGTGAAGTCGCCACGGTTGATCAGCAGCTGGGCGCGGGTCAGGCCCACGGCCAGCTCGACGCCCGGCTCACGCGCCTGGGCGCGGTCGAGCAGCTCATCGCACTCTTCGGTCTTGCCCAGCTCGTTGGCTGCACGGGCAGCGCCCAGGTAGTGCGGCAGCGGGCGATCGCTCAGCTCGGCGGCGCGGCGCAGATGACGCAGCGCCTGCGCCCAATGGCCTTCGGCGAGGTCGCGCTGGCCATGTTCTTCGGCCAGTTGCGAGCGACGGCGGCGGTTGAAGCGCGACCAGGGGTTCACCACCCGCCCGGACACGCCCAGCAGGCGCAGCACCAGGCGCACGACCAGGTAGATCACCCAGAGCACCACCAGCAGCGCCAGGAAGGTCCACAGGCTGGATTCGTAGCGGAAGCTCTTGTAGGCGATCAGCACGTAGCCGGACTGCTCGGCGATGGCCAGCCCGACCAGGGTGGCCGCCAGGACCACGGCGAGGATCAGCACATAGACGCGGCTCATGGCTGGGTCCCCGCGTCGGGCGCCACCGCCTCCTGCTGCTGCGCCGCGCTTTCGCGGCGCGACAGGTAGGCCTGCAGCGAGCTCAGGGCCGGGCTCAGGTCCGGCGTCTGCACGCTGACGGCCTGGGCGCTCAGCTCATCCAGGCGGGCGACCAGCGCGCGGCTGTCGGCGAGGTCGGCGTTGAAGAAGTCGGCGATGATCTGCTTGGCCTGCTTCAGCGCCTGCTGGTAGACGTCCTGCTTGCCGTTCAGCGCGGCCCACTGGGCCTGCTCCAGGGCAAGGCTCAGGGCCAGGCGCACACGGTCCAGCTGCTGGCCGGAGAGCAGCGGGCGGATATCCTGCCCGGCATTGAAATCGATGCGCACATACTGGGAGACGCGATCCCACCACTCGCTCCAGCGATCGTTGCCGTCGCTCCAGGCGGTATTCGACCCGGCGCCCGCGTCGGAGGGCTTGAAGGCGGGGTTCAGCGGCTGCAGCTGGGCAGCCTGATCACGCAGCGCGCCCAGCTGCAGGAACAGTCCGGTGCGGTCCGGGCGCGGCAGCGTGCGCAGCGCCTCCAGGCTCTTGGTCAGTTGCGCGCGGGCGGCAAAGGCGCCCGGGTCGTTCTGCAGGCGCAGAATGTCGTCGGCGCCTTGCACCAGCTCGGTTGCACTGTCGATGTCCTGCAGGGCGGACAGGCGCAGGGCAGCCAGTCGCAACAGGTGTTCGGATTCGGCCAGGCGCCACTGCTGGCGACCCTGGCCGAGCACCTGCTTGACCTGCTTGGCCAGCTGCTGCTGATCGCCCTGCAGCTCCACCACCAGACGGCGGCGGGCTTCGAGTTCATCGGCGTTGGGCAATTGGTCCAGGCGCTGACTCATCTGCGCGTTGGCGCTCTGCACTCCCTGCGCCTGGGCGCGGGCCTCTTCCAGCTGCGCAGCGCGCTGTTGCTCGGCGTCCTTGAGCTGCTGGACCTGCCAGAGGCCCCAGCCACCCGCGGCGAGGCCGGCGGCCCCCACCAGCAGGGCCAGCAGGGCGATGCCCGTGCCGCCCTTGCGCGCGGCCGGCGCGGCGGCCGGGCTGGACGATGTCGGTGAAGTCTCTTGGGGAGTGACGGCTTCGCTCACAGATCCATCCTTCGCTCAGAAATTGTTCTAGTCGGCGCTTCTCAACGCTTCCATTAGTGCCGTGGCGCTCGCGCCGCGACAATCGATAACCCGCTGCGCGCCCATCTCCCGCGCCTGCTCAGCCACTCTCGGGCTGGGCACGAACAACGGCATGGCGCTGACCTGTGGCCAATCCTCCGCCGCCAGTTGCCGCAGGTTCTCCAGACCCTGCCCACTACTGACCGCGATGGCGTTCAAACGCTCCCCCTGGATTCGCCGCAGCAATTCACCCTGGGGATAACTCGGCAATTCGCGCCGGTAGAGTTCCAGATAGTCCACTGCCACGCCTTGGCCGCGCAGGCGCTCGGCGAGGAATTCTCGGCCACTTTCGCCGCGCATGATCAATACCTTCGGATCATGCACCTGCAAGGCCTGCTCGAACGCCGGCAGGGCCAGCAGCGCTTCGCTGTCGTCGCCGGTCTGCGGGCAGACGACATCCAGACCATAGTCTTCGAGGATAGACGCCGTGGCGGCGCCGACGGTGAACCAGCGCTGGGTCAGCGGCGCTTGCGGCCAGTAGCGGTCGACCCGCTCCAGGCCCAGTCGCGCCGCGGGCTTGCTGACCACGATAACCGCGCAGTAGCGGTCCAGGTCAAGGATCAGGCTGCGCTCGGCGGGCGTCTCTTCGCAGGGTGTGATCGCCAGCAACGGCAGGCAGTCGCCGTGGATGCCGTGTTCGGCGAGGGTCGCGGCGAGCGCCGTGCAGTCCTCTTCGGGGCGGGTCAGCAGCAGCCGCCAGCGGCTCACGGGTGGCCGGCCTCGCCGTAGACCGCGTCGAGGATGTCCTTGGCGCCCTGGCCCAGCAGGTCTTCGGCAACCTTCACGCCGAGGCTCTCGGCTTCGGCGAAGGGCGCGCGGGCTTCAGCGCGCAACAGTTGCGAACCGTCCGGCTGGCCGACCAGGCCGCGCAGCCATAGCTGCTCGCCTTCGAGGATGGCATAGCAGGCGATGGGCACCTGGCAGCCGCCATTCAGGCGTTTGTTCAGCGCGCGCTCGGCGTTGACGCGCAAGGCGGTCTCGCGGTGATGCAGCGGCTGCAGCAGCGCGTGGATTTCCGCATCGGCGCTACGGCACTCGATGCCCACCGCACCCTGACCACCCGCCGGCAGGCTGGCTTCGACGCTGATCGAGGAGCGGATGCGCTCTTCGAAGCCGAGGCGGATCAGGCCGGCGGCGGCGAGGATGATCGCGTCGTATTCGCCGGCATCGAGCCTGGCCAGGCGAGTGTTGACGTTGCCGCGCAGGAAGCGGATCTGCAGGTCCGGCCGGTTGGCCAGCAGCTGGGCCTGGCGGCGCAGGCTGGAGGTGCCGACCACGCTGCCGGCAGGCAGCTCGTCGAGGCTGGCGTAGGTGTTGGAGACGAAGGCGTCGCGCGGGTCTTCACGCTCGCAGATGCAGTACAGGCCCAGGCCTTCGGGGAAGTCCATCGGCACGTCCTTCATGGAGTGCACGGCGATGTCCGCTTCGTTGTCCAGCAGGGCGGTTTCCAGCTCCTTGACGAACAGGCCCTTGCCGCCGATCTTCGCCAGCGGCGCGTCGAGCAGCTTGTCGCCGCGGCTGGTCATCGGCAGGAGGGTCACGGTCAGGCCGGGATGGGCCTGTTCCAGGCGGGCCTTGACGTATTCGGCCTGCCAGAGTGCCAGGGCGCTCTGGCGCGTGGCGATACGGATTTCGCGGGACATGGGCATTTCCAGGCAAAGGAAGCGTGCAAGAAAGTGCCCGCATGATAACAGCTCACGCAAATGAAAAGCCCGGGGGCGGTCCCCCGGGCTCCTGGCGCTGCGGCACTGTGTCGCTACAGGTTGTGCATCAGCCGGCGCACACCGGCAACATGGCGGCGGCTGACGGTCAGCGCATCGCCATTGAGTCCTTTCAGGTACAGCTGGAAGTGCCCCAGCGGGGTGCGCTGCAGGCGCTCGATGCGTTCGCGGGAAACCAGCGCGTTACGGTGGATGCGCACGAAGCGATCACCGAACTCGTCCTCCAGCGCCTTCAGCGGCTCGTCCAGCAGCACTTCGCCGCCGGCGTGGCGCAGGGTCACGTACTTGTGGTCGGCGATGAAGAAGATCACGTCTTCCAGCGGGATCAGCTCGATGCCCTTGCGGGTCCGCGCGCTGATGTGGCTGCGCGGGCCGGGACCACCGGCTGCCGGTGGCTTGGTCAGCGCGGCGAGCTGCACGCGGTTGGGCCGCGAGGCTTTCTTCAGCGCGTCGGCGAGGTCTTCGCTGCGCACCGGTTTGACCAGGTAGCCGACCGCGCTGACCTGGAACGCCTCCAGGGCGAATTCATCATGGGCGGTGCAGAAGATCACCGCTGGCGGGGCTTCGCGCTCGCACAGCTTGGCGGCCACCTGAAGCCCGTCCAGGCCGGGCATGCGGATATCCAGCAGGACGATATCCGGCTTCAGGCTGTCGATCAGCGTCAGCGCTTCTTCGCCGTTGCTGGCGGAGGGCTCGAGGACGCGATAGCCGTCCAGTTGCCCCACCAGCCGGGCCAGGCGCTCTCGCGCCAGTGGTTCGTCATCGACGATCAGGACATTCATAAGCTCAGGCTTCCTGCATGAGACGCGCACATGGATAGCGTAGACAGGTGAAGTGCCGTCCGTCACGGCGCTCGACGGTGAGACTAGCTTTTGGCCCGAAAAGTGCCGCAAGTCTCGCCGCAATATTTTGCAGGGCTTGCTGGGTCCCCTTCGTGGGCAGGGTCTCGGTCGATTCGTCGTACGGGTTGCTCACACGGAGCTGGAACACACCGTCACGGTAGTCCGCCTCAACTTTCACCAGACCGCCTTCGATGCGCGGCTGGATGCCATAAATCAACGAGTTCTCGAGCAAGGGCTGCAGCGTCAGCTGGGGAATCGGCACGCCATCGGGCACGTCGCTCACCTGCCAGTCCATCTGCAACCGGTCGCCAAGACGGAACTGCTCTATGGAAAGATAGCGTCTGGCCAGCTCAAGTTCCTCTCCCCAGGAAATTAATGTTCCAGGTTTGGCCAGGCTGGCGCGAAAAAGATCCGAAAGATTCAGCACCGCCAGCTCGGCCTTGCCCGGATCGATCTCGATCAGGCTGGCGATGCTGTTCAGGCTGTTGAACAGGAAATGCGGGCGGATGCGTGCCTGCAGCGACTCGATCCGCGCCCGCAGCTCAGCCTGTTCCTGGCGTCGCCATTGGCTCTGGAGATAAAAGTAGCGTAGCAACAGCGTAGACATGATGAGCGCAATCAGCGCATGGCGCAGGTACAGGTTGACCTCGCCGGTACGCGACATCGGCCCGCCGAGGGAGAAGTAATCCGCCACCCAGGTGCAGGCGAGGGTCAGCAGGACCACCAGCGCGCAGCTCAGCAGCCCGGAGAGCCACGCCGGCCAGCGCGCCATGAAGGGGCGCAGCTGACACAGCAGGCCGGCCGAGAGCAGCACGATCCACTGCACGAACAGCGAGGACAGCGCCAGGCGCACCCAGTTGAAGCTGGGCGTCATCGGCTCGGCGAGCACCAGCACCAGCACCAGCAGCTCGGCGAGCAGCACCAGGCTGAACAGCGCCTCGGGCTGGCACAGTTCGGGGATGAAGAAATCGTCGTTGGGCGCCGGCTGGTCGCCGGTCTTCGTCAGTCTGGGCATCGACGCAGTTTCCGCAAGCGCCCGCGCGGCGGCAAGCGCCGCATGCGAGCAAAAGCCTGGAAATGTCGGGCAGCGCAAAGAACGGCCGCGGTCCCTGCGACGATCCACCGCCGCTCCCCTGCCGCCACCCGCCAAAGCGCCGCCGGTTTTGTCCTTCAGCCTGCTATTATCGTCGCACTTTGCCCTTCATGCAGGCCGCGCGCCGCGCCTGCCCGTTTCCGGAAGAGAGATCCATGAGCGTAGAGAAGACCAACCAGTCCTGGGGCGGCCGCTTCAGCGAACCCGTCGACGCCTTTGTCGCCCGCTTCACCGCCTCCGTCGACTTCGACAAGCGCCTCTACCGCCACGACATCATGGGCTCCATGGCCCACGCGACCATGCTGGCCAAGGTCGGCGTGCTCACCGATAGCGAGCGCGACACCATCATCGATGGCCTCAAGCAGATCCAGAGCGAGATCGAGGCCGGCACCTTCGACTGGCGCGTCGACCTGGAAGACGTGCACATGAACATCGAGGCGCGCCTCACCGACCGCATCGGCGTCACCGGCAAGAAGCTGCACACCGGCCGTTCGCGCAACGACCAGGTAGCCACCGACATCCGCCTGTGGCTGCGCGACGAGATCGACCTGATCCTCGCCGAGATCACCCGCCTGCAGCAGGGCCTGCTGGGCCTGGCCGAAGCCGAAGCGGACACCATCATGCCCGGGTTCACCCACCTGCAGACCGCACAACCGGTGACCTTCGGCCACCACCTGCTGGCCTGGTTCGAAATGCTCAGCCGCGACTACGAGCGCCTGGTCGACTGCCGCAAGCGCGCCAACCGCATGCCCCTGGGCAGCGCCGCGCTGGCCGGCACCACCTACCCGATCGACCGGACCATCACCTGCGAACTGCTGGGATTCGAAGCGATCTCCGGCAACTCGCTGGATGGCGTATCCGACCGTGACTTCGCCATCGAATTCTGCGCCGCCGCCGCCGTGGCGATGATGCACCTGTCGCGCTTCTCCGAAGAGCTGGTGCTGTGGACCAGCGCGCAGTTCCAGTTCATCGACCTGCCCGACCGCTTCTGCACCGGCTCCTCGATCATGCCGCAGAAGAAGAACCCCGACGTGCCCGAGCTGGTGCGTGGCAAGTCCGGCCGCGTGTTCGGCCACCTCGCCGGCCTGCTGACCCTGATGAAGGGCCAGCCGCTGGCGTACAACAAGGACAACCAGGAAGACAAGGAACCGCTGTTCGACGCCGCCGACACCCTGCGCGACAGCCTGCGCGCCTTCGCCGACATGGTGCCGGCGATCAAGCCCAAGCGCGAGATCATGCGCGAAGCGGCGCGCCGCGGCTTCTCCACTGCCACCGATCTGGCCGACTACCTGGTGCGTCGTGGCCTGCCGTTCCGCGACTGCCACGAGATCGTCGGCCACGCCGTGAAATACGGCGTGGACAGCGGCAAGGACCTCGCGGAGATGAGCCTGGCCGAGCTGCGCCAGTTCAGCGACCAGATCGACGACGACGTGTTCGCCGTGCTGACCCTGGAAGGCTCGGTGAATGCCCGCGACCACATCGGCGGCACCGCGCCGAACCAGGTCCGCGCCGCCGTGGCGCGCGGCAAGGAACTGCTGGCTGCGCGCTGAGCGCAGCGCTGCATGCACTACTGGAACCAGGACAACTTCGAAGGACTGGAGCGGCTCGCCGATGAACTGGCGAGCCGGCCCGGCCTGCAAGCGCTGGCGGACTACGCCCGTGCCCGCAGCCGCGGCCTGCGCCGCGAGGCATTCGCCAACCTCGATGATTTCCTGCGCAATGCCCCTGCTCCGGATACCCTGCCCGCTCGCGAACTGGCCCTGCAGATCGTCGAACTGCACGCCCAGACCCGCGAAGCCCATCAGTTCCTCGCCCAGCCGCTGCTGGCGCACTTCCTGTTCCCCACGCTGCGCGCCTGGATCGACAGCGAACCGACGGCCCATGGGCCGCTGCGCTGGCTGGGCCTGCTGCAGAGCGATGGCGATCTCCTGCGCCGGGCCCTGGCGGCCTGTCCGGAGGATGTCGCGGTGCGCCACCGATTGATCGGTTTCGCCCTGGGCGCAGCGGACTACGCCATGCACCATCTGGACGAAGGCTTCTTCATCGGTGAACCGGCTGAGGCGCGCGAAGCGCTTGACCTCGCGACCCGACTGATCAGCGAAGCTCCCGACACCAGCCCGTTTACCCGGCAAGTCGAGGAAGGCGCGCAGCTATCAGCCATGCTGGACGACTGGCAGCACTACTCGGCACAACCCGAAGGCACTTTCCTCGACTGGTGCAGCGCACGCCAGCGCCCTTACGCCTGGGCGCGGAAGTACTACTACGATCCGTCCTGAACCGTCAGGACCGGCCGAGGAAACCCAACTGTGCCGGCGTCAGGCGCAGCATGCGCGCGGCCTTGTGTTCGGCGAGACCGGGCAGCTGATCTTCCGGCAGACGCGCCGCACTGGCGGCCAGATTGACGATCAGTGCCTCGCGACTGAACACGCCGTTGTCGATGGCGTAGGCCGCAGCGATCAGGTTGCGCAGCTCCAGCGGCAGGCGCCAACGGGTACGCAACGCCGAGCCAAAGCCGGCGCCGTAGTCCTTCAGCGCCTTGTCCACCTCCGCCTCGTCCAGCGCGCCGCCCGCGCTGTGCCAATCCTGCAGGCTGCGCAGCAACGCCAGGTCGCCCAGGCAATGCAGCAGGCCGGCGGTGAAGCAGCGATCGGCGTCAGCGCTGAGGGATTCGGCCAGGGCGAAGGCGCCGTCGGCAGTGTGCCGGGAAAGCTCCCAGAAGCGCTCGGCGCGCTCCTTGAGCAAGGGATCATTGAGGGTGGCAGCGCGCTGCAGCGCCACCGCCAGCATCAGGTTCAGCGCCTGCGCCACACCCAGGCGCGACAGCGCCTGCATCAGTGTCTGGCAAGGCATGCCGACGTGCCGCGCAGCGCTGTTGGCGGCGGAGATCAGGCAGGCAGTGATCTGCGGATCATGGCCGAACTCCTGTTCGAGCATCTCCAGGTTGATGTCGCTGGCTTCCATGCAGCGGCTCACCGCCGCGCCGACCTCACCCATCAGCGGGGCGCCCTCGGTGGCGTCGCGTTCGGTCGGCAGGAAGCGCTCCAGCGACAGGCTCTGCTCCAGGGTCGGCAGTTCGCAGACGACGTTTTCGCCCGGCGCCAGCAGCAGCGCGCGCAGGCGTTCGCGCAGGTTCTCGGCGTTGAAGGGTTTGACCAGGTAGGCCGTGGGCGCCAGCGGCAGGGCGGCGCGCACGCTGGCAGCGTCAGCCTTGGAGCTGATCAGGATGAACGCCTGGGCGACCGACCCGCGGCGGCGCATGCGCACGTGGCGCAACAGCTCCAGGCCGTCGCTGCCGGGAAGCTCGCGTTCGGCCAGGATCAGGGTGAAGGGATTCCGGCGGCAGGCCTCGATGGCCGTGTCACCGTCCTCGCAGAATTCGACGTTGGCGTCGCAGCGCACGCTCAGCACCAGTTGGCCGAGCAGCTCGCGGCTCCAGGGATCGCTGGCGGCGACCAGCACGCCGGGAGAAACGCTCATGGATCACACCTCGTTCGGGACGGACACCGTCGCGTGCGGAAACAACCGATCCAGAGCCTTTCCTGCCGAATGCCCGGTCCTTCGGATGCCGCCGGCCAACGGCCTTCGGATACAGCGCAGCGTAGCCCAAAGCCCACGGGCTTTCCCCTGCGCGCCATCAACTTCGGCGGACAATTCTCATAAAAAAATAAGCACACAAAAAGAAAGGCCCGCTTGCGCGGGCCTTTCTTCGAACGGGTTAGAGCAACGAGGCTCAGGCCAGTTCGTCGAAGCACTCAGCCAGGATGGCCAGGCCTTTTTCCAGCTGCGCGTCCGGAATGGTGACGGGCATCAGGAAGCGGATCACGTTGTAGTAGGTACCGCAGGAGAGCAGGATCAGACCTTTCTCACGGGCACGAACCACGATCTTGCTGACCAGTTCAGCGGCCGGCTTGTTGTGATCGCCGCCTTCGAACAGCTCGATGGCGATCATCGAACCCAGGCCACGAACGTCGCCGATCACCTTGTGCTTGGCCTGGATGTCGCGCAGACCCGCTTTCAGGCTCTCACCAACGGCTTGCGAACGCTCCAGCAGCTTCTCTTCGTCGAACACTTTCAGCACGGCCAGGGCCGCGGCGCAAGCGATCGGGCTACCGGCGTAGGTGCCGCCCAGGCCGCCGGGAGCGATGGCGTCCATGATTTCGGCTTTACCGGAAACACCGGAGATCGGGAAACCACCGCCAACGGACTTGGCGAAGGTGGTCAGGTCCGGAACGATGCCCAGTTGCTCGGTGGCGAAGAAGGTGCCGGTACGGCCAGCGCCGGTCTGCACTTCGTCAGCGATCAGCAGGATGCCGTGCTCGTCGCACAGGGCGCGCAGGCGCTGCATGAAGGCCTTGGAGTTGACATAGAAGCCACCTTCGCCCTGAACCGGCTCGATGATGATGGCAGCGATGTCACGCGGCTGGGCGTCGTTCTTGAAGATGCGCTCGATGCTGGCGATCGACTCGTCTTCGCTCACGCCGTGCAGCTCGCACGGAGCCAGGGCGCGGAAGATGCCGCCCGGCATCAGGCCCATGCCAGCGGAGTACGGCACGACCTTGCCGGTCAGGCCCAGGGTCATCATGGTACGGCCGTGGTAGGCGCCGGTGAAGGCGATCACGCCAGCGCGGCCGGTGGCGGCACGGGCGATCTTGACGGCGTTCTCAACGGCTTCGGAGCCGGAGGTGACCAGCAGGGTCTTCTTCGGGAAGTTGCCCGGAACGCGCTTGGCGATCTCTTCGGCCAGCTCGATGTAGGGCTCGTACGCCAGCACCTGGAAGCAGGTGTGGGTCAGCTTGGTCAGTTGCTCCTGAACGGCGGCAACCACTTTCGGATGCAGGTGGCCGGTGTTCAGTACGGCGATGCCGCCAGCGAAGTCGATGTATTCACGACCTTCGACGTCCCACACGGTGGAGTTCTCGGCGCGCTCGGCGACGACCGGGTGGATCTGGCCTACACCGCGCGGTACGGCGGCCTGACGACGTTGCAGCAGGGATTCGTTGGTTTTGCTCATAGCTTCCTCAGTGGCCGCTCATCGGGCGACCGGATCAAAGGATGAAAGCGGGGAGAAGCCACGCACGACAGCATACGATGATCGACTGTCGTGGCACTTGCGGCCCGCCGGACGGGTTGTCCGGTGCTACCACCGGAAAACGCCGACGCGAAGGTGGCTGTCAGCTCTTGCCTGCCACCCCGCGCCCACGGAAAGAACGGATCAGATACCGCCGAGGCAGAGGTATTTGACTTCGAGGTAGTCCTCGATGCCGTACTTCGAACCTTCACGGCCCAGGCCCGAGGCCTTGATGCCGCCGAACGGTGCGACTTCGTTGGAGATCAGGCCGGTGTTGATACCCACCATGCCGTATTCCAGCTGCTCGGCAACGCGGAACACGCGGGCCAGGTCGCGGGCATAGAAGTAGGAAGCCAGGCCGAACTCGGTGTCGTTGGACATGGCGATGACTTCGGCCTCGTCCTTGAAGCGGAACACCGGGGCCAGCGGGCCGAAGGTTTCGTCCTTGGACACCAGCGCGGACTTCGGCACGTCGACCAGGATGGTCGGCTCGAAGAAGGTGCCGCCCAGGCTGTGCGGCTTGCCGCCAGTGAGGACTTTCGCGCCCTTGGAGACGGCGTCGGCGATGTGCTCTTCGACCTTGGCAACCGCCTTGGAATCGATCAGCGGGCCGGTGGTGACGCCCTGCTCCAGGCCGTTGCCGATGTTCAGCTTGGCCACGGCGACCTTCAGCTTCTCGACGAAGGCGTCGTACACGCCGTCCTGTACGTACAGGCGGTTGGCGCAGACGCAGGTCTGGCCGTTGTTGCGGTACTTGGAGATCAGCGCGCCCTCGACGGCGGCATCCAGGTCGGCATCGTCGAAGACGATGAACGGAGCGTTACCGCCCAGTTCCAGGGACACTTTCTTGATGTCCTTGGCGCATTCGGCCATCAGCTGGCGACCGATCTCGGTGGAGCCGGTGAAGGTCAGCTTGCGCACGATCGGGTTGCTGGTCAGCTCACCGCCGACTTCGCCGGCGCTGCCGGTGACGACGCTGAACACGCCCTTCGGAATACCGGCGCGCTCGGCCAGCTCGGCCAGGGCCAGGGCGGAGTACGGGGTCTGCGAGGCGGGCTTGAGCACCATGGTGCAGCCAGCGGCCAGGGCCGGGCCGGCTTTACGGGTGATCATCGCGGACGGGAAGTTCCACGGGGTGATGGCCGCGGTCACGCCGATCGGCTGCTTGATCACGATGATGCGCTTGTCGGGCTGGTGACCCGGAATGGTGTCGCCGTAGATGCGCTTGGCTTCTTCGCCGAACCACTCGAGGAAGGAGGCGGCGTAGGCGATCTCGCCCTTGGCTTCGGCCAGCGGCTTGCCCTGCTCGATGGTCATCAGGCGGGCCAGGTCGTCCTGGTTGGCGATCATCAGGTCGAACCACTTGCGCAGCTTGTTGGCGCGCTCCTTGGCGGTCAGCGCACGCCAGGCCGGCAGGGCCTTGTCGGCCGCTTCGATGGCGCGACGGGTTTCGTCGGCGCCCATCTTCGGCACGGTGCCGATGATCTCGTTGGTAGCCGGGTTGTTCACGTTGATGGTCTTGCCGTTGTCGGCGTCGACCCAGGAACCGTCAATGTAAGCCTGTTGGCGGAACAGCTTGGCATCATTGAGTTGCATGACCTGTCTCCTTTCGAGGAAAGCCTGTGGACGGCGGGTCGACCTCGAGTCCCCGCCTGCCTTGTTGTCTGGATGGGAGAGACCGGAAGTCTCTGCCGTTCATTCGACCCGGCCGATCAGTATCGACGCTGGAGGCGAATGTCGCCTGTTCATGAGGCGACGCCAGGCGAACGGCTCTTAGTTCGCCCGGCATGCGGACACGAAAAAACGCAGACCGGGGTCATTGCCCGGTCTGGTTGAACTCGTTCACGCACAGATTCCCGGGCTGGGCCCAGGAGTACGACTGCCCTACAACCTTCCGGTACGCTGATCGACGGAAGCCGCACGGAGACCTGTCACAAGGGACATGCGGTGGGTGCAACGGAAGACTGTCATCCCGCAGGCTGATGGCCGGCTGGTGTGATGCGAATGCTCCGGTCTCCTGTTGTTGTGATGGGGAGGCGTTTGAAATCTCAAACGAATCCTAGGGCCCCCGACTGCAAAGGGCAATAGCTCGTTCGACAAAACCCACGAAGGTATCAGGATGCCGGGCGTTTTCGCCGGGTTTCTACCGACAGGCGGCTGTTTTCGTTCGATATCATGAACGAGCGTACCTGCATTGGACGCCTGCACGGGAGATGCGTATGATTGCCGCCTGCCGCGCCAGCCGCGGCATTACGCACCAGTAGCTCAGCTGGATAGAGTACTGCCCTCCGAAGGCAGGGGTCGTGGGTTCGAATCCCGCCTGGTGCGCCATCTTCCTCGTTCCGAGCTGCCCACGGCAGCCGGCGAAACCACCCGAAAGCCCGCCTTGAGCGGGCTTTCCTGTTTCTGGCGACAAGCTATGCAAACGTCCCGCGATTCCGCTTCGCCAGCCGAGACTGTATAAGCCTTGCGCCATCGCGCGAGAAAAGGACTCACCGCCCATGTTTCGGCTCCTGCTGCCGGCCCTGCTCCTGGCCCTTGCCGGGTGCGCCACCAAGCCACCCGCGAACCCCGAGAACCTCTGCGAAATCTTCCGCGAGAAGCCGAAATGGCACGAAGCGGCGCTGCAGGTACAGAAGCGCTGGGGCGGGACCGTCCAGGTGCCGATGGCGATGATGTACCAGGAGTCTTCCTTCCGCCACGACGCCCTGCCACCGCGCTACTACTTCCTCGGCTTCATCCCCTGGGGCCGGGTCAGTTCCGCCTACGGCTACGCCCAGGCCAAGGACGAGACCTGGGCCGACTACAAGAAGGAAGCGGGAAGCTGGGGCGCCGACCGTGACGATTTCGCCGACGCGCTGGACTTCATGGGCTGGTACATGAACAAGAGCTACAGCGTGAACGGCGTGTCCAAGTGGGACGCCTACGGCCAGTACCTGAACTACCACGAGGGCTGGGGCGGCTATCGCCAGCGCAGCTACGACGCCAAGCCGTGGCTGAAGACCGTGTCGCAGAAGGTGCAGGCGCGCGCCTACCTGTACGGCGCGCAATACAAGAGCTGCCAGCAGGAACTGTCGGGCGGCGGCTGGTTCTAGCCGCCGCCCATCACCTCACGGCAGGGCGCGCGCTCAGCGCCCCATGATCCGCCGGTACTCGTCGCGATACTCCTCGTACGGCAGGTTGCGCCGCTGCAACTCCATCAGCTGCTGTTCCTGGGTCAGCGGACGGGAGACGTGGGCGACGGTTTCCGCGGCGGCCGGCGCGACCGGCTGCGGCACCGCTTCGGGCGGCTGCACCGGGGTGGTTGGCGGGCGTGACAGCGGCCGGCTGCCGCCAGGGCGGGCGACCAGCAGGGCGCCGGTGATCTCGTCGACGATCTGCTCGGACACCGCACTGACCTCGGACGAGCCCATGGAGCTGAACAGGTCGCCATCGGCCTCGCTGTCATAGCGGCGCGAGGCGAGTAGCTGGCCGGTCAGGCCGTCGTGGTAGCGCACGGTGGAAGTGATCCACTCCTCGCCATCGCTGCCCACGCGATTGTTCGCGCTGTGGCCGGCGCCGACCTCGATCACCACCAGGGTGGACAGGGTATCGGTGGCGCGCGGTTCGCCGTCCTGCACGCTGAGCTGGTAATCGGCCGAATCCGCCTCGTCGCGCAGCGCCTCGCGCCAGCTGGCCTGCAGCGCACTCCAGCGCGGATTGGCGGCTACGCTGGCATCGGGCTGGAAGTTCACCACCAGGACGTGGCGGGTATCGCGGTAGAGCGCGATGGGCGCGGTGCGATCGTCCCTGCGCACGGCCGAGGAGCAGCCGCAGAGCAGGGTGATGGCCAGGGCGAGCGTGACGTAGCGCATGGTGCCTTCTCTTTATTGATCTGCCGGCATTCTGCCAGCGCCGGATGACACCTGCCTATCGTCCGCGGGTCAGTCTTCTTCCCAGTCTTCGTCGTCCAGGCCGGGCTGGAACTCCTCGGCGTCCTCGTCATCCTCCTCGTGGTCACCGGGCAGGTCCTCGAAGAAGGCGGCATCCTCCTCCAGCAGGCCATCCAGATCGTCGTCGAGATCGAGCAGGTGGTCGTGTTCGGGCTCGTGGAGGTCGCGGTCGTCGTCAGTCATGGCCGGTCTTTCGTGGGGGGAAAAAGAAGCAGGAAGCTGAGTATAAGTCGCCCCGGCGGTCGATGGCGCTTTCGGTACGCACGACGCCGCTTTCCGGCCTTGCCGGATCGCGATTCGTCCACGATTCTCTATGGACCACGGGCCTCGCGCCGTGAGACGACGAACAGGGGGTAGGAATGAAGACTGTGGCTCAGCTGTTGAACGCCAAGGCGGACCAGCAGGTTTACACCATCGCCCCGGATGCGCTGGTGATCGATGCATTGCGCCTGATGGCGGACAAGAACCTCGGCGGCCTGCCGGTGGTGGAAGCCAACCAGCTGGTCGGCTTCTTCAGTGAGCGCGACTATGCCCGGCGCCTGGCGCTCAAGGGGCGCAACTCGGAGAACACGCCGATCAGCGCGGTGATGACCGCCCCGGTGATCACCGTGGACACCCACCTCAACGTCGACAAGTGCATGGGCATCATGACCGAGCGCCACCTGCGCCACCTGCCGGTGGTGGAGAACGGCGAGCTGCTCGGGCTGCTGTCCATCGGCGACCTGGTGAAGGCGGCCATCGCCGAACAGGCCGAGCTGATCCAGCAACTGGAACAGTACATCCGCGGCGAGTGATCGCCCGGCGGCCGCTCAGCGCGCGGCCGCCGCTTCCACCTCACCACTTTGCAGGTCGACGATGCTCAGGCAGCCGTCGGCGTAGCCGCTGCCCGTGTCGATGTAATGGGTGTTGCCCAGTCGGCGGACATCCTTGTGTGCGGTATGGCCGACATACAGGCGCTCCAGCCCGGCGATGGGCGTGGCGTCTTCCTTTTCGATCCGCGTGCGTGCCCACATGGCCAGGCCGACGGCATTGCGCCGAGCGGTTTCACCCAGCTCGCCGGCCAGCGCGGCGACGCCGCTGTCCCAGTCGGGGAAGGCTGGTGACACCGGCGCCTCGGCGTGGACGATACCGACGCGACGGCCCTCCCCCAGTTCGACCTCGATCACCAGCGGCAACTGCTGCAGGCGTCGGGCGATGCGTTCGCGGGTCACCGGCGTGAGCTTGTACAGCCAGGCGCCGCCGTTGCGGAAGTGCAGGTCGCGGTCATCGCCGGCCAGCACCACGTCGATCACCAGTTGCTCATGGTTGCCGCGCACCGAGGCGAACCAGGGTTTGGCCAGCCAATCGAGCACCTGCGGCGAATAGGGGCCGCGATCCACCAGGTCGCCGGCGCCGAACAGGCGATCGGCGGACGAGTCGAAGCCGACCCGGTCGAGCAGGCGCTGCAGCAGTTCGAAATGGCCGTGCACATCCCCCACGACGAAATCGCGTCCACGCAGGTTGCGCGGGAAACGCTTGAGGGGTTGCTCCGGCAAGAGGGTATTCATTGCCAACTCCAGGACATTCAGGTGAGCAGCTTATCAGTTGCCCATGGCGTTCCCGTGGCCGTTCGACGAAAGCCTCGGACGCTTGCTGGCCGGCTGCTGCCCAGGCAGCGGCGGCTGGGCATGGACTGCTGCCCCAGCAGCAACGCATCGGCAACTGGCGAAAAAAATCCTTTCAGATCATAGCGTTGAGAAATCGGTACGGAAGTTGCGATGTCCCCTGCAAGCCTTCCGGCCTTCATCACGCGTGAGCCAACACAAGAGCAACGCAACAAAAGCTAGATGCCTTGCGGCGACGACCGAGCACCACAGAGCCAGCCGTCCTTTCGCCGCCCCCTGGGGACACCATGTTCAAACGCACCACCCTTTCCCTTGCCATCCTGGCGAGCCTGGCCAGCGTCGCCGGGCACGCGGCCGATGGCGATACACAGAGCACCGATACACAGAGCACCGATGCTCAGAACACTGCTGCTCATAACACTGAAGAA
The DNA here is from genome assembly GCF_014204515.1 of Pseudomonas nitroreducens. Classification (GTDB taxonomy): domain Bacteria; phylum Pseudomonadota; class Gammaproteobacteria; order Pseudomonadales; family Pseudomonadaceae; genus Pseudomonas; species Pseudomonas nitritireducens_A. Next base: position 379,974 of record NZ_JACHLI010000002.1, on the reverse strand, counting down.
GGCAGCACCGCGCCGACCCTCGGCAAGGTGGTGGTCACCGCGCAGAAACGCGAGGAGTCGGTGCAGGAAGTACCGGCGCCGATCACCGTGCTGAGCGGCGAGAAGATCCGCGACGCCTCCCTGCAATCGGCCAACGAAGTCACCCGCTACACCCCCAACGCCTCCGCCGGCACCACCGACGGCCACGGCCGCCCGCGCTGGTGGATCCGCGGCCTGGGCACCGGCGATCAGGGCGCCAACACGGTCAGCCCGATCGGCATCTACGTCGACGACGTGTACATCGCCAACATCAGCGCCACCGGCTTCCCGCTGTTCGACCAGGAACGCGTGGAAGTGCTGCGCGGCCCGCAGGGCACGCTGTGGGGCAAGAACACCACGGGCGGCGCGATCAACTTCATCTCGCGCAAGCCGACCTTCAGCCCCGAGGGCTACTTCAAGGTCGACCTGGGCAACTACGCCAACCGCATCGTCGAAGGCGCGGTGAGCGACGCACTGGTGGACGACAAGCTGGCCGGGCGCCTGTCCTTCCACCACCAGGGTCGCGACGGCTACACCGAGAACCAGAACGACGGCAACGACCAGGGCGCGCTGGAAGACGACGCCGTGCGCCTGCAACTGGCGGCGCGGGTGAACGACAACCTCGACGCCAACCTCAACGTCCACGCCCGCCACTATCACGACACCGCCAGCTACAACACGGTGAGCTACGGCACCCGACCGGACGGCACCAACCAGTTCGGCTATGCCATCGACCCGAAGCTGGGCAAGGCCAACTTCAACGCCAAGTACCAGGCCGAGATCGACCAGGCCGGCAGCAACCTCAACCTGGTCTGGCAACTGGGCGACCTGGAGCTGACCTCCATCACCGCCTTCGAGCACTTCAGCCGCGACGGCTGGACCGACAGCGACAACACCCCGCTGGAACTGCAGCGCAGCTACAGCTATGCCGACAGCCAGCAGTGGTCGCAGGAACTGCGCCTGGCCTCGCCGCGTACTGACCGGCTGAACTGGGTGCTGGGCTTCCACTACTTCAACGAAGACCTGCAGTCGAAGAACGCCAACGCCGCGTTGCCCAACGTCTACGTCCCCAGCTACTACAACAACGTCAGCTACGACCAGAAGACCGAGAGCTACGCCATCTTCGGCAGCACCACCTACAACTTCACCGACGACTTCAGCCTCACCGCCGGCCTGCGCTGGACCCGCGAGACCAAGGACATCGACCTCGAACGCCTGGTCAACCGCGGCGCCGCCAGCTTCGGCGACGGCCACTGGTGGCAGCCGGGCAACGTCGCCTCGCCGCTGATCGTCAACGCCACCCAGGACGAGAGCAACACCTGGAGCGACTACAGCTGGGACCTGACACCCGAGTACCGCATCTCCGATAACGCCCGTGCCTACTTCCGCTACGCCCGTGGCTTCCGCTCCGGCGGCTACAACGCCGGCGTCACCAGCCAGGCCACCGTGGCCAAGGTCGACCCGGAATACCTCACTTCCTACGAGCTGGGCCTGAAGTCGGAATGGTTCGACGGCCGCCTGAACGCCAACGCCAGCGTGTTCTACTACGACTACAAGGACATCCAGCTCAACATCGTCACCGCGGTGAACAACCAGACCGTCTCGCGCCTGGCCAACGGCGCCCAGGGCGAGGCCTACGGCGCCGAGTTCGAACTCGAGGCCATCCCGGTGCAGAACCTCCACGTCAACTTCGGCCTGGGCCTGCTGCACACCGAGTTCACCGACTACACCTCGGGCAGCGACGACTTCTCCGGCAACCACTTCGTCCGCGCGCCCAGCGTCTCGGCGGTGATCGGCGCCGACTACCGCATCCCGCTGAACGTCGGCGGCGCGGTGATCCTCGGCACCGACTGGAACACCCGCAGCCGCCAGTACTTCTTCACCAACGACCAGAGCGCCAACATGCGCAGCGGCGGCTACACCCTGGGCAACGCACGGGTGACCTACGAGCTGCCGGGGGAAACCACCCGCGTCACCGCCTACGTCAACAACCTGGCCGACCGCGAGTACCGCAACCACACCCTGCCGGGCGGCTACCAGACCGCCGCCGTGATGTATGGCGACCCGCGCACCTTCGGCGTCTCGGTCACCACCGACTTCTGAGCGAGGTAATTCCCATGAACCTTCTGCATCGCGTACTGCGCCGACTGCTGCCTGCCGCCGTGCTGCTCGCAGGCGGCGCCCTGGCCGCCGAGCAGCCCACCACCCTGCGCATCGCCACCGTGGCCTACGCCAACGCCGGGCAGATCACCTTCAACGGCCCGTCCTACGTCATCGACCGCGACAAGTGGCTGGAGCAGCAACTGGCCCAGCGCGGCATCAAGCTGGAATGGGTGCCGGCCGCCACCGGCTCGGTGGGCACCTTCGTCAACGAGGAGTTCGCCAACAAACGTATCGACTTCGCCTTCTACGGCGACCTGCCGTCGATCATCGCCAACGCCTCGGGGGTGCAGACCCAGCTGATCGTCCCCGGCGGCATCGGCAACAACGTCTACCTGGTGGTGCCGCCGGGCTCCACGGCGAAATCCATCGCCGACCTCAAGGGCAAGCGCATCGCCCTGCACCGCGGCCGGCCGTGGGAACTGTCGTTCGCCAAGCTGCTGGAAGCCAACCACCTGGGCTTCGAGGACTTCCGCATCTTCAACCTCAACCCCCAGGCCGGCGCCGCCGCCTTGAGCGCCGGGCGGGTGGATGCCTTCTTCACCCTGAGCGACGCCTTCCTGCTGGAAGACAAGCAGGTCGGCCGCATCATCTGGTCGAGCAAGGAAGCGCCGGCGGACTGGAAGATGCGCGCCGAAGTCTGGGGCGCGAAGGACTTCGTGAAGGAGCATCCCGACCTCACCCAACTGGTGGTGGACGCCTACCTGAAGGCCGCCTGGTGGGTCTCCCAGGACGCCAACCAGGCGGCTTACCAGGACGCCCAGGCGCGCTCCGGGGTGCCGGTGAGCGTACTGCAGCGCGAGGTTTCCGGCGAACCCTGGCCGGCGCACTTCTCCCCGCTCTACGACGATGCCCTGCGCCAGCACTACACCGACGGCATCGCCTACAGCCTGAAGGCGAAGCTGATCCGCAACGAGGTGAAGGTGGATGACCTGCTGGAGCCGAAGTTCGTCGAGCAGGGATTGAAGAACCAGCAACTCCAGGGCTTCTGGAAAGAACAGGCGAAAACCGTCGCCAGCCAGCCCTGAACTTCCGAGTCTCCGAACTTCCGAACTTCCGAACTTCCGAACTTCGTTGCAGCAGATTCGCTGGAACATTTCTTCAACAACAAAAAGAGCCCCGTTATCGGGGCTCTTTGGTTTTAACGGAAAAACTTCCCAGCGCACTGTTCATGACAAGTAGCTGCCCCAGCAGCACTGTAAAAGCAGTTGCTGCAGCAACAGCAGAAAAACACCGGAAATCCGCCTGAAACCGCTCTAAAACGCATGGCACAGTGCTTGCTCTGGCTCACTCATAACTTATTAAAAGCCCCCGAGTGACTGCCATGAAGCATGCAAGAGAGTTTCACCTGACGCCTTTGGCCATTGCACTTTCCAGTGCACTTTTACTGGCGCCGGAAATTGCACTGTCCAGCGAAACAAAAGCCCAGCAGGACATTACCCTGAGCACGGTCACCGTGCAGGGACAAAGCCAGGAAACCCAGGTCGGCGACGCCCGCAAGGAAGTGGCGCCAGTATCCAAGGGCACACTGACCAAATCCCAGCTGGAGAAATTCGTCGGCCTCGACAGCGCCGTCACCGGCGCCCTCAAGTACCTGCCCGGCGTGCACGTCAGCGGCGGTGACAACAGCGGCATCACCGAAGGCGGCTTGAACATCCGCGGCTTCTCCCAGGACCAGATCGGCTTCGTCCGCGACGGCATCCCGCTCAACGATCCGCAGTTCCTCACGCCCCACGCCGACTTCATGGGCGACCCGGAAAACTACGAGTCGGTGTCGGTGCTCTACGGCTCCTCCTCGATCAACGCGCCGACCCTCACCGCCAGCGGCGGCAGCGTGCTGATCAGGTCCGTGGCGCCAACCAAGGAAAGCGGCCTGCTGGTCAAGCAGAACGTCGGCAGCGACAACCTGTTCCGCACCTTCGCGCGAGTGAATACCGGCGAAGTGGACGGCTTCTCCGCCTGGCTCTCGGCCTCGCGCACCACCGCCGACCTCTGGGACAACAGTGGCGGCGAGCTGTCCTCCAACCGCTACGAGGGCAACCTGCAGTACGAATGGGGCAACGGCAACCGCATCAACGGCCTGTTCTCCAGCTTCCTGATGCGCACCAACAGCTACAACCACCCGACACTCGCCGAGTACCGCGCCAACAAGTACGACCAGGGCTACCCGCGGGACATCTATCCCACCAAAGGCAACGGCACCAACGGCGTCCCCGACGTCACCGTTCCCGGCCAGAGCGCAGCGGCCTCGCGCGCCGACTTCAAGATCCAGACCTACGCGCTCAACGGGCTGTTCAACCTGTCCGACAAGGTCCAGCTGAAGGTCGACCCGTACTTCGTCCGCGTCACCGACGGCACCGCCGCCGTGGCCGTGGTGCCGGTCAACGAGAACAACGTCAACGCCGACCTCAATCGCGATGGCGACCAGATCGACCCGCTGGTGACCGGCGCGCTGAGCGTCTACCCGACGCAGTACCGCATCGGCTCCACCAACACCCTGGACTTCCTGATCAACGACGACCACACCCTGCAGCTGGGCCTGTGGACCGACTACACCCACGCGCGCAACCAGTTCCCGGTGGTCGAGATCAAGGGCAACGGCAAGCCCGCCGGCATCGACGGCAGCCACAAGCTGCGCGACGGCGACGGCAACGCCATCTACTTCACCGACCAGCGCAACGAGATCACCACCCAGAAGCTCTGGCTGCAGGACACCTGGGACATCACCTCGCAGCTCGTCCTCACCGGCGGCCTGGCCTGGCAGCACACCGAAAACAAGGGTGACGACCGCCTGACCGGCTTCAAGGGCAGCGCCGACTACAACCGCTTCCTGCCCAGCCTGAGCCTGAGCTACCAGCTCGATGGGCAGCAGCAGCTCTACTACAACACCACCTCGAACATGCGCACCCCGGCGGTGGCCTCGGTCTATGGCCGGGCCGATGGCGGCGACAAGCAGAAGCCGGAAGTCACCTGGAACCAGGAGATCGGCTGGCGCTACAGCACCGACGACGTACTGCTCAGCGCCGCACTGTTCTACGACCGGTTCAAGGACCGCCAGGCGGCGTTCGAGGAAGTCTCCGGCGTCACCTCCTACTTCAACGCCGGCGACGTCACCACCAAGGGCCTGGAACTCTCGCTCAACGGCCTGCTGCCTTCGAACTTCAACTACTTCGCCTCCTGGACCTACCTGCGCTCCACCCAGGACGACGACTACAGCGCCGGCGGCGCCAGCCTCGACACCAAGGGCAACCAGCTCTACGACACCCCGCGCAACCTGTTCAGCGCCGGCATCGGCTACGACAACCAGACCTTCTACGCCAACTTCCTCGGCCGCCACACCGGCAGCTTCTACGGCGACCTGGCGAACAACGAGAAGATCGGCGGCTACACCGTGTTCGACGCCAACCTGGGCTACCGCCTCAAGGACCTGGGCAGCGCGCTGAAGGAAACCACCCTGACGCTCAACCTCAACAACGTCTTCGACAAGCACTACCTGTCGGGCGTGAACTCGGGGACGGTCTCCGCCGACCCGGCCGACGGCGACTTCTACGGCGCGCCCAAGTACTACAAGGGCGCCCCGCGCGCCCTGGTCGCCGGCATCTCCGTCGGCTTCTGATCACCCTGCGCGTGCCCGGCGCGGGAGCGTCGGGCCGGGAGACAACATGACCACCAACCATTACAACCATCTCATCGTTGGCGGCGGCAGCGCCGGCAGCGTGCTCGCCAGCCGGCTGTCTGCCGACCCGCGGCGCCGCGTCCTGCTCATCGAAGCCGGGCCGGACACCCCGCCGCAAGCCACGCCAGCGGAAATCCTCGACGGCCACAATCCCTTCCGCCTGCGCCTGGAATTGCGCGAGCGCTACTTCTGGCCGGACCTGAGCGTGCGCCACGGCGCGCAGCCCGCAGGCGTCGAGCGCCCCGAGCGCTACCTCGAACAGGCCCGCGTGCTCGGCGGCGGCTCCAGCGTCAACGTGCTGGTGGCCAACCGCGGCCTGCCGCGCGACTACGACCAGTGGGCGGCGCTGGGCGCCGCAGGCTGGGGCTGGGACGACGTGCTGCCCTACTTCCGCAAGCTCGAACGCGACACCGACTACGCCGGCCCGCTGCATGGCCACAACGGGCCGATCCCGATCAGCCGTGTCGCCACCGGCGACTGGACCCCCTTCACCCGCTCCGTGGTCTCCGCGCTGCAAGCCGAAGGCCTACGCGACATCGGCGACCAGAACGGCGTGTTCGACGACGGCTACTTCGCCCCGGCGGTGAACCTCGAACATGGCCAGCGCGTCTCCGCTGCCCGCGGCTACCTCAACGAACAGGTGCGCGCACGGCCCAACCTGACGCTGTGGACCGACAGCCAGGTGCTCGGCCTGCAGCGCGACGGCCAGCGCATCACCGGCGTCGAACTGCTGCGCGATGGCGAGCGCATCACCGTCCAGGCCGGCGAAGTCATCCTCGCCGCCGGCGCCCTGCACTCCCCGGCCATCCTGCTGCGCAGCGGCATCGGCCCGGCCAGCCAGTTGCAGGAACTGGGCATCGAGGTGCTCGCCGATCGCCCCGGCGTCGGCGGCAACCTGTGGGAGCACAGCTCGCTGGGCACCTTCGCCACGCTCAGCGACGCGGCCCGTTCCGATGCCGTGCTGGCGCGCCCCGGCACCTCGCACCAGCTCGGCATCCGCGTGTCGTCGGGCGTCGATCCGCAGACGCCATCGGACCTCTACCTGGCGGTCGGCGCAGACGCCGAGCGCGGCGTCGCCCACGCGCTGTTCTGGATCAACAAGCCCAGCTCCAGCGGCCGCCTGACCCTGCGTGACCGCGACCCGGCAAGCCCGCCCCAGGTCGACTTCAACCTGCTCTCCGATCCGCGCGACCTGCAACGCGCCCGCGTAGCGCTGCGCATCATCCAGCGGCTGTTCAAGCATCCGGTGCTGGCGCGCTACGAGCTGCAACTGGCGCTCACTCCCTTTGCCGTGCCTCAGCCGGGCGGGCCGAAACTCGATGCGCTGCTCAATGACGACGTCGCCCTGGAGGCCTACCTGCGCCGGAACATCGGTGGCGTCTGGCACCCCAGCGGCACCTGCCGCATCGGCGCCGCCAACGATCCCCAAGCGGTGGTCGACAGCGCCGGCCGCGTCTACGGCGTCGAGGGCCTGCGGGTCGCCGACGCCTCGATCATCCCGGTGATTCCCACCGCCAACACCAACCTGCCGACCCTGATGCTCGCCGAGAAGATCGCCGACGCCATCCTGGGCGGTGCCTGAGGAGCCCGCCATGTCCCGTCATGAACTGTTGATCGATGGCCGCCCGCAGGCGGCCGCGCACTACGACCGGGTCATCGACCCGGCCAGCGAAGAACTGGTCGGCGAAGCCGCCCGCGCCAGCCTGGAACAGGTCGACCAGGCGGTGGCAGCCGCAAGCCGGGCCTTCCCGGCCTGGGCCGCCGACTTCGATGGCCGCCGCCAGAGCCTGGCGCGCGCCGCCGAGCGCGTGCGCGAGAACGCCCAGGCGCTGGCCGAACTGATCACCCGCGAACAGGGCCGTCCACTGCGCTCGACCCTGGAGGAAGTGGCCGGCGTCGCCGCCACCTTCGAGCACCACGCGCACCTCGACCTGCCTGCCGACACGGAGCTGCGCGACGACGGCGAGCGACTGGTGAAGATCAGCCGCCGGCCGCTGGGCGTGGTCGCCGCCATCACCCCGTGGAACGTCCCGCTGATCCTGCTGGTGCTGAAGATCGCGCCGGCCCTGCACGCGGGCAACACCGTGGTGGCCAAGCCGTCCGAACACACGCCGCTGTCCACGCTGCTGCTGGCGCGTCTGCTGGCCGATGTGTTCCCCGCTGGCGTGCTCAACGTGATCGCCGGCGCCGGCGAGGTCGGCGAGCACCTGGCGCGCCATCCGGCCGTGCGCCACGTGACTTTCACCGGCAGCGTCGCCACCGGCAAGCGCCTGTATGCCCGCGCGGCCGACGACCTCAAGCGCCTGACCCTGGAGCTGGGCGGCAACGACGCGGCACTGGTGCTGGAGGACGCCGATCTCGACGCCATCGTCGAGCCGCTGTTCTGGGGCGCTTTCTGGAACAGCGGCCAGGTGTGCTTCGCGATCAAGCGCCTGTACGTCCACACCAGTCTGTTCGAGCTGCTGCTGGCCGCCCTGGCTGAACGCGCACAGCGCACCCGCCTCGGCCACGGCCTGGACCCGCAGACCGAGCTCGGCCCGCTGACCAATCCGCAGCAACTGGAGCGGGTCATCGCCCTGGTGGAAGACGCCAGAGCACGTGGCGCGCGCATCCACAGCGGCGGCGCACAAGCGGATGGTCCCGGCTACTTCTACCCGCCGACCCTGGTCAGCGGCATCGCTGCCGGCGTCGCGCTGGTGGACGAGGAACAGTTCGGCCCGGTGCTGCCGGTCATCCCGTTCGACGATGTGGAAGACGCCATCGCCCAGGCCAATGCCAGCCCATACGGCCTCGGCGCCTCGGTGTGGACCCGCGACCTGGCGCACGGCGAAGCCATCGCCGCACGACTGGAAGCGGGTCTGGCCTGGGTCAACCAGCACGGCCATATCCAGCCCGGCGCGCCCAAGGGCGGGCACAAGTGGAGCGGCCTCGGCTACGAGGGCGGCCAGCGCGGCTACGAAGCCTTCAGCGAACTCCAGGTCCTGAACATTTCGCGGCGCTGAGGCGCCGCTTCCCCCTTCAAGAGGATTTCCCGATGCGTGCCGGAAGCTGGCCCTCGATCCTGCTCACCCTGGCCTTCGCCGTGATCATCGCGGCGTGCCACGGCAAGACCATCCTGCTGGTCGCCGACGTCGCCAACGCCTTCTCGGTCAGCCCTTCGCGGGCCAGCTGGGTGGTGTCGGCGGTGGCGGTGGTCGCCGCCCTCGCCTCGCCCCTGGTCAACTGGATCGTGGCGCGGGTCGGCGAACGCCGCGCCATCGTCTTCGGCCTGTTGCTGGCGGCAGCGTGCAGCTACCTGGCCAGCCGCAGCGAAGACTTCGCCACGTTGATTGCCCTGCGCGTGGTCGAAGGCGCCGGCTACATCAGCGTGGTGCTCGCCGCGCTGGCGCTGCTGGTACACACCACCGAAGGCCGTCGTCGCACCACGGCGCTGGCGTTCTGGTCGGTGGCGTCGCCGCTGGGCGGTGCCATCGCCATCTTCGCCGTGGCGCCCTATGTCGGCGGCCAGCACGGCGAATGGCGCACCGCCTTCAGCGGCCATGCGGCGGTGCTGCTGGTGCTCCTGCTGGCCACCCCGCTGCTGCCGGCGGTCAACCTCGCCAGCCGCAGCGAACGCCACTCCCTGCGCCAGACCCTGCGCCTGTATGCCGAACCCTCGGTGCTGCGCCTGGCGCTGGCGGTGGGCGCGCCACTGACCGTTGCCCTGGGCCTGGTGACCATCACCCCGGACTACTTCATCCACGGCCTGGGGGTGGCGCCCGCGACCATCGGCGTGATCTCCACCATCGGCATCCTCTCCAGCGTGCTGGCCGGGTTGCTGGCCGGCTTCGTGCTCAACCTGCGCTTCCTCGGCCCGCTGGCGGTGGTCGGCGGCGCGCTGATCGGCGTGGTACTGGAGGTCGTGGTGTTCATCCCCGGCATCGCGCCGAGCACCGCCATCGTGGCGAAGATCGTCCAGGGCTTCTTCGGCAGCTTCGTGGTCGCCTGGGTGTTCACCAGCATCCCGCGCATGAGCCGTGGCGGCGACGTGATGGGTGCCGGCGGCGTGGCCGAACAGGCGCTGTACCTGTCGATGTTCCTCGGCCCGGTGCTGCTGTTCCCGCTGTTCAGCCTGCCCTCGCGCCTGCCGTTCTTCGCCGTGCTGATCGTCGCCAGCCTGCTGCCGCTGTTCCTGCTGCCCCTGGGGTTGCGCTGGCGCGCGGCAGAGCCGCCGGTCACCGCCTGAACCCACAGGAAGCCACACTCATGCTTTTCGCAGGATGGGTGGAGCTTGCGATACCCATCAGCCGTGGCCGGGCAAAACACGATGGGTATCGCTTCGCTCCACGCCATCCTACGAAGGCGCGCCGGAAAGCCTGGAGTATAGGTCTGTGCAGGAGCGAGCTTTCTCCCACGAAAGCATCCGAGGCGGCCGGCCCACCCCGAGGAAATGACAACCACTCGGTGCTATCATATTGAGATAGCATTTTTGGATGCAGAACCACCACCGCAAAACCCTCGCCATGATCTTTCGCACGCCAACCAGTGCGTCGATAGTCTTTACCGACATCGAAGCCCTGGTCGTGCATCTGGGCGGCAGCGTGGAAGAGCGTGAAGGGTCGCGAGTACGGCTGGTTCTGCAAGGGCAGACCTGGCGCTGCCATCGCCCGCATCCGGGCAAGGAAGCCAAGCGTTACCAGGTCGAGGAAGCCCGCGAATTCCTGCGCCGGGCTGGAGTGAAAGCATGAGCCGCATGACCTACAAGGGCTACACCGCCCGCATCGAGTTCGACGAGCGCGACGACCTGTTCGTGGGTCGGTTGCTGGGGGTGCACGACATCATCAGCTTCCACGCCGACAGTGTTGGCGGCTTGCATGCCGCCTTGCAGGAAGCGGTGGAAGACTACCTCAGCGATTGCGCGGAGCGCGGTGTCGAGCCGGAAAAGCCTGCGTCGGGCAAGATCATGCTGCGCATCCGCCCAGAGGTTCACGCTGCCGCCGCCATTGCGGCAAAGGCCTCCGGCAAGAGCCTGAACCAGTGGGCGGAAAGTGTTTTCGAACGTGCGGCCCGCAGGCGCACCAGCGGCTGAGTGCGGATTTGTAGGAGCGATCTTGCTCGCGAACAAACCCCGCTGCGGAATCTGTTCGCGAGCAAGCTCGCCCCTGCGAAAAGACCACCCATTCGCAGCCATGAAAAAGCCCTCGCAAGAGGGCTTTTTCATGCCGTGAAGAAACTCAGGCCGCCGCACCCAGCAGCTTCTGGCCCTGCTCCCAGAGGCCGGTCATCTTCCACTGTTGCTCCAGCACGCCGGGGCCGAATTCCTTCGAGCCGCCGAGGCTTTCGGCGAGGCCCTGGAAGTAGGCGCCCTCCTCCAGCAGCAGGATCAGCTTGGACGCCTTGATCAGGTCGTCGCCCCAGAAGGTCGCGCCGCCGTTGGCTTCGAGGATGGCCGGGGTGTGCGGGTTCTCGGCCAGCCTGTCGAGGATGAACAGCGGCTCGGGCTGGCGGCGGTCGATGTAGATCGGCAGCTCGCGGGCCAGGGTCACGCGCTGGGAGGCGGCGTAACGGATCGGCAGCAGGCGGTGGGCGCTGGCCCAGCCGCCGAGGTAGGCGGTGTGCACGTGGATCACCACGTTCACCTCCGGGCGCGCCTGGAAGATCGCCGCGTAGCGCTTGCCGTTGCCGCCGGCGCCCCGACCGCTGAGCGGGGTCGCGCCGGGGATGCTTTCGTCGAGGATCACCTCGCCGTCATAGGTGGCGACCACCGCGCGGATTTCCTGGTCGTCGGCCCAGGGGTTGGGCGCGTGGACGGCGATCACCTGGTCACTGTCCGGCACCCGCACGTAGGCCTGGTAGGTGTTGGTGGCGGTAAGGGTGCGGCTTTCCTTGAGCACGCGGAAGGCCTTGGCGAAGTCGCGGCGGACCTGTTCGAGCTGGCTGGCGAGTCGGGGATCGAGGGTGGACATGGAGTGCCTCCTGGCAGTCGGGGATGGATGAACCGCATGGCGGTGTTCCACTGCCTGAGCAGGACTTGTGCCAGTAAAAAATAGCCATACCAATCAACTACTTGCTCACGAAAGGCAGCAGAAATCCAGGCCGGACAGGCGAAATTGCTGCCCGCCCAGCATCCCCTGCTGACCCACTGCTGCTGTACAGACAAACGCCCTGCTGCCACAGCAGCACGCCAGCTCGAAAGCCGCGCCCCGCCTGGCCTGCAGGCTTTGGGCACAGCCCTTGCTCAAGACCCTGCACGAGCAGCACGACGCTGCCCCGCCATGCAAAGGAGCAAGCCCATGAGCACCGAATTCTTCTGGCGACTGCCGCTGGGCAGCGACGGTCCCTATCTCGCCTCGGACAAGAACAACCGTGGCAGCCACATCGAACGGCCCGGCAACATCGCCCCGGGCCGCCTGCCCAACGGCGAGCCGGACGGTTTCACCTACATCGACTACATCGCCCAGGTCGCCAAGGCCGCCGAGATCGCCGGCTTCGAGGGCGCGCTGCTGCCCACCGGGCCGGAGCCGTGGATCGCCGCCGCCGCGTTGGCCCGCGAGACCCGCCGGATCAAGTTCCTCATCGCCTTCCAGGCTGCCTGGACCCTGCCGGCCTACGCCGCCCAGCAGGCCGCGATCCTCCAGCACCTGTCCCGCGACCGCCTGGAGTGGAACATCATCACCGGCGGCAACCCCGCCAGCCAGCGCGCCAACGGCGACTTCCTCGAGCACGACAAGCGCTACCAGCGCACCGGCGAGTTCCTCGACATCATCGACGGCCTGTGGAAGAACGAGCAGTTCTCCTACCAGGGCGACATCTACCAGCTGGAGAACGGTTCGTTGCCGATCGCGCTGCGCAACGTGCGTAAACCGGGCGTGTACTTCTCCGGCTTCTCCGACCCCGCACTGGACGTCGCAGCCAAGCACGCCGACGTCTACCTCAACTGGGCCGAGCCCATCGACAAGCTCAAGCCGCACCTGGAGCGCGTGCGCGAGCTGGCCGACAAGCAGGGCCGCGAGATCCGCTTCGGCATCCGCATCGACCTGTTCGCCCGCGAGACCGAAGAGGCCGCCTGGAGCGAGCTGCGCCGCCAGTACGAGCGCATCGATGCGCGCACCAGCGCCTTCATCAAGAACTTCGCCACCGGCTCGGATTCCGTCGGTGCCGCGCGGCAGACCGCCTACCACCAGAACGTCGAGCGCTTCGACGACCTGATCCTCGGCCCCAACCTCTGGGCCGGCTTCGGCAAGGCCAAACCGGGGCCGACCATCGGCCTGGTGGGCAGCCACGAGAACGTCGCCGAGCGCCTCGCCGAATACCGCGACGCCGGCTTCTCCACCTTCATCCTCGCCGGCAATCCGCACCTGGAAGAAGCCCTGCGCATCGGCCAGGAAGTCCTGCCGCTGGTGCAGGGCAAACGCGCCGACGTCCACGAACTCAAGGCCCGCGCCTGACCCACAAGGAGCTGCACATGTCCCGTCCCCTCGATACCCTCTGGTACACCCGTTGCCCGGTCCCCACCGGCCTTGGCATCGCCGTGCAGAAAGGCTGGCTGGAAGAATCCCTCGCCGAGCAGGGCACGCAGATCAAGTCGCTGCGCGAGTCCGCCGACCAGGCGGTGCGCGAGTCGCACTTCGACCACACCCTGCAGAACTCGGTGCGTCACGGCGGCAATATCCCGGCCATCTGGGCCCGCGCCAGCGGCCGCGAGACCCGCGTGATCGGCCTGTCCTGGGCCGATGAGGCGCAGCTGATCCTGACCACCGCCGAGAGCGGCATCCGCACCGTGCGCGACCTCAATGGCCGGCGCTTCGGCCTGCCGGACTGGAGCGGTGCACAGATCGACTTCACCCGCGCCCAGGCCATCCGCGGCCTGGAGAACGCCCTGCGCCTGGAAGGCCTGGAAGTGCGCGACCTGGAGCTGGTGGACTTCGGCCTGAAGGGCACCTTCAGCGACGAGGCGCCGGGCAACATCGTCGGCATCACCGGCCACGGCGGCAGCCGTCGGCGCAGCCAGAACCCGGAACTGGTCGGGCTGCTGCGCGGCGAGGTGGACGCGATCTTCCTCAAGGGCGCCCACGCCGTGCAGCTGGCGCAGCAGTTCGGCCTGCACACGGTGATCGACACCGGCGCGCACCCCGAGCCGCTGATCCGCGCCAACAACGGCACGCCGCGCACCCTGAGCGTCGACCTCAACCTGCTGGAGCAGCACCCCGACGCCGCCACCGCGATCCTCGCCTCGGTCCTGCGCGCCGAGGACTGGGCGCACCAGCACCCGGACGACACCCGCCGCTACCTGGCGCGGGAAACCAACAGCAGCGAGTTCTGGGTCGCCACCGCCTATGGCGAGGACGCCCACCTGCGCCTGCGCACCAACCTCGACGAAGGCTCGATCCTCGCCCTGCAGGACTTCACCGACTTCCTGCAGCGCTGGAACTTCATCCCGGCGCGCTTCGACGTGCGCGAGTGGATCGACCCGCGCCCGCTGGAAGCCCTGCGCAGCCGCCTCGCGCAGAAAACCGGCTGATCAACGTCACGAGGGCGCTTCCCTCTGTTTCCCGACCTGGCCCCCGCGCGACGGCGCGGGGGCTTTCCTCCCCGACGGACACCCATGAGCACACCGCTGGAAACCCTCTGGTACACCCACAGCCCCGTTCCCACGGGCCTCGGCATCGCCGTCGAATCCGGGCGCCTGGCCCAGGCCTTCCGCCCGTTCGGCACGCGCATCCAGTCGCTGCGCGAGTCCTCCGAGCGCGAGGTGCGCGAGGCGCACTTCGACCACCACCTGCCCTACTCCGTGCGCCACGGCGGCAACATCCCGGCCATCTGGGCCCGCGCCAGCGGCGCGCGCACGCGGGTGATCGGCTTGTCGTGGAGCGACGAGGTGCAGCTCATCGTCAGCGCGCCGGACAGCGGCGTGCGCAGCATCCGCGACCTGCGCCATCGGCGCTTCGGCCTGCCGAAGTGGGCCAACGTGCAGATCGACTTCACCCGCGCCCAGTCCCTGCGCGGCCTGGAAAACGCCCTGCGCCTGGAAGGCCTGGAAGTGCGCGACGTCGAACTGGTGGACTACCCCTACGGCGGCACCTTCAGCGACGACCCTGTGCGCCATGTGTTCGGCGCCCAGGTGGCACTCAAGGGCAACCGCGTGGTGCAGCGCAACAACGAGCTGATCGGCCTGCTGCGCGGCGACATCGACGCCATCTTCCTCAAGGGCGCCCACGGCCTGCAGTTGGCCCACGAGTTCGGCCTGCATGTGGTGCTGGACGTCGGCTCGCACCCCGAGCCGCTGGTGCGTTCCAACATCGGCACGCCGCGCACCCTGACCGTCGACCAGCAACTGCTGGACGAACACTTCGATGCCGCCGTGCTGGTGCTCGACACGGTACTGCGCGCCGAGCAATGGGCCTGGGCGCACCCGGAGGAGACCCGCCGCTTCCTCGCCCGCGAGCTGAACACCAGCGAGTTCTGGGTAGCCAGCGCCTACGGCGAGGACGCGCACCTGCGCCTGCAGACCAACCTGGCAGAGCGCTCGCTCAACGCCCTGCGCGACCTCACGCAGTTCCTGCAACGCTGGGAATTCATCGGCGAGCACTTCGACGTCGACCACTGGATCGACCCGCGCCCGCTGGAAGCCCTGCTGGGGAAGATCGATGTCGCCATCTAGCCCGGCGCGGCCCGCCGCCTTCCTCCTCAACTTCATGCTGCTGGCGGCGTTCAGCGGCGCCACCATCGGCATGGCGAAGATCGTCACCACGCTCTACGCCATCAGCATCGGCGCCAACGCCATGCAGATCGGCATCATCTCGGCCATGGAAGCGCTCGGCATGGTGATCCTCACCCTGCCCGCCGGCTTCGTCATCGCCCGCTTCGGTGCGCGCCGGATGTACTTCCTCGCCAGCCTCGGGCCGATGCTGCTGAACCTGGCCATCCCGCTGCTGGGCGGCTGGCTGTGGCTGGCCTTTGCCCGCCTGCTGATCGGCCTGTGCATCCCGTTCCGCATCGTCGCCATGAACAGCGCCTTCCTCCGTCAGCTCAAGCGCATCGGCAACGACAAGGCCGGCTGGTACCGCGGCTCGCTGACCTTGGGCATGGGCCTGCTCGGACCGCTGCTGGGCAACTGGCTGAGCGCTGCGGCGAGCTTCACCTGGGGCTTTGCCGCCATCGGCCTGTGCTTCGGCCTGATGGCCTTCTACAGCCTCGGCTTCTGGGAAGGCGAAGCACCCAGCGACGATGTGCCGGTGGCCGCCGCCACCGGAGGATTGCTGCAACAGGTCGGCGCCATGCTGGCCAATGTCGAGATCGCCGAGAGCTGCCTGATCGAACTGCTCAGCGCCGCCACCAGCGCGCTGTTCGGCACCTTCATCCTGCTGCTGGCGATGGAAGTCGCCGGCCTCTCCCAAGGCCAGGCAGTGAGCCTGGTGATGATCCAGGGGCTGGCCTCGGTGCTTGGGCTGTTCGGCTTCGGCTACCTGATCGAACGCAGCGGCCGGCGCCTGGCCTACATCGGCAGCCTGTCAGCCGCACTGGCCGCCCTGCTGCTGCTCGGCATCGCGCGTGACTACTGGCTGCTGGCCCTGGGTGGGGTGCTGCTCAGTGCGGCGGCCGCGCTGATCCATCTGGTGAACATGGCCCAGCTGGGCGAGCACGCCATGGACAAGAGCAAGATTTCCGGGCTGTTCAACCTCGCCTCCATGTCCGGCAGTTTTTCCGGCGCGCTGCTGGGCGGGGCGATCAGCCACTTCGTCGGGCTGGGCAACCTGTTCCTCTGCTGGATTCCCCTGGTGCTGCTGGCCGCGCTGTTCTGCTGGCAACGCAAGCTGCGCCGTCAGAGCGCCGAGCCGTTGCTCGGCCAGGAGGGCTGAGCCATGAGCCGCACACTCGATCGCCTGAGCTGGTTCGCCTCGCCGCTGCTCCTGCTGCTGGCCTGGTTCGTCGCCGCCCGCGCCGGCTGGTTCCCGCCGCAGCTGCTGGTGCCGCCGGCGGAAGTCTGGCTCAGCTTCCAGGACCTGCTGGCCAGCGGCGAGCTGCGCGAGCACGTGACCAACAGTCTGTCGCGGCTGGCCATCGGCTTCTCCATCGGCGCCATCGGCGGGCTGCTGTTCGGCACCGCCATGGCCCTGTCGAAGACCGTGGAAGCCTACTGCGCGCCGCTGTTCCACACCCTGCGCCAGGTGCCGTCGATCGCGCTGATCCCGATGTTCATCCTGTTCTTCGGCGTGGAAGAGACCTTCAAGATCCTCATCGTCACCAAGGCCGCCTTCTTCCCCGTGGCGCTGGCCGCCAGCGAGGGCGTGAAGGGTATCCCGCGTGGCTATTTCGAGGTCGCCAGCGTGTACCGCCTGCCGCTGTGGAGCCTGCTGCGCGACGTCGCCTTCCCCGCCGCCGCGCCGCCCATCGTCACCGGCCTGCGCATCAGCCTGAGCCGCGCCTGGATGGTGCTGGTGGCCGCCGAACTGCTCGCCGCCGACAGCGGTCTGGGGCAGATGATCGAGCTGAGCCGGCAGATGCTGCGCATCGACATCGTGATGGTCGGCGTGGTGGTCACCGGGGCCATCGGCTTCGTCCTCGATTTCGCCTTCCGCCTGCTGGAGAAGCGCCTGCTGCGCTGGAGACCGACACCATGATCCGACACCTCAGCAAGCTGCGCGGGCTGCTGCTGCCGGCGCTGCTGATCGCCGCCTGGCACTGGCAGTCGCAACAGGGCGCCAGCGCTGCCTATGCCTTCGTGCCGCTGGAGCGCATCGGCGCCGGCTTCGTCGAGCTGATCCGTACTGGTGAGTTGTGGCTGAGCGTCAGCGCCAGCCTGCAACGCACCTGCCTCGGCCTGCTGCTGGGCGTGCTCGCCGGCTTCGCGCTGGGCGCCGGCATGGCGCTGTCGAAGCCCCTGGAGCGGCTATTCGCGCCGCTCTACCACACGATCCGCCAGGTGCCGATTCTCGGCCTGATCCCGCTGATCGCCCTGTGGTTCGGCAGCGGCGAGCCGTCCAAGGTACTGATCGTCAGCCTCGCCGCCTTCTACCCGATGACGCTGAACGCCTTCGAGGGCTTCCGCGACGTGGAGAAGCGCTACCGCGAAGTCGGCCGGCTGTATGCCTTCGGCCCCTGGCAGCAGTTCCGCGAAGTGCTGCTGCCCGGCGCGCTGCCGAGCCTGAGCAACGGCGTGCTGCACGCGCTGGCCTTCGCCTGGGTCAGTTCGGTGGGCTGCGAGCTGTTCCTCTCCACCGGCATGGGCCTGGGCAACCTGATGATGAACGCCGAGACCGGCTCGCGCATGGAGATCGTGGTGATCGGCGTGCTCAGCATCGGCCTGCTCGGCTACGCCATGAACCAGCTGTTCGCCCGCGCCGCGCGCCACCTGCTGCGCTGGCGCAACCTGCGCTGACCCCTTTGCCATGAGTGCCCAGACCATGAACGCGATCCTCGATCCCGCCCTCCTTCCGGCCCAGCAGGCGCAACACGGCGCACTGGCCATCCAGGGCCTGAGCAAGGCCTATTCCATCGACGGCCGCAGCCTGCCGGTGCTGCAGAACATCGATCTGGCGGTGCGCCCCGGCGAGTTCGTCAGCATCGTCGGCGCCAGCGGCTGCGGCAAATCCTCGCTGCTGCGGCTGATCGTCGGCCTGGAAAACGACTACAGCGGGCGCATCCTGCTCGACGGCCAGACGGTGACCGGCACGGGCCTGGAACGCGGCATCGTGTTCCAGGACCACCGCCTGTTCCCCTGGAAGACCGTGGAGCAGAACGTCGCCCTGGCATTGAAGAAACAGAAGCTGACTCGCGCCGAGAAGCGCGAACTGGTCGCCGACCACCTGGAACTGGTGGGGCTGACCGGCTTCGAGCAGGCCTACCCGCACCAGCTCTCCGGCGGCATGGCCCAGCGCGCCGCCATCGCCCGCGCGCTGATCACCCGGCCCAAGGTGCTGCTGCTGGACGAGCCCTTCGGCGCCCTCGACGCCCTCACCCGCGTGCGCCTGCAACACGAGCTGCAACGCATCTGGGTGCAGCAGCGCAGCACCATGATCATGGTGACCCACGACGTGGAAGAGGCGCTGTACCTGGGCGACCGGGTGATCGTCATGGACGCGCGGCCGGGGCGGATTCGCCATGAGGTCCGCGTGGACCTGCCGCATCCGCGGGAGCGTGGGCATTCGCGGCTGACGACATTGAAAGAAGAGTTGCTGGCGGAGCTGATGCAGGGGTGATCCTGTTGTAGGGCGCATAACCCGGAACGGGTTATCCGCCATCGGCGGATAACGCCAGGGGCGTTATGCGCCCTACGGGACTGATCGATGCGTAGGAGCGGACTCCGTCCGCGATCGGCATCCGGCGCGTTGCGAAGCTATCGCGGACGGAGTCCGCTCCTACGTCGCCTGTTAGTACGCCGCGGTGGCTTTTCTCTCCCTGGACCAGCCCTGCGCAATGACGGAGCGCCACGAGAATGTCGACGTAGGATGGCGTGGAGCGCAGCGATACCCATCATTTCTGCGCAGCAACAGCATGGGTATCGCAAGCTCCACCCATCCTACGTCCGTGATTCGCCGGCAGCCTCGGCGCTGGCAGCGGACAACGCCGCCGGGAAATCCGGGTGATACCCCGCGCCGATCTCCTCCAGCACCCCCGCCTTGCGCAGCTTGCCCAGCACCCGTGCATTGGCCTCGCACAGGCGCACCTCGATGCCGCGCCGCTGCAGCTGTTCGATCACTTCCTGCAGCGTCTGCAGACCGGTGATATCCATGAACGGCACATGGCGCAGGCGGATGATCAGTACCTTGGGGTCGGTGTGGGTCTTGGCCAGGGCGCGCTCGAAGGTTTCCGCCGCGCCGAAGAACAGCGGCCCCTCGATGCTGTAGACCAGCACGCCGGGCGGCAGCTCACCGAGGCCGCGGCCACGCAGTTCGACGTCCAGCTCCGGGCCGTCGTCGGCGTGGACTTCCACCGAGGACGCCATGCGCCGCAGGAAGTGCAGCATGGCGAGGATCACGCCGATGTTCACCGCGATCACCAGGTCGCTGAACACGGTGAGCAGGAAGGTCACCAGCAGGATGGCCACGTCGGCGCGCGGCGCACGCTTGAGCATGAACAGGAAGTGCCGCGCCTCGCTCATGTTCCAGGCCACCACGAAGAGGATCGCCGCCAGTGCGCAGAGCGGGATGTTCGACGCCAGCGGCGCGAGGAACAGCAGGATCAGCACCAGGGTCGCGGCGTGGGTGACGCCGGCCAGCGGGCTGTTGCCGCCGTTGCGGATGTTGGTCGCGGTACGGGCGATGGCGCCGGTGGCGGCGATGCCGCCGAACAGCGGGGTGACCAGGTTGGCGATGCCCTGGCCGATCAGCTCCTGGTTGGAGTCGTGGCGGGTGCCGGCCATGCCGTCGGCGACCACCGCCGAGAGCAGCGACTCGATGGCGCCGAGCATGGCGATGGCGAAGGCCGGGCCGATCAGTTCGAGCACGCGCGGCAGAGTCACTTGCGGCAGGCTGAAGCTCGGCAGGCCCTGGGGGATACCGCCGAAAGCGCTGCCGATGGTAGCCACGCCATCGAAATGGAACAGCGACTGGATGGCCGTCACCACCACCATCGCCACCAGCGGGCCGGGCACCCGGCTCAGGCCCTTGATGCGCGGCGAGAACAGCACCAGCGCCAGGCTCAGCGATGCCAGCAGCGTCGTCGCGATGTGCAGTTGCGGCAACGCCTGGAGCAGATGCCAGAGCTTCTGGTGGAAATGCTCGCCGGTCACCGCCGGCAGGCCGAAGAAGTCCTTCCACTGGCCGACCCAGATGATCACCCCGATGCCGGCGGTGAAGCCGACGATCACCGGCGCGGGAATGAAGCGGATGATGCTGCCCAGGCGGCTGACGCCCAGCAGCACGAGGATCGCCCCGGCCATCAGCGTGGCAATCTGCAGGCCGTCGACGCCGTACTTGGCGGTGACTCCGGCGAGGATGACGATGAACGCGCCGGTGGGCCCGGCGATCTGCACGCGGCTGCCACCCAGCAGCGAGACCAGCACGCCGGCAAAGATCGCCGTGTAGATGCCCTGCTCGGGCTTCACTCCGCTGGCGATGGCGAAGGCCATGGCCAATGGCAGCGCCACCACCCCGACTATGACCCCGGCCACCAGGTTGCGCGTCCAGTGCTCGCGGCCGAACAGTCCGGCCTTCCAGGCTTCTCGCAGGGCGATCATCACAGTCTCCGACGGGATATCGATGCTCGATGCTAGCAGGCCGCAGACCGGAATGGCCTGGCGCAGGTCATGCCTGTGGCGTGCTGTCGCAGGAGAAACAGAGTGAACAAGATATTGCACAACCCAGAGAGCACGCAGGGTCCAGCAGGGTTGCAAAGCGCCTGTTCATGGGCGTTCATGACGAAAATCAACCGGGTTGATTTGCCAGTGAAGCGGAAAAAAGGCACAATATGTTCATTATGTTGAACATCAAGGCTCTACCTCTCCCCACTTCCCGCCTGGTTTCGCGCGAGCGTCACTGGACCGGCGACCTCTAGCTCCTCCCTTCGGCAACCACCTGTTGGTGGCGCCCAGCGCAGCGATTCCGTTGCCCGAGTCGGCCCACCGAACCCGAACCGAAAACCGCCGCAAGGATGCTCTTAGCGAGACTGCGCGCGGCTGCCCGTGGGAGGGCTTTACCATGCGTTCCTGGATCTACCTGTTTGCCGCCATCGGCTTCGAAGTCGTCGGCACCACCTCGATGAAATTCACCCACACGCTGTTCCCGGTCGCCGGGCTGCTGCTGATGTACCTGATGATCGGCCTGTCGTACTACTTCCTGTCGCTGGCCATCAAGCGCGTGCCGGTCGGCGTGGCCTACGCCCTGTGGGAAGGCATCGGCATCGTGCTGATCACCCTGGTCAGCGCCTTCTTCCTCGGCGAGCACCTGAGCCTGGACAAGGCCCTGGGCCTGGCCGTGATGATCGCCGGCATCCTGCTGGTGAAATCCGGTACCCGTACCGGCCAGCGTGAAGACAGCCGCGCTCTGAATGGGGAGGCCGTGACATGCTGAACCATGACCTGATTCCGATGGCCTGGCTGGGCCTGGCCATCGTCCTGGAAGTGATCGCCAACCTGCTGCTGAAGTACTCCGACGGCTTCCGCAAGCGCCTGATCGGCGCAGCGTCGATCCTCTGCGTACTGGGCGCGTTCACCGCGCTTGCGCAAGCAGTACGCGGCATCGAGCTGTCGGTGGCCTACGCCATCTGGGGCGGCTTCGGCATCCTCGCCACCGTCGCCATGGGTTGGGCCCTGTTCGGCCAGCGCCTGGTGTGGCGCGGCTGGGTCGGCCTGGCGATGCTGGTGCTGGGCATGGGGCTGCTGAAGCTGGCGTGATCGGCCCCGATGAGAATACAAAAGGCGGAGCTGGGCTCCGCCTTTTTGTTGTTTTTAGAAAAGCCATCTTGCAAGCACGGTGCTGGCCTTTCCCCTCACCCCAGCCCTGGCTGCGCGCCCCGCTCCAGAGGGAGAGGGAGCTGTCCGTGCCGGCTGACGCTGTGGTTTCCTCCTGCACCGAACGGTCCCCTCTCCCTCCGGGAGAGGGTTAGGCCTGTAGGGCGCATAACCTGGAACAGGTTATCCGCCGCAAACCGCGCGGCGGATAACGCTGGCGCGTTATGCGCCCTACCAGAGCCGCACATGGCTGATCACGCAGCACTCACGCCAGCAGGCTGACCACCGCGAAGCGGCTGAGATTGGCCTGGGCCACCACCGTTTGCGCTGCCGCACTGTAGTGCGTGGCACTGCGCCCCATGCGATCGAGCATGGACGCGGCGAAGGTATGCGCCCATTCGCGCTCATCCTCGCTGGCGTGGCGGTCGAGGAAGTCGCGGATGTCGTCCTGGCGATGGCGCAGCTGGTCGCGCAGGCCGCCGATGCGATCCAGCGCCGACACCACCGAGTCGAGCAGCTGGCGCTGTTCACGGAAGGCATCGGTCTTGACCTCGGTGGGGAACGCCAGCAGCCCTTCTTCCTGGCTTTTCAGCCGGGTGTTCCTGCCCTTGGCGAACAGCTTGCCCTCGCCCTGCACCGCCAGCTGGCCCTTGAGCTGCTGCCAGTCGGCCTCGGGGGCGGAGAACTTCAGCGCGCCGTCGCTATCGAGTTCGGCGCGAATTCCGGCCTGGCCCAGCGTGGCGTTGAAGCGGCGCAGCACCTGCTCGGTGCTCATGCCGTCGTCCAGTACCACCGCGGCCGGTTCGGCGAGCTGGCGGCCGGCGCTGAACAGCAGGGTTTCCTTGCCCGAGCGCTGGATGGCTTCCAGCGACTCCAGGCCTTCGAGGCTGAAGCGGCTGCGCACCGGCTCGTTGAGGCGCAGGCGGAAGTTGGCGTCGAGGCTGCCGTCCGAGCGCTGGGCGCGCTGTTCCAGCAGCTCGTTGACCTGCCGGGTGGCCTGGCGCACGCCTTCGCGGTCCTGGGACTGCGGCGCGCTCAGCTCGCGGCTGAGGTTGAGCTTGAGGCCGCCGAGGCGGTCCTGCAGGTCGCCCAGGTAGCTGTCGGCCGACTGTATGGAGGACAGCTGCTGATTCAGCTGCAGGTTGAAACTGCCGCTCTTCTGCGCGCCGCGCGCCATCTGTGCGGCGTTCTCCCCCTTGTCCTCGCCTTTGCGCAGGGCGTTCTGCCGTTCCCCGCTGGGCGGCAGGATGACGTCGCGGCGGGCGCTGGGATCGAACACGGCAGCGGCCGGCAGTTGCTTGATGACCTTCATGGTGACCTCTGCACCGGATGTGCTTCCGCCCGGCACGGGCCGGGCGGAAGCGGGATAAAAAGTAGAGGAGCCGGACGATGCGTCGCCGATTGGCGTCCAGACCTCCTTGCGGCGCGGCCCGGCTCCCCTACGAAGAAACTTACAGGCGGCTGAACAGCGACAGGTCGTTGAGCTTCAGGTAGGTCTTCTGCGTGGCCTGCAGGGCCAGCTGGTAGGTGTTCAGGTCGATGCTCGCGCCGGCGTAGTCCAGCTGCGACAGCTCGCCGTTGATCTTCTGGTTCACCAGCGACACCTCCTCGTTGCTCGAATTGAGCATGGTCAGGGTGTTCTGCCGGCCGCCCAGCTCGGTAATGGCGCCGAGTACGCCGTCGTGGGCGCTGTCGAGGCTGTCGATGGTCGCCGCGATCTGCGCGTGGACAGCTGGGTCGGTCACGTCCAGTGCCGGGTCCTTGAGCATCTTCACCGTGGCATGCAGCTGGTTGAGGAAGTCCATGCCGTTGCCGAACATGCCCAGCGCGGTGACGTTCTCTTCCACCTGCACGCCGTTGGCCACGGCAGCCTGGCGCGACTTGTCGTTGCCGGTGGCGACGTAGCTGTCGGTCAGCGGTTCGTAGGTCACCGCGGCGGTGTCGCTGAGGGTGCCGGAGAACAGGTAGCGGCCTTCCTCGTCGCGCACGTTGACGAAACTGACGATGGTCTTCTCGATGTTCTCCAGCTCCCCGGCCATGGCGCCGAGATCGCCGCCGGTGTTGGAGCCGTTGGCCGCCCAGAGCAGCAGATCGCGCACGTTGAGCATGGCGTCGGAGGTGGACTGCAGGTTGGTTTCCTGGGTCGACAGGTTGCCCGAGACGTTGCCGATGTTGGTGCGGTACTGCGCCAGGCTCGCTTCCTCGCGCTGAATGCGCAGCATGCGCACGCTGGCGATGGGATCGTCGGACGGCTGGAGGATGCGCTGGCCGCTGGACATCTGCTGCATCAGCTTGCCCAGGGCCGCCGAGTTGCTGTTCATCGAACCGCCCATCAGCGCGGTGATCTGTGCGTTGGTAATGCGCATGCTGCTTTCCTTAGCCAGGGCCCTAGAAGGCCGCGAGCATCGAGTCGAACAGCTCCTTGGCGGTGCTGATGACTTTCATGTTGGCCTGGTAGGCCTGCTGGTAGGTGATCAGGTTGACCGCCTCTTCATCCAGGCTCACCGCGCTGACGCTGTCGCGCGCGGCCTGCGCCTGGGTGGCCACGGTGGTGGCGGTCTTCTGGTCGGCCTGGTTCTGCCGGCTGGCGCTGGCGACCTTGCCGAGCAGGCCGGCGAAGGCGTCGTTGAGGGTTACCTGGCTGCCGTCGAGGGTGATCGACTGGCTCTTGAGGTCCAGCAGCTTGAGCAGGTTGACGTTGTTGCCGGACTCGCCGGCAGTGTCCGACAGCGCCAGTTGCTCGGGCTTGAGGTCGTTCAGGCTGAGCATCGCCGTGGTGCTGCCGGCGTTGTAGGTGAGCAGCGCCTGGCCGGGGTTGCCGTTGAGGTCGAAACCGTTGGCCAGGGTGTCGTTGACCATCTGCGCGAACTGCCCGGCCATCTCGTGCAGGGCGGTCTGGTTCGGCCGCAGGGAATCGTACTCGGTGTCGTACAGCGCGCCGAGGGAACCGCCCATGCCGTCCTGGGCCAGCGGGAAGCTGGTGCCGGCGAAGGTCAGGGCGATGTCCTGCTCGCCGCTGGCGCTGCGGCTGATCGCCAGTTGCCCGGCGGAGTTGCCGGCCACCAGCGGCTGGCCGTTGGCCAGGGAGACGGTGAGCGAGCCGTCGGCCACTTCGTTGACGCGGATCGAGGCGTACTTCGAGAGGTCCTGCACCAGGCTCTCGCGATGGTCGCGCAGCGCGGTGGTGTCGCCACCGGTGGAGTTGACCTCGACGATCTGCTTGTTCAGCGCCGCGAGGTTGGCAGTCAGCCCGTTGATCTCGCCGACCATCGAGCCGCGCTGCTCCTGCAGGGCGCGCAGCTGGCTGTCGATGTTGCCGGACAGGCCATTGAAGCGCTGGGCGAGGTTCTTCGTCTCGTTGATGATCTGCTGGCGCAGGGCGACCGAACCGGGAGTGGCAGTGGCCTCGCTGAGCGCGGCGAAGAAGTTGTCCAGGCCGACGCTGATGCTCGAGCCTTCGCCGCCCATCAGGCCTTCCAGCGCCGACAGGTACTGCTGGCCGCTGTCGTAGTAGCTCTGCTCGGTGGTAGCGCGCCACAGCTGCTGGTTCTGGAAGTCATTGGCCATGCGGCGGATGCTGGTCACCGTCACGCCGCCACCGACGTTCAGCCCGCCCTCGCCGGCCAGCGAGGCGAGCACCGGGCTCAGCCGGCTGAAGCCGGGGGTGTTGACGTTGGCGACGTTCTGCCCGGAGGTGGCCAGGGCGATCTGTGCCGCGCGCAGGCCGCTGTAGCCGATCTGGCTCAATTGACTCAAGAGGCACTCTCCTTCGACTCGAGGCGGATCGGCTGGGCAAACGCCGCCGAGGCCGGTCGGGATACAAATTCAGGCTGTTGTCCCTGATAGGCGACAGAATCGGCGTGGCGCTTAAATCCTTCCTGCGGTGCGTGCTTCAGGCCGCTCGCCGGCGACAGGCCGCTGCCGGGAATGCGCGCCGGCGCCTGGGCCTCACGCACGCGTCGGAGCACACCCAGGGTGTAGTCGCGGGTCTCGTCGTAGGGAATGCTGCGCACCCAGTCGGCCATGCCGATCTGCCCGTTGCGCGGGTCGCCGTTGCTCTTCAGCCACTCGTCCACCTTGCCCGGGCCGGCGTTGTAGGCGGCCAGGGCGAGCACGTGCTGGCCGTCGTAGCGGTCGAGCAGCTTGCCCAGGTAGGCGCTGCCCAGGGCCTTGTTGTAGGCCGCATCGCTGGTCAGGCGCTGTTCGTCGTAGGGCAGTCCGAGTTCACCGGCAACTTCGCGGGCGGTGTCGGGCATCAGCTGCATCAGGCCGCGCGCGCCCTTGGGCGAGACGGCGGCAGCGTTGCCGCCGGACTCCTGGCCGATCACGCTGTCCACCAGGGTGCGGAAACCCGCCGTGCCCTGCTGCCAGGCATGGGCGAGGCGATCCACGCCACGCTGCCAGGTATCCACCAGCGGGTTGCGGCTGGACACCGAGGGACGGCGCAAGGCTTCACCCTCATCGGCGAGGGCAACCGCTTGGGAGGTGTCGGTGGGTTCGGCGGAAAGCTGGCGCACCAGCAGGTCGGCGATGCCGGTCTGCTTGCGCGAGGCCAGGTGCTCCGCCAGCGCTTCGTCGTAGAAGTCGCGCATCGTATCGAGGTCGCGGCTGCGCAGCGGGCTGCCGGCGGAAAGCACGTCGCCAGCCTTGCGCATCTGCTTGAGGATCTGCTGCAGGAACATCGCCTCGAACTGTTCGGAGGCGGCCTGCAATTGTTCGCGGCGCACCTGCTCGGGCGACTCGCCAGGCTGGCCGGCGGGTACGATGGGGCGATTGAGCGAGGTGATGCTCATCAGATCACCACCAGCTCGGCGTTCAGCGCGCCGGCCTGTTCCAGCGCCTGGAGGATGCTCATCACGTCATCGGGCGTGGCGCCCAGGCTGTTCACCGTGTTGATGATGCTTTCCAGGCTGGTGCCCTCGGGCCACTTGAACATCGGCTTCTTGTCCTGGCTGACCGAGACGTCCGATTGCGGGGTGACCGCCGTGGTGCCGTTGGAGAAAGGTCCCGGCTGGCTGACCTGGGGGTTCTCGCTGATGGTCACGGTGAGCGTGCCGTGGGCGACGGCGGCGGCCTTCACGCGTACGCCCTGGCCGACCACCACGGTGCCGGTGCGGCTGTTGAACACCACCTTGGGCCGGGTACGGCCTTCCTGCACTTCCATGGCTTCGAGCATGGCCATGAAGCTGGTGCGCTGGGCCAGGCTGACCGGCGCACGGACGGAAACCTTGGTGCCGTCCAGCGCGGTGGCGGTTCCGGAACCGAAGCGTTCGTTGACCGCGTTCATCACCTGGGTGGCGGTCTGGAAGCTCGGCTTGCGCACGTTGAGCATCACATCCGGGCGCTGGGCGAAGTCGCTGGGGATCATCCGCTCGATGGTCGCGCCGTTGGGAATCAGGCCGCTGTTGGCGCTGTTGATCGACACGCTGGAGCCGCTCTGGCCCTGCGCGTGCAGGCCGCCGACGACGAGATTGCCCTGGGCCAGTGCATAGACTTCGCCATCGACGCCCTGCAGCGGCGTCATCAGCAACAGCCCGCCGCGCAGGCTCTTGGCATCGCCCAGCGAGGACACGGTGACGTCGATGGTCTGCCCGGCGCTGTAGGACGGCGGCACGCTGGCAGTGACGCTGACCGCGGCGACGTTCTTCAGCTTCGGGTCGACGTTCGGCGGCAGGTTCACGCCGAACTGCTTGAGCATGTTGGCCACCGACTGGTTGGTGAACTTCACCTGGTTCTTGTCGCCGGTGCCGTCCAGGCCGACGACCAGGCCGTAGCCGATCAGCTGGTTCTCGCGCACGCCTTCGATGTCCACGAGGTCCAGCAGCGGAATGGCCAGCGCCTGCGCCTGCCAGGACAGGCAGAGCAGCGCCAGCAGGCGGGTAAGGTTTCTACGCATGAGCGTTCTACGCATGGACGGCTCGCCTGCTTACATCGGGAACAGCGGATGGGTGAAGAAGCGCGTCAGCCAGCCGGCGGAGTTGCTGTCGTTGAGCACGCCGCGCCCGGCGTAGGAAATCTTCGCGTTGGCAACGTTCTGCGAGGACACCTGGTTGGAGCGGTTGATGTCGTCGATGCGCACCAGGCCGGTCAGGCGGATGAACTCGTCACCCTGGTTCAGGCGCAGGGATTTCTCGCCCTTCACCAGCAGCACGCCGCCGGGCAGCACCTTGTGTACGGTCACCGCGATGGAACCGGTCAGCGTGTTCTGCTGGGAGCTCTTCGCCGAACCATTGAAGTCGCGGTTGGCGGTGGCGGAGGTTTCCAGGCCGCCGTAGTCCTTGGTCAGGATGGTCGGCACCGGCACGTCCAGGCTGGATTTCTTGCCGAAGCTGGTGCCCGCGCTCTTGCTCGACTGGGTGGACTCGCTGAGCACCACGGTGACGATGTCGCCGACGCCGATGGCGCGCTTGTCGCGCAGCAGCGAACCGCCATAGCCGGAACGGAACAGGCCGCCGCTGGTGGTCGGCGGCTGGCTGTAATCCAGCTCCGGCGGCTGGTAGGCCGAGGAATCCTCGTCCGGCAGCATCTCGTCGAAGCTCTGGCAGCCGGCGAGCAGTGCCAGGGCGAGCAGCAGGGCAAGGCGCGTCATGGTCAGACCGTCTGGTTGAGGAACTGCTGCATGCCCGACGCGGCGTCGAGCACCTTGGCGTTGGCCTCGTAGGCACGCTGGATGGCGATCATGTTCACCATCGCTTCCACCACCTGCACATTGGAGCCTTCCAGCACGCCCTGCTTGAGGGTGCCCAGGCCTTCCTCGCCCGGCGTGCCCTCCTGCGGCTCGCCGCTGGCGGCGGTCTCCTTGTAGAGGTTGCCGCCGAGGGCCTCCAGGCCCGCCGGGTTGGTGAAGTTGACCAGGGTGATCTGGCCCAGCTCGGTGGGCAGGGTCTCGCCCGGCAGCACCGCGGTGACGATGCCGTCGCTGCCGACGGTGAAGCGGCTGGCGCCGGCCGGCACTTCGATGTTCGGCGTCAGCGGCAGGCCCTGGGCGTTGACCACGATGCCTTCGTTGTTCAGTTGCAGCTGGCCGTTCTCGGTGTAGTAGGTGTCGCCGTTGGGCGCCTCGACCTGGAAGAAGCCGGCGCCGACGATGGCCAGGTCCATGGGCTGGCCGGTGGTCTGCATGCTGCCTTCGGTGAACACCTTCTGCGTGCCGACGACGCGCACGCCGCTGCCCAGCTGGATGCCCGAGGGCACGGTGTTGACCTGGTCAGCCTGGGCGCCGGGTTGCAGCTGCACCTGGTAGAACAGGTCCTCGAAGACCGCGCGGTCGCTCTTGAAGCCGACGGTGTTGACGTTGGCCAGGTTGTTGGCCACGGTGGACATCGCGGTGTCCTGGGCTGCCAGGCCGGTCTTGCTGACCCAAAGTGCCGAACTCATGTTGTGCTCCTGTCTGCGCGCTGCGCGTTACGCGCCACGGATCATGCGGTCGCCGGCCTCGGCGAGATCCGAGGCGGCCTTCATCATCTTCACCTGGGTCTCGAATCGCCGGTTCAGGCTCATGGTCCCCACCAGCTGGTCGATGGCCGAAACGTTGCTCTGCTCCAGGTGCCCGGAAACCAGGCGTACGTCTTCGCTGGCAGCGACGTTCTGGCCGTCCTTGCTGACCAGCAGGCCCTGGGCGTTCTTCACCAGGGAGGCAGCCGGGGCGTCGACCAATTTCAGGCGGTCGACGTCGGTCATCATGAAATCGCCGCGCGGCATGACCGAAATGGTGCCGTCGTTGCCGATGGCGATGGCGTCGTACTCGGGCAGGGTGATCGGGCCGCCTTCGCCGAGCACGGCGCGGCCGTTGATCATCAGCTGGCGATCGGCATCGATCTCCAGGTTGCCCGCGCGGGTGTAGGCCTCGCCGTTGCCGTTCTGCACGGCGAGCAGCCCGGCGCCCTGGATGGCGACGTCGAGGTCACGCCCGGTGGCCATCAGGGTGCCGGCGCTCATGTCCACGCCGCTGCTTTCGATGCGCGCCAGGTGGCGGCTGTCATAGCCGGCGCCGGAGAGGTCGACGGCAGTGGCGTGTTCCAGGTCGGCGCGAAAGCCGGGGGTGTTGACGTTGGCCAGGTTGTTGGCGCGGATGTCCAGGGCGGACATGCTGCGGCTGGCAGCGGTCATTGCGGTGTAGCCGAGGCGATCCATGACGAGTCCTTAGATGGCCGAGAACAGCACCTGGGTGAGTTCCTTGTCGGTGGTCATCACCTTGGTGTTTGCCTGGTAGTTGCGCTGGCCTTCCATGAGGCCCACCAGTTGCTGGGTGATGTCGACGTTGGAGCCTTCCAGGTTGCCGGCCGACAGCGCGCCGAACTGGCCGATGCCGGGCACGCCGATCAGCGGAGCGCCGGAGGCGGAGGTCTCGGTCCAGGCGGTGCCGCTCTGGTTCTGCAGGCCGCCGCTGTTGACGAAGTTGGCCAGGGCGACCTGGCCCTGCAGCATGCGCTGGCCGTTGCTGTAATTGACGTAGACCTTGCCGTCGTTCTCCACCGCGATGCCGGTCTGCTCGCCGGCGGCATAGCCGGTGGTGCGGTTGGTGGTGACGACAAAGTCCGAGCCGTACTGGCTGGTGCCGGTGTAGTCCAGGGCGATGTTCATCGGGTCGACGCCCGGCAGGTTGAAGCTCACCGGCACCGAGGCGATCGGCGAGGACAGCGAGCCATCCGGGGCGAAGCTCAGCGCCTGGGTGGCGCCGACCGCGTTGCCGTCCACCGCGTAGTGCGCGTCCCAGGTGTTGGTGCCGGTCAGCACGAAGTACTGGGTCAGGGTGTGTTCCTTGCCCTGGGAGTCGTAGATCTTGCTGGTGTAGGTGGAGTTGTAGGTTTCCACCTTCTGCGGGTCGAACGGCGAGATGGCCGGCACCTTCTCGTTGGAGTCGAGGTTGGCGACGAACTCCAGCTTGTCGGTGGCCTTGGCCGGCAGGTTCGCGGTCTTCACCTGCAGGTCGGAGACGGTGCCCACCAGCAGGTTACCGGCGGCGTCGGTCGGGTAGCCCTGCAGGCGCTGGCCGGTGGCGTTGATCAGGTAGTTGGCGTTGTCCTGGCTGAACACCCCGGCGCGGGTGTACTGGGTGTCGCCGTTGCCGCTCTTGACCACGAAGAAGCCGCCGCCGGAAATGGCCAGGTCCAGCGCGCGGTTGGTGGACACCAGCGAACCACCCTGGCTGATGCTCTGGGTGGTGCCGGTGACTTCCACGCCCATGCCCTTGCTGTCGGCGTAGACGCTGCCGAACTCGGTGCGCGAGGACTTGAAGCCGACGGTGCCGGAGTTGGCGATGTTGTTGCTGATGGTGTCCAGCTGCTGGGTGACGGCGTTCAGGCCGGTCAGGGCGATGTTGAAGCTCATGGCGTTATCTCATCCTAAGAGGGGAAATGCAGGCGCTCAGGCGGCCTGGCCCTGACTGAATTCGACGATCTTGTAGAAGGGCACCGAGCCTGCGCCCTCGACTTCCAGCACCGGGCCGTCGGCGCTGACGCGGACGTTGTGCACCAGGCCGGAGACCTCGATGCCCGGCGTCTCGCCGCTCTCGGTCTTCACCGCCAGGCTGTACTTGCCCGGCTTCAGACCCAGCGCTTGCGGGTCAACGGTGAACGGCACGGCACCGGCTTCCTGCGGGCCGAGGGTGATGTCGGTGCGTACGCCGTTGGCGTCGGTGAGCTGCAGCACGGTGGTGGCCGAGGCATGCTCCAGGGTGATCTGCCCGCTCACCTGGTCGCCGTCCAGCTGCAGGCTGTCGGCGCTGACCTTCACCTGCTGGCCGACCAGACCGGCGGCCGTGAGCGTCTGCAGGTTGTCCATCAGCACCAGGTTGTTCTGCTGCAGGGTGGTCATGTTCTGCATGCTCTTGACCTGCGCCATGGCCGAGTACTGATTGATGAACTCGGTGCTGTCCACCGGCTTGGTCGGGTCCTGGTACTGCACCTGGGCGACCAGCAGGGTGATGAAGCTGTTCTCCATGTCGGTCATCTCGCCGAGGTTCACCGCCTGCTTTGGGGTGTCCGAAGAGGTGCCATTGGTGCTGCTGCCGCTGGTGTCGTTGTTCACCGTGCTCATCACGCGTCTCCCAGTTTCAGCAGGCTGGACTGCATGCTCTTCACCCGGTTGAGCACTTCCACGCCGGTCTCGAAGCTGCGGGTGGCGGACATCATGTCGGTCATCTCCTCGATCTCGTTGACGTCAGGGTAGTAGA
This sequence comes from Pseudomonas nitroreducens, assembly GCF_014204515.1. Lineage (GTDB taxonomy): Bacteria > Pseudomonadota > Gammaproteobacteria > Pseudomonadales > Pseudomonadaceae > Pseudomonas > Pseudomonas nitritireducens_A. The sequence goes on along the minus strand of NZ_JACHLI010000002.1, from coordinate 347,577 downwards.
CGTAGCCGGTGGCATCGGCCAGCGGGCTGCCGGGCTCGTAGCGGCGCTGCGGCGCGCGGCCGGAAGTCACCACGTCGAGCACCTGCACATGGGCGCCGCCCATGCCGGCGCCACGGGTGAGCTGGTCGTTCTCGTAGACCGCGGCGAACATCGGCTTGCGCGCCTGGTACACGGCGTCCGGGCTGTTGGCGGCGGAATCGGCGTTGGCCAGGTTGCTGGCCACGGTGTTCAGGCGCACGGTCTGCGCGTTCATCGACGAGCCGGCGATGCGGTAGATGGAATCGAATGCCATGGCGTCAGCGTCCTTCGATGGCCTGCTTGAGGCCGCGGAATTTCATCGTGAGAAAGGTCAGGCTGGTCTGGAAGTCCATCGCGTTGCGCGAGAACTCCGCCTGCTCGGTGGCCAGCTCGACGCTGTTGCCGTCCTGGGAGGGCTGGTTGGGGATGCGGTATTTCAGGTCCGGGCTCGCCGGGCGGGTACTTGCCAGCAGCACGCTGGAGCTGTCCTGGCGCTGCATCTCGGCGGCGAAGTCGATGTCCCGCGCCTTGAAGCCGGGGGTGTCTTCGTTGGCCAGGTTGGAGGCGAGGATTTCGCTGCGCTGCATGTGCAGCGAGAGGGCTCTCTCGTGGATACCCAGGGTCTCGTCAAACCGTATACTCATCGCGCAACCCGCTCCCGTCGTTCGGCCATCTTTCGGCGTGCGCAGCGACAGAGCACAAAGCATGCCCACCCCGGAATATCGCTTCATGTCGTTGATTTATCAGGCTTTACGCGCCGTTGCCGGCAGCGTGCGCAACGCCGCTTTTCCGCTTTCGACGCACCGCGGCGCAGGATGCGGAAAGGCCCTTTCCGCCTGTTTCCTCCTGCTGCTTCCCGTCCTGGCACAAGCCCAGGATGCCCGCACGCAACTCGAAGAAGCGGCGCAGCGGCAGGTGGCTGCCGAGCTGAAGGAAGCCGCGCGCAAGGCCGGCTGGAAAGGCATGACGTTCACCCTGGACAACAACCTGCCCAACAGCCTGGGCAAGCTCGCCGCCTGCCCGAACGCACCGCAGCTGCGGCTGCTCGAAACACCCGCCACGGTCAGCGCGCGGTGGCGCTTCGAAGCCTCCTGCGCGGGGCAATCCGGGTGGCCGGTGAGCTTCATCAGCCAGCCCAGGGTGTACCTGCCCGGCGTGGTCGCCCGTGGCGTGATCGAGCGCGGCCAGACGCTGGAAGCGACCCAGCTCAGGCTCGCGCCCCTGGAGATCGGCAAGGGTTCGCGGAGTTATTTCACCAACATCGCCGAGGTGACCGGCAAGACCGCCCGCCGCCGCATCCGCGCCGACCAGCCGCTGACCCCGGCGCTGCTCGACGGTGCCCTGCTGGTGCGTCGCGGGCAGCAGGTGAAGATGATCGCCAGCCAGGACGGCATCCAGGCCAGCGCCGTCGGCGAAGCCCTGGCCAACGGCAGGCAGGACGAGGTGATCCGGGTGAAGAACCTGCGCAGCCAGAAGATCATCGAGGCGAAGGTGACGGCGTCAGGCGAGGTCAGCAGCCTCTTCTGAATGCCGCGGAGCAGCTTTACGTAGGATGGGTGGAGCTTGCGATACCCATCGGCTCCTGTGCCGGAATATCGATGGGTATCGCTTCGCTCCACGCCATCCTACGAAATGCCCGTCGGGCGAATAACGCGCCAGCGTTATCCGCCGTGCAGCGCCCCGACGCGGCGTATCAGGTCCACCAATAGCGCACGCAGTGGAAGAACACCGGCGCCGCGAAGCACACCGAATCCAGGCGGTCGAGCATGCCGCCGTGGCCTTCGATCATGTGGCCCCAGTCCTTCACTCCGCGGTCGCGCTTGATCGCCGACATCACCAGCCCGCCGAAGAAGCCGAGGATGTTGATCATCAGCGCGCAGGACAGCGCCTGCCAGAAGGTGAACGGGGTGATCCACCACAGCGAGCCACCGATCAGCGTGGCCAGCGTCACGCCGCCGATGAAGCCTTCCACGGTCTTGGACGGCGACAGGTTCGGCGCGATCTTGCGCTTGCCCATCAGCTTGCCGCAGACGTACTGCAGCACGTCCGACAACTGCACGACGATGACCAGGAAGGCGATCAGCAGCAGGTTGCGGCCCTCGTAGCCGGCGATTTCCAGGGTCAGCAGCGCCGGCACGTAGGAGATGCAGAACACCGCCAGCATCAGCCCCCACTGCACCTTCGAGGCCCGTTCGAGGAAGTGCTTGGAGTCGCCGCCCAGCGAGGCGAGGATCGGCAGCAGGAGGAACACGTAGACCGGGATGAAGATGGAGAACAGCCCGTACCAGCCGATGCCGATCAGCAGGTACTGCATCGGCAGCACGAAGTAGAACGCCGCCACCAGCGCCGGGTAGTCGCTGCGGCGGGTCGGCATCAGCGTGAGGAACTCGCGCAGGGCGTAGAAGGACACGCCGTAGAACAGCAGGATCACCGCCCAGTAGCCGAGGGCGAAGGCGCAGCCGATCACCGCCACCATCACCCACCAGGCGTTGATCCGCGCGTTGAGGTTGTCGATCACCGCGTGCGGTCCGGCCGGCGCCTTCCAGCGCAGCACCGCACCGACCAGCGAGGCGAGGACGAGGATGGCGCCGATGCCGCCGAACAGCAGCCAGGTCTGGTTCATCTCAGCGGCCCTCCGTGGCGGCGAGGTTGAGCAGCGCCTCGCGGGCGCGTTCGAGGAAGGCTTCCTTGGCCTCGCCCTCCTGCACCGCCAGCGGCGCGCCGAAGCTCAGGGTACACAGCAGCGGCAATGGCAACGCACGGCCCTTGGGCATCACGCGGTTGAGGTTGTCCAGCCACACCGGTACCAGCTCCACCTGCGGATGGGCCTTGGCCAGGTGGTAGATGCCGCTCTTGAACGGCAGCAGGCGCACTTCCTCGTCGAGGTTGCGGGTGCCTTCGGGGAACAGGATCAGCGAGTCGCCGTCGGCCAGCGCGCGCTCCACCGGCTCCAGCGGATTGCCGCCCTCGGCGCCACGCGAGCGGTCGATCAGCACGCCATTGAACACGCGGTTGATGATGAAGCCGCGCAGGCCGCCCTTGCCCCAGTAGTCCATGCCGGCAACCGGGCGCGTGCGGGCGCGCAGTTGCGGCGGCAACGAGGCCCAGAGCAGCACGAAATCGCCGTGGCTGCTGTGGTTGGCGTAATAGATGCGCTGCACCGGGATCGGCGTGGTGCCGATCCACAGGCTGCGCAGGCCGGTCACCGCGCGGGCGCCGGCGATGATGGCGTAGGCGAAGAGTCGTTCCAGCATTCCGGGTACGTTCCTCAGGATTGGAAGGTGAGGGTGATCAGGATCAGCAGCGCGAGCAGCCACTGCGCCGCGCAGAGCAGCGCCTGCCGACGCAGCAGGGCGAGGGCGCCGCGGCTGCGCTCGCTCCACGGGCGCCCGGCCTTGGCGGCCGGTACGCCGGCGTAGGTGGCGAGGGCATCGTCCAGCTGGCGGGTCTTCTCCGCCAGCGCGTCGCCGGCGTTGGCCATGGCCTGGAACAGGTCGGCGTCCAGCGCCACGCGCATGGCGTAGAACTTCTGCGCCAGGCCCAGCAGCACCAGCAGCGCCATGCCCAGGCTGAACGCCAGGGTGGCGCTGGCCATCAGCACGCCGTAGAAACCCAGTGCCAGGGCCAGCACGGTCAGCGCGGAAGACAGGCCGTTGAGGCTGCTGCCGCGACGCAGCAGGCTGGCCACCAGGATCAGGCCAGGATCAGCCGGCATGGCTCACCTCCTCCGGCAGATGCGGCTGGCCGGCGATCTGCGCCAGCACCGCCCGTTGTTCGGCCTTGAGCACCACCTGCGGGCGTGCCTGGCGGATCAGCGCCAGCGCCTCCTCCACCGTGGCACTGCGCCCGGAAATCAGCAGCCACGCCGCCACCAGGGTGGCACTGCGCGAATAGCCCAGCGCACAGCAGACCAGCAACGGACCGTCGCGGTGCAACTGGTCGATCAGCTCGGCCCCCTGCCGGCATTGCTCGGCACTGGGTGCAACCAGATCCAGCCAGGGCAGGCAGTCGTAGCGACGGGTCAGGGCGGTGCAGGGCAGTTCGGCACAGAGGTCGAGGATCGCCAGGCTCGGCAGGTGCCACGGCTTGTACCAGTCCGGCAGGCGGCCGAGCCAGAGGCCGGGCAGCACTTCGTCCGGCTGCGGATGGTGGCGGGTCCACCAGCGCGCGTTGAGCCACGCGCCCAGCCAGTAGGGCGCCAGCAGCCAGGCGACCGCCGTCGAATGGCGGCCGTCCAGGCGCTTCTGGAAGCCCACCGGGCCGATCCCCAGGTAGCACAGCACGACCAGCGCCAGGGATACCGCCGGCCAGCACAGCCAGAGCCACGGGCCGCCGCCTGCCAGCGCCAGCACCAGGCACAGCAGCGACCCGGCAGCGTACAGACCCGCCAGGCGCCGACGCTGCGGATTGTCGCTGAGGCTCCAGGCCTGCCATGGCGAGCGCACTTCGCGGGGCCACAGCCAGACGCAGAAGAAGCCCAGCAGCGCGCCCGTGGGCACGTCGATGAAATGGTGCTGCCAGGTGGTCAGCACCGATAGGCCGATCAGGGCGAACCAGCCGTGCAGCAGCCAGCGCGTGAAGCCTTGGGCGTAGCGCCCGTAGGCCACCCAGAGGATCACCAGCAGCGCGATGTGCAGCGACGGCGCCTGGTTGAACGGCTTGTCGAAGCCCATCAGCAGGTCGAACAGCAGGCCGAAGAAGCCATCGAGCATGGGCCGCTCGAAGCTGAAGCGCAGCGGGAACAGCAGGAAGCAGGCGACCGCCACGACCTGCGCGGTGAGCAGGCGCAGCGCATGGCAGTCCAGCCCGCGGCGGGTGCGCGGGAGCAGGAAGGACAGGCCGTAGAGCAGGTCGATGGACCAGTACGGAATGATCGTCCAGGGCCACAGCGGCATGCCGCGCTCCCAGTCGAACACCAGCACGCCCACCGACTCGCGCTGCCCGGCCACCCAGTTGGCGAAGCCGTAGCTGAGGAAGAAGAACGGCCCGAGGCACAGCAGCCAGATCACCGCGCGACGCAGGACGCCGGGTTCGCGCAGTGGCAAGGATGCCATCAGCTGCGCTCCCGGCGGGCCAGGGAGACGGTGAAGATGCCGTCCTCGTCGATGCGCTGGGCCAGCTTGCGGAAGCCGGCGGCGGCCACCAGCCGGTCCATCTCCAGCTGCGTGCGGCGGCGCATCACCCAGGCCTGGCCGGCGCGGTGGCTGGTCAGCGCGCGGGCAATCAGTTCCAGCTGCGGGTGCCAGGGCTGACCGGTGTAGATCAGGTAGCCGCCCTCCTCCACCGCCTCGCCCAGCCCGGCCAGCGAACCGCTGACCATGGCGTTGTCGGCGAACAGCTCATAGAGACCGGAAACCACCGCCAGGGTCGGTTTCGGCTCGACGGCGGCAAGGTCCGCGCCATCGAAGGCATCGCCCTGGACGAAGCGCGCGCGCTCCTGCAGGCCCAGGCGCTCGATCAGCGCCGAGCCTTCGCGCACGTTCAGTTCGCTGTAGTCGCGCAGCAGCACGCTTTCCGGCAGCGGCTGGACGCCCTGCAGCGCTTCGAGGATGTAGCGCCCGTGGCCGGCGGCGATGTCGAGAATGCGTACCTCGCGGCCCTGCGCGCGCAGCTCGGCCATGGCCTGGCGCAGCAGCTCCTCGATGTTCACCTTGCGTTGGCGGATGCCGCGCCAGCCGGCGGATTCCAGGTAGGTACGGTCGATCATCCGGCCGACCGGGCCGGCGCCCTTGGGCTGGTTGCGGTAGACGTAGTCCAGGGTGCTGCCCGAATCGAAGCCGGTCTGGAAGCCGAGGTTGATGCCGTCGGACAGCAACCGGCCGAGGCGCATGTTGGCGCGGGTGGCGCGCCAGTAGAGGTCGCGCACCGACCAGGCCGGCAGCGGCGTGGCCAGGGCTTCGGCCTCGGCGCAGGTATAGCCGAAGCAGTCGGCATCGCGCAGGTCCGTGCGCTCCGGCTCGCGGGCGAAGCATTCGAGGATGAAGCGCCGCGCGCGCTGGGTCGCCTGCTCGCGCTTCAGCTCGCCGAGGGTGTCGTGGAAGAAGCCGGGCAGCACGTGGAGTTCCTTGCGCGCCGTGCCCAGGTTGTCGAAGAAGCGCTGTTGCGGCTTGCGGTGCACCACGAAGTCGGAGCCGGAGATCAGCAGCTGGGTCGGCACCTGGATCGCCTGGGCGTCGGCCACCACGCGATCGGCGGCTTCGTAGAGGCCCAGCAGAACGTTCACCGAGATGGCCTTGGCGATCAGCGGGTCGCTGTCGTAGGAGGCGATGCGCTCGGGGTCGTGGCTGAGGAATTTCGCCTTCACGTAGCTGTTGACGAAGAAGTTGCCGCGCCACCAGCGCGCCAGCTTCAGGCCCGGCCGGGCGAGGGGCACGTAGAGCTTGACCTTGAACGCCGGCGAGGCGAGCACCAGGCTGCGGATCGGCGGCGCGTAGTCGTGCACCCAGGTGGAGGCGACCACCGCACCGACGCTCTGGGCGACCACGGCCATGTCCTCGACGGCGACGCCGTGAGTCGCGGCGAGGTGCTCGACGAAGGTCTGCACGTCGCGCACGCTGGTGCCGAAACTCGGGCTGTCGCCGCGCGCGCCGGGCGACTGGCCGTGGCCGCGGGCGTCCCAGGCGAACACGTCGAAGCCGGGCAGGTCCAGTTCGTCGGCGAGGTGGCCGATGCGCCCGGAATGCTCGTGGCCACGGTGGAACAGCAGCACCGCACGGCGCGGCTCAGCGCTGCCGGCAGCAGCCGGCCAGTGGCGGTAGAACAGCTCGACGCCGTCATGGGTGACGAAATGGTGAGTCGTGGATTCGCGCATAACTTCCTCTGTTCGAAGGCTATCGGGGACTTTCCCGTCCCCACCCGAAGGGGTTCTACCGGCGTTCAGCCGGCTCGTTCTTGCGGTGGTTCCGCCAGGCCGCGGCGCACCCGGTTGACGATAGTCAGCAGCAGCAACAGCGCCACCACGCCCAGCAGCGGGTCCAGCCAGGTGAGCGGCAGCAGCCCGCTGGCCACCCCGGCGCCGAACACGCCGAAGCACAGCGCGCGGTCGCTCTTGCCCATGGGGCCGTCGTAGCGCCGCGAAGCGCCGACCATCACGCCGAGCACGCCGCTGTATTCGCTGATCAGCGCCAGCAGGACCACCAGCACCAGCAGCGCCGGCGTCACCCCCGGCAGCAGGGCGAAAGGCAGGTACAGCGCGCTGTCGGCGATCACGTCGGTGAGTTCGTTGAGGTAGGCGCCCAGCTTCGACTGCTGGCCGAATTCACGGGCGAGCATGCCGTCCATGGCGTTGAGGGCCATGCGCAGGAACATCCACAGCGGGATCAGCAGGAACACCCAGGCATGGCTGGCCAGCAGCGCGACGACCAGGGCCACCAGCAGCGACAGGCCGCAGGCCGCCAGCGTCACCTGGTTGGCCGTGACGCCGCGCTCGAACAGGCGGGTGACGAGGGGGCGCAACAGGTTCTGGAAGCGTGACTTGAGTTGGTAGACGGAGATCATGAAGTTCCTTCTCAGCGTTCGATGCGAACTGCCCACAGCCTTGCGGACCCGACGAGCTTAGCGGCACGCCCGCTCCAGGGCTGTAAGACACGTCTCAACACCATAGATGACCTATCCGAGGGGAAAAGACACAGATTCGCCAGCTCCGCCCTCCTCACCTCGCAGCCGAAGGCTCTGGTCCGCCACTTTGCGCCGTAGGACGAACATTCCGCCGGCGGCTGCAAGCCGCGCAGGGCAGCGCCGGAATCCCCACGCCAATTATTTTTCCTACGCCCTTAATCCTTCCCCGCGAACTGTCGCCTTACCCCTTCAGCAGGCACAACGCCGGCTTCATCCAGCTCATACAGGAAGTCCACCATGGCCTTGTCGATTCAAACCAACTACTCCTCCCTGATCACCCAGAGCAACCTGGGCAAGACCAACAACCTGCTGGCCACCAACCAGCAGCGCCTGGGCACCGGCCTGCGGATCAACTCCGCCGCCGACGACGCCGCCGGCCTGCAGATCGCCACCCGCCTGAATGCCCAGTCCCGCGGCATGGACGTGGCCATGCGCAACACCAGCGACGCCATCTCCCTGATGCAGACCGCCGACGGCTCCTTCAGCGAGCTGACCGACATCACCCAGCGCATGAAGGACCTGTCCACCCAGGCCGCCAACGGCACCAACACCACCGACGACGGCAAGGCGCTGTCCGCCGAGTTCAACGAACTGGGCAAGGAACTGAAGAACATCATCGCCAACACCAAGTTCGGCGGCGATGCACTGTTCGGCGTCGACGGCGCCAGCGGCAAGTTCGGCACCACCGGTGGCGTGACCTTCCAGATCGGTTCGGACAAGGCCGAGACCCTCAACGTCGACGTTTCCACCGAGCTCAAGGCCGTGACCGACGCCTTCGGCGCCCTGACCAAGCAGTTCGCCGCCACCTCGGCTGATGGCACCGAACTGGAGACCATCTCCGGCGCCAACGACTCCATCGACCTGGCCAACGATGCCCTGGACGCCATCGGCGCCCTGCGCGCGCAGTTCGGTGCGAACATCAACCGCCTGCAGCACACCTCCAACAACCTGGCCAACATGAAGGACAACACCGACCTGTCCAAGGGCCGCATCATGGACGCCGACTTCGCCGTCGAGAGCGCCAACATGAGCAAGAACTCCATGCTCATGCAGTCGGGCATCTCCATGCTCAAGCAAGCCGGCCAGATGCCCAGCATGATCATGGGCCTGCTGGGCTAAGGCCCGGTCCGCGCGGGGCCCTCGCCTCGCGCAGCCACCGCAGCAGCGCCCCGCCCCGGCGGGGCGCTGTGCTGTCTGCGGGTCCGCTGACAGACGGTCGTGCGACCGCGGGTCGCAGAGCGGCCTGTCTGCGCCGGTGGTTTCGTGGCTTGTGTGAAAATTGCAAGCACGGGTGTGCAAAATTCAGAACTTGCACCCACATTTTTCTGACGTCAAAATAATGCCTCTGCCTCCACCACCCGTGGAGATTCCCCGCGACCGTCCAGGGAGCGGCTCGCAAGGGCAAGATGAGCACATTCACTTCAACGCCTGCGGACAGTCGGCCTGCCGTCGCCTGCCTGACCCTCCGTACCGGCCGTTCCGACTGCACCGCGCAGTTCTACCCGGCGCTCTATCAACTCGACCTCGACCGTGACGGCCAGGTGGAGCGCATCGACCTGGGATTTTCCGGCAGCCGCGTGCTCGAACGACTGCTGCAGAGCCCGGGAGACGTGGTGGCGCGCGACGAGCTGCTGACCCATGCGTGGTCCGACCGGGTGGTCGGCCAGGGCAGCCTCAACCAGCAGATCTACACCCTGCGCCAGGTGCTGGCGGACGAGAAGCAGCGACAGATCATCCAGACCCTGCCGCGCCGCGGCTACATGTTCAACCCGCAGTACCTGGTGACCGCCGCGCCGCAGAATGACGCCGAAGAGGCCGACGCCGAGCCGGAGGTCATCCCGCTGCCGGTCCCCCGGCAATCGCCGACGGCGCCCAATCCCCGGCGCCTTAAAATCGTCGCCGGCAGCCTGTGCCTGTTCGGCCTGCTGGTGCTCTGCGCCGCCTTCTACTACACCCAGCTGCGCAGCCCGGTCCTCACCGCCCAGGAGCAGGTCGGCGCGCTGCAGATCACCTACGTCGAGGAAGACCAGCAGGAACTGCAACGGCTGATCCGCACGACCCGGCCCCTGGCGCACCAGCTGGCCGCACTGGGTAGCCGGCCGATCTCGCTGCTGCTGCACATGACCTCGGGCTTCTACGAGCTGGTCTGCGTGCAGCCCGAAGGCAATTCCAACTGGCTGCTGATCCACGAGAGCCAGGTCGCCCGGATTCCCCAGGAGCAACTGCGCAAGTGCCTGAACTGAACCTGCGCGGCCAGCTCGGTGTGGCGCGCCGCTGCCTGCTCATCTCGCTGCTGGGCGTGATCTGCCTGGCGCTGGCCCTGGGCATGCTGTGGAAGCACGGCAAGAGTAGCTCGCCCATCGATGGCCGCTACGCCTCGTCCGGGCAGGTGGTGCTGGGCAACGGCCGGGTGCTGGACATCGCCCAGACCACCATGGTCCATGAGGGGCGCTTCTACTCGATGATCCAGCAGGACGCCAACATCCTCGAAGTCTCCGGCAACGTCGGCAGCGACCTGGGCGGGCGCTACCAGCTGCAGGTCGAGGAGAACAGCATCAGCAACTTGCAGGCCGACAGCGGCCTGGACAGCGAGCTGATCTTCAACCTGCTGTACGGCCGCCAGCGCGGCGCGCACATCACCCTCGAACCCCTCGGTGGCTGCCTGTATGGCGTGGAAACCCGCCAGGTGTTCTGCCCGCGCCGGCAACCCGGCCGCTGAATTCCTCAAGGCGCTGCCGCCGGAGCAGCCGGCGTCGCTTCCGTTGAGCCAGGCGCCGGTTCGACCCTGGGTGCCACCAGCCGCGCCCCCGACTCCGAGTAGTGCACCTGTGCATAACTCTCGCCGAAGATTTCCCGGTACAGGCTCTCCGCACGCTGGGTCAGCAACAGGATTTCAATGCGCCGGTTGGCGCCGTTCTCCGGGTCCTCCGGACGCAGCGGCATGACGTCGGCCTGGGCCGCCACCTGCAGCACGTGCGCCGCCGGCAGGCCGCTGTCGACCATCACGTTGCGCGCGCGCAGGGCGCGGTCGCCGGAGAGGTTCCAGTTGTTGTAGCCATCGGCCCGGCGGTACTGCACGGCGTCGGTATGGCCACTGAGGATCAGCTTGTTCTGCACCTTGGCCAGTACGCCGGACAGCGCGCCGAGCAGGGTCTGGAAATGCGGGTCGAGGGTGGCCTGACCACGGGCGAACATGAAGCGCTGCTGGTCGTCCTTGATCAGGATGCGCAGGCCCTGCGGCACCACGCTCACCTCGATGTTGGCCAGCGCATCGACCTGGCCGGAGACCTGGCGGATCAGCTCGGCCAGCTCGCGCAGGTCCTCGCGGCTGTCGTACTGGCGGCCTGTGCCGTCCTGCTGCACGCTGGAGTCCTGCGCCTGCTCGCCGGCCTTGCCCGGCTTGCCGGCATCCAGCGCCAGCTGCGGCGCGGGTTTCTCCGGCGTCTTGAGCGGCTGCGGCATGCCGTCCAGTTCGACGGGCGTGCGGCTGGCGCCATCGAACACGCCGGCGCCACCATCCACCACCGGGTTGGCATCCTGATCGCCCACCGCCACCGGTTGCGGCTCGGTCTGCGGGTGGACGATCCACAGCACCATGAACAGCGCCATCATCGCCAGGGTGAAGTCGGCGAAGGCGACTTTCCAGGCACCGCCGTGTTCATCATCGTGGCCCTTCTTGCTGCGCCGCTTGATGATGACTTCGCTGTGCTTGTCGGCACGTTTCTTCATGCTGCGTCCCGCTCTTCCTCATAGCGGGTGACCCAGGTCTCCAGCTGCTTGAAGGCCGGCTTGACGTCCTGCTCGATCAGCTTGCGCCCGGCGTCCACCGCCAGCAGCGTGGGCTTGCCGGCGACATGGGCGACCAGCGTGGTGCGCACGCACTCCAGCGCCGACAGTTCGGTCTTCACCCGCTGCGACATGGCGTTGGACAGCGGGTCCATCAGGCAGTAGCAGACGAAGATGCCGAAGAAGGTGCCCACCAGCGCGGCGGCGACGTGGGCGCCGATCTCGGCCACCGAGCCGCCAATGTTGCCCATGGTGATGATGATGCCGAGGATCGCCGCGAGGATGCCGAAACCGGGCATCGCCTCGCCGACCTTGTGCAGCGACTTGGACGGCTGCAGCAGGGCGTGCTCCATGGCGTCCAGCTCCTGTTCGAGGAAGCCTTCGAGTTCGTGGGCGCTGATCTTGCCCATGGCCATCAGGCGGAAGTTGTCGGCGATGAACGCCATCAGGTTCTTCTCCTGGAGGATCAGCGGGTAGCGGGCGAACAGGTCGCTCTGCTCCGGCTCCTCGATGTGCGCGTCGAGCACCTTGAGGCCGCCGACGTCGACCATCTCCAGCAGCTCGTAGAGGAGCATCAGCAGCTGGCGCTGGAACTCTTCGCCGCGGCGCTTGAAGACGAACACGCCCTTGATCTGCGAGCACATCTCCAGCAGCACTTCGCGCGGGTTGGCAACGACCAGGGTGCCCAGGCCCGCGCCGAGGATGATGAGCATCTCCGCCGGCTGCCAGAGCGCGCGCATGTCGCCGTGGGCCATGGCGTAGCCGCCGAGCACGGCGGCGATGATGATCAGGGCGCCGATGATTTTCTGCATGGTTGTGGGTTCTTCAGAGAGTGTCGGGGTCGTTGAGGAAACGGCTGCACTTGCCGATCGCCTGCTTCATCAGCTGGCAGATGCGCGCATCGGTCAGCTCCAGCACCAGGGCGATTTCCTTGAGGTTCAGCTCGTGCTGGTAATACAGGTTGAGGATCAGCCGCTCGCGCTCGTTGAGGCGCTCCAGGGCCTGGGCCAGCAGGCGCTCCTTGAGCACCCGTTCTTCCAGCACGTCGCCGCTGCCCTGCACGCCGTCGTGGCCGTTCTGCAGCAGCGCGTCGAAGCTCTCGATGGCCTCGGAGGATTCGGCGCGCAGGTAGTCCTGGTAGCCGGCTTCGTCGAGGCCGGTGGCGGCGAGCACTTCCTCGTCGCTGGGCACCCGGCCGAGCCGGCGGGCCAGGGAGCGGATCGCATCACGCACCTTGTGCGCCTGCTGCCGCACCTGGCGCGGGCGCCAGTCCTGGCGGCGCAGTTCGTCGAGGATGGCGCCGCGGATGCGCAGCGCGGCGAAGCGGCCGAACTGCTCATCCGGCTCGCCATAGCGGCGCAGGCCTTCGAGCAGGCCCATCAGGCCGATCTGCTCCATGTCCTCGCGATCCAGCACCTGGTTGGCCTGCAGCGACAGCTGGCTGACGATGCGCCGCACCAGCGGCAGGTACTGCATCATCCAGCGCTGTTCGGCTGCCGGCGACAGGCGCGCGTGGCCGCCATCGGGGCTGGCGTAGCCGGCGGCGCCGCTGGCATGGCTGAGGGCAGGATCGCGAAGGGCGTGCATCACGGCTTACTGGACGATCATCTTGCTGAGCAGCACGTGCTCGAAAGGCACCACCACCTTGCGCGCGGCAAAGTCGTCGATCACCGCCTTTTCCAGGCGCGTCTGCACCTCGCCGATGGGCATCGCGCGCAGCACTTCGAACTTCTCCGGGGTCAGGTTGGCGACCACCGAACTGCGCACCATCGGCGCAACGCTCTCAAGCTTCTTGCGCTCCTGCTCGGCCTTGGCCTGCAGCACCAGGTCGATCACGAAGTAGTGTTCGCGGTCCTCGCCACGGGAGCTGACGATGATCTTCTCCACCGGCACGAAGAGGTATTCGGCGCTCTCCTGCTCTTCCTCTTCCTTGGCTTCTTCCTTGCTGCCGTCCTTGTCGGCGGCAGCGGCGGCCGGGCCGAGGCTGGCAGACTTGATCATCTGGTAGTTGATGAACACGCCACCCAGTACGACGGCGATATTCACGATGAGCATCAGTAGAACGAGACGCGGCGTGGACATGGGGTTTCTCGAAAAATCCTGTGGAAGTAGGGGCCGCTGGCGGCCTACACGGTAATCAGTACGTCGCTGTCGCCTCGCGGCGCGGAGCGCTGGCCCGACTGCGCATCGCGCGGGTTGGCGTCGACCACGGCCTGCTCGTCGGTGAAGCGCTGGCGCTGCTGCTGGCCCGGCTGGCCGGACTGCGAGTCCGGCGAGACCTGCACGTTGACCTGCAGGAAGTTCTGCCCGACCAGATCCTGGCGCAGGCGCTCGCTGGTGTTCTGCAGCAGGCGCACGACGTCGCCGTTGCTGGCGGAAATCTGCACGTTGAGCTGGCCGGCTTCGTGACGCACGAGGATTTCCAGGGCGCCCAGCTCCGGCGGGTCGAGGCGGATCGTGGCGTTCTGCACGCGCTGGCTGATCTGCAGGTCGACGTTGTCGCGCAGCGCGCCGAGCATCTGCTCGCCCCAGTGCGCCTCGTTGTTGCCCTTGAGGTGCAGCGGTCGGTCGAAAAGCGGCGATACCGGTGGTGTGGCGATGGCGGGTTGGGCGTTGCCATCGGTGGCCGGCAGGCGCGCATCGAGCGCAACGGTCGGCTGCGTTGGCACTGTGGAATCCGGTGCCTGCGCGGTAGCGGCCAGGTGCTGCTGGAGCAGGGTCTGCGCCTGGCTCTGAGTGGCCTCGCGGGGCGCTGGCGTTGTGGATTTGGCGGGCTCTTCGGAGAGCTCGGCGGGCGGCAGCAGCAGGTCTTCCGGCTTCACGGCGGCGGGTGCCGGCTGGACGGAAGCATCCGCCGCCTGGGTGGCGAAGCCGGCGACCTGGGCGCGGGTCTGCGCGGGCGGATTGTACCGCGCCTGCACCACCAGGCCGGCCTGGCTGAGCATCCCAGCCAGCCAGTTTTCCGCGCCGGAGGGCGAAGGTTCCCCGGCCGGCTCCTGCACCTCGTTGTCGCGGGTTTCCGCCGGCAGCGCCTCGGGCAGCACCGGCAATGCAGCGTCGGATGGCGGCAGCGAATGCTCGACCTGCGCGGTGTCGAACTGGGCCAGGAAGGATTGCACCGTGAGCCGGCGTTCAGCGGCGCCGGGCTGCTCGTCTCGCGCGCGGAATCCGGCCACCGCAGCATCGTCGTGGGCAGGCTGCTGCGGACGCGCTTCGGCCACCGCAGGCGCGCCGCGGTCGGTGTTCGGCAGGGATTGAGTCGGTAGCTGGATCACGGTCTAGCGACCCTCCTGGTAGGTGTCCACCTGCAGGTACGCCGAGCGGCCCTCGGCGTATTCCAGGTGCGAGAGCAGCAGGCGGCGCAGGCGCTCGCACTCCTCGGCGCAGGCCTGCGACGCCTGCTCGTGCAGGCGCTTGAGGTGTTTCCTGGCCAGCAGCACGTCGGCGGCCAGCTCGGTCTGCGACGACATCGCCACCAGTTGCGCACGGATCGCCAGGTCGACCTGCCCCATGGCTTTCCAGTCCTTGCGCTGCAGCGCCCCGCCGAGGCGTTCGTACAGCAGCAGCAGGCGCTGGCGATCATCCACGGGCGGCACTCACGCCCTCCCAGCCTTCACGCAGGATGCCCAGCAGGCGCACCACTTCGTCGATGCCGGCGACCTCCAGCGACACGCTGACGTCGGAGAGGCGGTAGATGCAGTAGTCATACAGGCGCGCCAGGCCCTGCACGGTCTCGCCGCCGTTCTCGTAGTCGAGGGCGCCGTTGAGGCCGTTGAGGATGTTCAGGCACTTCTCCAGGGAGCGGCCCTTCTGCTGGTAGCGCTTGTGCTCGATGTGCCCGCGGGCGCGGGCCAGTTCGTCGAGCAGGCCGTCGAACAGCACCAGCACCAGTTCATAGGGCGAGGACGACGCGGCCTTGGACTCCAGGTCGATCATCCGGTAGCTGTCGTAGCTTTCGTTCATGCCGTAGGCGCTCATCCGAACATCCCGCTGGTCTGGTCCATCGACTGCATGGTCTGCATCATCGAGGTGTATTGCTTGAGGTAGCGCGCGTAGTAGGTGTCGTACTGCTTCTGCAGGTTGTCGTAGTCATCGTCGACGCGGCGCAGGCTGTTGTTCAGGGCGTCCTTGCGGTTCTTCATGACGCCGTTGGTGCTGTTGGTGTAGACGGCGACGCCCTTGTCCAGGCTGTCGAGCAGGTTGCCCTTGCTCATGAACAGCTTGTCCAGGGCCTCGGGGTCGCTGCTGATGGCCTTCTCGAAGCGGCTGGCGTCGAGGGTCAGCTTGCCGCTGCGATCGGCGCTGATGCCCAGGGAGATCAGGTTGGCGCCGCCGAAGCTGGTGCGGACCATCTGGTTCAGCGCGTTGTCGATGGCGCGCACGCTGGAGTCGCCGGCCAGGGCGCCGCGAGCATTGCCGCTCTGGTCGCCGGCGGCGGTCAGGCTGTCGATGGTGCTGGCCAGGGCGTTGAAGGCGTCGATGAAGGTCTGCACCTTCTTCTTGGTTTCGCTCTGGTCCTGCGCCACGGTCAGGCGGATCGGCTGCTCGCCGGACTTCTGCGCCTGGGTGAAGGTGGCGCTGACGCCGTCGATGATGTTGTCGAAGGTGTTGCTGGCGTTGGTCAGCAGCATGCCGCTCTCGCCGCCCAGGCGGACGCGGGCATCCTGCGCCCTGGACAGCTCCTGCGGGTTGCCGATGGCGTTCTCGAAGGCGCTGTTGGCGCCGTCGGTGCCGCTCAGCGACAGGCTGATGGCATTCGCTGCGCCGGACTTCTCGGCGCCCAGCACCAGCGACACCTGGCCGTTGCTGCGCACCAGGGTGGCCTTCACCCCGGTGTTGTCGCTGGCCTTGTTGATCGCCGCGGCCAGCTCGTCCAGCGAGTTGGCGCCATCGCCGTCGGTGTCGACCTTGCTCAGGTCGATATCGAAGGACTTGCCGTTCTGGCCGATGGTCAGGGTGCCCTGGGTGTCGATGTCGCCGGCCTGCAGGCCGGAAAAGGACAGCTGGTGGCTGGTGGCGAGCTGCTCGACGAAGAAGTCGTAGCTGCCGGGCACGGCGTTCTTGTCCACCTTGGCGGTCAGGTAGCCGTCCTTGCTGGTGGTGGCGCTGTTCACCAGCATGCTGGCGTTGCTGCCGGTCACGCCCTGCAGGCTCTTCACCGCGCTGGAGAAGGTCTTGAGCGCCGACTCCAGGGAGGTCACCGCGGTCAGCTGGGACTGGTACGAGGACTTGTTGCGGTCGGCCTTGTTCAGGCCGTTCTGCACTTCGTACGTGGCCAGCTGCTGGGCCATGCTTTTGACGTAATCGGAATCTATGGTCGCCATCTGGTTCCACCTCTTTCATGCCGGAAGAGCAATTACGATGCCAATGCCGGAAGGCCCGCCGTGCGGGGCTTTGCGGGTTTACCGGGGAGAAGTTTCACTTCCGCCCGGGGTGCTTTGGCGCGCAGCGGGAAGCGGCCTTTCCGCCTGCCGGGCGCACGCCCTGATGCAGGGAAAGGGCGACCGTGGAGTGGGATTGGTTAAGGGCGGCTGGCGGATGTTTTTGTGGGTGCGGTGAGCTTGTTCGGACGCTGGGTGCGGCGGCTTTCCCTCACCCCAGCCCTCTCCCAGAGGGAGAGGGGGCCGTCCGTGCCGGCTGACACTATGGCTGCTCCCTGCACTGGCCTATCCCCTCTCCCTCCGGGAGAGAGTCGGCCCGAGCGCAGAAACTTCCCGTCGGAGCGGACCTTGTCCGCGAAATCCATCGCGACGAAATCCGCATCGATCGGGAAACGCTTCAATACTGCGCTTGCGCCGACAGGGGCATTCAACCTTCGCCACGGGAGCTGCTTCAGGACTTCGCGGACAAGGTCCGCTCCTACGAAGAGCACACCGGAGTTCAGCGGTAGGAGCGAGCTTGCTCGCGAACCGCTTTGCGCCGAACCAACCAGCGGATGAAGGGATCGACGCCGCGCTCAGTACAGCTGGCGGGAATACACCGCCTGCTCGCGCGGGTCGCCCATCAGCTGGCTGAGGATGTCGTGGTGCATCGCCAGCAGCTTGCCGTTGCGTTCGTTGAGGCGCTTGCACTGGGCAGTGAGCTGGCCCAGTTGCAGCCACTCCTGCTGGAGCTCCTCGCGACGCGGCGGCGGGTAGTTGGACAGCAAGGTGCGCATGCCGTCGGCGTCCATCGGCAGGTGGAAGGCGCGCAGCACGCGGCTGCGGCGCTGGGCGCGGGCGGCGACGGACTCGAGCAGCGCCTGGATGTCCGGGTTCAGCGCTTCGATCTGCGCGCTGTCCCGCGCCAGCAGGTGGCGATACAGCTCCTGCAGGCGGTCGCGCAGCGCCAGGCAATCGCGGCCGTCCTGCTGGACGTCCTGCTCGATCACCTGCAGCAGCCGCGCGCGCTGGGTCATGCGTCGCTGCCGCGGTGGTAGGAGAGGATGCTGCTGGCGAGCACGCTGGTGTCGTTCTGCAACTCGCCATTCATCAGGGCGCGGCGGATTTCCGCGACGCGGGCCTGATCCACGTCGGGCATGGCGCGCAGGGTTTCCTGCATCTCGTCCAGGCGCAGCGAATCATTGACCGGCGCGCTGGCGCTGGCCTGCGCCACCGGGGCGGTAGGCTCGCTGCGCGCGGTCCTGGCGGACTCGCTGGTGGCCAGCGCAACGCTGGTCAGTTGCCGGGTGATTTCCATGGTGGGTATCCGAATGTTCTGGGGCTTTCCCTCAGAGGGCGACCGCCGCGAAGGAAAACTTAAATGCTGTATTCACTGGCGCCGATTGCGCTCGAATCGGCGGATAACCGCAATCGGTTATTCGCCCTACAGGTCGAGGTTCCGTCATGGGTTCCTGCGTAGGGCGCATAACGCGGAACGCGTTATCCGCCATTCCCGTGCTCAAGCCCGCGCCCGCCACCAGGACTGCGCGGCGAGGCCATCCTGGATCTTCTGCTCCTGCTGCGCCAGCTGCAGCTGCCACTGGCCGATCTTGGCCTCGATGACTTGCGTGAGGACCTTCTCGCTGCGCATGGCGACCATCAGTTCGCCCTGGATGCGCGCCAGGGTCTGCTCGGCGACTTCCAGCTCGCGGCGCTGCAACTGCAGCATCTTGTGCAAAGTGGCCTTGTACTGCTGCTGGTTGTGCCGCTGCAGCGGCGTGCTGGTGGCCACGCTGAAGCCGCACAGGCGGTCCAGCCCGGTGATGTTGTTGCGGTAGCGCTGGCAGAGGTTCTGCTGGTAATTCACCCGGCCCAGCAACTCGCGGACCTTGCCGCCGCGCACGTCGGCCAGGCGCCCGAGCATGTCGATCTGCGCCTTCATCAGCGGCCCCCGACGATGCTTTGCAGGGTGGCGACGCTGTTGCCCAGTTCGGCGCCGTCAGCCGTCTCCTGGCGCAGGTAGCGTTCCAGCATCGGCGCCAGCTGCACGGCGCGGTCGGTCTTCACGTCCATGCCCGGCGTGTAGCCGCCCAGCGGGATCAGCTCCTTGATGCGCTCGTAGGTGCCGCTGAATTCCTTGAACTGCCGCGCCGCGGCCAGATGCAGCGGGTCCGCCACCTGGCTCATGCAGCGGCTGACCGAGGCGCCGATGTCGATGGCCGGATAGTGGCCGACGTCCGCCAGCCGGCGCGTCAGCACGATGTGCCCGTCGAGGATGGCGCGGGCGCAGTCGACGATCGGGTCCTGGTGATCGTCGCCCTCCGCCAGCACCGTATAGATGGCGCTCAGACTGCCTGTCTCGCCCTCGCCGTTGCCGGCGCTTTCCACCAGTTCCGGGAGCATGCCGAACACCGATGGCGGATAACCCTTGGTGGCCGGCGGCTCGCCCAGGGCCAGGGCGATCTCGCGCTGGGCCATGGCGTAGCGGGTCAGCGAATCGACCAGCAGCAGCACGTCCTTGCCCTGGTCACGGAAGTAGGCGGCGATGCTGTGGCACAGCTCGGTGGCCTTCAGGCGCATCAGCGGCGACTCGTTGGCCGGCGCCACCACCACCACGGCTTTCTGCAGGCCTTGCGGGCCGAGGGAATGCAGGATGAATTCCTGCACCTCGCGGCCGCGCTCGCCGATCAGCCCGACCACCACCACATCGGCCTTGGTCTGCCGGGTAATCATGCCCAGCAGCACGCTCTTGCCCACGCCGCTGCCGGCAAACAGGCCGACGCGCTGGCCCTTGCCCAGGGTCAGCAGGCCGTTGATGGCACGCACGCCGACGTCCAGTGGCTCCGACACCGGGCGCCGACGCAGCGGGTTCACCTGCGGCAGCTCGCTGGGCAACGGGTGGCGACCGGCGAGCTTGCCGAGGCCGTCGAGGGGTTCGCCAAGGCCGTTGACCACGCGCCCCAGCCAGGAATGATCGATATGCAGCACAGCTTCGTCCGGTGCCGGGAAGACCCGCGAGCCGGAGGTCAGGCCGACGGGCTTCTTGAAGGGCATGAGGTAGGTGATGTCACGGTTGAAGCCCACGACCTGCGCTTCCAGGCGCTCGCCGTCGGCGACTTCCACGTAGCAGCGCTGGCCGGTCATGCGCCGGCAGCCGAGGCTTTCCAGCAGCAGCCCGGAGACCCGCACCAGGCGACCGCTGACCCGCGCCAGCTGGACCGAGTCCAGCGAGCGCAGCGCTTCTTCGAGCTTGAAGCCGTCGCCCAGGGCCATTTCAGTCTTCGTCCTGCAGGTGCGCGCTCAGGGCTTCCATGCAGCTGTCCAGGCGCTGCTGGCAGCCGATGTCGGCTTCGGCCTGGGCGGTGACCACGCGGCACTCGCCCAGCGCCAGGCGCTCGTCCGGCACCAGTCGCCACTTGGCGGCGCGCTCGGGGTTCAGCTCGCGGATGCGCGCGCACTCTTCCGGGTTGAGCAGGATCTGCACCTCGCCCTGCTCGCCCGGCATGGCGGCCAGAGCTTCTTCGGCCAGGGTCAGCAACTGCGTCGGGTTGAGCGTCAGCTCGACGCGAATCACCTGCTTCGCCACCTTCTGCACCAGCTCCAGCAGCTCTTTCTGCCGCGCACCCTGGAAGGCCTGGTGGTAGTCGGTGAAGGCATCGACGGCAGCCTGCAGCGGCGCACTGGCTTCATCGAACACCTGGCGGCCGGTGGCGCGGCCTTCGTCGCGGCCCTTGCGCAGGCCGTCCTGGCGGCCGGCTTCGAAACCTTCGCGCAGGCCGGCTTCACGGCCTTCGGCCACACCGTCCTGATAGCCCTTCTCCAGGCCTTCCTGAAAGCCCTCGGAGATGGCGCGCTGGCGCGCCGCCGGGTCGCTGTCCCAGCCGTGGTTGTCGGCGCTGGCGGTGGCGCAGCGCGGCGGGAAGCGGTACGGGCGCCAGGGGCGGCTGTCGGCCTTGATGACTTTGATCGCCATGCCCGGTTACTCCACCGTCTGCTCGCGGAACAGCTGCACCTGCAGGTCGCCCTCGGCGGCCAGCTCGCGCACCACGCCCATGATGTCCTTGCGCACCTGCTCCACGCGGCTCAGCGGCACCGGGCCCTGGCGGCGGTTGATCGACTCCATCTGCTGCGCCTGGCGCTTCGGCATGGCGCCCTGGATGGCGCGCACCAGCTCGGGCTCGGCGCCCTTGAGGGCAACCACCCACTCGTCCAGCGGGATGACTTCCAGCAGGGTCTGCAGCACTTCCTGGTTCTGTCGCGAAAGAATGAAGAAGTCGTACATCTCGTCTTCGATCCGGCCGACCAGGCTGTCGTTATGGGCGCGCAGCAGTTCGAACATCTGGTTACGGTCGCCCTTGAAGCGGTTCATGATGTCCGCCGCCTGCTTGACCCCGCGCACCTGCGAGCCCTGGGTAGAAAGCACACGCAGGCTGCGGTCGATCAGTTGCTCAAGCTCGGCGATGACATCGCTGTTCACCTCGCTGAGGTTGGCGATGCGGAACAGCAGCTCGTCCTGGCGCTCCGCCGGCATCGCTTCGAGCACGTCGGTGGCCATGCCCGGCGGCAGGAAGGCGAGGAACACCGCCTGCATCTGCGCGTGTTCCTTGGCGATCAGCGCGGCGAACTGCTTGGGATCGATCCACTCCATGCGCGCCATCTTGGCGCGGATTTCCTCGCCGTAGATGCTGTCCAGCAGGTTGCGCGTGATGTCGCTGCCCAGCGCCTTGCCGAGCATGCCGGCGAGGTAGGAGCGCGAGGCGCCCTTGATGCTGGACTGCAGCTTGTAGTCGTCGAAGAACCGGCCGATCACGTCGGACACGGTGTTCTGCTTGACGTTGGACAGCCGCGCCATCGCCTGGCTGATGCTGACGATCTCCTCGCGGCTGAAGTTGCGCAGGATGCCGGCAGAGGCTTCGTCGCCCATGCTCAGCATGAGGATCGCCGCCTGTTCCAGGGAGCTCACGGCGCGCAGCTGCGGGCCGCGCTTTTTCGTTTCTTCAGGCAGGCTCGTGTCGGTCATTGCGGCCAATCCAGTGCTTGATCACTTCCGAAACCCGTTCCGGGTCGTTTTTCGCCAGCATCTGCAGATGCTCGATCTGGTGCTCCAGGCCCGAGCCCGGCGCCGGCAGGCGGATTTCCGAGAGCGGGTTCAGCTCGCCGAGCACGTTGAGCCCGCCGACGCTTTCGCTGCCCAGCGCCAGGCGCCGCTCGGCGTCGACCGCCAGCGGATACTCGCTGCTGCCTTCGGGCAGCGCGGCGGTGGCCGTCGGCTGCGCACGCTGGGTGAGGCTGCGCACTGCCGGGCGCACGCCGAACAGCAGGAACAGCAACGCGATCAGGCCCAGCACCGTGTAGCGCACCAGCGACTGCAGGGCGCTGCTTTCCCACCAGCTGGCGGAAGACTCTTCCACCGCCGTGGCGGCGAAGGGGAATACGCTGACGGTGATCAGGTCGCCGCGCTGGGCGTTGAAGCCCACGGCGCTCTTCACCATGGTTTCCAGGTCGGCTCGGGCCTTGTCGGTCCAGCCGCCCTCGGGCGCGGTGGCGGCGTTGATCACCACGGCAACGCTCTGCTGGCGCAGGGCGAAGGCCGGGTACTTGATGTGGGTGACGCGCTGGTCGAAGTCGTTCTGCCGGGTGGTTTCCTGGCGGGTCGAGGTCGCGGCCTTGTTGTCGGTGCTGGCGACCTTGCCGGTGCCCGGCGGATTGGCAGCCTGGGCGTTGTTCTGCCCTTGCTGCTGTTGCGGCGGCGGTTCCGGCGGACGGTTGCTCAGCGAGCCGGGCACGCCGAGGGCTAGCTGGTCCAGGGTGCTCTCGTTGCGCAGGGATTCGCTGCGCAGGCGCGGTGCCTCGCCGTAGGCCTGCTGGGTCTCTTCCTTCTGGCTGAAGTCGATGTCGGCAGACACGCTGATGCGGTAGTTGCCCAGGCCGAGCACCGGCGCCAGCACTTCCTCGACGTTGCCCACGGCCTTGCGCTGGTACTCGTCCACCGCCTGCCAGTTCTGCGCGGGACCACCGGCGCCGTTGATGCCACGCGAGAGCAGCACGCCGTTCTGGTCCACCACGCTGACGTCTTCGGGCTTGAGCTGCGGCACACTGCCGGCCACCAGGTTGACGATGGCGCCGACCTGCTCCGGGCTCAGCCGCTGGCCGGGCGCCAGTTGCAGCAGCACCGAGGCCTTGGCCGGATCGCGGCGACCGACCACGAAGGAGTTGCTGTCCTCGCGGGCGACGTGCACGCGGGCCTGCTCGATGCCCTTCAGGCCCATGATGGTGCGGGCCAGCTCGCCTTCCAGGCTGCGCTTGAGGCGCACGTCCTGGAGGAAGTGGCTGGTGCCCAGCGGCTCGTCCTTGTCGAACAGCTCGTAGCCGGCCGGCACCGAGACCTTCACGCCCTTGGCCGCCAGCAGCATGCGGGCGCGCGCCAGGTCTTCCTCGCGCACCAGCACCTGGCCGCTCTGCGGGTGCAGGCGATAGTCGAAGGCTTCGGCGTCCAGCACCTGCATCACCTCGGCAGCCGGATAGGCCTCGCCGGCACCGTACAGCGGGCGGTAGGCACCCTGGTCGCGCCACAGGTAGAAGACCACGGCAGCCGCCAGCAGCGCGGCGCCCAGGGCGATGCCGAGCAGGCCCAGGCGCGGGTCGAGCTTGAGTTTGTCGAGCGGCAGGCGCCCTTTGAGATTCTGCAGCACTGTCAGTCCTTACAGCGGCATGCGGATGATTTCGTCGAAGGCGCCGGTGAGCTTGTTGCGCACCTGCAGCAGCGCGGAGAACGACACGCTGGCCTTCTGGCTCTGGAGCATGGCGCCGACCAGGTCTTCGCTCTGGCCGCTGTCCACCGCGGCCATGGCGGCGCTGGACTTGTGCTGTTCGGTGTCCACCGAGCGCAGCGCCTGCTCGAAGCTGGCGCCGATGCCGGGAGCCTGCGCGCGCTCGTCAAACTGCGTGGCAAGCTGCGCGGCGGGCCGCACGGCCGGACCGCTGGCGAGGTCGGCGTAACGGTTCATCCGGTCCAGCATGTCCTGCTGCACCTGCATGATCGAACTCATGGAAGTCTCCTGGGGAAACGAATCAGAACTGCACCTGCACGCCCTGCTCGCGCATCGCGTTGAGCCGGTAGCGCAGCGCGCGGGTGGTCATGCCCAGGCTCTCGGCGGCCTTGGTCTTGTGCCCGCCGAAGCGGCGGATGGTGTCGATCACGTGCTGGTATTCGGCGAGCTTGCCGCTGGCGCGCAGGGCGGCGCGGCCGCCTTCGGCCGCCAGCGGGATCACCGCGGCGACGGTGGCCAAGGGCGCTGCCGGCGCCGCCAGGCCAAGGTCGCGGGGCTGGACGAACAGGCCGTTGCGCAGCACCAGGGCGCGTTGCAGGGTGTTCTCCAGCTCGCGCACGTTGCCCGGCCAGTCGTGTTGCAGCAGGGCGCGGCTGGCAGATTCGGTGAGCAGGTCGTGCTCGGCATCCTGCGGGGCGTACTGGCGAATGAAGCGGCGCGCCAGCGGCAGCACGTCTTCCTTGCGCTCGCGCAGGGGCGCGATGTGCAGTGGCAGCACGTCGAGGCGGAACATCAGGTCGGCGCGGAAGCGTCCTTCGCTGACTTCGGCCTGCAGGTCGCGGTTGGTGGCGGCGATGATGCGCACGTCCAGCTCGATTTCGCGGCGGCCACCCAGGCGCTCCACGCGCTGTTCCTGCAGCACACGCAGCAGCTTGGCCTGCAGGGCCAGCGGCAGTTCGCCGATCTCGTCCAGCAGCAGGGTGCCGCCGTTGGCCAGCTCGAACTTGCCCGGCTGGGCAGTCACCGCGCCGGTGAAGGCGCCGCGTTCGTGGCCGAAGAGGATGGATTCGAGCATCGCCTCGGGAATCGCCGCGCAGTTCACCGCGATGAAGGGCGCGTCGGGGCTGGCGATGCCGTGGATGTAACGGGCGAGCAGCTCCTTGCCGGTACCGGTCTCGCCGGTGATCAGGATCGGCGCGCGGGTCTGAGCCACCCGCTGCGCCATGGCCAGCAGACGGCGGCCGGCCTGGGAGCGCGAGACGAACAGTTCCTGGGCCGCGCTGGAAGCTTCCTGGCGGCGCAGCAACGCGGCCAGCTGGCCAGCGCCGAAAGGCGAGAGCAGGTAATCGACGCAACCGAGGTCGAGCAGGGTGGCGGCCTTGTCCTGCTCTTCATAGCCGACGATGGGCACCACGTCGCGCTCGCGGCCATCGCTGAGCAGCGCGCCGACTTGTGCGTAAAGATCAGGGGCAGGGAAGGCGCCGGCGAGAATAAACAGCAGGGCAGCGTCACTGCGCGCCCGGGCCAGTTCGGCGAAGCCGGAGAAGCGCTCGACGCGGCAGCCTTCGGCCAGCAGCGTCTGCAGAAGGACGGCGTGAGCGGCGTCCGAGGACGGCCCGATGATCGCAACTTTTTTCTGCGCCGGCCGCTCTACGAGCAGCGTTTCACATAATTGATCGATCGACTGGCTTACACTGTTCACCGCAACTTTCCATTCGCTAGTGCGTTCGAAAGCCCTGTCATCGTTTACCGCCAGCATCGCCAGAAAATTCAATCGGCGACTGCGCAACTTCATGACGACTCGGCTATCTCACGGGTGGCATCGCGACAACTTACGGCCATAAGACTTGTCGCAAAAAGGAACTAACCCACCCACACTAACAAGTGCCAGCACTACGCCATAGCTTCCCGCCGATTAATTAAGATCAATAGACAAAAAGTTCCGTCAAAAACAGCATTTGATATCTATTGATTTAATCAGAAGCCGTTCCAGCCGATACCATTTCGCCATGTCAGTGCCCCGTGACGCAGTCATGGCGCGCACCGGCACTACAGAGCATGCCGCGAACAACGGTCCAACGACGCCGGCGGCCATGACACCGACGTGTCCTTGAGCAAATGGCAGATCGAACCTGGAAGTACGACGCTGAGCATGACTGGCAAATCAAAAGTCCACCATGGCGTGCCCGCCGACAGTCTCACCAGACTGAAACCACAGAAACTCGGCCGGCATTATCACAAGATCCCGCAGTACATCAAAGAGATCTCCGGAAAATACCCGCGGATCATCAGCGACTATTTCCTGCGGCATTATCGAATCAATCTCGAACTGGATAACCTGACCGTTCACGAGGAACTTCCCCGTGAACTCGAATGTTTATTCGATTCGCCCCTGGGCAAGTTCGGTTTCGCCATGGACCGTGCCCTGCTCACCGAAGTCATCGAGTGCTATTACGGCGGTACCCTGGTCGCCCAGCGCGACACGCCGCCGATCAGCAGCTCCGAGCAGCGCATGCTCGATCGCCTCGGCCTGGACGTGGTGGACCTGTTCGGCCGCGCCCTGCTGATGGGTGAATCGGTGGGCCGCCTGCAGCAGATCGACCCCACCTATGAAGAAGTGCAGTGGGAGTACATCGCCGAGTTCAGCTACGTCAGCCACCTGACCGGCGAGCGCTCCTCGCTCTACCTCTATCTGGACACCCCGCTGGCGGACGAGCTGACCCGCCGCCTCGCCGGCCCGCCACCGCCGCGCCTGACCGGCAACCCGGTCGAGCACATCAAGCACCTGCCGCTGCGCCTGGATTGCGTGGTCGCCGCTGCGCGCCTGCCACTGTCGCAGGTGCTCGGCCTGGAGCCGGGCGATGTGCTGACGATCCGCCCGCTGGAGCGCGTCGAAGTGCGGGTCAACCAGCAGAAGCTGTTCCGCGGCGCCATCTTCGAAGACGACGGCACCCTCTTCCTCTCCTCCCTGGAAAGCGTGAAAAACCCATGACCGGTTCTCTCTCCGACTCCGAGTTCGAGTCGCTGATCAACGACGGCGACCTGGGCCTCACCCAGGACGTCACCGACATCCCCGCCGAACCTGCGCGCGCGCCGCTGCCGCAGCAGGACCTGGCGTTCTTCGGCAAGATCCCGGTGAACGTCACCCTGGAAGTCGCCTCGGTGGAAATCTCGCTGAAGGAGCTGATGGACGTCGACGCCAACAGCGTGATCATCCTCGACAAGCTCGCCGGCGAGCCGCTGGACGTGAAGGTCAACGGTGCGCTGTTCGCCAAGGCCGAAGTGGTGGTGATGAACGGCAACTACGGCCTGCGCGTGCTCGAATTGTGCGGCGCCAGCCTCGACGCCCTGACTGCGTGATGCTGCCGCGCCGTTTCCTGACAGGCAGGTCGCTGGCCACGCTTGGCCTGCTCATCGCCGCGCTTTGCCCGCTCTACGCGCAGGCGGCCGGCGGCGAGGTCACGCTGTTCAATCTGCACGACACCGGCGACGGCCAGGCCTTCAGCGTCAAGCTGCAGATCCTCATCGTCATGACGCTGCTGGGCTTCCTCCCGGCCATGCTCATGCTGATGACCTGCTTCACCCGCTTCATCATCGTGCTGGCGAACCTGCGCCAGGCCATCGGCCTGCAGCAGAGCCCGCCGAACAACGTGCTGGTGGGCATCGCCCTGGTGATGACGCTGCTGGTCATGCGCCCGGTCTGGCAGGACATCTACAGCAACGCCTACCAGCCCTTCGAGGCCGACCAGATCAGCCTGGAAGAGGGCCTCGGCCACGCCAAGCAGACCCTCAGCCGCTTCATGCTGGCGCAGACCAACCGCACCTCGCTGGAAACCATGGTCAGCCTGGCCGGCGAGACGCTGCCGCAGAACCTCGACGAGCTGGACTTCTCCCTGCTGCTGCCGTCGTTCGTGCTCAGCGAGCTGAAGACCGCGTTCCAGCTGGGCTTCATGATCTTCATCCCGTTCCTGGTGATCGACCTGGTGGTGGCCAGCGTGCTGATGGCGATGGGCATGATGATGCTCTCGCCGATGATGATCTCGCTGCCGTTCAAGCTGATGATCTTCGTGCTGGTGGACGGCTGGGCCCTGATGATGGGCACGCTGACCAGCAGCGTGCAGCCGTTCTAGCGGGCCGATTCGGAGAATCCCATGCTGACCCCGGAAACCGCCGTCGATATCGTTTCCAACGCCGTGCACATCACCGCGCTGATCGTCTGCGTGCTGATCCTGCCGAGCCTGATCGGCGGCCTGCTGGTGAGCATTTTCCAGGCGGCCACGCAGATCAACGAGCAGATGCTCAGCTTCCTGCCGCGCCTGCTGATCACCCTGGGGATGCTGGTGTTCGCCGGCCACTGGATCCTGCGCACGCTGTCGGAGCTGTTCATCGAATCGTTCCACCAGGCGGGCCGCCTGGTCGGTTGATGCCATGCAGCAAGGCGCATCCTTCCTGCAGGCCTTCGATCTCCTGCAAACGCTGCAGGCCTGGTGGTGGCCGTTCTGCCGGATCATGGCGGTGTTTGCCCTGGCGCCGATCTTCAGCCACAAGGCGATTCCCATGCGCCTGCGCATCCTCCTCGGGCTGGCCCTGACCGTCGCCCTGGGCGCCGCGCTGCCGCGCCCGCCGGCCATCGACCCGCTGTCGGCGCAGGGCCTGCTGGTGGCGCTGGAGCAGATCGCCTTCGGCCTGATGCTGGGGCTTGCGCTGATGCTGGTGTTCACCGTGTTCACCCTGGTCGGCGACGTGGTCTCCACCCAGCTGGGCATGAGCATGGCGGTGTACAGCAACCCCATGACCGGCTCGTCCTCGTCGTCGATCTTCTACCAGCTGTATTTCATCCTGCTGGTGTTCCTGTTCCTCTCCATCGACGGCCACCTGCTGGTGGTGAGCATCCTCTACCAGAGCTTCGTCTACTGGCCGGTGGGCAGCGGCCTGCATTACCTGGGGCTGGAGTCGGTGGCCGGCAGCCTCGCCTGGGTGTTCGCCGCCGCCGTGCTGATCACCCTGCCGTTGGTGTTCTGCATGACCCTGGTGCAATTCTGCTTCGGCCTGCTCAACCGCATCTCGCCGGCGCTCAACTTGTTTTCCCTGGGCTTTCCCATGGCAGTGCTGGCGGGGCTGGTGTGCCTCTGGCTGACCCTGCCGGATGTCCCCGAGAACTACCTGCGGCTCACTCGCCAGCTGCTCGACGCCATCGGCGTGATCTTCCGCGAGGGGCGCCATGGCTGATCAACACAGCGCCCAGGAGAAAACCGAAGAGGCCTCCCAGCAGAAGCTGAAAAAGAGCCGCGAGGACGGCCAGGTCAGCCGCTCCAAGGACCTCTCCACCACCCTCTCGCTACTGGCCACGCTGATCGCCCTGAAGTTCTGCGTGGAGCATTTCTACGACGGCCTGAAGCAGGGTTTCGCACTGTCCTTCATCGATTTCCGGCACAGCGAGATCGGCCTCGACGACCTGCCGCTGGTGCTCGGCCACCACCTGGTGCTGCTGATCACCACGCTGCTGCCGCTGCTGGTCACGCCACTGCTGGTGGTGCTGTTCTCGATGATTCCCGGCGGCTGGATCTTCTCCAGCAAGAACTTCATGCCCAGGCTGTCCAAGCTCAATCCCATCACCGGGCTTGGGCGCATCTTCTCGCTGCAGAACTGGACAGAGCTGGCCAAGTCGCTGCTGAAGATCGCCGTGCTGATCGCCGTCGCCCTCTACCAGCTGCACGGCGCCCTACCCGGCCTGCTGGCGCTGCAGCGCAGCAACGTGCACGACGCCATCGCCACGGCCTTCGGCACCTTCTACGACATCACCCTGGCGCTGCTGGTGGTGTTCATCCTGTTCTCGGTCATCGACATCCCGATCCAGTACTTCTTCTTCAAGAAGAAGCTGCGCATGACCAAGCAGGAGCGCAAGGAAGAGCACAAGAACCAGGAAGGCCGCCCGGAAGTGAAGGCGCGCATCCGCCAGATGCAGCGCCAGCTGGTGCACCGGCAGATCAGCAAGAGCATCAAGAGCGCCGACGTGGTGATCGTCAACCCAGTGCACTTCGCCGTGGCCCTGCGCTACGACCCGAAGAAGGCCCAGGCGCCTTATGTCGTCGCCAAGGGCCTGGACGAGACCGCGCTGTACATCCGCAAGCTGGCCAAGGCCCACGAGCTGGAAGTCATCGAGCTGCCGCCGCTGGCCCGCGCCATCTACGCCACCACCCAGGTGAACCAGCAGATTCCTGCGCAGCTGTACAAGGCCGTGGCCCACGTCCTCACCTACATCCTCCAGCTCAAGGCCTGGCGCTCCGGGCGCCGTGAGCGGCCGGAGCTGATACGCAACGTCCCCATTCCCGAAGAACTGCTGAACAGAGTCTGAGCATGCGCCTACTGCAGTCACTATTGCCGACCTTCCAGAGCGGCCGCATCGGCATCCCGCTGATCATCCTGTCGATCCTCTCGATGATCATCCTGCCGCTGCCGCCGCTGGTGCTGGACGCCCTGTTCACCTTCAACATCGTGGTGGCGATCCTGGTGCTGCTGGTCAGCGTGTCGTCGAAGAGTCCGCTGGACTTTTCCCTGCTGCCCACGGTGATCCTGGTCACCACGCTGCTGCGCCTGACGCTCAACGTCGCCTCCACCCGCGTGGTGCTGCTCGACGGCCACACCGGCACGGGCGCGGCAGGCAAGGTGATCGAAGCCTTCGGCCACGTGGTGATCGGCGGCAACTTCATCGTCGGCCTGATCGTCTTCGTGATCCTGATGATCATCAACTTCATGGTCATCACCAAGGGTGGCGAGCGCATCTCCGAGGTGACTGCGCGCTTCACCCTGGACGCCCTGCCCGGCAAGCAGATGGCCATCGATGCCGACCTCAACGCCGGCCTGATCGACCAGAACGAAGCCAAGCGGCGGCGCTCGGAAGTGGCGAAGGAAGCCGACTTCTACGGCGCGATGGATGGCGCCTCGAAGTTCGTCCGCGGCGACGCCATCGCCGGCATCCTGATCCTGCTGATCAACCTGTTCGGCGGCCTGGCCATCGGCGTGTTCGTCTACGACCTGCCAGCCGGTGCGGCCTTCCAGCGCTACGCCCTGCTGACCATCGGCGACGGCCTGGTGGCGCAGATCCCGGCGCTGCTGCTGTCCACCGCGGCGGCGATCATCGTCACGCGGGTCAACGAGTCGGCGGAAATCACCAGCCTGGTGCGCAGGCAGATGCTCGCCTCGCCCTCGCTGCTCTACACCGTCGCCGGCATCCTCGTGGTCCTCGGCCTGGTGCCGGGCATGCCGCACACCGCCTTCTTCGCCTTCGCCGCGCTGGTGGCCTTCATCGCCTGGCGCCTGGCGCTGGCCGGCCCGCCCATCGAGGCGCAGACCCTGGAGCAGACCCAGGCGCTGACGCAAGCGATGGACCAGGAGCGCGCGCAGCAACTGGGCTGGGAGGACATCCCGCTGGTGGAGCGCCTGTCGATCTCGCTGGGCTACAAGCTGGTCAGCCTGGTCAACGAGGCCAGCGGCGCGCCGCTGCCGCAACGGATTCGCGGGGTGCGCCAGACGCTTTCGGAGAACCTCGGCTTCCTCCTGCCGGAAGTACAGATCCGCGACAGCCTGCGCCTGAAGGCCTCGCAGTACGCCATTCACATCAACGGCGAACGCATCGACGGTGCGGAAATCCACGCCGACCGGCTGATGGCGATCCCCTCGCCGGAACTCTACGGCGAGATCGACGGCATCCTCGGCGTCGACCCGGCGTACCGCATGCAGGTGGTGTGGATCCTGCCGGCAGACAAGTCCCGCGCGCTGAACCTGGGCTACCAGGTGATCGACTGCGCCAGCGTGGTCGCCACGCATCTGAACAAGGTGGTGCGCGAGTACCTGCCGGACATTTTCAAGCACGACGACGTCGAGCACCTGATGCAGCGCCTGACCCTGCAGGCGCCCAAGCTGGCCGAGTCGCTGAAGGCGCAGCTGACTTATTCGCAGCAGCACCGGGTGTTCCGCCAGTTGCTGCAGGAAGAAGTCGCGCTCAAGGACATCGTCACCATCGCCAGCGCCCTGCTCGAAGGCAGCGAGAGCACCAAGGACCCGGTGCTGCTGGCCTCCGACGTGCGCTACGCGCTGCGCCGCAGCATCGTCTCCGCGATTGCCGGCGACCGCGCGGAGCTGAGCGTGTTCGTGCTGGAGAACGCCCTGGAGAACACCCTGCTCGGCGCCCTGAGCATCGCCCAGCAGGCCGGACCGGTGAGCCTGGACAACATCCCGGTGGAGCCCAGCCTGCTCAACCAGCTGCAACACAGCATGCCGGTGGTGAAGGAAAAGCTGCGCAAGGAAGGCCACCCGCCGATCCTCACCGTGATGCCGCAACTGCGGCCGCTGCTGGCGCGTTACGCACGGGTGTTCAGCCCGGGGCTGCACGTGCTGTCGCAGAACGAGATTCCGGAGCGGGTGGGGGTGCAGATATTGGGGACGTTGGGGTAATGGGCAGGCCGAGCGGGTGCTTTTCTGAGCGTTTGGCGCGGGGCTTTCCCCTCACCCTAACCCTCTCCCAGAGGGAGAGGGCTGGGGTGAGGGCCTGCCCGAGCGGAGAACTATCCAACGCGGAGACAGTCCGGAGCGGGCTGAAACCATCGAGCTCGCCGGCTAACGTCGAACCAACCACAAAACGCGAACGGCCCCCTCTCCCTCTGGAGCGGGGCGCGCAGCCAGGGCTGGGGTGAGGGCTTTCCCGAGCGGAGAACTATCCAACGCGGAGACAGTCCGGAGCGGCTGAAACCATCGCGCTCGCCGGCTAACGTCGAACCAACCACAAAACGCCGAACGGCCCCCTCTCCCTTCAGGGAGAGGGCTAGGGAGAGGGTGCTTCCGGCCGCACCCAAGCCCGCCCGAGTCAGGACAACCGCGCCCGCCCCAACAGACTGCGGTTGAAACTCACCGACATCGACGTCACCAGCTCGGTAAACGCCGCACTCGGCCGGTCCAGCTTGAAGCCCTGCTCGAAGCGCGCGTTCTTCGCGTCCTTCTTCGACCACTGGCAGATCGCGGTGATCTCCACCTGGCGGGTGTGGTCCTCGCGCACCGGAATCTCCAGGCACATGTCGTAGCAGCTGCCCGGCGCCAGCGGCTCCTCGGTCACCAGCCGCAGGCCGCCCATCGAGACATCCAGGACCGTGCCCATGGGGTCGCCGCTCAGGCGATTGGTTACGTTGATCTGGCCGATGTGGCGGAAGGTCAAACGACGGTGCTTGCGCATGGCGGCCTCTTGTAGGGAACGGGCTCTGGGAAGGGCGCTCCGCGGAGCGGAACGCGCGCGCACCTTACAGCGCCAGCATCTCAAACGCTCTCAAAAGCTATCAATTGGCCAGTATCGAAACCGCATCGGCGCGCCTTCCATCGCCCGGCGCGCCGCTGCACGGGCGCAGCGGATACTCTGCGGCAATGCGCTGCGCGAATGCGCAAAGTGCTGCGGTTTTGCACACACCCCTTCGCGAGCACCCCGGCGCCTGGGCGTTTCAGGCTGGCATGCAACATGCCTTGCTCTTCCTCTGGCCGCCCAGCGGCCGCACCGCCGTGTTGGGAATTTGCATTGGAGATCTGCCGTGGAGGGACAAATGGACCCACTGAAACTGCTGCTGGACCGAGGCCTGCTGCTGTCCGACAGCCTGACGTCCCAGGGACGCTTCATCGAGGTCTCCGCCGAGCAGACCGACCAGCTGGGCTACCCGCCGGGCTCCCTGGACGGCCAGGGCGCCGAG
Organism: Pseudomonas nitroreducens; assembly: GCF_014204515.1. GTDB lineage: Bacteria > Pseudomonadota > Gammaproteobacteria > Pseudomonadales > Pseudomonadaceae > Pseudomonas > Pseudomonas nitritireducens_A. Next base: position 314,298 of record NZ_JACHLI010000002.1, on the reverse strand, counting down.
CTGATCTACACCGCCGACTCGCTGAACGCGCTGATGCAGCTGTTCGCCAACCCGCCGGCGGATGAGCGCGTGCAGGACCTGGAGCTGACCCTGATCCGCCACAACGGCGGCCTGCTGCCGGTGCTCGCCAGCGGCGTGCTGCTGTGGCGCGACGGCGAGCCGGCGCGCCTGCACCTGGTGAAGATGCCGCTGGGGCCGGTTAGCCGCCGCCTGGGCGAGCTGCAGAGCGCCAACGAGGTGATGAGCCAGATGCTCTTCAGCGCGCGGGTGGCCTACTGGTGCATCGAGTTCGCCGAGTCGGTGGACGTGCGCGAGACGCCCGACGAGATCGTCCGCCAGGTGTTCGAGAACCGCTCCTACTGGCGCATGTGCAACCGCGCCATGGCCAACATCTACGAGATGCCCGCCGACGTCGATTTCAGCGAGCAGCCGGTGCGCCTGTACTGGCCGCGCAGCCCGGCCAACGAAGAGTTCGTGCGGCGCCTGATCGAGGCGGAATTCCACGTCGACGGCGCGCTGTCGGTGGACCGCCGCCACGACGGCTCGCCGGCCTACGTGGAGAACGACGTGCGCGCCAGCATCCACAACGGCCGCCTGCTGCGCATGTGGGGCAGCCTGCGCGACGTCAGCCAGGAACTGCGCATGCAGCACGACGCCGAGCAGCGCATCGAGGCGCTGCGCCGGGTGTTCGACGCGGTGCCCGACGCCGTGCTGGTGATCGACGAGGCAGCCCAGCCGCAGTGGCGCAACGCAGCCTTCGAACAGACTTTCGGCATCACCCGCGCCGCCGGCCTGGCCTCGACGCTCAACCGCATGCCGCTGCCCGAACGCACCTGGCAGGTCCTCGACCTGCCCGACCAGTTCGGCAACTACCAGTCCTTCAGCAGCCACTGCTCGCGCATCCTCATCCGCGAGGGCGTGGCCTGGCGCGTCTTCGTGCTGCGCCAGGCGAACAAGGCCACGGAGCTGCATCCATGAGCGAGGAAGGCTTCTTCGCGCCGCTGCGCATGGGCATGCGTTCCTCGGTCAGCGCGTCCGGGGAGATGCTCAGCGCGCTGCTGGAAACCCCGGCGCTGCACGCGCTGCTGGACAGCTTCAGCGAGGCGGTGATCGTCTGCGACGGCGACTCGCGGGTACGCTTCGTCAACCTGGCGGCGGAGCGGGTCAACCGGGTCAACCGCATCGACGTGCTGGGCCTGGCGGACGTGGACTTCTTCCAGCGCTCGGCGCTGCAGTTCGACGACTTCCAGCAGGCCCTGCGGCGTGGCGGCAAGAGCGCGCTGACGCGCTCGCGCGATGGCCGGGTGTTCCTCACCCGCGCCCAGGCGGTGCCCACCGGCGCCTACGAGAAGCCCTACCACCTGCTGATCCAGCGCGAGTATGAACCCGGTACCGCCGGCAGCCTGCGCAGCCCCAGCGGGCGCGCCTCGACCACCGATCTGCAGGGCCTGGGCGACCCGCAGGACAATGCGCTGCACATGTCGCCACTGCTCTCCTCCATCGCCGACATGGGCGTGCGCGCCTTTCGCCGTCGCGCGCGCCTGCTGCTGCTCGGCGAGCCGGGCGTGGGCAAGACCGCCATCGCCCGGCACATCCACCGCGCCGCCGGCTGGGGCGACCGGCCCTTCATGGACGTGAACTGCGCGAGCATTCCGGAAACCCTGTTCGAGTCGGAGATGTTCGGCTACGAGCGCGGCGCCTTCACCGGTGCGTTGCAGTCGGGCAAGCGCGGCTACATCGAGAGCGCCTCGGGCGGCACGCTGTTCCTCGACGAGATCGGCGAAATCCCGCTGCAGGTACAGGCCAAGCTGCTCAAGTTTCTCGAGGACGGCACCATCCAGCCCGTGGGCTCGCCGTTGTCGAAACAGGTGCAGGTGCAGGTGATCGCCGCCACCAACAAGGACCTGCGTGCCCAGGTGGCGGCCGGCGAATTCCGCGCCGACCTCTACTACCGACTGGCCGTGCTGCCGGTGGAAATCCCGCCGCTGCGCGCCCACCGCGACGACCTGCCGGTATTGATGGACATCCTCCTGGCACGCATCAACCGCGACCGCCAGCCGCCGCTGCGGCTGGCCTCGGGCTGCCGCGAGCGCCTGCTGGGCTACGACTACCCGGGCAATATCCGCGAGCTGGTGAACATCTTCGAACGCCTCGCCGTGCTCGCCGACGACGTGGCGGAAGAACTGCACCTGCCGCCGGAACTGCTCGGCGCGCCGCCGGCCGGCAGCCCGGTCGCCCACGACGAACCGGCCGCCGCCATCGACGACCAGCCACTCAAGGCCCAGGTGCAGCGCTACGAACGCCAGGTGATCCTGCGCGCCGTGCGCCTGTGCGGCAGCAAGCGCAAGGCGGCGATCCACCTGGGCATCGACGTCGGCACGCTGATCCGCAAGTTGCAGCGGGATGATTGAGCGCCGCCTGACATAGCACACCTTGTCCCAAAGCCCCTCACCCTAACCCTCTCCCAGAGGGAGAGGGGACTGATCGGCGTGGCTTCACCCTATGAGCTCGCCGGCTGACTCCCAGCTTTCAGCGCGCTCCAGACGGCCCCCTCTCCCTCCGGGAGAGGGCTGGGGTGAGGGCAGCCGCAGGCACCGAGGCAGGACAAGGTTCGCGAACAAAGGCTAGGCGGGCCCCTCGCTCCTACAGAAAACCACCGCCCATGCATATGCGGCGCCACCCGGTCACGCCGCTTTCCCGCGTCCGAAAGAAACACCCCTGCGACAATCCACCGCTGCAGCCCCGCCTACAGGCGTTGTCATTTCTGCTTACACCTGTGCTTTCAGATTTTTAATTTATCCATACATTTCAATGACTTAACTATTTGGCACAGTCTGTGCGATGTCTCCTGCAACCCGTGACCGTGCACGGGTCCTCGAATCGAGCTGGCGCCGCTTCCTTCAAGCGCCGGCAATTCTGGAGACACAAGAACAATGCTCATCACAGGTATCAAGAGCCGGCCGGTCTATGACCAGTTGCGCCCGCTCGCTGGTGGCCACCACCACATCATCGCCGGTCAAGGCAGCGGCGGCGCCGCCATGCTTCGCCTGCTCGCCGAGATGCCGCGCCGCGCGCCGATCCGCGTGCTGTATTCCACCGAATCCTTCTCCGGCCAGAACCACCTCGCCGCGCTGCGCGACATCACCGACGTCGAACTGACGATCTACCCGAGCAATCGCGCGCTGGTCGACGACCTGCACGCGCTGCTGGGCCAGTCGCGCATGGGCACCCGCCTGTACCTGGCCGGCTCGGAGAGCTTCATCGGCACCGCCATGCAGGCCGCCGACGCGATCAACCTGAACAAGGACGAAGTGCTGCGCGAGCACGCCGGCTCCTTCGTGCGTCGCGTCTGGTGCGTGCACTGCGACGGCTACACCGAGAACGTCACCCAGCGCGTCTTCGAATGCCCGCACTGCGCCGTGACCCTGGTGGTGCGCGACCACTACTCGCGCCGCCTCGCCGCCTTCCAGGCGGTAAAAGCCGACGCCGAAGTCCCTGGCGAGATGCCGCAAGCCGAGGAGCTCGACACATGAGCCAGTCCACCGGAACCCTGAATGTCCGCGTCACCCGCATCGAGCAGGTGACCCCGGAGATCAAGCGCTTCACCCTGGCCTCCACCGACGGCGCGCACCTGACGCCGTTCTCCGGCGGCAGCAACGTCGTGGTGCTGATGCCCCACGCCAGCGGCACCTACCGCAACGCCTACTCGCTGATGAGTTCACCCTACGACGCCAGCGCCTACCAGATCGCCGTGCGCCGCGTGGAAGACGGCCGCGGCGGTTCCAAGCACATGCATGACGTGGTGAAGGAAGGCGACGAGCTGGAAATCCTCCGCCCGGTGAACCTGTTCCCGCTGAGCAAGCACGCGCGCCTGCACCTGTTCATCGCCGGCGGCGTCGGCATCACCCCGGTGTGCTCGCAGCTGGCCGAGCTGCGCCTGCGCGGCACGCCGTTCGAAGTGCACCTGGCGGTGCGCGGCGACGCCCACGCGCGCCTGGGTGAAGAACTGCTGCGCGAATACGGCGACGCCGTGCGCCTGTACCGCGACGACCGCGGCGAGCGCCTGGACATCGGCGCCGTGCTGGCCGACCGGCCGCTGGGCAGCGACGTCTACGTCTGCGGCCCCGAGGGCATGATCCAGGCGACCATCGACGCCGCCCATGCCCACGGCTGGACCGACAGCCACATCCACTACGAGCGCTTCCTCGAACAGGGCAGCGTCGGCGAGGCGTTCCAGGTCACCCTGGCGCGCAGCGGTGCGACCATCGACGTGTCGCCCGACCAGAGCCTGCTGGAGGCCGCCGAGGCCGCCGGCCATGAAATCCCGTACCTGTGCCGCGGCGGCGCCTGCGGCATGTGCGAGACCCACGTCCTGGAGCTGGACGGAGAAATCCTCCACACCGACGACTGGCTGTCCGACGAGGACAAGGCCGCCAACAAGAAAATCATGCCCTGCGTGTCGCGCGCCAAGTGCTCGCGGCTGGTCATCGACTGCTGAGCCGGAGAACGACCATGACGATCCAATTCCGCCCCGACGAAACCTACCGCGACGACTACACCTACGCCAACAGCCAGGCCTGCATCGACCGTGCGCCCTGGCCGTTCCCGGACGACGAGTACATGTACTCGATGAACCTGGAGCCGCACGTCAGCGTGGGCACCGATGCCTTCCGCGCAGTGTTCGACATCGACGAGCATTACATCAGCGAGTGCCGCGACCGTGCGATCACCCTGGAGAAGGACCCGGGCATGCACTACGTCTCCGCGCCGCACATGATGGAGGCGCAGTGGGACCTGCTCGAACTGATCATGGAGTCCTACGCCAAGGACTACCCGGAATACTTCTCCCTGGAGAAGGACGGCACCCGCTGGCACTGGACCAACAAGCTGCTGAACATCGACGACACCTTCACCTTCGGTGATCCGTCGACCCTGCCGTACGAGCCGATGGAGTACGTCACCCGCCAGGCCCAGGGCGACTGGGTCCTGCAGGAAGAGCGCGACGGCAACCTGTACTGGGGCGCGGGCATCGCCACCCAGCGCGCCGACTACTCGCTGCGCTTCAACCTGGGCATGGCCTGGCACGAGTTCCACGGCCCGGTGCCGCTGGTGAAGGAAACCGGCATGCTCGACCGCGCGCTGAAGTTCCTCCTGCGCCTGCGCAACGGCCATCCGGTGCGGCGCCTGAACTGGTCGCTGACCGTCAACCCGCGCCTGGACGTGTCCGCCGAGTCCCTGCCCGAGTGGGCGCCGGACCGCACCACGGTGACCGGCGAGAACGCCGGGGAAAAGGTCTACCTGCGCATCGAGCTGCAGCCGCTGCACCGCCTGCCGCGCAGCAACGCCATCGTGTTCCCGATCCGCACCTACCTGCTGAGCCTGGCCGACATCGCCACCAACCCGGCGTGGGCCAAGCGCATGCACCGCGTGCTCAAGTCCCTCAATCAGGAACTGGTCGACTACAAGGGCTTCACCCGCTACCACCCGCAGGCGGTGCAGTGGCTCTCGCAGTTCGACGACGGCCAGTAAGCAGGCCACGCAGCACACACAACCATAAACCCGAAAAGGGAACCGGCGGGCGTCGTGAGGCCCGCCGGAACATTGCCTTCTGCCCATCAACCCCCTGAGAGGAAACAACGATGAGTGGGTCTCCTGCCAAGCGTGCCGCTGGCGTCACCGATACCGATGCCGAGCAGCTCGCTGCTCTGGGCTACAGCTCCAACTTCGAACGCAGCATGAGCCTGTGGGAGAACTTCTCCCTGGGCTTCACCTACCTGTCGCCGGTGGTCGGCGTCTACACCCTGTTCGGCCTGTGCCTGGCCGCCGGCGGCCCGCCGATGTTCTGGTCGTACCTGCTGATCGGCCTGGGCCAGTTGCTGGTATGCCTGATCTTCGGCGAGATCGTCTCGCAGTTCCCCATCTCCGGCGGCGTCTATCCCTGGGCGCGGCGCCTGGTCGGCAAGCGCTGGGCGTGGATGGTGGGCTGGGTCTATGCCTGGGCGCTGTGCACCACCATCGCCGGCGTGTCCGTCGGCGCCGGGCCGTACCTGGCGGCGCTGCTGGGCTTCGAGCCGAGCGCCGAGGTGAGCATCTACATCGCCCTGGTGCTGATCCTGGTCTCCACCGGCCTCAACCTGGTGGGCACCAAGCTGCTGGCGCGGGTGGCGATGTTCGGCTTCCTCTGCGAGCTGATCGGCGCGATCCTGGTCGGCGGCTACCTGCTGATCTTCGAGCGCCACCAGAGCTTCAGCGTGCTGTTCAATACCTACGGCCTGAACGTCAACGGCTCGTACCTGCCGGCGTTCCTCGCCGCCTCCCTGGCCGGGCTGTTCCAGTACTACGGCTTCGAGGCCTGCGGTGACGTCGCCGAGGAAACCCCCAACCCCGGCACGCGCATTCCCAAGGCCATGCGCATGACCATCTACATCGGCGGCGCCGCCGCGATGTTCGCCTGCCTGGCGCTGATCCTCTCCGTGCCGGACATGCAGAAGGTGCTCAACGGCGAGGACACCGACCCGGTTTCCACCATCCTGGCCAACGCCTTCGGCCCGGTGGGCTCGCGCCTGGTGATGGCGGTGGTGCTGGTGTCGTTCATCTCCTGCGTGCTCAGCCTGCAGGCCGCCGCCAGCCGCCTGCTGTTCGCCTATGCCCGTGACGAGATGATCGTCGGCAGCCGCGTGCTGCAGCGCCTGTCCTCCAACCATGTGCCGTCCGCGGCGCTGGTGGTCAGCGGCGTGGTGCCGGCGGCGATCGTCTGCCTGGGCCTGTTCATGGCCGACGCCACCGCGACCATCGTTGGCTTCGCCGCCATCGGTATCTACGTGGCCTTCCAGCTGATCGTCATCGCCGCACTGATCGCCCGCGCCCGCGGCTGGGTCCCCGGCGGCCAGTTCACCCTGGGTCCCTGGGGCATGCTGGTGAACATCGGCGCGCTGATCTACGGCCTGGGCGCCATCGCCAACATGGTCTGGCCGCGCACCCCGGATGCGCCCTGGTATATGAACTACTCGATGATCCTCACCACCATCGTGGTGATGGGCGTGGGCTTCCTCTACATGCTGCTGGCCAAGCCCAACGACAAGGGCACCGCACCGGCGGGCGACGCCCACCGGATCTCCGGCCGCCAACTACCCGCGCGCGCCACGGGCGCGCTGACCGAACCGGCTTGATCGCAACGTTGACGCAATTCGGGCCATACGCCTGAGGGGCTGCGTCTGGAGCGTCACCTACCCCTGGTGACACTCCCCTGCGTTTGCGCAACGGACCCGCCATCCCCGTGATGGCCGGTCCGTTTTTTTATGCCTGCACGGAGCGCTTTTGTAGGATGGGTGGAGCGCAGCGATACCCATGCTGTCCGTGCATGGAATCGATGGGTATCGCAAGCTCCACCCATCCTACGTCCGGATTTTCCGGCGACTCCGGAGCTGGGCGGATCGCGAGCAAGAACCAGGCGTTCCCTCGCTCATACAGGTTTACACCGAAGCCCACGGATACGTAGGAGCGGACTGCGTCCGCGATGGCTTCCGGCGCAATGCGGACCTGTCGCGGACAGAGTCCGCTCCTGCGCAAGGTCGGCTATCGAGCGATCCACAGCAGGCACAAGGACAATGTGACGAGCGATCCCAGCGTCGACACCAGAATGCTCCGCGACACCACCGCCGCTTCGCGCTGGTAGTACTCGGCGAGCATGAACGGTCCGGTGCCGGTGGGCAGCGCGCTGAGCAGCAGCGCCGAATCGGCCCACAGCGGCGGCAGGTCGAACACCTGGTAAGCGAGGAAACCGGTGAGCAGCGGCTGGCCGATCAGCTTGATCGCCACCAGCGGCCAGGCGCCGACCGGCTCGCCCTGCGGCTCTTGCCGTTGCGCCAGGAACAGCCCCAGGGACACCAGCGCGCAAGGCGTGGTGGCGGCCGCGAGCATATCGAGGAAGTGCAGCAGCGGCGCCGGCAGGCCGATGCCGGTCACCGCCCAGAGGCCGCCGATGATCGGCGACACTACCAGCGGGTTCTTGCCCAGGGCCTTGGTCACCACCCACGCGGCGCGACCGATGTGCTTCTCCTCCTGCAGGCCGACCTCGATGCACACCACCGAAATGGCGAACAGCACGCAGACCACCAGCAGGGAGGCGATCAGCGCCGGCTCCAGGCCGTCCTGGCCGAACACCAGCAGGCACAGCGGGATGCCCATGTAGCCTGTGTTGGCGTAGGACGCGCTGAGACCATCGATGCTCGCCGCCGGCAGCGGGCGGCCCTGCAGCAGGCGCCAGATGAGGGTGGCGAAGAACACCAGCAGGCAGCCGCCGGTGAAGGCAGCGAGGAAGCCCGGCTGCCAGATTTCCGCCCAGGTCGCGGTGGCGGTGACCTTGAACAGCAGCGCCGGCAGGCACAGCCAGACCACCAGCTTGTTCACTTCCGAGGCCGCCTGTGGGCCGAGGCGGTTGGTGCGCCGGCACAGCCAGCCCACCAGGATCAGCGCGAAGATCGGCAGGACGACGGCGAACACGGTGTGCATGGCAGGGAACCTGGAGAGCGGGAGCGGCAGGCGAGCATAGGGTTGCCAATCGATACCGTCCAATGCTTACTAAGGCGCCAATCCATACCTGATCCGTATCGATGATCGACTTCCGCCAGCTGCGCTATTTCCTCGCCCTCGCCGAGCACCTGCACTTCGGTCGCGCCGCCGAGGCCCTGCACATCACCCAGCCGCCGCTGAGCCGGCAGATCGCCGCGCTGGAGGACGAACTGGGCACGCCGCTGTTCGCCCGGCATTCGCGCTCGGTGGAGCTGACCGCTGCCGGCCGCGATTTCCAGCAGCAGGCGCGAGCCCTGGTCGCCGGCCTCGAACTGGCGGTGCGCTCGGCCCGCGCCACCGCGCGCGGGGAACGCGGCGAGCTGCGCATCGGCTTCACCATGCTGGCTGCCTGGACTCTGCTGCCACGGCTGCTCAAGACCTTCGCCGACGGCCACCCGCAGGTGAAGCTGGTGCTCAACGAGATGCTGCCGCGCGACCTCGGCCCGGCACTGGACAGCGGCGAGGTGGACGTCGCCCTGACCTTCCCCGAACGCGAGCCGGGCCAGCGGCTCTACCGCACCCTGCAGCGCGAGCCGCTGTGCGCGGTGCTGCCGGCCGAACATGGCTTGGCGCTGGACGCCGAACTGGACGTGGCAAAGCTGGCCGGCGAACCCTTCATCACCTTCCCGCCGGCCACCGCGCCAGCACTGCACGAGTCGGTGATGGAGTGCTGCCGCAGCCATGGCTTCGCCCCGGCGGTGCGCATGGAAACGCACCTGCAGCAGACCATCGTCAACCTGGTGGCCGAAGGGCTGGGGGTGTCGCTGGTGCCGGACTCGATGCGGCGCATGCAACTGCCCGGTGTGGCCTTCCGCGCCATCGGCCAGTCGCCGCAGGTGGAATACGGCGCGGCCTGGAGCCCGCACAACGACAACCCGTGCCTGGCGGCTTTCCTGCGCAGCGTGGGGGCCGTGGAAACCTGAACCTGTGGGAGCGCCGTGCTGACCGGCCTCGTAGGAGCGGACTCTGTCCGCGATGTCTTCCGGCGCGATGCAGACCTATCGCGGACGGAGTCCGCTCCTACGTAGGCAGATGGCAACGCGGCCAGGGCGTAGGGCGCATAACGCCGAAGGCGTTATGCGCCATCGCGGCGGATAACCCGTGCCGGGTTATCCGCCCTACGAAAGCCGCGCGGTCACACCCGCCCCGTCACCGGAATGCACGCCCCGGTAATCGCCGCGGCATCCTCGGAAGCCAGGAACAGCAGCGTCGCCGCCAGTTGCTCCGGCTTCACCCAGCGGTCGAACTCGGCATTGGGCATGTCGGCGCGGTTCTGCGGGGTGTCGATGATGCTCGGCATCAGCGCATTGACGGTGATGCGCGCGTCCTTCAGCTCCTCCGCCAGCGCCTCGGTGAGGCGCATGACGCCGGCCTTGGACGCCGCGTAGGCGCCCATGCCCAGCGCCGCACGGGTAGCGGCTGCGGCGGCGATGTTGAGGATGCGTCCGTGGCCACGGGCCGTCAGGTGCGCCAACGCGGCCTGGCTGGAGACCACGGCGGTGCGCAGGTTGATGCGGTACATCAGGTCCCAGGTATCGACGTCGCCATCGCCCAGGGTTTCCCAGTGGAAGCCGCCGGCCACGTTGATCAGCGCATCCAGGCCGCCGAAATGCTCGCTGGCCTGGTCCAGCGCCGCGCGGGCGGCGGTCGCGTCGGTGAGGTCGACGCCACCGATGGACAGCGCACCGGCCTGTGGATAACGCGGGCTGACGGCGCGGTCGAGCAACGCGACCTGCCAGCCGGCCGCGGCGAACGCCTGGCCGACCACGCTGCCCAGATGGCCGAAGCCGCCGGTGATGGCGACGATCCTGTTCATGCTGCTACCTCGTGACGGTGGGAGAGGCGTTCTTATAGGGGTAGCAGGGGTTGGGCGAAAGGTGACGGGCGCCAGATGGGGGGACGGATCGGGACGGGGGGTTCGGGGAACGCCGGGGGAAGTTTCGCTGCTGGGGGTTCCCTCTCCCCAACCCTGGCTGCGCACCCCGCTCCGAAGGGAGAGGGGGCCGTTCGGAGTGCTTGGGAATGCCGGCATGCACCGGACATTCTCCAGCGGCTTTGAGGAAGTGAAGGGGAGCGGTGTATTCGAACTCGGCACGGACAGTCCCCTCTCCCTTCATGGGGGGGGACGCCTAGTCAGAGGGCTAGGGAGAGGGTCTTACAGGCCGACGCCGGACCTAATTACTTGACCAACCGCGCATCCAGGCTGTTCTGCGCCAGCTTCTGGGCCTGCGCCTGGGTCATCCCCAGGTGCTCGTGCAGGGCGTGGAAATTCTCGGTGACATAGCCGCCGAAGTACGCCGGGTCGTCCGAGTTCACCGTCACCTTCACGCCGCGTTCGAGCATGTCGAGGATGTTGTGCTCGCGCATGTGGTCGAACACGCAGAGCTTGGTGTTGGACAGCGGGCAGACGGTCAGCGGGATCTGCTCGTCGATGATGCGCTGCATCAGCCGCTCGTCCTCGATGGCGCGCACACCGTGGTCGATGCGCTCGATCTTGAGCAGGTCCAGGGCTTCCCAGATGTACTCCGGCGGGCCTTCCTCGCCGGCGTGGGCCACGGTGAGGAAGCCTTCACTGCGGGCGCGGTCGAACACGCGCTGGAACTTGCTCGGCGGGTGGCCGACTTCGGAGCTGTCCAGGCCGACGGCGATGAAAGCGTCGCGGAACGGCATGGCCTGGTCGAGGGTCTTGAACGCCTCTTCCTCGGACAGGTGACGCAGGAAGCTGAGGATCAGGCCGTGGCTGATGCCCAGCTGCTTCTCGCCATCCTTGAGCGCGCCCTGGATGCCGCGCAGCACCACCTCGAAAGGCACGCCGCGGTCGGTGTGGGTCTGCGGGTCGAAGAACGGCTCGACATGGACGACGTTCTGCGCCTTGCACTTGCGCAGGTAGGCCCAGGTCAGGTCGTAGAAGTCCTGCTCGGTGCGCAGCACGTCGGCGCCGGCGTAATAAAGGTCGAGGAATTCCTGCAGGTTGTTGAAGGCATAGGCCTTGCGCAGGCTCTCGACGTCGCCCCAGGGCAGGGCGATCTGATTGCGCTCGGCCAGGGCGAAGAGCAGCTCGGGCTCCAGCGAACCCTCCAGGTGCAGGTGCAGTTCGGCCTTGGGCAGGGCATTGAGCCAGTCGTACATGGGTGAGGTCTCGTTATGGGCGGGTCAGGCGCGGCCATTGGCACACAGGCTGACCCTGCAAGCAATCGGCAGCGGGGCAGCAAGCCCCATCAGGCGTGGACAAGGATAATTCTGACGCAAAAGACAGATATCCGCGAAATCTTCCGACCTCTGCCATTTCTAGAATTGCCTTCCTCCCCCTTCCCTCAGACCTCCCCGATGAAGAAGACCCTTCTGGTGCTGCTGTCACCTCTGCTGCTGATGGCCTGCGGCAAGCCCGTCGACCTCGACTACAACTCGGCGGTTGCGCCGATCTTCCTGCACAACGTGCAACGGCTTGACCACGACATGGAGCGCCTGATCAGCGGCGAATTTGATGCAGACCACGCGGCCACCCGCAGCGCCCAGGGCGACGATCCCGGCAGTCGCATTACTGAACTGGAGCAGAATCTGAATCAGGTACAGCAGCTCCAGCACAGTGAAGAGGCGAGCAAATTCGCCAGCAGTCTGTCGCACTACTACGAGCTGCAGATCGGCTATTACCAGCAGCTCAGGCTCTACAGCCAGACCCAGGACAAGGCGCGGCAGGAAACCCTGGTAAACGACCTGAACCATACCTATCAGGCACTGAAGGTGATGCCGGACCAGGTGCTGGCGGCGCAAAGGAACTTCCTCGCACGCGCCGACCAACTGCATTGAACAAACGGCTCCGTACCCAGGCGTCCTGGGCAGGAGAAATCTGACTGCGCTACCAGATATCCACGAAATCCCCCAACAAAGCGCCTCCCTAGAATCGCCTTCACCTCCATTGCCCCGGCTTCCGCAACCGTGAAAAAGATTCTTTCGATCCTGCTGCTTCCCCTGGCCCTATCGGCCTGTGGCAGGCCCACCGACCTCGCCTATAACGAGCAGGTGGGTGCCACGCTCCAGTTCAATATTCGCCAACTCCACAGCGATCATGAGGCCCTTCTGCGCGGGGGCCCCAACGCTGCTCAGGCCCCCTCCCGGGCCATCAGCCTGGCGCATGCCGACAGGCAGTTAGCTACACTGGAAACAGCCCTGGATCAGGTTCAACAACTACGCCACAGCTCGCTGGCCGGCGAGTTCGCCCGGAACGTGACGACCTACTACGAGCACCAGATCACCTACTATCGGGACTACCAACGCTACCTCGCCACCAGCGACCCTTCGCTGCAGGCCGAAATCGCTGCCAGGCTGGACGCCACCTTCACCGACCTCGATGCCAGACCGGTGCAGATTCGCGAAGCACAGAAAGCATTCGTGGGGATGGTCCGACAGACAGCCCATTGAGACATCGGGCGGCCTGCCAGCCACATTCTCGCGGCGGTAGTACAGCACCGGCCTCCAGGGCAGATCAGGGGGCCTGGGCGCAACTCCCGATGGTGCGCCTCCTGCCCATTGCCTAAGATGGCGCACTCGCCTCTCACGGAATGGACATCCCCCTCGATGCTGCCCGCGCTCAAAGAAGAAAAATTCCTGCTCCTCGCCCTGCTGGTGGCGATCGCGGTCTACCCGCTGGAGCACAGCCTGCTGGGCGGCGGCAAGCTGCTCGCAGGGATCACTGCCAGCGCGCTGCTGGCGGTGATCATCGGCGTCTCGCTGCGCGTGGCGCACCACGCCGAGATCCTCGCGGAGAAGGTCGGCGAGCCCTACGGCACGATGATCCTGACCCTGGCGGCGGTGCTGGTGGAAGTGGTGATCCTGGCGATCATGATGAACCACAACCACTCGCCGACCCTGGCCCGCGACACCATCTACGCCGCGGTGATGCTCGACATGAACGGCATCCTCGGCCTCGCCGCGCTGCTGGGCGGCCTCAAGCACGGCGAGCAGTCGTACAACGACGACTCGGGCAAGACCTACGTGACCATGATCCTCACCGCCGTGGGCATTTCCATGGTGGTGCCGGAGCTGATCCCGGCCGAGCAGTGGAAGCTGTATTCGTTCTTCACCATCGGCTGCATGGTCATGCTCTACGCGCTGTTCCTGCGCATGCAGACCGGTCAGCACAGCTACTTCTTCAGCTACAACTACGCCGCCCACGGCCAGCATGCCGAAGGCCATGAAGCCAGCGGCAACAGCAAGCAGTCCATGGGCCTGCTGGTGGTCGGCGTGGTGCTGATCGGCGCGTTGGCGGAGGTGATGTCCAAGGCCCTGGACGTCGGCCTGGAAGGCAGCGGCGTGCCGCCCATCGTGCCGGCGCTGCTGGTGGCGGCGATCTCCGCCAGCCCGGAAATCCTCACCGCCCTGCGCGCGGCCATGGCCAACCGCATGCAGCCGGTGGTCAACATCGCCCTGGGCGCCTCGCTGTCCACGGTGATCCTCACCGTGCCGGTGATCGAGGCCCTGGCGCTGTTCAAGGGCCAGCCGATCCAGATGGCGATGACCCCGCTGCAGACCGGCATGATGTTCATCACCCTGATGGTCGCCGGCTACAACCTGCATGACGGCAAGACCAATGCCATCGAGGGCATGACCCACTTCGTGCTGTTCGCCACCTTCCTGATGCTGTCGTTCATGGGACTGTGACCATGCTCAAGCTGTACCTCGCCGGCCCCGACGTGTTCCGCCCCGATGCCTTCGAGCAGGGCGAGCGGCTCAAGGTCCTGTGCGCCGAGTTCGGCGTGCAGGGGCTGTACCCGCTGGACCATGCGGTGCCGGACGGCATCGTCGAGCCGGCCGCGCAGGCGCGCTGGATCTACCAGGCGAACCTGGAACTGATCCGCCAGGCCGACGCGGTGCTGGCCAACCTCAACCCCTTCCGTGGTGCCGAGCCGGACAGCGGCACGGCCTTCGAGCTGGGCTTCGCCGCCGCGCTGGGCAAGCCGCTGTTCGGCTACCTCGACGAGGGCGGCAACTGCATCGAGCGCCTGCCCTGCGAATGGCAGGGCCAGGAACCGGGCCGCGACCGCGACGGCAACCAGGTCGAGGCTTTCGGCCTGCCGCTGAACCTGATGCTCGGGGTGCCGGCGAAGATTGCCGTGGGCGGCCCGCGCGAGGCGCTGGAACTGCTGCGAGAAGAAATGCTTTCGTAGGAGCGGACTCCGTCCGCGATAGGTCCGCATCGCGCCGGATGCCATCGCGGACGGAGTTCGCTCCTACGCCACATCGCGCCACGGTCTTTTGCCGGAAACAAAAAACGCGCCCTGGGGCGCGTTTTTCGTTTGGCTCGGCAGACCGTCAGCGACGCCCTTCGAGCTTGAAGAAGAACACCTTGGTCGCCTGCCGCGCGACGATCCGGCCGCCGCTGACGCGGGGCTCGAAGCGCCACTTGTCCATGGCGTCGCGCACGGCGTTGTCGAACATCCGCGGCGGCGTGGACTCCAGCACCTGGATGTCGGCGATACGGCCATCGCTGGTGATGGTGAACAGCACCTTCACCCGACCCTCGATGCCACGGGTCAGCGCCATGCGCGGGTAGACCGGCGGGTCCATGCGCAGTGGCTTGATATCGCTGTCGTTGAGGCTGCCGGTGGGCAGGCCGGCCGGGCCTTGCGAACCGGTCGGCGCGGCCTGGGCGCCCTGGGTGAACTGGCCCACGGTCGGCGCGGCGGGTGGCGGCGGTGCAGCCGGGGTTGGCGGCGCCGGGGCTTCCTCGGCCGGCTCGGGGTCAGGCTCGGGCTTGGGTTTCGGCTTGGGCTTGGGCGAAACCTTGGGCACGGCCTTCTCGGGCGGCTTGGGTTTGGGCTTGGGCTTTTCCACCGGCTTGGGCGGCTCGATCGGCTTGGGCGGCTCGGGCTCCGGCGGCGGCGGGGTCGGCGCGGCAGCGGGCGGCTGCTGCACCGGCTCGGGCTTGGGCGGCAGGGTGACGACGCTGACCTGCATGGCCTTGGGCAGTTCGCCCGCGCCCAGGTTCAGCTCGGCCGGGGTCGGCATCACCCAGATCAGCGCAGCGACGATGGCCACGTGCATGGCAATCGCCAGGCCCGAGGACTTCCACCAGCCACCGGGCGGCGGCGGCAAGTCGCCTTCTTCCACGCCTTCGACCGGCGCGGCGTAGGGGATCAGCACTTCTTCGGGAACCACTTCCTCGTCACGGCGCGGACCGGCGCAGCTGACGAGTCGCAGGTTGGCCTCATTGACGCGCTGGGCGTTCACGCTGGGCAAATGGGCGCCGTCATCCGCCGTGGCGGAAGTGAACAGCTGGTCCTCAGCGTCCACGGCGGGACTGGCGTCCGCCGCTTTGCGCGGTTGGGGTAACGACATGAGAAAGCCTGCGGAGAGAGTTCACGAAGCAACATCTTCTGATAATTATTATCATTCACTAGTTGCGCGAGGGCAACCTCGTCCGTCACTTAGGTGCGATGGCATGGCGCAAAAGCCCGTCCTGCAAGGCCTGCGGATCGCATTCAGCGGCGAGGATGAGCTCGATGCGGCTGTCCTTGCGCCACGCGCTGGGCGTCCAGGGCTCGGCAGCGACAGTGCGATTGCAGGCCAGCCAGCCCTCCTCGCCGTGCAACACCGCCTTGGCCCGCAGCAGGCCGGGAAGCCCCGCCAGCCAGGCGTCCAGCCCGTCGAGGTGGAAGCGCCAGTCACGGTGGAAGCGCCAGCCGATCGCCTGCCGACCGTCCTCGACGCGCACCTGGCGCAGGGGCAGCTCGCGGCGCAACAGCAGCGCCGGTTCGGCGGCCGATGCAGCCTGCGGCAAATCAGCGCTCGCCTCGGCGGCAGCACTGCTCGGCAGGTCCGCCAGGGCCAATCGGCCATGAGTGGTCCAGCGCAGCGGCACCGCCGGCAGCCGCGTCGCCAAAGCAGTGCGGGCGGCTTCGTCGAGGCCCTCGGACTTGTTCATCAGCAGCAGCGCCGCATCGCCGAGCGCCAGCTGCTGCGCCTCGGGCAAGGGCTGCCCGGCAGCCAGTGCGGCGGCATCCAGCACCATCAGCAGCGGCTGCACGGCCAGCACGCCCTGCCAGGGTGCGGCGCGCAATTGCGCCAGCAGCTGCGCCGGATGACCGAGGCCGGAGGGCTCGATGAACAGCCGCTGCGGTCTGGCCTTGCGCAGCAGGCGGCCCAGGCCCACCTGGAACGGCGCGCCGTTCACGCAGCACAGGCAGCCGCCGGCGACTTCGCCCAGGGCGATGCCGTCCTCGTCGCGCGACAGCAGCGCGGCGTCCAGGCCGACCTGGCCGAATTCGTTGACCAGCACGGCCCAGCGCTCGCCCGCCGGGCGTTGCGCCAGCAGGTCCTGCAGCAGGCTGGTCTTGCCCGCCCCGAGGGGGCCGGCGATGAGATGAGTCGGGATCTGCTTCAACATTCGCCCATGGTGCCGCCTGACGCTCGCGGGGAAAAGCGCTAGAGTCGCGGCTTCGTCAAACGCCCGCGGACCGACCATGCGCCAGCTCCTGCCCCTCGCCCTTGCCTGCCTGCCCCTGTTCGCCCACGGTGAGGCCTGCGTGGTGCACAGCCAGGGCAAGGATGTCGACGTGAAGCTCTGCCAGCAGAACCGCACCATCCCGGAAAAACTCTTCCGCGAAGGCTTCTGCCAGCCACAGCTGAAAGACCAGCAGGTCCAGGTGACCTATGCCGACAGCTGCCCCAGCGGCGCCTTCGGCGTCTGCGAAAACGCCCAGACCCAGGGCGTGCCCTACCGCCAGGACATCCACTACTACGGCGTCGCCAGCGACGCGCGCATCCTCCAGCCGTACTGCGAGCAGCAGAGCAACGGTCACTGGCGCAAACCCTGAGGCACGGTCATCGCCCTGTCACAAGCCTCGGGCTTACTGACGTCGGGTACCTCACACCCTCTCGGCACCCCACGCCGGGCATGATCTTGGTGAATCGGGTCGCTCCCCGCGAGCGGCCCATTTTTTTTCCTGCGCGCCGGCCGCCCTGATCAGCCCAGCCAGTCCAGCGTCAGCAATAGCCGGCGTTCACCCGGCGGTGGCGCAGGCGAGCGATGAACGATGCCACCGCCCTGGTTGCCAGCCCATTTCTCGCCCTTGAACAGCCCGACGTCACCCACGCGCATCCGGCGGATTTCCGCGCGGCTGTTCGGCTCCGCCGTCGCATCGCCCAGGCGGGCGCGGGCCATCGCCCACTCCTCCAGCCATTCGCTCGCCGGCCCGGCGTAGGTGGTGACCAGCCGCAAGGGCACATGGTCGACGTGGAAGCGCGGGCACATGGCACGTTCCAGGCTGCGCAGGCGCAGGCCGATGACCTTCGCACCGGTCAGGCAGGCGAAGGCTTCGGCCAGCCACTGCAGGTCGGCGCGCAACAGCGAGCACCCATCGAGCAGCGCGTATTCGCGCAACATGCCGCCCAGCTCCACGCGCTCGTCGCGCACCTCCAGGCTCTGCCGGATATCCACCGGCTGAGCACTCAGCCAGCCGGCGAAGGTGGCAACTTCCGGGTACAGCGTGCGCTCCCAGACGGCCAGGTTGACGTCCTCCTTGAGCACGTCGGCGAGCACCTGCGGGTCCTCGCCCAGCACCTGGCGCGGCCAGGTCGGCGTTTCCAGGGCGAGCATCAGGCTTGTCCCTCCCAGGGCTCGAAGGGATCGTCCAGCAGCTTCCAGGCAGTGGTGCCGGCGGCCATCTCGGCGTCGTCCAGCAGGCAGCCGTCCAGCTCGGCGAACAGCCGCGGGAAGTCCAGGTTCTGGCCGATGAACACCAGTTCCTGGCGGCAGTCGCCGCTCTCCTCGCGCCAGTGGCGCAGCACGCCCTGCAGCTCGGTGGTGTCCTGCGGCCAGTTCTCGCGCGGCACGAAACGCCACCAGCGCCCGGCCAGGCCGTGGCGCATCAGGCCGCCGGCCTGGGACCAACTGCCCGCCTGGCGGTAGCGGCTGCCCAGCCAGAAGAAGCCCTTGGAGCGCAGCAGCCGGCCGTTGCTCCAGGGCTGGGCGAGGAACTCGTGGAAGCGCTGCGGGTGGAACGGCCGACGCGCACGGTAGACATCCGAGGAGATGCCATAGGCTTCGGTCTCCGGCAGGTGTTCGCCGCGCAGCTCCTTGAGCCAGCCGGGTGCGCGCTCGGCGCGCTGGAAGTCGAAACGGCCGGTATCGAGGATGCGCGCCAGCGGCACCTGGCCCATCACCATCGGCTGGATGTCGGCGTCGGGATTGAGCCGGCGCAGGATCGCCAGCAACTCGTCGCGCTCGGCGCTGCCGATCAGGTCGATCTTGCTCACCAGGATCACGTCGGCGAACTCCACCTGCTCCACCAGCAGGTCGCAGAGCGAGCGCTCGTCGTCCTCGCCGAGGGTCTCGCCGCGCTCGGCGAGGCTGTCCTGGCCCTGGTAGTCGGCGAGGAAGTTCAGTCCGTCGACCACCGTGACCAGCGTGTCCAGCCGCGCCAGGTCGGACAGGCTGCGACCCTGTTCGTCGCGGAAGGTGAAGGTCTCGGCCACCGGCAGCGGTTCGGAGATGCCGGTGGACTCGATCAGCAGGTAGTCGAAGCGGCCTTCGCCGGCGAGGCGGCTGACCTCTTCCAGCAGGTCCTCGCGCAGGGTGCAGCAGATGCAGCCGTTGCTCATCTCCACCAGGCGCTCCTGGCCGCGGTTGAGGCTGACGTCACGCTGTACTTCGCGACCGTCGATGTTGATCTCGCTCATGTCGTTGACGATCACCGCGACCTTGAGGTCCTCGCGGTTCTTCAGCACATGGTTGAGCAGCGTGCTCTTGCCGGCGCCAAGGAAGCCGGACAGGACGGTGACGGGGAGTGGGGCATTCACGGTGGCTTTCTCCAGGGATTCAGGCTTCGCGGACGTGCAGTTCGCGCCGTTCCTGGCGCTCCTTGGCCTCGATGCACAGCGAGGCGGTGGGGCGCAGCAGCAGGCGGCGCAGGCCGATCGGTTCGCCGGTTTCCTCGCACCAGCCGTATTCGCCCCGGGCCAGGCGCTCCAGCGCCTGGTCGATCTTGTCGAGCAGCTTCTTCTCGCGCTCCAGCAGGCGCAGCTGCCACTGCCGGGCCTCCTCGCGGCTGGCGACATCGGCCTCGTCGCTGGCCCGCTCGGGGTCCTGCAGCGCCTGGAATTCCTCTTCGATGCGGACCTGCAGCTCGCCACGCTGGCCCAGCAGCAATTCGCGGAAATAGCCCTGTTGCGCCTCGCTCATGTAGGCCTCGCCGGGCTGGGCGAGCAGTTCCTGTTCGGTCATGACCGTCTCCGGAAGGGAGTGATCTTTTATGTTATATTATAACAATGCATTATCGACAACCGCCTTCCGACGTGCGATACCGGTGTTCCGCTCCACCCCTGCCGAGACCCACGATGCTGCGCCGTGTCCTGCTGCTCTGCCTGTTCACCCCCTTCGTCCACGCCAGTGGCTCCGCGCCACTGCCCTTCCCCGGCGAGGAACCGGCGCGCTGCGCCTGGTCGGCCAGCGTGCTGGCCTGCATGGACGATTCGGGCAATCTCTACAGCGTCGCCACCCAGGGCCACGACACCTACCTGCGCGGCTTCGAGGCCAGCAGCGGGCGGCGCTGGGCGCAGACCGGCACGCGCTACGGCAACCTGACCTTCTTCAGCGGCGTGGCCAGCGACGGGCAGGTGTGGGTCGGCACCAGCCGGGGGATCGGCTGGACCAACGTCAGCCGCTTCAGCAACTCGTCCGGCGACAGCGCGCGACTGACCTGCGGGCGCGTCAGTGGCTGCAAGCAGCAGCCACGTTGACGAGCCCATTGCAGGATTGTCGCGAAGCAAATACGTTATGTTATAACAATTGACGACCGTGACCCGCCCATGACCTCCCTGCTGCCCGATATCGCCTGCCAATCCACGCGCCTGCCCATCCCGCTCGACTGGGTCGGCATGCACGGCATCGCCCTGCCCTTGCTGATCGCCGGCGAGCGCGTGGCCGCCTTCGCCGACGCCGGCGTCAGCCTCGACGAAGCCGAGGCGCGCGGCATCCACATGTCGCGGCTGTACCTGGCGCTGGAAGCGCTGGCCGATGAAGAACTGTCGCCAGCGCTGCTGCGCGGCGTGCTGGAGCAATTCCTGCGCAGCCACGCGCAACTCTCGCAACGGGCGAGCCTGTTGCTGCGTTTCGAGCTGATGCTGCGGCGCGCGGCACTGGTCAGCCCATTGAGCGGCTGGAAGCGCTATGCCTGCGAAGTCCACGCGCAACTGGAGGATGACCGGCTGCAACTGGAGCTGCGCCTGACCCTGCCCTACTCCTCGACCTGTCCCTGCTCGGCGGCCCTGGCGCGCCAGCTGATCCAGGAGCGCTTCGACGCCGACTTCGGCCAGCGTCCGCTGAAGGCCAGCGAGGTCCGTGCCTGGCTCGGCAGTCCGCAGGGCATAGTTGCCACGCCGCATAGCCAGCGCAGCGAGGCGCGGCTCGCCCTGCAACTCGATCCGGCAACAGCGGCCTTTGCCTTCGGCGAACTGGTCGACCACGCCGAGGCGGCCCTCGGCACCGCCGTGCAGACGGCAGTCAAACGCGCGGACGAACAGGCCTTCGCCCTCGCCAACGGGCAGAACCTGATGTTCTGCGAGGACGCCGCGCGCCGGCTGCATCGGGCGCTGATGCAGCGAGAAGAGGTGTCAGGCTTCGAGGTACGCGTGGTGCATGCGGAAAGCCTGCACGCCCACGATGCGGTAGCGCTGAGTCGCTGGGTGCGCGACTAGCCGCGCGCTCAGGCGTTGAGGTCCAGCGCCAGGCGAATCTGGTCGCGGCACTGGATGCCGTTCTCGACGATCGGCTCGGGGTAATGCCGGACGAAATAGTCCGGGTCGATACCGACAATGCGGAAACCAACGCGCTGGTACAGGCCGAGCTGGGCCAGGCTGGAATTGCCGGTGGCGATGGTCAGGCGCTGCAGCCCGGCCTCGCGCGCCTGCTCGATGGCCGCCAGCAGCAGGCGTCGGCCCAGGCCGCGCTCCTGCCACTCTTCTTCCACCGCGACACTGGTGATCTCGGCGACGCCGGGCTCGCGCGGAGTCAGGGTGAGCACGCCACGCACCGAATCGGCTTCGTTGAGCGCCAGCAGGCGCGAATCGCCCAGGTAGCTTTCGATCTGCGCGCGGCTGGGATCGGCCTTGAGCAGCAGCGGCCAGGGCGCCTGCGCGGGCGAGAGTTCGACGAGGGACAGATCGGGGAAGAAATTCACCATGATTCATCTACCAAAGAGTCAGTGGGGAGGAGGGGTTTAGCCTCCCGAGCGTCCCGATGCAAGCTTTCAACGCCGCGCCGTAAACGCATCGGGCCCGCCAAGGCGGGCCCGATGCCGTGCGCTGAAAAGGCTCAGGCGTAGATGTCGCGCCGGCTCCAGGGCAGTTCCTGGCTACCGTCGGCGTGGGGTTTGCTGGCCAGAATCTGGTGCAGGTTGATCCAGCCCTTCCTGAAGCCGTAGGCGCAGCCGGCCAGGTACAGGCGCCAGATGCGCAGGGCCTGGTCGGGCACCAGCTTCGCCGCTTCGGCCAGCTTCGCTTCGAGGTTGGCGCTCCAGAAGTCCAGGGTGCGCGCGTAGTGCAGGCGCAGGCCCTCGACGTCGACCACTTCCAGCCCCGCCTCGCTCATCCGCGAGACGGCCAGGGACAGGTGCGGCAGCTCGCCGTGGGGGAACACGTAGCGGTCGATGAAGTCCCCGGCGCCGCGCCCGACCGGGCTGCCGTCGGTGTTGCTGGAGGTGATGCCGTGGTTCATCACCAGCCCGCCGGGACGCACTGCGTCGTACAGCTGCTGGAAATAGAGGCCGAGGTTGGCGTGACCGACGTGCTCGAACATGCCAACGCTGACCACCTTGTCGTAGCGGCCGTCACGGGGCAGGTCGCGGTAGTCCAGCAGCTCCAGAGTGACCTTGCCCTCCAGCCCATCGGCCTTGACCCTCTCGCGGCCCAGCTTGAGCTGCTCTTCGCTGAGAGTGATGCCGTGCACCTGGGCACCGAACTCCCGCGCCGCCAGCCGCGCCAGCCCACCCCAGCCGCAGCCGACGTCGAGCAGCCTCTCGCCTGGTTTCAAGCGCAGCTTGCGGCACAGGTGACGCAGCTTGGCCAACTGGGCAGTGGCCAGGTCCTCGTTGCCGGTCTCGTAGTAGGCGCAGGAATAGACCATCTGCGGATCGAGCCAGAGCTGGTAGAAGTCGTTGGAGAGGTCGTAGTGGTAATGGATGGCTTCGGCGTCGGTGGCCTTGTCGTGGCTTTCGCGCACGTAGTCGGTGTCGCCGTCGTCATCGCCCAGAGCGGCGCTCAGGGCGTCGGCCATGGCAATCACTTCGCCGATCGGCCCTTCGATGTCCATGCGCTTCTCAACGTAGGCGCGGCCGAGGATGTCGAGGCTGGGGTGGGTGATCTCGGTCAGCAGAGTCGGATCGCGAACGACGAGAGTTACCTGCGGATCGGGCCCCAGGTCGAAAGCCTGGGCGTCACCGATGCGGATACGCAGCGGCAACTGCAGGGACAGCAACTCAGAGGGCAGATTGGCTTTCATGCAAACCTCCTGGTCACAGGGCTGAGGAACTATAGACCAGCACGCCCATAGTCTTCGCCTATGGCCTGGCCCGCGAAAAACTATCGGGCGCCGACCACTGCGGTAAGCCTGACGATTCCATTGCAGTGGAGTACGCCCCGGCGGGTTGCGTTCCAAAAAGAACAGCACGGCAAGACAGCTCGCCCATGAAGCGTAGCAGCCGCTTCGCTGGGCATCTTTGTCAGCCCTGAGATAGAGCCTTTCCTCAGTCGTAACTATCGCCGAGGTGTGACAGTTCGTCGCTGCCTTGCACTACACTGGGGACCGCCCGCGCCCATCCCGGCCGGAGCACCTCTGCAGTGAAGGGGGCCTTCCTTGAATACCTTGTCCGCGCCGCGTCCGGCGGTCCGCACCGTACTGGTGGGGCTGATGCTGGCGATCTTCCTCGGTGCGCTCGACCAGACCATCGTCGCCGTGTCCCTGCCGGCGATCTCCGCCGGCTTCGGCGACTTCGACCTGCTGGCCTGGGTCATCTCCGGCTACATGGTGGCGATGACCATCTCCATGCCGATCTACGGCAAGCTCGGCGACCTCTACGGCCGTCGCGTGCTGATGCTCTTCGCCATCGGCCTGTTCACCGTCGCCTCGCTGCTCTGCGGCGCCGCCCAGAGCATGGAGCAGCTGGTGCTCGCCCGCGTGCTGCAGGGCATCGGCGCCGGCGGGATGATGTCGGTGAGCCAGGCGATCATCGGCGACATCGTCCCGCCGCGCGAACGCGGGCGCTACCAGGGCTACTTCAGCAGCATGTACGCGGTGGCGAGCATTGCCGGCCCGGTGCTGGGTGGCGTGCTCACCGAATACCTGTCCTGGCGCTGGGTGTTCCTGATCAACCTGCCGGTGGGCCTGGTCGCCCTCGCCGTCTCGCGCCGGACCCTGCGCGGCCTGCCCGTGCCGGGACGCAAGCCGGTGATCGACTACCTCGGCACCCTGCTGATGATCGCCGGCCTGGGCAGCCTGCTGCTGGCGATCACCGAGGTCGGCCAGGGCGCGCGCTGGAACGATCCGCAAATGCTCGCGCTGTTCGCCGCCGCCCTGGTGCTGATCGCGCTGTTCGTGACGCAGGAACGCCGCGCGCCGGAGCCGCTGGTGCCGATGCATCTGTTCGGTATCCGCGCCGCCACCCTGAGCTGGCTGATCTGCTTCTTCGCCAGCTTCCAGGTGATCTCGCTGTCGGTGCTGGTGCCGCTGCGCTTCCAGTCGGTAACCGGCGCCGGTGCCGACAGCGCCGCGCTGCACCTGTTGCCGCTGGCCATGGGCGTGCCGATCGGCGCGTACTGCTGCGGCCGTCTCACCGCGATCATCGGCCGCTACAAGCCGCAGATCGTCGCTGGCGGCCTGCTGATGCCGCTGGCCATTGCCGGTCTGGCGCTGACGCCGCCAAGCTCCTATTTCCTCTCGGGCGTCTGCATGCTGCTCACCGGCATCGCCGCTGGTACGCAGTTCCCCACCAGCCTGGTGGCGGCGCAGAGCGCGGTGGAAACGAAGCACCTGGGTGTTGCTACCAGCAACATCACGCTGTTCCGCTCCCTGGGCGGGGCAGTGGGGATCGCGCTGATGTCCGCGCTGTTGCTGGCGATGCTGCAGCCACTGGCGGGGGAAGCGGGGCACGGGCTGTCGGCCAGCGCGCTGCTGGCCAGCCTCAGCGGCGCCGGCCACGAAGCGCAGCGCCTGGCGCTGGATGGGGTGTTCGGCCACCTGTTCCTGATCAACGCAGGCTTCGGCGCCCTGGCCCTGCTGATCGCCCTGGCGCTGCCCGACCACGCGCTGCGCGGCCGGGGCAACGATTAGCGATGTCGCGCAGGGTCAGTCCTCGTCGTTGAGGTAGCTGACCTTGCGCAGGTCCGGCAGCAGCAGGCAAACCAGCAGCGCCACGCCGCACATGACCGAGACGTAGATGTAGAACACCTCTTCCTGGCCGATGCTCTTCAGGCCCAGCGCGGCGTATTCGGCCGAGCCGCCGAAGATCGCATTGCCCACCGCATAGGACAGGCCCACACCCAGGGCGCGGATCTGCGGCGGGAACATCTCTGCCTTGATCAGGCCACTGATCGAGGTGTAGAGGCTGACGATGGCCATGGCCAGGATGATCAGGCCGAATGCCGCGTAGGGGCTGCTGACGGTCTTCAGTGCGGCGAGAATCGGCCAGGTGCACAGCATCCCCAGGGCGCCGAACCAGAGCATCGAGGTCTTGCGGCCGATGCGGTCGGACAGCGCACCGAACAGCGGCTGCATGCACATGTAGCAGAACAGCGCGAAGGTCATCACGCCGCTGGCCACCTTGGCGTCCATCCCGGCGGTGTTGACCAGGTACTTCTGCATGTAGGTGGTGAAGGTGTAGAAGATCAGCGAGCCGCCGGCGGTGAAGCCGAGCACGGTGAAGAAGGCGCGCTTGTGGTGGGTGAACAGCTCGGTGAGGGTGCCCGACTCCTTGCGGTTGAGGTTGGCCTCCTTGGCCGTCTCGTTCAGCGAGCGGCGCAGGTAGAAGGCGATCACCGCGGTGACGGCGCCGACCACGAAGGGAATCCGCCAGCCCCAGTCCTTGAGCTCCTCGGTGGTCAGCAGTTGCTGCAGGATCACCACCACCAGCACCGCCAGCAGCTGGCCGCCGATCAGGGTCACGTACTGGAAGGAAGCGAAGAAGCCACGCTGGCCCTTGAGCGCCACTTCGCTCATGTAGGTCGCGCTGGTGCCGTACTCACCGCCCACCGACAGGCCCTGGAACAGCCGCGCAATCAGCAGCAGCGCCGGCGCCGCCACGCCGATGCTGGCGTAGGTCGGCATCACCGCGATCGCCAGGGAGCCGCCGCACATCATCAGCACGGAAATCATCATCGCCGTCTTGCGGCCCTTCTTGTCAGCAATACGGCCGAACATCCAGCCGCCGATGGGGCGCATCAGGAAGCCGGCGGCGAACACCCCGGCGGTGTTGAGCAGTTGCACGGTGGGGTCGTCGGAAGGGAAGAACGAATGGGCGAAGTACAGGGCGGTGAAGGCGTAGACGTAGAAGTCGAACCACTCCACCAGGTTGCCCGAGGAGGCGCCGACGATGGCGAGGATGCGCGAGCGGCGCTCATGGGCGGAGTACTGCGGGGCAGGTGCGTTCATGGGGATTCTCTTGTCGGTTGTTCTCGTGTCGGTACTGCGGCTTCCCGTCTCGATGGACGGAATTCCCTCTGCCGTCCCGTGCCCGCGTGTGACTCCAACGATGGAATTTTTCACGGACACAATCTGAAACAGTATAGACATCTCCGATAGCCGGCTAACGAAATCCGTGGGGTTGGCCGGTCCTTTCGGTTCGAATATCGGACACTTGTGAACGCGCGTTTGTCGTTTCCGATTGACCGGCCACTAGCCACCTTCTATCGTTGGCCCCGCTCCCCGCCCTGCGGGAGACTTGTCAGGTACCCCTCGCAGGGCCGGAGCCCGACCTTGTCCACAAGACAAGGTCGATTTCCATTCCCCTCGTGTAGCGGCCTCTGCCGCCTGGCCTCGGTGCCCCGTCCACACCCCCGGACGTGCAGGCACCGGGGGAATGTTGATCTTCCCCTCGCCGCTTCATTTCAGTGCCCAAGCCCAGAAACGAAAAAAGGCCCCCGCAGGGACCTTTCTTCATGTGCGCCCGCGATTATTCCACGGTCACCGACTTCGCCAGGTTGCGCGGCTGGTCGACGTCGGTGCCCTTGAGCACGGCGACGTAGTAGGACAGCAGCTGCAGCGGCACGGTGTAGAGGATCGGCGCCAGGCAGTCGTGGATCGCCGGCATGCCCACCACGTGGGTGCCCTCGCCATTGGCGATGCCACTGCCGCCTTCGGCGAAGACCACCAGCTCGCCGCCCCGGGCGCGGACTTCCTGCAGGTTGGACTTGAGCTTCTCCAGCAGTTCGTTGTTCGGCGCCACGGTGACCACCGGCATGTCGGCGTCGACCAGGGCCAGCGGACCGTGCTTGAGCTCGCCGGCCGGGTAGGCTTCGGCGTGGATATAGGAGATTTCCTTGAGCTTCAGCGCACCTTCCATCGCCACCGGGTACTGCGCGCCACGGCCGAGGAACAGGGTGTGGTGCTTCTCGGCGAACAGCTCGCTGACCTTCTCCACCACCTTGTCCATGGACAGGGCTTCTTCCAGGTGGGTCGGCAGGCGGCGCAGCTCGTTCACCAGCTCGGCCTCGACGCCTTCGCCCAGGCGCTTCTGCACCTGGCCGATGCCCAGCGTCAGCAGCAGCAGGGCGACCAGCTGGGTGGTGAAGGCCTTGGTGGAGGCCACGCCGATTTCCGGGCCGGCGTTGGTCAGCAGGGTCATGTCCGACTCGCGCACCAGCGAGCTGGTGGCGACGTTGCAGATCGCCAGGCTGGACAGGAAACCCAGCTCCTTGGCGTAGCGCAGCGCGGCCAGGGTATCGGCGGTCTCGCCGGACTGGGAAATGGTGACGAACAGCGAATCGGGGTGCACCGCTACCTTGCGGTAACGGAACTCGCTGGCGACTTCGACCTGGCAGGGAATGCCGGTCAGGCTTTCCAGCCAGTAACGGGCGACCATGCCGGCGTGGTAGCTGGTGCCGCAGGCGACGATCTGCACGGTGCGCACCTTGCCCAGCAGCTCGCGGGCCTGCGGGCCAAAGTTGTCCACCAGCACCTGGGAGGTGCCCAAGCGGCCTTCCAGGGTGCGCTGCACCACGGCCGGCTGCTCGTGGATCTCCTTGAGCATGAAGTGGCGATAGCCGCCCTTGTCGGCCGCCTCGGCGCCCTCGTGGTAGCGCACTTCCTCGCGCTGCACCGGGTTGCCGTTGACGTCCCACAGGCGCAGGCCATCGCGGCGGATTTCGGCGATGTCGCCCTCTTCCAGGTAGATGAAGCGGTCGGTGACCTGGCGCAGCGCCAGCTGGTCGGAGGCGAGGAAGTTCTCGCCGTGGCCCAGGCCCACGACCAGCGGGCTGCCGCTGCGGGCGGCGAGGATGCGGTCGGGCTGCTTGCTGCTGATCACCGCCAGGCCGTAGGCGCCGTGCAGCTCCTTGACCACCGCCTTGAGCGCGACGGTCAGGTCGCCCAGCTCACCCAGGCGCAGGTGCAGCAGGTGGGCGATGACTTCGGTATCGGTCTGCGAGGTGAACTCGTAGCCGCGCGCCTTGAGCATCTCGCGCAGGGGCTCGAAGTTCTCGATGATGCCGTTGTGCACCACCGCCACTTCGCCATGGGAGAAGTGCGGGTGGGCGTTGGCCTCGGTGGGCGCGCCGTGAGTGGCCCAGCGGGTGTGGGCGATGCCCAGGCGGCCGAGCAGCGGTTGCTCCTCGATGGCCTGTTCCAGGCTGGAGACCTTGCCGGCACGACGGCGGCGATCGAGTACGCCGGCGTTGTCGATCACCGCCACGCCGGCGCTGTCGTAGCCCCGGTATTCCAGGCGCTTGAGGCCTTCGACGAGGATCGGGGTGATATTGCGCTCGGCGATGGCGCCTACGATTCCACACATGGCTTGGGTCTCCTGTCAGTCTTCGCAGCGCGCGCGGATCACTTTCACGCCGCGCGCCTGGATCAGTTCGAACGCTTCATCAGTCAGGCGTTCGTCGGTAATCAGGGTCTGGACGCTGCTCCAGGGCAGCTCCAGGTTGGGAATGCGCCGGCCCAGCTTGTCGGACTCGGCCATGACGATCACCTCGCGGGCGACCTCGGCCATGACCCGACTCAGGCCCAGCAGTTCGTTGAAGGTGGTGGTGCCGCGCTCCAGGTCCAGCCCGGTGGCGCCGATGAACAACTGGTCGAAATCGTAGGAGCGCAATACCTGCTCGGCCACCTGGCCCTGGAACGACTCCGAGTGCGGGTCCCAGGTGCCGCCGGTCATCAGCAGCACCGGCTCGCGCTCCAGCTCGCGCAGGGCGTTGGCCACGCTCAGGGAATTGGTCATCACCACCAGGCCGGGCTTGCGGCCCAGCTCGGGGATCAGCGCGGCGGTGGTGCTGCCGCTGTCGATGATGATCCGCGCATGCTCACGGATGCAGCCGGCCGCCGCCCGGCCGATGGCCTGCTTGTAGCGCGACAGCGGCTGGCTCGGCTCGGCGATCAGCTCATGGGGCATCGGCACCGCGCCGCCATAGCGGCGCAGCAGCAGGCCATTGCCTTCCAGGGCGGCCAGGTCCTTGCGGATAGTCACCTCGGAGGTGGCGAAGCGGCGCGCCAGGTCGTCCACGCTGACCTCGCCCTGTTCGGCGAGCAGCGCCAGGATGTCATGACGACGTTGTGGAGTGTTTCGTTTCGACATGAACGATTAAGTTTCGATTCGAAAGATAAGTGCGCGAATCAAAACTCAATATGTTTCGTTCGTCAAGATTTTCCAGGATGAACGGAAGTCGTTTTTAGCAGGAGCGAGCTTGCTCGCGAATCGGGCCATCGCGGACGAAGTCGGCTCCTGCAGAGCTGCACACCCCGCGGGGGCGGACTTCGGCCGCGATCAGCACAGGCCGTGGTGGGGTTCGCGAGCAGG
This sequence comes from Pseudomonas nitroreducens, assembly GCF_014204515.1. Taxonomy (GTDB): domain Bacteria; phylum Pseudomonadota; class Gammaproteobacteria; order Pseudomonadales; family Pseudomonadaceae; genus Pseudomonas; species Pseudomonas nitritireducens_A. The sequence continues at coordinate 284,725 of NZ_JACHLI010000002.1, read as the reverse complement.
CTCGCTCCTGCACGGATCTTGGTTTCAGTCGACTTCCAGGCGGTTGCGCCCGCCGCGCTTGGCGCGGTAAAGCGCCTGGTCGGCCCGCTCGAAGGCGACCTCGCCGGCTTCCTCGTTGCGGAAGGCGGTCAGGCCGACCGAACAGGTGATGCTCAGGCGCTGGCCCTTGAAGTGGAACGGGCAGGCCTCGATGGCCCCGCGCAGCCCGTCGAGCAGCTGGCGGCCGCCGTCCAGGGGCGTTGCCGGCAGCAGCACGACGAACTCCTCGCCGCCGTAGCGGGCGATGAAGTCGGTCTTGCGCAGGCGCTTGGCCAGTTCGTTAGCGATGATCTTCAGTACCTTGTCACCGGCCAGGTGGCCGAAGCCGTCGTTGATCCGTTTGAAGTGGTCGACGTCGATCACCGCCAGCAACAGATCGCCGCCATAACGCTGCCAGCGCGAAACCTCCAGCTCCAGGCGTTCGCTCAGGGCCGCGCGGTTGGGCAGGCCGGTCAGCGCGTCGGTCATGGCCTTCTGGCGCTGGTCCTCGATATTGGCCTGGAAGGTCCGGGCCTCCTCTTCCATGCTGGACACGCGGGTCATCAGCGACTGGATGCGCTCGCCCACCTCACGCTCGCGGGTCTCGCGCTCTTCGCGGAAGCGGTCCATGGTGCCGACCAGCCCCTGCAGGCGCGACTCGACATTGCGCTTGAGGCCTTCCAGGTCGGTAGCCTCCAGCACGCTGTCCTTCAGGCCGCTGACCTGTTCGCGCAGGGTATCGTCGAGGTCGCGGGCGCTGGAACTGGAGCCGGAATAGTTGTCCTGCACCGCCTGCAGGCCGTCGAGGAAGGCCCCCAGGCGTGCATTGAGCTGGTGCAGATAGCCTTCGAACTCACGCTGGCCGCTGTCGTTGAGCGACAGCACGAGCACCGCCAGATCGTCCAGCACCGGCACCAGTTCGTACCAGTTGAGGCTGCCGTGGATGCGCGAGCGCAGGGCTTCGGCCTGGGGTTGCTGGGCGGCCGGCAGGTTCATTTCGTCCAGCAGGTGCAGCAGGCTGGCCTCGATGTGCGGCGCCACGGCGCTGTAGCCCGGCTCCGGGCGCGGCGGCAGGGCATAGGGATCGCTGGCGTGGCTGGCCTCTTCGGCGCTGCCGAACAGCCCCGGCGGCACCGGCAGGCTATCGAGCAGGGTGCTATCGGGTTGATCGGCGGGCCCGGCGGTGAAGGCTTCCCCGACCGCTGTCGGCAGGGCGACCGGCTCGACCGCCGGGTCGGCCAGCACCACCGGCTGCAGGGCGGCGATGGACGGCGACGGTGCGCTGGCCACCCGCTGGGCGATGGCCGCGGGCGCCTCGGCCAGCGGCTCGGGCACAGTCTCGGCGGAATCGGCCTCGGCAAGCGCGGGCACAGGGATAACCGGGGCTATCGGGACAGGCGCAGGCGCCTCGGCTGCCACACGGGCGGGCGCCTCGGGCGCTGGCTCCTGGGCAGGTGCCGGGGCTGGCGCAGCAGTCTCGGCCGCTTCCGCCACGGCAGCGGCCGGGTCGGCGGCTGCGTTGTCGCGGCTGCCGAACAGCCGCTGGAGGAAGCCGGGGCGCTGCTCCGCTGCGGCGTCACCGAAATGCTCGATCACCTGGCGCTGCAGGCGGCTCAGCTCGCTGAGCAGCACCGGCAGTTCACGGGAGGTGCTGGCGCGGCTGGGGATGTCCTTGGCCAGGCGCTTGAGCGGTTTGCGCACGTCGCCCGGCAGGTCCAGCGTCAGCAGTTGCTGGGACAGCTGGCTGAGGGCGGCGATGTTCTGTTCGATGCGCTGCTGGCGGCGCTGCTCGGAGTCGAGCACGGCCTTCTCCAGCTGTGGAATCAGCCGCGACAGGCCGGCGTCCATGTCGTCGCGACGCAGCACTTCGCGCAGCTCGGCCATGCAGGCGTCCACCGCCTTGTCGCTGCCTTCGGCCGCCAGGCTGCTGCGCACCAGGCCGCGGCGCAACAGGTCGACGCGGGCATCCCAGCGGCGCTCGAGCTTTTCCTGCTGTTCGAGGCTGTCGAGGTACTTCTGTTTCCAGCGTTGGTCGTCGTCGCGACTCATTCAGGGGCCTCGCCGCGCAAGACGAGCGACGAGGACGAACGCAGGGCATCCGGCAGGCGGATTTCCACGGCCACCGGCAGGTGGTCGGAAATCGGGTGCGGGAGGACACTGACGCGTTCCAGCGCCAGCTCGGAACTGAGCAGGATGTGGTCCAGGCAGCGCTGCGGGCGCCAGCTGGGGAAGGTGGCCTCGACCTGCGGGGCGATGAGCTGGAGGTCGCGCAGCGGCGAGCTTTCCAGCAGGTCGGTGGCGTGGGTGTTCATGTCGCCCATCAGCACGTGGTGGCGATAATCCTGCAGCAGCTCGCGGATGTAGGCGAGCTGGCGGGTGCGGGTGCGCGCGCCGAGGGCCAGGTGCATCATCACCACCGCCAGTGCGTCCTTGCCTTCGCCGAAGCGCATGAGGATCGCGCCGCGTCCGGGCGGGCCGGGCAGCGGGTGGTCTTCCAGGGCGCTGGGCTGCAGGCGGCTGAGCAGGCCATTGCTGTGTTGGGCAAGGCGCCCGAGGTTGCGGTTGAGCTGCTGGTACCAGTACGGGAAGGCACCGAGATGGGCCAGGTGTTCGACCTGGTTGATGTTGCCGGAGCGGATGCTGCCGCCGTCGGCTTCCTGCAGGGCGACTACATCGTAGTCCTGGAGCAGCTCGCCGATGCGCTGCAGGTTGCCGGCGCGCCCGGCAGCCGGCAGCAGGTGCTGCCAGCCGCGGGTCAGGTAGTGGCGGTACCTTTCGGTACTGATGCCAACCTGGATATTGAAGCTGAGCAGGCGCAGCCGGCCGTCGTCGGGCAGCCCGGCAGGCGTGCCGTGAGTCGCATTCACCCGCGGAACGCAGGCTCCTGCGACACGATCACGGGTACGCCGGCGCAGCATCGTCGTCGGCCCTTACTGCGCGGCCTTGGCGTCGGCGCGTTCCTTGGCGATCAGCTGGTCGGCCAGCTGCAGCGCCTCGTCCGGGCTGCCGGCCGAACCGATGTCGAAGCGGTACTTGCCATTGACCACCATGGTCGGCACGCCGCTGACCTGGTAGGCCATCGCCAGTTTCTTGGCCTTCTCGAGCTGGCCCTTGATGGCGAAGGAGTTGTAGGTGCTGAGGAACTTGGCCTTGTCGATGCCCTGTTCGGCGACGAAATCAGCCATCTCATCCGGAGTGGTCAGGCCCTTCGGGTTGCTGTGCAGCTTCTCGAAGATCGCGTGGTGGACCTTCTTCTCCACGCCCATGGATTCCAGGGTCAGGAACAGCTGGCCGTGGATGTCCCAGATACCGCCGAACATGGCCGGAATGCGCACGAAGTGCACGTCGGCGGGCAGCTTCTCGATCCACGGGTTGATGGTCGGTTCGAAGGCATAGCAGTGCGGGCAACCGTACCAGAACAGCTCCACCACCTCGATCTTGCCGGGCTGGGAGACCGGTACGGCCTGGCTCAGCTCGGTGTAGTTCTTGCCCGCTTCGAAATCGGCTGCGTTCGCGTTGAAGGCGAACAGGCCGGCGAAGGCAAGCGCGGCGGTGAAAATCAGGTTACGCATGGTTCACTCCTTGGCTGAGCGGAACCGCCGCGCCCATGGCGCAGCGGGATGAAGCGGTTTGACCGGAAAGGCCAGACACAGTTCGGAGCATTGTAGTGGGGGCGGATGCAAAAAAGGGTGGCCGAAGCCACCCTTTTTTCGAAGCAAATTGTCGCTTTGGCGTTTCCGCCCGCGCCAGGCTGCTTAGTGCAGGCCTTCGATGTAGCTGGAGATCGCAGCGATGTCCTTGTTGGACAGCTTGGCGGCGATGCTGCGCATGATCATCGCGTCGCCGTCGTTGGTGCGCTCGCCCTCGCGGAAGGCGGTCAGCTGCTTGGCGGTGTAGGCCGCGTGCTGGCCACCCAGGTGCGGGAAGCCGGCTTCGGCATTGCCCAGGCCGCTGGGGTTGTGGCAACCGGTGCAGGCCGGCATGCCTTCGGCGAGCTTGCCGCCGCGGAACAGGGCTTCGCCCTGGGCGACCAGCTTGGGATCGGCGGCGCCGATGCTGCCGTTCTGGCTGGAGAAGTAGGCGGCGATGTCGGCCAGGTCCTCGTCGCTGAGGTTGGTCAGCAGGCCGGTCATTTCCAGCACGGTACGCTTGCCGTCCTTGATGTCGTGCATCTGCTTGAGCAGGTAACGCTCACCCTGCCCGGCCAGTTTCGGGAAGTTGGGCGCCATGCTGTTGCCATCGGCACCGTGGCAGGCACCACAGACAGCAGCTTTCGCCTGACCGGCCTTGGCATCGCCCGCGGCGTTCGCCACACCGACAAGACCCAGGGTCAACAGCAGACTCACGATCAATTTGTTCATCAGCTAATCCAATAACGGCTAAGGGTGAAAGAGTAAGGCCGGAGGTTACTTCGACATCCACTGGATAATTGTCTGGTAATCCTCGGCGCTGCAGTCGGTGCACAGGCCGCGAGGCGGCATCGCGTTGAAACCGGTGGTCACATGTTGCACCAGCGTGTCCATGCCCTTGTCCAGGCGTGGCTTCCAAGCGGCGGCGTCGCCCTTCTTCGGCGCCATTGGCAACTGACCATTGTGGCAGGCGCCACAGGCTCTGTTGAAAACGGCTTCCGGATCCTGGGCCGCCAGGGCGCTGGATGCCAGCGCGGCAACGATGGCTGCGAACAGCAGTTTCTTCATGATTGTCCTCATCGCAGGGAACATCCACGTTCTTGATTGCGCGGACTCCAACGTTCCCGTGTGGCTCGACCCTGGGGGATAAAGCGCACACAAAATCCGCGGCATTATATACTTCAGATGCCCAAACGGAAACGAAACCGCCCCCCGCGACACCGCGTCGCACCCGCCGCGAAGTTACCCATGTCCTCGAAGAACACTGCGAAAAACCCCATTCTCGGCCTCTGCCAGCAGGCCACTTTCCTCATTTCCGCCGCCAAGGTGAACCAGTGCCCGGAGGATTCCGGCCTGGAAGTCGCCTTCGCCGGCCGATCCAACGCGGGCAAGTCCAGCGCGCTGAATGCGCTGACCCACGCGAACCTGGCACGGACCTCCAAGACCCCCGGCCGCACCCAGTTGCTGAACTTCTTTCGCCTGGATGACGAACGCCGCCTGGTCGACCTGCCCGGCTACGGTTACGCCAAGGTGCCGATCCCGCTGAAGCTGCACTGGCAGCAGCACCTGGAAGCTTATCTCTCCAGCCGCAATGCGCTAGCCGGCGTCGTGCTGATGATGGATATCCGTCACCCGCTGACCGATTTCGACCGCCTGATGCTCGACTGGGCGCAGGCCAGCCAGCTGCCGATCCACGTGCTGCTGACCAAGGCCGACAAGCTGGCCTATGGCGCGGCGAAGAACGCGCTGCTCAAGACCCGCAAGGAGATCCTCGACGGCTGGGGCGATGTCGCCACCCTGCAGCTGTTCTCGGCACCCAAGCGCCAGGGCGTGGAAGAGGCGCAACTGGTCCTGGCCGGCTGGCTGGGGCTGCTGGACGAGGAAGAAGAGGAAGCCGGCGAGGAGGCCTGAGGCCAAATCGCAGGCAAAAAAAACCCCGAGCTTCGTATGGGGAGGGGGAAGTTCGGGGTTTAAGTCCGGACCGCTAGGGCGGGGTCCAGTAATCTGCCAACACTAAACACTGCAAAGGAGCATCGAAGGGCTTCACCAGCCATTCACGAGTTCTGACTCGGCTCCCGAGGTGAAGTTCAGCGGGTCACAAAAGATTTTTTGTGGAAGGCCCGAAAGTACCCCTTCAGGCTTGCCGGAAGGCCCGTCCAGCGGGCCCTCCGACCGTTCGTCCAGTCGATCAGTGGGCCTCGTCCCAGTTCGCTCCCACACCGGCTTCGACGACCAGCGGCACGTCCAGCTGCGCCGCGTCGCTCATCAGCGGCCGAATGCCATCACGGACCTGGTCGACCAGGTCTTCGCGCACCTCCAGCACCAGTTCGTCGTGCACCTGGAGGATGACGCGGGCATCGATGCCGCTTTCCTGCAGCCAGTTATCCACAGCCACCATGGCGCGCTTCATGATGTCCGCAGCCGTGCCCTGCATCGGCGCGTTGATCGCGGTGCGCTCGGCGGCCTTGCGCATGGCGCCGTTCTTCGAGGCGATTTCCGGCAGGTACAGGCGACGGCCGAACAGGGTCTCGACGAAGCCCTGCTCAGCAGCCTGGGCGCGGGTGCGCTCCATGTAGGCCAGCACGCCCGGGTAACGGGCGAAGTAGCGGTCGATGTAGGCCTGGGCTTCCTTGCGCTCGACGCCGATCTGCTTGGCCAGGCCGAAGGCGCTCATGCCGTAGATCAGGCCGAAGTTGATCGCCTTGGCGCTGCGGCGCTGATCGCCGGTGACCTCGTCCAGCGGCACGCCGAAGACTTCGGCGGCGGTGGCGCGGTGTACGTCGCGGTCATGGCGGAAGGCGTCCAGCAGGCCTTCGTCCTTGGCCAGGTGGGCCATGATGCGCAGTTCGATCTGCGAGTAGTCCGCCGCCAGCAGCTGGTAGCCCTTGGGCGCGACGAAAGCCTGGCGGATGCGGCGGCCCTCGGCGGTGCGGATCGGGATGTTCTGCAGGTTCGGGTCGCTGGAGGACAGCCGGCCGGTCGCCGCCACGGCCTGGTGGTAGCTGGTGTGGATGCGCCCGGTGCGCGGGTTGATCTGCTCCGGCAGCTTGTCGGTGTAGGTGCTCTTGAGCTTGCTCATGGAGCGGTACTGCATGATCACCTTGGGCAGCTCGTAGTCCTGCTCGGCCAGCTCGGCGAGGACGTTCTCGGCGGTGGACGGCTGGCCGGTGGCGGTCTTGGACAGCACCGGCAGGCCGAGCTTTTCATAAAGGATGGCGCCCAGCTGCTTGGGCGAGCCGAGGTTGAACTCCTCACCTGCCAGGTCGAAGGCCTGGCGCTGCAGCTCGACCATCTTCTCGCCCAGCTCGACGCTCTGCTTGCCCAGCAGGTTGGCGTCGACCAGTGCGCCGTTGCGCTCGATGCGCGCCAGCACCGGCACCAGCGGCATCTCGATCTCGGTGAGGACCTTGGCCAGCGACGGGATGGCTTCCAGCTTCTGCCACAGGGTCTGGTGCAGGCGCAGGGTCACGTCGGCATCTTCGGCGGCGTAGGGGCCGGCCTGCTCCAGGGCGATCTGGTCGAAGGTCAGTTGCTTGGCACCCTTGCCGGCGATGTCCTCGAAGCGAATGGTGCTGTGGCCCAGGTACTTGAGCGCCAGGCTGTCCATGTCGTGGCGGGTCGCGGTGGAGTCCAGCACGTAGGATTCGAGCATGGTGTCGAAGGCAATGCCCTGCACGGCGATGGGTGTCGAGGCGTTGGCCAGGACGTTCATGTCGTACTTGGCGTGCTGGCCGACCTTGCGCTTCTTCGGGTCCTCCAGCAGCGGCTTGAGGGCCTTGAGCACAGCGTCGCGGTCCAGCTGCGCCGGTACGCCCATATAGCTGTGAGCCAGCGGCACATAGGCGGCCTCGCCCTCTTTCACGGCGAAGGACACGCCCACCACCTGCGCCTGCTGCGGATCGAGGCTGGTGGTCTCGGTATCGAAGGCGATCAGCTCGGCGGCTTCCAGCTTCTTCAGCCAGGCATCGAACTGCGCTTGTTCCAGGACAATCTCGTAGCTCTTCTCGGCCTCGGCAGCAGCCGGCGCCTCTTCCAGCGCCAGCTGCGGGCTGCCGGCCTTGGCTGCCTGGCGCTGGAGGTCGTCCAGCCCGGTCTTGAATTCGAGGGTGCGATACAGCTCGGTCAGGGCTTCGCGGTCCGGCTCACCGGGGTGCAGGGCGTCGATCTCGATATTCAGTTCGACATCGCACTTGATGGTGGCGAGCTGGTAGGACAGGTAGGCCATGTCCTTGTGTTCTTCGAGCTTGGCCGGCAGGCCCTTGGCGCCGCGGATCGGCAGTTCGGGCACCTTGTTCAGGCTGGCGTAGAGCACATCCAGGCCACCACCGACGCCGGTAAGCAGGCCCAGCGCGGTCTTTTCGCCAACACCGGGTACGCCGGGAATGTTGTCGACCTTGTCGCCCATCAGCGCCAGGTAATCGATGATCAGCTCAGGACCGACACCGAATTTCTCCTTAACGCCATCCACATCGAGCACGCTACCGGTCATCGTGTTGACCAGCGTAATGTGCCCGTCGACCAGTTGCGCCATGTCCTTGTCACCGGTGGAGATCACCACCGCCCGGCCGCCGGCTGCACTCTGCCGGGCCAGGGTGCCGATCACGTCGTCCGCTTCCACGCCTTCCACGCACAGCAGCGGCAGGCCAAGGGCGCGCACCGTGGCGTGCAGCGGCTCCACCTGCACCCGCAGGTCGTCCGGCATCGAAGGACGGTTGGCCTTGTACTCGGCGAACATCTCGTCGCGGAAGGTCCCGCCCTTGGCATCGAACACCACTGCGAAAGGGCTGTCCGGGTACTGCTTGCGCAGGCTCTTGAGCATGTTCAGCACGCCCTTGACCGCTCCCGTGGGCATGCCGGAGGAGGTCATCAGCGGCGGCAGGGCATGGAAAGCGCGATAAAGGTAGGACGAGCCGTCCACGAGGACGAGGGGTGCTTGGCTCATGAGGGGAATCAACCTTTTCAGAAGGGCTCGGGCTAAAATGTCCGTAGCCAATTCGACAAAGGGACAAGGTTATCATGCGTACGTTGAACCGCCTGTTGCTCGCCGCTCTGCTGGGTCTTGGTGCAACCACCGTGATGGCGGCGGACGATGCCCCGACGCCGGAACCGGATGTGACCATCCGCCAGGAAGGCGACAAGACCATCCAGGAATACCGCGTGAACGGTTTCCTCTACGCCATCAAGGTCGTGCCCAAGCATGGCAAGCCGTACTTCCTGGTGCGCCAGGACGGCAGCGACGGCAACTTCATCCGCTCCGACCAGCCCGACAAGCTGATCCCGCAGTGGCAGATATTCAGCTGGTAAACCTTCCCCACCACGACGCTCCAGAGGATTGAGCATGTCGGTATTCACCCCTCTGGAACGTCCGGTTCTCGAAGACTTCCTCGCCCCCTATGGCCTCGGCCGGCTGCGGGATTTCCGCGGCATCGCGGAAGGTTCGGAGAACAGCAACTTCTTCGTCAGCCTGGAACAGGGCGAATTCGTCCTGACCCTGGTGGAGCGCGGCCCGGTGCAGGAGATGCCGTTCTTCATCGAACTGCTCGACGTGCTCCACGAAGCCGACCTGCCGGTGCCCTATGCCCTACGCACCCAGGGCGGCGAAGCCCTGCGCCAGCTCGAAGGCAAGCCGGCACTGCTGCAGCCGCGCCTGGCTGGCCGGCATGAGCGTTCGCCGAACAACCACCACTGCCAGGAAGTCGGCAACCTGCTGGCACGCCTGCACCTGGCGACCCGCGAGCGGATCATCGAGCGCCCCAGCGACCGAGGCCTGGGCTGGATGCTGGAGGAAGGCGGGAAGATGCAGTCGCACCTTGCTGGCACGGCCGCCGATCTGCTGGGTAATTCGCTGAAAGAAATCGCCCGACTGCTTGCCGAGCAACCGGCGCTGCCGCGCGCCAACCTGCACGCCGACCTGTTCCGCGACAACGTGCTGTTCGACGGCCCGCACCTGGCCGGGGTGATCGACTTCTACAATGCCAGCTCCGGCTGGATGCTCTACGACCTGGCGATCACCGTGAACGACTGGTGCTCGACCGACGACGGCGCCCTCGACGCCCCGCGCGCCCGCGCCTTGCTGGCGGCTTATGCGGCCAAGCGGCCGTTCACCGCGTTGGAGGCCGAGCTGTGGCCAGCGATGTTGCGGGTGGCCTGCGTGCGCTTCTGGCTGTCACGCCTGATCGCCGCCGAGGCGTTTGCCGGGCAGGACGTGCTGATCCACGACCCGAGCGAGTTCGAACGGCGCCTGGCGCAGCGGCAGGTGGTGGGGATTCATTTGCCGTTTGCGCTGTGATTGGCGCAGCGACGACTCTGCGTAGGAGCGGACTCCGTCCGCGATAGGGTCGCCCCCGGCCTCACGGCCGGATCGCGGATAAATCCGCTCCTACAAGATCAAAAGCCCCTCACCCTAACCCTCTCCCGCAAGCGGGAGAGGGGACTGTTCGGTGCAGGTTGAGGCCATGGCGTTAGCCGGTATGGACAGCTCCCTCTCCCTCAGGGAGAGGGTTGGGGTGAGGGAATGTGGTCACACTGACTTTCAGAAGAAGACGGTTGCTCCTACGGGGAAATCAGTGTGATGCGAGTGGAGTGAATATCTAACCCGGAGCCGGCATCCCTGCCGCAGCTCCTCTGCTCAAGTCAGCCCCGGCCTGGCCATCCTTGGCCAGTCGTTCGCCGGCGCGACATATGCGGGCGTAAAGATCCAAATCGGAGCCGGCATCCCTGCCGCCACTTCTCTGCTCAAGGTCAGCCCCGGCCTGGCCATCCTTGGCCAGTCGTTCGCCCTTCAAAACGCATGCGTTTTGAGCGGGCTCACCCACATTTCGAATGGCCGCAGTTCAGGCAGGTGGCGCAGCCATCCATCTGCACCACGGCCATGGTGTTGCACTTGCCGCACAGTTGGGCGCCAGCGGGGAAGCCTTCGCCGGGTTCGGCCTTGTTGGTGCCCTGGGCCGCCTCGTAGGCAGCGCGCTTTTCGGCGAGGTAGAGGCGCTGCTCCTGGTCCAGCTGCGGGCCTTCCATCAGGCCGATGGCGACCATGTGGCGTTCGATCACCGCGCCGATCTCGGCGACGATTGACGGCATATAGATGCCGCCGCGTTTCAGATAGCCACCGCGCGGGTCGAACACCGCCTTCATCTCTTCCACCAGGAAGGTGCAGTCGCCGCCCTTGCGGAACACCGCGGACATGATCCGGGTGAGCGCGACGATCCACTGGAAGTGGTCCATGTTCTTCGAGTTGATGAAGATCTCGAAGGGCCGGCGCTGCTCGTACGGGGTGTCCGGGTTGAGCACCACGTCGTTGATGGTCACGTACAGGGCGTGCTCGAACAGCGGCGACTTGATCTTGTAGGTGGCGCCCACCAGCAGCTCGGGGCGCTGCAGGGTCTCGTCCATCTTCACCACGGCGGCGGCCGCGGCGGCTTCGGTGCGGGCCTTCTCTTCGGCCACGTCCACCACCTGGAAGCCTTTGATCTTCTGGTTGATCTTGACGCTCATAGCATTCTCCAGGGGTATCAGTACTTGCCGTAATAGCCTTCTTTCAGGGCGTCGAAGAGGTTGGCAGCAGTATGCATCTCGCCGTCGTATTCCACTTCCTCGTTACCCTTGAGCTCCACCACGCTGCCGTCTTCCAGTTCGAAGCGATACAGCGTCTTCTCCAGATCCGATTCCTTGACCAGCACGCCCTGGAAGGCCGCCGGGTTGAAGCGGAAGGTGGTGCAGCCCTTCAGGCCCTGGCGCCATGCATAGCGATAGATGTCCTTGAAGTCCTCGAACGGGTAGTCGGTAGGCACGTTGGCGGTCTTGGAGATCGACGAGTCGATCCATTTCTGCGCGGCGGCCTGGATGTCCACGTGCTGCTGCGGGGTGATGTCGTCGGCGGTGATGAAGTAGTCCGGCAGACGATGCTTCTCTTCTTCGGCACCCGGCACGGCGTGGTTGTCCACCTGGTCGCGGTAGGCCAGCAGTTCGTAGCTGAACACCGAGATCTTTTCCTTGGTCTTGCGCCCAGGGCGGATCAGGTTGCGCGAATAGTGGTGGGCGAAGCTCGGCTCGATGCCATTGGAGGCGTTGTTCGCCAGGCTCAGGCTGATGGTGCCGGTGGGCGCAATGGAGCTGTGGTGAGTGAAGCGCGCGCCGTGCTCGGCCAGTTCCTCGATCAGTTGCGGTGCATGCTCGGCGACGCGCTGCATGTAGCGCGAGTACTTGGCGTGCAGCACGCGGCCGGCCACCTTGTCGCCGACCTTGAGGCCATCGGCCTTCATTTCCGGACGCTTGCGCAGCATCTCGGCAGTGACTTCGTAGTCCTTCACCAGCGCCGGCGCCGGACCTTTCTCGCGGGACAGCTCCAGCGCCACTTCCCAGCCGACCAGGGCCATCTCGCGCGCCACTTCTTCGGTGAACACGCAGGCTTCCGGGCTGCCATAGCGCAGCTTGAGCAGGGTCAGCGCTGAACCGAGGCCAAGGAAGCCCATGCCGTGGCGGCGCTTGCCGAGGATTTCTGCGCGCTGCTGTTCCAGCGGCAGGCCGTTGATCTCCACCACGTTGTCGAGCATGCGGGTGAACACCCGCACCACTTCGCGGTAGCGCTCCCAGTCGAAGCGCGCGTTGTCGCCGAAGGCATCGACCACGAAGGTGGTCAGGTTCACCGAGCCCAGCAGGCAGGAGCCGTAGGGTGGCAGCGGCTGCTCGCCGCAGGGGTTGGTGGCGCGGATCGCCTCGCACCACCAGTTGTTGTTCATCTCGTTGACCCGGTCGATGAGGATGAAGCCGGGCTCGGCGTAGTCGTAGGTGGAGACCATGATCATGTCCCACAGGTGCCGCGCCTTGACCCGCCCGTAAACCTTGCAGGCCACGCGGCCGTCATCGCCCACCAGGTACTCGTCGTGTAGCGGCCAGTCGCGCCAGACCACCTCCTCGGCGTTCTTCAGGTCGACTTCGTTGCGCTCCTTCTGGTGGATCGGGAACACCAGCGGCCAGTCCTCGTCGTCCTCCACGGCGTTCATGAAGCCGTCGGTGATCAGCAGGCTGAGGTTGAACTGGCGCAGGCGGCCGTCCTCGCGCTTGGCGCGGATGAACTCGCGCACGTCCGGATGGCTGACGTCGAAGGTGCCCATCTGCGCGCCACGCCGCCCCCCGGCGGAGCTGACGGTGAAGCACATCTTGTCGTAGATATCCATGAACGACAGCGGCCCGCTGGTGTGCGCGCCAGCGCCGGAGACGTAGGCGCCGCGCGGGCGCAGGGTGCTGAACTCATAGCCGATGCCGCAGCCGGCCTTGAGCGTCAGGCCGGCCTCGTGGACCTTCTCCAGGATGTCGTCCATGGAGTCGCGGATGATCCCGGAGACGGTGCAGTTGATGGTCGAAGTGGCCGGCTTGTGCCCCTGGGCACCGGCGTTGGAGATGATCCGCCCGGCCGGGATGGCGCCATTGCGCAGGGCCCAGAGGAAGCGCTCGTACCAGTGTTCGCGCAGGGCCTTGTCGCCCTCGACGTCGGCCAGGGCGCGGGCGACGCGCTGCCAGGTCTCGTCGACGCTGCCGTCGATGGGTTTGCCGCTCTTGTGCTTGAGGCGGTACTTGCTGTCCCAGATGTCCTGGGAGGCAGGCTGCAGGGCAAGCATTCCTTGGTCGGCGCCGCGTTGGCGCGCATCGGTCTTGGCCATCCGGGAAATAACCTCCTGTCGGTTGGGTGGCAGGCGCAAATGGAGCGCGAGTAGACCCCATATGTAGGCATGAATTCCTGACGACCATCAATATCTTGTGTCAGGCAACCCCAACTAGACACCATAGACAATTGAACGGCGAACGCCGTCAAAGATGCTGAAAGCCGACGATTGGCGGGGAATTGGGGGAGGAAAGAGAAGGAAATTTCAGATAGAGGGGTGCGGCGATCGGGCGCGGCGGATACGGAGCTTCAAGGGGAAACGTAGGAGCGGACTCCGTCCGCGATTGACCCAGCACCGAGCGGAAGCCATCGCGGACAGAGTCCGCTCCTACGACAGTCATGGGATGGAAATGTCAGCAAAGTAGGGCGCATAAAGCGGAACGCTTTATCCGCCAGCCGAAATCCGGCGGCGGATAACGCCAGAGGCGTTATTCGCCCTACGATCGGATCGGGAAGCTGCAGCAGCGGGCCGACTCAGAGCTTCTCCAGACACCCGGCAAACTCATCCGCCAGATTGCCCAGCAGATTCTCATAACCCTGGGCATCCACCTTCACGCCCACGCCCAGGTCATCCAGCTCGGCCAGGCGCACCGGCAGACCCTGGCTCAGGGTGTCGGCCAGGCGCGGGCGGATCGGCGGTTCGCTGAAGATGCAGGACGGGCCGGCCTTCTGCAGTTGCGCACGCATGGCGGCGACGTGGCGGGCGCCCGGCTGCACGTCGGCGGAGACGGCGAAGACCCCCGCATGACGCAGGCCGTAGGCCTCTTCGAAATAGTCGAAGGCCTCGTGGAAGACGAAGAACGGCTTGCCCTTGAGCGGGTCGATGCGCTGTTTCAGGCGCGCATCCAGGGTTTCCATGCGCTCGTCGAAGGCCTTCAGGTTGGCCTGGTAGCGGCTGGCGTTGGCCGGGTCGGCGATGGCCAGGTCCTCGGCCATGCGTGCGGCAATCACCTGGGCGTTGGCTGGCAGCAGCCAGAAGTGCGCGTCGATCATGCCGGGGCGGTGGTCATGATCGTGCCCGACATCATCGTGGTCATCGTCATGCTCGGGATGGTTCGACTCGCTGAAGTCAGCGAACTTGCGCAGGTGCATGCCGGCCTGGTCCTGCACCGCCACGCTGGGTCCCTTGCGGCTTTCCAGCACCTTGGGCAGGAAGTTCTCCAGGTCCGCGCCGACCCAGTAGAACAGCTGCGCATCGCGCACCCGGCGGATGTCGGAGGGGCGCAGCGAATAGCTGTGCGGCGAGGCGCCCGGCGGCAACAGGACGTCCGGCGTGCCCTCGCCGTCCTGGATGGCGGCGGCGATCAGTTGCAGCGGCTTGATGCTGGTCAGCACGCTGACCTCGGCGCGCACGGGAAGGCTGAGCAGCAGCGCGCAGGCGGCAGTCAGCAGGGCGACGGGACGGAAGGACACGGCGGCACTCACACAGGGGGGACATGACAGAGTAATATAATAACGTCTCTGAACCCGAGCGTCGCCGCGCATGTACAAGATCGCCCCCAAGACTCCCCTCGCCTGCCGCCCGCACGACCACGCCAACTGCGTGGCCAGCGCCCTGGCTGACGCCGACGCGCTGTGCGCGCGTCAGGGCGTACGCCTGACCGAGCTGCGCCGGCGCGTGCTGGAGCTGGTCTGGGCGAGCCACAAACCGCTGGGCGCCTACGACATCCTCGCCGTGCTGAGCGAGGAAGACGGCCGCAAGGCGGCACCGCCGACGGTCTACCGTGCCCTCGACTTCCTCCTGGAAAACGGCCTGGTGCATCGCATCGCCTCGCTCAACGCCTTCATCGGCTGCGCCCACCCCGAACACGCCCATGAAGGTCAGTTCCTGATCTGCCGCGCCTGCCACACCGCCATCGAGCTGGAGCAACCGGCCATCAGCGAGGCCATCGTCGCCGGCGCCAGGGGCGTCGGCTTCGCCGTGGAAAGCCAGACCGTCGAGATCGTCGGCCTCTGCGGCGCCTGCGCTCCCGCCAAGCAGGAAGCCTGATGAGCGACGCCCTGATCCGCCTGCAAGGCGTCGGCGTCAGCTATGGCGGCCAGGCGGTGCTGCAGAACGTCGACCTGACCATCGCCCCCGGCGAGATCGTCACCCTGATCGGCCCCAACGGCGCCGGCAAGACGACCCTGGTGCGCAGCGTGCTCGGCCTGCTCAAGCCCGACACCGGCAGCGTCTGGCGCCAGCCGAAGCTGTCGATCGGCTACATGCCGCAGAAGCTCCACGTCGACCCGACCCTGCCGCTGACCGTCTTCCGCTTCCTGCGTCTGGTCCCCGGCGTGCAGCGCACCCAGGCGCTCGACGCACTGAAGGAAGTCGGCGCGGCGCACGTGATCGACAAGCCGCTGCAGAGTGTCTCCGGCGGCGAACTGCAACGCGTGCTGCTGGCCCGCGCCCTGCTGCGCAAGCCGGAACTGCTGGTGCTCGATGAGCCCGTACAGGGCGTCGACGTCGCCGGGCAGGCCGAGCTGTACCGTCTGATCGGCCGTCTGCGCGACCGCCTGGGTTGCGGCGTGCTGATGGTCTCTCACGACCTGCACCTGGTGATGAGCGCCACCGACAAGGTGGTCTGCCTGAACCGTCACGTCTGCTGCTCCGGCCATCCGGAACAGGTCAGCGGCGACCCGGCCTTCGTCGAGCTGTTCGGCCAGGACGCCCGCAGCCTGGCGGTCTATCACCACCACCACGACCATTCCCACGACCTGCACGGCGAGGTGGTGAAACCCGCCTTCCCGGCCGGCACCCGCTTCACTCCGGTCCACCAGCACGGCCCCGACTGCAACCATGGCTGATTTCCTGCTCAACGCCCTCCTCGCCGGGCTGGCCCTGGCGGTGGTCGCCGGGCCCCTGGGTTCGTTCGTCGTCTGGCGACGCATGGCCTATTTCGGCGACACCCTGTCCCACGCCGCCCTGCTCGGCGTGGCCCTGGGCTTCCTGCTGGACGTCAGCCCGACTCTGGCGGTAACCGTCGGTTGCGTGTTGCTCGCCGTGTTGCTGGTCACCCTGCAACAGCGCCAGCCGCTGGCTGCCGACACCCTGCTGGGCATCCTCGCCCACAGCACGCTGTCGCTGGGCCTGGTGACCCTGAGCTTCATGAAGGAAGTGCGCGTCGACCTGATGGCCTACCTGTTCGGCGACCTGCTCGCGGTCAGCCAGAACGATCTGATGTGGATCATCGCCGGCAGCGCGCTGGTGCTGGGGCTGATCTGCTGGCTGTGGCGGCCGCTGCTGGCGATCACCGTGCACGAGGAGCTGGCGCGGGTCGAAGGCCTGCCGGTCACCGCCATCCGCCTGGCGCTGATGCTGCTGATCGCCATCGTCATCGCCGTGGCCATGAAGATCGTCGGCGTGCTGCTGATCACCTCGCTGCTGATCATCCCCGCCGCCGCCGCCCAGCGACATGCGCGCAGCCCGGAACAGATGGCCTTCGGCGCCAGCCTGATCGGCCTGGTGGCGGTATGCGCCGGGCTCTCGCTGTCCTGGTTCAAGGACACCCCTGCCGGCCCCTCCATCGTGGTCAGCGCGGCGGCCCTGTTCCTGCTGAGCTTTGTCCTGCCACGCCGGACGGTGTAGAATCTGGCGATTTTTTGATCAAAAGAGACCCCGACGCATGAAGTCATTCGTCATCCGCCTGTGCGCGCTGATGGCCATGGCGCTGGCCCTGGCGGCCTGCCAGAGCACCGCGAGCCATCCGCCCAGCAGCAGCGCGTTCGAGACCGAACTGGCCGCCGGCCGTCTGGAATCCGCGCAGCTTGCGCTGGGCTCCGAACAGGAAGACGCCACCCAGCTCGCCGAGCGCCGCAAGCGCCTGGCCGACGCCTACCTGGAGCGCAGCCGCGAAGCCCTGGCCAAGGGCGACGTCAACGGCGCCACCACCGCCCTGACCCGTGCCCGTTCGCTGATGCCGCGCGCCCCCGGCGTCGCCGCCGACGTCAGCGGCCTGCAGAAGCCCGCCCCGGTGCCCGCTCCGGCGACCCAGCCGACCTGCACGCCCTGAGCCCACGGGCGCCCGTTCGCGGCGCTCGTTATTTCCTTTTGTTCCGTGCTTAGCTGAACAAAGATTAATCAGCCATAAAAAAGCAGGTTAAAATGCGCGGTTTTGGCTGACCGCCTACGCTCGTTGCCGACGCCTGTTGATCCGACGGCCCAGGCGGCGAGCGGCGCCTCCCCGTACCCACAAGGTTCGCTACGTGATCGAATTCCACGACGTCCACAAGACCTATCGCGTCGCCGGACGCGATATCCCGGCCCTGCAGCCGACCCGCCTGTCCATCGAGGGCGGCCAGGTCTTCGGCCTGATCGGCCATTCCGGCGCCGGCAAGAGCACCCTGCTGCGCCTGATCAACCGCTTGGAAGAACCCAGCGGCGGACGCATCGTCATCGACGGCGAAGACATCACCGCCCTCGACGCCGACGGCCTGCGCCGCTTCCGCCAGCGCGTCGGGATGATCTTCCAGCACTTCAACCTGCTGGCCTCCAAGACCGTCGCCGATAACATCGCCATGCCGATGAAGCTCGCCGGGACCTTCAGCGCCGCCGAAATCAGCGCGCGGGTGGACGAACTGCTGCAGCGCGTCGGCCTCCAGGAGCACGCCCGCAAGTACCCGGCACAGCTTTCCGGTGGCCAGAAGCAGCGCGTCGGCATCGCCCGCGCCCTGGCCTGCCGGCCGACCATCCTGCTCTGCGACGAGGCCACCAGCGCCCTCGACCCGCAGACCACCGGCCAGGTCCTGCAGCTGCTGGCGGAAATCAACCGGGAGCTGAAGCTGACCATCGTGCTGATCACCCACGAAATGGACGTGATCCGCCGCGTCTGCGACCAGGTCGCGGTCATGGATGCCGGGCGCATCGTCGAACAGGGCGAGGTCGCCGACGTGTTCCTCCATCCGCAGCACGAAACCACCCGCCGCTTCGTCTTCGAGGCCGAGCGCGTGGATGAAGAAGAACAGCACGACGACTTCGCCCACGTGCCGGGCCGCATCCTGCGCCTGACCTTCCGCGGCGAGGCGACCTATGCACCGCTGCTGGGCACCGTCGCGCGCCAGACCGGCGTCGACTACAGCATCCTGGCCGGGCGTATCGACCGCATCAAGGACCAGCCCTACGGCCAGCTCACCCTGTCCCTGGTGGGCGGTGACATCGAAGCCGCGATGACCCAGCTCAATGCCGCCGAAGTCCATGTGGAGGTGCTGCGCGCATGAGCGACTTTTTTGTGAATATCGACTGGTCGGAAATCCTCCAGGCCAGCCTCGACACCTTCTGGATGCTTGGCGGTTCGCTGCTGTTCACCGTCATCCTCGGCCTGCCGCTGGGCGTGCTGCTGTTCCTCACCGGGCCGCGGCAGATGTTCGCCAACCGCGGCGTCTACGGCGTGCTGGCGTTCATCGTCAACGTGCTGCGCTCGCTGCCGTTCATCATCCTGCTGATCGTGCTGATCCCGCTCACGGTGATCCTCGTCGGCACTTCGCTGGGCGTCGCCGGGGCCATCCCGCCGCTGGTGGTGGGGGCCACGCCGTTCTTCGCGCGCCTGGTGGAAACCGCGCTGCGCGAGGTGGACAAGGGCATCATCGAAGCCACCCAGGCGATGGGCGCCAGCACCCGCCAGATCATCTGGAACGCCCTGCTGCCCGAAGCCCGCCCGGGCATCATCGCCGCCATCACCGTCACCGCCATCACCCTGGTGTCCTACACCGCGATGGCCGGCGTGGTCGGCGCCGGCGGCCTCGGCGACCTGGCGATCCGCTACGGCTACCAACGCTTCCAGGACGACGTGATGCTGCTCACCGTGGTGATGCTGGTGGTCCTCGTCCAGATCCTGCAGACCGTCGGCGACAAGCTGGTGGTCCACTACTCGCGCAAATAACCACAGGGCCCGCCGGACGCGGGCCGACCAAGGAGCCAAGCATGAAGAAACTGTTCGCCGCGTTCGCTGCCGCCGCCGTCATCGGCGCCCCGCTGGCCCAGGCCGCCGACACCCTGACCGTCGCCGCCACCCCGGTGCCGCACGCCGAGATCCTCAACTTCGTCAAACCCATCCTGGCCAAGGAAGGGGTTGAGCTGAAGGTGAAGGAATTCACCGACTACGTGCAGCCCAACACCCAGGTCGCCGAGAAGCGCCTGGACGCCAACTTCTTCCAGCACCAGCCGTACCTGGATGAGTTCAACAAGACCAAGGGCACCAGCCTGATCGCCGTCACCGGCGTGCACATCGAGCCGCTGGGCGCCTACTCCACCAAGTTCAAGAAGCTCGACGAGTTGCCCGCCGGCGCCACCGTGGTGATTCCCAACGACGCCACCAACGGCGGCCGCGCCCTGCTGCTGCTGGACAAGGTCGGCGTGATCAAGCTCAAGGACAACAAGTCGATCACCGCCACCCCGAAAGACATCGTCGAGAATCCGAAGAACATCAAGGTGCGTGAGCTGGAAGCGGCCACCCTGCCGCGCGTGCTGACCCAGGTCGATCTGGCCCTGATCAACACCAACTACGCCCTGGAAGCCAAGCTGAACCCCACCAAGGACGCCCTGGCCATCGAAGGCGCCGACTCGCCCTACGTGAACATCCTGGTGGCCCGCCCGGACAACAAGGACAGCGCCGCCATGCAGAAGCTGGCCGCCGCCCTGCACAGCCCCGAGGTGAAGCAGTTCATCCTCGAGAAGTACAAGGGTGCCGTGGTGCCGGCGTTCTGATTGCCGCGACGCTGACGCTCAGGAAAAGCCCGGTCGAATGACCGGGCTTTTTCGTTTCTGGCTCTCTGCTTTTCAGCTTTAGAGGTTTCTGCTTTTCGTAGGAGCGAGCTTGCTCGCGAACCCGCCCAGCCCAGGCGTCACCGGCAAACACGGTTCGCGAGCAAGCTCGCTCCTACAGGTACGCCGGAAGCCGCCGACTAGGCGCAACAAGTTCAGACACTTACTTTTCGGCCACCACGGCAATGCCCGTGGTCGGGTTTGACAGCCCGCAGAAAGGGCGCTTCAGCGCCAGTAGGTGCATGTGAAAACGGCGTACGTTTTTGCAGGCCCCCGCACGCAGAAAATCTGCAACGCTAGATGGTGGAGCGCGCGGGGAGGCCTATTGGTCTGCCGGTTCCTTTTCCCGGTCTGTCAACCCCGCGCGTTCCGCCCCCACTCGATTGACAGCGAGCCAAGGCGGGCTCACTTCCGAAAAGGAGCCTTCCACATGCAAGAGACCTACACCCCCACCTTCTTCAAACGCCACCACCGCACCCTGCGCGCAGTCCTGATCGATCAGCAGCCGTGGTTTTCCGCCTACGACCTGGCGCGCCTGCTGGTGGTGCATTACCCGCAATCCTTCCACCACCGCTTCTTGGCCCACGAAGTACGCAGCGTCCGCCTGCAGTACGTCAGCGGCAAGGAGGAGGTCATCGAAATGCTCAGCGAGGCGGCGCTGTACAAGGCGCTCGTGCGTTTCGGCCACCCCGAGGTCCAGACCCTCGACCTCTGGCTGACCAGAGAGGTTATCCCGGTACTGCGCGACCAAGTCGGCGAGGACAGCATGCATCCCAGGAGGGTGCTGATGACCTGGCACTCCCAACGACTGACGCTGCTGAGCTGGCAAGGCGATCTCTGGATGCCCTGGGAAGACATGCCCCGGCTGGTGGCCGCACACCTCTGACTTCCCCCGCGAACCCAGCGAAGCTGCCTGGGTTCGCCCTATCACGGGCCTTCTGGCGATTTTTTCGCCAACCTTCCCTGCATATTTTCCATGCCACAAAGGCATCGGATTTTCACGGATTCGCGCAAAGCCACGAACGACGAGGCTTGCAGCGGTTCGGCAAAAACACATAGCACCGAAAGTTATTTAAACAGGATAAACAATCACTTCAAGAGCTAAGGCGCTCCGCCAATCATGCAGGTCCGTTCCAAGCGCGACTTAGAGCCGCGCAGACCTGCAAGGAGATCGTTCATGGCTCAACCCCAGCATGCCCTCGCGCCGGATGCCTTCCTGCGCCACGTGCCCGGCGGCGACCTGGTCGATCTCGGCCGCCCGCTGCGCCACGCGCTGGAGCTGGGCCGCCACGTGCCGGCGAAAGCCCGTGCGCTGAGCCGCCGCGAAGCCGTCCTGCTCGGTCTGTTCGCCCTGACGCTGCATGGCGCGGTGATCTACTGGCTGAGCCAGCAGCCCACCCCGCAACTGCCGGAGGTGCCGCCGCAGGTGCCGCCGATGACCATCGAATTCACCGCACCGACTCCGCCGGTAGTCGAACCGCCGCCGCCCGAGCCGATCCCCGAGCCTGTGGTACAGGAGCCGCCGCCCCCTGTGGTGGACGAGAACGCGGTGAAACCGCCGCCGCCCAAGCCGATTCCCAAACCCAAGCCGAAACCGGTGGCCAAGCCCAAGCCCGTGCCCAAGCCGGTCGAGCAGCCTACGCCGCCCAAGGCCGAAACCCCGCCGCCGCAACCGGCTCCGCCAGCACCGGCTCCGGCCCCGCTGACGCCGCCCTCGGCCAATGCCGGTTACCTGAAGAACCCGGCGCCGGAATACCCGCCCCTGGCCCAGCGCCGCGGCTGGGAAGGCACCGTGTTGCTGCGCGTGCACGTCCTCGCCAGCGGCAGCCCGAGCGAGATCCAGGTGCAGAAGAGCAGCGGCCGCGACGCCCTCGACGATGCCGCGGTGCGCGCGGTGAAGCGCTGGAGCTTCGTCCCCGCCAAACGCGGCGACGTGGCCCAGGAAGGCTGGGTCAGCGTGCCCATCGATTTCAAATTGCATTGATTCCCTTTGCCCAGATCAGCCGCACGAGAACCGCGGAAGGAGAACACCCATGAGTCTGCCCCTGAACCCCCTGGAAACCGTCGAAGGCGCAGTCATCTGGCTGCTGGTCGGCTTCTCCGTCGTCACCTGGGGCCTGGCCCTGGTGAAAGGCGTCCAGTTCACCCGCCAGAAGTCCCAGGACAAGCGCTTCCAGAAGCAGTTCTGGAGCGCCACCAGTCTCGAATCCGCCGGTGACCAGGCCGCCGGCAAGCCCGGCGCCGGTGCCCGCGTGGCCCAGGCCGGCTTCGCTGCCATCCAGGTCCAGGACAACGGCCAGCCGGACCTCGCCCAGTCGATCAACCACCAGGACCGCCTCGAACGCGCCCTGCGCCAGCAGATCCAGCGCGAGCGCCGCTCCCTGGAGTCGGGCCTGGCGGTGCTCGCCTCGATCGGTTCCACCTCGCCCTTCATCGGCCTGTTCGGCACCGTGTGGGGCATCATGGAAGCGCTCAAGGGCATCAGCGCGGCCGGTTCCGCCAGCCTGGAAACCGTCGCCGGCCCTATCGGCAGCGCGCTGATCGCCACCGGCGTGGGCATCGCCGTCGCCGTGCCGGCGGTGCTGGTCTACAACTACTTCCTCCGTCGCCTGAAGCTCACCGCGGCCGACCTCGACGACTTCGCCCACGACTTCTACAGCCTCGCGCAGAAGAGTGCCTTCCGCGTCGTCGCCCTGCCCACCGCCACCCGCAAACCGGCGGCTGGCGCCAGCGTGAAGGAGGCGAGCTGACATGGCCTTCTCGACCCAGGACAGCGACGAGGTTCTCTCCGAGATCAACGTCACCCCGCTGGTGGACGTGATGCTGGTGCTGCTGGTGGTGTTCATCGTCACCGCGCCGCTGCTGACCAACGCCATCCCGATCAACCTGCCCAAGACCGAGGCGGTCGCTCCGCCGGAGCAGAAGGACCCGCTGGTGGTGAGCATCGATGGCGCCGGCAAGTGGTTCATCAACAAGGACGAAATCCAGCCCGAGCTGCTGCAGAGCAACCTGGCGGCGGCCAAGGCCAAGGACGCCGAAGTCCGCGTGCAGCTGCAGGCCGACGAGACCGTGAACTACGGCCAGGTGGCCAAGGCCATGGCCTCCATCGAGAAGGCGGGGATTACCAAGCTGGCGGTGATCACCGCGCGCTGAGGAACCTGTAAGACACCTGAAACAGAGCGGGTGTAGAAAGGGACCTTCCACATCGTACCGAGCTTCAAGGCCGCTCTCCCAATACTCAGGCAGGGGTGAGCGGCCTTTTTTTATTTGCGCGCTTCGCGCCGATGGGTGTTGACCGCGTAGGGCGCATAACCCGGAACGGGTTATCCGCCGCAGGCCCCACGGCGGATAACTCTGGCGCGTTATGCGCCCTACCCGCTGCCAATTCCGCGCCAATGGTTGTGGATCACGTAGGAGCGGACTCCGTCCGCGATGTGCAACGGCCAGCTCCGGGCCGCCGGCAATCGATCGCGGACGAAGTCCGCTCCTACGTCCAGAACCGTGGGCGCATAACCCGGAACGGGTTATCCGCCATCGGTCCCACGGCGGCTAACGCTGGCGCGTTACGCGCCCTACCCGTTGCCAATCCCGCGCCAATGGTCATGGATCCCGTAGGAGCGGACTCCGTCCGCGATGTGCAACCGACCGGCTCCGAGCCGCCGGCAATCGATCGCGGACGAAGTCCGCTCCCACGCCCAGTTGGCGTAGCGGTGCACCGCCGTTCGTCGTCCGCCCCGCCCTGGCAATAAACCTATGCCTTTCAGGCCCTTCCGTGGCCGCCAGTCTTCCACTAAGTTGATGACAGATGGAGACCTGAGGGGTACCGCATGACATTGTCTCCCGCTTCGGAAGGCCCGTTCTATCCACCGACACTGGGGGTGCCGGAACGCTTCACACCCGCACAGCTGCGCGCCTCGCTCGACATCACCATGAGCGAACACGGCGCCGGTCCGGTGTGGCTGTTCGCCTACGGCTCGCTGATCTGGCGCCCGGAGTTCCCGGTGGCCGAGGCGCGCCGCGCAAGAGTGCACGGCTACCACCGCGGCCTCTACCTGTGGTCGCTCACCCACCGCGGCACGCCGGAAGCGCCGGGCCTGGTGCTTGGCCTGGATCGCGGCGGCTCCTGCTCGGGCTTCGCCTTCCGCCTGCCCGACGACAACCTCGACGCCAACCTCTACGCGCTCTGGGAACGGGAGATGCCCTACGCGTCCTACCGTCCCGAATGGCTCAATTGCCGCCTCGACGACGGCACCCGCGTGCGCGCCCTGGGCTTCGTGCTGGAGCGCCATCTGCCCAGCTACGCCGGTTCGCTGCCCGACAACATCGTCCAGCACGTGCTCGACAGCGCCCAGGGCCACTTCGGCACCACCCGCGATTACGTCGAACAGACGGCTCGCGCCCTGCGCGAATGCGCCATGCCCGACCTCAATCTGGAAGGCATCCTGGCGCGCTGCTGCCCGTTGCGCCGGGTGCAGGAATAAAGCACTTATCGCCGTTGGTTAGATAGAAATACCGCATAAGCAAAGAATTTCTTATTCCTTAACGAATATTAAAACCCTCCCTAGAATGCCTTCTCATGACGATTCGAGAGGGCCGCCCCATGCGCAACGAACGCATCCGCTACCTGATCGTGCCGGGCTGGCACGGTTCCGACGACGCCCACTGGCAGAGCCACTGGCAGCGCGCCCTGCCGAACGCCGCGCGGGTGCAGCAGCAGGACTGGATCACCCCGCAGCACAACGACTGGGTCGCCGAGCTGGACCGCGAAATCCGCCGCGAGCCCGGCCGCGTGGTGCTGATTGCCCACAGCCTGGGCTGCGTCACCGTCGCCTCCTGGGCGGCCCGCGCTGACCGCCGCGTCCTCGCCCAGGTCGCCGGAGCCCTGCTGGTCGCCCCGGCCGATGTGGAGCGCGAGACGTGCCACGCGGCCCTGCGCAACTTCGCCCCCATCGCCGCGCAGAACCTGCCCTTCCCCGCCGTGCTGGTGGGTTCGGACAACGACGCTGCCTGCAGCCCGCAACGCGCACTGATCCTCGGCCGCGCCTGGGGCGCGGAGACGGTGATCCTGCCGTCGGCCGGGCACATCAACGTGAAATCCGGCCACGGCGCCTGGGAATCGGGCTACCGTCATCTGTATCGCCTGCAGTACCTGATCGACCAGCAATCGCGCCAGCGCGCCTGACCCCCGAGGCAGAACGCGCGGTGTGACGACCGCGCCTATCCCCTCGCGGCGCGGTTTCGGCTAGGGTGAGGCATAGCCCACGCCGGAGACTGCCATGCCACCGCTGCACGAACTGTCCGCCGTCGAACTGCTGGCGCTGTACCGCTCCCACCAGCTCTCCCCCGTCGAGTACCTCGACCACCTGATCACCCACATCGACCGCTGGGAGCCGCAACTGCGTGCGCTCTATGCCTTCGACCCGCAACGGGCGATGGAGCAGGCGCGGCGCTCGGAGGCGCGCTGGATCCGCTGTGCGCCCTGCGGCGAGCTGGACGGCGTGCCGGTGACCATCAAGGAGCTGATCGCCACCCGTGGCGACCCGATCCCCCTGGGCAGTGCCGCCACCCTGCTGCAACCTTCTACCGACGACGCACCGCCGGCCGCGCGGATGTTCGAGGCCGGCGCGATCCTGCTGGGCAAGACCACGGTGCCGGACTTCGGCATGCTCTCCTCCGGGCTCTCCAGCTTCCACGAACTGGCGCGCAACCCCTGGGACCTGCGCATGAATCCCGGCGGCTCCAGCGCCGGCGCGGCCTCGGCGGCCGCGGCGGGCTACGGACCGCTGCACATCGGCACCGACATCGGCGGCTCGGTGCGCCTGCCGGCCGGCTGGTGCGGCCTGGTGGGCTTCAAGCCGAGCCTGGGACGGATTCCCATCGACCCGTACTACACCGGACGCTGCGCCGGCCCGATGACCCGCACCCTGGACGACGCGGCGCTGATGATGAAGCACCTCGCGCGCCCGGACTGGCGCGACGCCACCGCCCTGCCGCCGGCGGAGCTGGACTGGCACATCGAGCCGCTGGAGGTACAGGGCCTGCGCATCGGCCTGCAACTCGACCCCGGCTGCGGCCTGCAACCCGATGCGGAAGTTCGCGCCGCCGTCGAGTCCGTCGCCCGGCGTTTCGCCGAGGCGGGAGCGGAAGTGGTGGAGGTGCAGCCGATCCTCGACCGCGAGCTGCTCGATGGCCTCGACAAGTTCTGGCGCGCCCGTCTGTGGGCCGAGCTGGAAAACCTGCCGCGCGAGCGCCAGGCCAAGGTGCTGCCGTACATCTTCCAATGGGCCGAAGGCGGCTCCGCAGTCAGCGGCACCGACGCGGTGCGCGGCTTCAACCGCACCTTCGACATGCGCCGGCGCGCCGCCGAGCAGTTCCACGAGATCGACTTCCTGCTCTCGCCGACCAACCAGGTCGCCTGCTTCCCGGCCGAGTGGGCCTCGCCCACCAATGACCCGGCGCTGCCCTTCGAGCACATCGGTTTCACCGTGCCGTGGAACATGTCCGAGCAACCGGCACTCTCAATCAACTGCGGCTTCACCAGCGCCGGCATGCCCATCGGGCTGCAGATCGTCGGCCCGCGTTTTGCCGACATCGAGGTGCTGCGCCTGGGCAAAGCCTACGAACACTGGCGCGGCCCCATCAGCCGCTGGCCGCAGCCGCCGGGAGCCAGCTAGGCTCAGACCATCCGCCGAGCACAAGGAACCGATCGCGCGCCCATGTTCTACACCCATTACATCGCCCACTTTCTGGTGGTCATCCAGATACTGGGGATCATCGCCGCCGTCCACGCCGTGCTCAGCGTGCGCACCGCCCAGGGCGCCATCGCCTGGGCGACGTCGCTGGTGTTCATGCCGCTGCTGACCCTGGTGCCCTACCTGGTGTTCGGCCGCAGCCGCTTCGACGCCTATATCGGCGCGCGCCGCCAGGCCAACGAGGAAATGCACGTAGCCGCCGCCGAACTGGACTGGCGCCCCTGGGTGGAAGAGGCCCTCGCTGCCCGCCAGTACCATGCCTACAAGTCGCTCAAGGCCATGGTCGGGCTGGCGCGCATGCCGACCCTGGCCAACAACAAGGTGCGCCTGCTGGTGAATGGCAAGGCATCGTTCGACGCCATGTTCGAGGCCATATCCAGCGCGCGCCAAGTGATCCTCGTGCAGTTCTTCATCATCCGCGACGACGCCCTCGGCCAGCGCCTGGCGCAGCTGCTGCTGGAGCGCGCGGCCAACGGCGTGGACGTGTTCGTGCTGTACGACGGCATCGGCAGCCATTCGCTGTCACGCCGCTACGTGGAGAAGCTGCGCCAGGGCGGTGTGCAGGTACACGCCTTCAGCACCGGCAGCGGGATGATCAACCGCTTCCAGGTGAACTTCCGCAACCACCGCAAGATCGTGGTGGTGGACGGCGTGCGCGGTTTCGTCGGCGGGCACAACGTCGGCGTCGAATACCTGGGCGAGAAGCCGCCGCTGGCGCCGTGGCGCGACACCCACATCGAGCTGCATGGTCCGGCGGTGGCGTGCCTGCAGGAATGCTTCGCCGAGGACTGGTTCTGGGCTACCCACGCGCTGCCGACGCTGATCCTGCCCGATGGCTACGACGACGCCGGGATGCTCTGCCAGGTGGTCCCCAGCGGCCCGGCGGACACCCAGGAAACCTGCTCGCTGTTCTTCGTCGAGTCGATCAACGCGGCGCTGGAGCGGGTGTGGATCACCACGCCGTACTTCGTCCCCGACGAGGCGGTGTTCGCCGCCCTGCGCCTGGCCGTATTGCGCGGGGTGGACGTGCGCATCCTGCTGCCCGCACGGCCGGACCACAAGACGGTGTATGCCGCCTCCAGCCTCTACGCGCTGGAAGCCGTGCGCGCCGGCATCCGGGTATTCCGCTACCAGCCGGGCTTCCTGCACCAGAAGGTGGTGCTGATCGACCACGACAGCGCCGCCGTGGGCAGCGCCAACCTGGACAACCGTTCCTTCCGGCTGAACTTCGAGGTCATGGTGATCACCGTCGACGAAGGTTTCGCCCGCGACGTGGAGAACATGCTGGAGGAGGACTTCGCCCAGTCGGTGGAGATGACCCTGGACGACCGCAAACGCGTGCACCGGCTGCAACAGCTGGGGATGCGGGTGGCGCGGCTGGTGTCGCCGATTCTCTGAGGTCGCTTCTACAGATCAAAAGCCCCTCACCCTAACCCTCTCCCGCAAGCGGGAGAGGGGACCGTATGGTGCAGGATGAAACCACAGCGTCAGCCGGCACGATCTGCCCCCTCTCCCTACGGGAGAGGGTTGGGGTGAGGGAAAGCCAAGCGCAGATTTCGCAGAACGATTCCCTGCACAAAAGAAAACGCCCGACTCACTCTCGTGAGCCGGGCGTTTCTTTCTCTAGCGCGAGGTCATCAGGCTGGCGCGGAGGAGCGGATCAGGTGGTCGAAGGCGGAGAGCGACGCCTTGGCGCCTTCGCCGACCGCGATCACGATCTGCTTGTACGGAACGGTGGTCACGTCACCGGCGGCAAAGATGCCCGGCAGCGAGGTTTCACCGCGAGCGTCGACGATGATCTCGCCACGCGAGGTCAGTTCGATGGTGCCCTTGAGCCAGTCGCTGTTGGGCAGCAGGCCGATCTGCACGAAGATGCCTTCCAGCTCGACGGACTTGAACTCTTCCGAGTTGCGGTCCTTGTAGACCAGGCCGGTGACCTTCTGGCCATCGCCTTTCACTTCGCTGGTCAGCGCGCTGGTGATCACGTCGACGTTCGGCAGGCTGAACAGCTTGCGTTGCAGTACGGCGTCGGCGCGCAGCTTGCTGTCGAACTCCAGCAGGGTCACGTGGGCGACGATGCCGGCCAGGTCGATGGCCGCTTCGACGCCGGAGTTACCGCCGCCGATCACCGCCACGCGCTTGCCCTTGAACAGCGGGCCGTCGCAGTGCGGGCAGAAGCACACACCCTTGGCCTTGTATTCCTTCTCGCCCGGCACGCCCATTTCGCGCCAGCGGGCGCCGGTGGCGAGGATCAGCGACTTGGCCTTGAGGCTGCCGCCGCCCTCGAACTGCACTTCGTGCAGGCCGCCGGCGGTCTTCGCCGGAATCAGCGCGCTGGCGCGCTGCAGGTTCATGATGTCGACGTCGTAGTGCTTGACGTGTTCTTCCAGCTGGCGAGCCAGTTTCGGGCCTTCGGTCTCGGTCACCGAGATGAAGTTCTCGATGGCCATGGTGTCCAGCACCTGGCCGCCGAAGCGCTCGGCTGCCACGCCAGTGCGGATGCCTTTACGGGCGGCATAGATCGCCGCCGCAGCGCCGGCCGGGCCACCGCCGACGACCAGTACATCGAATTCTTCCTTGGCCGACAGCTTCTCGGCTTCGCGGGCCGCGGCGCCGGTGTCGATCTTGGCGAGGATTTCTTCCACGCCCATGCGGCCCTGGCCGAACACTTCACCGTTGAGGTAGATGCTCGGCACCGCCATCACCTGGCGACGCTCGACTTCTTCCTGGAACAGCGCGCCGTCGATGGCGACGTGGCGGATGTTCGGGTTGAGCACAGCCATCAGGTTCAGCGCCTGGACCACGTCCGGGCAGTTCTGGCAGGACAGCGAGAAATAGGTTTCGAACTCGAACGAACCCTGGATGCCCTTGATCTGCTCGATCACTTCGGCGTCGAGCTTGGACGGGTGGCCGCCGACCTGCAGCAGCGCCAGCACCAGGGAGGTGAACTCGTGGCCCATGGGGATGCCGGCGAAAGCCAGACCGATGTTCGCCCCCGGGCGGTTCAGCGCGAAGGACGGCTTGCGCGCATCGCTGCCATCTTCACGCAGGGTGATCTTGTCGGTCAGGCCGACGATTTCGTGCAGCAGCTCGCTCATCTCGCGGGATTTGTCGCTGTCATCGAGGGACGCGACGATTTCGAACGGCTGCTGGACCTTTTCCAGATAGGCCTTCAACTGGGTTTTGAGAGTGGCGTCCAACATGATTCAAATCCTCGGAATTTGAGCAAAGGGGTTCCCCGGCGAGCTGTTCAGCCCACCCTACGCACGCTTTTGGCTTTGGCAGGGAGGATGCCGGTAGGCATCCTCGGGGTATAGCAAACGGTTCGGGGAGCGCAGTGGGCGGGCGCCCGGTGGTTGCGGGGCGGGAGCCGCCGCGCAACCGCTCCCCGAGCGTTCTTAGATCTTGCCGACCAGGTCCAGGGACGGAGCCAGGGTCTTCTCGCCTTCTTTCCACTTGGCCGGGCAGACTTCGCCCGGGTGAGCGGCGGTGTACTGGGCAGCTTTCAGCTTGCGCAGGGTCTCGCCGACGTCACGAGCAATCTCGTTGGAGTGGATTTCGACGGTCTTGATGATGCCTTCCGGGTTGATCACGAAGGTGCCGCGCAGGGCCAGGCCTTCTTCCGGAATGTGCACGCCGAAGGCGTTGGTCAGCTGGTGGGTCGGGTCGCCGATCAGCGGGAACTGGGCTTTGCCAACGGCCGGGGAAGTTTCGTGCCACACCTTGTGGGAGAAGTGGGTATCGGTGGTCACGATGTAGACCTCGGTACCGGCTTTCTGGAACTCGGCGTAGTTGTTGGCGGCGTCTTCGATCTCGGTCGGGCAGTTGAAGGTGAAGGCTGCCGGCATGAAGATCAGAACGGACCACTTGCCCTTCAGGGACTGCTCGGTGACTTCGATGAACTTGCCATTGTGGAAAGCGTTGACCTTGAACGGTTGAACGGCGGTGTTGATCAGATTCATTAGGCAATTCCTCGTAGAGAGTTGTCGTTTAATCGAGTGGTCGATCGGTTGAAATTCGACAGGGGCAAGATTATCGCCTGATGACAAGGAATGCCCATTGATTTAGGGCATCATGAAAATTGAGTCTCTCTATCAAGAGAACTATAAAAGGAAGAAGTTTCCTATCAGACGAAGCGCGACGTCCTACGCCTCGATCCGCCCCGCCAGGCTTCTGGCCCGAGGCTTTCAGCCCGCCCCCGACGCGGCGGCCAAGCCACCTTCGCCCGAAAGCGCCGCGAGGACAACGTCAGTCTCGACGTACGGCACTTCGAAGAATGTCGAGCCCGGCGCTTTCCTGCCCCACTGGTCAAGCCTGCTCCGCTGCCTATGCTTGTGCCTGGGAGCCTGCGCCACGCGGCTCTCGATGCCCACGGACAGCCTTCGCGAAGCGGCGCGGCGCGGCCGCACGCATGACGACGAGGACTCCCGATGATCCAGTTCCTGCTCGGTGACGAAGCGGTCCAGGCCGAAGGATTCGTGCCGGAGACCAGCCTGCTCGACTACCTGCGCATCCACCGCGCACGCACCGGCACCAAGGAGGGCTGCGCCTCGGGCGACTGCGGCGCCTGCACCGTGGTGCTCGTCGAACCGGAGGCTGACGGGCTGCGCTACAGGGCGGTGAACGCCTGCATCACGTTGCTGGGCGCGGTGCACGGGCGCCAGGTGCTGACCGTGGAACACCTCGGCGAGCCCGGTGCGCTGCACCCGGTGCAACAGGCCATGGTGGACTGCCACGGCTCGCAGTGCGGCTTCTGCACGCCGGGCATCGTCATGTCGCTGTTCGCCTGGCACCACTCGCCGCCGCCGCATGATCGCGAGACCGCACTGACTGCGCTGTCCGGCAACCTCTGCCGCTGCACCGGTTACCGGCCGATCCTCGATGCCGCCACGCAGATCGCCGGGCAGCCATGCCGCGACCGCTGCGAGCAGAACACCGCCCTGACCGCCGCCCGTCTGCGGGAAATGTCCGGCGCCGGCAGCCTGCGCGAGGGCGAGGCACAGGCCTGGCTGCCTGGCTCGCTGGACGAACTGGACAGCCTGCTGCAGAGCCATCCGCAGGCCCGGTTGATCGCCGGCGGCACCGACCTGGCGCTGGAAGCCACGCAGGCTCTCAAGGCCTTCCCGGCGCTGATCCACCTGGACCGGGTGAGCGAATTGCATCGCCTGGAAGTCCACCCCGAGCACCTGCTGATCGGTGCCGCGCGGACCTACGCCGATTGCCTGCAGGCGCTGCAGGAATTCCCCGGCGTCGCCGCCCTGCTGGAGCGCCTGGGCTCGCTGCAGATTCGTCAGCGCGGCAGCCTGGGCGGCAACATCGCCAACGCCTCGCCCATCGGCGACATGCCACCGGTGCTGCTGGCCCTGGATGCCCGGCTGCGCCTGCGCAGGGCGGGAGCCGTGCGCGAAATCCCCATCGACGGCTTCTTCACCGGTTACCGCAAGACGCTCCTGCAGCCTGGCGAATACATCGAGGCCGTGCTGATCCCACGCCTGCGCAGTCACCAGCGGTTCCGCGTGGACAAGGTGTCCAAGCGCCGCGACGACGACATCTCCGCCGTGTGCCTGGCCCTGCGCCTGGACCTCGACGAAACAGGCACGGTCATCGACGTGCGCCTGGCCTGCGGGGGCATGGCCGCCACGCCGTTGTGCGGCGCGAAGACCGAAGCGGCCCTGCGCGGCCGGCCGTTCAACGCGGCTGCCGTGGCCGTCGCCCAAGCCGCGATACCAGAGGATTTCCAGCCCATCGACGACCTGCGCGCCAGCGCCGCCTATAGCCTGAAGGTGGCGCAGAACCTGTTGCAGCGCGCACTACTGGAATGGTCCCCAAGCCTTGCCGAGGTGCGCCATGCGTAGCCTGCCACCGCTGGCCAGCAACGGCGTCGCGGTCGCCGTCCACAGCGCCGGCAAGCCCCGCGAGCACGACAGCGCGGCGCTGCACGTAAGTGGCGCGGCGCGCTACGTGGACGACCTGAAGGAGCCGCGCGAGCTGCTGCACGCCGCCGTCGGCCTGACTGAAATCGCCTGCGGCGCCGTGCTTTCCCTTGACCTCGACGCCGTGCGCAGCGCCCCCGGCGTCGTGGCGGTGCTGACCCTGGACGACGTGCCCGGCCACACCGATATCGGCCCGGTGTTCCCCGGCGACCCGCTGCTGGCCGGCGAGCGGGTGAAGTACCACGGCCAGGCGCTGTTCGCCGTCGCCGCCGAGTCGTTGATCCAGGCCCGCCGCGCGGCGCGCCTGGCGAAGGTCGAGTACGCCGAAGAACAACCACTGATCGACCCGCTGCAGGCCAAGGCCGAGGAACGCTTCGTGCGCCCGCCGCACCACATGCGCCGGGGCGATGCGCAGGCGGCGCTGGAAGCGGCTCCGCAGGTGCTGGAGGCCTGCCAGTTCATCGGCGGCCAGGAGCACTTCTACCTCGAAGGCCAGGCTTCCCTTGCCCTGCCCATGGATGACGGCGGCATGCTGGTGCACACCTCCAGCCAGCATCCCAGCGAAGTGCAGAAGCTGGTGGCCGAGGTGCTGGCGATCCCGCTGGCCAGGGTCACCGTGGAAGTGCGGCGCATGGGTGGCGGCTTCGGCGGCAAGGAAACCCAGGCAGCGCCCTTCGCCTGTCTCGCCGCGCTGCTCGCGCACAAGACCGGCCGCGCGGTGAAACTGCGCCTGCCACGCGCCGAGGACATGCGCCTGACCGGCAAGCGCCACCCCTTCCACAACCGCTACCGTATCGGCTTCGACGACGACGGCCGGCTGCTCGCCGCGCAG
Organism: Pseudomonas nitroreducens; assembly: GCF_014204515.1. GTDB lineage: Bacteria > Pseudomonadota > Gammaproteobacteria > Pseudomonadales > Pseudomonadaceae > Pseudomonas > Pseudomonas nitritireducens_A. The sequence goes on along the minus strand of NZ_JACHLI010000002.1, from coordinate 251,158 downwards.
CTGGAAGTGGTGGGCGACTGCGGCCACTCGCCGGACCTTTCCGACGCCATCGTCGACCGCGCGATGTTCCATGCCGACAACGCCTACTTCATCCCCGACGTCGCCATCTCCGGCTACCGCAGCTTCACCAATATCGTCTCGCATACCGCCTTCCGCGGCTTCGGCGGCCCGCAGGGGATGATGATCATCGAGCGCGCCATGGACGACATCGCCCGCGCGGTCGGCAAGGACCCGCTGGAGGTGCGCAAGCTCAACCTGTACGGCGGCACGCTCGCCGGTGGACAGGGCCGCGACCTGACGCCCTACCACCAGAAGGTCGAGCACAACCTGCTGGGCGAGCTGATCGCGCGGCTGGAACTGAGTAGCGACTATGCGATGCGCCGCTCGGCAATCCATGAATTCAATGCGCGGAGCCCGGTACTGAAGAAGGGCCTGGCGCTGACGCCCGTGAAGTTCGGTATTTCCTTCACCGCGCAGCACCTCAACCAGGCCGGCGCGCTGGTCCACCTCTACACCGACGGCAGCATCCAGCTGAACCATGGCGGCACCGAGATGGGCCAGGGCCTGAACACCAAGGTGGCGCAGATCGTCGCCGAGGAATTCCAGGTGCCGCTGGAGCGTGTGGTGATCACCGCGACGCGCACCGACAAGGTGCCCAACACCTCGCCCACCGCTGCCTCCAGCGGCACTGACCTGAACGGCATGGCCGCCCGCGATGCCGCCCGCACGCTGAAGAAGCGCCTGATCGACTTCCTCGCCGAGCGCGATGGAGTGAAGCCCCAGGAGATACGTTTCGAGCACGGCGGCGTGACCGTCGGGGCGCAGCACCTGGACTTTACCGCAGTCATCCAGGCCGCCTACTTCGCCCGCGTCCAGCTCTCCGCCACCGGCTTCTACCGCACGCCGAAGATCTTCTACGACCGCGAGAAGGGCCAGGGCCATCCGTTCTTCTACTTCGCTTACGGCGCGGCGGTGTCCGAGGTAGAGGTCGACACTTTGACCGGCGAATACCGCGTGCTGCGGGTGGACATCCTCCACGACGTCGGCCGCAGCGTGAACCCGGCCATCGATATCGGCCAGATCGAGGGCGGCTTCATCCAGGGCATGGGCTGGCTGACCACCGAGGAGCTGCGCTGGGACGACACCGGCAAGCTGCTCACCGTAGGACCGGCGACCTACAAGATTCCGGCGGTCAGCGATGCACCGGAAGACTTCCGCGTGGCCCTGTTCGACCGCCCCAACGAGGAGGACAGCGTGTACCTGTCCAAGGCCGTGGGCGAGCCGCCGTTCATGCTGGCGATCTCGGTGTGGTCGGCGCTGCGCGACGCCATCGCCAGCCTGGTGGATTATCGGCTGAGCCCCGATCTGGATACGCCGGCGACGCCGGAGCGGGTACTCTGGGCTTGTGAGGCGATGCGCCAATCCGAGCTGGAGAACCCTCACCCTAGCCCTCTCCCAGAGGGAGAGGGGATTGAACGGCGCGAAGCGAACCCACGGACTCATCCGGCGACTTCGGCACCCGAAGAGATGTCGCTCTCCACCGCTGCTGCGAACAGCTCCCTCTCCCTCCGGGAGAGGGCCGGGGTGAGGGGGTACCCCAACGCGCCGGCCCCCGAACAGGAACCTGAAGCATGACCCGCACCTGGATGGACGCCATCGCCCGCCTGCGCGACAGCGCCGAAGGCTACGTGCTGATCACCGTGATCGGCGTGCAAGGCTCCACGCCCCGCGAGTCCGGCTGCAAGATGCTGGTCACCGCCGGGGAAACCTTCGACACCATTGGCGGAGGTCATCTGGAGTTCGCCGCCATCGAGCACGCGCGCCAGCTGCTGCTGGCCGGCAAGGACAGCCAGGCGCTGGAGCACTTCCCCCTCGGCGCGCGGCTGGGCCAATGCTGCGGCGGGCGCGCCAGCCTGCTGTTCGAGTGCTTTGCCGCGCGCGGCCCGCAGGTCGTGCTGTTCGGCGCCGGCCATGTGGGTCGCGCCCTGGCGCCGCTGCTGGCGGGGCTGCCGCTGCGCCTGGAGTGGGTGGACAGCCGTGCGGCCGAGTTCCCCCAGTCCGTTCCCGAGGGCGTGCGCATGCGCCTGCTGGAGGATCCGGAAGACGCCGTGCACGAGGCGCCGCCGGGCAGCTACTTCCTGGTCATGACCCACAACCACCCGCTGGACTACGCCATCGCCGAGGCCGTGCTCAAGCGCGGCGACGCGGGATTTCTCGGCATGATCGGCTCGCGCACCAAGGCCCGGCGCTTCCAGATGCGCCTGGAGCAGCACGGTTATCCCCAGCAGGTGATCGAGCAGATGCACTGCCCCATCGGCCTAGCCGAAGTGCCGGGCAAGCGCCCGCTGGAAGTGGCGATCTCGGTCGCCGCCCAGGTGATTGCCCGCTATCAGCAGGACGCGCCCGCGCGCCAGACCCGCGAAGGCGTGGAGTGGGCAGCGCTGTGTAGCGAAGGGGCCTGCGGAAACGAAGCGGAAAGCGCAAAAACCTGACCAGTGGGACAACAGTTTTCCCCACCCGCGCCGATACACTCAACGACCCCGTCTCTTCGCCCGCCGCCTGGCGGGCGTTTCGTTGTGCGTTCGGAGGAAAACAAGAAATGCGCCTGCGAAGTATCCAGACCCAGCTCATCCTCAGCATGGGCGCCGCCCTGCTGATCAGCCTGCTCATCGTCCTCGGCCTCTACGCCGTGCTGGTCAACCGCCTGAGCGAGCGCTACCTGCTCGAACAGGCGCTGCCGGCGAGCATCCAGGCGATTGCCAACGACTTCGAGAAACGCCTCACCGGGCCGATCACCGCCGCGGCCGGCATCGCCGACAACAGCCTGGTGCAGGACTGGCTGGCCGCCGGCGAAAGCCCCGAGCGCCTGGCCGAATTCACCCGCTACCTGGGCGGCATCCGCGCCTCGCAGAAGGCCTTCTCGGCGCTGATCACCTCCAACGCCAGCGGCGCCTACTACAGCGACAAGGGCAAGGAACGCACGCTGAGCCGCAGCGAGCCGAAGGACAGCTGGTACTTCCAGTTCATCGACAGCGGCAAGCCGCGCATGTGGAACATCGACACCGATGGCAGCACTGGCGAGCTGGCGCTGTTCATCGACCAGCGCGTGGAGCGTGACGGCAAGCTGCTGGGCATCGCCGGGCTGGGGCTGGAGATGCGCGAGCTATCGACGCTGATCCGCGACTTCCGCTTCGGCCAGTCCGGCCGCGTGTACCTGGTGAAGAACGACGGCCAGGTGCAGATCCATCCCGACACCGCGTTGCCCAAGGGTAGCGGTCTGGCCGACCTGATCGGCGCCAGCGCCGCGAGTGCGCTGCTCGGCCAGCAGGGCTTCCACAGCGCCCGCTTCGAACGCGACGGCGAGGACTACCTGGCTGCCAGCCTGCCGCTGCATGACCTGGGCTGGACCCTGGTGAGCGAAGTGCCGGAGGCGGAAATCTACGCCGACGCCCGCGAGGCGCTGGCCTTCTCCGGCCTGGCTGGCGCCGTGGTTGCGCTGCTCTGCCTGGCGCTGGTGGTGCTGATGGCACGCAGCCTGGCCAGGCCGATTCGCCAGGTCACCAGCGCGTTGCTGGAGATCGGCGCGGGCGGCGGCGACCTCACCCGCCGTCTGGACGACAGCCGCGCGGACGAACTGGGCGACCTCGCCCGTGGCTTCAACCGCTTCCTCGAAGGCCAGCGCGCGCTGATCGGCGCGGTGCTGGGTACCAGCCAGCAACTGCTGCGCACCGTCGGCGAAGTGGCGCAGGTGGTGGACAACACCGCCGACCGTGCCGGCCGCCAGCAGGAAATGACCGACATGGTCGCCACCGCGGTCAACGAGATGGGCAGCACGGTGCAGGAGATCGCGCGCAACGCCGAGCAGGCCGCCAGCGCCTCGCAGCAGGCCCGTGAGGAAGCCGGCGAAGCACGCCGCGTGGTCGGCGGCTCGCTGCAGGTGGGCGAGCGCATGTCCGGCGAGATCGGTGAAGCGGCCAGCGCCGTGGGCGAACTGGCCGGCCAGGTGGCGAGCATCGACCAGGTGCTGGCGGTGATCCGCGGCGTCTCCGAGCAGACCAACCTGCTCGCGCTCAACGCCGCCATCGAGGCGGCCCGCGCGGGCGAGCTGGGCCGTGGCTTCGCCGTGGTGGCGGACGAGGTGCGCACCCTGGCCAGCCGCACCCAGGGCTCCACCGACGAGATTCTCACCATCATCCAGCGCCTCAAGGACGGCGCCGAGACGGCGGTGCGCTCGATGCACTCCAGCCAGCAGACCACCGGACAGAGCCTGGCCGCCAGCGAACAGGCCGGCGCCTCGCTGGGCGCCATCGCCGATCAGGTGGAGCGCATCAGCGACATCAACCACCAGGTCGCCACGGCCACCGAGGAGCAGTCGGCGGTGACCGAGGAGATCAACCGCAACGTGCAGGGCATCGCCGACCTGGCCCACGCCACCACCCGCGAAGTGCAGCACGGCCGCGAGCAGTGCCGGCAACTGCGCACCCTCACCGATGACCTGGCGCGGCAGATGGCGCAGTTCCGCCTTTGAAGGCCCCGGCGCCGGCCTTGCGCCGGCGCCTTTTCCCCAGAGTTACCCACAGCCTTTTCAAGCGAAGCGGCAGGCCTTTCGCTGTAGCAGGCGGGTGATGCCGGCCGATCAGCGCCCGAAGTGTTTCGCCGGCGAGACAGGTTTCCCACAAGTTGCCCACAGATTGTCCAGAGACTTGCCCCCAGCTGCCGGGGCGCCATGCGTCAGCCGAGCGAAAAGCGCGAGCCCAGGCCCTGCAAGCCCTGCATCAGCCCAATGAATAATCTACCGAATGGTCAGAAGTGGCGCTGAAACGAGTTTCAGGCGATTTTCACCCACACCTTTTCCACAGCTTGTTCATATTTTGCTCAACAGCCCTTGACGGAATTGATCAAAAAACGATCGAGCTACTGCAGGCTGCGAAGCACCTGGGCAGGGGAGTTCCTGCCACAGGTTATCCACAGGCGGTTCCACGGCGTTTGGGGAGAACCTTCAGGCGTCGAGCAACTGCGCCTGGACACGACCACGACTGAGGTCGTTGAGGAGTTTCTGCAGGGGGTCGACCTGGGCGGTCGGCAGGTTCACCGTCAGGCGCACGCCTTCGGCACCAAAGGCTTCGTCTTCGACGCTGGCACCCAGCGCCAGCACCCTGGCCTTGAACAGCGCGTGCTCGGCGAAGCTGCAGGCAAAAGCCAGGCGGCTGCTGGGGACCAGCTCGATGCGTTCGGCGTCCTGCAGGCATTTCGCCGCGCAGCCGCCGTAGGCGCGGGCCAGGCCGCCGGTACCGAGCTTGATGCCACCGAACCAGCGGCTGACCATGACCACCACGCGGTCCATGTCCTGCCCCTCGATGGCCACCAGCATCGGCCGACCAGCAGTTCCGCCGGGCTCGCCGTCGTCGCTGAAGCGGTACTGGTTGCCCAGCTTCCACGCCCAGCAATTGTGCCCGGCGCTGGCGTCGCGGTGCGCGGCGAGGAAGGCCATGGCCTCGGCCTCGCTGGCAATCGGCGCGGCGACGCAGTGGAAGCGGCTCTTGCGGATGTCTTCCTCGTAACGGGCGGCAGTGGCGAGGGTGAAACTCATTCGGCGGCTGGCGGCGGCGTCAGCCCGCAACCCTTGAGGATGATGCGGATGAGGTTGTCGCTGGCAGCGCTGAAGTCCTGTTTGGACAGGCGCTTGCGGCCGGTGACGAAGCCGATCTGGGTGGCGAAGTCGGCGTAGTGCTGAGTGCTGCTCCAGATCAGGAAGATCAGGTTCACCGGATCGACGGCGTCCATCTTGCCGGCATCGACCCAGCCCTGGAACACGGCAGCGCGGCCGGCGAACCAGGTGCGGTAGTCCTGGCTGAAGTGCTCGGAAAGGCATTCACCGCCGCTGATGATTTCCATGGCGAACACCCGCGAGGCCTGCGGGAAGCGGCGGGAGAACTCCATCTTGGCGCGGATATAGGTGGCCAGCGCAAGCGCCGGGTCGTCGTCCACGGTGAGGTGGTTGAAGGTGCTGTCCCACAGCTCGAGGATGTTGCTCAGCACCGCCACGTACAGCCCCAGCTTGTTGCTGAAGTAGTAGTGCAGGTTGGCCTTGGGCAGGCCGACGCGCTGGGCAATGGTGTTCATGCTGGTGCCCTTGAAGCCGTGGCGGGCGAACTCCTCCTCGGCGGCGGCGAGGATGGCTTCCTCGTTCTTCTGGCGGATGCGGCCGGCGGGCTTTTCACCTTGGGCGGCGGTATGGGCGGGTACCTGGAGGGTCATGCGGGATGTCCGTGCATTGAGCGGGAGGCGCTGCATGGATAACCCAGGCGCATGAGGGGATTCAAGCAGAAGGAAGGAAAAGTCGCAGAAAACGATGCGCCGCCATCGACATGACGAGCCCCTCCCCGGCGGAGCCCCCGGCAGAACGCCGGGGGCTGCCAGGTCACTTGGCTGCGACCGTACCTGCGGTGTTGTGGTGACCGCCGCCGCCGCTGTTGCCGATCGCAGCACCGGCAGCGACAACAGCCGCACCAATACCAACGGCCGCGCCGACGGTGAGGGAACCCACCAACGGAGTGGACAGACCCAGCCCTGTGCCCGATACGGACGCCGCAGTGCCAGTAGCAGTAGCGGCACCCGCAGTACCAGCGGCACCAGCTGCCGCCGCACCGGCATGGCCGGCGCCCGTTTCAGCGACCGCGGCCTGGGGAACCGGGCGAATCACAGTGCCCTGGTAGAAGCCGCCCTGGTGGGTGGCGTCAAACTGCTCCAGCGGCTTGACCCTGCCATTGCCGCCGGACTGAACATGTTCTTCTTGCTGCGAATGCCTGGACGCTTGCGGAGCCGCCATTACGGGAGCGCACAGGCTCGCGGCGATGGCCGCGACTAACAGTTTTTTCATTGCTCACATCTCCTTGGTGAAGCTAAAGAGATGCAACGCTAGAGCTTACGGGGATCCCAACCAATTGGCCGACAGCCGGATGACTGATCAGACACTTCCGAATTTATTGCGGGATTTGCTGCCAGCGCCCGTACAGGCCGCGGCCACTCCATAAAGAACAACCCCGCCGAGCGGCGGGGTTGTGGGGAACATCAGAAGTGGTACTTGACCAGCGCGCTGACGGTGTTCTGGTCGGTGGTGAAGTACTGCGAATCCTTGATGCCGTACTTGTCGGACCAGTAGTCGTACTCGATACCCACGTACAGGTGCTTGGCCTCGTAGCCCAGGGACTTGCCCAGGTCGTACTTGAGCTGCGGGTTGAAGTGCAGGTTGGCGTGGTAGTCCGCCTGGTTGCGGCGACCGGAGCTGGCGTCCTTGTTGTTGACGACCCAGTCCATGAAGCCGTCGAACAGGATGTCGGAGTTGCCCACCGGGAAGGTGATGGCCCAGGCCGGGGTGATCTGCCAGGCGCCGGACGGCACGCGGTTGCCGTCGGGCTTGCGGTAGTAGAAGTTCAGCTGGAAGTAATCGAAGCCCGGCAGCGCCAGGTCGAAGCCCGGGCCGAGCAGGTAGGACTCGACATCGCCTTCGCCGAACTCGTAGGTGCTGGCCAGCAGGACGTCCTTGACCGGGCCGAAGGACAGGTCGGTGCCGGTGATCTTGCCGAACGACAGGCGCGGGCTGAACTCGCCGTAGTAGGTGTTCTTGCCGTTGTTGGCGCTTTCCTTGCCGTTGTAGTTGATCTGGTCGACGAAGAACCAGATGTCACCCCAGGTCTAGGCGCTCGCACTCTCGAAGGTGAAGGTCTGCTGGATCGGCGGATCGACCTTGAAGTTCTTGCCCCACAGGTAGGTCAGGCTTTCGTTGTGCCAGATCAGCGGACCGTCGTTGACGGCCGGTGCCGGGCTCAGGTCTTCACCGCCGGCCATGGCCTGGCCGGCCGCGAGCAGCCCGCCGGCGAGCAGCAGGGATGCGAGAGTGCGAGTCATGCGTTGCTCCTAATCAGTGCAGTCGTGTTGCGTTTTTTAATTGTCAGCGGAACCTGTCCGGTCGGTCAGGGCCAGGCGAGGAAAAGCAAGATTGGCGCCAATTCCCAGCCGATGTTCCACTTTTATCTCGAATCCCTGGGGACTCATCCTTTGGCAGGTCAAACGCAGGGGGCAAGGGCCGGGCCATTTCCTGACCCACAGGACAACTTCGCCTGATCCTGGGGCAATCCGCTCGGCGACAGCACGGCAATGGGGATCACCCACCGGAAGATTGGATACATGACAAATCTGTTTTGAATCGAATCAATACAAATTATGTATACAACTTCCCTGTAGGAAATCTACCCAATACCTCTGGGGAAACACCCTGCGTTTTCCGGGCGCGGATAATGCCAGACAAGGGCGCTCGCCACACCTGCCAGAGTGCCTCGGGCCGCCGGGCGGTTGACCTTTGCGGGCCTCGTGCCGGGCCCCCGTGCTTTGCCAGCCGGCGACATTGCGCGAAGATATACCGATGAAAGGACAAGCCCCCGAACTGCAACGCCTGATCCCGCTGCTCGAACGCCTGCCGCGGCCGGTCTATGCCCGCGCCGAACGCCTGCGCGCCGGCTCCTGGACCAGTCGGCACCATCACGCCTGGGTGCAACTGTCCTACGCCATCACCGGCGTGCTCGGCGTGCATACGGCTGAAGGCAGTTTCTTCGCCCCGCCGCAGCGGGCGATCTGGATTCCGGCCTTTCTCGACCATGAAGTGGTGACCTCGACCCAGGCGGAGATGCGCAGCCTGTATATCCGCGACGACGCCTGCCGGTGGGCGCCGGATCGCTGCCGGGTGCTGGAGGTGACGCCGCTGGCACGCGAGCTGATCAAGAGCTTCTGCGAACTGCCGGTGGATTATCCCCAGGGCGACAGCGCCGAATCGCGGCTGGTGGAAGTGTTGCTGGACCAACTGCGCGACCTGCCGGAAGTGGCCTTTTCCCTGCCGATGCCGCAGGAAGGGCGATTGCTGCAGCTATGCCAGACGCTGATCGACCATCCCACCGACAGCCACACCCTGGGCGACTGGGCGCAGCGCATCGGCACTTCGGAGAAGACCTTGTCGCGGCTGTTCCAGCGCGAGACCGGGATGACCTTCCGCCTGTGGCGCCAGCGCCAGCGATTGCTCGCCTCCCTCGGCTCGCTGGAGGCCGGCGACAGCGTGACGGCGGCGGCGCTGGATTGCGGGTATGACTCCACCTCGGCGTATATCGCGTCGTTCAAGGGGTTGTTCGGCTTTACGCCGGGGGATCTGTTCCGCCAGCGATAGGCCGTGCCGGCGGAAAGCAATCGCGGACGCAGTCCGCTCCTACGCGGGGATGGGTTCCGGGTAGAAGCGGACTCCGTCCGCGATCGGCTTGATCCGACATCGGGCCGTACCGCCCCACCCGTGCAACATCGGCGGATTTCCGCTCACCATCCCCAGCAATCGGCGCCCATTCGCCGGCCAAGGTCCCCCTGAAAATCGCTCAAACCCCTCTGCCACGCGGCTTTCGCGCCTTGGCACGCTGCCTGCTATCGCCCTCCACACTGCACCGCCCTCGCGGCGCGCCGGCGTGACGTTACGAGCAGTCCGCACGCCTGACGACAACAACGACAAAGAGGAATACCCATGGATAGCGCAAGCGCCGTCTCCGCTTCTGCCGCACCCCGCACGACTTCCCAGCGCATCAAGTCGATCTTCAGTGGCTCGGTCGGCAACCTGGTCGAGTGGTACGACTGGTACGTCTACGCCGCCTTCTCGCTGTACTTCGCCAAGGCGTTCTTCCCCCAGGGCGACATGACCGCCCAGCTGCTGAACACCGCCGCGATCTTCGCCGTGGGCTTCCTCATGCGTCCGATCGGCGGCTGGCTGATGGGCATCTACGCCGACCGCAAGGGCCGCAAGGCGGCGCTGCTGGCCTCCGTGCTGCTGATGTGCTTCGGCTCGCTGATCATCGCCCTGACCCCCAGCTATGAAACCATTGGCGTCGGCGCGCCGATCCTGCTGGTGCTCGCGCGCCTGCTGCAGGGCCTGTCGGTGGGCGGCGAATACGGCACCTCCGCGACCTACCTGAGCGAGATGGCCAACAAGGAGCAGCGCGGCTTCTTCTCCAGCTTCCAGTACGTGACCCTGATCTCCGGCCAGCTCATCGCCCTGGCGGTGCTGATCGTCCTGCAGCAGACCCTGACCGTCGAGCAGCTGGAAAGCTGGGGCTGGCGTGTGCCGTTCTTCATCGGTGCGCTGTGCGCGGTCGTTGCCATGTACCTGCGTCGCAACATGGAAGAGACCGAGTCCTTCAGCTCCAAGAAGGAAGAGCCCAAGGAAAGCCTGATGCGCTCGCTGATGCGCCATCCGAAGGAAGTCCTCACCGTGGTCGGCCTGACCATGGGCGGCACCCTGGCCTTCTACACCTACACCACCTACATGCAGAAATACCTGGTGAACACGGTGGGGATGAGCAAGACCGACTCCACCATGATCTCGGCGGCCACCCTGTTCCTGTTCATGCTGCTGCAGCCGATCGTCGGCGCGCTGTCGGACAAGATCGGCCGTCGCCCGATCCTGATCGCCTTCGGCGTGCTGGGCACCGTCTTCACCTACCCGATCCTCAGCACCCTGCACACCATCGACACCTGGTGGGGCGCGTTCTTCCTGATCATGGCCGCGCTGGTCATCGTCAGCGGCTACACCTCGATCAACGCCGTGGTGAAGGCCGAGCTGTTCCCCACCGAGATCCGCGCCCTGGGCGTGGGCCTGCCGTACGCACTGACCGTCTCCATCTTCGGCGGCACCGCCGAGTACGTGGCCCTGTGGTTCAAGAGCATCGGCATGGAGAGCGGCTTCTACTGGTACGTCACCGCGTGCATCGCCTGCTCGCTGCTGGTCTACGTGACCATGAAGGACACCCAGAAGCACTCGAAGATCACCACCGACTGATTGGGCTTCTTGCCCAGGCCCCGGCGCACACTCTTCGGGGTTTTTTATCCACAAGGCCCGGCATATTGCCGGGCCTTGTCGTTCCTGCTTTTCGCTTTTCGTAGGAGCGAGCTTGCTCGCGAACCGGGTCCGCAGCGAGGCTCGTTCGCGAGCAAGGACAGGGCGTCCCCCTCGGCCCTACCAGAGCAGGTCCGGCGCGTGGGTTATCCTTGCCCCATCCCGTCAAACTGCTGGAGCCTGCCATGACCACCCCGAAATCCGCCCTGATCATCGGCGCCTCGCGCGGCCTCGGCCTGGGCCTGGTACGCGAACTGCTGGATCGCGGCTGGGACGTCACCGCCACCGTGCGCGACGCCGCCAACGCCGGTGAACTGGCCGCGCTGCCGGTGCGCGTCGAATCCCTGCTGCTGGACGACGCGCAGTCCCAGGACCGCCTGGCCGAAGGCCTGGCCGGCTCGCACTTCGACCTCATCTACATCAACGCCGGCATCTACGGCCCGGCGCACCAGTCGGCCATCGACGCCAGCCTGGCCGACGTCGGCCAGCTGTTCATGGTCAACGCCATCGCCCCGCTGCGCCTGGCCGAGCGCCTGCTGCCACGCCTGAACGCCGAGCACGGCGTGCTGGCCTTCATGACCTCCGAGCTGGGCAGCGTCGCCGGCAACACTTCCGGTGGCATGGCGCTGTACCGCGCGAGCAAGGCCGCGCTCAATTCGCTGACCCGCAGCTTCGTCGCCGAGCTGGGCGAAACCGCCATCACCGTGCTCAACCTGCATCCGGGCTGGGTGCGCACCGACATGGGCGGCGAATCCGCGCCGCTGGACGTGGCAACCAGCGCGAAAGGCCTCGCCGACCAGGTCGAAGGCCACGCCGGCCGTGGCGGGCAGTTCTACCTGGACTACCAGGGGACGACGATCGACTGGTGACGCGCCACGCCGTGGGCGTTACCATGCGCCCACGTCTGACCCTCGGGTCAACGCACCTGGATCAGCAGACAGGGTGAACACTGAGCTGGCTCTCTTACCACAGGAGCCGGCCCGCCTCAGGCAACGGCTCCGCCTGATGAGGATTCACTTATGTCTTCCCCGCGTCTGTGGCTGCGCAACCCGCTGGCCATCTTCACTGCCAATGACCAGGATGCCCGCGGCGGCATCGTCGTCCAGGACGGCCGCATCGTCGAACTGGTCGCCGCCGGCCAGCAACCCAAGGCTCCCTGCGAGCAGACCTTCGACGCCAGCCAGCACGTGCTGACGCCCGGCCTGATCAACACCCACCACCACTTCTACCAGACCCTCACCCGCGCCTGGGCGCCGGTGGTGAACCAGCCGCTGTTCCCCTGGCTGAAGACCCTCTACCCGGTGTGGGCTCGCCTGACGCCCGAGCAACTGGGCGTGGCCACCAAGGTCGCCCTGGCCGAACTGCTGCTGTCGGGCTGCACCACCGCTGCGGACCATCACTACCTGTTCCCCGATGGCCTGGAGCAGGCCATCGACGTGCAGGCCGGGGTGGTCCAGGAACTGGGCATGCGCGCCATGCTCACCCGCGGCTCCATGAGCCTGGGCGAGGCCGACGGCGGCCTGCCGCCGCAGCAGACCGTGCAGAGCGCCGAAGCCATCCTCGACGACAGCCAGCGCCTGATCCGCGAATACCATCAGCGCGGCGATGGCGCCCAGGTGCAGATCGCCCTGGCGCCCTGCTCGCCGTTCTCGGTGACCCCGGAAATCATGCGCGCCAGCGCCGAACTGGCCGAGCGCGAGGACGTGCGTCTGCACACCCACCTCGCCGAAACCCTCGACGAGGAAGACTTCTGCCTGCAGCGTTTCGGCCAGCGCACCGTGGACTACCTGGACAGCGTCGGCTGGCTCGGCCCGCGCACCTGGCTGGCCCACGGCATCCACTTCAACGACGAAGAAATCCAGCGCCTGGGCGCCGCCGGCACCGGCGTCTGCCATTGCCCCAGCTCGAACATGCGCCTGGCCTCGGGCATCTGCCCCACCGTGGCCCTGGAAGCCGCCGGTGCGCCGGTGGGCATCGGCGTGGATGGCTCGGCCTCCAACGATGCGTCGAACATGATCCTCGAAGCCCGCCAGGCCCTGTACATCCAGCGCCTGCGCTACGGCGCCGAGCAGATCACCCCGGAGCGCGCGCTGGGCTGGGCCACCCGCGGTTCGGCGAAGCTCATCGGCCGCAGCGACATCGGTGAGCTGGCGGTGGGCAAGCAGGCTGACCTGGCGTTGTTCAAGCTCGACGAGCTGCGCTTCTCCGGCAGCCACGACCCGCTCTCCGCGCTGCTGCTGTGCGGCGCCGACAAGGCCGATCGGATCATGATCGGCGGCAGCTGGCGGGTGATCGACGGCGAAGTCGAAGGCCTCGACCTCAAGCGCCTGATCGCCGACCACACCCAGGCGGCGCGCAAGCTGCTCGGTACGCTGTAAGGCTTCTTCCATGACGGTAGGGCGCCCTCCGCGTCCATTAAGAGCAAGAGCCCCTCACCCTAACCCTCTCCCGCAAGCGGGAGAGGGGACAGTTCAGTGCAGGGAGTACCCAAGGCGTCAGCCGGCAAATTCTGCCCCCTCTCCCTTCAGGGAGAGGGTTAGGGAGAGGGCAGTCCCCGCGAAGAACTTTACGTAGGAGCGGACTCTGTCCGCGATGGTCTCCGGCGCGATGCGGGCCTATCGCGGACGAAGTCCGCTCCTACGCTCCCTGCCTGTCACGTGGCACAACGTGGCTCCGGATGCCACGGGAACGGGCACGTTTTGCCATCGAAAAATCGCTACAACCCGCGCCGTACAAGGTCTGCGCACTACCGCCCGTCGCCCTCCGCACAGCGACGATGAACGGTCATTCAGCAAAAACCCCTCTAGATCAAGGGTCTATCCCCTGCGACGGGAATATGCCGCCAGTTTGACATCATCCATTGGCACTCTAGTTTTAAATCGCAGCGCCGAATTCCTGCTCAAGAAGTAGTCAGCAGCCGTTCGGCCCGGTCACCGGCGCCCGGCAATGGAGTGCATTCATGCGCGATTCACAATTGAACCCGTCCGCGGGTCAAGGCATTGGCCAAGGCTGGCCGCAGCGCCTCATCATCCAGTCCCTGCCGTGGGCCGTCGTCGCCGGCCTGTGCGCCGTGGGCGTGCCGTTCTGGTGGATGCTGCCGGTGGGCTGGGTTTCCAGCCTGGTACTGAGCCGCCTGCTGTGCGGCGCAACCAATGCCGCCAGCGATCCCCAGGCCACCACCCTGCACAGCGACGAGCTGCCGCACTGGCGCCCGCTGCAGGAAGCCATGGAAGGGCACCTGGCCCAGCTCAACGGCCATACCCACCAGATCGACAACCTCCTGCACCAGGCAATCCGCCAGCTCACCGACAGCTTCCATGCCCTCGCCGAGCGCATCGACACCCAGCGTGGCCTGTCCCACTCGCTGATCGAGCGCTACGACGGCCGCGGCCACATGGACGTCGATATCGACTTTCAGCGCTTCATCAACGCCACCCAGGAAACCCTCGGCCTGTTCGTCGAGGCCACCCTGGAGACCAGCCGCACCTCGCAGCAGCTGGTGCAGCGCATGGACCGCGTGACCCACAAGATCGCCGAGATCCTGCAATCCACCCAGGACATGGACGCCATCGCCAAGCAGACCAACCTGCTGGCCCTCAACGCCGCCATCGAGGCCGCCCGCGCCGGTGAGAGCGGCCGTGGCTTCGCCGTGGTGGCCGACGAGGTACGCGCGCTGTCCACCCGCTCCACGCACTTCTCCCAGGCCATCCGCGAGCACGTCGATGTGGTCTATCACGAGATCAAGGACGCCGAAGGCGCCATCAGCCAGCTGGCCGACAAGGACATGTCCTTCGCCCTGGATTCGCGGCAGAAGATCCAGCGCATGCTCGACGACCTCGACGCCATGAACCAGCACACCGTGAAGGTGGTGCAGGAGCTGGACCGCATCTCCCTGGAAGTCGGCGACGGGGTCAACGCGGCGGTCACCGCCCTGCAGTTCCAGGACATGAGCAGCCAGCTGCTCGGGCAGATCGGCAAGCACGGCGCGCGCCTCGGCGCCCTGGCTGTCGGCCTCGGAGCCCTCGATGGCCGCGAACCGGGCGAATGGGGCGAGCGCCTGCGCGGCGAAGTCGCCGAGCTCGGCCGGCCGCTGAGCAACCCGGTGGCGCAGACCAGTCTCAGCGCCGGCGAAGTGGAACTGTTCTGACGCCGTTCCCGTCCCGCCCACAGGAGGCATTGCCATGCTGCAGTCCCTTTACGAATACCTGGCCAACCTCGCCCTGATCGGCTGAGAGCCACTCTTTCCGCGCGCCGGGAAGGCGCGCTGACGCGCCGCCCGGCGGGTAAACACGCATTGCCACCAGGAGAACCAACGCAATGGGTAAGCAGATTCTGATCGTCGATGACTCGGCCTCGATCCGGCAGATGCTGAGCTTCACGCTCAAGTCCGCCGGCTACGAGGTGGACGAGGCCGTGGACGGCAAGGACGGCCTGGGCAAGGCCCAGCGCAAGTCCTACCAGCTGGTCTTCACCGACCAGAACATGCCGAACATGGACGGCCTGTCGCTGATCCGCAGCCTGCGCGACATGGCCGGCTACCGCAGCACGCCGATCCTCATGCTGACCACCGAATCCAGCGACGCGATGAAGCAGCAGGGCAAGAGCGCCGGCGCCACCGGCTGGCTGGTCAAGCCGTTCGACCCGCCGAAACTGCTGGAAGTGACCCGCAAGGTCCTGCCCTAGGGGAACCCGGAATGGCGACTGGTATGGAGCAATTCCTCCAGGTGTTCTTCGAGGAAACCGACGAACACCTGGCGACCCTCGAACTCCTGCTGATCGGGCTCGATCTCGATCAGCCGGACGCCGAGGCGCTCAATGGCATCTTCCGCGCCGCCCACTCGATCAAGGGCTCCAGCGGCATGTTCGGCTTCGACGACCTGACCGCCGTGACCCACGAGCTGGAAACCCTGCTCGACCGCATCCGCTGTGGGCAGACCGCCCTGCACGTGGACATGATCGGCGTGTTCCTCGAAGCCCGCGACGTCCTGCAGCGCCTGCTCGATGCGCACCGCAGCCAGGTGCCCGATCCGGACGTACCGGTGGCCGCCACCGTGGAGCGCCTGCGCGCCTGGCTCGCCGAGCCCGCCGCGGTAGCTGCCGAGGACGGCTTCGGCCTGTTCGACAACGTCCCGGCTGAAACCGCCGCCAGCGCTGGCGATGACTTCGGATTCTTCGACGACGCACCGGGCATGCCCGAGACCGCTTCCAGCGAAACCAGCGCCAGCAGCGACGACGATTTCGGTTTCTTCGACGACGCCCCCGGTGCGCCGGATGCCAAGCCCGTCGAGCCCTACGGCATCTTCGACAAGGCTCCCGGCGCGCCCACAGCCGCAGTCGTCGTACCCAGCAGCGAACAGCCCAAGGCCGCGGCCAGCACCGCAAACAAGCCGGCCGCCCGCGCCGACAGCGAATCCAGCTCCATCCGCGTCAGCGTCGAGAAGATCGACAGCCTGATCAACCTGGTGGGCGAGCTGGTGATCACCCAGGCCATGCTCAGCCAGCTCAGCGAAGACCTCGATCCCACGCATTTCGAGCGCCTGCAGCAGGCCCTGGCGCAACTGGAACACAACACCCGCGACCTGCAGGAATCGGTGATGTCGATCCGCATGCTGCCGATCAGCTTCATCTTCAGCCGCTTCCCGCGCCTGGTGCACGACACCTCCGCGCGCCTGGGCAAGCAGGTCGAACTGATCCTCCAGGGCGAGCACACCGAACTGGACAAGAGCGTCATCGAGAAGCTCAGCGACCCGCTCACCCATATCGTCCGCAACAGCATCGACCACGGCATCGAGACCCCTGCCGAACGCCTGGCCGCCGGTAAGCCGGCCCAGGGTTCGGTGAAGCTCGCCGCCAGCCACCAGGGCGGCAGCGTGGTGGTGGAAATCTCCGATGACGGCCGCGGCCTGTCGCGCGAACGCATCCTCGCCAAGGCCCGCGAGAAGGGCTTGGCCGTACACGACGCAATGACCGACGCCGAGGTCTGGCAACTGATCTTCATGCCCGGCTTCTCCACCGCCGAAGCGGTCACCGAGCTGTCCGGCCGCGGCGTGGGCATGGACGTGGTACGGCGCAACATCCAGGCCATGGGCGGACGCATCGACATCGATTCGGCGCCCGGCATGGGCACCCGCATGAGCATCCGCCTGCCGCTGACCCTGGCCATCCTCGACGGCCTGATCGTCGCCGTGGAGCAGGTCAACTACGTGGTGCCGCTGACCTACATCGTCGAGTCGCTGCAGGCCCGTGCCGACGACGTGCGCGGCCTGGCCGGCGAGGACTCGACGGTGATCCGCGTGCGCGGCGAATACCTGCCGCTGTTCTCCCTCAACCAGCTGCTGCGCATCGGCGCGCCGCCCGTGCCGGCGGAGCAGGGAATCGTGGTGATCCTCGAATCCGAGGGCAAGAGCTTCGCCCTGCAGGTGGACGAACTGGTCGGCCAGCAGCAGGTGGTGATCAAGAGCCTGGAACAGAACTTCCGCCGGATCGACGGGATCGCCGGCGCCACCATCATGGGCGACGGCAGCGTCGCCCTGATCCTCGATGTAGACGCCCTGCCGCGCCTGGCGGCGCAAGGAGAAAGCACCCATGAGCGCAGCTGAAGCCGCCACCGCGACGAGCCCGGAGCAGGAATACCTGACCTTCACCCTGGGCCGCGAGGAGTACGCCATCGACATCCTGCGCGTGCAGGAAATCCGTGGCTACGACCAGGTCACGGCGATCGCCAACGCCCCGGCCTTCATCAAGGGCGTGATCAACCTGCGCGGCGCCATCGTTCCCATCGTCGACCTGCGCATCAAGTTCAACCTGGCCGACATCAGCTACGACCAGTTCACCGTGGTGATCATCCTCAACGTCGGCCGACGCATCGTCGGCGCGGTGGTGGATTCGGTCTCCGACGTGATCGCCCTGGCCGGCGAGGAGATCAAGCCGCGCCCGGAATTCGCCGCCAGCTTCGACACCGAGTACCTGCTGGGCCTGGCCACCGCCGGCGAGCGGATGCTGATCCTGGTGGACATCGAAAAACTCATGACCAGCCGCGAAATGGCGCTGGTCGACGACGCCGCGGCCTGAGCCGGGCAAACCCTGACAGAGCAGAGGATCAAGACAAATGGGTCTGTTCAACGCACACGCCGTGGCGCAACAACGCGCCGACCGCATCACCGCCATCCTCCACAGCCTGGTGGACGGCAACCTCGACGTGGCCATCGGCGAAGCCCCGGCCGCCGGCTACGAACGTCTCTACGACGGGCTGCGCAGCATCCAGCGCAACCTGCGCGAGCAGCGCGCCGAACAGGCCCAGGTGGAAGCCCTGGAAGCCGGCCTGGTGGAGATGACCCGCCAGCACGAGCTGGGCTGGATCGACGAGGTGATCCCGGTGGACAAGTTCGCCGGCCGCCCGGCGCGCATCGCCAAGGGCATCAACGACCTGGTCGCTGCGCACATCGCGGTGAAGATGAAGGTGGTCGCCACCGTCACTGCCTACGGCAAGGGCGACTACTCGGTGGAGATGGACCGTCTGCCGGGCAAGAAGGCCATCATCACCGAGGCCATCGACGGCGTGCGCAACAGCCTCAAGGCCAACGCCGATGCCGCCGAGTACAACGCGCGGATCAAGAGTGCGCTGGATAACGTCTCGGCCAACGTGATGATCGCCAACAACGATCTCGAGATCATCTACATGAACCGCACGGTGACCGAGATGCTCGGCAATGCCGAGGCCGACATCCGCAAGCAGTTGCCCAACTTCAACGCCGGCCGCCTGATGGGCACCAACATCGACATCTTCCACAAGAACCCGTCGCACCAGCGCAACATGCTGGCGCACCTGACCGCGCGGCATAAGGCCGAGCTGAACCTGGGCGGTCGGCGCTTCGCCCTGGACGTGGTGCCGGTGTTCAACGATGGCGGCGAGCGCCTGGGCTCGGCCGTGCAGTGGACCGACCGCACCGAGGAATACCGCGCCGAGCAGGAAGTCTCGCAACTGGTGGACGCCGCCGTCGCCGGTGACTTCAGCAAGCGCATCGACGCCGGCAACAAGGAAGGCTTCTTCCTGAAGATCGCCACCGGCCTGAACAACCTGGTGGATACCGCCGACAAGGGCCTGCGCGATGTCACCCGGGTACTCGGCGCCCTGGCCCAGGGCGACCTGACCCAGCGCATCGACGCCGACTACCAGGGCACCTTCGGCGAACTCAAGGACTACGCCAACGAAACCGCGCAGAGCCTGTCGCGCATGCTCGGGCAGATCCGCGAGGCGGCCGACACCATCCACACCGCCGCCGGCGAGATCGCCAGCGGCAACGCCGAACTGTCCACCCGCACCGAGCAACAGGCCTCCAGCCTGGAGGAAACCGCGTCGAGCATGGAGGAGCTGACCAGCACCGTGAAGCTCAACGCCGAGAACGCACGCCAGGCCAACTCGCTGGCGGTGAATGCCTCGGAAGTCGCCACCCAGGGCGGCAGCGTGGTGCAGAAGGTGGTGGGCACCATGTCGGCGATCAACGACTCGGCGCGCAAGATCGCCGACATCATCGGGGTGATCGACGGCATCGCCTTCCAGACCAACATCCTCGCCCTCAACGCCGCGGTGGAAGCGGCACGTGCCGGCGAACAGGGCCGCGGCTTCGCCGTGGTGGCCGGTGAAGTTCGCACCCTGGCGCAGCGCTCCGCCGCCGCCGCCAAGGAGATCAAGACGCTGATCAACGACTCGGTGGACAAGGTCGAGAGCGGCAACACCCTGGTCGCCCAGGCCGGCCAGACCATGAGCGACATCGTGGTCGCCATCAAGCGCGTCACCGACATCATGGCCGAGATTGCCGCCGCTTCCGCCGAACAGAGCAGCGGCATCGAGGAAGTGAACGGCGCCGTGTCGCAGATGGACGAGATGACCCAGCAGAACGCCGCGCTGGTGGAAGAAGCCGCCGCCTCGGCCGAGGCCCTGCAGGAGCAGGCCGGCATGCTCAACCAGCAGGTCGCGGTGTTCAGGCTCGAAGCCGTTGCCGCCACCGTGGTGCCGCTGGCCTCCGCACGCCCGGCCCGCGCCGAGCCGGTCGCGCACACCTCGCGCGCCGCCCGCGGCGTGGCCAAGGCGGTGCGCGCCAAGGGCAAGGAAGACGACTGGGAAGAGTTCTGATCGGGCGGGGCTGAGGGATGGCGGCGGCCGGAGCAATGGGAGGGTCGGCTGCCGCGGGCGGACCAGGGAGGGTCGGGCGATGTTCGCCACACCGACTTCAAGAGCCCCTCACCCTAACCCTCTCCCAAAGGGAGAGGGGACTGATCGGCATGGTTGGAAATGCCGTGCCACCCGAATACACCGTACGGCCCCCTCTCCCTCTGAGCGGGGCGCGCAGCCAGGGCTGGGGTGAGGGCAATGCCCCGCGCAGAACTTTCTCACTCCAACAAAGAGGTAGGGCGCATAACGCCACCAGCGTTATCCGCCATCGCGACGGATGACCGTGCCGGGTCAGCGCCCCACGCAATCCCGCTCAACTCCGAGACCAACCGATGTCGATCAACCTGCCCGCCCCCGAGCACGAATTCCACTACACCCGCCGGGACTTCCAGCAGGTGCGCGAGCGTCTGTACCAGCACGCCGGCATCAGCCTCTCGGAGAGCAAGCAGCAGCTGGTCTACAGCCGCCTTTCGCGGCGCCTGCGCAGCCTGCGGCTGGGCAGCTTCGCCGAGTACTTCGCCTACCTGGAGAGCCACGAGGAAGAATGGCAGCAGTTCGTCAACGCGCTGACCACCAACCTCACCGCATTCTTCCGCGAGAAGCACCACTTCGACCACCTCGGCCGCTTCGCCATCGAGCAGCTGCGTGACCATCGCCCGCTGCGCTTCTGGTCCACCGCGTCGAGCACCGGCGAGGAGCCCTACTCCATGGCCATGACCCTGGTGGACGCGTTGGGCAGCTTCGCCCCGCCCGTCGAGCTGATCGCCTCGGACATCGACACCGGCGTCCTTGGCCAGGCGCGCCAGGGCGTCTATCCGCTGGAGCGCATCGAAGCGCTGAGCCCCGCGCAGAAGAAGCGCTTCTTCCTCCGCGGCACCGGCGGCAATGCCGGCAAGGTGCGGGTGGTGCAGGAACTGCGGCAGCTGATCGACTACCGGCAGATCAACCTGCTGGACAAGGAATGGGGCATCGCCGGGGGACTCGACGCGATCTTCTGCCGCAACGTGATGATCTATTTCGACAAGCCGACCCAGACCCGCCTGCTCGAACGCATGGTGCGCCTGCTGCGGCCTGGCGGGCTGTTCTTCGCCGGGCACTCGGAAAACTTCGTCCACGCCAGCCACCTGGTGCGCTCGGTGGGCCGCACGACGTACCAGGCGGTGGGGAGCCATTGATGGGCGCAGCCCTCGACCAACCCAATCGCTACTACGATCCGCGCTTCGGCATGGAGGCAGTGAAGCTGCTGCCCGGCGAGTGCTATGTCACCGCCGAGCCGGTCATGCTGGTCACCGTGCTCGGCTCCTGCGTCTCGGTGTGCCTGCGCGACCGCAGCTGCGGCCTGGGCGGCATGAACCACTTCATGCTGCCCGGCGACACCGGCGTGCAGGGCCTGATGTCCAACTCCGGGCGCTACGGCGTGCACGCCATGGACCTGCTGATCAACGGCCTGATGCGTCGCGGCGGCCAGCGCCGGCACTTCGAGGCCAAGGTGTTCGGCGGCGGCTCGGTGCTGAAGAACCTCAGCGCCGATGTCGGCCAGCGCAATGCCGAGTTCGTCCTGGCGTACCTGGACAACGAGAACATCCCGCTGGCCGCCCAGGACCTGCTCGATATCCACCCGCGCAAGGTCTACTTCTTTCCCGACAGCGGCCGGGTACTGGTGCGCAAGCTGCGCACCCTGGCCAACGACACGGTGCTGCAGCGCGAGCAGCAATACCGCCAGCAACTGTCCCACCGCGCGCGCGGCGGGAGCATCGACCTGTTCTGAAGCGAGGTGAGCGTGATGCCCGTCAAGGTCCTGATCGTCGACGACTCGGCGCTGATCCGCAGTCTGCTCAAGGACATCATCCAGCAGGATTCCGAGCTGCAACTGGTGGGCGCGGCGCCCGACGCCTTCGTCGCCCGCGACCTGATCAAGCAGCACTCGCCCGACGTCATCACCCTGGATGTGGAAATGCCGCGCATGGACGGCCTGACCTTCCTCGACAAGCTGATGAAGGGCCGGCCGACGCCCGTGCTGATGATCTCCTCGCTCACCGAGAAAGGCTCCGAAGCCACCCTGCGCGCCCTGGAACTGGGCGCCATCGACTTCATCGCCAAGCCGCGCCTGGGCATCGCCGAAGGCATGCAGGCGTATGCCGAGGAAATCTGCGCCAAACTCAAGGCCGCCGCCCGCGCGCGCCTGCCCCGTGCACGCCCGGCAGCCTCGACCAGCGCACCGGCAGCGAGCAGCGCGCCGCTGCTGAGCACCGAAAAGATCTTCGCCATCGGCGCCTCCACCGGCGGCACCGAGGCGATCAAGGAAGTCCTGCTGGGGCTGCCACCGGACTGCCCCGGCACCGTGGTGACCCTGCATATGCCGCCGGGCTTCACCAAATCCTACGCCGAGCGACTGGACCGGCAGACGCGCCTGTCGGTACGCGAAGCCCGCGACGGTGACCGCATCCTTCCCGGCCACGTGCTGCTCGCCCCCGGCGACTTCCACATGGAGGTGCAGCGCAGCGGTGCCAACTATGTCGTGCGCCTGCACCGCGAAGCGGCAGTGAACGGCCACCGGCCAGCGGTGGACGTGATGTTCAACTCCCTCGCCCGCTGCGCCGGGCGCAACCTCATCGCCGCCCTGCTCACCGGCATGGGCAAGGATGGGGCCCGGGGATTGCAGGCGATCCGTCAGGCCGGCGGCCACACGGTGGCCCAGGACGAGGCCACCTGCGTGGTCTACGGCATGCCCCGCGAGGCCGTGGAGCTGGGCGCAGCCAGGGAGGTCCTGCCGCTGGAGCGCATAGCAGGCTCCCTCCTACAGCAGGCACGCCAGAGTGGAAGTGGGAACAGGGTCTAGTTCTGCAGGAACCATCCGACGACTTCGAGCGACTTTTCAAACAGGGTCTAGACTCAGGCCAATTGACCGGCGCCAAGATTATGGCGATCCGATATCAATTTGGTTTGATTGTGCCCGTATACAAAATGCACAATTGAGCTTTCGCCAAAAGACCGGCACACGGCGGGCGACACGGGGAATCAAGAGAGCCATGGCGGCAAGATGGGGGTTGCGCGGCAAATCGGTGGTGGCACTGCTCATCGCCTGTCTCCTGGCTTTGGTTCCGGCGGTGATGCTGGGCTGGAAGGCCATGGAGGACATCCGCACGCATTTCGGCCTCGCCTTCGCGAGAAACTTCACACTGCTCAACCAGCAGAAGATCATCGCTCCGGTGATCCGCGAGCTGGCGCTGTCGCGGCGTCTGGCAGAGTCCGTGGTGACCCAGGACTGGCTGCTGGCCGAGAACGACCCGGCGCGGCGCGCGCTGTTCTTCCGCGAGGCCGAGGGCTTTCGCGCGGACCAGCACAACTACTCCTACTTCGTCGTGGTGGACTCTTCGCGCCACTACTACTTCAACGACTCCAGTTCGCCGCTGTCCAACTCGCCGCGCTACACCCTGAGCGAGAGCGACCCGCAGGACGCCTGGTACTTCGATACCTTGAAGCGCGACGAGACCTACAACATCAACGTCAACTACGACGCCAAGCTGAAGGTCACCAAGGTCTGGTTCAACATGGTGGTGCGCGCCGGCAACGAGAAGGTCGGCCTGGCCGGCGGCGGCCTGGACCTCACCGAGTTCCTCGACCAGTTCATCTCGCGCCGCGAGGCCGGGGTGACGCCGATGATCGTCGACCCCGACGGCGCCATCCAGGCGCACCCGGATACCCGCCTGATCGCCTACTCCTCCGGCTCCAGCGGCCAGGCCAAGCACCACGTGTTCGACCTGCTGGCCAACGACCAGGAGCGCACAGCGTTGCGCCAGACCCTGCGCCAGGCCGAGGCCAACCCCGGTGAAGTGGAAACCCTGTGGGGCACCATCGACGGCAAGGAACAGCTGATCGCCACCGCCTACATCCCGCAATTGCGCTGGCACGTACTCAGCGCCATCGACCTGCATGCCGCCCAGGTACTCGACAGCCGCTGGATCTGGCCGCTGGTGGGCACCCTGGCCGGGCTACTGGCGATCCTGCTGATCGGCTTCGCCTACACCGTCGACCTGCTGGTGCTGCGTCCGCTGCGCGGCCTCAAGCAATCGGCCAAGGCGATCGCCGCCGGGCAGTACGACAGCCCGCTGCCGCGCACCCGCCCGGACGAGATCGGCGAGCTGTCCAGCGCCTTCGCCAGCATGGCCGACCAGGTCCGCCGGCACACCGAGGAGCTGGAGGACAAGGTCCAGCAGCGCACCCAGGCGCTGGAAAAGGCCAACCGCGAGATGGCCGCCGCGCAGAAGAAGATCGGCGACTCCATCGACTATGCCAGCCTGATCCAGCGCGCCATCCTGCCTGATCGCCAGCTGCAGGCCTCCCTCGGCCAGCACCATTTCGTCCTGTGGAAACCCCGCGACGTGGTCGGCGGCGACTTCTACATCTACCGCGAAGGCCCGCTGGACAGCCTGATCGGCGTGGTCGACTGCGCTGGCCACGGCGTGCCCGGAGCGTTGATGACCATGCTCGCCCTGGCCGCCATCGACCATGCCATCGACAGCGTGAAGAGCCACGACCCGGCCGCCATCCTGCGTGAGACCGACCACGTGATGCGCGGCATGCTCGGCCAGGAAGAATTCACCCACTCGCTGGCCACCAACATGGATGCCGGCCTGGTGCGCGTCGACCACCAGCGCAAGGTGCTGCATTTCTCTGGCGCGAAGATTTCCCTGTTCGCCAGTGACGGCAGCGACGTGCGCGAATACAAGGGCGCGCGCCGCGCCATCGGCGACAAGCGCCAGGGCGACTATCAGGATGTGGAAATCCCGATGGAAGCCGGCTGGACCTACTACCTGTGCACCGACGGCTTCCTCGACCAGGCCGGCGGCGAGCACGGCTTCGGCTTCGGCAACAGCCGCTTCGCCGACCTGCTGCGCAACCACGCGCGCAGGCCGCTGGCCGAGCAGGCCGACGTATTCGCCGCTACCCTCGCCCAATACCAGGGCGAGCAGCCGCAGCGCGACGACATCACCATTCTCTCTTTCCGCTTCGACTAGGGGTTATTCCATGGAATCGCTAGATCTGTTGGCCATGCGCGAGAGCTACACCCGGCAACGCATATTGCTCTGCTTCAACGGCCCCATCTCGCGCAGCCTGATCGAGGAAATCGGCCACGCGCTGCGCAACTATATGCAGGCCGAGCAGGCGCACCCCAGCGAAGCGATGGACGTGTTCGCCGTCTACATCGAGATGACCCAGAACATCCGCCACTACGCCACCCAGCGCGGCTACAACGACCAGGAGGCCTCGGCCACCGTGGCGATTGCCCGCGACGACGAGGGCCACTACGTGGTCTCCGCCGGCAACCTGGTGGAACTGGCCGACGGCCAGGGCCTGGTGCGCAGCATCGAAGCCATCGCCGGGCTGGACAAGGCCCAGCTCAAGGCCGCCTACAAGGAACAGCTGCGCCGCCCGCGCGACGCCGAAGCCTCCACCGGCGCGGGCCTGGGCCTGCTGGACATCGCCCGCAAGTCCAGCGCGCCGCTCAAGACCTCACTCACCGAACAACCCGACGGCCGCGCCTTCTTCAGCCTGCGCGCCGTGATCTGATCCGCGAAATTCAGGAAGACCCGACATGAGCGATCTCAACGTCACCGGAACCCAATCCACCCCCCAGATCCATGGCGACTGGCAGGCCGGCATCCTTGCGATGCAGGGCGACTCCTACCCGGAGAACTCCTACGAGCTGTTCGGCCAGGTCATCGAATGGGTCGAACGCTTCCTCACCCAGGAACAGCGCCCGCTGGAACTCGACCTGCGCCTGCTGTACCTCAACACCAGCTCGATCAAGGCCATGATGGACATCTTCGACCTGCTCGAAGAAGCCCACAGCCAGGGCCGCGCGACCAGCGTGGCGTGGCACTATGACCGACGCAACGAACGCGTCGCCGAGCTGGCCGAGGAATTCCGCGAGGACTGCACCTTCCCCTTCGTCATCCAAGCCTACGACGAGTAAGAGCCATGACGACCGAGCGCGAGCTGGACCTGCTGATCGAAGAACTGCTGGCCGACCCCCAGTACGAAGGCCACCCCCTGCGCGAGGCCCTGTACCAGAAACACCAGCAATCCCTCGACCAGCTCGCGCGCCTGGAGCGCATCGCGCGGATTTCCGACGGCTTCCAGTCCATGGCCCGCGCGCAGAACAGCACCCTGTCCGAGCGCTACCACAAGCAGCTGCGCCAGCTGGAGAAGGTCGCGCGCATCTCCGACCGCTACCAGGACATGATGCGCGACCTCAACGTCGCGCTGAAGGAAGCCTCGACCCACGACACCCTCACCGGCATCGCCAACCGCCGCCTGCTGATGGAACGCCTGCGCGAGGAAAGCGAACGCGCCCAGCGCCACGGCGAGTCCTATGTGCTGGCCATGCTTGACGTCGACCGCTTCAAACAGGTCAACGACACCTGGGGCCACGAAGTGGGCGACCGCGTGCTGGTGGAAATCGGCCGCGCCATGGAATCCGCCCTGCGCCAGTACGACCTCTGCGGCCGCTGGGGCGGCGAGGAATTCCTGCTGATCCTCCCCGACACCCGCCTGGCCGACGCCGCCACCATTATCGAACGCGTGCGCAATGACATCCGCTGCCTGGCCGTACGTGTGGGCACCAACGCCCTCTCCGTCACGGCCAGCTTCGGCGTCGCCGAACACCATCCGGGCGAGAGCTACTCCCAGACCCTCAGCCGCGCCGACGCCGCCCTGCTCGACGCCAAGCGCAGCGGGCGGGACAAGTGCGAGTTCGCCACCGCCTGAGGCACTCCCGCGCACGGGTAGCCTCGCGGGGGCAGACCGATTAAGGTCACAGGACCGCAAGCAAAGGATGCAGCATGGCCACCAAGCCCCCCGCCACTCGCCAGCAGACTCACCTCGCTGTGCTGATCGACGCCGACAACGCCCCCGCCGCCATCGTCGAAGGCCTGTTCGAGGAAATCGCCAAGTACGGCGTCGCCAGCGTCAAGCGCATCTACGGCGACTGGACCAAGCCCAACCTGGGCAAGTGGAAACAGGTGCTGCTCGACCACTCCATCCAGCCCATGCAGCAGTTCGCCTACACCAGCGGCAAGAACGCCACCGACAGCGCTCTGATCATCGACGCCATGGACCTGCTCTACACCCGGCGCTTCGACGGCTTCTGCCTGGTCTCCAGCGACAGCGACTTCACCCGCCTGGCCGCACGCCTACGCGAGGAAGGGCTGACCGTCTACGGTTTCGGCGAGGAAAAGACACCCAAGCCCTTCGTCTCCGCCTGCGACAAGTTCATCTACACCGAGATCCTCCGCGCAGCGCCAGAACCCGTCGCGGAGCCCTCGCCGACCGCTGACAAGGCTGCGGCCCCGAGCACCGCCGAAGCGCCCAGGCCCGCCAGCAAACCCAAGTCGCAGAAAGTGCCGCTGGACTTCATCGCCAAGGTGCTCGACGACATCGACGGCGACGACGATGACTGGGTGCAGCTGGGCGCCCTGGGACAGAACATCAGCAAGCTGCAGCCGGCGTTCGATCCGCGCCTGTATGGCTTCAAGAAACTCAGCGACCTGATCAAGGGCCACCCCAAGCGCTTCGAACTGCAGGCTCGGGGCATCGGCAGCTCAGGCGGCAAGGACCTCTATGTACGCAACGTCGGCCCGGTGCGCTGAGCCTGCCTCAGCGCAATGAAGCACTCGCTCGGCCGGCATTAGACTGGCCGGCGAATCTGCGATGGAACCGCCCCATGCGTACCTGGCTGATCGCCCTGCTCCTCACCCTCGCCGCCGGCGCTGCCCAGGCCGGCACCCTGCGCTGCGGCACCGGCCTGATCAACGAAGGCGACCCGATGGACGAGGTGCTGGCCAAGTGCGGACAACCAGACAAACGCGCCATCGTCCCGCCGACTCCGCCCCGGCGCGGGCCGGACGGCAAGATCATCCCCGGCAGTCCGCAGCTGGAAACCTGGATGTACGGCCCCAGCAACGGCGCGTACCGCTACCTGCGCTTCCGCGATACCCGGCTGGAGCTGGTGCGCACCTCCCGCCAGGAAGAGTTCTGATTCCCGCCGCGCGTTCGCCCCAGGGGAGAACCACCCGGCCGCGGCGCACCTACTTTGCCGGCGACTGCTGGCGGATCACCTCGAACACGCCCTGCACCACCTTGGCCATGCGTCCGTAATCCAGGCGATCGGCCGTGTCACCGGCCAGGTGGTACTGCTCGTTCCGGAAGAACGCCGTGTCCGTCACCATCAGCGCCGCAAAGCCCTCGTCCCAGTAGCTGCGGTGATCGGAAAAGTCCACGCCCTCCAGCTGGCGCGGCGCGTTCATCGAACGCACCGGCAGGTCGCTGGCGCCGGCCATCACCGCCTTGGTCTCACGGATGAGCCGCACATCGCCGGGCCGCCCGACCAGGGCGATGAAATCGCCGGCGTCGGGGTAGAACGCCTTCATCAGCGGCGAAGGATAGTGCTGCGAGCCGGGCGTCGAATCGAAGTAGCCGATCATCTCCAGCGCCAGCATCAGGCGCAGCGGCCGCCCCGACGCCCGCAGCGCCCGCGCGTGGGCGACGCTGCCCATGGCATCGGTGGCGTAGTTCGGCGGCTCCTCCAGGGAATACGCCACCAGCTCGACGCCAACCGGCGGCGGATCGGCCTGGAGCAGGCGCGCCAGCTCCAGCAGGCCGGCCACCCCGCTGGCATTGTCGTCCGCCCCTGGGGTGTGGGTTTCGCGGCTATAGCCCTGGCCCGGCAAGGCCTCCCCGTGGGAATCATAGTGCGCGCCCACCACCACCAGCGGCCCCTGCGCCGGGCCGAAGCGGGCCACCACGTTGACGTAGTCGTGCATCCCTGCGCGGTAGCGCTGCAGCGTCACCTCGGCCCCTACCTCGCGAAACTGCGCCTCGATGTAGCGCGCCGCGGCCTCCAGGTTGGCCAATTGATCAGCGCTGCGCGGATAGAACTCCTCGGCCAACTGGCGTACGTGGCGCTGCAACGCCAGCGCATCCACCGCCGGCGGCGTCGAAGCCACTGGCCTGACACCCGGTTGGACGACCCAGAACCCGGCCACCATGGAAAACACGGCGAGCCCCCCCACCACCAGATACAGACTGTGCAACAGCATTTTCATGAACACCTCGAGCACTGATCCAGCGCGACATGTGGACCATCCACCAATCCCGCCAGCGCGGCGCCGACCTGTAGGCCATTGCGTCAGCCGGAACAAGTGACAGGGTGCGAAATCCGCTGCGGTGCGCCTGGAAACCTGCCTGCGTCACACTGCAGCGGCGGGTTGTCCCCCTCTCCGACCTTCGGCTCCCTATCCAACCCGGTCGCGTCTCCCTAGACTGGTCGCCTTCGCCAATCCGGAGGGCACCATGCAAACCCCATTCGATTTCACCCTCGGCATCGACCCGCAGGCGCGCGACGTCGTGGTCAAGGGCCTGCTCGCCTACAACCTGGGCCAGATGGGCCGCAGCAACACCTACGACGACTTCGAGCTCTATGCCCGCGACAACGACGGTGAAGTGGTCGGCGGCATGTTCGGCCAGTCCGGCATGGGCTGGCTCTACATCGACTACCTCTGGCTGCAGGACGACCAGCGTGGCAGCGGCCTGGGCAGCCAGCTCATCGCCCTGGCCGAAGACGAAGCCCGCCGCCGCGGCTGTGTCGGTTTGTTCCTCTACACCTATACGTTCCAGGCCCCCGGCTTCTACGAGAAGCAGGGCTTCGAGCGCATGGGCGTGCTGGAAGACTGCCCGCCGGGACATCAGCGCATCTACCTGAAGAAACACCTGGGCTGATCCCCGCACCGCTCCCTTGTAGGAGCGAGCTTGCTCGCGAACCCACCCGACGCCGGCCCTGCCGGTGTGTCACCGATAGCCAGTCCCCATGACTCCTGCGCTCGGCCAGCCCTCACCCTAACCCTGGCTGCGCGCCCCGCTCAAAGGGAGAGGGGACCGTTCGGCGCGTAGCGAAACCACCGTGGCAGCCGGCACGATCTGCCCCCGCAGGGCGCATAACGCCCCCGGCGTTATCCGCCGCTCTGGCGGATAACCCGTCCCGGGTTATCCGCCCTACGACTGCATGACTTCTGCGCGGGGCAGCCCTCACCCTAGCCCTCTCCCAGAGGGAGAGGGGACCGTCCGATGCGTCGCGAAACCACTGTGGCAGCCGGCACGATCTGCACCCGTAGGGCGCATAACGCCCCCGGCGTTATCCGCCGCTCTGGCGGATAACCCGTCCCGGGTTAGGCGCCCTACGACTCATGGCTCTGGCTCTGGCTCTGGCTCTGGCTCTGGCTCTAAAAGACTTCCAGAAAAATATCAGCGCGCTCCGACTGCCCCTTTCAGGAGGCCTCGTTGAAGCGGAGTTTCAGGGGTTGAGCGACATGGATGTCGCGAGAGCGCTGTCGGGCCAGGGATGGCCCGTCAGCGCGGGCCCCTGAAACTCCGTTTCAACGAGGGAATTTTTCGCCTAAGCGAAAAACCGGATGCAGGGGCAAGACCTTTGCCTACTTTGGGTCTCTCCAAAGTAGGTCGCCCGAGGGGGCGAAACACAGACTTCGCGCGCGCACCGAAGCGACGCAGAACACCCAGCCTAAAAGCATCGCGGACAAAGTCCGCTCCTACGTAAACGGAAATGCCGGTGCCAGGCGGTTCGCGAGCAAGCTCGCTCCTACACGCTCGCCGGAAACGGCTTCTTGTTGGCCACTCCCGCTCTTCCTATTCTCGCCCCCGTCACATTCTGTGGCCCAGGTTTGGCGACCTGGAACTAGTGGCGCGAAAGCGCTTGATGGCGCTTGCGAGAACAGCGAATGTTCTTGCAGGTCCCCGCACGTGCAGAATTTTCTGCAACGCTCAATGGCGGATCGCGCGGGGAGACCTCCGGGTCTGCCGGGCACCACTAGCCGGTTCGCCAACCCCGTGCGGTCTGCCTCCCTTCGTTTGGCGACGTCGATGGCAGCTCTCAACTTCTAGTGGAGCTTCATCAATGCACAACACCTACACCCCAACCTTCTTCACCCGCAAAAAACGCTTCCTGCGCGGCCTGATGATCGACAACCAGGCCTGGTTCGTCTCCCGCGACATCGCCCGCCTGCTGTCCGTCCAGTACCCCGACAGCCTCCATCACCGCTTCTTCCCTCACGAAGTCCAGACCGTTCACCTCACCTACCGCACCGGCAGCGAAGAAGAAACCATCCTCATCAGCGAAGCCGCCGCCTACAAAGCCCTCGTCCGCTTCGGCCACCCCGAACTCGAATCCCTGGACCATTGGCTTTCACAGGACGTGATTCCCACTTTGCGCGACCAGTACAACCCGGAATGCGCCAACCCCCGCCGCGTCCTCCTCACCTGGGACGCCCGCCGCCTGATGCTGCTGAACTGGCAAGGCGGCCTCTGGATGCGCTGGGAAGAAATCCCCCGGCTCGCCTGGAACGACTAGCCGCAAAAGAAAAAGGGCCGCATCAGCGGCCCTATTGGTCGTAGTGGTATCGGCACTGCAGGATCGTCAGCGTCTCGGCCTCGAAAAAATAGACCAGGCGGTGCTCACGGGTAATGCGGCGGGACCAGAAGCCCGACAGGTCACCCTTCAACGGTTCCGGTTTTCCCGTGCCCTTGTGCGGCGTGCGCCGGCACTCTTCGATCAGCTCGTTGATGACGCGGAAGACATCCGCGTCACCCTGCTCCCAGAACTGATAGTCCTCCCAGCCATGGCTGGTAAAGGCGACACTGATGGAGCCGCGGGCGGCCGACTTGTTACGGCTTTTCGACTTCACGTTCAACGGTCAGCTCCTTGACCTGAGCCTTGCCCGCCCGCACCTCATCGAGGGATTCGCGCAGCCGCTTGGCGTTGGCAGTGGAACTCAGCAGGTAGAGGGTTTCCTGCATGCCGTTGTAGTCCTCCAGCGACATCATCACCACCGGCTCACCGCGCTGGCGCGTGATGACCGCCGGTTCGTGATCCCGGCACACATCGTCCATGGTCTGCTTCAGGTCGGCGCGGGCCTGGGTGAAGGTGAGTACTTGCATGAAAGGTCATCCTTGCCGCCGATGGCGAACAGTGGCGTGCGAGCCAACATTGTACTGAACTACGTACCATCTTTTCAGTGCCACTGATCCACAAATCCCGCCCACAAAAAAGGCCGGTCATCCGACCGGCCTTTCTCTTAACGCTTATTCACCCTCAGCCATTGCTGGGGAAGGCGAATTGCGCCGCTTCGTGCGACTTGCGCTGCGGCCAGCGCTGGGTGATGGCCTTGCGCTTGGTGTAGAAGCGCACGCCGTCCGGGCCGTAGGCGTGCAGGTCGCCGAACAGCGAACGCTTCCAGCCGCCGAAGCTGTGGTAGGCCACCGGTACCGGCAGGGGTACGTTGACGCCGACCATGCCGACTTCGATCTCGTCGCAGAACAGGCGAGCGGCTTCACCGTCGCGGGTGAAGATGCAGGTGCCGTTGCCGTACTCGTGGTCGTTGATCAGCTGCATGGCTTCTTCCAGGCTCTTAACGCGCACGATGCACAGCACCGGGCCGAAGATTTCTTCCTGGTAGATGGTCATGTCCGGGGTCACGCGGTCGAACAGGGTGCCGCCGACGAAGAAGCCGTTCTCGTGACCGGCCACCTTGAAGTTGCGGCCATCGACCAGCAGCTGGGCGCCCTGCTCGACACCGGTGTCGATGTAGCCGGTGACTTTCTGCTGGGCAGCGCCGGTAACCAGCGGGCCCATGTCCAGGCCGCAGGAGGTGCCGGCGCCGATTTTCAGGGCCTTGATCTGCGGAACGATCTTCTCGACCAGCGCGTCGCCGATCTGGTCGCCGACGCACACGGCCACGGAGATGGCCATGCAGCGCTCGCCGCAGGAGCCGTAGGCTGCACCCATCAGGGCGCTGACGGCGTTGTCCAGGTCGCAGTCGGGCATCAGCACGGCGTGGTTCTTGGCGCCGCCCAGGGCCTGTACGCGCTTGCCGCGCTTGGTGCCTTCGGAATAGATGTACTCGGCGATCGGGGTCGAACCGACGAAGCTCAGGGCTTTGACTTCCGGGGCTTCGATCAGCGCGTCCACGGCGGTCTTGTCGCCATGCACCACGTTCAGCACGCCCTTGGGCAGGCCGGCTTCTTCGAACAGCTCGGCGATCAGCAGGGTGGAGCTCGGGTCACGCTCGGACGGCTTGAGGATGAAGGTGTTGCCGCAGGCAATCGCCAGCGGGTACATCCACAGCGGCACCATGGCCGGGAAGTTGAACGGGGTGATGCCGGCAACCACGCCGATCGGCTGGAAGTCGCTCCAGGCGTCGATGTTCGGGCCGACGTTGCGGCTGTATTCGCCTTTCAGGATTTCCGGGGCGGCGCTGGCGTACTCGACGTTCTCGATGCCGCGCTTGAGTTCACCGGCGGCGTCTTCCAGGGTCTTGCCGTGTTCTTCGCTGATCAGCTGGCTGATGCGCGCTTCGTTGGCTTCGAGCAGTTGCTTGAAGCGGAACAGCACCTGGGCGCGCTTGGCCGGCGGGGTGTTGCGCCAGGCCGGGAAGGCGGCCTTGGCGGCGTCGATGGCCTGCTGCACGGTTTCGCGGCTGGCCAGCGGGACCTTGCGGATGGCTTCGCCGGTGGACGGGTTGAAGACGTCGGCGGTGCGGCCGGTGTCGGCGATCATCTCGCCGCCGATCAGGTGCTTGACGGTGGTCATGGGAAGTCTCTTCTCGCTGAAAGTGTGGGGCGGGGCGCTTTCAAGAGCCCCTCTCCCTAGCCCTCTCCCTGAAGGGAGAGGGGATTGTTCGGTGTGAAGCGTGGGCTGCAAGGCACGCCGGCTGCCACTCTAGAATGGCTGGCGGCGACGTGCCTTCTCGCGTGCCCGCGCGTTCAGTGGCTGTGCGGGTGGTCGTCGCTCTTGAGCTCGATCTCGATGAACGCCACTTCGTGATCGCAAGGGTTGATCACGTTGTGCTCGGTACCGATCTGGCGGGTGTAGCTCGCCCCCAGGACCAGCGGCGCGCGCCGCTCGCCTTCGGGGGTTTCCAGCAGCAGCTCGCCGTTGGTCACCGGGACCACGACGTATTCCATGCCGTGGCGGTGCCAGCCGGTCTCGGCACCGGGGGCGAAGCGCCACTCGGTGACCAGGACCTTGTCGTTGTCGATCTGTACCGTCGGGACGGCCTTCGGACGCTCGCTCACTTACGCAACCCCGTTGAGGGCATCGCCGACGGCGCTGAACAGGCGGTCCAGGTCCTCGGGCTTGGCGTTGAAGGTCGGGCCGAACTGCAGGGTGTCGCCGCCGAAGCGCACGTAGAAGCCTTCTTTCCACAGCTTCATGCTGGCTTCGAACGGACGCACGATGGCGTCGCCGTCACGGGCGCCGATCTGGATGGCGCCGGCCAGGCCGCAGTTGCGGATGTCGATGACGTTCTTCGCGCCCTTCAGGCCGTGCAGGGCTTTCTCGAAGTACGGAGCCAGTTCCAGCGACTGCTGGATCAGGTTTTCCTTTTCCAGCAGGTCCAGCGCGGCGATACCGGCGGCGCAGGCAACCGGGTGCGCGGAGTAGGTGTAGCCATGGCCGAACTCGACGGCGTATTCCGGCAGGTTCTGGCCCATGAAGGTGTCGTAGATTTCGCTGCTGGCGATCACCGCGCCCATCGGGATGGCGCCGTTGGTGACCTGCTTGGCGACGTTCATGATGTCCGGCTTCACGCCGAAGAACTCGGCGCCGGTGGCCTTGCCCATACGGCCGAAGGCGGTGATCACTTCGTCGAAGATCAGCAGGATGTTGTGCTGGTCGCAGATTTCGCGCAGGCGCTGCAGGTAGCCCTTGGGCGGAACCAGCACGCCAGCGGAACCGGACATCGGCTCGACGATGACGGCGGCGATGTTCGAGGCGTCATGCAGCTCGATCAGTTTCAGCAGCTCGTTGGCCAGTTCGACGCCGCCGGTCTCGGCCATGCCTTTGGTGAAGGCCATGCCCGGCTGCAGGGTGTGCGGCAGGTGGTCGACGTCCATCAGCTGGCCGAACATCTTGCGGTTGCCACCGATGCCGCCCAGGGCGGTGCCGGCGACGTTCACGCCGTGGTAGCCACGGGCGCGGCCGATCAGCTTGGTCTTCTGCGCCTGGCCTTTCAGACGCCAGTAGGCGCGGGCCATCTTGATCGAGGTGTCGGCGCACTCGGAGCCCGAGCCGGTGAAGAACACGTGGTCGAGGCCGGCCGGAGTCAGCTGGGTGATCTTCTCGGCCAGCTTGAAGGACAGCGGGTGGCCGTACTGGAACGCCGGGGAGTAGTCGAGGGTGGTCAGCTGCTTGGCGACCGCGTCGGCGATTTCCTTTCGCGAGTGGCCGGCGCCGCAGGTCCACAGGCCCGACAGGCTGTCGTAGATCTTGCGGCCCTGGTCATCCACCAGCCAGCTGCCTTCGGCGGCGACGATGATGCGCGGGTCCTTGTGGAAGTTGCGGTTGGCGCTGAAGGGCATCCAGTGGGCCTTCAGGTTCAGTTCGCTGGCCACCGACGGGGTGACGTTCACTTGCTGGTTCATGCAGCTTGTCCTCGAAGACAGTCTTGTTGGGCGCGCAGGCCGCGTCGGGCCTGGTGCGATGAGACTAGATTGGGCCTGACTAAACGTGAGTTAAAGCTTATTCTTCTTACGTTCAGTTTCGGATTGGTAAAACTAAAATGGCGAAACAACGGGCGCCTTCCCTGGGCCAGGTCAGCGATTTCGAGATCCGCCTGCTGCGCATCTTCAAAACCATAGTCGAGTGCGGCAGCTTCTCGGCCGCCGAGAGCACCCTGGGCATCAGCCGCTCGGCCATCAGCCTGCACATGGGCGACCTGGAAAAGCGCCTGGGCATGCGCCTGTGCCAGCGCGGCCGAGCGGGCTTCGCGCTGACCGACGAGGGCCGCGAGGTGTACCGCGCGACCCAGTCGCTGCTGGCGGCGCTGGAGGGCTTCCGCGCCGAGGTCAACGAGCTGCACCAGCACCTGCGCGGCGAGCTGAACATCGGCATCATCAACAACCTGGTGACCCTGCCGCAGATGCGCATCACCCACGCCCTGCGCGCGCTGAAGGCCAGCGGGCCGGGGGTGCGGATCAATATCGGCATGACCACGCCCAACGAGATCGAGCTCGGGGTTCTCGACGGACGGCTGCATGTCGGCGTGGTGCCGCTCATCAGTCCGCTGTCCGGGCTGGAGTACTCGTCCCTTTATGAAGAGCGCTCGCTGCTGTTCTGCAGCCAGGAGCACCCGCTGTTCGAGCGCGAGGATGCGGGCATCACGGTGGAGGAAATCCACGCCTGCGACGCGGTGGCGCCCAGCTACCGCATCCCCGCCGAAGCCCAGGAGCGCCACCAGGAACTCTCCGGCAACGCCGCCGCCTCCGACCGCGAAGGCATGGCCTTCCTCATCCTCACCGGCAGCTACATCGGCTACCTGCCCGACCACTACGCCGCCGACTGGGTCGCCCAGGGCCGCCTGCGCGCGCTGCGGCCGGAGCGCTTCCACTACGACATCCCGCTGACCGTGGTAACCCGCAAGGGCCGCCGACCGAACCTGGTGCTGGAGCGGTTCCTCGAGGCGGTGGCGCAGAGTCGCTGAGACGATGCTTTCGTAGGAGCGGACCCCGTCCGCGATGGCATCCGGCGCGATGCGGGCCTATCGCGGACGGAGTCCGCTCCTACGCCAACCCCCGGCCGCAGTGTAGGAGCGAGCTTGCTCGCGAACAGACTCCGCTGCAGGGCTGGTTCGCGAGCAAGCTCGCTCCTACGAAAAGCCACACAAGCCACATTCTGCCTATCCAATTTGTCGCCCCAGCCACCAAAAAACCTATACCCCCTCCCCTGCAGCCCGCGGGCCGCGGGGTTTGCGTGGGTGCAGCTTTTCCCTAGCCTGCGACTACAAAAAACATAATTTCGCTATTCCCAGCCTCTGAACAGAATGCGGCCAACACCTCATCGCAAGCCGCAACAAGAACAAACGTGATCAGAGTCTGAGGAAGCAAGCCATGACCGACCTGAATCCAGGCGCCTTCGGCAAGAAGTCGCTTGATAACCTGGAAATCGACACGCTGGTCGTTGGCGCCGGACAAGCCGGCGTGGCCATGAGCGAGCACCTGACCCAGCAGGGCGTGCCGCACCTCGTGCTGGAAAAGAGCCGCATCGCCGAAGCCTGGCGCACCGGCCGCTGGGACTCGCTGGTCGCCAACGGCCCGGCCTGGCATGACCGCTTCCCGAACCTGGAATTCCCGGTGGGCCCGGACGACTTCCCGGCCAAGGAGCAGGTCGCCGACTACTTCGTCGCCTACGCCAAGCAGTTCAACGCGCCGATCCGTACCGGCGTGGAAGTGAAGAAGGTCACCCGCAACGAAGGCCGCCCCGGCTTTGCCGTGGAAACCTCCGAAGGCACGATCCAGGCCCTGCGCATCGTTTCCGCCACCGGCCCGTTCCAGCGCCCGGTGATCCCGGCCATCGCGCCCAGGGACGAAGGCCTCTACCAGATCCACTCGGCCAAGTACTTCAACCCGCAGCAACTGCCCGACGGCGCCGTGCTGGTGATCGGTGCCGGCTCCTCCGGCGTGCAGATCGCCGACGAGCTGAACCGCGCCGGCAAGAAGACCTACCTGTCCGTCGGCGCCCATGACCGTCCGCCGCGCTCCTACCGCAACCGCGACTTCGTCTGGTGGCTGGGCGTGCTCGGCCTGTGGGACGCCGAGGAAGTGCAGCCGGGCCGCGAACACGTGACCATCGCCGTGAGCGGTGCCCGTGGCGGCGAGACCATAGACTTCCGCCGCCTGGCCAACGAAGGCATCGTCCTGACCGGCCTGACCCAGTCCTTCGACGGGGGCAAGGTGACCTTCCGCGACGACCTGGTGGCCAACCTCAAGGCGGGCGATGACAACTACCTGGGCCTGCTCGACGCCGCCGATGCCTACATCGAGCGCAACGGCCTGGACCTGCCGCTGGAGCCGGAGGCCCGCCAGGTCTACCCGGACGCCGAGTGCATCCGCAACCCGCTCGCCGAACTGAACCTCGCCGACGCCGGCATCACCGCGATCATCTGGGCCACCGGCTACGCCGTGGACTTCAACTGGCTGCAGGTGGACGCCTTCGACGACAAGGGCAAGCCCAAGCACCAGCGCGGCGTGTCCCGCGAGCCGGGCGTGTACTTCGTCGGCCTGCCGTGGCTGTCGCGCCGGGGTTCGTCGTTCATCTGGGGCGTGTGGCACGACGCCAAGCACGTGGCCGGGCACATCGCCACCCAACGCCGTTACGTCGAATATCAGGACGCCTCGCAGCGCGAAGGCTCCGTACCGAAAGCCGCATCCTGGGAGTAAGAGATGCCTACCCATACTCGCATTCGCATGTTCAACACCAAGGACACCTACCCGAACCAGACCCTGGACAACGACCTCTGCCAGGCCGTGCGCGCCGGCAACACCGTGTACGTACGCGGCCAGGTCGGGACCGACTTCGAGGGCAACCTGGTGGGGTTGGGCGATCCGCGTGCCCAGGCCGAGCAGGCGATGAAGAACGTCAAGCAACTGCTCGAAGAAGCCGGCAGCGACCTGTCGCACATCGTCAAGACCACCACCTACCTGATCGACCCACGCTACCGCGAGCCGGTCTACCAGGAAGTGGGCAAGTGGCTGAAGGGCGTGTTCCCGATCTCCACGGGCCTTGTGGTCTCGGCCCTCGGCCAGCCGCAGTGGTTGATGGAAATCGACGTGATCGCCGTGATCCCGGACTGATCGATGAACTGAAAGACGCTGCGGCGACGCGGGATTTCCCGCCTCGCCGCTTCGTCGTTTGTGCAGCTTTTGTGTGCAGATAGAACAAGCCAAGGAGCCACCATGACCTTCTCCATCGTCGGCCGCTGCGCCGAAACCGGACAACTGGGTATCGCCATCAGCTCCTCGAGCATCGCCGTGGGCGCCCGCTGCCCCTGGGTACGCGCCGGCGTCGGCGCGGTGGCCACGCAGAACATCACCCTGCCGGCCCTCGGCCCGCAGATCCTCGACCAGCTCGAAGCCGGCCTCGAACCCGGCGCGGCGCTGGACAAGGCGCTCTCCAGCAACGGCTACAGCCAGTACCGCCAGGTGACGGTGATCGACCACCACGGCAAGGTCGCGCTGTTCACCGGCAGCGAAGCTTTGGGCG
Organism: Pseudomonas nitroreducens; assembly: GCF_014204515.1. Taxonomy (GTDB): domain Bacteria; phylum Pseudomonadota; class Gammaproteobacteria; order Pseudomonadales; family Pseudomonadaceae; genus Pseudomonas; species Pseudomonas nitritireducens_A. The sequence continues at coordinate 211,957 of NZ_JACHLI010000002.1, read as the reverse complement.
TGTACAACGCCGTGGCTGGCGAGAACTGCGTGGCGGCGGGCAACCTGTTGTCCTCCCCCGCGGTGATCGAAGCCATGACGGCGGCCTTCGAAGGCGCCAACGGTTGCCTGGCCGAGCGCCTTCTGGCTGCCATGCAGGCAGCGATGGCCGCCGGTGGCGAAGCCGGCCCGGTGCATTCGGCGGCGCTGAAGGTGGTCGGCGACCTGGTCTGGCCGATCGTCGACCTGCGCGTGGACTGGGCGGATGAAGCGCCCATCGATGAGCTGGAGAAACTCTGGGTGGCCTACAAGCCGCAGCTGGAGGACTACCTGGTGCGCGCCCTCGACCCGACCAAGGCGCCGAGCTACGGTGTGCCAGGCGACGAGTAACATCACCGTCGCAACGGGCAATGTCTGCGAAGCCTTGATGCTCTGAGTGCAGGCATACCCCCTCTCCCCCGCCCTCTCCCTGAAGGGAGAGGGAGCTGTCCGTGCCGGCTGACACCCAGGATGTCTCCTGTGCCGATCGGTCCCCTCTCCCTTCAGGGAGAGGGTTAGGGAGAGGGCCGCCCCAACGCAATAATAGTGGTTAGTAAAAAGCTCTGAAGCAGGACCCGACCATGCCTTCCAGCCGTGAAATCCTCGCCGACCTGATCGCCTTCGACACCGTCAGCCGCCACTCCAACCTGGCGCTGATCCACTACATCCGCGACTACCTCGCAGGCTTCGGTATCGCCTGCGAGCTGTTCCACGATGCCGAGGGCGGCAAGGCCAACCTCTACGCCACGCTGGGTCCGCAGGATCGCGGCGGCGTGTGCCTGTCCGGCCACACCGACGTGGTGCCGACCGACGGCCAGCCGTGGACGGTGCCGCCGTTCGAGCTGACCGAACGTGACGGCAAGCTCTACGGGCGCGGCACGGCGGACATGAAGGGCTACATCGCCTGCGTGCTGGCGGCGGTGCCAGCGTTCCTCGCCCAACCGCTGCGCCTGCCCGTGCACCTGGCGTTCTCCTACGACGAGGAAGTCGGCTGCCTGGGCGTGCGCTCGCTGCTCGCCGCGCTGGAGCATCGCGAGCACAAGCCGATGCTGTGCATCATCGGCGAACCCACCGAACTCAAGCCCGTGCTCGGCCACAAGGGCAAGCTCGCCATGCGCTGCCAGGTGCACGGCGCGCCTTGCCACTCGGCCTACGCGCCGCAGGGCGTGAACGCCATCGAGTACGCGGCGAAGCTGATCGGCCGCCTCGGCGAAATCGGCACCCGCCTGGCCGCGCCAGAACGCCATGACCCGCGCTTCGACCCGCCCTATTCCACCGTGCAGACCGGTGTGATCAGCGGCGGCCGCGCGCTGAACATCGTGCCCGCCGAATGCCAGTTCGATTTCGAAGTGCGCGCGCTGCCCAGCGACAACCCGCAGGAAGTCGCCGATGACCTGCGCGCCTTCGCCGAGGCCGAGTTGCTGCCGAAGATGCGTGCGGTGAAGGCCGAGACCGATATTCGCTTCAGCGAGATTTCCGCCTACCCGGCGCTGGTGACCGACCAGCAGGCCGAGGCGGCCGAGTTGATCGCGCTGCTGAGCGGTTCGCGCGACTTCACCACCGTTGCCTATGGCACCGAGGGCGGGCTGTTCCACCAGGCCGGCATCCCCACCGTGGTCTGCGGCCCGGGCAGCATGGACCAGGGCCACAAGCCGGACGAGTTCGTCAGCCTGGAGCAGTTGGCCAGGTGCGATGACATGATGGGGCGGCTGGCGGAGTGGTTGCGCGGCTGAAGCCCAGCGCGGTTTATTCGATTGCGTAGGAGCGTAGGAGCGTAGGAGCGGACTCCGTCCGCGATCGCCACCCGGCGGCACCAGCCTACCGGCCGGATCGCGGATAAATCCGCGCCCCCAAGAGCAAGGGCCCCTCACCCTAACCCTCTCCCAGAGGGAGAGGGGACTGTTCGGTGCAGGATGAAACCGCAATGCCAGCCGGCACGATCGGCTCCCTCTCCCCCTGGGAGAGGGCTGGGGTGAGGGTATGCCCCGGCACGGGATTTCAGATCAAGTTCGCGAGCAAGCTCGCTCCTACAGGTCTGCCGCGACCAGCTCTGCGTAGGACCGAGGGGGACGCCTAGTCCTTGCTCGCGAACCCACCCCAGCCAAGGAGCCTCAGGCAAACGCCGCGCGCAGCTCGTCCATGCTCGCAAAGTAATGCGCCGGGCTTTCCGCCATCAGCTCTTCACGGCTACCAAAGCCATAGCCGACGCCCGCGGCGGACAGGCCGTTGCGGTGCGCGCCGATCAGGTCGTGCTTGCGGTCGCCGATCATCAGCGTCTGCGTCAGGTCCAGTTGCTCGATGCCCAGCAGGTGCTCGATCAGCTCGACCTTGTTGGTCCGCGTGCCGTCCAGCTCGCTGCCGTAGATCACCTTGAAGTGCCGGGCGAAATCGAAGTGCCGGGCAATTTCGGCGGCGAATACAGTGGGCTTGCTGGTGCAGATGTACAGCGTGCGACCCTGGCCGCCGAGCAGTTGCAACAGCTCGGCAACGCCCTCGAACACCTTGTTCTCGTACAGCCCGGTGTCCTTGAAGCGCACGCGGTAGTGGTTCACCGCTTCCCAGGCGCGCGCCTCGTCGAAGTCGTAGGTGCTCATGAAGCACTGCAGCAGCGGCGGGCCGATGAAGTGTTCGAGCTGGCGCAGGTCCGGCTCGTCGATGCCCAGCTGGGCGAGGGCGTACTGGATCGAACGGGTGATGCCCTCGCGCGGGTCGGTGAGGGTGCCGTCGAGGTCGAAGAGGATGTTCTGGTAATGCATGGGATCAGCGTCCGGCCGCGAAAGTCGGGCGGGAAGGATACTGCGCATGGCCGCCCGCGCGAAGCACGGATCGTCGAACCCCACCTCAGGGCGCCGCGCCCTGCCCTTGCCGCAACACGCGAAAGCCACCGCTGACGTTGACCGGTTCGGCCTCGCCAGCGCCATAGGTCTGGGCTGTGGACTGCTCGTCCGGCTCATCCTCCGGTTGCGCCAGCCGGCCGGTCAGGCTCTGCTGCACGCGCGCGCCAAGGTGATCGACGCCGGACATCACCCCACCGTCCGGGTCTCGCATCAGCGCCAGCCACTGTTCGTCGAAGGCGGCGTTGATCTCCTTGCGCAACTGGGTTTCCACCTCGGGCCGTTCGTGGTCGTTGCCGGCCATGCTGAACAGGGTGAAGGCCACCGAGATGACCGAGCCCGCAACCTTGCCCGCCGCGCCTGCGACCACGCCGGCGATGCTGCGGTTGCGCAGTTCGTAGACCAGCTTGGCGCTGGTGCGTTGGGCCACCGGTGAGACGCCGTTGACCTTGGTGCCGGCACCCGCCTTGCCGGCGGCGGTGCGGATTTCCTGCATCAGCGCAGCGAAGGCCGGCAGCTTGCCGATGTCCTTGGCGTACACCACCTGATACAGCGATGCATCGCGGCTGGAGGGCGGGCCGAGGGAGATCGCCGGGATGCCCATCAGGTGCTCGTCGAAGGCCTTCTGCGGGATGCCGCGGCGCGCGGGGATTTCCTTCACCGCCACGGTCAGCAGCTCGATGTAGTGCCGGGTGGCCTTCTCCATCACGGCGTCGGGGTCGACCTGCTTGGCCACCGGGATCAGCACCTGCTTGCGGTACTGCTCCTGCAGGTAAACGGCGAGCTTGTCGACGGTGGGGTCGAGGTCGCCATGGGAGCCCATCTTGTACCAGGCGACCTTCATGCCCAGCCATTGCTGGGTCCAGTAGCTGGAGAACCAGGGAATGAATTGCTCATCGGTGCGCTGGTAGACCAGGTCCATCCACTGCTGCATCGCCTCTTCGGCGTAGGCGCGGGCCTGGGACGTGGCGGCCAGGGAGGCGGCGCCGATATCGGCATCGACCTGGCGCCAGGTGGCTTCGGTGAGGGGGGCAGCGGGCTGCACGGAATGCTGAGCGCAACCGGAAAGAACCAGCAGAAGCAGGGCGAGAACACCGCTGCGCCGCCAGGGCGACCCCGTGGCGCTGGGAGAGCACAGACTGTTCATGGCCGCTCGCCGGCTCGGCGCCGCGACGGGCGCCTGTGGCTGACCTCGGCCGGGCACGCGAAGGCGTCCGGTCACCGAAATTCAGTATAAGGCGCGGGGTACCGCTTGGCAGGCCGTCTGGCGGTTGGGCCGGGCACCGGGTGGTGCTGAAAGAGCCCCTATCCCTAACCCTCTGACTAGGCGTCCCCCCCATGAAGGGAGAGGGGACTGGTCCGAGTCTCTGGGAGGTACAGAGCTCGATGGCAACACCGAATGGCTCCCTCTCCCTTCAGGGAGACGGCGGGGGAGAGGGGACCCCAGAAGGTAGGGCGGATAACGCCTCAGGCGTTATCCGCCATCGGGGTATCAGCAAGTGACGATGGTTCGCGAGCAAGCTCGCTCCTACCAAAAGCGGGAGCTGCCGATGAAGCGGCGCCCCCTGTAGGAGCGAGCTTGCTCGCGAACCGCCCGTCAGCCGGCAAACCCCTCGGCAATATGCTGATCCTTCAACTTCACGTAGTTGCTCGCCGAATAGGTGAAGAACGCGCGCTCCTTGTCGGTCAGCGGTCGGGCCTTCTTCACCGGGCTGCCGACATACAGGAAGCCGCTCTCCAGCACCTTGCCCGGTGGCACCAGGCTGCCGGCGCCGAGGATCACTTCGTCCTCGATCACCGCGCCGTCCATGACGATGGAGCCCATGCCCACCAGGATGCGGCTGCCGATGGTGCAGCCGTGCAGCAGCACCTTGTGGCCGATGGTGACGTCCTCGCCGATGGTCAGTGGGAAACCGTCCGGGTTGAATGGGCCGGCGTGGGTGATGTGCAGCACGCTGCCGTCCTGCACGCTGGTGCGCGCACCGATGCGGATGCGGTGCATATCGCCGCGGATCACGACCAGCGGCCAGACCGAGCTGTCCGCGCCGATCTCCACGTCGCCGATGACCACGGCGCTGGCGTCGACGAACACGCGCTCGCCGAGAGATGGCGTTTTGCCCTGATAGGTTCGAATCGTCACGATAGCTTTCCTGTGGCTGCGGATGGGTCCGATTGTATTTAAGATGGCCGGGTGTTTCTTCAGCCAAGGTGCCACCGTGAGCGCGAATCCCCTTCTGCAGAGCTACGACCTGCCGCCCTTCTCCTCCATTCGCCCCGAGCACGTGAAGCCGGCCATCGAGCAGATCCTCGCCGACAACCGCGCCGCCATCGCGCGCATCCTCGCCCAGCAGAACGGCACCCCGACCTGGGCCGGCCTGGTGCTGAGCATGGACGAACTGCATGACCGCCTGGGCAAGGCCTGGAGCCCGGTCAGCCACCTCAACGCGGTGTGCAACAGCGCCGAGCTGCGCGAGGCCTACGAAGGCTGCCTGCCGCTGCTGTCCGCCTACTGGACCGAGCTGGGCCAGAACCGCGAGCTGTTCAAGGCCTACGAGGCGCTGGCCGCCAGCTCCGAGTCGAAAGGCTACGACGTCGCCCAGAAGACCATCCTCGAACACGCCCTGCGCGACTTCCGTCTGTCGGGTATCGACCTGCCGGCCGATCAGCAGCAGCGCTACGCCGAAATCCAGACACGCCTGTCCGAGCTGGGCAGCCGCTTCTCCAACCAGCTGCTGGACGCCACCCAGGCCTGGACCAAGCACGTCACCGACGAAGCGGCGCTGGCCGGCCTGACCGACTCGGCCAAGGCGCAGATGCAGGCCGCCGCAGAGGCCAAGGAGCTGGACGGCTGGCTGATCAGCCTGGAATTCCCCAGCTACTACGCGGTGATGACCTACGCCGAAGACCGCGCCCTGCGCGAAGAGGTCTACGCCGCCTACTGCACCCGCGCCTCGGATCAAGGCCCGAACGCCGGGCAGAACGACAACGGCCCGGTGATGCAGGAAATCCTCGACCTGCGCCAGGAGCTGTCGCGCCTGCTGGGCTTCAAGAACTTCGCCGAACTGTCCCTGGCCACCAAGATGGCCGAGACGCCCGAGCAGGTGCTCAACTTCCTTCGCGACCTGGCCGTGCGCAGCAAGCCCTTCGCTGCCCAGGATCTTACGCAGCTCAAGGCCTACGCCGCCGAGCAGGGCTGTCCGAGCCTGCAGAGCTGGGATGCCAGCTACTTCGGCGAAAAGCTGCGCGAGGCGCGCTACAGCGTTTCCCAGGAAGCACTGCGCGCCTATTTCCCGGTGGATAAAGTGCTCACCGGCCTGTTCACCATCGTGCAGAAGCTCTACGGCATCCAGATTCGCGAGCTGAACGACTTCGAGCGCTGGCACCCGGACGTGCGCCTGTTCGAGATCGAAGAAAACGGCCAGCACGTCGGCCGCTTCTACTTCGACCTCTACGCCCGCGCCAACAAGCGCGGCGGTGCCTGGATGGACGGCGCCCGCGACCGTCGCCGTACCGCTGGCGGCGACCTGCAGGCGCCGGTGGCTTATCTGGTGTGCAACTTCACCCCCGCCGTCGGCGGCAAGCCGGCGCTGCTGACCCACGACGAAGTGACCACCCTGTTCCACGAATTCGGCCACGGCCTGCACCACCTGCTGACCCGCGTCGAACACGCCGGCGCCTCGGGCATCAACGGCGTGGCCTGGGACGCGGTGGAGCTACCGAGCCAGTTCATGGAGAACTGGTGCTGGGAGCCCGAGGGCCTGGCGCTGATCTCCGGTCACTATGAAACCGGCGCGCCGCTGCCCCAGGACCTGCTGGAGAAGATGCTCGCCGCGAAGAACTTCCAGTCCGGCCTGATGATGGTCCGCCAGCTGGAGTTCTCGCTGTTCGACTTCGAACTGCACGCCACCCACGGCGACGGCCGCAGCGTGCTCCAGGTGATCGAGGCAATCCGCGATGAAGTCGCGGTGATGCGCCCGCCGGCGTACAACCGCTTCGCCAACAGCTTCGCGCACATCTTCGCCGGCGGTTATGCGGCCGGTTACTACAGCTACAAGTGGGCCGAAGTGCTGTCCGCCGACGCATTCTCCCGCTTCGAGGAAGAAGGCGTGCTCAACCCGGCGACCGGCGCGGCGTTCCGTGAGGCGATCCTGGCCAAGGGCGGCTCCCAGGAGCCGATGGCGCTGTTCGTGGCCTTCCGTGGCCGCGAGCCTTCCATCGACGCCCTGCTGCGCCACTCGGGCCTCTCCGAGGAGGCGGCGTGATGAGCGAGGTGAAGAAGCGCTTCATCGCCGGGGCGGTCTGCCCGGCGTGCAGCGAGCAGGACAAGATCGTCATGTGGGACGTCGACGGCGTGCCCCACCGCGAATGCGTGGCCTGCGGCTACTCCGACACGCTCAACGCCCAGGGCCAGTCGGTACCCAAGGAGCTCTCCACCCGCGTCAACACCAGCGCGCTGGAAAAGCCCAAGGACCCGAAGGTGCAGGGGGTGCAGTTCTTCCCCAATCCGAAGCTGAAGAAGCCGACGGAGTAACGCCTGCTCGATGCGTGGAAAATGCCCCGGCTTGCCGGGGCTTTTCTTTTTCCGCCATCTACTTCTTGCTCACCTCTCCTATAATGACCAAAATTCGGCCCATTATTTGGAACCATTTCTATGCAGAACCTACTCGCCAACACTGCCGTCAGTGTCTCGGAACTGAAGAAGAATCCGTCTGCCGTGCTGGCCGAATCCGGCGGTGAGCCGGTAGCAGTGCTCAATCACAACAAGGTGATGGGTTACATGGTGCCCGCGGAACTGTTCGAGTCGATTATCGAGCGCCTGGAAGACCTGGAACTGGCGGAAATTGCCCGCTCGCGACTGAGCGAAAAGGGCGTTCCGGTATCGCTCGATGACCTATGAGCTTGAATTCTTGCCGGCCGCATTGAAGGAATGGCACAAGCTGGGCCATACCGTGCGTGAACAATTCAAGCGCAAGTTGGGCGAGCGTCTGATCAATCCTCGCGTCCAGGCCGACGCGCTCCATGGCCTACCGAATCACTACAAGATCAAGTTGCGTTCGGCGGGCTATCGCCTGGTCTATCGCATCGAAGACGAACGGGTGGTGGTTGCCGTCGTCGCCATTGGCAAGCGAGAGCGTGGCGCGGTCTACAGCACCGCAGAACAGCGCCGCTGAAACAAGGCTCCTGGAGCGCCGAAGCGTCTGTCGCCGCATCGACATCAAGGAAACGAACCTCGTGGCATTCCTAGAATGAGCACCGATCTCGCCCTGCCGGCCAGCCCATGATCGCCATGGCCGGCTAGTCTGTAAGTCGTCCCCGCAAGGAATCCGCCCGATGCCGCCACCGACCCCAAGGAAGCGCCGCCGTGCTTGACCGCTTTGGCATGCTGGAGGTGATGCGCGCCTCGCGCCTGAGTCGTTACCCGATCAACCCCGTGCTGCGCGAAACCCATGGCTTCAAGGGCCGGCTGATCTTCTTCCTGCTGCTGGCCGGGGCGCTGGTGTTCACCTTCGGCGCGCTGGGGCACGACATCCACGCCAGCGGCACGCAACTGCAGCCGGGCTGGTCGGTGCTGGTCCTGGTGGTCGCCTTGTTGATCGCGCTGGGCTTCGAGTTCATCAATGGCTTCCACGACACCGCCAACGCGGTGGCCACGGTGATCTACACCAACGCCCTGCCGCCGCGCTTCGCCGTGGCCTGGTCGGGGTTGTGGAATTTTCTCGGCGTGCTGTTCTCCAGCGGCGCGGTGGCTTTTGCCATCGTCTCGCTGCTACCGCTGGACCTGTTGCTGAAGGTGGATAGCAGCGCCGGCCTGGCGATGATCTTCGCCCTGCTGATCGCCTCGATCCTGTGGAACCTCGGCACTTGGTGGCTGGGGCTGCCGGTGTCCTCGTCGCACACGCTGATCGGCTCTATCGTCGGCATCGGCTTGGCCCACGGCGCCATGGCCGGGCACATCGGCATCTCCGGCAATGCCTGGGCGCAGCTGCTGACGGTGGGTTACGCGCTGTTCCTGTCGCCGGTGGTGGGCTTCTTCGCTGCCTTCGTGCTGCTGCGGGTGATGAGCTCGACCCTGCGCAACCGCGCGCTGTTCCACGCGCCGGAAGGCCGCACGCCGCCGCCGCGGTGGATTCGCGCGATCCTCATCCTGACCTGCACCGGCGTGTCCTTCGCCCACGGCTCCAACGACGGGCAGAAAGGCATCGGCCTGATCATGCTGATCCTGATCGCTACCGTTCCCCTGGCGTTCGCCGTGGATCGCGCCCATTCACCCGAGCAGACTCGTCAATTGCTCGCCCTTACCCAGGCCAGCCACGCGCAGCTGCAGCGCGAGGGCGGCGCTCCCGCGGCAGACCCGCGCCAGGCGCTGCTGAGCTACCAGGAAAATGGGCAGGTGCTGCCGGAACTGCTGCCATCCCTGGGCAGCGTGATCGGCGATATCAGCGCGCGCCTGGAGCACTACGGTCAGTTGGACAAGGTGCCGGCAGAAGAGGTGCAGGACCTGCGCAACGATCTCTACCTGAGCCTGGAAACCATCCGCCTGCTGGACCGCAGCGAGCAGCACTTCGAGCTGGAAACCTGGAGCAGCCTGCAGGCGCTGCGCCACGGCGGCGAGCGGGCCATCCGCTTCATTCCGATCTGGGTGAAAGTTGCTGTCGCCCTCGCACTGGGCCTGGGCACGCTGGTGGGCTGGCGGCGCATCGTCACCACGGTCGGCGAGGGCATCGGCAAGACCCCGCTGACTTATGCACAGGGCGCCTCGGCGCAGCTGGTGGCGATGCTGACCATCGGCGCGGCGGACGGCTTCGGCCTGCCCGTGTCGACGACCCAGGTGCTCTCCTCCGGCGTCGCCGGCACCATGGCAGCCAACGGCAGCGGGCTGCAGTGGCCGACCATCCGCAACATGCTGCTGGCCTGGGTACTCACCCTGCCGGCGGCGATCGGGCTGGCGGCTGGGCTTTACTGGCTGTTCACCCGCTTGCTCTGACCAACCACCGTAGGGCGCATAACCTGGAACAGGTTATCCGCCGATCGACTGTCGGCCGATAACGCTGGCGCGTTATGCGCCCTACTTCGGCTGACGGACAAGACACTGTAGGAGCGCTTCAGCCAGCCAGCGACCGCCGAGCAGGTAAAGCTGGCTGTGGAAAACTCAGTGGATTACTGTATTCATATACAGTATTTCTTCAGAGCTTTCCCACATGAGCACTTCCCTTCCACCCCGCGGCCGGGGCACCGCCAGCAATCCGCACAACCGCTTTGCGCCGACCACCTCGGAGCCTGTGGATAACGACTGGTACGACGAGGTGCCCAAGCCGCAAGTGACCGAAATCCGCACCGAGCGGGCGAAGTCGGTGATCTCGCGCAACCAGTCGCCGGACCTGCCCTTCGACCGCTCGATCAACCCCTATCGTGGATGCGAGCACGGCTGCATCTACTGCTACGCCCGCCCCAGCCACGCCTACTGGGACCTGTCGCCGGGGCTGGATTTCGAGACCAGGCTGATCGCCAAGACCAACGCCGCCGAAGTGCTGGAAGAGGAACTCAGCCGCAAGGGCTACGTCTGCGCGCCGATCAACCTGGGTGCCAACACCGACCCGTACCAGCCCATCGAGCGCCAGCAGCGGCTGACCCGGCAGATTCTTGAGGTGCTGCTGCGTTATCGCCATCCGGTGACGATCGTCACCAAGGGCTCGCTGATCCTGCGCGATCTCGACCTGCTGGCGGAACTGGCGAAGCACAACCTGGTGGCCGTGATGATCAGCCTGACCACCCTGGACGACGAGCTCAAGCGCATCCTCGAACCCCGCGCCGCTGCGCCGTCCGCGCGCCTGCGGGCGATCCGCGTGCTGCGCGAACACGGCATTCCGGTGGGCGTGCTGTGCTCGCCGATGATCCCGATGATCAACGACCGCGAGCTGGAAGCGCTGCTGGAGGCCGCCCACGACGCCGGGGCGCAGAGCGCCAGCTACATGATGCTGCGCCTGCCACGGGAGGTCGGCCCACTGTTCGAGGAATGGCTGGCGGCGCACTACCCGCAGCGCGCCAACCATGTGATGAGCCTGATTCGCCAGGTGCGCGGTGGGGAAATCTACGACAGCCGCTTCGGCCATCGTTTCCGCGGCGAAGGCCCGTTCGCCGACCTGCTGGCCAAGCGCTACGAAGTTGCCCTGCGTCGCCTGGGCCTGAACCGACGCGGCAACTTCGGCCTGGACTGCACGGCGTTCGCTCCGCCGCGCAGCCAGATGAGCCTGTTCTGAATCAGCGGTCCGGAGCCACCAGGTCCGCCATCATCTGGGCAAGCTGCAACGGCGAATTGAGCAGCTTATCGAGGACGACCAGGGCGTTCTTCTCCTCCTTGCTGACCTTGCTGCCGAAGCCGAGGAAGCCGCCACCGGAGGACTCCGCCACGGCCTTGCCCAGAGCCAGCAGGTCGGCCTTGAAGGCTGCCGCGTCGGTGTCGCTGGCCTGCTGGCCGAGCAGGCGGTTGACGTCGACGAAGTACTGCAGGCGGTTGAACTCGGGGTCGATGAAGCGCTGCAGGAAGTCCATCAGCACCGCGCGGCCACTGGGCGTATCGGGGCTGAGTTCAGTCATCACGCGCTGCATCAGCACACTGGGGTACTTGCCGGACTCCTTGAACAGCTTGCCGAAGGCGGCGGCCTCCTTGGCATCGATCTCACCGTCGGCGCTGGCGACCATGCAGAAGACCGCCACAGGCGCTTCGCGCAGGTGCTTCCAGTCGTCGCTGGAGAAACCGGCGAAGCCGGTCATGCCGGTGATCTGGTCCTGCTGGTGCTCCTTCCAGATGGCAACGCCCTCGGCATTGCCGTCGCGGCCTTCGTAGAAGGCGTCGATCAGCGGCTGCAGCTCGTCCTGGGCGATGCCGGTGACGCCCAGCAGCTTGGGCTTGAACACGGCAAAGCCTTCATGGCTGTGGGCATGGCGGTAGGGAACCGCCAGCTGCATCTCGCGACGCGGTTCGGCGTAGGAAATCACGTTCAGAATCAGCGCATCGACCTTACCGACTTCCTTGTGGGTCACGAAGCCGTCGACGATCCACACCGCGCCCAGCGCCTGCTGGGTGTTCTCCTGGTACATGCGCTGACCGGCCTGCATGGCCTCCTCGCCGGTGTCCGCCATCAGCACCACCATCTTCAGCCCGCCACCCGGCTCCAGGCAGTGGAACATCGGCATCAGCAGCTCGCCGCCGCTGACCGTCTGCACTGCGCTCGCGGCCGCGTTGCCGGCCATCCGGTAGATATCCTGCATGGTCACATCCTTGTTCTTGGAAAAAGGGGGAAGGGTCCGGCATCGTGCGCCCCGCTCGTCATCCTGACCAAGCGTCAGGCCCGGTGGTCCGGGTCTGACAGAAGTCACAGCGAATAATGTCATATTGCCTTTAAGCAGAATATCGGCGACTTCACACTGGCACTGTGACATTTCATCGCCATGATAGCTTGCCGATATCATCGCGGAATATCGGCGAAACATCATGCAAAAGCTCATTCCAGAGCGGTTTTTTAATTTTGGTTTAATCTTCTTCCTCTAGGGTTTGAGCACAAAGTGACCAACCGGTCACGCCAGATTTTTTCCTGCGGCTGTGCCTTTTCTCCCCAGGGAGAGCGTCGGCTGACGTGGGAAAATTCTTCGTCATTCTTCGAGGCTGATACATGAACGATAAAACGCACGGTGAGGATCACGCCCACGAAACGGCTGACGAGGCGCTTCGCCATATCGTCGAAGGCTTCCGCCAGTTCCGTCATGAGGTCTTCCCGCAGCAGGAAGAACTGTTCAAGAAGCTGGCCCATGCGCAGAACCCGCGCGCCATGTTCATCACCTGTGCCGACTCGCGCATCGTCCCCGAGCTGATCACCCAGAGCTCACCGGGCGACCTGTTCGTCACCCGTAACGTCGGCAACGTGGTGCCGCCCTACGGCCAGATGAACGGCGGCGTATCCACCGCCATCGAATTCGCGGTCATGGCCTTGGGCGTGCAGCACATCATCGTCTGCGGCCACTCCGACTGCGGTGCGATGAAGGCGGTGCTGAATCCGCAGTCGCTGGAAGGCATGCCGACGGTAAAAGTCTGGCTGCGCCATGCCGAAGTGGCCCGCACCGTGGTCGCCCAGACCTGCGGCTGCGCCACCAACGAGCACCTGGGCGTGCTGACCGAGGAGAACGTGGTGGCCCAGCTGGACCACCTGAAGACCCACCCGTCGGTGGCGGCGCGCCTGGCTTCCGGCCAGCTGTTCATCCATGGCTGGGTGTATGACATCGAGACCAGCGCCATCAAGGCCTACGACGCCCAGGAAGGTCGCTTCCGCGCCCTCGACGGCGAGGGTCCGACGCCCAGCGCCACCCCGCGTCCGCGCTACTCCCCGCAATAAGCTGCTGATACCAGCAAGCTCTAGGGGCGCGGCGGCCCAGCAGAACAAACGCCGCGCCCCTCTTCTGACTTGATCCCTGCCTGAGGCGTACGCCGCCACCGCGTTCGCCATCCCCTTGAATTGCGCGTGTCGATGCGGTCGAGACCGGCGTCGTGGGCTTTCGCGCGCCCGAAAAATGCACGAAGGAGAACAGCGCCATGTCGGCATCCCACTCTGCTGCATCCGGCTTTTCCCAATTACGCCAAGTGCTGCCACGCGACCTGCTCGCGTCGGTGGTGGTGTTTCTCGTCGCCCTGCCGCTGTGCATGGGCATCGCCATCGCTTCGGGCATGCCGCCGGCCAAGGGGCTGGTGACCGGCATCATCGGCGGCCTGGTAGTCGGCTTCCTCGCCGGCTCGCCGCTGCAGGTCAGCGGCCCGGCAGCAGGCCTCGCGGTACTGGTCTTCGAACTGGTGCGCACCCACGGCATCGCCATGCTCGGGCCGATCCTGCTGCTGGCCGGCGCCCTGCAACTGCTGGCAGGCAGGCTGCGCCTGGGCTGCTGGTTCCGCGTCACTTCGCCGGCCGTGGTCTACGGCATGCTCGCGGGCATCGGCATCCTCATCGTGCTGTCGCAGGTCCATGTGATGCTCGACCTGAAGCCGCAAGCCTCCGGGCTGGATAACCTGCTGGCCTTCCCCTCGGCCCTGCTGTCCGAGACCAGCGGATTCGATGCGGCTTTGCTCGGGCTGGGCACCATGGCCTGCATGGCGTTGTGGGAGCGATTCAAGCCAGGCAGGCTGCGCATGCTGCCCGGCGCGCTGATCGGCGTGAGCCTGGCGACGCTGGCGAGCATGGCGCTGCACCTGGAGGTGCTGCGGGTGAGCGTGCCGGAGAACCTCGGCGACGCCATCGACTGGGTGCGCCCGGCTGACCTCGCCGCCCTGCTCGATCCGACGCTGTTGCTGGCCGCCGTGGTAGTGGCCTTCATCGCCAGCGCCGAAACCCTGCTCTCGGCGGCAGCGGTGGACCGCATGCACAGCGGCCCCCGTTCGGACATGGACCGCGAGCTGAGCGCCCAGGGCGTGGGCAACATGCTGTGCGGGCTGGTCGGCGCGTTGCCGATGACCGGGGTGATCGTGCGCAGTTCGGCCAACGTGCAGGCCGGCGCACGCAGCCGCGCTTCGGCGATCTTCCACGGGCTCTGGCTACTGGGCTTCGTCGTGCTGCTGGGCGGGCTGCTGCGGCAGATCCCCATCGCCAGCCTGGCCGGCGTGCTGGTCTACACCGGGATCAAGCTGGTGGACGTCAAAGCGCTGCGCTCCCTCGGCCGCTACGGGCGCATGCCGATGCTGGTCCATGCAGCGACCGCCCTGGCGATCGTCGCCACCGATCTGCTGACCGGCGTGCTGCTGGGCTTTGCATTGACTGTGCTGAAGCTGGTGTTCAAGGCCGCGCGACTGAAGATCAACCTGCGCTACGACGACGAGGGCAACGGCGCCGAGCTGCGTCTGGTCGGCGCGGCGACCTTTCTCAAGGTGCCGGCGCTGGCCCGGGCGCTGCAATCGGTGAAGCCGGGCACGCACCTGCGCGTGCCGCTGCAGCACCTGAGCTACATCGACCACGCCTGCATGGAGTTGCTCGAAGACTGGGGCCGCACCGCCGCGGCCAGCGATTGCCGGCTGTCCATCGAGGGCAACGGCTTGCGCCGCCGCGTGGAAGGCCGGGTCCGCGCACTGCAGAGCGCGAGCTGAGGCTCAGTCGCGGCCCAGCTCCAGTTCAACCCCGAACTGCCGCGACAGGCACGGCCACTGCTGCCAGGCCATGACCACCTGCGGGTCATTGAGGCTGGCGCGGTAGCTGATGGCGGACTCGGCGCTGAAGGTGCTGTCGTCGAGCATGCCGTTGACCGCGTGGTGCACCGCTTCGTCCAGCTGGTTGGCGAACGGCTCGCCGATCAGCTGGTGCGCCACCAGGTTGGCCACCGTGGTGTCCAGCGGGATCAGCGGCTGGTTGAAGTGGGCGATGTAGCGGTCGTTCACTTCTTCCACCAGGCGATGGGCGAGGTAGGCCTCGTCCAGCAGCGCGTCGAGGCCGTCGTGGCCGTCGAGCAGCGCCGGCGGGGTGAGGAAGAACTGCTCGGCGAGCTTGAGCACCGGCTTGATGCGTTCCTCGATGCCGGCAGCGCGGGCCACGGCATTGGCAGCATCGAGGAAGTCGGGAACCTGCTCGATATAGGCGTGGACGAAGCGCGTCAGGGTGCCGCTGGGGTCTTCGCCGGTGAGGGCAATGCTCGGATGCAGACTTTGCAGCTGGCTCTGGATCAGGCGGGCGAGATGACCATGACGGGACTCGAGCAGATGGGCAGTACGGATCAGCTCACGCAGTGCAGCGGTGTTCATGACAGCTCCAAGACAACGGGTTTGGAAAGTGAAGAAAGACCTTAGCCGCACCCCGGCCGCAGCTAAGACGCGATTGTCATATTCATGAGCTGGTTATGCCGGCGCGGCATATCAGACGGCCAGCATGGTACTCCAAACCCGCGCCAATCGTGGCTTTGAGATCACACTTCGGTCTTTCAAACAGAGTTTTTACTCTGCGTTGTTATGTCGCAACCCGTGGCTATACTCCGCTTCGACACACCGAAAACCTGATGGACCCGGCCTGCCCTGCGTGCTGCCGAGGTACGACGTCAAAGTAAGTTGTCTTGGCGGTCACTCCCTTGGCCGTTGGCTTGTTCAGGCTCGACCCCTCTGCAATGGGGATCGCGGCCAGGGCGCTATGCCGGCGGGATAAAAACAACGATAAGGGGAACCCGAATGCTGCGACATCCACGAGTCTGGATGGGCTTCCTTTTGCTCTTGGCTTTCAGTCAGGCAAACGCCGCCTGGACGGTCAACATGGCCCCCGGTGCGACAGAAGTCAGCCGTAACGTCTTCGATCTTCACATGACGATCTTCTGGATCTGCGTGGTCATCGGCATCGTCGTCTTCGGCGCGATGTTCTGGTCGATGATCGTCCACCGCCGGTCCACCGGGCAGCAGCCCGCGCATTTCCACGAAAGCACCACGGTGGAAATCCTCTGGACCGTCATTCCCTTCCTGATCCTGGTGGTGATGGCCGTCCCGGCCACCAAGACGCTGATCCACATGTACGACACCTCGGAGCCCGAGCTGGACGTGCAGGTCACCGGCTACCAGTGGAAGTGGCAGTACAAGTACCTGGGCCAGGACGTGGAATTCTTCTCCAACCTCGCCACGCCCCAGGACCAGATCCACAACAAGGCCGACAAGGACGAGCACTACCTGCTCGAGGTGGACAACCCGCTGGTACTGCCGGCCGGGGTCAAGGTGCGCTTCCTGGTCACCTCCAGCGACGTGATCCACTCCTGGTGGGTGCCGGCCTTCGCGGTCAAGCGCGATGCCATCCCCGGCTTCGTCAACGAGGCCTGGACCAAGGTCGACCAGCCCGGCGTCTACCGCGGCCAGTGCGCCGAGCTGTGCGGCAAGGACCACGGCTTCATGCCCATCGTGGTGGACGTCAAATCCAAGCCCGACTTCGACAAGTGGCTGGCCGAGCGCAAGGAAGAGGCAGTCAAGCTCAAGGAGCTGACCAGCAAGGAATGGACGAAGGAAGAACTGGTCGCCCGTGGCGACAAGGTCTACCACACCATCTGCGCCGCCTGTCACCAGCCTGAAGGCCAGGGCATGCCGCCGATGTTCCCGGCGCTCAAGGGTTCGAAGATCGTCACCGGGCCCAAGGAGCACCACCTGGAAACCGTGTTCAACGGCGTCCCGGGCACGGCCATGGCGGCCTTCGGCAAGCAGCTCTCGGAAGTGGACATCGCCGCGGTGATCACTTACGAGCGCAACGCCTGGGGCAACAACGACGGCGACATGGTGACCCCGCAGGACGTGGTCGCCTACAAGCAGAAACAACAATAAGGAGGCCGCGATGAGTACCGTGATCGATCACCCCGACCATTCTCACGCCGGCGACCACCACCACGGCCCCGCCAAGGGCCTGATGCGCTGGGTACTGACCACCAACCACAAGGACATCGGCACGCTGTACCTGTGGTTCAGCTTCTGCGCCTTCCTGCTCGGCGGCTCCTTCGCCATGGTGATCCGCGCCGAACTGTTCCAACCGGGCCTGCAGATCGTCGAGCCGGCGTTCTTCAACCAGATGACCACCATGCACGGCCTGGTGATGGTCTTCGGCGCGGTGATGCCAGCCTTCGTCGGCCTGGCCAACTGGATGGTGCCGCTGATGATCGGCGCGCCGGACATGGCCCTGCCACGCATGAACAACTTCAGCTTCTGGCTGCTGCCGGCGGCCTTCGGCCTGCTGGTGAGCACCCTGTTCATGCCCGGCGGCGGCCCGAACTTCGGCTGGACCTTCTACGCGCCGCTGTCCACCACCTTCGCGCCGCACAGCGTGACCTTCTTCATCTTCGCCATCCACCTGATGGGCATGAGTTCGATCATGGGCGCGATCAACGTGATCGCCACCATCCTCAACCTGCGCGCCCCGGGCATGACGCTGATGAAGATGCCGCTGTTCGTCTGGACCTGGCTGATCACAGCGTTCCTGCTGATCGCGGTGATGCCGGTGCTGGCGGGTTGCGTGACGATGATGCTGATGGACATCCACTTCGGCACCAGCTTCTTCAGCGCGGCCGGCGGCGGCGACCCGGTGCTGTTCCAGCACGTGTTCTGGTTCTTCGGCCACCCCGAGGTGTACATCATGATCCTGCCGGCGTTCGGCGCCGTCAGCTCGATCATCCCGGCCTTCAGCCGCAAGCCGCTGTTTGGCTACACCTCGATGGTCTACGCCACCGCCTCGATCGCCTTCCTGTCCTTCGTCGTGTGGGCGCACCACATGTTCGTGGTGGGCATCCCGCTGGTGGGCGAGCTGTTCTTCATGTACGCGACCATGCTGATCGCCGTGCCCACCGGGGTGAAGGTGTTCAACTGGGCGTCGACCATGTGGCAGGGCTCGCTGACCTTCGAGACGCCGATGCTGTTCGCCGTGGCCTTCGTCATCCTGTTCACCATCGGCGGTTTCTCCGGTCTGATGCTGGCCATCGCCCCGGCGGACTTCCAGTACCAGGACACCTACTTCGTGGTGGCGCACTTCCACTACGTGCTGGTGCCCGGCGCGATCTTCGGCATCTTCGCCTCGGCCTACTACTGGCTGCCGAAGTGGACCGGCCACATGTACGACGAGACCCTGGGCAAGCTGCACTTCTGGATGAGTTTCATCGGCATGAACATGGCGTTCTTCCCGATGCACTTCGTCGGCCTGGCCGGCATGCCACGGCGGATTCCGGACTACAACCTGCAGTTCGCCGACTTCAACATGGTCTCGTCCATCGGCGCCTTCATGTTCGGCACCACCCAGCTGCTGTTCCTGTTCATCGTCATCAAGTGCATCCGCGGCGGCCCGCCGGCACCGGCCAAGCCGTGGGATGGCGCGGAAGGCCTGGAGTGGACCATTCCCTCGCCAGCGCCGTACCACACCTTCAGCACTCCACCCGAGGTGAAGTGACAGGTCTTGCGTAGGAGCGGACTCCGTCCGCGATCGGCTCCCGCCAAGCACGGAGCCCGCCCCTGCGAAACGAGGACGACGAGATGAGCGACGGCAACATCGAAACGCGCAAGCTGGTGACCCGGCTGGTCATTGCCGTGGTCGCCATGTTCGCCTTCGGCTTCGCCCTGGTGCCGCTGTACGACGTCATGTGCAAGGCACTGGGCATCAACGGCAAGACCTCCGGCAGCGCCTACCAGGGCGATGGCCAGGTGGTCGATCAGTCCCGCGAGGTGAAGATCCAGTTCGTCGCCAACAACAACATCGACATGGTCTGGGAATTCCACCCCGAGTCGGAACAACTGGTGGTGCATCCGGGCGCGGTGAACCAGATGCTGTTCGTCGCCCGCAACCCCACCGACAAGCCGATGACCGCCCAGGCGATCCCGAGCATCGCACCGTCGGTGGCGGCTACCTACTTCCACAAGACCGAATGCTTCTGCTTCACCCAGCAGGTCCTGCAGCCGGGCGAGCGCATCGAAATGCCGGTGCGCTTCATCGTCGACCGCGACCTGCCCAAGGATGTGCGTCACCTGACGCTTGCTTACACGCTGTTCGACATCACTGCCCGCAAGCCACCCGTGGCCAGTAACGAGCGCTGAAGGGCAAAGGAGAACAAGAGAGATGGCAACCCACGATCCCTATTACGTCCCCGCGCAGAGCAAGTGGCCGATCATCGCCACCATCGGCATGCTGGTGACGATGTTCGGCGTCGGCACCTGGATGAATGACATGAGCGCCGGCAAGGAGCACTCCCACGGCCCATGGATCTTCTTCGCCGGCGGGCTGATCCTGGCGTACATGCTGTTCGGCTGGTTCGGCAACGTCATCAAGGAAAGCCGCGGTGGGCTCTACAGCCCGCAGATGGACCGTTCGTTCCGCTGGGGCATGAGCTGGTTCATCTTCTCCGAGGTGATGTTCTTCGCCGCCTTCTTCGGCGCGCTGTTCTACGTGCGCCACTTCGTCAACCCGTGGCTGGGCGGCGAAGGCCACCACGGCATCTCGCACATGCTCTGGCCACAGTTCGAAGCCGGCTGGCCGCAACTGAACAACCCGGACAACAAGCTGTTCCCGCCGCCCAGGGAAGTGATCGATCCGTGGAAGCTGCCGCTGATCAACACCCTGCTGCTGGTCACCTCCAGCTTCACCGTGACCTTCGCCCACCACGCGTTGAAGAAGAACCATCGCGGCCCGCTGAAGATGTGGCTGGCGGCGACCGTGGCGCTGGGTGCCTGCTTCATCGTGCTGCAGGCCTACGAGTACCACGAGGCCTATAGCGAGCTGGGCCTGACCCTGGGCTCGGGCATCTACGGCGCGACCTTCTTCATGCTCACCGGCTTCCACGGCGCCCACGTGACCATCGGCGCGATCATGCTGAGCATCATGCTGATCCGCATCATCCGCGGGCACTTCGACGCCGACAAACACTTCGGCTTCGAGGCGGCCAGCTGGTACTGGCACTTCGTCGACGTGGTGTGGATCGGGTTGTTCATCTTCGTTTACGTGCTGTGAGGGCGCACACCCTGTAGGAGCGAGCTTGCTCGCGAACTGCCCAACACTGAGGCATTAGGGAAAAGCGTTCGCGAGCAAGAACTAGGCGTCCCCCTCGCTCCTACGAAGAACAAGAGGCATTAGGGAAAAGCGTTCGCGAGCAAGAACTAGGCGTCCCCCTCGCTCCTACGAAGAACAAAACGGGATCAGAAATGCCAGGGTGCGGAGCTGCCGAGTTGGCCGCTGAAGAAACCCCAGGCGATGAGCGCGACGGTCAGGGCGGTGAGGGTGACGCGCACGGTCAGCGCGTTGACCACCCGCGAACCATGGCCCTCGTCCTTGACCAGAAAGAACAGGCCACTGAACAGACTGACGACGGTCGCCAGCAACAACAGAACGATCGCAGCTTTGAGCACTACCGGCCTCCTGTCCGCAGGGGACTGGGGTTGAGGGGAATGTCTTGCAGTATAGCCAGCACGCATCTGAGCACCGGACCGATCCCGCCAAGGGAAGCCGCGTCACGCGCGCCTTCCGGCCCGGCCTCGCGCCAACCCTGGTGGTCCTCGCACTGCTGCCGGTACTGATCGGCCTGGGCTTCTGGCAACTCTCCCGCGCTGCGGAAAAACGCACCCTCCTCGCCGCCGCCGAAGTGCAGCGCCAGCAGGACCCGATCAGCATTGCCGAGCTCGAACGCCTGCCGCCGCGCAGCTATGTCCGCGTGCGCCTGCAAGGCCAGCTCGACGCCGAACACACCGCCCTGCTCGACAACCGCACCCGCAACGGCCAGGCCGGCGTCGAGGTGCTGCAGCCCTTCTTCGACCGCATCGGTCATCAGTGGCTGCTGGTCAACCGCGGCTGGGTGCCCTGGCCGGACCGCCGCGTACCGCCAAAGATCGATACGCCCAGCCATGACCTGCTGCTGGACGCCTGGACCTACGTCCCTTCGGCTGCCGGCCAGAGCGCCCCGCTCGCCAGCTGGCCACGCCTGATCACCCAGGTGGACGCCCCATTCCTGTGGGACCAGCTCGGCCGCGAAGGCAGCCCGCTGGAAATCCGCCTGGAGCCGGGCGACGCCGCCTTCGACACCGACTGGCCGATCGTCGCCATGCCGCCGGAGCGCCACGTCGGCTACGCCGTGCAGTGGTTCGCCCTGGCCATCGCCCTGTTCGTCCTCTACCTCTACCTCGGCATCCGTCGCGCACGGGAGACCTTCGACCATGACCGCCATGACCCTGAATGACCCTTCGGCCCGCCGCCGTGGCCGTGTGCAACTGCTGCTGATCCTCGGCTTTGTGCTGGGGCCGATGCTGCTCGCCACTGCCATGTACAAGCTGCAATTCTGGGTGCCGGAGGGCCGCAGCTACCACGGCGACCTGATCGCCACCGGACAGACCCCAGCCGACCTCGGCGTGCAGGACGACAAGGCCAGCGACCAGTGGCAACTGCTGGTGACTGCGCCGGAAACCTGCACCAGCGATTGCCAGCAGCTGGTCTACCTGGCCCGCCAGATCAACATCGGCCTGGGCCGCGAAGCCAGCCGCGCGGAACACGCCCTGGCCTTCGCCAGGCCGCTGCCGGCCGAGTTCACCGGCCTGCTCGACAAGGACTACCCGCGCCTGCAGCGCCTGGGCCTGACACCCAACCAGCACACCGGCGCGCAGCCGCAACTGTGGATCGTCGACCCCCACGGCAACCTGGTGCTGCGCTACGACGCCAAGGCCAACGGCAAGTCGATCCTCAAGGACCTGCAGCTGCTGCTGAAGCTTTCGAACATCGGTTAAGCCGGTCGAGACATCGCCAGCCCCACGACAACAACAAGATCGGGAGCGACGCATGATCCAGGCAAGACGCAAACCCGCCTTCTACCTCGCCGTGCTGGCCACGGCGCTGGCCTTCGTGGTCATCCTGCTGGGCGCTTACACCCGCCTGACCCACGCTGGCCTCGGCTGCCCGGACTGGCCCGGCTGCTACGGCTTCGTCCACGTACCGCTGAACGAGGCGCAACTGGCCCACGCCGAAATGCACTTCCCCGACTCGCCGGTGGAGGCGCAGAAGGGCTGGAACGAGATGATCCACCGCTACTTCGCCGGCAGCCTCGGCCTGCTGATCCTCGGCCTGGCGGTCCATGCCCTGGTGCGTCGCGGCCGCGATGGTCAGCCAGTGCGCCTGCCGCTGGTGCTGCTCGCAGTGGTGATCGCCCAGGCGGCGTTCGGCATGTGGACGGTCACCCTCAAGCTCTGGCCGCAGGTAGTCACCGCGCATTTGCTCGGCGGCTTCACCACATTGTCGCTGCTGTTCCTACTCAGCCTGCGCCTGTCCGGCGCCTTCGCCCCGCTGCAATTGCCATCGAAACTGCGCGCGCTGGCGGCGCTGGCCCTGCTGATGGTGATCGGGCAGATCGCCCTCGGCGGCTGGGTCAGTAGCAACTACGCGGCAGTGGCCTGCATCGATCTGCCGATGTGCCACGGCGAATGGTGGCCGAACATGGACTTCGCCAACGGCTTCCACCTTACCCAGCACATCGGCCCGAACTACCTGGGCGGCCAGCTCGACAGCGACGCCCGCACCGCCATCCACATGACCCACCGCATGGGCGCGCTGTGCGTGACCGCGGTGATCCTGCTGCTGGCCTGGAACCTCCAGCGCCACGGCCTCATCGGCATCACCGCACTAATGCTGCTGGGGTTGTCCTTGCAGATCGGCCTGGGCATCAGCAACGTGCTGCTGCACCTGCCACTGCCGGTGGCGGTGGCGCACAACGGCGGCGGCGCCTTCCTGCTGCTGATGCTGGTGCTGGTGAACTATCGGGTGCGCGCACCCGCAGCGAAGCGCGTCGAGCTGCCCGCCAGCAGCGCGATGGCCCTGAACGCGATGGAGCGTCCGGTGGCTTACCCCTCGCAGGGGTGACATTGCACGGTTGAGCACGATGGCCGGCGCCAAGGCGCGCCGGTATCCCATTCAAGAAGTCAGGAGAAATGCCCATGGCCAGCGTCATCAGCACTTCCAGCCAAGCCAGCTGGCGCGACCTGCTCGAACTGACCAAACCCAAGGTGGTCCTGCTCATGCTGATCACCTCGCTGATCGGCATGCTGCTCGCCACCAAGGCCGGCGTGCCCTGGCAGGTGCTGGTGTTCGGCAACCTCGGCATCGGCCTGTGCGCCGGCGGCGCGGCGGCGGTGAACCATGTGGTGGACCGGCGCATCGACTCGATCATGGCGCGCACCCACAAGCGCCCGCTGGCCGAAGGACGCGTCTCGCCACCCATCGCGCTGGGCTTCGCCATGCTGCTGTCGGTGGCCGGCATGGCGGTGCTGCTGGTGTTCACCAATGAGCTGACGGCCTGGCTGACCCTGGCTTCGCTGCTGGGTTACGCGGCGCTCTACACCGGCTTCCTCAAGCGCGCCACGCCGCAGAACATCGTCATCGGCGGCCTCGCCGGCGCCGCCCCGCCGCTGCTGGGCTGGGTCGCGGTGACCGGGCAGGTCTCCGCCGAACCGCTGCTGCTGGTGCTGATCATCTTCGCCTGGACCCCGCCGCACTTCTGGGCGCTGTGCCTGCACCGCAAGGATGAATACGCCAAGGCCGACATCCCGATGCTGCCGGTGACCCACGGCGAGCACTACACCAAGCTGCACATCCTGCTCTACACCCTGGTGCTGTTCGCCGTGACGCTGATGCCCTTCGCCATCCACATGGCCGGGCTGGTCTACCTGTTTGCCGCCCTGGCCCTGGGCGCGCGCTTCCTCGACTGGGCCTGGGCGCTCTACTGCGGCAGCCGACCCCATGCGGCGATCAAGACCTTCAAGTACTCTATCGCCTACCTGTTCCTGCTGTTCATCGCGCTGCTGGTGGACCACTACCTGCCGCTGCACCTGAACTACTGAGGGTTCGCGGGCAAGCTCGCTCCTGCATAGTTCGCCCCTGCAGGAGCGAGCTTGCTCGCGAACATCGCCGCCCCATGCCACCCATGGGAGATGAACGGCAGCCAAAGCCCAGACGTCCCGACCCACGAGAACCCCATGTCCCGAGTCAACAAGACCGTCATCATCCTCGTCGCCATCGTCGCCCTGATCCTCGGCCTCACCGTCCAGAAGGTGCTCAACCAGCGCCACCAGCTCGATCCGACCGTGCTGCTCGACGCCGGCATCGTGATCCTGCCGCAGACCCGCAGCGTCCCCGACCTCAGCTTCACCGACCAGGACGGCCAACCGTTCCAGACCGCCAGCCTGAAGGACAAGTGGTCCCTGCTGTTCTTCGGCTACACCTTCTGCCCGGACGTCTGCCCCACCACCCTGGCGCAGTTGCGCGAGTTGCAGACCAAGCTGCCGCCGGAAGTAGCGAAGAACCTGCAGGTGGTGTTCGTCAGCGTCGACCCGCACCGCGATACCGCGCCACGCCTCAAGGAATACCTCGGCTTCTTCAATGCCGGCTTCAAGGGCATCACCGGCTCGGAAGAAAGCGTGCAGAAGCTGGCCAATGCCATGAGCATCCCCTACATCCCGGCGGACACCAGCAAGCCCAACTACACCGTGGATCACAGCGGCAACCTGGTGCTGATCGGACCGGACGGCACCCAGCACGGCTTCGTCCGCGCCCCGCTGCACAACGACAAGCTGGTCGCCCAGTTGCCCAGCGTGGTCAGCGTCGGCAACTGATCCCCCGCGACACCCTGTCTCACCCCCAGCGGCCACCCGATAGCGGTGGCCGTTGTTTTTTCTGCGCCATTCCTACCTTCTGCGGATAAATCCGCAGATTCTGCTAAACCTCTTCTCAAGGTCCTGAGCCGGTGTAACACGCGGTCTTGATGCCTCAGATCAATTTTCCTGACCCCGTAGTCAATGTAAAAAATCTGCTACAGAAATCCAGGCATCAGGAATGACTCATACTCCATATTAGAAACATTAATTAACACCTATGCCTGAGCCTGTTGCAGGATTACCGGGCCTTTCGGTGGGCATGGGGAGCCTCTGATGGGTGGTCATTCACGGCGAGGATGACATTTCCGTCCGGTCACAATAGGCAATTAGGCTAAACGCCAGGGTCCACGCGGCCTCGGTGGCGACCGGAAAACTACGGGTCCAAACGTGACTTGTAGTTATCGCTTGGTGCCACTCCAGAACTTCTTGATGCCCTCCAGGTTCGATTGCACAATGCCGCGGCCGCCGGGTCACAACCCGGTCATACGACAAGCTCTTAAAACAAAAAACAGACCGTTGCCAGTTCAAAACCCGGGTCGCCAACGTAGTAGCCCGGACAATCCCAGGATCACGCAGGAGATTTGCGAGTGCAGATCGGTGTACCCCTCGAGACCCAAGGCGGTGAGACGCGGGTCGCAGCAACGCCGGAGACGGTCAAGAAACTGATCGGGCAAGGCCATCAGGTGGTCATCCAGAGCGGTGCGGGCCTCAGCGCCAGCCAGCCGGATGCCGCCTATGAAGCCGTTGGCGCAAAGATCGGCAGTGCTGCCGATGCCTACGGTTCGGAGCTTGTGCTGAAGGTTGTCGCGCCCAGCGAAAGCGAGCTGGCGCAGATGAAGCCGGGCACCGTGCTGATCGGCATGCTCAACCCGTTCAACAACGAGAACATCGCCCGCATGGCCGAACGCGGCATCACCGCCTTCGCCCTCGAGGCCGCGCCGCGTACTTCCCGTGCGCAGAGCCTGGACGTGCTCTCCTCCCAGGCCAACATCGCCGGCTACAAGGCCGTGCTGCTCGCCGCCCACCACTACCCGCGCTTCATGCCCATGCTGATGACCGCCGCCGGCACCGTTAAGGCCGCCCGCGTGCTGATCCTTGGCGCTGGCGTCGCCGGCCTGCAGGCCATCGCCACGGCCAAGCGCCTGGGTGCGGTGATCGAGGCGTCGGACGTACGCCCGGCAGTGAAGGAGCAGATCGAGTCGCTGGGCGCCAAGTTCGTCGACGTGCCCTACGAGACCGACGAGGAGCGCGAGTGCGCCGAAGGCGTTGGCGGTTACGCCCGCCCGATGCCGGCCTCGTGGATGGAGCGCCAGGCCAAGGCCGTGCACGAGCGCGCCAAGCAGTCGGACATCGTCATCACCACCGCACTGATTCCGGGCCGCAAGGCGCCGACCCTGCTGCATGAGGCGACCGTCGCCGAAATGAAGCCGGGCTCGGTGGTCATCGACCTCGCGGCATCCCAGGGTGGCAACTGTCCGTTGACCGAAGCCGACCAGGTGGTGGTCAAGCACGGCGTGACCATCGTCGGCCTGAGCAATCTGGCCGCGCTGGTGCCGGCGGACGCCTCCGCACTCTATGCACGCAACCTGCTCGACTTCCTCAAGCTCACCCTGACCGCCGAAGGCTTCACGGTGAACCTGGAAGACGACATCGTCGCTGCGTGCCTGATGTGCCGTGACGGCCAGATCGTGCGCAAGAACGGCTGAGCCCTTCTTATATAAGAACGCGCCGGACCCCGCGTCCGGCCCTGAAGACCGGTGAGAAACTATGGAAGACATGCTGATCTCCCACGGCATCTACAACCTGATCATCTTCGTGCTGGCGATCTACGTCGGCTACCACGTGGTCTGGAACGTCACCCCTGCCCTGCACACCCCGCTGATGGCAGTGACCAACGCCATCTCGGCGATCGTGATCGTCGGCGCCATGCTGGCCGCCGCCCTGACCGTCACCCCGCTGGGCAAGGCCATGGGCACCCTGGCCGTGGCCCTGGCGGCCGTGAATGTGTTCGGTGGCTTCCTGGTCACCCGGCGCATGCTGGAAATGTTCAAGAAGAAAGCGCCGAAGGCGGAGAAGCACTGACATGAGCATGAACCTCGTCACCCTCCTCTACCTCATCGCCTCGATCTGCTTCATCCAGGCCCTCAAAGGCCTGTCGCACCCGACCACGTCGCGCCGCGGCAACCTGTTCGGCATGATCGGCATGGGCATCGCGGTGCTGACCACCGTGGCCCTGGTGTTCAAGATCAGCACCGAAATCGCCACCACCGGCATCGTCTACGTGATCGTCGGCCTGCTGATCGGCGGCACCGCCGGTTCGATCATGGCCAAGCGCGTCGAGATGACCAAGATGCCGGAACTGGTCGCCTTCATGCACAGCATGATCGGCCTGGCCGCCGTGTTCATCGCCATCGCCGCCGTGGTCGAGCCGCAGTCGCTGGGCATCGTGCAGAACCTGGGCGACACCATCCCGGCCGGCAACCGCCTGGAGCTGTTCCTCGGCGCAGCCATCGGTGCCATCACCTTCTCCGGTTCGGTGATCGCCTTCGGCAAGCTGTCGGGCAAGTACAAGTTCCGCCTGTTCCAGGGCGCTCCGGTGCAGTTCACCGGCCAGCACATGCTCAACCTGGTGCTGGGCCTGACCACTCTCGGTCTGGGCCTGCTGTTCATGTTCACCGGCAACCTGACTGCCTTCGTGGTGATGCTGGCCCTGGCCTTCATCCTCGGCGTGCTGATCATCATCCCGATCGGCGGCGCGGACATGCCGGTCGTGGTATCGATGCTGAACTCCTACTCCGGCTGGGCCGCGGCAGGTATCGGCTTCTCGCTGAACAACTCGATGCTGATCATCGCCGGCTCCCTGGTGGGCTCCTCGGGCGCGATTCTCTCCTACATCATGTGCAAGGCGATGAACCGCTCGTTCTTCAACGTCATCCTCGGTGGCTTCGGCGCCGAAGCGGACGCTGGTGGCCCGGCAGGTGCGAAAGAAGCCCGCCCGGTGAAATCCGGTTCGGCCGACGACGCCTCCTTCCTGCTGACCAACGCCGACAGCGTGATCATCGTCCCCGGCTACGGCCTGGCGGTGGCCCGTGCCCAGCACGCGCTGATGGAACTGGCAGAGAAGCTGACCCATCGCGGCGTCAACGTGAAGTTCGCCATCCACCCGGTTGCCGGCCGCATGCCGGGCCACATGAACGTCCTGCTGGCCGAGGCCGAAGTGCCTTACGAGCAGGTGTTCGAGATGGAAGACATCAACTCCGAGTTCGGCCAGACCGACGTGGTGCTGGTGCTGGGCGCCAACGACGTGGTCAACCCGGCGGCAAAGAACGATCCGAAGTCGCCGATCGCCGGCATGCCGATCCTCGAGGCGTACAAGGCCAAGACCGTGATCGTCAACAAGCGCTCGATGGCCAGCGGCTACGCCGGCCTGGACAACGAACTGTTCTACCTGGACAAGACCATGATGGTCTTCGGCGACGCCAAGAAAGTCATCGAAGACATGGTCAAGGCCGTCGAATAAGACGACCGTCGATCCACAAGACACCGGCCTCGCGCCGGTGTCTTGCTTTCGGGCAACCGGGCTCTCCATCCAGGAGAACGCTCGACATTGGTAGTAGGAAGGCCCCCGGCCGGGCGATTTTTCGACCTTGGTATAACAGCCAAAAATCGCCGAGTCCCTAGACTGGCCGCCTCGCACTTCCTACTGCCCCGAGGTTTCCCCATGTTCCGTGATCGCGTGCGTATGTCCTCCCTGTTGGACAAGGTGATGACTGCCGACCAGGCCGCGGCCCTTATCCAGGACGGCATGACCGTTGGCATGAGCGGTTTCACCCGCGCCGGCGAAGCCAAGGCCGTACCCAAGGCCCTCGCCGAACGCGCCAAGCAGGAGCCGCTGCGCATCAGCCTGATGACCGGCGCCAGCCTGGGCAACGACCTCGACAAGCAGCTCACTGAAGCCGGCGTGCTGGCCCGCCGCATGCCCTTCCAGGTCGACAGCACCCTGCGCAAGGCGATCAACGCCGGTGAGGTCATGTTCATCGACCAGCACCTCTCCGAGACCGTCGAGCAGCTGCGCAACCACCAGCTCAAGCTGCCGGACATCGCCGTCATCGAAGCCGTCGCCATTACCGAGGAAGGCCACATCGTGCCGACCACTTCGGTGGGCAACTCGGCCAGCTTCGCGATCTTCGCCAAGCAGGTGATCGTTGAGATCAACGTCGCGCACAACCCCAACCTGGAAGGCCTGCACGACATCTATATCCCGACTTACCGCCCGACCCGCACGCCTATTCCGCTGACCAAGGTCGATGACCGCATCGGCAGCACCGCCATCCCGATCCCGGCGGAAAAGATCGTCGCCATCGTCGTCAACGACCAGCCGGATTCGCCATCCACCGTGCTGCCGCCGGACGACGAAACCCAGGGCATCGCCAACCACCTGATCGACTTCTTCAAGCGTGAGGTGGACGCCGGCCGCATGAGCAACAGCCTCGGCCCGCTGCAGGCCGGCATCGGCAGCATTGCCAACGCGGTGATGTGTGGCCTGATCGAATCGCCCTTCGAGAACCTGACCATGTACTCCGAAGTACTCCAGGACTCGACCTTCGACCTGATCGACGCCGGCAAGCTGCGCTTCGCCTCGGGCAGCTCCATCACCCTCTCGGCGCGGCGCAACGCCGATGTGTTCGGCAACCTGGAGCGTTACAAGGACAAGCTGGTGCTGCGTCCGCAGGAGATCTCCAACCATCCTGAAGTGGTACGTCGCCTAGGCATCATCGGCATCAACACCGCGCTGGAGTTCGACATCTACGGCAACGTCAACTCCACCCATGTGGGCGGCACCAAGATGATGAATGGCATCGGCGGCTCGGGTGACTTCGCCCGCAACGCGCACCTGGCTATCTTCGTCACCAAGTCCATCGCCAAGGGCGGCAACATCTCCAGCGTGGTGCCGATGGTCAGCCACGTCGACCACACCGAGCACGACGTCGACATTCTCGTCACCGAAGTCGGCCTGGCCGACCTGCGTGGCCTGGCGCCCCGCGAGCGCGCCCGGGTGATCATCGACAACTGTGTGCACCCATCCTACCGCGATGCCCTGAACAGTTACTTCGATGCCGCCTGCGAGCGCGGCGGGCATACTCCGCACATCCTGCGCGAGGCCCTGGAGTGGCATATCAATCTGGAAGAACGCGGCCACATGCTGGCGGCGAGCTGATTGCAGACGCCTGGCGGGCCATTCAGCAATGAATGGCCCGCCAGGGTTTACAGCCGGAAAAAAACCACGTAAAAACACTCCTGAACAGATTTTTATCCCGCACCAACTGTTCAGCTTCCCCCGCCGCTACCCTGACCGGCACCTGCTAAAAACCTCAGACGCCCACCAATTGCGCACCAGAATGGAGCGCAGCGGTACAGTTCGCCCCGAAAAAGACCATTACAGTTCGAAATTACAATCGGCTGAGCAGCTGCAATACAGTGCAACTGTACCTGTCATCCCTGACTAAAAAGTCAGATCATATGCTCAATCCATTCAGCAACTTGACTACTCGCCACAAGCGAGAAGGATGACCACCATGGAACGTACCCTCGGTTCCGCAGCTCTGAGCACCACCCGTAGCACCTCCAGCGCCCACCGTGGCCTCGTCGGCACCGTCCGCCTGTGGCAGCGCCGCATGGAAAGCCGCCGTCAGCTGGCCCGCCTGGACTCCCGCCTGCTGGCCGACGCCGGCATCAGCGAAGCCCAGCGTTACGCCGAACTGAACAAGCCGTTCTGGCGCTGATTCAACAGTACAACTGAGCCACATTCTTCAGGCTCGCCGTAACTGTACTGGTAGTTTGCCTGAGGCCGCTCATCTGGAGCGGCCCGTGGCAACTCGAAGCCTCTTCCCCTGCATTCCCCTCTGCTTCGTTTCTTCTGGAACAGCCACCCCATTCGAGGGCGGTACAGTTCTGTTTTTCCCGTCGCTGTACCCCCGCAATATCCCGTCGCTGCCCCTGATGCGCCGCGCCCGCGAGTGCGAGCCTGTACCGACCGTCCGATTCGGTCTTCAGGAGGCCTGCCATGGAACGCACACTGTCTTCCTCGCACTTCACCCCCCGCCCTGCATCCCTGCTGCGCCGCCTGCCCGGCATCTTCGGCGAATGGTTGCGCAATGCCCGCACCCGCCGCCAACTCGCCGAACTGTCCAGCCTGCAGCTGGCGGATATCGGCGTCAGCCCCAGCGAGCGTGTGCGCGAAATCTCGAAACCCTTCTGGCGCTGAACGCTGGTGACGCCGATCAGTCTTGGCTAGTCTGACCCCAGGTAGAGTGGCCGCCCCGGCCACCTTGCATGGTCTTATCCGGAGCCACTTCCATGAAGAACAGCCTTCGCCTGATCGCTGCCGCTGCCCTGATCGGCTGCACCACCGGCGCCTTCGCCACCAGTTTCGTCTACACCACCGACCTGTCGGTGCGCGCCACCGGCGCCACGTCCGATGGCACCTCGAAGATCAGCGACTCGTTCAAGGACGACAAGATCGTCCTCGAAGCCCGCGATGACGCTGCTTCCTTCGTTGCCAGCCAGGGACAGATCCGCGGCGCGCACCTGGAAGCCGCCCTCGCCCACATCCGCAGCAAGCTGCCGACCCTGGCGGCCAACGACCAGCAGCTGGCCCAGGCGATCCTGACCATCTGATCCGCCCTTCCCGCCGCGCCGGGCCTCTCGCCCGGCGCTCCGCGCTGGCTCTCCCCGGCGCATTCCGTTAGCCTTGGCGGCCGAGTTTTTTCGATCCTTTCCGCCATGCGTACATTGCTGTTCCTGCTGCCGCTACTGACCTGTTCCCTGCCTGCCCAGGCTTTCGACCAGACGACCCAGTTCCCGGTCATGACCAGCTATGCCACCAGCCAAGTGACCAGTGCGCCATTCGACAACAAGCTGCTGCGCGGCGCACGCGACGATGCGGCCCAGTTCGTCGCCACGGATGGCGCTGCAAGGGGCGCGCGCCTGGAAGCGGCACTGCACTGGCTGCGGCAGAACGACCCGGCACTGGCGGCAAACGATCGGGAACTGGCCGAAGCAATTCTTGCCAAATAAAGTTGTGTGCAGCTCCCGCTGCCCTTTCGGAGACATCCATGCGCCTCAGCTCGCTTTCCAAGAGCCCCCTGATCCTCGGCCTGCTGCTTGCAGCCTGCGCGTCCGGCGCCCAGGCCCACTCGGTGGTCCGCGTGTTCAACATCACCACCAACGCCTTCGCCCGCAGCATCGACTTCACCTCCGACACCACCACCTCGGTGCGTGACATGAAGGTCGTCCGCGAAGCCCGCGACGACGCCGCCAGCTACGTCGGCAGTGACGGCGCGATCCGTGGCGCCCAGCTGGAAGCGGCGTTCAAGGTGCTGCGCGAGCAGGTGCCGCAGGCGCGTGAAGCCTCCGACCAGGACCTGGCCGAAGCCATCCTCGCGCTGTGAAGCTCCGGGCTGGCCGCTGGCTGGCGGCCCTGGCACTGACCGTCGCCGCCAGCAGCCAGGCCGCGCTGCGCCTGGAACTGGCCGACGATGGCCTGAACGCCGCCCAGCGCCAGGCCAGCCAGCAGCTCCTCGACGAAGCCCTGCAGACCCTGCCGCCGCGCTTCGTCGAGCGCCTGGACCGCCGCGTCGAGGTGCAATGGCGCGACGACCTGCCCAGCAATGGCATGGGCCGCACCCTGCGCCCCGGCGCCATCGCCCTGAACACCCGCTATCTCGGCCCGCTCACCGACGGCAGCGCCGCCACCGAACAGACCGGCCGCACCCATGGCACCCTGCGCCGCGAACTGCTGGCCACCCTGCTCCACGAGCTCACCCATCTCTACGACCGCGCGCGCCTCTGGGAAACCGACGAAGGTCAGGTGATCCGCCGCTGCACGCTGCGCGACAAGAGCCTGGGCCGCGTCGGCGCGCCGGCTGAATGCCGCGGCCAGAACGGCCGCCGCTTCACCCTCTCCGACGACCCGCGGCTGCTCGACCTGGCCGGCTGGCCGCAATACGCCGGCAAGCATGGCGAGCGCGAACAGCACAACCGCTTCCTGCTGCGCAGCCCGGACCGCTACGAGCTGACCAACCCGCGCGAATACGTCGCGGTGAACATGGAGTACTTCCTCCTCGACCGCAGCTTCGCCTGCCGTCGGCCGGCGCTGTACCGCTATTACGCCGAACGCTTCGGCGAGCGCCCGCACGACGCCTGTTCGACGCAGTACGCCTACCTCAACGCCGGCCGCGATTTCGGCCGCCAGCCGCTGGGCTACCTCGACCCGGAGCGGGTCTACGAAGTCGACTACCTGATCGCCGAGGCCAACACCGAGATCGCCAGCCGCTGGGGCCACACCATGCTGCGCCTGGTGGTCTGCGCGCCGGGGCGCCCGCGCGGCCCGGACTGCCGCCTGGACCTGGACCAGCACCTGGTGCTGTCCTACCGCGCCTTCGTCGGCGACCTGCAGCTGTCCAGCTGGGACGGCCTGACCGGCGCCTACCCGTCGCGCCTGTTCGTGCTGCCGCTGTCCCAGGTGATCGAGGAGTACACCAAGATCGAGCTGCGCAGCCTCGCTTCGATTCCGCTCAAGCTGAGCCGCGATGAAGTCGCCAGCCTGGTGGAGCGCTCGGCGCAGAGCCACTGGAGCTACGACGGCAACTACTACTTCCTGTCCAACAACTGCGCGGTGGAGACGCTCAAGCTGCTGCGCAGCGGTATCCAGCGGCAGAGCCTGCAGACGGCGGACAGCATCACTCCCTACGGCGTCCTAGGCCTGCTGGAGAACAAGGGCATCGCCGACGCCAGTGTCCTCGACAACCCCAAGGAAGCCCTGCGCCTGGGCTACCGCTTCGACTCCTTCCGCGACCGCTACCAGGCGATGTTCGACGTGCTGAAGAAGCGCATGAACGTCCCGCAGGACAAGGTGGAGGACTGGCTTGCGCTGCCCGCCGTGGAGCGTCGCCAGTGGTTCGACAAGGCCGACCTGCGCGCCAGCGCCGCCCTTCTGCTGCTGGAGCAGGCCTCGCTGCGCCGCCAGCTGCTGCTCGCCCAGGACGATCTCAAGCAGCAGTACCTGGGCAACCGCGAGGCGATGCAGGCCAAGCCCGACCTTGCCGCCGCCGGCAAGACGCTGCAGCAGATCCTCGACGACAGCGGCTTCCTCAGTCGCCCAGCGGAACTGCTCGACGGCGGCTACGGCCTGCCCCAGGCGCCGGAAACGGCGACCCTGGAGAAACAGACGCAGCAACGCCAGCAGCGCCTGCGCCAGCTCAGCGACAACCTCGATCGCGAGGTGCGCGCCCTGCTCACTCCCGAGCGCCGCGACGAGCTGGCCGCACTGGAAGCCAACACCAAGCAGATCGGCGCGCACCTGCGCGAACTGCACAAGGCCTCGGGCGGGCTGGAGCTGCCCTGAGCGTGAACGCCTGCGCAGCCGGCAGCCAATCGCGGATGAATCCGCTCCTACGGTGCCTTGGGCGAGCATTTGCGGGATAGGTGGGCACCGTAGGAGCGGACTCTGTCCGCGATCAGCCCGCATCG
The DNA here is from genome assembly GCF_014204515.1 of Pseudomonas nitroreducens. Lineage (GTDB taxonomy): Bacteria > Pseudomonadota > Gammaproteobacteria > Pseudomonadales > Pseudomonadaceae > Pseudomonas > Pseudomonas nitritireducens_A. The sequence goes on along the minus strand of NZ_JACHLI010000002.1, from coordinate 177,431 downwards.
CGCCGGTTGCCATCGCGGATAAATCCGCTCCTACGAAGAGCATGAGCGCTTGGGTTACTTCGCCTCTGCCCGCTCCAAGGATTGAGCCGCGAACCAACGCTCACCGGTGGCTCAGAGCTTCTCTTCCCACTCCTCTTGCAGATGCTCGTCCAGGTGAATCCACGGCAGGCGGCTGTTCACCCAGATGTGCCGGTCCGGCAGCACCGTGGCGACCTCATCCAGCGTCGCTGTCGTCAGGTCCATCGTCTGCGGCGCCTGATCGGTGAACAGCGCCAGCTGCGCGCCGCAAGTGGCGCAGAAGTAACGAACGCAAGGCGGTGACGACCGGTATTCAGCGGGCGTGCCGTGGGTCCAGCGGAAGCTCGCCCTGGGCACCGTGACCCAGGTGGTGACGATGCCGCCAGTGGTGCGTCGGCAGATCGAGCAGTGGCAATGGGCGACGTCCTTCAGCTCGGCGTCGCACTCGTAGCGCAGCTGGCCGCAGTGGCAGCCACCCCGGTGTACTCTGTCCATCTCTCCTCCTGTCAGAACTGGCTGAATCCATGCCCACCGCGCCGCTGCTCTCCCGGACTGCCCAGGGCCACCTGTCGCTGGACATGGAGGACGATCCCGGCAACCTGTGGCCGGCCTTGCTGGAGCATCTGCACACGCGGGGTGCGTCAGGTATCGAGCACGATCACATGGGCAGCGCCCTCGATGCCAGTATCGGCCCGCATTTCCGCCTGGGCGCCGTCATGCTCAGGAGCGGCTGGGACAACTGGTCGGGCTACTACCTGATGGCCGACTCGTCTGCCGGCGATGCCCTGCTGCAGGAGCTCTACACCTGGCTGCTCACCCAGCCGGTGTAAAGGGCTCAGTCGGCCGGTTCGCCGCTGCCCAGCTCGGCCTGGGCACGTGCCAGCGCATCGAGGAATGCCCCAGGCACCTCGCCCGGCTCCGCACCCTGGCGGGTCACGCAGTGGAATTCCGAAACGAAGGCCAGCTGCGTCGGACGGATCGCCCGCAGGCGCCCGTCGGCCACCCACTGGGCAGCATAGTGGGTGGGCAGGTAGCCGATGAAGGCGCCGCTGAACAGCAGGTTGGCGATGGCCTCCATGCTGTAGGCATTGGTCGCGCGAGTGAACACCAGGCCGTGGGGCCGCCGGCTTTCAGCCATGTAGCCGCGTCCGACGTACTCGGCCGCGCAGATCTGCTCCAGGGAAGGCTCGTCCAGCACACGCTCGAAGAACGGATGCCCCTGGGCGCAATAGAGGTTCTGCTGCTCGCGGAACAGCAACTGGTAGCACAGGCCCGACAACCGATGGTGGAACGCGCCGATGGCCAGTTGCAGGCGCTCCTCCAGCACGGCGTTCTCCAGCTCGTCCGGGCGCTGGGTGTGCAGGTTCAGGCGCACCCGCGGATAACGCTCGCGGAACAAGCGGATCGCCAGCGGCAGCGGCCAGCATTGCTGGCCCAGCACACCGTCGACGCAGCCCAGCTGCAGCACCTCGCGGTCGCGGCCAGCCAGGCCCGTCACCTGCTCGCGGAAGCGCTCGATGTCGGCGAACAGCTCCAGCGCCGCCTCATACAGCTGCTGGCCTTCCTCGGTGAGCTGGAAGCCGCTGCTGCCGCGCCGGCACAGCGAGTAGCCCAGGCGCAGTTCGAGGTCGCGCACCAGCACGCTCAGCCGTGACAGGCTGGTGTTCAGGCGCACCTGGGCGGCGGTAAAGCCGCCGGCCTCGACGATCGTGCAGAAGGTGCGCAGCAGGCGCAGGTCGATATCGGAAAGATTGCCCAGCATCGGAGTTCTCGTGGCGGCGCGCGCAGGCCTTCCGTTATAGCGCCGAGCGCGCCGCCCCGTGAACCCCCGCGATGGTCAGCGGCGTGCGGCGATCGAGTCGGCCAGCACGCAGAGCAGCTCGAACAGCATGGTGGCGCCGACCAGCGCGGTCGCCCCGCCCTGGTCGAACGGCGGCGAGACTTCCACCACGTCCGCACCGATCAGGTTGAGCCCCTGCAGGCCACGGACCAGGTGCTGCGCTTCAAGCGTGGTCATACCGCCGATCTCCGGCGTGCCGGTGCCGGGCGCGAAGGCCGGGTCGAGTACGTCGACGTCGAAGGTGACGTATGTCGGGCCCTGCCCGACTACCCGGCGAACCTCGGCCAGCGTGGCCTCCACGCCCAGGTCGGCGAACTCCTCCATGTGGATCACGCGGATGCCCTGCTCGATGGCGAAGGCTTCATCGTCGGCGTCATAGATCGAACCGCGGATGCCGATCTGCACCGTGCGCTTCGGGTCCAGCAGGCCCTCCTCGATGGCGCGGCGGAACGGCGTGCCGTGGGTGTAGGGATTGTCGCCGAAGTAGCGGTCGTTGGTGTCGGAATGGGCATCGAAATGCACCATGCCGATGGGCCGCTCGGCCGCCAAAGCGCGGAAGATCGGCAGGGTCACCAGGTGGTCGCCGCCCACCGACAGCGGCACGGTACCGGCGGCATGGATGCGCCGGTAGAACCCCTCGATCTGCTTGAGCGAGTCGAGCAGGTCGATGGGGTTCACCGGAGCGTCGCCGATGTCGCCGATGCGCAGCAGGTCATAGGGCGCGATGTGGCTGACATGGTGCACCTTGCGCATCAGGCTCGACTGGTTGCGCACCTCCCGCGGGCCGTGGCGGGCGCCGGCACGATTGGTGGTGCCGCCGTCCCAGGGCACGCCGAGCAGGGCGATATCCAGCTGCGCCGGGTCCTCGAAGATGGGCAGGCGCATGAAGCTGGGGATACCGGCGAAGCGTGGGACCTGGGCGGCGTCCAGGGGCTGTGGGAAGACATCAGGCATGGAGATTCTCCTTGTTGTGGCGGCTCGAAAGGCCTGTCGCAGCCTGCGATGCCGGCCCCCGCCAGCCAATCCCCGAAGCAGCAAGCCAGCTTTCGCCAGCGCGAAAGTCGCCGCAAAGCCCACGCCAGAAAGGCTGCGGCAAGCTTTTCCGGAAAATCTCCGCCAAGCCAAGCGCTTGATTCGTATACGTATGTTATCGTTGTAAACACTGTATACAGCGTAAACGGAGCTGTTCAAAAAGTGACCACCGTTGTCTCGTTCCGCGCCGATGACGCCCTTGTGGCGGCGCTGGACCAACTGGCCCGCGCCACCCACCGGGACCGCCCGTACCACCTGCGCCAGGCCCTGGCGCAGTACCTGGAGCGGCAGAGCTGGCACGTGGCGGCCATCGATGAAGGGATGGCGGACGCCGATGCCGGCCATCTGCTGGAACACGCCGTCATCGAAGCCAAGTGGGGCCTGGCATGAGCCTGCAGTGGACGCACAAGGCCGCGGCCGACCTGGACGCCATCTACGACCACTACGTCGTGCTGATCGGCCCGGAAAAGGCGCTGCGGGCCATCCAGGACATCGTCGAGCAGGTGAGCCCGCTGGCGAACCTGGAGCTAAGCAGCGGTGGAGTGCCCAGCGAGGTGCCCGGCGTACGCGAATTGCCGGTGGAGCGCTGGCCGTACCAGGCCGCTTTCCGGGTAAAGGGCCGTTCTGTGCAGATTTTGCGCATCGACCGTGTGGATAACTCGGGGTAAAAGTGGCCACACGGTTACAAGATGTTTCAAAGTATTGACTTTATGATTCGATCAAAAAGCGATCAAAAGATCATGGTTATTTCTTTTGGTCATTTAGCTATTCGATCCCACAGGATCGGCCAGAACATGATCGAATGACTGAGATATAGTCACGAAATCTCGGCGCCGCCTGGCTTTTTCCAGGCAACAAAAAACCCGGCCTTGGCCGGGTTTTTTCGTTTTGCGCTTTTTGCGCAGCGACGTCAGGCCGCTTGCCAGTTCACCGGCAGTTGGCCTTCTTTCCAGGCGAATCGATCGAGGTGGCTGACCACCACGCTCTGCAGGCGCTCGAGGCTTTCCGCGGTGGCGGCTTCGGCTTGCAGTTGCAGCTCTTCAGCGGTGGCCTGCAGGCGGCAGGTGCCGAAATCGAAGGTCAGTACGCCGCGCTCTTCGGTCAGCTCGACCGGCAGCTTGTGGGCGAAGTGGTTGCACAGCCGCTTGAGGTACTTGGCGGCTTCCGGGGTGGCGACGGTGGCATGGCTCGCAGGCATCTTGTCTCTTCTCCATTTTGGGAGATGACATCCTAGGCTGCGGCAATCAAGGGAAAAACCCGCTATTTTGCCTTTCACTCTTTAGCGGAGCTTCACAATGGACAATCTTCGCGGCATGGCGGTGTTCGCCACTGTGGTCGCCCGCGGCTCCATGGCCGCGGCGGCCGAAGCGCTGGGGATGACGCCCTCGGCGGTCAGCCAGCAGATCCGCAAGCTCGAAGCCCACGCCCAGGTGACGCTGCTGCACCGTACCACCCGCAAACTGACGCTGACCGAAGCGGGAGAGGCCTTCTACCGCAGCTGTGCGCAGATGCTGGCGATCGCCGAGGAGGCCGAGCAGCGCCTGGGCGAATGGCGCGAGGCGCCCGTGGGCGAACTGCGCCTGGCGGCGCCCGTGGGCTTCTCCGGCAAGCTGATCACCGAGGCACTGCGCCCGCTGCTGGAGAATCACCGTCAGCTGCGCCTGCAGCTGTTCTTCCATGACGAGCAGATCGACCTGATCGAGCAGCGCATCGACCTCGCCATCCGCGTCGGCAGCCTGTCCGATTCCAGCCTGGTGGCGCGGCACCTGGCGGAGTGGAACAACATCATCTGCGCCGCTCCCGCCTACCTGCGGCGCCTGCCGGCCATCGACCATCCGCAGCAGTTGCAGGGCATGGACTGGCTGGCGTTGAACACCGTGGCGCACCAGGGCTTCCTGAACTTCAGCGGGCCGGGCGGAGAGGGCTGCAAGTTGCGCCTGGAGCCGCGAGTAGCGGCCAACAGCATGATCGCCCTGCGCCAGTTCACCCTCGATGGCCTGGGCGTGTCCTGCCAGCCGGAGCCGGAAGTGCGCGAGGCGCTGGAGGAGGGCAGGCTGGTACGGCTGCTGCCGGAATGGTCGCTGCCGCCGTTCGGCATCTACGCCGTTACCCCGCGCCGCGACGCCCAGCCGGCCAAGGTGAAGGTCGCCATCGAGGCGCTGCGCCGGCACCTGGGCGGCTCGACCACACTGCGCTTCCACGCGCCGGTCTGAGGCGCGCTACCATGCTCGCCTCGATGACCGGAGTGAACACGACATGGCCCTGAACTGGACCTGCAAGCACCACAGCGACCTGACCAAGGAAGAGCTCTACGCCTTCCTGCAACTGCGCACCGAAGTCTTCGTGGTGGAGCAGAAGTGCCCCTATCAGGAAGTCGACGGCCTCGACCTGGAAGGCGACACCTGCCACCTGATGGTGAAGGAAGGCGGCCAGCTGATCGGCTACCTGCGCCTGCTGGACCCGCAGCGCCACGAGGGCGACGTGGTCATCGGCCGCGTGGTGATCGCCCCGCAGGGCCGCGGTACCGGCCTGGGCCACCAGCTCATGGAGCAGGCGCTGCAGGCCATCGCCCAACGCTGGCCGGGGCTGCCGGTCTACCTGTCGGCCCAGGCGCACCTGCAGGGCTATTACGGTCGCTACGGCTTCGCCCCGGTGACCGAGGTCTACCTGGAAGACGACATCCCGCACATCGGCATGCGCCGCAACGCCTGAGTCAGCGCGGCAGGTTCTCGCGCCATGCGCCCGGGCTGGTGCCATACCAGCGGCCGAAGGCGCGGGAGAAGCTCTGCAGGTCGCCGTAGCCGAGCTGGTCGGTGATCTGCGCGAGCGACAGCGCCGACTCCTCCAACAGGTCCAGCGCCCGGTAACGGCGCTGTTCGTCCAGCAACTCGCTGTAGCGCCAGCCCTGGCCGAGCAATCGGCGCGCGGCGGTGCGCTCGGTGAGGTGGCGCCCCTCGCAGAAGGACTGGAAGCTCGCGCCCTGGGGCAATTCGCGGGCGATGTAGTCGGCCGCCTCGTCCAGCAACGTACTCTGGGTCTGGCTGCGCGCCTGGTCCAGCAGCGCCACCAGGGTGCCTTCCAGCTCCGCATTGGCGGGGGACAACGGGTGGCGGAACAACTCGGGCGCCAGGTGCAGCACGACCTCCGGCGCGCCCCATGTCAGCGGCACGCGCAACGCCTGTTCATGCACCTGCGCAGTGGCCGGCGCCGGCCCCGGCAGATCGATCCCCAGCAGCGGGTCCTGGTCGATGCCGCTGGCCAGCAGCTTGCGCCGCAGCAGGCTGCAGATGCCCAGCACCGTGTACTCGCGGCTCTGCCGGCCGGAAAGCAGCGCACCCTGTTCGCTGAGTACCAGCGCGACCTCCCCCTCGTTCTCGCGCAGGTCCGCACGCAGCGAGCCGTTGAAGTAGGGGAAGTATTCGCAGAAATAGCGGCAGGCGGATTCGAGCGTCGGCGCCACGTCGAACTGGTAGGTCAGCCCGTTGGTCAGCGTCGAGGCAAAGCGCTTGCCCGCCAGCAGGCCGATGGCCGCTTCGCCGCTGGCCTGCTCGGCCAGGTCCCAGAAGCGCCGCGAGAGGAACAGCGGCACGCGCACCAGCGGCGTGCGCAACTCCAGCAGCGAACGGCGAAAGCAGGCTTCCAGCTCCGCGCCCGGAATGCCGCGCGACAACAGCTCTTCCATGGCCGGCAACAGGGTCGGCGCGTAGAAGGCGTTGGACGGATCGGCGGGGCGAACGCTCATGGCTTGCGAAGGCTCGACGGGGCTGGCCGGCTGACCTTACGCATTGCCTCGCCCACCCACAAGTCAGCTCAGGCCCGGTAGTGGCGGGCGAGGAAGTCCAGCAGCAGCGCGTTGACCCGCTGCGGCTGCTGGCTCTGGATCCAGTGGCCGCAGTTCTCCAGCACGTGCTGCTCCAGCTTCGGCACATGCTCGGGCATGCGCTGGATGGTATAGGCCTCGAAGCGCCCGACGGGGTCGCGGTCGCCGATCAGGAACAGCGTCGGCTGCTCGACCTTGCGCCCCACCAGCGACTCGCTGCGCTGCCAGCTGCGCTCGAAGTTGCGGTACCAGTTCAGCGCACCGTGGAAGCCACGTCCCGCGAAGGTCCGCACGTAGTACTGGAAGTCTTCGGCGTTGCACCAGGCCGGGTGTTCCGGGGGCGGCGGCAGCCCGTCGAACAGGCGACCGTCCGGCGACTGGTCCGGTGCCAGGCGTACGTTGTCGCCGAGGAAGTGGCGCAGGGTCAGCGCCACGTCTGCATCCAGCTCCGCCTCGGCGCGGCCGGGCTGCTGGAAGTAGAGGATGTAGAAGAACTTGCCGGCGAACACCTCGCGCATGATCTCCACGGGCGGGCGCTTGGCACGGCCGGCGAAGGGCACCGACAGCGTGGTCAGCACCTCGACGCGCTGCGGCTCCAGCAGCGCCAGGTGCCAGGCCACCGGCGCGCCCCAGTCGTGGCCGACCATGGCCACCCGCTCATGGCCCAGGGCGTCCATGGCGCCCTGGATATCCGCGCAGAGCGTGAGCACATCATAGGCATCCACCGCCTCGGGCGCGCTGGTCTGGCCGTAGCCGCGCATCTCCGGGGCGAACACGCGGTAACCGGCGGCGATAAGGGCGCGCATCTGGTGTTGCCAGGAGTGCCAGCACTCGGGGAAGCCATGCAGCAGCCACACCGGTTTACCGTCGGCCGGGCCGCCACTGTAGAGGCTCAGCTGGATGCCATTGACCGCCAGCAACTGGTGTTCGAACTCGTTCATGGCGCGCCCCTTTGCGAGTGATGAAGGCCACTATGCCAAGCCTCCGCGCTTGGGCCGAACGCATTCACCGGGCGAATGCCCGAACCACGCTCGTCGGCGCAGCGACGGCATGATCGGAAATTGTCCTGTGCGGCTGGCAGCGCGGGGCAGGGCGGTCACTAGCATGCGTCGCTCGTTTCAGCGCACACCGCGGTATCCGCCATGCTCGATCTTCGCCAACTGGACCTCAACCTGCTGCTGGCCTTCGACGCCATCTACCACCAGCGCAGCATCACCCGCGCCGCCGAGGTCATGGGCCTGACCCAGCCGGCGATGAGCAATGCACTGCGCCAGCTGTGCGACGACCCGCTGTTCATCAAGACCCATCTGGGCGTGGCGCCGACCCTGGTGGCGCATCGCTTGTCCGGGTCGATCCGCGAGGCGCTGGACAGCCTGCGCGAAGCCCTCAATCACACGCCCGCCGCCCACGCGCCAGCGTCGGCGCGCGCGCTACGCATCAGCTGTCCCGAAGTGTTCCAGCCAACCCTGCTGGAGGCGCTGCTGGAAAGTCCCGACTTCGACTGGCAGCCGCGCTTCTACCAGAGCCGCCGTCGCGAAGCGCTGCAGGAGCTCAGCAGTGGCAAACTCGACCTGCTGATCGACATCGACCAGCCGCTCTCCCAGCAGTGCGGCCTGCGCAAGCTGCCGCTGCTGGAGGACGAGTACGTCTTCGCCCATGGCGAGGCCCTGGCGCAGCCGCCACGCACGCGGGAGGACTACCTGAAGCTGCCGCAGATCCAGGTGTCCCAGCGCCGTGACGGCCTGGCTCCCATCGACCTGGAACTGGGCCTGCGCGGCCAGCGCCGGCACATCGCGCTGACCATGCAGAGCGCCCTGGCCGCGCGGCTGGTCGCTGACCAGCGACCCTACGGCCTGACCCTGCCCAGCCGCGTCGCCGAGCTGCTCGGCCTGCGCCAGAGTCCGCTGCCGCTGGAGCAGCCGGTGCGCATCGCACTGTGCCTGTACGTGGAGAATCGCTACCGCTTCGAGCAGGCCATGGAACGCGCCATCCGCGACGTGCAGCGGGCCTTCGCCGGCCTGCGGCAGTTGCCGCGGCAGGTGGGCGCGCAGCGTTGATGGCCGCTTCTGGGCATCAGTGGGCGTAGGAGCGGACTCCGTCCGCAATCGACATTCGGCGCGCGGCGAGCCTTTCGCGGACGGAGTTCGCTCCTGCGAGGAGTTCGGCGCAAGGGCCTGTCCTCACCCTAACCTTCTCCCAGAGGGAGAGGGGACTGGTCCGGTGCAGGATTAATCCACGTCATCAGCCGGCACGGATTGCCCCCTCTCCCTGAGGGAGAGGGCTGGGGTGAGGGGGAAGAGCGGGCGCGGACTCACAGTCTGAGGCAGTTGCCTCTCAGCAAAGTACGGCGCAATTCCGAGGGCGCCCCGTCACGAGGCAAGAACGCCACGCGGCAAACGCTCATCCGCCGCCAGGATCGCCTCGATCATCGCCTGCGCCGCCGGCGAAAGGCCGAAACCGGCGCGGCTGACGATGCCGTAGTGCAGGCGCAGTTCGGGGCGATCCTGGGGTACGTCGGTGATCGTCAGCAACGCCACTTCACCGCGCTGCACCGGCGCATGCAGCGCTTCCACCGCCGCCAGGCCGACCGCGTCGGAGCGCGCAACGATATGCAGGATGGCGGCGAACTGCGCGCACTCGATGTTCATGTGGAAATCCCGCTCGCCGATCACCTCGGCCAGCACCTTGCGCAGCGGCGGCGGGATACGCGTGCCCACCCGCGGATAGTCGAGCAGCTCGCCGAGCTTCAGCGAATGCCGCCCGGCCAGAGGGTGGTCGACACGGCAGAAGAAGCGCCCCGGTCGCAGGTCCATCCAGCGCACGTCGTAGTCCGGATCGCCAGCGAAGCCACGGGCGTCGCCGACGAAGAATTCCACCTGTTGTTCCTTGAGCAGCTGGGCCATCTGCTCCCAGTCGCCCATCAGAAAGCCGACGTCGATGGCCGGGTGCGCGCGGATGAAGTCCGCCATCGCCTCGGGCACCAGCAACTGGGCAGGGTAGGGGCCGCAACCGAAGCGCAGCTCGCCGGCATTCAGGCCGTTGTACTGCTCCAGCTCGTTGCGCAGCGAGCGGCTGCCGGCCAGCAGGCGGCGCGCGTGCTGCAGCACCAGCTGGCCCTGGCCGGTGAGGCGGAAGTCGCGACTCTGGCGGTCCACCAGCTCGCAATCCAGGTCGCGCTCCAGGGTCTGGATGCTGCGGCTCAGCGCCGACTGGCTCAGACCGATGGCATCGGCGGCGCGCTGGAAGTTCTGGAAGTCGGCAAGGGCGACCAGGTGGCGAAGTTGTCTCAGCTCCATCATGCGCTCCATGCATCAAAGTGTTGAGTCGAATGAATTTGATGGATAGCAGAGCGAGCTGATCTAGTAAACCGGTCTCTGCTGCGGTGCACCGCCATGTCGCCTCTGCTGTTCGCTTCCAGTGCCTTTGCCAGCACCATCCTGCTGCACGCCGCGCGGCTCGGCCTGAGCGCCGTCGAGCTGCGCGCCCATGCCGGCATCGCCGAAGCGCTGCTGGCCAACCACCGCGCGCGCATTCCGGCAGCCCAGGTGGAGTTGCTCTGGAGGGAGTGCGAGCGCGCCAGCGGCAATCCGCAGTTCGGCTGCGAGCTGGTCAACGGCATGGCCACCCATTGTCTGCAGGGGCTGAACATCCTGCTGGACTCGGCGCCGACCCTGGGCGCCAGCCTGGCCGCTTTCTGCGAGCACGTGCCAACGGTGACCAACTGCGTCGAGGTGCGGCTCGCCCAGGAGGGCGACGCCACCCGGCTGCACCTCAGCCCGGTGGACCGCGAGCTGCACCACTTCGGCCTGGACGCGGCCGTGCTGACCCTGGTGCGCAATATCGCCCGGCGGGTCGGCAGCACGCCACGGGAGCTGTTCCTCGAAGTGGGCATCGGCCCGCGCCAGCGCTGCGGCGAAGTCCTGGCGCAATGGGGCGTGCCCTGGCGGCGGACGGACTCGCCCTTCCTCTCGTTGCCCAGCGCGCAACTGGACACACCGTTGCCCGGCGCCAACGAATTCCTCTACCAGAGCCTGCGCCGCCAGTGGGGCGGCGTACGGGAGGCCGGGGAGGGCGACGGGCTGAGCCTGGCGCGCATCTGGCTGCGCTCCTCGGACCAGCCCATCGAGCGCATCGCCGAGCGCATCGGCTACCGGCAGAGCGGCAATTTCATCCGTGCCTTCCGCAAGCGCTTCGGCATCACCCCCAAGCAGTTCCGCCTGGGGCATTCCTGAGGCAACGCGCGGCGCGGCGCCGCATGATCGGTTTTTGTCTTGCCCGGCTTGCGGCCCCAAAGCCTGCGCCAGGCATGGTGGGCCCGCGGTAAAACCAACCGGAGCCCATAATGACAAGAATCCATCCGGCCCCTGCCCCCATTCCGTCTCTGGGGCGGCGCCAACACTGCACACCTCTCCTGCTTGCCCTCGCTGTCGGCGGCGCGATTCCTGCGCAGGCCACCACCTTCGAGCTGAACGACGACTGGAGCCTGTCGACCAAGACCACCCTGAGCCTGGGCGCCAGCTGGTCCGCACAGGACCCGAACCGGCACCTGATGACCCACGCCAACGCGGTCCAGGCGCAGCACATCGATAACGCCGACGGCAGCAGCGTGAGCGCCGACGACAACCGCCTGAACTTCAGGAAGGGCGACCCCATCTCGCAGATGTTCAAGGGCCTCACCGACTTCAGTCTGGAAGGCCAGGGGCAGGGCGCCTTCGTCCGCTTCAAGTACTGGTACGACCACGCCTACGAAACCGGCGATGGCCGCTTCAAGGACTTCAACGACAGCGGCTGGCCGACCCTGGCGCGCTTCCACGGCTTCGACACGCTGGACGCCTACCTGTGGAAGGACTTCGACCTCGACGAACACCCGCTCAACCTCAAGCTGGGCAAGCAGGTGCTGTCCTGGGGCGAGGCGATCCTGATCCAGAACGGCATCAACGTGATCAACCCGCTGGACTACAGCGCCTTCAACAAGCCCGGCGTGGACATCAAGGAAGGCCAGCTGCCGGTGGAGATGCTCTCCTTCAACCTCGGCCTGACCGACCGGGTCAACCTGGAAGGCTTCTACCAGTACAACTGGCGACCCAGCGTGATGGATGGCTGCGGCACCTTCTTCGCCACCAGCGACGCCATCCAGCCCGGCTGCGGCCCGCTGTACCTGAGCCAGGTGCAGACCGACGCGCAGATGCAGGCCAGCGGCCTGTACGCCTCCCACGGCGATGATCAGGACCCGTCCGACCAGGGCCAGTGGGGCGTCGCCCTGCGCACGCTGATCAGCTCGCTGAACGACGCCGAGGCGGCGTTCTACTACGTCAACTACCACGCGCGCCTGCCCTACCTGGAGCTGACCGCGCGGGACACCAGCAAGCCAGGCAACTTCCCCATCGGCCGCGTGCAGGGGCCGGTGTACGCCGCCGCGTTCCCGGAGAACATCCACCTCTACGGCATGAGCATCAACGGCGCGCTGCCCGGCTGGGGCACCTCGCTGGCGGCGGAGCTGAGCTACCGGCCGAACATGCCGGTGGCCTACAACGGCCCGGACATGAACGTGGCGATGATCACCGGCCCGTCCGGCAGCTCGGCTATCGATGACGTACCGGCCAACGCCTCCACCACCGGCCGGACCCTCGACGGCTGGGCACGCAAGCCGGTCTGGCAGATGACCGCGTCGGCCACCCAGATCATCGACAACGTGCTCGGCGCCACGCGCCTGACCCTGCTCGGCGAAGCCGGCGTGGTGCACGTGGGCGACCTGGGCGACGAGCGCCTGGGGCGCAACTCCGCCTTCGGCCGCAGCGCCCCGCTCAACGGGACGAAGTGCAACACCGCCGCCAGCGGCGTGACCAACCGCTACTGCACCGACGACGGCTTCACCACGCCCTGGTCCTGGGGCTATCGCCTGCGCGCCGGCCTGGAATACAGCGACGTGCTGCCGGGGGTGAACATGCTGCCCTCGCTGAACTTCCGCCACGACGTCGAGGGCTACTCCTACGATCCGGGCGGCCCGTTCCAGCAAGGGCAGATGGCCGCCGGCCTCTCGCTGGCGTTCAACTACCTCAACGATTACAGCCTGGAGTTCGGCTACAACAGCTTCTTCGGCTCCAACAAGTACAGCACGCTCGACGACCGCGACTTCTACAGCGTCAGCGCCAAGGTCGACTTCTGAGGAACCGCCCCATGCACCTTACGAAAATCTCCGCCCTGGCGCTGGCCATGGGCCTGGCGTTCTGCGCCCAAGCCGCCAACACAGTCAACAGCGCTGCCGACCTGGGCAACAGCCTGACGCCGGTCGGCGCCGAGAAGGCCGCCAACACCGACGGCAGCATCCCCGCCTGGGACGGCGGCCTGAAACCCGATGCCGGGAAGGTCGACGCCAAGGGCGGCTATGCCGATCCCTACGCGGGCGAGAAACCGCTGTTCACCATCACCCCGGCCAACGCCGGACAGTACAGCCAGTGGCTCAGCCCCGGCGAGCAGGCGATGCTCAAGCGCTACCCCAACACCTACAGGATCAACGTCTACCCCAGCCACCGCAGCGCGCGGCTGCCCGACGCGATCTACGCCGCCACCCGCGACAACGCCGGCAAGGCCCGACTCGCCGACGGCGGCAACGGCGTGCTGGACTACCAGCGCGGCGTGCCCTTCCCGCTGCCCACCCAGGGCGTCGAGGCGATCTGGAACCACGTCACCCGTTACCGCGGCGGCAGCCTGGAACGCACCTTCAGCTCGGCCAACGTGAAGGAGAACGGCGTCTACGCCCTGGTGCGCTCGCAGACCGAGATGAACTACGCCGAGACGGTGGACGACCTGCCGGCCGACGCCAACCTGCTCTACCTGTTCAAGACCCGCGTGCTGGAACCGGCGCGCCTCTCCGGCGAGGCGGTACTCAGCCACGAGCCGATGGACCAGGTGGCCGAGCCCCGCGCGGCCTGGCAGTACATCCCCGGCCAGCGCCGGGTGCGCCGCGCCCCGCTGATCGCCTACGACAACAGCGCGCGCTACAGCGACGGCATGATCACCGCCGACAGCCTCGACGGCTTCAACGGCGCGCCGGACCGCTACGACTGGAAGCTGGTGGGCAAGCAGGAACTGTTCGTGCCCTACAACAGCTTCCGCCTCTACGACCGCTCGGTGAAATACGCCGACATCCTCAAGACCGGCCATATCAACCCGGACCTCGCGCGCTTCGAGAAGCACCGCGTGTGGGTCGTCGAGGCCACCCTCAAGCCCGGCGCGCGACACATCTACAGCAAGCGCCGTTACTACCTCGACGAGGACAGCTGGAACATCCTGCTGGGCGAGTACTACGACAGCCGCGGCGAGCTGTGGCGCAACTACCAGTCCCACGCCATGCCGTACTACGACAAGCAGTTCACCTTCGAGGCGCTGGCCGCGGCCTACGACCTGATCAGCGGGCGCTACTTCGTCAACGGCCTGATGAACGAGGAAACCAGCGGCCTGAAGACCGGCCAGCACGCGAAGATGAGCGACTACACGCCGTCGGACCTGCGGCGCTGGGCCAAGTAAGGGTTCTGCTCCTTGGCCCCGGCTGGGCGTAGCCGGGGCTCTTGCGCCCTCTCCGGGTACCGGAGAGGGCGTTTTTGTTTTTGGCTGGGTTGCTGCTGGGGAGAGCGACCCCTCACCCTAACCCTCTCCCGGAGGGAGAGGGGACTGTCCAGCGCGAGCCGTTCGTTCAGCACTCGCCGGTAACGCCGAACTAACCACAGAGCGCCGAACGGCTCCCTCTCCCCCTGGGAGAGGGCTGGGGTGAGGGCCAGCCCCCGTGCCGGCGCCCATCCTGTAGGAGCGGGCTTGCTCGCCAACCAATACCCTCGGGAGCACCGGAGCTGCGCGGTTCGCGAGCAAGCTCGCTCCTACAAGAGCCCGGTCGGCATCGCTACTCGACAAGAAAAATTCAACATCGTATTCTGCACAGCGGAACAACATTCCATTGCAACGCTTCCGTGATAACAAGACCAGACGGAGTCCAGCATGTCAGATGTGGTACAGCTCGAACGCCGGGGCGAGATTGCCCTGGTGACGGTCGACAACCCACCGGTGAACGCCCTCGGACAGCCCGTTCGCGCCGGGCTGCTCGCCGCCTTCCAGCAGGCCGAGGCCGATCCGCAGGTGCGCGCCGTGGTGCTGGTGTGCGCCGGGCGCACCTTCATGGCCGGCGCCGATATCCGCGAGTTCGGCAAGCCGCCGCAGGCGCCGTCCCTGCCCGAAGTGGTCGACATCCTCGAAGGCGCGAGCAAGCCCAGCGTCGCCGTCATCCACGGCACCGCGCTGGGCGGCGGGCTGGAAGTCGCCCTGGCCTGCCACTACCGCATCGCCCGTCGCGACGCCCAGGTCGGCCTGCCGGAAGTGAAGCTCGGCCTGCTCCCCGGCGCCGGCGGCACCCAGCGCCTGCCGCGCCTGGCCGGGGTGGAAAAGGCCCTGGACATGATCGTCTCCGGCACGCCGATCCGCGCCCCCGAAGCGCTCGAATGCCATGTCGTCGACGAACTGTTCGACGGCGATCTCAGCGACGCCGGCCTCGCCTTCGCCCAGCGCCTGCTGGCCGACGGCAAAGGCCCGCGCCGCACCGGCGAGCGCAACGAGCGCGTGCAGGAAGACGGCCTCGCCGAGCTGATCGCCCACAAGCGCGGCGAAGTGCAGAAGCGTCTGCCCGGCCAGTTCTCCCCGCTGCGCTGCATCGATGCAGTGGAAGCGGCGACACAGTTGCCGTTGCGCGAAGGCCTGGTGCGCGAGCGCGAGCTGTTCATGCAGTGCATGGAATCGCCGCAGCGCGCGGCGCTGATTCACGCCTTCTTCGCCGAACGCGAAGCCGCCAAGGTCGATGGCCTGGATGCCGATGTGCAGCCACGGGACATCCGCCGCGCCGCCGTCATCGGTGGCGGCACCATGGGCGTCGGCATCCTGCTGTGCTTCGCCAATGCCGGCATCCCGGTGCAACTGCTGGAAGTGAATGAAGAAGCCCTGCAACGCGGCCTCGACCGCTCTCGCAGCCTCTACGCCGCCAGCGTGGCGCGTGGCAGCCTCGACGCTGGGGAGATGGAGCGGCGCATGGCCCTGATCAGCGGCGTGCTCGACTACGCCGCGCTGGGCGATGCCGACGTGGTGGTCGAGGCGGTGTTCGAAAGCCTGGAGGTGAAGCGCCAGGTCTTCGAACAGCTGGATGCCGTGTGCAAGCCCGGTGCGATCCTCGCCAGCAATACTTCCTCGCTGGACCTCAACCAGATCGCCGCCTTCACGAAGCGTCCGCAGGACGTGGTCGGCCTGCACTTCTTCAGCCCGGCCAACGTCATGCGCCTGCTCGAAGTGGTGCGTGGCAAGGCCACCAGCGCTGCCGTGCTCGCCACGTCCATGCAGCTGGGCAAGAAGCTGAAGAAGGTCTCGGTGGTGGTCGGCGTGTGCGACGGCTTCGTCGGCAACCGCATGATCTTCCAGTACGGCCGCCAGGCCGAATTCCTCCTGGAGGAGGGCGCCACACCGGCGCAGGTGGACCGCGCGCTGCGCGCCTTCGGCATGGCCATGGGGCCGCTGGCGGTGCGCGACATGTCCGGTCTGGACATCAGCCACGCGATCCGCTCGCGCCAGCGGCCGCACCTCAAGCCCGGCCAGACCCTGCCCACGGTGCTCGATCACCTGATCGCCGCCGGCATGCTCGGGCAGAAGACCGGCACCGGCTTCTACCAGTACGGCGAAGGCGGCCGCGCCGCCCAGGACAACCCGGCGCTGCCGGCCATGCTGGAGCAGGCCGCTGCCGCACGCGGCATCACCCGCGCGCCGGTCAGCGATGAGGAAATCGTCCAGCGCTGCGTCTACGCGCTGATCAACGAGGCCGCCAACATCCTCGACGAAGGCATCGCCCAGCGCGCCAGCGACGTCGACGTGATCTTCGTCAACGGCTACGGCTTCCCCACCTGGCGCGGCGGCCCGCTGTTCTATGCCGACAGCGTGGGCCTCGCCCGCGTGCTCGAACGAATCCGCGAGTTCCACCAGCGCCTGGGCGCCTGGTGGCAGCCCGCACCGCTACTCGAACGCCTGGTGGCCGAAGGCCGCCGCTTCGCCGATCTCTGAGGAGTCGCCATGGACATCCATTTCACCCCCGACGAACTGGCCTTCCGCGATGAAGTCCGCCACTTCCTCGGCAGCAAACTGCCCCAGGACATCGCCAGCAAGGTGCGCCTGGGCAAACACCTGAACAAGGCCGACCACCAGCGCTGGCAGCGCGTACTCGCCGAGCAGGGCTGGTACGCCACGCACTGGCCGGAGGAGTACGGCGGCACCGGCTGGAACGCCGTGCAGAAGCACATCTTCGAAGAGGAATGCGCCGCCTTCGGCGCGCCGCGCACCATCCCCTTCGGCGTCAACATGGTCGCCCCGGTACTCATCAAATTCGGTACGCCCGAGCAGCAGGCACACTACCTGCCGCGCATCCTCGACGGCACCGACTGGTGGTGCCAGGGCTACTCCGAGCCGGGCGCCGGCTCCGACCTCGCGTCGCTGAAGACCCGCGCCGTGCGCGACGGTGACCATTACGTGGTGAACGGCCAGAAGACCTGGACCACCCTCGGCCAGCACGCCGACTGGATCTTCTGCCTGGTGCGCACCGACCCCGAGGCGCAGCAGCAGCGCGGCATCAGCTTCCTGCTGATCGACATGAACACGCCCGGCATTACCGTGCGCCCGATCATCACCCTGGACGGCGAGCACGAGGTCAACGAGGTGTTCTTCGACAACGTGCGCGTGCCGGTGGAAAACCTGGTGGGCCGCGAGAACGAAGGCTGGACCTGCGCCAAGTACCTGCTGACCTACGAGCGCACCGGCCTGGCCGGCATCGGCGCGTCCAAGGCGGTGCTCGCGCACCTGAAGCAGGTCGCCAGCCGCGAGCTGTGCGACGGCAAGCCGATGCTCGACGACCCGCTGTTCCGCGCCCAGGTGGCGGAAGTGGAGATGCAGCTGATGGCCATCGAGATGAGCACCCTGCGCATCCTCGCCGCCGCCCGCGAAGGCGGCGTGCCCGGCGCGGAAAGCTCGATCCTCAAGGTGAAGGGCACGGAGATCCGCCAGGCCATCAGCCACCTGCTGCGCAAGGTACTCGGCCCCTACGCGCTGCCCTTCATCGAGGACGAGTTCGAGCTGGGCAGCGAGGCGCTGCACGCGGACTACTCGGCCGCGCCGGCCAGCCAGTACTTCAACCTGCGCAAGCTGTCGATCTTCGGCGGCTCCAACGAAATCCAGAAGAACATCGTCTCCAAGATGATTCTCGAGCTGTGAGGGCCTGACCGTGGACTTCAAACTGAGCGAAGAGCAGCAGATGCTGCAGGACACCACGGCGCGCCTGGTGCGCGACGCCTACCCGTTCGACAAGCGCGAGGGCTTCAGCAGGAGCGAACTGGGTTACAGCGCCGAGTTCTGGCGCCAGCTCGGCGAGCTGGGGCTGACCTCGGTGTCGCTGCCGGAGAGTCACGGCGGCTTCGGTGGCGGCGTGGAGAGCATGCTGGTGCTGACAGAACTGGGCCGTGGCCTGTGCCTGGAGCCCTACCTGCAATCGGTGGTACACGGCGGCGGGCTGCTCGCCCAGCTGGGCAGTGACGCGCAGAAGGACCATTGGCTGCCGCGCATCGCCAGCGGCGAAGCGCAGCTGGCGGTTGCCCTCGAAGAGCCGCAAAGCCACTACCAGCTGCACGACGTACAGACCCGCGCGGAGCCGGCCGGCGACCGCTGGAAACTCAGCGGGCGCAAGGCGGTGGTGATCGGCGGGCAGAGCGCCACGGCGATCCTGGTATCGGCGCGGGTATCCGGCCAGGCGCGGGACGAGGCGGGCATCGGCCTGTTCCTCGTCGATCCGCAACAGGCCGGCGTAAGTCGCCGCGACTACCCGACGGTGGACGGCCAGCGCGCTTGCGAGCTGTTCCTCGACGGTGCAATCGGCGAAGCCATCGGCGCCCCCGGCGAGGCGCTGCCAGCGCTGCGTTATCAACAGGGCCGCGCCATCGCCGCGCAGTGCGCCGAAGCCCTCGGCAGCCTGCAGGAAGCCTGCGCGCTGACCCTGGACTACCTGAAGACGCGCAAGCAGTTCGGCATCCCCATCGGCAAGTTCCAGGTGCTGCAGCACCGCATGGTGGACATGCGCAGCGAGCTGGAACAAGCCACCAGCATGGCCATCCTCGCCGCCTGCGTCGCCGACCAGCCCGACAGCGCCGAGCGCAGCCGCACCCTGGCAGCGGCCAAGTTCATCGTCACCCGCGCCGCGCGCTTCGTGGCCGAGCAGGCGATCCAGCTGCACGGCGGCATCGGCATGACCTGGGAATACGTTCTGGCCCACCACGCCAAGCGCCTGGTGATGCTCAGCCACCAGCTGGGCGACGACGATCATCACCTGAAGGTGTATGCGGGGTTGATGGAAGTCGCCTGAGGCAGAGCCTGTAGGAGCGAGCTTGCTCGCGAACGGGGTTCACCGGCAGCTCCAGCGCTGGGCGGTTCGCGAGCAAGCTCGCTCCTACAAGGGAAAGTCCTGAGCGGAGGCATGCCCTCTCCCTAACCCTCTCCCTGAAGGGAGAGGGGACCGTCCCGAGCGAGTTGAAAGTTCGGAGCTCGCCGGCAAACACGGTGGTAGCAACGAACGCCGAACAACTCCCTCTCCCTTCAGGGAGAGGGCTGGGGAGAGGGTTCATGAACGGCAGAGGAGTAAATCGAGAAATCTAACTGCGGTATATCAGGCCCCAAGACTCTCGATATCCCGCGCCAGCATCTCCAGCTCATGGGCCAGCGAGCCGCGTAGCGTCTCCTCGCTGAGCTGGAACGACGGCGCGCCGCAGGTCAGCGCCATCAGCCCGCCGTCGGCCAGGCGCAGCGGCACGCCAGCAGCCCGCACGTTGCGGTCCCAGTCGCCCAGGGACAGGCAGAAGCCATGCTCCCAGTACTCCTCGAACGACGCTTCCAGCGACGCACGCATGGCGCTCCAGTCGCCTTCGTGGCGCGCCTGCAGCGCCGACAGCAGGTGCTCGCGCTCCTGCTCTGGCGTCGCCGCCAGATAGGCGCGGCCGGCAGCGGTGGTCGCCAGCGGCAGACGGACGCCGGCGTCCATGCGCAGGGAAGTGGCTTCCGGCGGGCGGCAGTTTTCCACGTAGATCATCGACAGCCAGTCACGGCAGGTCAGGCCGACCGTGGTGTTGGTGCGGCGGGCAAAGGCGTCCATGTACGGCTTGGCCAACTGGCGTACGCGCAGGTTGGAAACGTAGGCGTAGCCCAGCGCCAGCACGCCGGAGTCCAGCTGGTACTTCTCGTGCTGCTGCGAGTAGCAGAGGTAGCCGAGTTGGGTGAGGGTGTAGGTCATGCGCGACACGGTGGCCTTGGGCAGGCCGGTGATCCGCGAGATTTCCTGGTTGCCGAGCACCACCGAGCCGTGGGTGAAGGCGCGCAACACGTCCAGGCCGCGGGCCAGCGCCTCGACGTACTTGCGGTCCTTGGGGGTGCTGCTGTCTTCGACGTCGTCGCTCATGGGGCCTCGGGCGGGGGAATGCTGTTGCGGCGCCACGCGCGGCGCGGGCGAACGATAGCAGATAGCCCTGTCGCCCCGCAGCGGTCCGCGTGTGCTCGTTGCGCCGGACTAGCCTATCGCATACCATCGATTTCGACACGATGTTTCGCTGTGCAGAACAACAATTCGAATCCAGAGCCAGTAAAGGCTCGAGAAAGAAACGGAGAAGTCGATGTCTGCTCAACCCTCCGGCCACGTGGCCCGCGAGATCGCCCGCCACAGCTACGAGAATCTCCACGACCTGCTGCGCCACGCCTGCCACGAATTTCCCCAGCGCCAGGCCTTCTCCTGCGGCGACAGCCACCTCACCTTCGCCGAGCTGGAACGCCAGGCCGACGCCTTCGCCCGCTACCTGCGCCACCATGCCGGCCTGCAACCCGGTGATCGCCTGGCGCTGATGCTGCCCAACTCCCTGCAGTACCCCATCGCCACCTTCGGCGCGCTGAAGGCCGGCGTGGTGCTGGTGAACACCAATCCGCAATACACCGCCAGCGAACTGCGCCACCAGCTGGCCGACTCCGGCGCCAGCGCCGTGCTGCTGCTCGACCGCCTGCTGCCGCTGCTGCGCGGCGTGCAGGCGCACAGCGAGGTACACCAGGTATTGCTGACCTCCATCGACGACATGGAGCGCCCGCAACTCGACTGCGACGACGCCGACTGCACCCGCTTCCAGCATGCCCTGCGCCTGGGCGCCGAGGCGCCGCCGGTGGACAGCGAGCCGGGCCTGGATCGCCTCGCGCTGCTGCAATACACCGGCGGCACCACCGGTGTCTCCAAGGGCGCGATGCTCAGCCACCGCAGCCTGATCGCCAACGTGGTGCAGACCCTGGAGCTGTTCCTGCGCCCCGGCCTGCTGGAGCCGGCCACCGACGTGCGCATCGCGCCGCTGCCGCTGTACCACATCATGGCCTTCTCGACGAACCTGCTGTCCTCGGTGGGCATGGGCCTGCACACGGTGTTCATCCGCGACGGCCGCAACCTCGACGAAATCCTCGGCGCCATGCGCCGCTATCCCTTCACCCTGATGAGCGGGATCAACACGCTGTTCGTCGGCCTGATGAACCACCCCGAGTTCCCCAGCATCGACTTCAGCCACCTCAAATGGGTGACCTCCGGCGGCGCGCCGCTGAACCGCGAAGTGGGCCGGCGCTGGGAAGCGCTGACCGGCGCGCCGGTGCGTGAAGGCTTCGGGCTGACCGAGGCGTCGCCCGTCGTCTCCACAGGCACCTTGCTCAGCCCGTACCGCGAGGGCTACGTCGGCCAGGCGCTGGTGGACACCGAGCTGCGCACAGTGGACGAGGAGGGCAACGACACCGGCCCCGACCAGCCCGGCGAGCTCTGGCTGCGCGGCCCGCAGGTGATGCAGGGCTACTGGCAGCGCCCTGAGGAAAGTGCCCAGGTGCTGACCGCCGACGGCTGGCTGAAGACCGGCGACATTGCCGAACTGGACGCCAACGGCATGCTGAAGATCGTCGACCGCAAGAAAGACATGATCCTGGTCTCAGGCTTCAACGTGTTCCCCAACGAGGTGGAAGATGCGGTGATGCGCCATCCCGGCGTGCGCGAGTGCATAGCGATCGGCGTGCCGGACGAGCGCAAGGGCGAATCGGTGAAGCTGTTCGTCAGCCTCAAGGACGCGTCGCTGGCGCCGGCGCAGATCATCGCCCACTGCCGCGAGCACCTCACCGGCTACAAGGTGCCGAGCTTCGTCGAGGTGCTCGACGAGTTGCCCAAGACCAGTGTCGGCAAGCTGCTGCGCCGCCAGCTGCGCGACCTGGAGCTGGCGAAGAGGTCCACCGTGTGAGCACAGCGTCTATGGTTGATGCAGGTACGCACGACGAGACCCGCAGCATGACCGAGTCCTTCCACCGTATCGGCGTGATCGGCGCCGGGGCCATGGGCCGCGGCATTGCCCAGCTGTTCGCCAGCGCCGGTCTGCCGGTGCGGCTGTACGACAGCACCCCGCAGACCGTGGAGCAGGCGCTGGCCTTCAACCGCGAGCTGCTGGAGCGCGCGGTCGCCAAGGGCAGGCTCGCCCCCGACGCGCTCGCGGCGACGATGCAGCGCCTGCTGCCGACCCACAGCCTGGACGAGCTGGCCGACTGCGACCTGCTGATCGAAGCCATCGTCGAGGACCTCGGCGCCAAGCAGGCGCTGCTCGCCGAGCTGGAAAAACGCGCGGCGCCGGACGCCGTGCTGGCGAGCAATACCTCGTCGCTGTCGGTCACCCGCATCGCCGCGCGCTGCCAGCATCCGCAGCGGGTCGCCGGCTTCCACTTCTTCAACCCGGTGACGCTGATGCGCATCGTCGAGGTGGTCCGCGGCCAGCTCACCGACGAATCGGTGGTGCGCCGTCTGAGCCGCCTGGCGGAGCAGGCCGGGCACTTCCCGGCAGTGTCGCCGGACAGCCCCGGCTTCATCGTCAACCATGCTGGCCGGGCCTTCAGCACCGAGGCGCTGCGCATCCTCGGCGAAGGCATCGCCAGCCCGGCGCAGATCGACCGCATCCTGCGCGACGGCGTGGGCTTCCGCATGGGGCCCTTCGAGCTGCTCGACCTGACCGGCCTGGACGTCTCCCACGCGGTGATGGAATCGCTCTACCAGCAGTTCTACCAGGACCCGCGCTACACCCCTTCGGCCCTGGCCGCGCAGCGGGTCGCCGGCGGCCTGCTGGGTCGCAAGACGGGCGAGGGCTTCTACCGCTACCGCGACGGCCAGCAGGTTCACGAGCCCGAGCAGCAGCACGACAGCGTGCTGCTCAATCGCCCCTACTGGCTCGACAGCCAGGACCCGGAGCTGCGCCACCGCGTGGCGGCGATCCTCACCCTCGGCGGCGTGGTGCTGGAGACCGGCGAAGCGCCGTCGTCCCGCGCCATCTGTCTGGTTACCCCGCTGGGCGTGGACGCCAGCACGCGCATCGACGCCCTCGGCCTGCCACCCGAACGCAGCCTGGCGCTGGAAACCTTCACCGAACTGGACCGCCGCCGCGTGCTGATGCGCCAGCCGGCGCTCGACCCGGCACTGGAAGCCCAGGCGCGCCAGGCGCTGGGCAGCGACGGCGTGCCGGTGGAAGTGATCAACGACTCGCCCGGCTTCATCAGCCAGCGCATCGTCGCCGGCATCGTCAATCTCGGCGGCGAGATCGCCCAGCGCGGCATCGCCACACCAGTGACGCTGGACCGTGCGGTGCAACTGGCGCTGGGCTATCCGCTGGGCCCGCTGGCGTTCGGCGAGCACTATGGCGCGGCGCGCATCCTCACCATCCTCCAGGGCCTGCAGGCCTGCTACGGCGAGGCGCGCTACCGGCCCAGCCCCTGGCTGCGCCGCCGGGTGCAACTAGACTTGCCCCTGCACAGCCCCGACGCGGCGGAGTGATCCGCCGCCCCGCCTGATCGTTTTCTGTCCGCTGGCGCTAACCGCGCGCATCGCCGGTTGGCGCACTCTGGGCGCAGGTCCGGTGTCGGTGGTCGCGCGACTGCCCGTGCGACGGCGCCGGCCCGCGCCCTCAACCCGAGATACAACAAGAACAACGAGGAACACCTCATGCGCCACTGGCTGCCCGCTCTCGCGCTGCTTCCCCTGTTCGCCGGCCACGCCTGGGCCGCCACGCCAACGCCGCAGGAGGCTCGCGACCTCGCCGAGCAGGCCTACCTGTTCAGCTTCGCCACCGCCGAGCACGGCAAGACCCTGCAGGCGCTCGCCGCCAAGCTGCCGGTGAACTACCTGTACAACAAGACCACGCTGCTCGGCCCGGACGACCGCACCGTGGTCTCACCGAACAACGACACGCTGTACTCCTACGCCCTGCTCGACCTGCGCGAACACCCGGTGGTACTCAGCGTGCCGGCGGTGCCGCAGCGTTACTACAGCTTCCAGCTGATCGACATGCGCACCAACAACCTCGACTACATCGGCACCCGCGCCACCGGCCGCAACGCCGGCAGCTTCCTGATCGCCGGCCCCGACTGGGACGGGCAGAAGCCGGACGGCTTCAACGGCCAGGTGGTCCGCTCGCCCAGCCGCATCGTCTTCCTGCTCGGCCGCACCGCCGTGGAAGGCGAGGCCGACATCGATGCCGCCAAGGCCGTGATGGACGGCTACAAGCTGCGCAGCACCCAACCGACGCTGCTGCCGCACAAGATGGACGTGCCGGCGTACCAGCCGACCAAGGAAGGCCCGGCGGAGAATGCCTTCATCGACTTCAACGGGCTCTCCGCCTGGCATGCCTGGAGCCCGGAAGAGCAACAGCGCCTGCAGCAGTTCGCGCAGATCGGCGTGGGCACCGGCAAGCCGTTCGACGCCTCGCAGTTGCCGGCGGACGTCGCCCAGGCCGTCCGGCAGGGCGCCGAGGCCGGCCGCGAGAAGATCCTCGCGGCGACCGAACGCTTCGCCGCGCCGGTCAATGGCTGGCAGAACTCGCCCACCAACATCGGCCACTACGGCAGCGACGATCTGACCCGCTCGGCGGTGGCCTGGAAGTACCTCTACGCCAACGACCCGGCCGAGGCGATGTACCCGCTCACCCGCGTCGATGCCACCGGCCAGCCCCTGGAAGGCGGGCGCTCCTACCGCCTGCACTTCGCCCCGGACCAGTTGCCGCCGGTGGACGCCTTCTGGTCGATCACCCTGTACGACAGCAAGACGCAGATGCTCTCGGCCAACCCGCTCAATCGCTACACGCTCAACAGCGGAGGCGGGTTGAAAAGGGACGCTGACGGCGGCCTGACCCTGAGCATCCAGCACGCCCAGCCGTCCACCACCGACAATTGGCTGCCTGCGCCGCCAGGGCCGTTCAACCTGATCCTGCGCATGTACCTGCCGCAGGAGAAAGCACTCAAGGGCCAGTACCTGCCACCAGCCGTGCAACCCGTCGCCAGCCAGCCCGTCGCCGCCAAGGAATAACCGTGAACCCGACTATCAACCGCCGCCGTTTCCTCGGCGCCAGCGGTGCGCTCGGCTTCGGCCTGGGTTGCGCACCCGACTGGCTGCTGGCCGCCGCAACCGAGTTGAAGCCCGCAGTGGAGAGCGACCCGAAAGTGTTCCAGGAAACCATCGACCAGGAAATCATCCGCCAGGCGTGGATCTACGCCTACCCGATGCTGATGCACTACCAGACCCTGCACAAACAGGCGCTGGATGCGCAGTCGCCGGAGTACGTCGGCGGCTTCGGGGTGTTCCGCCACTACAGCGAACTGTTCACGCCGAAGAACCGCGACATCGTCACGCCGAACAACGACACGCCCTACTCCTGGGCCTGGCTCGACCTGCGCGCCGAGCCCTGGGTGCTCAGCGTGCCGGCAGTGGCTGCGGACCGCTACTACGTGCACCAGTTGGTGGACCAGTACACCTTCAACTTCGGCTACGTCGGCGTGCTGTCCACCGGCCGTGAGGCGGGCGACTACCTGATCGCCGGGCCGGACTGGACCGGCGAGACGCCGCCCGGCATCCGCCAGGTGCTGCGCAGCGAGACACAGATCGCCATGATTCTCGGCCGCACCGGCCTGCGCGACGCCAACGACCTGCCAGCCGTGCGCGAGTTGCAGCAGCAGTATCGGCTGCGCCCGCTGCACGAGTTCGCCGGTCACCCGGCTCCGGCGGCGGCACCTGCCGTCGCCTGGATGCCCTGGGAATACCCGCGCGACCTGGGGCCGGCATTCATCCCCCACCTGAACCAGATTCTCGCCTTCTGCCCGGTGGACCCGAGCGAGGTGGAGCTGCGCCAGCGCTTCGCCCGCGTCGGCATCGGCGCGGGGATGGCGTTCGATCCGACGGCTTTAAGCCCGGAGCAACGCCAGACGCTGGGGGCAGGCATCGGCCAGGCCGTGGCCGAACTCAAGGCCAAGGGTGCGACGCTGCGCTCTTCCGCCGGCCTGTTCGGCAGCCGCGCGGCGATGCACAACGACTACCTCAGCCGTGCGGCAGCGGCCGCCAGCGGCATCTACGGCAACAGCGTGGAAGAAGCGATCTACTTCGGCACCCGCAGCGACCTTAGCCAGCAACCGCTGCTGGGCGGCCAGCGTTACCGCCTGCACTTCCCGCCGGGCGCGCTGCCACCGGCGAAGGAGTTCTGGTCGATCACCCTCTACGACCTGCCGGACCGCCAACTGGTGGACAACCCCATCCAGCGCTACTGCCTGAGCAGCCGCGACCCGCTGGTGCGCGATGCCGACGGCGGTGTGACGCTGTACATCCAGGCCGATTCGCCCGGCCAGGCGCAACAGGCCAACTGGCTGCCGTCGACGCAGCAGGGACCATTCAACGTCATCCTGCGCCTCTACGGGCCGGAGCAGAAAGTGGTGGGCGGGGAGTGGAAGATGCCGGGGGTGGAGCGGGTTTAAGGACGCAGGGTTCGCTGTAGGAGCGCGTCCCTATGCGCCCATAGAACACGGACCGTTCCTGCAGGGACTCCGCGCGAGGGCCGCCCCCTCACCCTAACCCTAACCCTCTCCCGCGGGGAGAGGGGACTGTTCCGAGCGCTTTGAAAGTTCGGCGCTCGCCGGCTGACTCCGATATCCCCAACCCCGCCGAACGGCCCCCTCTCCCCCTGGGAGAGGGCTGGGGTGAGGGCAGACCCGCGCAACAAGAGTTCCCTCCAGACCGTAGGGCGCATGAAGCGGAACGCTTCATCCGCCGTGACGGCGGATAACGCCCGAGGCGTTATTCGCCCTACTCGCTACAGGGAGATATCGGCGCTGGGCGGTTCGCGAGCAATAACGTGGCGTCCCCCTCACTCCTACAGATCAGTGCCGGGCCGCTTTTCGTAGGAGCGAGCTTGCTCGCGAACCAGCCCCACGCAGGGCTCAGCGGAAGTCGACGAATCCACCCGCCTTCAGTTTCTCCAGCGCCGCCTTGCGCTCAGCCGACGGCAGCGCGCCGAGCTTTTCCACCCGCGCATAGAACGCCGGCCAGTTGCCGCCGACCTGCTGGAACAGCGCGGCAAACGCCGGCACCCACTGGTCGTACAGGCCGAAGGGCAGCAGCTTGGCGTTGTTCAGCGGGCCGTTGACCCAGGCGTCGAAGGGCGCCTTGCCACCCCATTCCTCATCGCGAACCTGCGCGTACTCATGGCGCAGGCGCTCGAATTCGGCAGCCTTGCCGGCGCGCTTTTCCGCGTCGCTGCGCGGGCTGGCGTAGAGCGCCTGCAGGCGCTCGCGGGTATCCAGTACCAGTTGGGTGAAGCGCTTGCGCTGCTCGGCCAGCAACGGCGATTCATCCGGCAGACGGCGCGCCGCGCGCCAGCGGCGGCCGCCCTCGGCCTCGACGAAGGAGGCGTAGGACTCGTTGAAGGCGGTGTCGCCGGGCAGGTAGAACTTCTGGTGCGCCAGCTCGTGGAAGATGGTCTCCGCCAGGCGCTGGTCGCCCCAGCCCAGCATGCTGCTGAGGATCGGATCGTCGAACCAGCCAAGGGTGGAATAGGCCTCCACCCCGCCGACGTAGACGTCCCAGCCTTCCGCTTTCAGGCGCTTCGCCTCGGCCTGCGCCCCCTCGGCGCCGTAGTAGCCGCGGTAGGCCACGCAACCGGCGATGGGGAAGCAGTGGGTCAGCGGCTGCAGCGACAGCTCCGGCGTGGCGAACACGTTCCACACCACATTGGGCCGATGGATATCGGCGTACAGGCGATAGCTGCGGTTGTCCGGCAGGCCCAGCTCGGCGCTGGCGAAGGTGCGCGCCTCCTGGGACAGCTCCAGGCGCTGGCGCAGCGCGGGGTCGCGGCTGGGGTCGGCGACCACCGCGGCCACCGGTTCGCGGGCAGCCAGCAGGCGTACCTGGCCATCGGCCAATTGCGTGTAGTAGCTCACCGTGGAACAACCGCTCAGCGCCCAGATGGCCAGGCAGGGAACCCAGCGGCACAGGCGGCGGTCGAGTGTCGGGATAAGAAGGCGGAAGGGCATGCGCGGAACATAGCACAGGGCCTGGCCCGCCCGCTGCCGCCCCCTCGACCCAGGAGCCAACCCGATGCGCGCCCTCCTCATTCCTGCCGGCCTGCTCACCCTGAGCGGCTGTTCGCTGCTGATGCCCCAGCCCGACCCGAACCGGGCCTGGGTAGACCTGAACACCAACAACCAGAGCGATCTGGCGGCCCTGGAGGTGGACAGCAAGGAGTGGTCGAGCACCCGTTACTTCGAGGTCGACCCCGGCTCCCACGAGCTGCGCGTGCGCTTCCAGTTCCAGGTCGAACCGGTGGACATCGGCCCGGTCGCCGAATCGCTCTGGCGCGATTGCGAGATGACCGTGCAGTACAAGGACTTCAGCGCCGGCCAGCGCTACCGCCTGGAGACCGGCAGCATCGGCTTCCGCCCCTGGGCCAAGCTCTACGATGCCCAGGGCGGCGAGATCGCCCGTGGCCGCGAACGGGGCTGCGCCAAGGCCTGAGCGGAGTATGCTGTGGGATCAGCCCCTGCCAAGGTGATCCGCCATGCGCCTGACTGCCCTGACCCTACCGCTGGGCCTCGCCCTGCTCGCCGGCTGCGCCAGCCCGCTGCCCGCCCACGATCCGCAGATGGCCTGGGTCGACCTCTACACGGCCGCCGGGCGCACGCTGATGGCCGAGAAGCTGGACGGCACGGCGGTGAACGATGGCCGCTACTACCAGGTGACGCCGGGACGGCATGAGCTGGTGGTGCGCTTCCAGTACGAAGTGCCCGCCGGCGGCGGCATGGGCGTGATGAGCGAACCCGCGGAGCTGACCTGCCGGGTCAAGGTGACCTACGACGACTTCGCCGCCGGCCAGCGCTACCAGCTGGAACTGCGCCCACAGCTGCGCAGCGCGCTGGCGCTGCTGACGGACCAGGACGGCAAGCTGGTGGCGAAGACCGATTTCCAGGGCGCGGTGCAGTGCGGGCCGTTCTAGCCGAACCGCTCGCTGCGCGGCTGCAGGATTCGTAGGAGCGGACTCCGTCCGCGATGGGTTGGCGGTGCTTCCTGGCCGTCCTGAGCGGCGATGGAACAATCGCGGACGAAGCCCGCTCCTACGCGGTGTCCAGTCTTGGCGCGAAGGGGAAACTCAGCTGTCGTTCTTCTGGTAGACAATCCGCCGCTGGCCGTTGTCGCAGGTGCCGACCACCATGTTGGGGTCCTTCACCTCGGCCTTGTTCACGATTTCCAGGGTGTAGGAAGTCACCCCGGCGGCCTGGATCTTGGTCTCGATTTCGGCCTTGAGCTCCTCGCAAGGCTTCACCGCCGCCCAACTCGCACCACTCGCCAGCAGCAGCGCCATGCCGATCGCCACGGCGCACTTCTTCGTCAGCATCACAATCCCTCGTCAAAGCCCCACGGCGGGGCACCCTATCCTAACGGTGGACCTCCACCGACGGACAGAGTGCCCCTGGAGGTTCAGACGAGGCTGGCGTCCAGGGTGATGCGCGCATTGAGCACCCGCGACACCGGGCAACCGGCCTTGGCCTTGTCGGCGATGGCCTGGAAGGTCTGCGCGTCAGTGCCTGGCACCTTCGCCTTCAGCGTTAGGTGCACGGCGGTGATGGTGAAGCCGTCGGTGAGCTTTTCCAGGCTGACCTCGGCCTGGGTATCGATGCTCTCGGCGGTCAGCCCGGCCTCGCCGAGCATCATCGACAGGGCCATGGAGAAGCAGCCGGCGTGGGCGGCGCCGATCAGTTCTTCCGGGTTGGTGCCGGGCGCCCCTTCGAAGCGGGTGTTGAAGCCGTAGGGCTGCTCCTTGAGCGCGCCGCTTTCGGTGGAGATCGTGCCCTTGCCGTCCTTCAGGCCACCTTGCCAGTGGGCCGATGCTGATTTCTTCATGTCGCGTCCTCCGCGTGGGTTGCAGTCAGGCTGTTGCAATCTGAGCTTTCGAGGGCGGCGCGAGGGCCGGGGTTCAGCTTTTCTGAAGGGCTCTTCGTAGAACCGAGGGGTCGCCCGGCCCTTGTTCGCGAACGGCTTGGCACCCTGCCGGGCAGGTTCGCGAGCAAGCTCGCTCCTACACGAAGCCTGGGCATGAAAAAGGCCGGGCCCCTCGCGGGTGCCCGGCCTGCCGGCGATTGCCGGGAATCACTTCGAATAGACGATTTCCTTGGTGCCGCCCTCGCAGGAGCCGACGACCTGCTTGCCGCCCGCGCTGCCCTTGTCGACGACCTCCAGGTTGAAGGAGGCGACGCCCTTGGCCTTGATCTTCGCCTCGATCTCCGATTTCAGCTCTTCGCACGGCTTGCCGGCAGCCATCACTTGGCCGGCCAGGGCGAAGACCCCCACAGCGATCAGCAACTTCTTCATCGGTAACGCTCCCTCGTCTTTCACAGGAAAAGGCCCGAACGGGCCGGAAACCGGGCTACCCCGGTACGCACATCCACGCGCCCGCCCAGCATGGCCGATGCGCGTGACAAAAAAGCTCGAGCGTTTCGCGATCTAGCTATTGGCGATGCGGAAGCCGACCTTGATGGTCACCTGGTAATGCCCGACCGCGCCGTTCTCGATATGCCCGCGGGTGTCCACCACCTCGAACCACTCCATGAAGTCGATGCTCTTGGCCGCTTCGGCCAGGGCGTTGTTGATCGCATCCTCGATGCTGGTGCGCGAGGAGCCGACCAGCTCGATCTTCTTGTAGGTGTGGTGATTCGACATCGCGTGCTCCCAGGCGCGCTCGGCGGCGCGCGGTGAGTTGAGTGTCCCTGTTGGACCCTAGTCGATGCGTAGAAGTGCAGCAAATTGCCGCTAGCGGCGAATTGCCGTCTTTTTCTGGAAATGTATAATGCGAAGCATTCTTATTTAA
Source organism: Pseudomonas nitroreducens (assembly GCF_014204515.1). Lineage (GTDB taxonomy): Bacteria > Pseudomonadota > Gammaproteobacteria > Pseudomonadales > Pseudomonadaceae > Pseudomonas > Pseudomonas nitritireducens_A. The sequence continues at coordinate 146,449 of NZ_JACHLI010000002.1, read as the reverse complement.
TCTTCCAGGGATGGTCCGCGTGGCCGGCTCACTCTCCAGCAAGCTGGGGTTCTTCTTCAGCGACCATCACCGCTGGCTGTTGCAGCACGTGCAGCGCTACCTGGACAACCGCGCCGACGGCGAAGACACGGCCGCCGAGACGTTCTGCCAGATCCTCGCCGCCAGGGTCGATCCGCAGACCATCGAGCAGCCGCGCGCCTACCTCTCCACCATCGCCCGCCGGCTGATCTATGACCGCCACCGGCGCCGCCGGCTGGAACGCGCCTACCTGGACTACCTCAGCCTCCAGCCCGAGGCCCTGGAGCCGTCGCCCGAGGACCGCGCACTGCTGCTCGAAGCCCTGCTGCTGGTGGATCGCACCCTCGACGGCCTGCCCCAGGTGGTGCGCCGCGCGTTTCTGCTCAGCCAGCTCGACGGCCTGGGCTACGCCGAAATCGGCCGGCTACTGGATGTCAGCGAGCGCACGGTGGGCCGCTACATGAAGCAGGCCCTGCGGCAGATCTACCTCAACGAGCTGGTTCCATGAGCGACGTACAGCTGGATAGCGCCGGCGAACAGGCCATCGACTGGATGGTACGGCTGCGCTCCGGCCATGCCGATGTGCGGCTGCAGCGCCAATTGCAGGCTTGGCTGAACAGCGACCCGGCCCACGCCGACGCCTGGGCGCGCCTGCAGCGCGGCCTCGGGGCGCCCTATGACAACCTGCGGCGCATGCCCGGCGCGGCCGATCTGCTGCTGCACCAGCAGGGCTCACGGCGCCAGCTGCTGCGTGGCCTGGCCGGCCTCGGCCTGCTCGGCGGCGGGCTCTGGCTGACCGCCAGCAGCGCGCCGGTGCGCGACCTGCTCGCCGACCTGCGCACCGGCACGGGCGAGCGGCGCAACGTCACCCTCGAAGACGGCAGCCGCCTGAGCCTGAATGCCGACAGCTCGGTGGACCTGGCCTTCGACTCTCGCCAGCGCCTGATCCTGCTGCGCCATGGCGAGCTGGTAATCCAGGTGGCGCCGGATGCGCAGCGTCCGCTGATCGTGCGTAGCGCCCAAGGTGAAGTCCGCGCGCTGGGCACGCGCTTCCTGGTCAGCCAGGAGCAGAACGCCACCCGCGTGGTGGTGCTGGAGCATCGCGTCCGTGTCAGCCTCGCCGACCAGGCCGAATGGCGCGAGCTGGGCGAAGGCGAGGCAGCCCTGTTGGCCGCCGACGGCATCCACCCGCTGCGCGAGCAGACCTCCCGCGCCGACTGGCTGGACGGTCGGCTGAGCGTCACCGACGAGCCGCTGGCAGCGGTGATCGATGCGCTGCGGCCCTACCTGCCTGGCTATGTCCGCGTCGAACCTCGTGCACGCAACCTGCGGGTGCAGGGCGTCTTCCCACTGGATGACCCGCGCCGCACCCTGGCCGCACTGGGCGAAACCCTGCCGCTGGAGGTGCGCCGCTTCGGGCCCTGGCTGACCCTGATCAGCCTGCGGGAGCCTTGATGGCGCTGCACCGAAAAATAGTTCGGCAGCGGCTGTCCGGTTTTTTCACTTCGTCGCACCTAGCTCCTGAATACGAATAATTCTCAGGAGATTGCTGTGTCCTCACCCTGGCCCCGCGCCTTCGCCACCGCCTTCGTGCTGGTGGCCCACGCTCCGTCGCTGTTCGCCGCCGAACCTGCACGGCTGCATTTCGAGCTGCCCGCCGCGAGCCTCGCCACCACGCTGAACGCCATCGCCCGGCAAAGCGGCGAGGTGATCTCCCTGGACCCGGCGCTGGTGCGCGAGCAGCAGGCGCCCGCCATCAGCGGCGAGCTGAGCGTGGAACAGGCGCTGCAGCGCGCACTCTCGCAAAGCAACCTGCAACTCAAGGTCACCGCCAGCGGCGCCTACAGCGTCGAATCCGCGCCGCTCGACGGCGCCGTGGAACTGGACAGCACCACCGTCACCGCACAGGGGCTGGACGCCACCACCGAAGGCAGCGGCTCCTACGCCGCGCGCGCCACCACCATCGGCAAGGGCGAGCACAAGCTCAAGGACATTCCCCAGTCGGTCAGCGTGATCACCCGCAAGCAGCTCGACGACCAGGACATCACCGACCTGCGCGATGCGGTCAACCACAGCACCGGCCTGGTCGGCGCCACCGGTATCGGTCCGGGCATGGTGATTTCCTCGCGCGGCTTCCAGATCGACGACTGGCAGTACGACGGCGTACCGATCCCGCGCAACACCTATGTGCTGGGCAACTGGGCGGACCAGGACCTGGTGTTCTTCGACCGCGTGGAAATCCTCCGCGGCGCCTCCGGCCTGCTGCAGGGCGCCGGCAGCCCCGGCGGCGCCATCAACCTGGTGCGCAAACGCGGCCAGCAGACGCCGGTCGCCACCTTCACCGGCAAGGCCGGCTCCTGGGATCACTACGGCCTGCAGGCCGACGTTGGCGGCCCGCTGAACGAGGCCGGCACGATCCGTGGGCGGATGGTCGCCGATCAGAACGATACCCACTCCTTCACCGATTACGTGTGGAGCAAGACCACCTCGCTGTATGGCGCGCTGGACTTCGACCTGAGCCCGGACACCACCGTCGGCATCGGCTTCAGCGACACCGATCTCGACTCCCGGCCGATGGTTCGCGGCCTGCCGCGCTACCCCGACGGCAGCGACATCGGCTTCTCGCGCTCGACCTACTCGGGTGCCACCTGGAACCGCAACGACATCGAACAGACCACCGTCTACGCCGACCTGACCCATCGCTTCGACGACAACTGGAAATTCAAGGCCGCCGCCGTGCGCATGCGCGAGCACAACGACTCGACGCACCAGCGCATGCACGGTGACGTGCAGGCCGATGGAAGCGGCCTGGACTTCGCCGACTGGATCACCAACTTCGAGTCGACCAAGATCGGCCTGGACATGTACCTGGACGGTCAATTCGAGGCGTTTTCGCTGGAACAGGAGCTGATCTTCGGCGGCAACTATTCCAAGTACACCTCCGATGACTTCTACGCCCGGCGCTTCGTGGCCGGCGGCAACATCTTTGACATCGACCACCACCGCCCCAAACCCACGCTGGACGACATCCTCTCCTCGCCGGGCGGGCGCTCCACCAACGCCGCCTACGACATCCGCCAGAAGGGCCTCTACAGCAGCTGGCGGGTAAAGCTAGCCGAGCCGCTGACCGCGGTCGTCGGTGGCCGGGTGAGCTGGTACGACTACGAATACAAGCTGCCGGACGACGACTATAAGGACAGCATGACCGAGACTGGCGAGGTCACGCCGTACGTGGGCCTGATCTACGAGCTGACGCCCGAATGGTCGGCCTACGCCAGCTACACCGACGTCTTCGAGCCGCAGAGTGCGCGCGATGCGCAGCAGAAAATGCTCGAGCCGGTGATCGGCAGCAACTACGAAGTCGGCCTGAAGGGCGAGCTGCTCGATGGCCGGGTGAATACCTCGCTGGCGCTGTTCCGCTATGACCAGAAGAACCGCGCCGTGCTCGACGAGGCATCCGGTTATGCCTGCGACGGCTGGTACTGCTCGAACGCCTCGGGCAAGGTCCGCAGCCAGGGCATCGAGGCCGAGGTCAGCGGCGAAGTAGTACGCGACCTGCAACTGTTCGCCGGCTACACCTACAACACCACCAAGTTCCTCGATGACCCGGAGAACAAGGGCCGCGTGTTCAGCCAGTGGACGCCCAAGCACATGCTGCGCATGTGGGCCGACTACCGCCTGCCCGGCGACCTGAACCGCATCAGCACGGGCCTTGGCTTCGTCACCCAGAGCCACACCGTGAGCTTCGACCGCGAGTTCGACGTCCCCGGCTTCACCGTCTGGAGCGCGCGCCTGGGCTATCGCCTGACGCCGGAGATCGACCTGGCGGTGAACGCCAACAACCTGTTCGACAAGCGCTACTACCTGCCCGGCTTTGCCGCGGCCGATGGCGCCAACAACTTCGGCGACCCGCGCAACCTGATGTTCAGCGTCAAATACACCCCGGAGCTGTGAATCAGTCCAGCTCCTGGCGCAGCCACTGCGCCAGGCGTTCGGCGCGCGGGTCGGCGCGCCGCTCGGGGACCCACAGCGCCAGCCGCGCAGTGGTTTCGACAAAGCCCCAGGGCGCGGCGAGGCGGCCGGCAGCGAGGTCGTCGGCCACCAGCTGCTGCGGCGCGATGGCCACGCCCAGGCCGGCCACGGCGGCTTCCAGCAGGTAGTAGAGGTGTTCGAAGCCCTGGCCGAGCTTCAGTCGCGTTGGGTCCAGGCCATGGCGCGCGGCCCATTCCGGCCAGGCCTGCGGGCGTGAGACGGTGTGCAGCAGGGATTCGCCCAGCAGCGCCTCGGCGGGCGCGGCGCGCAACTGCTCGAAACGTGCGGAACGCGGGCTGAGCACCGGGCCGATGCTTTCCACCGCCAGCTGCAGCACGCGCATGTCCGCCGGCCACGGCGGCGCGGCGAAGCACAGGGTGGCGTCGAGGCCGCCGCGACGCGGATCGAGGTCGCCGTCGCTGGCCGAGAGTTGCAGGCGCAGGTCGGGCAGGTCGCGGTTCAGGCGATCCAGGCGCGGGATGAACCAGCGGGCCAGCAAGCTGCCGGGGCAACCGAGAACGAACGGCGCGTCGCCGCCAGCCTGGCGCCGCAGCTCGGCGCAGACGCTGCGCAGGCGCTCGAAGGAATCGCTGGCCACCTCGCTCAGGCGAACGCCGGCATCGGTGAGTTTTACGCCGCGACCCTCCTTGACGAACAGCGTCACGCCCAGTTCTTCCTCCAGCAGACGGATCTGCCGGCTGATTGCCCCGTGGGTAACGCTCAGCTCATCGGCCGCCGCGCTCATACCGCGCAGGCGTGCGGCGGCCTCGAAGGCACGCAGGGCGTTGAGCGGCGGAAGGTCTCGGCTCATGGCGATCAATCCGTGAGTTTTTCTGACAGGTCAGGGCGATCTTATCGCTTTTCCCCGTCCTCACACAGCCGTATCCTGAGCCCATTCGTAGGAGCCACTGTCAGCTCGCTAGGCGAGCTGAACGGTAGGGCGCATAACCTGGAACAGGTTATCCGCCGGCCCGCGCGGCGGATAACGCTGGCGCGTTATGCGCCCTACACAAACTCACGCGGCCGTGCCCTGGTGCGCGCCACGACTTCAAAGGAGCCTTCCCATGTCCACACTGCGCACCGGTCCAGACGCCAAGGGCCTGTTTGGCAGCTTCGGCGGCCAGTACGTCGCCGAGACCCTGATGCCGCTGATCCACGACCTGGCCCGCGAGTACGAGAAGGCCAAGGACGATCCGCAGTTCCAGGAAGAGCTCGCCTACTTCCAGCGCGACTACGTCGGCCGCCCGAGCCCGCTGTACTTCGCCGAGCGCCTGACCGAGCACTGCGGCGGCGCGAAGATCTATCTCAAGCGCGAAGAGCTGAACCACACCGGCGCGCACAAGATCAACAACTGCATCGGCCAGATCCTCCTGGCCCGGCGCATGGGCAAGCAGCGCATCATCGCCGAGACCGGCGCCGGCATGCACGGCGTAGCCACCGCCACCGTGGCCGCGCGCTTCGGCCTGCAGTGCGTGATCTACATGGGCACCACCGACATCGATCGCCAGCAGGCCAACGTGTTCCGCATGAAGCTGCTGGGCGCCGAGGTGATCCCGGTCACCGCCGGCACCGGCACCCTGAAGGATGCGATGAACGAAGCGCTGCGCGACTGGGTGACCAACGTCGACAGCACCTTCTACCTGATCGGCACCGTGGCCGGTCCGCACCCGTACCCGGCGATGGTCCGCGACTTCCAGGCGGTGATCGGCAAGGAAACCCGCGAGCAGCTGGCCGAGAAGGAAGGGCGCCTGCCCGACTCGCTGGTCGCCTGCATCGGCGGCGGCTCCAACGCCATGGGCCTGTTCCACCCGTTCCTCGATGATTCCAGCGTCAAGATCATCGGCGTCGAAGCCGCCGGCCACGGCATCGAGACCGGCAAGCACGCAGCCAGCCTGAACGGCGGCGTACCCGGCGTGCTGCACGGCAACCGCACCTTCCTGCTGCAGGACGAGGACGGCCAGATCATCGACGCGCACTCCATCTCTGCCGGCCTGGACTACCCCGGCATCGGCCCGGAACACGCGTGGCTGCATGACATCGGCCGCGTCGAGTACACCTCGATCACCGATCACGAAGCCCTCGACGCGTTCCACCAGTGCTGCCGCCTGGAAGGCATCATCCCGGCGCTGGAGTCCTCCCACGCGCTGGCCGAAGTCTTCAAGCGCGCGCCGAACCTGCCCAAGGACCACATCATGGTGGTGAACCTGTCCGGTCGTGGCGACAAGGACATGCAGACCGTCATGCACCACATGCAACAGGAGCCGCAAGCATGAGCCGCCTGCAGACCCGCTTCGCCGAACTCAAAGAGCAGAACCGCGCCGCCCTGGTGACCTTCATCACCGCTGGCGATCCGGGCTACTCGACCTCGCTGGACATCCTCAAGGGCCTGCCCGAGGCTGGCGCCGACGTGATCGAGCTGGGCATGCCGTTCACCGACCCGATGGCCGACGGCCCGGCGATCCAGCTGGCCAACATCCGCGCCCTGGGCAACGGCCAGAACCTGGCCAAGACGCTGAAGATGGTCCGCGAGTTCCGCCAGGACAACAGCACCACGCCGCTGGTGCTGATGGGCTACTTCAACCCGATCCACTACTACGGCGTGGACAAGTTCATCGCCGACGCGAAAGAGGCCGGCGTGGACGGCCTGATCGTGGTGGACCTGCCGCCGGAGCACAACGAAGACCTCTGCCACCCGGCCCAGGCCGCGGGCATCGACTTCATCCGCCTGACCACCCCGACCACCGACGACCAGCGTCTGCCGACCGTGCTCGAAGGCAGCTCGGGCTTCGTCTACTACGTCTCGGTGGCCGGCGTGACCGGCGCCGGCGCGGCGACCCTGGACCACGTCGAGCAAGCCGTGGCACGCCTGCGTCGCCACACCGACCTGCCGGTTGCCATCGGCTTCGGCATCCGCACCCCGGAACACGCGGCGAACATCGCCCGCCTGGCCGATGGCGTGGTGGTGGGCTCGGCGCTGATCGACAAGATCGCCGAGGCCACCAGCTCCGCCGACGCGGTGCAGAGCGTGCTGGGCCTGTGCCGCCAGCTGGCCGAAGGTGTGCGTAACGCGCGCTGAAGCAGCGGTGCCATCCTTGGCACCCTCTCCCTAACCCTCTCCCTGAAGGGAGAGGGGACCGTTAGGCACAGGATGAACCCGATGCGTCAGCCGGCACGGACAGCTCCCTCTCCCTTCAGGGAGAGGGCGGGGGAGAGGGAAAGCTCTGGTACCGAACATCTCCGTGAAGCGGCATACACAAAAAAGCCCGGCAAATGCCGGGCTTTTTCGTTTCACGCGGGAGGCTTATTCCACGCCTTCTTCCTGCGGCTCTTCTTCCATGCCGGCAGCGCCGCCGCCCAGACCCAGGCCTTGCGCGGAGCCCATGGCGAAGGCCATGAATTCCGGCACGCTCATGTCCTTGCCATTGAACTTCACCTGGTCGTTGGCGTAGGCCAGCGAGCTGGACAGCGCGTTGCCGTCGAGCACCGCCCACTGCGAGTTCAGGGCCATGCCGCTGAACAGGTCGGTCATGGCGTCGGACTGCTGCTTGAGCGCCACCGGGTCGACGCTGCCGGCAGCTTCGCCACCCAGCGAACCCTGCAGGGCGACGATGTCGCCGATCACCGCCTTGTCCACCTTCAGGTCGGCCTTGAGCGCGGCGAGGATGCTACGGGCCATCTCGTCCGGGGTCGCGGCAGCGGCGTTCGGCTGGCGCAGGTCGACCGAGAAGGAAGCCTTGGCCACGCCGTGGGCGGTCTGCAGCGACAGCTCGTCCAGCGCCAGCACCGGCGAGCCGCCGAGCAGGGCGAGGCCGAGCTTCTTCATTTCCTCTTCCTGGGCCGGGGTCAGTTCGGTGCTTTCCAGGCTGTCCAGGGCCATCTTGCTGTAGGACTCCTTGAAGGTCTTCAGCACGCCTTCGTCGAGGTTGCGCAGGCTCAGGTCGAGCTTCACGCCGCCGATTTCCTGGCCCTGCACCACGACCTTGCCGATGCGGTAGGAGACGCTCTGGTCCAGGCCCTTGCCGCCCTGCTTGAGGACTTCCTCGACCACCGCGTCGCGCAGCTCGACTTCCGGCGAGCCCGGCGATTTCACGTGCAGGCTCTTGATGGTGGCGGAGCTGGGGCCCAGGGCGAAGCCGTTGGCGTTTTCCTTCTTGTCGCCCTGCATGCCCAGGTCTCGCAGCTCGACGCGCGCCGGCTGGCCACTGTTCTCGTCAGTGAAATCGAGGTCGACCTCGGCCAGGTTGCCGACGGCGGTCATGTCCTTCTTGTCGGCGGACACGGTGAAGTTCACCTTGGCCGGCGACAGGCGCAGCTTGTCGCTGTCCTTGCTGAAGTCCAGGGCGGCGGTTTCGATCAGGCCTTCCTGCTTCTGGTCGTAGTGGATGGTCAGCTCGCCGAACAGCGGCGCCTTGCCACCGGCGGCGGTGAACAGCGGAGCGGTGAGTTCGTTCTGTTCCAGGGCGAAATGGCTCTGCGCCATGACCGGCGCGAGCTGGCCGGCGGCCAGGCGCGAGGCGGGGAAGGGGCCATGCTCCAGGCGGTCGGTGAAGACCAGGGTCTGCGGCGCCTCGCCTTCCTTGCTGGTGAAGGTCAGGTTGTAGCGCGCGGTGCTGGCGAACACGCCACGCTGGATGTCCACCAGGGTCAGGTGCGCGCCCAGGCCGGGAGCTTCCTGCTGCAGCATCTGGTTGGCCTGGGTGATGCCGTTGTTCACTTCCTGCTCGACGCGGCTGCCGGTGTACCAGGCGCCAGCGACGGCGGCGCCGACAATGGCAACGGGGATGGCGAGGGCCAGGGCGGTCTTCTTCATGCTGAGTCCTTTCGTAGACGGCCGTACGGGGGACATCCTGTCGACCGTGGATTTTGGGTTGGCGGCGGCATGCTAGCAGGCGCCATGCCATCGCTCCAGCGCGGCAGGCGAACGGCTTCACAGCGCCAGCATTGACCCGCTCGCCGCGGCTGGCAGGATAGACCGACTACCGTTCAATGAAGTGAAGCGCCATGGCCCTGCTGCACAGCCTCCACCACGTCGCCCTGATCTGCTCGGACTACCCGCGTTCCAAGCACTTCTACGTGGATATCCTCGGCCTCAAGGTCATCGCCGAGACCTACCGCACCGCACGCGACTCCTGGAAGCTCGACCTGGAGCTGGGCGAGGCGCGCCTGGAGCTGTTCTCCTTCCCCGGCGCACCGACCCGGCCGTCCTACCCCGAGGCCCAGGGCCTGCGCCACCTGGCCTTCGCCGTGGACGACCTGGAAAGCGCCGTGCAACACCTGCAGAGCCACGGCGTGACCTGCGAGCCGATCCGCGACGACGAGCTGACCGGCAAGCGCTTCACCTTCTTCGCCGATCCGGATGACCTGCCGCTGGAGCTTTACGAGCGCTGAGCCCCCGGCTGTGGCATGGGTAGGATGGTGTGGAGCGCAGCGATACCCATCGATCAGGTGCGCCGACAGCATGGGTATCGCTGCGCTCCACCCATCCTACGGTCCTGAGGCTCACGGTTCGGTGCACGGAAATTCCCTCACCCTAACCCTCTCCCAGGGGGAGAGGGGACTGTCCCGAGCGCACTGCAAGTGCGGTGCCCGCCGGCTGACTCCAGGCTTCCCACCAACGCCGAACGGCCCCCTCTCCCTGAGGGAGAGGGCTGGGGTGAGGGGAAAGCCGGCGCGCCAATGCCAACAGGGCATCGTAGGAGCGGACTCCGTCCGCGATGTGCCACCGGCCAGTTCACAGCGCCCGGCAAACGATCGCGGACAGAGTCCGCTCCTACGCAAAGTTCTTCGCGGATAGCTCCCTCTCCCTTCAGGGAGAGGGCGGGGGAGAGGGGAAATCCGAGGCACGAACGATCAGAAGAAGACAGTTGCTCCTACGCCAGCAATCGAAATGGCGGATTACGCCGGCACCGCCTCGCTGCCCAGCGCCCCGCGCAAACTCGCCAGATCACGCAGCGGCGGCGCGCCGAACAGGCGGCTGTATTCGCGGCTGAATTGCGACGGGCTCTCGTAGCCGACCCGATGCCCGGCCACCGCCACTTCCAGCCCTTCAGACAACATCAACCGCCGCGCTTCCTGCAGGCGCAGCTGCTTCTGGTACTGCAGCGGGCTCAGCGCGGTCACTTCCTTGAAGCGGTGGTGCAGGGTGGACACGCTGAGGTTCACCTCGCGGGCCAGGTCGTCGATGCGCAGCGACTTGTCATAGTTGCGGTTGAGCCACTCGATGGCGCGGGTGACGCGGTGGGTCTGGCTGTCGGTCATCGCCAGGTCGTGCAGCAGGTGGCCCTGGGGGCCGCGCAGCAGGCGGTAGAGGATTTCGCGGACGAACAGCGGCGCCAGCATGTCGATGTCGCGCGGGGTGTCCAGCAGGCGCATCAGGCGCAGCAGGGCATCGAGCACGGTGCAATCCACGCGCTGCAGGTAGATGCCACGGCTGGCCGGGCGCGGTGCGCTGCCGGCCAGGCCGGCCTCGGCGATCAGCCGGGTCAGCTCGCCGGGGTCGATGTCCAGGCGGATGGACAGGTAGGGTTTTTCCGGCGAGGCCTCGATCACCTGGCCGGACACCGGCAGCGTCACCGAGACCACCAGCAGGTTGAGTTCGTCGTAGCGGTACACCTCGTTGCTCAGGCGCACTTCCTTGCAGCCCTGGGCAATCACGCACAGGGCCGGACGATAGAGCGTCGGCATGCGGCCTTCGCTGGGCGAATCGTTGCGCGCGACGAGCAGGGAATCGATGGCGGTTTCGAAGATGCCCTCACCCTGGCAGTGGCGCTGGATGATGTCGGCCAGTTCCTGGCGGCCGGCGGCAATCGGATCAAAGGCGGGAACGGACTGGGACATGCACAGGACCTCCAGTGGCGGCGCTCGAAGCTTACGCCCACGGCACAGCGGCAAGTGTGACAGTAAGGCAGGCGCTGGAGGATCAGGCAAGCAATCGGCAGGAATGGACAAGCCGTATCGGCTTCCAGGCACGCACCGTGGCGGTGCAAGGGCTGGAAACACGCGGTTTCAGCGCTTGGCGAATGTCCCGCAGGATCAGGCAAGAAGCCGGCAGCATCCGGATAACGCCCAGCCCTGGCCGCGCCGTAAGCTTCCTGTCAGTCGTCCGAGGAGCCACCTCGGGCTTCTTCCTGGAATGCGGAGGACAGGACATGCACTGGCAAACACCCATCGAACACGAATTGCAGATCCATCCCCGGCAGGGGCACGAGGCGGAACTGGGCGCCTTGATCGACAACCTGGTCGACGGCGCCCGCCGCGCACCGGGATGCCTGCGCTGCCAACTGGTGGCGCGGGAGAACGGCCAACCATGGCTGCTGCAGGGCAGCTGGAAGGACGAGGAGGCGCTGCTGGACTACTTCGCCACGCCTTCTTCGCAGCTGCTCGGCGAAGTGCTCTTGTGCCACTGTCGAAGCCTCAGCGGCGGCATAGTGGAATCCCTCGATCAGGCCACCGGAAAGGTGGCCTGAGTCTTTTCGGGTAAAGAGCTTTGCTCCCTCAGTATTCCAGGCTCCAGCCCAGGGTGAAGGTCCGCCCGCGACCCTGGTAGTCGTACAGATAGGCCGGCCCGTAGGTCGGCGCATAGAACAGCGCGGCGCGCTGGCCCCAGACGGTGCTGTACTGCTTGTCCAGCAGGTTCTGGATACCGGCGCTGAAGGTGCCGAAACCGGTCTTCTGCTCGCCCATCAGGTCGAAGGTGGTGTAGCCGTCGATCTCGTGGTCCGCGTCGTCCTTCAGGTTGAAGGCGTGCTGGGCCTGCAGGCGGGCACTGCGTTGGCCATCGCCCCAGCCGACGAAAGCGGTGGACTTGGACAGCGACGCATAGCGCGCATCACGCTTGATCCAGTCGCCATCGGCATCCTCCTCCTGCGAGCGCACCAGGTGCAGCGTGGTGCCGCCCTGCCAGCCATTCTCGAAGTAGCGGGTGACCGCGCCCTCGAAGCCGAAGTCGCGGCTCTTCTGGTCCTGCACGTCGATGGTCAGGGTCGCCGCGTCGGTGGTGATGATCTTGTCCGACCAGATGTAGTAGACCGCCGCCTGGGCCTGCCACTGCATATCGTTGTAGCGCCAGCCGGTCTCGACCTGGCGGCTCTTGATGCCGGCCAGCGGGTTGTCGTCCACCGACAGGCCGGCCTTGCCGTAGTACTTGGCCGGGTCCGGCAGGTCGAAGCCTTCGCTGTAGTTGCTCCACAGCTGGTGGCCGTTCTTGAAGTCGTAGATCGCACCAAGGTTGAACAGGTTGACCTGGTAGTCGTTGCTGCCGCCGGGAACGCCTTTGAAGTCGTCTACCTCGACGTCCATCTTCTGGTGACGGGCGCCGCCGGAGATGGTCAGGTTGTCGGTGGCCTTCCAGTCCAGCTGGCCGTAGACCGACAGGCCGTCGACGATGTAGCTGGGGTAGCGCGGCGCGCTGCTGGCGGTTTCCAGGTCGAGGCCGCCGCTCTCGGAAGACAGGCGCTGGTCGAAGACCTTCTGCTCGGCGTTGAAGCGCTCGTGGTCGAAGTCCACGCCATAGGTGAACTTCAGCGAGTCCCACTGCTTGCTGAACAGGCCCTTCAGGCCACTGACCTCGAAGTTCTGCTGCGAGCCGGCAAAGTACACGCCCTTGGAGCCGGTGGGCTTGCCGGTGTTGTAGTAGGGGAAGGGATAGAAGTTGTCGTCTTCCTTGCGGTAGTACGCCTGCAGGTAGAAGTCCTGCTCCAGCAGGTTGCTGTGGTGGTAATTGGCGTTGAGCAGCACGCGGCGCGAGCGCGGCTCGAGATCGGTGTCCAGGCCGCTGCGGATCTCGGCGTCTTCGAGGTTCGACGGGCCCTGGTACTTCAGGTTGGGAAAGTAGATGCCGGTGCTGCCGTCGTTGCCCGAGTCGTAGTACTGCGCCAGCAGGTCGAGGCTCTGCTCGTCGGTGAACTGCGCGGTGAGGTTGCCCATCACGTCGACGGTACGGTTGTACTGCAGGTCGGTCTGGGTGTTGTCGATGAAGATCTGGTTGCCGCCGCCGTCGTAGAAGGCTTCGTTCTTCTCCGCCGACACGCCCAGGCGCCCAGCCACACGGTCATTGCCGCCGCTGATGGACTGCGCGGCGCGGGTCGACAGGTCATCGCTGTTGTTGAAGCCGCTGGTGGCGCCCAGTTGCGTCTCGAAGCGCGCATCGCCGGCGGCGCCCTTCTTGGTGATGATGTTGATGATCCCGCCGGTGGCGCCGCCACCGTAGATGGCGCTGGCGCCGGAGAGCACCTCGATGCGCTCGACGTTGAACGGCGAGATGCTGTCGAACTGCCGCGACAGGCCGCGCGAGCTGTTCTGGCTGACGCCGTCGATCATCACCAGCACGTTGCGCCCGCGCATGTTCTGGCCGTAGTTGGTGCGGCCTTCGGGCGCCAGGTCGAGGCCGGGCACCAGCTTGCCCACGGCTTCCTTGAGGCTGACGCCGGTATCCAGCTGTTCGCGCAGCTGGGTCTGGTCCACCACCCAGACGGTGCCGGGGATCGAGCTGATCTCGGTGGGCGTGCGCGCCGCCACGCTGATCTGCATCGGCGCCAGGCTCAGGGCGGCGGAATCGTCCTTCTCGCGCTTGAGCAGCACGGTGCGCTCGTCGGTGAAGCGCCAGCTCACGCCGCTGCCGGAAAGCAGCTGGTTGAGCGCTTCCTCGGTGCTGTAGGTACCGTCCAGCCCTTCGCTCTGCAGGCCCTGGATGTCCGCGGAGTTGAACAGCAGGTGCAGCCCGGCCTGGTCGGCGAACTGGGTCAGCGCGCTGTCCAGGCTGCGCGGCGCGATGTGCAGCTCGACGCTGGCGCCGCCGGAAGCATGGACGATGGGCGCGGCGGCGCCGAGCAGGGAAGCGAGGAGGATCGCGCTGTGCAGCGGAGAAGGACGGTAATGCATGCGGGTGAAATCCGTTCTTGTGTGGGCAGGGTCGCGTATTGAGAATTTTTCGCGTTCCTGCCTACGACGAAACGGCCAGGCAAACCTTGCAGTGCTAAATGCAAAAAATTTTCATTTTCTTGTTTGCAAGCCCCACTGCGGGACTCCCCCTGTAGGAGCGAGCTTGCTCGCGAATAGCCCACCACCAGCGCTCCTACAGGGTGCGGCCGAATTTTCCGGCGCACCGTAGGATGGCGTGGAGCGAAGCGATACCCATCAATCCCGTGCGCGATCAGCATGGGTATCGCTCCGCTCCACCCATCCTACGAAGAGCTATCCATCCTTGGGCGCAGGCCGGATCAGCACCAGCCAGGGCAGATGGGTCACCGTCACCGGCTGCAAGCGCTCCAGGGTCTTGAGCAGGGCGCCAGGGTCCTGCAGGTCGAATACGCCACTGACCTTGTGCTGGCGCAGCGCGCCGTCGGTCAGCACGATGCGGCCGGGCACGTAGCGCTCCAACTCGTCGAGCACCTCGCCCAGCGGGCGCTGGTTGAAGATCAGCTTGCCGCGCTGCCAGGCGCTGGCGCTGGACAGGTCCAGCGGCTGCACCGGCTCGGGCGCGGCAGTCTCGCGGTAGCTCAGGCGCTCGCCGGCAGCCAGCCGCACCGGCGCGCTGCCGGCACTGTTCACCTGGACCACGCCCTCGGTCACGTCCACCCGCACCTGCGGACCGCGGCTGTCCACATCGAATCGCGTACCCAAGGCACGCACTTCGCCGCCCTTGGCTTCGACGATGAAGGGCCGCTGCGCATCCTTGGCCACCTCGAACAGCGCCTCGCCGCCATGCAGGCGCAAACGCCGCTGCTGCGGACTGAAGTCCACCGACAGAGCGCTGTCACTGTTGAGCCACACGCGGCTGCCGTCGGCCAACTCCAGCATGCGGCGCTCGCCGGTACGGGTGGCGTAGTCGGCGTACAGCCCGGCCAGCGGCTCGGGCAGGGCGATGGTCAACGCAACTGCCGCAATGCATGCAGCGGCCGCCAGCGCCAGCAGTCGACGGGGACGACGCCCCCGTTGGCGATAACGCTGAGCGCTGCGGGTTTCCGGCAATGCGCCCCACAGCGCCTCGGCCTCGCGGGCGGCCAGTTCGTGTTCCGCGCTCTGCCCGCGCCAGCGCAGGAAGTCCATGCGCTCGGCCGAACCGGCGCTGCCCGAGTGCAATTGCACCAGGCGCTCGATGGCTTCGTCGGCGAGAGACAGTTCCAGGCGGCTCATGGCGTGCCCTCCTGGCGCTGCGCCCAGTCGCGGCAGTGGCGCATGGCCTGGACGATGTACTTGCCCACCATGCTCTCGGAGACGCCCAGGCGCTGGGCGATCTGCGCGTGGGTGAGGCCATCGAGGCGGTTCATCAGCAACGCCTCGCGGGCGTTCGCCGGCAACTGGTCGAGGGCGGCGTCCAGATGCTCCAGCGCCTCATGGGCGAGCAGGCGGTGCTCCAACCCGGAGGCGGGATCGCTCAGGTCGTTGGCGGCAGCTTCATCGACATGCAGCTCGGCCAGCCGGCCCTCGCGGCGCAGGTTGTCGATAGCGATGTTGCCGGCCACGCGGAACAGGTAGGCACGCGGGTCCTGCACCTCGGCTTCGGCGGGGTGGTCGGCCAGGCGCAGCCAGGTGTCCTGGGCAACGTCGGCGGCGCGCTGGTTGTCCCCCAGCCTGCGGGCAAGGAAGCGCATCAGGTCCGCGTAATGCGCCTGGAAGCTCTGCAGCAGGGAGGAAGAGGCGAAGCGCCGCATGATGGCCGAAATACCCTGGAAAACCGGCCAACGTCTGTCAGACCGATGCGAAGGGTGGGCAGCATACACCGAATCGAGAATTATTATCGAATGCAAAAAAGTGTCAGCTCGTGAACTGCGAAAGGTCCAGCGGCCGCACTTCGCCCATCCACAGGGCGTAGTCGCGGTGATCGCGCAGGTCGTTGCCGGTGTTGGGGTGGACGAACACCACCAGGCCATCACGATTCATCGCCAGCCACGGCACCAGGGTGGCGAAGGTGGCGTTGTCGAACGCCAGCTGGCAGCTCCAGTCCGGGTGCGGGCCAACCGGCCGTTCGTGGACGCGGCCCATCTTCGCGCCGAAGCGGCGCGCCGCCTCCTCGCACAGGGCGCGGGCGCGCTCGATGCTGCTCGCGTCGAAATAGACGTGGGCATGGAAGTCCTGAATCTCGCTCATCGGTCCTGCTCCAGTTCCGCCTGCAGCCAGTCGACGAAACGCTGCACCAGGCGCATGCGCCGTTTGCGTTCGGGCAGCACGGCGTAATAGCCGAAGCGCGATTGCAGCGCTCCGGCGACGGGTCGGCACAGTAACCCCTGTTCCAGCAGTTCGTCGACCAGATGCCGCCAGCCGATGGCCACGCCCTGCCCGGCGATGGCCGCCTGCACCAGCAGGGTGTAGTTGTCGAAGCGCAGCCCGGCGGGCGCCGGCGCGCCGTCGATTTCCAGCGCGCGGTAGACGCCGCTCCAGTCGAACCAGCGGCTGGAGGCCTCGGGCTTCAGGTGCAACAACGGCAGTTCGGTCAGCGCCTGGGGCGTCAGCGGCAGCTCGCGGCCCCCCAGCAGGCGCGGGCTGCACACCGGGAAGACTTCCTCGCTGAACAGGCGTAGCGCCTCGCCGTGCTTGAAGCGCCCGTCGCCGAAGGCAATGGCCACGTCGATGTCGCTGCGCAGGGCAATCGGGCTGCGGTCGCTGCTGATCAGGCCGACGTCCAGCTCCGGATGGGCCTGGCGAAAGCGCGGCAGGCGCGGCATCAGCCAGTAGGCGGCGAAGGCGAAGTCGGTGGCGACCTGCAGCACTTCGTGGGGATGTTGCGCGGTGACCGCGGCGATGCCGGCGTCGATGCTCTCCAAGCCGGCCTGAACGTGCTGCTGCAGTACCTGTCCACTCTCGGTGAGGGCGATGCCGCGGTGGATGCGGTCGAACAGGCGCACGGCGAGCAGCTTCTCCAGGCGCTTGATCTGCTGGCTGACTGCCGGCTGGGTGGTGCCCAGCTCGCCGGCGGCGGCAGTAAAGCTCAGCAGGCGGGCGGCGGATTCGAACACGCGGAGCAGTTCCAGCGGCACGCTCACCGCTGCGCTTTCCATAAGCAGGCGTTATCCGAAGCATGTCGCGCCATGCGCTTTACCCCCGAAGCAGCTGGAAACAGACTCGATGCAGCGTTCAACCCGAACAGCATCCCATAACAGCGCCAACAGGATAAGCCCATTGCCATGAAGCGCCCGAACATCCTCTTCATCATGGCCGACCAGATGGCCGCGCCGCTCCTGCCCTTCTACGACGCCCAGTCGCCGATCAAGCTGCCCAACCTCTCGCGCCTCGCCGGAGAAGGCGTGATCTTCGACTCGGCTTACTGCAACAGCCCGCTCTGCGCGCCCTCGCGCTTCACCCTGGTGAGCGGCCAGCTGCCGACGAAGATCGGCGCCTGGGACAACGCCGCGGACTTTGCCGCCGACACCCCCACCTATGCGCACTACCTGCGCCGCCTGGGCTACCGCACGGCGCTGTCGGGCAAGATGCACTTCTGTGGCCCGGACCAGCTACACGGCTACGAGGAACGCCTGACCAGCGACATCTACCCCGCCGACTACGGCTGGGCGGTAAACTGGGACGAACCGGACGTGCGCCCCAGCTGGTACCACAACATGTCCTCGGTGCTGCAGGCCGGCCCGTGCGTGCGCACCAACCAGCTCGATTTCGACGAGGAAGTGGTGTTCAAGGCGCGCCAGTACCTCTACGACCACGTGCGCGAACACGCCGAGCAGCCGTTCTGCCTCACCGTGTCCATGACCCACCCGCACGACCCCTACACCATCCCGCGCGAGTACTGGGACCTGTACCGCGACGAGGACATCCCGTTGCCCTCGATCCACATCGCCCAGGATGAACAGGATCCGCACTCGCAGCGGCTGCTCAAGGTCATCGACCTGTGGGGCCAGGAAATGCCCGAGGACAAGGTGCGCGCCGCGCGCCGCGCTTACTTCGGCGCGTGCAGCTATGTGGATGCGCAGATCGGCGCGCTGCTGCGCACCCTGGAAGACTGCGGCCTGTCCGACGACACCCTGATCGTGTTCTCCGGCGACCACGGCGACATGCTCGGTGAGCGTGGCCTCTGGTACAAGATGCACTGGTTCGAGATGGCCGCCCGCGTACCGCTGCTGGTGCATGCGCCCAAGCGCTTCGCCACGCATCGGGTCAGCCAGTCGGTGTCCACCGTCGACCTGCTGCCGACGCTGGTGGAGCTGGCGGGCGGGCAGGTCGAGCCGGGCGTCGACCTCGACGGCCGTTCGCTGCTGCCGCACCTGCAAGGCAGCGGCGGCCACGACGAGGTGATCGGCGAGTACACCGCCGAAGGCACCGTCAGCCCGCTGATGATGATCCGCCGCGGCGACTTCAAGTTCGTCTATTCCGAACAGGACCCGTGCCTGCTGTTCGACGTGAAGAACGACCCGCGCGAGCTGCAGAACCTGATGGATTCGCCGGCCCACGCCAATCTGGTACGCGACCTGCTGGGCGAAGCCCGCGCGCGCTGGGACATTCCGGCTATCACCCGGCAAGTGCTGGCCAGCCAGCGCCGCCGCCGGCTGGTGGCCGAGGCGCTGACCCATGGCACGCTGAAAAGCTGGGACCACCAGCCCCTGGTCGACGCCAGCCAGCAGTACATGCGCAACCATATCGACCTCGACGATCTGGAGCGCCGCGCCCGCTATCCGCAACCGAAATAACAACCATAACGAGCCGAGGCATAACAAGCCGAAGAGGGAAGGGAGCATGAGCAAGCCATTTACCGTACGACAAGCCTCTGCGTTATTGCTGGCCGGCGCACTCGCGCTGGGCGGCCCGCTGGCCCGGGCCGAAGACGAAGCCTGCAGTACGGTGAAGCTCGCCGACCCGGGCTGGACCGACATCGCCGTCACCAACGGCGTCGCCGCCTTCCTCCTTGACGGCCTGGGCTACAAGGTGAAGATCGACACCCTCTCGGTGCCCATCACCTACGGCGGCCTGCGCGATGGCCAGGTGGACGCCTTCCTCGGCAACTGGATGCCGGCGCAACAGGGCTTCTACGACCAGTTCATCGCCAGCAAGCAAGTCACCCAGCTGGCGAAGAACCTGCAGGGCACCGAGTTCACCCTGGCCGTGCCGACCTACGTATGGGACGCCGGGGTGAAGACCTTCGCCGACCTGGACAAGAACGCCGACCAGTTCAACAAGAAGGTCTACGGCATCGGCTCCGGCGCGCCAGCCAACCAGTCGATCCAGAAGATGATCAGCGGCGACGAGTTCGGCCTGGGCGACTGGAAGCTGGTGGAGTCCAGCGAGCAGGCGATGCTCGCCGAGGTCGGTCGCGCGGTGAAGCGTAATCGCTGGGTGGTGTTCCTCGGCTGGACGCCGCACCCGATGAACGTGAAGTACGACATGAAGTACCTCACCGGCGGCGAGAAGTACTTCGGCAGCACCGGCAGCGTATTCACCGTGACCCGCAACGGCTACGCCGAGCAGTGCCCGAACAGCGGCAAGCTGCTGGCCAACCTGTCCTTCGACCTGAAGATGGAGAACGCCATCATGGCCGAGGTGCTGGAAAAGAACGTGAAGAACCCCGATGCGGTGAAGGCCTGGATCAAGGCCAACCCGCAAAGCCTCGACACCTGGCTGGAGGGCGTGAAGACCCGCGATGGCGGCGACGCCCTGGCCGCCGTGAAGGCCAAGCTGTAGGTAATCGATGGAGCGCCTGATCCGCCTGCTGCCCTTCCTCGCCTGGCTGCCCCAGGTCAGCGGCCGCGACCTGCGCCGTGACCTGGGCGTCGGCCTGTCCGGCGCGGTGCTCGCCCTGCCGCAGTCCATGGCCTACGCGCTGATCGCCGGTTTGCCGGCCGAGTACGGGCTCTATGCGGCGATGCTGCCGGTGCTGATCGCCTGTCTGTGGGGCTCGTCGAAGCACATGGTCGGCGGGCCGACGGCGGCGATCTCAGTGGTGCTGTTCACCGCCATCGCCCCGCTGGCACCGCCGGGCAGTGCGCAGTTCATCCAGTACGCACTGCTGCTGACCTTCCTCGCCGGGCTGTTCCAGTGGCTGCTGGGCATGCTGCGTTTCGGTGTGGTGGTGAATTTCGTTTCGCACTCGGTGCTGCTCGGCTTCACCTGCGGCGCGGCGCTGGTGATCGTCATCGGTCAGCTGCCCTACCTGCTCGGCATCACCGCCAGCGGCCAGGGCACGGCGCTGACCAGCGCCGCCGCGCTGTGGTGGAATCTGCCGCAGTTCCATGGGCCTTCGCTGCTGGTGGGGCTGTTCAGCCTGGCGCTGAGCCTGATCGTCAAACGCATGTGGCGGCGCGGGCCGGCGTTGCTGGTCGGCCTGATCGGCGCCAGCGCGCTGGTCTGGGCGATGCCAGCGACCTTCGCCGGGGTCGCCAAGGTCGCTGCCTTCCGTAGCGCGCTGCCGCCGCTCAGCCCGTTGTCGTTCGATCTGTCCGCCATCGCCCAGTTGCTGCCTGCCGCCGTCGCCTGCGGCATGCTCGGGCTGGTCACCAGCCTGTCGATTGCCCGCGCCCTGGCCGCGCGCTCGCACCAGGCGCTGGACGCCAATCAGGAAGTGCGCGCCCAGGGGCTGTCCAACCTGATCGGGCCGTGGCTGTCCGGCACGCTGTCCGCCGGCTCCTTCACCCGCTCCGGGCTGAACCAGGATGCCGGTGCGCGCACGCCGCTGGCCGGGGTCTTCTCCGCCCTGTGGGTCGCGTTGCTGGCGGTGGCCGGCGCCGGGCTGATCACCCATATCCCGCTGCCGGCCATGGCTGCCGGCATCCTGCTGATCTGCTGGAACCTGGTGGACCGTCCGGCCCTGCGCGCGCTATGGAAAGGCAGCCGTGCGGAATCGCTGGTCATGCTGCTGACCCTCGCCGCCACCTTGCTGCTGCCGCTGCAGAACGCCATCTACGCCGGCGTGCTGGCCTCGCTGTTCTTCTACCTCAAGCGCACCTCGCAGCCGCGGGTGCAGCAGTGGCAGAGGGAAGACGAGGAGGTGCTGCGCATCGAGGGCTCGATCTTCTTCGGTGCCTGCGACTACCTGCAGAAACTGATGCAGCGCAGCCGTGGCGAACGCCTGGTGCTGGACGCCCACCACGTCAACTTCATCGACTTCGCCGGCGCCCAGATGCTCCAGCAGGAAGCCCGCCGCCTCGCCAGCGAAGGCCGTAGCCTGGTGCTGCGCAACGCCCGGCCACGGGTGCGGGCGGAGCTGGAGAAGCAGATGGGGAAGGGTGGGGTGTTGCTGGTGGAGGAGTAAGTCCGGCCGCTCCGGTCGCTACTTGTAGGAGCGGACCTTGTCCGCGAAGGGGTCCGCTTCTCGCCGAATCTTGCAGGACGCGCCGATGGGATTTCGCGGACAAGGTCCGCTCCTACGGTCTTAGCTTTGGTGCCAGGCGGTTCGCGAGCAAGCTCGCTCCTACAACAGCTCGCCAGCGATCAGCCCTTGAGCTGACGGCGCAACTCTTCGAGGACCGGCGCCGAATCCGGGCGCACGCCGCGCCACAGCAGGAAGGCTTCCGCCGCCTGTTCCACCAGCATGCCCAGCCCGTCGATGCAGCGCGCCGCGCCTTGCTCGGCAGCCCAGCGGTTGAAGGCGGTGACGTCCTTGCCGTACATCATGTCGTAGCAGACGGTATGACCCGGCTGGAC
Source organism: Pseudomonas nitroreducens (assembly GCF_014204515.1). Taxonomy (GTDB): domain Bacteria; phylum Pseudomonadota; class Gammaproteobacteria; order Pseudomonadales; family Pseudomonadaceae; genus Pseudomonas; species Pseudomonas nitritireducens_A. The sequence goes on along the minus strand of NZ_JACHLI010000002.1, from coordinate 124,819 downwards.
CAGCGCCGGATCGATGGGCGGCAGCTCGCCGGCCAGGGAGGCCGAGGTGCCGTTGACGATCAGGTCGAAGGGCTCGGCGCGCAGGTCGAATCCGCCGCCACTCACCGCCCCCAGGTCCTTGAATTCTTCAGCCAGTTGCTCGGCCTTCGAAGCCGTGCGGTTGGCAATCACGATGCAGGCCGGCTGCTCCGCCAGGAAGGGTTCGAGGATGCCGCGCACCGCACCACCGGCGCCCAGCACCAGGATACGCGCGCCGCGCAGGGCCACGCCGTGATTCACCGTCAGGTCGCGGGTCAGCCCCGCGCCATCGGTGTTGTCGCCCAGCAGGCCACCGCTTTCGAGTTTCTTCAGGGTGTTCACCGCGCCGGCCCGACGCGCGCGTTCGCTGAGCTCGCTGGCCAGTCGATAGGCGTCTTCCTTGAACGGCACGGTGACGTTGCCGCCCAGACCTTCGGCGAAGAATTCACGGGCGTTCCCAGCGAAGTCATCCAGCGGCGCCAGCCGCGCGTCGTAGCTCAGCGCCTGGCCGGTCTGCTCGGCGAACAGACGGTGGATCTGCGGCGACTTGCTGTGGCCGATGGGGTTGCCGAAGACGCAGTAGCGGTCCATTCAGAATCCTGAAGCGTGAAATACAAGAAGGCGCAGAGATTGCGACTTTTTGGTTTGGGTGCCAAGCCATGTTCGCGAGCAGGCTCGCTCCTACGAAGAGCGGTCCTGCTCACGGGCTTTCTGTAGGAGCGAGCTGGCTCGCGAACCGCCCCAGATGCGGAATGTCAGACCTGCGCCAACCAATCCCGATCGGTGAGGAAATACTCGGTCAGGCGCGCTTCCGCGCTGCCCGGTTCCGGCTTCCAGTCGTAGCCCCAGCGTACCTGCGGCGGCAACGACATGAGGATCGACTCGGTGCGCCCGCCCGACTGCAGGCCGAACAGCGTGCCGCGGTCGTAGACCAGGTTGAACTCGACGTAGCGGCCGCGGCGGAAGGCCTGGAACTCGCGCTGCTGCTCGGTGTAGGGGGTGTCCTTGCGCTTGCGCACGATGGGCAGGTAGGCGTCGATGTAGGCATCACCGATGGCCCGCAGGAAGGCGAAGCTGGTGTCGAAGTCCCACTGGTTGAGGTCGTCGAAGAACAGGCCGCCGACACCGCGCGGCTCGTTGCGGTGCTTGATGTGGAAGTAGCGGTCGCACCAGTCCTTGTAACGCGGGTAGACGTCCTCGCCGAACGGCGCGCAGGCGTCGCGGGCGACCTGGTGCCAGAGCACGCAGTCTTCCTCGTGGGCGTAATAGGGTGTCAGGTCGAAGCCACCGCCAAACCACCAGACCGCTTCCTCGCCTTCCTTCTCGGCGATGAAGAAACGCACGTTGGCGTGGGAGGTCGGCACGTGGGGGTTGGTCGGGTGGATCACCAGCGACACGCCCAGTGCCTGGAAGCCGCGCCCGGCCAGCTCGGGGCGGTGCGCGCTGGCGCTCGGCGGCAGGCCGCTGCCGAAGACGTGGGAGAAGTTCACCCCGCCCTTCTCGATCAGCGCACCGTCGCCGATCACCCGGGTCCGACCGCCACCGCCCGCCGGCCGCTGCCAGGCGTCCTCGACGAAGCGGGCGCTGCCGTCCTCGGCTTCGAGGGCGGCGCAGATGCGGTCTTGCAGGTCGAGCAGGTAGGCCTTCACGGCCTCGATGCGGTCGGTCACGAGAATCACCTTGGAGCGGAAAACCACGCGGGGCGCGGGCCTGAGCGGAATTTAGGGGCGAAAACGCGGGCAAGCATACCACCGCCACCGGCAAAGCTGGTCTTGACGGACGCTCGGCCGACGGCTTGGATGAAGGTCTTTTCCCCGGCGAGGCCAGAGCCTCGCGCCATCAGGAGAGCGACATGGCCAAGCGTGTTCAATTCGCCAAGACCGGCGGCCCGGAAGTCCTCGAACTCGTCGACTACACCCCGGCCGAGCCCGGCCCCAACGAGGTGCGGGTGCGCAACCGCGCGATCGGCCTGAATTTCATCGACACCTACTACCGCAGCGGCCTGTACCCGGCACCGGCGATGCCCTCGGGCGTCGGCACCGAAGGCGCCGGCGAGGTGGAAGCGGTGGGCAGCGCGGTGAACAACGTGAAGGTCGGCGACCGCGTCGGCTACGCCACCGGCCCGTTGGGCGCCTACAGCGAGCAGCACACGCTGCCGGCGGCCAGCGTGGTGAAGCTGCCCGACGCGATCACCTTCGAGCAGGCCGCCGCGGTGATGCTCAAGGGCCTGACCGTGCAGTACCTGCTGCGCCAGACCTACAACGTGCAACCGGGCCAGACCATCCTCTGGCACGCGGCGGCCGGCGGGGTCGGGCTGCTCGCCTGCCAGTGGGCGAAAGCCATCGGCGCGCACCTGATCGGCACCGTGAGTTCGGCGGCCAAGGCGGAGCTGGCGAAGTCCCACGGCGCCTGGGAAACCATCGACTACAGCCACGAGAACGTGGTGGAGCGCGTACTGGCGCTGACCGACGGGAAGAAGTGCCCGGTGGTCTACGACTCGGTGGGCAAGGACACCTGGCTGACCTCGCTGGACTGCACCGCGCCGCGCGGGCTGGTGGTGAGCTTCGGCAACGCCTCCGGCCCGGTGGACGGGGTGAACCTGGGCATCCTCTCGCAGAAGGGCTCGCTGTACGTCACCCGGCCGACGCTGTTCGGCTACGCCAGCACCCCGGAGCGCCTGCAGGCCATGGCCGATGACCTGTTCGGCATGATCACCAGCGGCAAGCTGAAGGTGGAGATCAACCAGCGCTTCGCCCTGGCCGAGGCGGCCAAGGCGCAGACCGAGCTGGCGGCACGGCGCACCACCGGGTCGACGATTCTGTTGCCCTGATCGGCAACAGCGTTCGCGAGCAAGCCAGGGCTCCCAGCTGTAGTAGGAGCGAGCTTGCTCGCGAACCGCATTGCACCGCGTTACGAAGGGCGCACGGTCTCGCCAGTGCGCAGGTCGCGAATCAGGCTCGGATTGCGGCGCCCGCCCAGGGCGCCACCGAGCACACCGTCCAGTTCGCCGCGGAAGTACTGCTCCACGCGCAGGCGACTGCGCGCAGCCGGGCGGCCGGCGGGGTTGGCGGAGGTGGAGATCAGCGGGCCGGTGAACTGGCACAGCTCGCGCACCAGCGGGTGGTCGGTGACGCGCAAGGCGACGGTGTCGTGCTCGCCGGTCACCCACTCGGGCAGGCGCCCCTGGTGCGGCACCAGCCAGGTGTTCGGGCCGGGCCAGCTGGCGGCGAGCTTGTCCTGCCAGGCTTCGGGCAGGTCTTCGAGGAGGAAGTCGAACTGGCTGATGTCTCCGGCCACCACGATCATGCCCTTTTCCACCGGGCGCGCCTTGATCGCCAGCAGGCGGTAGACGGCATCGGCGCTCCACGGGTCGCAGCCCAGGCCCCAGACGGCTTCGGTCGGATAAGCGATCACACCGCCATCGCGCACGACCTGGGCCATGCGCTGGGTACGCCAGTTGCTGAACATCGGGACTTTCCTCGGATCTGCGATGCGCGGCAGTTTACGTGCTCAGGGGGCGCGATGCACCCAGACGCCGGCCTCGCAGGCGACCCGCCCGTCCAGCTCCAGCTCGGTCAGCTCCACCAGTACCTGCGGCAGCTCCAGGCCGCTGCGCAGCGCCAGTTGCTCGCTGCTCTGCGGGGCCGCGCGCAGCAGCTCGACCAGCGGATGGGCCGGCAGCAGCGACGCGGCCTGCGGCGCCGGTGCGCTTTGCGTCCAGCCGCGCAGGCCTTCGAGGATGTGTTCGACCGTCTCCACCAGCGTCGCACCCTGGCGGATCAGCTCGTGGCAGCCCCGCGCGCCGGGATGGTGGATAGAGCCGGGGATCGCATAGACCTCGCGGCCCTGCTCCGCGGCGAGGCGGGCGGTGATCAGCGAGCCGCTGGAGGGACTGGCCTCGACCACCAGGGTGCCCAGGGACAAGCCGCTGATGATGCGGTTGCGCCGGGGGAAGTTCGACGCCTGCGGCGCGCAGTTCAACGGCAACTCGGAAATCACCGCGCCGCCCTGCTCGACGATGCGCTGCGCCAGGCCGATGTGGCGGCGCGGATACAGGTGTTCGAGGCCGGTGCCCAGTACCGCGACGGTTTCGCCGCTCGCCTCCAGCGCGCCCTCGTGCGCCGCGCCGTCGATTCCCAGCGCCAGCCCGCTGGTGATCACGAAACCACCACCGGCCAGGCTGCGGGCAAACGCCCGCGCGGTGTCCAGCCCCGGCTTGCTGGCCCGGCGGCTGCCGACCATCGCCAGCTGCGGGCGCTCCAGCAGGCCTGGATCACCCGCCAGGAACAGCAGCGGCGGGGCGTCGTCCAGCTCCGCCAGCAATGCCGGGTAGTGCGCCGCGTCCCACATGACCAGATGATGTTCCGGAGCCTCCAGCCAGCGCAGGGCCGCGGCGGCCTGTTCGCGGATGCGCGAATCGCGGCGCGCCTCGGCGCAGGCCGCAGGCAGGCCGAGCGAGCGCCACGCCGCTGCCGGCGCACTGAGCGCGGCGGAGGCCGAGCCGAAGGCCTCCAGCAGACGGCGGAATCGCCGCGGCCCCAGTTCCGGCAGAGCATGCAGGCGCAGGCGGGCTTCGCATTCGGCGGGGGAGAGGTCCGGGGTCATGGCGGCGGTCCTTGGCGGCAGGAAGTCTGCCGGACTATGCCGCCAGCGCCTTCGGGCAAGCTGTCGGACCGATCCGAATCGCGCCCACAAAAAACCCCGCCGCAGCGGGGTTTTGCGTGACCGGGCGGGAATCAGGGATTCTGCACGCGGTCGTTCACTTCCAGCGAACGGGTGGCGTTGAGCACCAGGCCGTAGCTCAGGCGGTTGTAGGTGCGGAACACCATGACCAGACCCGAGCGCTCGTCGGGGATCTTCACCATGTCGCCGTTCACACGGTCGCGCACGGTTTCGCCCAGCTTGTAGATCGCCAGCACGTTGCCTTCGGCCAGGCCGTCGCGGGAGCCCTTGTCCAGGGTCACCACGTCGTACTTGCCGATCTGCGTCACGCCGCGCGGCACGTCGATGATGGTGCCCTTGATCTCGGACTTCGGCTCGCTGGGCATGAAGGTCGAGGTGATCGCGCGTTCCTCGGTGGGGAACAGGCGGTCGCCCGGACGGACTTCCTGGGTGGTGCGGGTGAGCATCAGGGTGGCGACGTCGTCTTCCTTGGCGGTGACGTTGGCGCCGCCGACATCCATGGCGTCGATACCCAGGACCTCGTTGGTCTCCGGGTCGGTGTACACCTTGGCCTGGCGGAAGATGCCGTAGCTGTTCTCTTCGGCCAGCGACTTGCCTCGGGCGTAGGCGCGATCGCCGGCGCCGCTGATCACGCTCTCCTGGGCGCCGGCGACGACGTAGGGCGCGTCGGTGAACACGGCCTCGTTGTCGACGATGCGGTTGGACAGCAGGAAGGCGTTGATCTTGTCCAGCGGGATGGTCGGGATCGCCTCGGCGATCGGCGTGCTGCGTACCCGCGGCGACAGCTTGATGGTCCCGCGCGACTCGCCGCGGTTGAGCACCAGGCGTGGCTGGCCATCGATGTACGTAAGACTCAGCACGTCACCCGGGTAGATCAGGTGCGGGTTCTGGATCTGCGGATTCACCTGCCAGATTTCCGGCCACTTCCACGGCTTGCTGAGGAACTTGCCGGAGATGTCCCAGAGGGTGTCGCCTTTCACTACGGTATAGCGATCCGGATGGCCGTCCTTGAGCTGCACGGCAGCCTGCGCCACCCCGCCTGCGGCGAGCAGCAGCAGGGCGAGTAGTGTTTTCCTCATGCGGTGAATCCCTTTATTATGTGTACACATGAACCGCCTGGAAGCCGCCCCTACCGCGCTTTCCAGCCGTTTTTCGATGCTGCTCAGCATATTAGCAGCCGATTTTGACTTTATTCCACAAGTGCATCACAAACGTATATGGCCATTCTGAACATTCTCGAATTCCCCGATCCGCGCCTGCGGACCATCGCCAAGCCGGTCACGGTCTTCGATGACGCCCTGCGCACGCTGATCGACGACATGTTCGAGACCATGTACGAGGCGCCGGGCATTGGTCTGGCGGCGACGCAGATCAACGTGCACAAGCGCGTGGTGGTGATGGACCTGTCCGAGGACAAGTCCGAGCCCCGGGTGTACATCAACCCGGAGTTCGAATACCTCACCGAGGAAATGGACCAGTACCAGGAAGGCTGCCTGTCGGTGCCCGGCTTCTACGAGAACGTCGACCGCCCGCAGAAGGTTAAGATCAAGGCCCAGGACCGCGACGGCAAGCCGTTCGAGGAAATCGCCGAGGGTCTGCTCGCGGTGTGCATCCAGCACGAGTGCGACCACCTCAACGGCAAGCTGTTCGTCGACTACCTGTCCAACCTCAAGCGCGACCGCATCCGCAAGAAGCTGGAAAAGCAGCACCGGCAACAGGCGTGACCCCATCCCCCAAAGGCTTGCCCCGGCAAGCCTTTTGTTTTTTGTGAGCCCGAAATGAGCCAAGCACTGCGCATCGTCTTCGCCGGTACCCCGGAATTCGCCGCCGAACACCTCAAGGCCCTGCTCGATACTCCCCACGAGATCGTTGCCGTCTACACCCAGCCGGACCGCCCGGCCGGCCGCGGCCAGAAGCTGATGCCCAGCCCGGTCAAGCAGCTCGCCGTGGAGCACGGTCTGAGCGTGCTGCAACCGCCGACCCTGCGCGACCCCGCCGCCCAGGCCGAGCTGGCCGCGCTCAAGCCGGACCTGATGGTGGTGGTGGCCTACGGGCTGATCCTGCCCCAGGTGGTGCTGGATATCCCGCGCCTGGGCTGCATCAATAGCCATGCCTCGCTGCTGCCGCGCTGGCGCGGCGCCGCGCCGATCCAGCGCGCGGTGGAGGCCGGCGACGCCGAGAGCGGCGTCACCGTGATGCAGATGGAGGCGGGCCTGGACACCGGGCCGATGCTGCTCAAGGTCGCTACACCGATTTCCGCCGACGACACCGGCGGCAGCCTGCACGACCGCCTGGCCGAGCTTGGCCCTAAAGCCGTGGTCGAGGCTATCACCGGCCTCGCCGCCGGCACGCTCAAGGGTGAAGTACAGGACGACGCCCTGGCGACCTACGCGCACAAGCTGAACAAGGAAGAAGCGCGCATCGACTGGTCGCGCCCCGCCGATGAACTGGAGCGCCGCATCCGCGCCTTCACTCCCTGGCCGGTCTGCCACACCACCCTGGGCGACGCCGCGCTCAAGGTGCTTGGCGCCAGGCCCGCGCAGGGCAAGGGTGAACCCGGAAAAATCCTCGACGCCAGCCGCGACGGCCTGCTGGTTGCCTGCGGTGAAGGCGCTCTGCTGCTGACCCGTCTGCAACTACCCGGCGGCAAACCGCTGGCCTTCGCCGATCTGTTCAACAGCCGCCGCGAGCAGTTCGCCGCCGGGCAGTTGCTTGGCCAAGGGCAGGGCGCATGAGCACCAATCCCCGTCTGGCCGCAGCCCGCGCACTGGCCGCCGTGCTCGCCGGCCGCGCCTCGCTGGGCAGCTCGCTGCCGACCCAGCTGGAAAACGTCGAGCCGCGCGACCGTGGCCTGGTGCAGGAGCTGGCCTTCGGCGCCGCCCGCTGGCAGCCGCGCCTGTCCACCCTGGCGGCACGCCTGCTGCAGAAGCCGTTCAAGGCTGGCGACCGTGACGTCGAGGCGCTGCTGCTGGTCGGGCTCTACCAGTTGCTCTACACCCGCATTCCGCCGCATGCGGCCATCGGCGAAACCGTCGGCTGCGCGGACAAGCTGAAGAAGCCCTGGGCCAAGGGCCTGCTCAACGCCGTGCTGCGCCGCGCCCAGCGCGAGAGCGAAAGCCTGCTGGCGGAAGTCGACAAGGACCCGGCCGCGCGCCTGGCGCACCCGCGCTGGCTGCAGAAAGCACTGAAGCAGCAGTGGCCGGAGCAGTACGAAGCGATCTGCGCCGCCAACAACTCCCATCCGCCGATGACCCTGCGGGTGAACCGCCGCCACGGCAGCCGCGATGCCTACCTGGAAGAGCTGAACCGCGTCGGCTTCGAGGCGACCGCCTGCGAATTCAGCCGGGACGGCATCAATCTCGTGCAACCCTGTGATGTGCGCGAACTCCCCGGTTTCGCCGAAGGCCGCATCAGCGTGCAGGACGAAGCCGCGCAGCTGGCCGCCGACCTGCTGGAGCTGGCGCCGAACCAGCGCGTCCTGGACGCCTGCTGCGCCCCCGGCGGCAAGACCTGCCACCTGATGGAAGCCGAGCCGGCCCTGGCTGGCGTAGTCGCCGTGGACCTGGAGGAGAGCCGCCTGGTGCGCGTGCGCGAGAACCTCGCACGCCTGCAGCTCAAGGCCGAACTGTTCGCCGCCGACGCCCGCGACACGGCCAGGTGGTGGGACGGCAAGCCGTTCCAGCGCATCCTGCTGGACGCGCCGTGCTCCGCCACCGGGGTGATCCGCCGTCACCCGGACATCAAGCTGACCCGCACCGCCGAGGACATCCCGGCGCTGGCGCAGCTGCAGGGCGAACTGCTCGATGCACTGTGGGCGACCCTTGAAGTCGGCGGCGTGCTGGTCTACGCGACCTGCTCGGTGATGCCGCAGGAGAACAGCGAGCAGATTGCCGCGTTCCTCAGTCGCACCCCCGGCGCCCGCGAGCTGGACCTGCCCGGCACCTGGGGCATCAAGCAGCCCCACGGGCGCCAGCTGTTCCCCCAGCAAACGGGGCATGACGGCTTCTACTATGCCAAGCTGATCAAGATCTCGGCGAAGTGACAGGCGCCGACGCCCAACGGATCGAAACGGAAAAGCACCCCGCTGCATGAAGATCATCATCCTCGGTGCCGGCCAGGTCGGCGGCACTCTGGCCGAGCACCTGGCCAGCGAAGCCAATGACATCACCGTCGTCGATACTGACGGCGAACGCCTGCGCGACCTCAATGATCGCCTGGACATCCGTACCGTCCACGGCAAGGCTTCGTTCCCCACCGTGCTGCGCCAGGCCGGCGCCGACGACGCCGACATGCTGGTGGCGGTGACCAACAGCGACGAGGTGAACATGGTGGCCTGCCAGGTCGCCTACACCCTGTTCAACACCCCCACGCGGATCGCCCGCGTGCGCGAGGCGGCCTACCTGACCCGCGCCGGCCTGTTCGATCCGGAAGCCATCCCGGTGGACGTGCTGATCAGCCCCGAACAGGTGGTGACCAACTACATCAAGCGCCTGGTGGAATACCCCGGCTCCCTGCAGGTGATCGACTTCGCCGAGGGCAAGGCGCAGCTGGTGGGCATCCGCGCCTACTACGGCGGCCCGCTGGTGGGCCAGGAGCTGCGGCAGCTGCGCGAGCACATGCCCAATGCCGATACGCGCGTGGCGGCGATCTACCGGCGCAACCGGCCGATCATCCCCCAGGGCGACACGGTGATCGAAGCCGACGACGAGGTGTTCTTCATCGCCGCCAAGGCCCACATCCGCGCAGTGATGGGCGAGATGCGCCGGCTGGAAGACAGCTACAAGCGGATCATCATCGCCGGCGGCGGCAACATCGGCGAGCGCCTGGCCGAAGCCATCGAAAACCGCTACCAGGTGAAGATCATCGAGATGAACCCGGCGCGCTGCCGGCACCTCTCCGATGTGCTGGACAGCAGCATCGTGCTCCAGGGCAGCGCCTCGGACCGCGACCTGCTGCTGGAGGAGAACATCGGCGAGACCGACCTGTTCCTCGCGCTGACCAACGACGACGAGGCGAACATCATGTCCTCGCTGCTGGCCAAGCGCCTGGGCGCGCGCAAGGTGATGACGCTGATCAACAACCCCGCCTACGTCGACCTGGTGCAGGGCGGCGAGATCGATATCGCCATCAGTCCGCAGCTGGCCACCATCGGCACCCTGCTCACCCACGTGCGCCGTGGCGACATCGAGAGCGTGCACTCGCTGCGCCGCGGCGCCGCCGAAGCCATCGAGGTGGTCGCCCACGGCGACGCCAAGTCGAGCAAGGTGATCGGCCGCAAGATCAATGAAGTCCAGCTGCCGCCGGGGACCACCATTGGCGCGGTGATCCGCGACGACGACGTGCTGATCGCCCACGGCGAGACGCAGATCGAATCCGGCGACCACGTGATCCTGTTCGTCGTGGACAAGAAGCGCATCCGCGACGTCGAGCGGCTGTTCCAGGCCGGCCTGACCTTCTTCTGAGGCGCCAGGGCCGCGCATGGCGCGGCCCTGGCAGCGTTTTCCAGCGTCTCTTTCAGATAGCTCCTACTGCGCTTTGGCGCGACCCTTGGCACCCTGCGCGGCCTGTTCCTGTCTGTCTGACCCCGGCCATGCGTTACGCCTCCATCGCCCGCATCCTCGGCGTGCTGCTGATGCTGTTCAGCACTACCCACCTGCCGCCGCTGCTGATCGATCTCTACTATGTCGAGTCCACCTGGCGCTCCTTCGCCCTGTCGTTCCTGGTCACCCTGCTGACCGGTCTGGCCATCTGGTGGCCGTTCCACCAGCACAAGGACGACCTGCGCATCCGCGACGGCTACCTGGTGACGGCGCTGTTCTGGATCGTCCTGGGCTCCTTCGGCGCACTGCCGTTCGCGCTGTCCCAGGCTCCGCACATGGGCGTGGTCGACGCGCTGTTCGAGTCCTTCTCCGGCCTTTCCACCACCGGCGCCACCGTGCTCACCGGGCTGGATACGCTGCCCCACGCCATCCTCTACTACCGCCAGCAGCTGCAATGGCTGGGCGGCATGGGCATCGTCGTGCTGGCGGTGGCGGTGATGCCGATGCTGGGCATCGGCGGCATGCAGCTGTACCGCGCGGAAATGCCCGGCCCGCTGAAGGACCAGAAGCTCTCGCCACGCATCGCCGATACCGCCAAGACCCTCTGGTTCATTTATTGCGGCCTGACCCTGGCCTGCGCCCTGGCCTACTGGGCGGCGGGCATGAGCCTGTTCGACGCCATCGGCCACAGCTTCTCGACCATCGCCATCGGCGGCTTCTCCACCCACGACGCCAGCATCGACTATTTCGACAGTCCGCTGATCGAGCTGATCTGCATGACCTTCCTGGTGATCTCCGGGATCAACTTCAGCCTGCACTTCCTCGCCTGGCGCCAGCGCAGGCTCAGCCACTACCTGAAGGACCCGGAGTGCCGCGCCTACCTGAGCATCCTGCTGGCGCTGTTCCTGATCACCGTCACCACGCTGGTCCTCAAGCACCACTACGACTCGCCCTGGCAGTCGATCCGCTATGCGGCGTTCATGGTCATCTCGGTGGCCACCACCACCGGCTTCGGCCTCGCCGACTTCAGCACCTGGCCGACGCTGCTGCCCTACCTGCTGCTCTACAGCACCTTCATCGGCGCCTGCGCCGGCTCCACCGGCGGCGGCATGAAGGTGATGCGCATGCTGCTGGTCTACCGCCAGGGCATGCGCGAATTCCTCCGCCTGCTGCACCCCAACGGCGTGTTCCTGGTCAAGCTGGGGCGACGCACCGTGCCGGACCGGGTGGTGGAATCGGTGTGGGCGTTCTTCTCGATCTACCTGCTGACCTTCGTCAGCCTGATGCTGGTGCTGCTGGCGCTGGGCGTGGACCAGCTCACCGCCTTCTCCACCCTCGCTTCCTGCCTGAACAACCTCGGCCCGGCGCTGGGCGAGGCGGCCGTGCACTACGGCAACCTGCCGGCCAGCGCCAAGCTGGTGCTGAGCCTGGCAATGGTGCTGGGGCGGCTGGAGGTGTTCTCCCTGCTGATCCTGCTGACCCCCGCGTTCTGGCGCACTTGAGCCGTCCTTGCGCTTGAAACATCGCTAATGGGGCACAATGGCGACCCGCTGACGGAGACTCGCCATGATCGATTCGCTGGAAAAGATGCTCGCCAAGGGCGTGGACAACTCGCTGCTGCGCTTCGGCCTGGGCAAGGGCTACCTGGACGCCGGCGATGCTGCCAGGGCCGCCGAGCACCTGCGCCGCTGCGTGGAGCAGGACCCGAAGTACTCCGCCGCCTGGAAGCTGCTGGGCAAGGCGCTGCAGACCCAAGGTGACATCGACGGCGCCCGCACCGCCTGGACCGCCGGCCTCACCGCCGCCCAGGCCCATGGCGACAAGCAGGCGGAGAAGGAAATGACGGTGTTCCTGCGCAAGCTGGACAAGACCAAGGGCGCGTAGGCGCTCTCTTTCATCACCGCTTCCGCAGCGGCAAGGTGCGTAGGAGCGGACTTCGTCCGCGATCGACTCCCGGCCGCTCCGAGCTGGCCGGTGGCACATCGCGGATGAATCCGCTCCTACGACAGTCCTTACAAGACCTCGGCCGCCACCGCATCCACCGCCGCCCTGGCGATGCCGACAATCTCGTCCGCCTCGGCGCGGGTCAGCACCAGCGGCGGGGCGAAGCCGAGGATGTCGCCGTGGGGCATGGCGCGGGCGATCATGCCGCGCTCCAGGCACGCCGCCGACACCTTCGGGCCGACTTTCAGCGCCGCATCGAATGGCGTGCGCGCCTCGCGGTCGGCCATGAACTCCAGCGCCGCCAGCATGCCGTCGCCGCGCACCTCGCCCACCAGAGGATGGCCCTCGAAGGTCTGGCGCAGCTGCTGGTTGAGGTAGCTGCCAACTTCCGCCGCATTGGCGGTGATGTTCTCCCGTTCGAGGATGTCCAGGTTGGCCAGCGCCGCCGCTGCGCAGATGGGGTGGCCGGAGTAGGTCCAGCCGTGACCCATGGCGCCCTCGCGGCTCGACGCGCTGTCGATCACATCCCAGACCTTTTCGCCGACGATCACCGCCGACAGCGGCGCGTAAGCGCTGGTCAGGCCCTTGGCGGTGGTGATCAGGTCCGGGCGCATGCCGTAGCGCTGGCTGCCCATCCTGTCGCCCACGCGACCGAAGGCGCAGACCACCTCGTCGGCGATCAGCAGCACGTCGTACTTCGCCAGCACCGCCTGGATCGCCTCCCAGTAGCCCTTGGGCGGGACGATGATGCCGCCGGTGCCCATCACCGGTTCACCGATGAACGCCGCCACGCTGTCCGGCCCTTCGGCGAGGATCAGGTCTTCCAGTTCCTGGGCGCAGTGGCGGACGAAGGTGGCCTCGTCCATGCCGGCCGGGGCCTTGTAGAAGTGCGGGCAAAGCGTGTGCCTGACCCCTTCCACCGGCAGGTCGAAGTGCTGGTGGAAGCTGGCAAGACCCGTGAGGCTGCCGGTGACGATGCCCGAGCCGTGGTAGCCGCGCTGGCGGGAGATGATCTTCTTCTTCTGCGGGCGGCCCAGCACGTTGTTGTAGTAGCGCACCAGCTTGACCTGGGTCTCGTTGGCGTCGGAGCCGGAGAGGCCGTAGTAGACCTTCTTCATGCCCGCCGGCGCCCAGTCGCGGATGATCCGCGCGGACAGCTCGATGATCGCCTCGGAGGCATGCCCCACATAGGTGTGGTAGTAGGCCAGCTGCGTGGCCTGTGCATGGATGGCGTCGGCCACTTCGGTGCGGCCGTAGCCGATGTTCACGCAGTACAAACCGGCGAAGGCATCCAGCAGCTCGCGGCCCTGGTGGTCGCGGATGCGCACGCCGGAGGCGCCGGTGATGATCCGCCCCGGCAACGCGCCGCTGGCGTGATCGTGGGCGTGGGTCGAGGGGTGCATGAAGTGTGCGCGGTCTTCCTCGAACAGCTTGGCGTAGTCGGTCATGGCGATGGTCTCCCGGTCAGATGGCGCCGTGGTGCAAGGCGAAGTACTTGGTTTCGACAAAGGGTTCGAAGCCCTCGCTGCCGCCCTCGCGGCCCAGGCCCGAGGCCTTCATGCCGCCGAAGGGAATGGGGTGGCCGGTGAACCTGGCGCCGTTGATCGCCACCATGGCGAACTCCAGGCGCCGCATCAGCGGCCAGAGGTGATCCAGGCGTTGCCCACAAAGGTAGGCGGCCAGGCCGTACTCGGTGTCGTTGGCCAGCCGGACGGCTTGTTCCAGGTCGTCGTAGGCGCTCACCCCGGCGATGGGCGCGAAGTTTTCCTCGCGCCAGATGCGCATCTGCGGGGTGACGTCAGCCAGCACCGTCGGTTGCTGGAACCAGCCGCCCAGCGCATGCGGCTCGCCACCGGCGAGCAGGCGCGCGCCCTGGGCGATGGCGTCGCGCACGCGCTCGCCGGTGACGTCGAAGGCCCCCTGGTGCATCAGCGGGCCGATCTGACTGCGCGAGTCGCTGGCCGGGCCGACGCGCAGTTCGCGCACGGCGCGGGCGAAGCGCTGCAGGAAGGGTTCGTAGAGTTCACGGGCAACCAGGATGCGGTTGGCCGCGCAGCAGTCCTGCCCGGAGGTCTGGAACTTGGCGTCGATGGCGAACTGCACCGCCTGCTCCAGGTCGGCGTCGGGCAGCACGATGAAGGGCGCGTTGCCGCCCAGCTCCAGGGCGACTTTCTTCACGTCCTGCGCGGCGGCCTGCAGCACCAGCTTTCCTACGCGGGTCGAGCCGGTGAAGCTGACGGCGCGCACGCGGCTGTCGCCCACCAGGGTTTCCATGGCCATCTGCGGCTCGCCCAGCACCACGTTGAACACGCCGGCGGGGAAGCCGGCTTCCTCGGCCAGCTGGGCCAGGGCGAAGGCGGAGTAGGGCGTCTCGTGGGCCGGCTTGACCACCACGCTGCAGCCGGCAGCGAGGGCGGCGGCGGCCTTGCGGGTGATCATCGCCGAGGGGAAGTTCCACGGTGTCAGCAGGGCGGCGACGCCGACCGGCTCGACCAGCGTGCCCAGGTGCGCGTTGGGGATGTGGCTGGGGATGTTGCGGCCGTTCAGCCGGCGCGCTTCCTCGGCGAACCAGGGGATGAAGCTGGCGGCGTAGTCGATCTCGCCCAGGGCTTCGGCCAGCGGCTTGCCCTGTTCCAGGCTGAGGATCTGCGCCAGGTCGTCGCGGTGCTGGCGAATGAGATCGGCCCAGCGCCGCAGCAGCGCGCCGCGCTCATCCAGGGTGCGCGCACGCCAGGCCGGAAAGGCGGCCGCAGCGGCATCCACCGCGGCGATGATCTGCTCGCGATCGAGCAGCGGCACATGGCCGATGGCTTCGCGGGTGGCGGGGTTGTCGACGGCGATGCTGGCGCCGCTGGCGCTGTGCAGCCAGTGGCCGTTCACATAGCAGAGCGACTTGAACAGCAGGGGATGGGCAAAGGACATGGCGGCGGCTCCCGGACGGTTGGCATGCAGACCATGCTAGGGGCCGGGAGCGCGCGGTTTTTTCCTAAGCGGGGGCGGGCGACGGCAGATCTTTTTGCAGTTCTGCCGCCGCGGTTGGGCTTTTTCGGGTGGGCTCAGACGGTCGCGGTCTGGCGCCGCAGGTTACGGGTGATGGCGCTGAGCAGCATGCCGTAGAGCGGCACGAAAAGCATCAGCATGACCGCCAGCTTGACGCCGTAGTCGACCCAGGCGATCTCCACCCAGTGCTCGGCCATGAAGGCGTTGTCGCTGTGCCAGAAAGCGATGGAGAAGAAGGTGAAGGTGTCCAGCAGGTTGCCGAACAGGGTCGAGACCACCGGGGCGATCCACCACTGGCGCATGCGCCGCAGGCGGTCGAAGACCTGGATGTCGAGGATCTGGCCGAACACGTAGGCCAGGAAGCTGGCCAGGGAAATCCGCGCGACGAAGGTGTTGAATTCGCCCAGGGAAGCGAAGCCTCTGAAGGCACCTTCCTGGAAGATCACCGAGATGACGTAGGAAGCCAGCAGCGCCGGGATCATCACCCGCGCAATGACCAGCCGCGCCGGGCGTTTGCCGAGCAGGCGCACGGTGAGGTCGGTGGCCAGGAAGATGAACGGGAAGCTGAACGCGCCCCAGGTGGTGTGCCAGCCGAACAGGGTCATGGGCAGCTGCACCAGGTAGTTGCTGGCGATGATGATCAGGATGTGGAACGCGACCAGACCGGCGAGTGCGCCGCGCCTTGCCGCCGGAAGGGATGCCGACATGCTTGGGGCCTTTTTCGTCGATGGGGTGAGGGAACCCATGCCCGGCACCATGCCGAGCGGCGCGCATTGTATACGATCCGGACCGCGAAGTCAGGTTTATTGAGCAAATTTTGTGCAGCGCCGACGTGTGCAATTTCGTAGGAGCGGACTCCGTCCGCGATCGGCCCCGCATCGCGCCAGACTCCATCGCGGACGGAGTCCGCTCCTACGCAGAGCCCGATTCCAGCGCTTCGGCGGGGATCGCCGCTTCCTGGGTCTTGATCACCTTGGTGACGATGTAGGTGAAGTAGCGCTCGATGCCGACATCTTCCAGCAGCAGCTGGTCGATGAAGCGCTGGTAGTGGTCGATGTCGCGCGCCTGGATCATCGCGATGTAGTCCACACCGCCGCCGGTGGCGTAGCAGAAGCCCACTTCCGGCGCCTGCTGCAGGCGCTGTTCGAAGCGCTTCATGTCCTGCGCGGTGTGCCGCGCCAGGGTGATCTCCACCAGCACCTGCTGCTGCTTGAACAGCGCCGGCCAGTCGATCTGTGCGCGGTACCCCTTGATCAGCCCGGCCTCCTCCAGCTTGCGCACGCGCTCCCAGGCCGGGCTGACCGAGAGGTTGATCGCCTCGGCCAGGCTCGACTTGGTGATGCGCCCGTCGCCGGCGAGGATGCGCAGGATCTTCAGGTCGTAGCGGTCGAGCTTGATCATGGCGGGCTCCGTTCAGTCCAGGACCTCGGCGACCACCGCCAGGGTGTCGCCACTCTGCACCAGGCCGGGGAAATGCCGCGCGGCGAGGATGCCGCTGCGCTTGGCGCGGTACTCCACGGGTGCAGCGCCGGTGCGCAGCACGTCGTGCACCCGCGCCAGCACTTCGCCGCGTTCGACCCGCTCGCCCAGGTCGCGGCACATCTCCAGCAGGCCGGCGTGTTCGCTGGCGACGAAGCAGTCGCCATCGGGCATGTCGAGCATCAGCGACGGCGCCGGCTCGGGTTCGCCGCGCAGGATGCCGGCCTGCACCAGCACATTGCGCACGCCGCGCCGGGCGATGGCCACGGTGCGCGCGCTGCTGCTGCCGCCGCCACCCAGTTCGGTGGTGACGAACAGCTTGCCCTGCTCCTCCGCCGCGGTGTCGTACATGCCCACCGCGTCCAGCTCCAGCATGCGCATCGCGTAGGGCGCGGCGAAGGCCCGCATCAGCGCTTCGCTGGCTTCCTGCTGGGCCTTGTCCGGCAGCACGTGGCAGGCGGCGAAGGGCAGGAAGTCGAGGGTGCGCCCACCGGAGTGGATATCCAGCACCACGTCCGCCAGCGGCAGCAGGGTGCGCTGGAAGTAGTCGGCGATCTTCTGCGTCACCGTGCCGTCCGGGCGGCCGGGGAAGCTGCGGTTGAGGTTGCCGGCGTCGATCGGCGAGGTGCGCTTGCCGGCATGGAAGGCCGGCGTGTTCATGAACGGCACGATGATCACCCGGCCGCGCACGTCTTCGGCGCGCAGTTCCTGGGCCAGGCGGCTGAGCGCCACCGGGCCTTCGTACTCGTCGCCATGGTTACCACCGGTGAGCAGCGCGGTGGGGCCGTCGCCGTTCTTCACCACGCACAGCGGGATCATCACCGCGCCCCAGGCCGAATCGTCCCGCGAGTAGGGCAGCTTGAGGTGGCCGTGCTGCACGCCGTCGCGCTGGAAATCGACGCTGGCGGCGATGGGGTTGTCGCGCAGCGGCTTGTCGAGCGAATGGGTCATCGCCTCACTCCTTCACGAACAGCTGGCGCGGGTAGTCGCAGAAGGTCTCCACGCCGCGCTCGGTGATGAGGATGCTTTCGGTGATCTCCAGGCCCCAGTCGTCCATCCACAGGCCGGGCATGAAGTGGAAGGTCATGCCCGGTTCCAGCACGCTGCTGTCGCTGGGGCGCAGGCTCATGGTGCGCTCGCCCCAGTCCGGCGGGTAGCTGATCCCGATGGGATAGCCGCAGCGGCTGTCCTTGTGGATGCCGAACTTCTCCAGCACGCCGAAGAAGGCGCGGGCGATGTCGCCGGTGGTGTTGCCCGGTTTCGCTGCGTCGAGCCCGGCGGCGATGCCTTCGACCACGGCCTTTTCCGCATCGAGAAAGTGCTTGGGCGGTTTGCCGAGGAACACCGTGCGCGACAGCGGGCAGTGGTAGCGCTTGTAGCAGCCGGCGATCTCGAAGAAGGTGCCGGCGCCGCGCTCGAAGGGCGTGTCGTCCCAGGTCAGGTGCGGCGCGCTGGCGTCGGCGCCGGTGGGCAGCAGCGGGACGATGGCCGGGTAGTCACCGCCGTGGCCATCGGCGCCAAGAATGCCGGTGCTGTAGATATCGGCCACCAGTTCGTTCTTGCGCATGCCCGGTTCGATGCGTTCGACGATCTGCGCGTGCATCTTCTCGACGATCCGCGCGGCGATGCGCATGTACTCGATCTCACGCGGGGATTTCACCGCACGCTGCCAGTTGACCAGGGCGGTGGCATCGACGAACTTCGCGCTCGGCAGGTTGGCCTGCAGCGAGCGGAAGGCGGCGGCGCTGAAGTAGTAGTTGTCCATCTCCACACCGATGGACGCACCGGACCAGCCGCGCGCGGTGATCACCTCGCGGGACAGGTAGTCCATCGGGTGGCGCTCGGTGGACTGCACGTAGTGGTCGGGGTAGCCGACGATGTTGTCCGCCTGCATGAACACCGTGCGCCGCGCGCCGTTGGCGTCCTGGCCGCGACCGAACCAGACCGGCTCGCCGTCCAGCGCAAGCAGCACGCCCTGGTGCACGTAGAAGGACCAGCCGTCATAGCCGGTGAGCCAGGCCATGTTCGACGGATCGGTGACCAGCAGCAGCTCGATGCCGCGCTGTTGCATGCTGGCGCGGACCTTGGCGATCCGCTGGGCATATTCCTCCCGGCTGAAGGGGAGGTTGACGACGATTTCGGACATGCGGAAATCCTCTCTGTGGTGTTTGTGCTGGATCACCAACGCCTGCGGCGCTTTCGTAGGATGGGTGGAGCTTGCGATACCCATCAGCCCGTGCTGCGGGCTATCGATGGGTATCGCTTCGCTCCACGCCATCCTACGAATGGTGTTTTCCTGCGACTCTGGTAGCAGAGGCGAAGAGCGCTTTCAGCTGTGGAACTGGAAGCCCTTGCCCATCCGCTGCGCGCGCTGGAAGGCCAGGCCGGCGATGGCGGTGTCCTGCGCGCCGGTGCCGGTGAGGTCGCAGAGGGTGATGTCTGCGGCCCCTCGGCGGCCTTCGCGCTGCCCGGCAATCACCTGGCCCAGCTCGGCGAAATCGGCCTCGGCGCTCACGCTGCCGGCCGCCAGCGCATGGTGCAGTTCGCCCAGCACGCGGGTCTGGCTGAGGCGGTCGGCGACGTAGCTGTCCACCGCCGCCAGGGCCTCAGCGGCGATCTCGTTCTTGTGCTCGGCGTCCGAGCCCATGGCGGTGATGTGCAGGCCGGGGCGCAGATGCTGCGGGTGGATCAGCGGCTCGCGGCTGGGCGTGGTGGTAATGGCGATGTCGGCACCTTCCAGTGCTTCGTCGATGCTGGCGCAGGCTCTGACCGCAATGCCCAGGCTGACGCTCAACTCCTCGGCACACTGGCGCGCCTTGGCGCTGTCCCGCGCCCAGACGCTGGCGGCTTCGATGGGCCGCACCAGACACAGTGCCTTGAGCTGCAGCCGCGCCTGTTCGCCAGCGCCGATCAGCGCGACCTGGCGCGAGTCCTCGCGGGCCAGCCACTTGGCCGCCACCGCGCCGGCGCAGGCGGTGCGCACGGCGGTGAGGTAACCGTTGTCCAGCAGCAGCGCATCAAGCAAACCGGTGCGCGAGGAGAGCAGCATCATCATGCCGTTGAGGCTGGGCAGGCCGAGTCCGGGGTTGTCGAAGAAGCCGGGGCTGACCTTGATGGCGAAGCGCGGCAGGCCCGGCAGGTAGGCGGTTTTCACGTCCACTTCGCCGTTGTGCTCGGGCACGTCCAGGCGAAGGATCGGTGGCATCGCCACCGGCGCGGTGGCAAGCAGGCGGAAGGCCTGCTCGACGGCGTCGAGGCTCTCCCGATCGATCGCCACGCAGGCGCGCAGGTCGGCTTCGCTGAGCAGGGTGACGTCAGCCATGGAGGGACTCCTCGAGGATTTGCTGGTGTTGTTCGATGGCGATGTTGCGGCCGCTGACGATGAGCACCACCGGACCGACCGGGGCGATCAGGCCGTCCAGCAGCGCGGCGATACCGACCGCGGCAGCGCCTTCCACCACCTGCCGTTCCTCGCGGTAGGCGTGGCGGATGCCGGCGGCGATGGCGGGCTCGTCGAGCAGGTGCAGCTGGTCGCAGTACTGGCGGGCCAGGGCGAAGGTGTAGCGGTTGTCCAGTCCGACGCCGCCGCCGAGGGAGTCGGCCAGGGTCGGCAGTTCTTCCACCTCCACCGGGTGGCCAGCGGCCAGGCTGGCCGCCATGGCGGCGCCACGGCGCATGCTGATGCCGTGGACGCGAATGCTCGGGTCGACGTGCTTGAGCGCCAGCGCCACGCCGCCGAACAGGCCGCCACCGGACAGCGGCACCAGCACCTGGCGCACGTCGGGCAGCTGCTCGAGGATTTCCAGGCCGAGGGTGCCCTGGCCGGCGATGATCTGCGGATGGTCGAAGGGCGGCAGCAGTGCGGCACCGTCTTCGCGAGCGATGCGTTCGGCCTCGGCCTGGGCATCGTCCTGGCAGCGACCGACGATGCGTACTTCGGCGCCCAGCTCGCGGATCGCCTGGACCTTGTTCGCCGGCACCAGCTGCGACAGGCAGACCGTGGCGTGTACGCCGAGCGCGCGGGCGGCGTGGGCCAGCGCGCGACCGTGATTGCCGGTGGAGGCGGCGACCACGCCCCTGGCCTTCTGCTCATCGCTGAGCTGGGCGATGGCGTTGCTGGCGCCGCGCAGCTTGAAGCTGCCGGTGATCTGCTGCGATTCGAGCTTGAGGTACACCGGAGCACCGAGCAGACGCGACAGGCTGGGCGAAAGCTCCAGCGGCGTCTGCCGCACCAGGCCCTGGATGCGCTGGCGTGCGCGGTACAGCTCGACGAGGGGAATCGGCTCCATCTCGGCCTCCGGGAATGCAGTGGGGCCGAGTGTAGGGGCGGGAAATTGTCGCGATGAATGTACTAGGACGATGTAGTTCGCGGAGAGGCTTTTCGTAGGAGCGGACTCCGTCCGCGATGGGATCGCAACGCGCCGGAGACCATCGCGGACAAAGTCCGCTCCTAAGGGAAACAGCGGTGCAGGATCGTAGGTCGGATAACCTGGAACAGGTTATCCGCCGCTCATCTCATGGCGGATAACGCTGACGCGTTATGCGCCCTACGAATGCGGGGCTCGGAGACCACCGGGAACTCTGTTCGCGAGCAAGCTCGCTCCTAGCAGGTTGCGGGGAGACCGGTGCGGGATCTAGAAATCGTGGATCTTCGGGTACTGGCCGAACAGTTCGCGCATGTCTTCCAGTGCAGACACCATGCGTTCATCGCTGCATTCGGCCCCCATGCACAGGCGCACCGCGCGTGGCCGGGGCGTGCCGCGGACCATGAACGGATCGGGTGGCGTGACGGCGATATGCCGGTGACGCAATTCACGCACCAGGCTGTCCAGCTCCCAGTGCTCGGGAATGCCGATCCAGGTGCTGAGCGAGTGCGGATCGCAGCCCCGCAGGTAGTCGCCAAGCCACTCGCGTACCAGCGCCTGGCGCTTCTCCAGCACGCGGCGTTGCAGGCCGATCAGCGCCTGGGCGTTGCCGTTGTGGATCCAGCGCGAGGCGACCTCCGCCAGCAGCGGCGTAGCCATCCAGCTGTTAACCCGCAGGATGCTCTCGGTGCGCAGCGCCAGCCGCCGCGGCATGGCCAGGTAGCCGATGCGCAGGCCGGTGAGCACGCTCTTGGTGAAGCTGGTGCAGTAGAACGACAGGTCCGGCAGGTAGTGGCTGATGGGCGGCGGGCGGCGCTCGCCGAGCAGCGGGCCGTAGACGTCGTCCTCGATCACGTACACGCCATAGCGCTGGGCGATGGCGGCGATCTCGCGGCGGCGCGAGTCGGGCATCAGGCAGGAGGTCGGGTTGTTCAGGTTGGGCGTGCACACCAGCGCGGTGATGCGCTCGTTGGCGCAGAGGTCTTCGAAGTGTTCCGGGTCGATGCCCTGCTTGTCGATTTCCACGCCCTTGAGGGTGAAGCCGAGCACCTGGGAATTGCCGATCACGCCGTGATCGGTGAGCTGTTCGCAGAGCACCACGTCGTCCGGCCCGGCCAGGGAGGCGAGGGCGAGGAAGATGCCGTGGGCCGCGCCGTTGGTGATCAGCACGTCGTCGCGTTCGCGCTGCAGGCCCAGTTGCGCCAGCCACTTCACCCCGGCATCGCGGTGCGCGTCGAAGCCGGCCACCGGGCGACAGGCGCGCATCCACGGCTGGTCGGTTTCCTGCGCCAGTTCGCGGCAGCTGTCCTGCCACAGGCGGTCGTGCTCGCGGGTGTGGACGATGCTGGCGATGGAGAAATCCACCAGCGCGCGCTCGGGGTGATCGACCATGTAGTGGGCCATGCCCTCAGTCATGCGCCGCGAGACGAAACTGCCGCGCCCCACCTCGCAACGCACCAGGCCCTGGCGCTCCAGTTCCTTGTAGGCGTTGGTCACGGTCTGCACGCTGATGCCCAGGCCATCGGCCACGTGGCGCTGCGGCGGCAGACGCTGGCCGTCGCTGAGCAGGCCCTGCTCGATGTCGCCGGCAATGGCCTGCACCAGGGTCTTGTACTTGGATTCGCCGACCCGCAGGTCGGCCAGGGCGCGACGCCAGGCTTCCATCTTCAGCGCTCCGTCTGGTCAGGTGTCCAGAGTGACCGACCAGCACACCGGCAGCAATTGTCCTAGTGCAATGTCAGGTAATCAGTCGCTTGCGTATGCTCGGGAGCAGGACACACGCAGGACATCCAGTGCCACGCCAGAGCGCATTGTCAGGCCCACGCAGAAAAAACCTGCGGATGCGTTCATCGCGACGGTGGCTTTTTCCCGCCGCGGGGTGGTCGATCAGGAACTGCCGCAAGGCTCCCGGTCTTAGTCTGGCGTCGAGCTTTTCACTCTCCACGCGGCAAGACAGCCGAGAGAGCCCAGAGCACTTCGGAAGGCCCCGTCCAGGGCCCGACCTACAAGAACAACAGTCGTACGACATTGCTACCTGCCATCCATCGCCGCGCGCCGCCCGCGTTCGGCAAGAGAAGATCAGGAGATCCGAAGATGAGTACCGCCCCTGTTTTCCTGCGCCGCCTGAGTCTTGCCTGCACCCTGCTGGTCGGCGCCGTCGCCAGCGCCGGCAGCTACGCCGAAACCACCCTGGAGCGCATCCAGAGCACCGGCACGGTGCGCATCGGCTACGCCAACGAGGCGCCCTTCGCCTACACCGAGACCTCCGGCAAGGTCACCGGTGAGTCGCCGGAAATCGCCAAGGCCATCTTCACCCAGATGGGCGTGAAGAAGATCGAGCCGGTGCTGACCGAATGGGGCGCGCTGATCCCCGGACTGCGCGCCGGACGCTTCGATGTGATCGCCGCCGGCATGTACATCACCCCGCCCCGTTGCCAGCAGGTGATCTTCACCGATCCGCACTACCAGATTCCCGACTCGCTGCTGGTGAAGAAGGGCAACCCGAAGAACCTGCACAGCTACGCCGACGTGAAGAACAACCCGGACGTGAAGCTGGCGATCATGTCCGGCACCGCCGAGCTGGGCTATGCCCGTGCCGAGGGCGTGGCCGAGGACCAGATCGTCCAGGTCCCCGACACCACCGCCCAGTTGCAGGCGGTGCGCGCCGGCCGCGCGGACGCCAGCGTCGGCACCGCGCTGACCATGAAGGGCCTGGCGGCCAAGGGCGGCGATTCGGTGGAAGCCATCGCCGACTTCAAGGACGACCCCGCGCACATCGGCTACGGCGCGCTGGCCTTCCGCCCGGACGACAAGGACCTGCGCGACGCGGTGAATGCCCAGCTGAAGAAATGGCTGGGCGGTGACGAGCACCTGGCGACGGTCAAGCCGTTCGGCTTCGACCAGTCCAACGTCACCGACAAGACCGCCGCCGAGCTCTGCAAACAGTGACCGGGCGGGGCGCGTCGCTGGCATAGGGCGCGTCGGCCTGGCCGTTGGGTCGAACCTGTCGCTACGGGATACGTACCATGGGTGAATTGCTTCCACTGCTGCTGGAGGGCGCCTGGATCACCGTCCAGGTGACCGTCTTCGGCTCCCTGCTGGCGGTCGCCGCCGCTATCATCGCCGCGCTGGGCCGGCTCGCGCCGTGGGCCGCGGTGCGCTGGGTGTCCATCGCCTACATCGAGCTGTTCCGCGGCACCTCGCTGCTGGTGCAGCTGTTCTGGCTTTACTTCGTGCTGCCGCTGCCGCCGTTCAACCTGGAGATGAGCGCCTACAGCGTGGCGATCATCGGCCTGGGCCTGCATATCGGCGCCTACGGCGCTGAAGTCATGCGCGGCGCCATCGGCTCGGTGCCCAAGGGGCAATACGAGGCGGCGCTGGCGCTGAACATGACGCCCTTCACGCGCTTTCGCCGGATCATCCTGCCGCAGGCGCTGCTCTGCGCGATCCCGCCGGGCACCAACCTGCTGATCGAGCTGCTGAAGAACACCTCACTGGTGTCGCTGATCACGCTGTCGGACCTGACCTTCCGCGCGCGCCAGCTGGACCAGGCAACCTTCGAAACCATGAAGATATTCGTCCTCACCCTGGTGCTGTACTTCGTCATGGCCCAGGTCATCGTCTTCCTCATGCGGCGCCTGGAGCGCTGGCTGGGGCACGGCCGCATCCACGGAGGCCTGTGATGAAATTCTTCGACTGGGATTTCGCCTGGCAGATCCTGCCGCAACTGCTGCACGCCTCGCTGCGCACCATCGCCATCACCCTGGTGGGCTTCGCCCTGGCGGTGGTGTTCGGCCTGCTCTTCGCCATTGGCCGGCGTAGCCGGCACTTCTGGCTGTCATGGCCGGCGGCCTGGCTGATCGAGTTCATCCGCAGCACGCCGCTGCTGATCCAGGTGTACTTCCTGTTCTATGTGCTGCCGCTCTACGGATTGAGCATGACGGCACTGGTGGCCGGCACCCTGGGCATCGCCCTGCACTACGCCTGCTATACCGCCGAGGTCTATCGGGCGGGGCTGGAGGCCGTGCCGCGCGGGCAATGGGAGGTGGTCACCGCGCTGAACTTCTCGCCGTTCAAGGCCTACCGCGAGGTGATCCTGCCCCAGGCGATCCGCCCGGTGCTGCCGGCGCTGGGCAACTACCTGATTGCCATGTTCAAGGACACCCCGGTGCTCTCCGCGATCACCGTGGTGGAGATCATGCAGCAGGCGAAGAACATCGGTTCCGACAGCTTCCGCTACCTGGAACCGATCACCCTGGTCGGGGTGTTCTTCCTGCTCATCTCCATCGGCCTGGCCAGCGTGGTGCGCCAGGTGGAAAAACGTACGGCGCTGCCATGATGGCTTCTTTCATGATTGAGAGCTCTGGAGGTACCCCGATGACCGTTCTTTCGATGTCCCCCCGCGTGGCCAGCCAGGACGCGCCGGCCGCGCGCGCCGAGACCGCCCAACCGATGGTCAGCTTCCGCAACGTGTGCAAGAGCTACGGCAGCTTCAGCGTGCTCAAGGACCTCAACCTGGAGGTCAAGGCTCACGAGAAGGTCGCCATCATCGGCCCCAGCGGCTCGGGCAAGTCGACGCTGCTGCGCGCACTGATGACCCTGGAAACCATCGACAGCGGGCTGATCGAAGTCGACGGCGAACCACTGACTCACCTCAAGCGTAACGACGCTCTGGTGCGCGCGCCGGAGAGCCACGTGCGCAAGGTGCGCAGCAAGATCGGTATGGTCTTCCAGAGCTTCAACCTGTTCCCGCACATGAGCGCTCTGCGCAACGTGATGGAAGCGCCCGTACAGGTACTGGGCATGCGCCGCGACGAGGCCCGCGAGCGCGCGGTGGAGCTGCTGGAAATGGTCGGCCTGGGCAACAAGCTGGAGCACTATCCGTCACAGCTCTCCGGCGGCCAGCAGCAGCGCGTGGCCATCGCCCGTGCCCTGGCGATGCGGCCCAAGGTGATGCTGTTCGACGAGGTGACCTCGGCGCTGGACCCGGAGCTGTGCGGCGAAGTGCTCAACGTGGTGCGCAAGCTGGGCGCCGAGCACAACCTGACCATGCTCATGGTCACCCACCAGATGGGCTTCGCCCGCGAGTTCGCCGACCGCGTGTGCTTCTTCCACCAGGGCAGCATCCTCGAGCAGGGCAGCCCGCAGCAGTTCTTCGGCAACCCGCAGCACGAGCGCACGCGGGCTTTCCTCAGTGCGGTGAACGAGGCGAATTGAAGCCACACGGCCCATGGCTTCGCTGCACCCGTAGGATGGTGTGGAGCGAAGCGATACCCATCGTTCACCCGTGGACATCGCCGATGGGTATCGCAAGCTCCACCCATCCTACGTCCGTGTTCTTCCAGTAAGACTGATCTCAGGCGTTGCCGACGAAGCGGAAACCCGCGCCCTCGGCGTCGGTACGCATCACTTCCATTTCCAGGATCGGCGCATCGAAGGGCATGTCCTGCACCTGGCCGGTGACCCGCGTGCCGGCGGGCAGGGCGGCGAGCACCTCGTGGCGCACGTAGACGCCGCCATCGGACAGGTCACGGGTATGGCCGAACACGTCACCGAAATCGGGATGGCTGATCTTGATCCGGCACTTCATCGGGGTACGCGGGTGTTGCCGTTGGTTCGACATGAAATGGCATCCGTCCTGAATGTCAGCGCCTTAATGGGCCTCAAACCCATCGGTCAGGTCAAGCCAGCAATTGCACCAGCAGCCAGAGATTGGCCGCGCTGATGACGCAGAACAGGGTCCAGGCCAGCACGCGGGTGAGCAGCGAGTTGGCGAACTCGCCCATCAGCGCGCGATCGCTGGTGAAGCGGATCAGCGGCCACAGCGCGAAGGGCAGCTGCAGGCTGAGCACCACCTGGCTCATCACCAGCAACTTGCCCACCGCCTTGTCGCCCAGCATCAGCACGCCGATCAGCGCCGGGATCAGCGCCAGGGCGCGGGTGATCAGGCGGCGCTGCCAGCAGGGGATCTTCATCTGCAGGAAGCCGTCCATGATCACCTGTCCGGCGATGGTGCCGGTGAAGGTGGAACTCTGCCCGGAGGCGAGCAGGGCGACGCCGAACAGGATCGCCGCCAGCCCGGTGCCCACCAGTGGTTCGAGCAGGCGGTAGGCGTCCTGGATTTCGGTGACGCCGGTGTGGCCGGTGTCGTGGAAGGCCGCGGCGGCGAGGATCAGGATCGCCGCGTTGATCAGCAGCGCGAGGCTCAGCGAGACCACGGTGTCGATGCGCGTCAGGCGGATCGCCGCGGCCTTGCCGTTGCTGCCGCTGACCTGCCGGGTCTGCACGATGGAGGAGTGCAGGTAGAGGTTGTGCGGCATCACCGTGGCGCCGAGGATGCCGATCGCCAGGTACAGCGGCTCGCGCTGGGTGACCGCATCCCAGCTGGGCAGGAAGCCGGCGGCGACGTCGGGCCAATAGGGTTTGATCAGGATCAGCTCGACCAGGTAGCAGCCGCCGATGGTGACGATCAGGCCCAGCATGATCGCTTCCAGGTGGCGGAAGCGCTGGCCCTTGAGGCCGAGCACGATGAGCGTGTCGAACGCGGTGAGGATCACGCCGGTGACCAGGTCGACGCCCAGCAGCAGGTGGAAGGCCAGGGCGCAGCCGAGCACTTCGGCGAGGTCCGTGGCGACGATGGAGAGTTCGGCCAGCAGCCATTGCAGGCGCGCCGCACCGAGGCTGTAGCGGCTGCGCGAGAGCTGCGCCAGGTCCTGGCCGGTGACGATGCCCAGGCGCATCGCCAGGCACTGCAGGACCATCCCCGCGAGGCTGGACAGCAGCACCACGAACAGCAGCTGGTAGCCGAAGCCCGAGCCAGCTTCGATGGCAGTGGCCCAGTTGCCCGGGTCCATGTAGCCGATGGACACCAGCAGGCCGGGGCCGGCGAACTGCAGGATGCGTTTCCACAACGGCGCGCCGGCGGCAACTTGGATGCTGCCTTTGACTTCCGAGGGACAGAACGGCGCGGTGGCGGTGGTCGGCAGGCCGAGCATGGGGGTGATTCCTGGCTTCTGAGTGGGCGTCTTGCCCTCTCCCTAACCCTCTCCCTGAAGGGAGAGGGGATTGTTCGGAGTTCATGGACAGTCCGGCGCTGACCGGTTACCTCCGTTACAGCGCTTCGCGCCGAACGGCTCCCTCTCCCTTCATGGGGGGGACGCCTAGTCAGAGGGCTGGGGAGAGGATCTTCCCGGCAAGCACAGAATCATCCTGCGGCTCAGTACCACTTCGCCTCCCCCTCGGGCCGCTTCTTGAAGCGCTTCATGGTCCACATGTACTGGCTCGGATAGGCGCGCACGTACTTGGCCAGCTCGCGGCTGAGGGCGGCGACCGAGACTTCCATATCCTTGTCGTACATGTCCGCTGGGGCGGCTTCAAGGATCACCTTGTAGCCGCTGCCATCGGGCAGGCGCACGGCATGGAAGAACACCCCGCGGGCCTTGCCGCGCGAGAGCAGCGAGGGCACGAACTTGCTGGTCAGCGCGGTGGTGCCCAGGTAGGGCACGAACAGGCCGGAACCCAGGTCCGGCTCCGGGTCGCAGGGAATGCCGACGCAACCGCCGTTCTTCACTTCCTTGATCACGCTCTTGATGCCCTCGGGAGTGGAGGGCGCCACGCGGTTGCCCAGCTGTACGCGCTGCTTCTTCAGCAGGTCGTCCACCGCCTTGAGCTTGGGCGGGCGGTAGAAAATGATCGGCTTGGCGTAGGAGCAGTAGAAGTGGTTGAGCACTTCCCAGTTGCCCAGGTGGCTGGTGATGCCGACCAGGCCATCGCCGGAGGCCAGCGCCTCTTCCAGCACTTCCATGCCTTCGACTTCGCGGATGTACTGCAGGGATTTCTGCGGCGACCACATCCAGGCGCAGGCGCTCTCGGTGAGCGTGCGGCCGATGTCCATCAGGCTTTGGCCGACCAGTTTTTCCAGCTCGGCTTCGGACAGCTCGGGGAAGCAGTGCGACAGGTTGATCCGCACGATCTCGCGGGAGCGGTTGGGCAACTTCCACATCAGCCAGCCGATGCCGGCGCCCAACGCCCCTACCGCGCGCCACGGCAGCATCGCGAACAAGCGCAGGAAGCCCACCACCAGCGCGCCCTTGAATTTCTCCACGGAAAACTCCTTCAAGCAGATGGCGGCCATTGTAGCCGCTCGCGCCGGCAAATCGGGCGCCTTCGAGACTCCACACAATCTCCACCCCGCGAGCACATTGCGCCCACGGCGCGCGCGCAACCTGCGGCCATCCGAACCCTTGGCCCGGAGGCCCGCGATGCGTACCCCAATATTCCTTGCACGGCTGTGCTGCCTGCTGCTGACGCTGGGCACCAGCCTGGCGGCGCTGGCTGCCGACGACAGTCCACAGAACGACAACACGGCCAGCCCCTACTTCTTCGTCGAGAATGCCGACGCTGCCGTCGACGCGCTGCCGCTCAAGGCCACCCACGTGGACGCCCGCGTGCTGGGCAACATCGCCGAAGTGACGGTGACCCAGGAATACCGCAACCAGGGCACGACACCGCTGGAAGCGCGCTACGTGTTCCCCGCCTCGACCCGCGCCGCCGTGCACGGCATGACCGTGCGCCTGGGCGAGCGGGTGATCCAGGCGCAGATTCGCGAGAAGCAGAAGGCCAAGGCCGAGTACCAGCAGGCCAGGAGCGAGGGCAAGACCGCCGCACTGCTGGAACAGGAGCGCGAGAACGTGTTCCAGATGAACGTCGCCAACATCCTCCCCGGCGACGTGGTGCAGGTGGAGCTGCGCTACAGCGAACTACTGGTGCCCAGCGACGGGCGCTTCCAGTTCGTCTTCCCCACCGTGGTGGGCCCGCGCTACAACGGCAAGGGCGCTTCGGGCAGCGGCAAGCAACCGTGGATCTCGACGCCATACCTGGCACAAGGACAAGCCTCGACGACAAGGTTCACCCTGCAGGTGGAACTGCTCGCCCCGGTGCAGATTGGCGAGATCACATCGCCCTCGCACCCCATCGAAATCCAGCGCGGCGGCCAGCGCGCCGCGATCCGCCTGGCTGGCGACGAAAGCGCCGGCAACAACCGAGACTTCATCCTCGATTACCGCCTGGGCGGTGACGCCGTACAGAGCGGCCTGTTGCTGTCGCGCGGCGAAAAGGAAAATTTCTTCCTCGCCATGGTCACGCCACCGCGTGCCCCGCAAGCCAGGCTCATCGTGCCGCGCGACTATGTGCTCATCGTCGATGTGTCCGGCTCCATGAACGGCTTCCCGCTGGACACCACCAAGGCGCTGCTGCGCGACCTGATCGGCCGCCTGCGCCCCAGCGACACCTTCAACCTGCTGCTGTTCTCCGGCGACAACCGCAAGCTCGCCGAGACCTCCCTGGCGGCCACGCCGGCCAACGTTCGGCGCGCCACCGATATGCTCGATGGCGAGCAGGGCGCCGGCGGTACCGAGCTGATGCCGGCGCTGCGCGAGGCGCTGGCGATGCCCACCGACCCGGAGCGTTCGCGCAGCTTCGTGGTGATCACCGACGGCTTCGTCACGGTGGAAAGCAGCGCCTACCAGCTGGTGCGGGAGAACCTGAGCAAGGCCAACCTGTTCGCCTTCGGCATCGGCACCTCGGTGAACCGCAGCCTGATCGAAGGCCTGGCGCGGGCGGGGCAGGGCGAGCCGTTCATCGTCACCGACCAGCGCTCGGCCGGCGAGCAGGCCGAACGCCTGCGGCGCATGATCGACAGCCCACTGCTGCAGGGTATCCACGCCCGTTTCGAAGGCCTCGACGCCTACGACGTGGAGCCGCAGCAACTGCCCGACCTGTTCGCCAATCGTCCGCTGGTGCTGTTCGGCAAATGGAAGGGCGAGCCGCGCGGTGCCTTGCAGATCGACGCACGTGCGGCTGACGGACCGTTCCAGGCGCGCCTGCCGATCAGTAGTGAAAGCCTCACCGACAAGGGCGATGCACTGGCTCATCTGTGGGCCCGCCAACGGGTCGCCAGCCTGATGGACCAGGAAGCGCTCGACGGCGGCTTCGAGTTCAGCTCGCAGATCCTCGACCTCGGCCTGAAGTACCAGCTGCTCACGCCCTACACCTCGTTCATCGCCGTTGACCAGCAGGTGCGCAATCCCGATCCGCAGGCCAGCAAGACAGTCGACCAACCCCTGCCGCTGCCCCAGGGGGTGAACAACAGCGCCATCGGCAGCAGCGTTCCCGGCACGCCGGAGCCGGGCGTGTGGGCGATGCTGCTGCTCGCCGCAGCGGGAGCCTGCTGGTGGCGGAGGAGAGCGGCATGATCCGCCGCCTGCCCGGCTGGAGCTGGCTGCTGCTCTGCGCGCTGGCAGCCTGGCCGAGCTGGCTGTGGGCGGCGCGGCGTCTCGGCGATGGTTCGGATGATCCGCTGGGCATCATCGCCCTGGCCGTTCTGGGACTGTTGCTCTGGCGTGATCGCTGCAGCCTGCGCGGGCAGCCTCGCTGGCGCTGGCTGGGCGTCGCCGCCGTGCTGCTGATCGCCGCTGCAATCTCCCAGCCGATCCTCCCGCCACTGCTGCGCGGACTGCTCTCGGTGCTGGCGCTGATGCTGGCGGTTCTCGGCCTGCGCTCGCCTGGTCAACCCTGGCTGGCCTGGCTGGGGCTGGGCGTGCTGTCGCTGCCGCTGCTTTCGTCGCTGCAGTTCTTTATCGGTTATCCGCTGCGAGTGGTCACCGCCGAGGTCAGTTCCTGGCTGCTGCGCCTGATTAGCGGGTCGGTGGAACGGCAGGGCAGTGCGCTGCTGGTGGACGGCCAGTGGGTGATGGTCGACGCACCCTGCTCGGGTATCCAGATGGCCTGGGTCGGCTACTTCAGCGCCTGCGCACTGGCGGCCTGGCAGCGTCTGCCGGACCGCCTGCTGCTGCGCCGCCTGCCGCTGGTGGGCGCGCTGGTGCTGGGCGGCAATATCCTGCGCAACACGCTGCTGGTTTGGGGCGAGAGCGGGGCGAGCGGGTTTCCCGGCTGGGCTCACGAGGGCATCGGCTTGCTGGTATTCGCCGGGGTCTGCGGGATGATTTTCCGGGTAATGGGACAACGGACTTTTGCGCTGTCGCCTGCCGAACCGGCTCCGCCGATCACTGCAACGCGCCGGGCGAGCGGCCTTCTCGCTGCGCTGTTGCTGGCGGCGCTGTGGCCACTGCTGGCGCCGGTCTCCGCGCCAACGCTTTCGCGGACAGCCCATGAATGGCCGCTGCAGTTCGAAGGTCGCGCCCTGCGTCCGCTGGCGCTGTCGCCGGTCGAGCAGCGCTTCGCCGAGGACTTCCCCGGCCAGCTCGGCCGCTTTACCGATGGCCAGCGCAGCATCGTGCTGCGCCACGTCCTGCGGCCGACGCGCAAGCTGCACCCGGCGGAGGACTGCTTCCGCGCGCTGGGCTATCGCATCGAGCAGACGCAGCTGCGCCAGCGGGTGGCCGCGCCGGGCCTGCAGCGCTGCTTCGTGGTGAGTCGAGAAGGCGTGCGGCTGCAGGTCTGCGACTACATCGAGGACGCCGCCGGCCAGTCCTTCTCCGATACCTCGGCCTGGTACTGGTCGGCGCTCGCCGGCCGCAGCCAGGGCCCCTGGCAGGCGGTCACCCTGGCCAGCCCGCTGCCTTAGGCGCGGGTGAGCTGGGCGTAGCGGTCGCAGTCGACGGTGTGATCCATCACCATGCCGGTGGCCTGCATGAAGGCGTAGCAGATGGTCGGGCCGACGAAGTTGAAACCGGCCTTGCGCAGGGCCTTGCTCATGGCCTCGGCCTCGGGCGTCACCGCCGGCACGTCGCCGCGTTCGCGGAAGTGATTGACCTTGGGCTGGCCGCCGACGAAGGACCAGAGGAAGGTCACCGGATCCTCCAGCTTCAGCCAGGCCTGGGCGTTCTGCCGCGCCGCCTTGAGCTTGGCGAAGTTGCGGATGATGCCGGGGTCCTGCATGCGCTCCTCGATTTCCTCGTCGGTCATGCGCGCCAGGCGTTCGGGGTCGAAGCCGAACAGCACCTCGCGGTAGCGCTCGCGCTTCTTCAGCACGGTGATCCACGACAGCCCGGCCTGGGCGCCCTCGAGGAGGATCATCTCGAACAGCGCCCGCGCGTCGCGCTGTGGCACGCCCCACTCGTTGTCGTGGTAGTCGATGTACAGCGGGTCGTCGTTACACCAGAAGCAGCGAGGCATGGCGGTCGTCCTGACAGGGAAAATCCGACTATAGACAATTCACTGTATGAAAATACAGTCAATCGATCGGTTTTCCTGCCAATCCGTGAACTCCCGCTGGGCGCCCGGAAAGCGCTGTGAGGCCCAAGCGGCAAGCGTCTTGGGGTATACTGCCGGGTTTTAGTCGCATATCCAGCACAGGTGATTTTCGTGAGCCAGACTACGCCCGCCGTGCCCACCTTCCAGGACCTGATCCTCGCCCTGCAAAAATACTGGGCCGATCAGGGCTGCGTGGTGCTGCAGCCCTACGACATGGAAGTAGGCGCCGGCACCTTCCACACCGCCACCTTCCTCCGCGCCGTGGGCCCGGAAACCTGGAACGCGGCCTACGTGCAACCGAGCCGCCGTCCGACCGACGGCCGCTACGGCGAGAACCCCAACCGCCTGCAGCACTACTACCAGTTCCAGGTGGTCCTCAAGCCCAACCCGGAAAACTTCCAGGAACTGTACCTGGGCTCGCTGCAGGCCATCGGCATCGACCCGCTGGTGCACGACATCCGCTTCGTCGAGGACAACTGGGAATCGCCAACTCTTGGCGCGTGGGGCCTGGGCTGGGAAATCTGGCTGAACGGCATGGAAGTCACCCAGTTCACCTACTTCCAGCAGGTGGGCGGCATCGAGTGCTACCCGGTCACCGGTGAGATCACCTACGGCCTGGAACGCCTGGCCATGTACATCCAGGGCGTCGATTCGGTGTACGACCTGGTGTGGGCCGACGGCCCGTTCGGCAAGGTCACCTATGGCGATGTGTTCCATCAGAACGAGGTGGAGCAGTCGACCTACAACTTCGAACACGCCAACGTCGAGAAGCTGTTTGAGCTGTTCGACTTCTACGAAAGCGAAGCCAACCGCCTGATCGAGCTGCAGCTGCCGCTGCCGACCTACGAGATGGTCCTCAAGGCCTCGCATACCTTCAACCTGCTGGACGCCCGCCGCGCCATCTCGGTGACCGAGCGTCAGCGCTACATCCTGCGCGTGCGCACCCTGGCCCGCGCCGTGGCGCAGAGCTACCTGCAGGCGCGCGCCCGCCTCGGCTTCCCGATGGCCACCCCCGAATTGCGTGACGAAGTACTGGCCAAGCTGAAGGAGGCCGAATAATGAGCGCGAAGGATTTCCTCGTCGAACTGGGCACCGAAGAGCTGCCACCCAAGGCGCTGAAAAGTCTCGGTGAAGCCTTCCTGGCCGGCATCGAGAAGGGCCTCAAGGCCGCCGGCCTGACCTACGCCGCCGCGCGCTGCTACGCCGCGCCGCGCCGCCTGGCCGTGCAGATCGACCAGCTCGCCGTGCAGCAGCCCGATCGCACCGTGAACCTCGACGGCCCGCCGCTGCAGGCCGCCTTCGACGCCAGCGGCAACCCGACCCAGGCCGCCCTGGGCTTCGCCAAGAAGTGCGGCGTGGACCTGGAGCAGATCGACAAGAGCGGCCCGAAGCTCAAGTTCAGCCAGACCATCGCCGGCCAACCCGCCGTGGGCCTGCTGCCGGGCATCGTCGAAGCCTCGCTGAACGACCTGCCGATTCCCAAGCGCATGCGCTGGGCGGCCCGCCGTGAAGAGTTCGTGCGTCCGACCCAGTGGCTGGTGATGCTGTTCGGCGATGATGTCGTCGACTGCGAGATCCTCACCAGAAAGGCCGGTCGCGAATCCCGTGGCCACCGTTTCCACAATCCAGCCAACGTGCGCATTTCGGCGCCGGGCAACTACCTGGAAGACCTGCGCAGCGCCTACGTGCTGGCCTACTTCGCCGAGCGCCGGGCGATCATCTCCAAGCGTGTCGCCGAACTGGCTGCCGAGCAGAAGGGCAGCGCCATTGTTCCGGCCGACCTGCTGGACGAAGTGACCGCGCTGGTCGAGTGGCCCGTGCCGCTGGTGTGCTCCTTCGAGGAGCGCTTCCTCGCCGTGCCGCAGGAAGCCCTGATCACCACCATGCAGGACAACCAGAAGTACTTCTGCCTGCTGGACGCCAACGGCAAGCTGCTGCCGCGCTTCATCACCGTGGCCAACGTCGAGAGCAAGGCGCCGGAGCAGATCATTTCCGGCAACGAGAAGGTCGTGCGTCCGCGCCTGACCGACGCCGAGTTCTTCTTCAAGCAGGACCAGAAGCAGCCGCTGGAAGCCTTCAACGCCCGTCTGAAGAACGTGGTGTTCCAGGCCCAGCTCGGCACCGTCTACGAGAAAGCCGAGCGCGTTTCCAAACTGGCCGCCTACATCGCCGCACGCATCGGCGGTGACGCCACCAATGCTGCCCGCGCCGGCATCCTCTCCAAGTGCGACCTGGCCACCGAGATGGTCGGCGAATTCCCGGAAATGCAGGGCATCGCCGGTTACTACTACGCCACTGCCGGTGGTGAGGCCAAGGACGTCGCCCTGGCGCTGAACGAGCAGTACATGCCACGCGGCGCCGGCGCCGAACTGCCGAGTACCCTGACCGGTGCCGCGGTGGCCGTGGCCGACAAGCTCGACACCCTGGTCGGCATCTTCGGTATCGGCATGCTGCCCACCGGCAGCAAGGACCCGTACGCCCTGCGCCGTGCCGCCCTGGGCGTGCTGCGCATCCTCATCGAGAAGCAGCTGGACCTGGACCTGGTCGACGCCATCTGTGTGGCCGTTGCCCAGTACGGCGACAAGGTGAAGGCTGACGGCCTGTCCGAACAGGTGCAGGACTTCGTCTTCGACCGCCTGCGCGCCCGCTACGAGGACGAAGGCGTCGACGTGGCCGTGTACCAGGCCGTACGTGCGCTCAAGCCGACCGCTCCGCTGGACTTCGACCAACGCGTGCAGGCGGTGCAGGCCTTCCGTCAGCTGCCCGAAGCGGCTGCCCTGGCGGCTGCCAACAAGCGCGTGTCGAACATCCTGGCCAAGGCCGAAGGCGACGTACCTGCCGCCGTCGACGCCGGTCTGTTCACCGAGTCCGCCGAGAAGGCCCTTGGCAGCGCCGTAGCAGCAGCCGAAAGCGAAGTGGCTCCGCTGGCCGCAGCTCGCGACTATCGCGCTGCCCTGGCCCGCCTGGCAGCCCTGCGTGCGCCGGTCGATGCCTTCTTCGAGGAAGTGCTGGTCAACGCCGACGACAACGCCGTGAAGGCCAACCGCTACGCGTTGCTGGCGAAGCTGCGCGGGTTGTTCCTCGGCGTCGCCGACATCTCCCTGTTGGGCTAACCGCCCAACGGCTACAGGCTTCAGGCGGCAAGCTGCAGGCGTGCGCTCCGCCTGCAGCCTGTGGCTTGCAGCCTGAAGCCATCTCATGAAACTACTGATCCTCGACCGCGACGGTGTCATCAACCAGGACTCCGACGCCTACATCAAATCCCTCGACGAGTGGATTCCGATCCCCAGCGCGATCACCGCCATCGCCCGCCTGAGCAAGGCCGGCTGGACCGTGGCCGTGGCCACAAACCAATCGGGCATCGCCCGCGGCTACTACGACCTGGCGACGCTGGAAAGCATGCACCAGCGCCTGCGCGAACTGGTGGCGGAGCAGGGCGGTGAACTCGGCGTGGTGGTCTACTGTCCCCATGGTCCCGACGATGGCTGCGACTGCCGCAAGCCGAAACCCGGTATGCTGCGACAGATTGCCCAGTATTACGGCACAGACCTGCAAGGAGTCTGGTTCGTCGGTGACAGTCGGGGTGACCTGGACGCCGCGCTGGCCGTCGATTGTCAGCCCGTGTTGGTAAAGACCGGCAAGGGCGAACGAACCCTGGCCAAGCCGTTGCCCGAAGGCACGCTGGTATTCGACGATCTGGCGGCCGTTGCCGACCAACTTCTTTCCTGAGGACCCATTCCCCATGTCGATAGTGCAGGCCATCAGAACCGTTCTCTTCTACCTGCTGCTGTCGTCCAGCGCCTTCGTCTGGGGCACCCTCAGCCTGCTCATCGCGCCCTTCCTGCCGTACCGTGCGCGCTACCGTTTCATCGCCCAGGCCTGGTGCAAGTTCGCCGTCTGGCTGGCCTCCTGGATGGTCGGCGTGCGCTACGAACTCAAGGGGGCGGAGAATATCCCCGAGCAGCCCTGCGTGATCCTCGCCAAGCATCAGAGCACCTGGGAGACCTTCTTCCTCACGGGCTACTTCGAGCCGGTTGCCCAGGTGCTCAAGCGCGAGCTGCTGTTCGTTCCCTTCTTCGGCTGGGCAATGGCCCTGCTCAGGCCCATTGCCATCGACAGAAGCCAACCCAAGGCCGCGCTCAAGCAACTGGCCCGGATCGGCGATCAGCGCCTCAAGCAGGGCGCCTGGGTGGTGGTCTTCCCGGAAGGCACGCGCATTCCTACCGGCCAGATGGGCAAGTTCTCCCGCGGCGGCGCCGCCCTGGCGGTGAATGCCCAACTGCCGGTGCTGCCGATTGCCCACAACGCCGGGCACTGCTGGCCGAAGAATGGCTGGGCGAAGTATCCCGGCACCATCCAGGTGGTGATCGGCCCGGTCATGTACGCCGAAGGGGAGGGCCCGCGCGCCATCGCCGAACTCAACCAGCGCGCCGAGAACTGGGTTGCGCAGACTCTGCGCGACATGGGCGAGCTGCCAGCCGATGCGACCCCGCAGACGGTCGCCGAAGCGTCCTGAGGCATTCTCAGGAGCAAAAAGAAAGGGCCCCGAAGGGCCCTTTCTTTTTGCCTGGAACTTCCCGGATCAGACGTCCAGGTTGGACACCGCCAGAGCGTTGCTTTCGATGAAGTCGCGGCGCGGCTCCACGGCATCGCCCATCAGGGTGTTGAACAGCTGGTCGGCAGCGATGGCGTCCTCGATGGTTACCTTGAGCATGCGACGCACGTTCGGGTCCATGGTGGTTTCCCAAAGCTGATCCGGGTTCATCTCGCCCAGACCTTTGTATCGCTGGATGCTGTGGCGCTTGGTGCCTTCGGTCATCAGCCATTCCAGCGCTTCCTTGAAGCTGCTGACGTTCTTCTTGCGCTCGCCCTTCTGCACGTAGGCGCCATCTTCCAGCAGGCTGTTCAGCTTGCTGCCCAGCTCGGTCACTGCGCGGTAATCGTTGCTGGCAAAGAAGTCACGGTTGAAGGTGACGTAGCTCGACAGGCCGTGGGCGACCATCTCGACTTCTGGCAGCCACAGGTGACGCTCACGGTCCTCGCGCAGGCTGACCTTGTAGACCAGGCCGGATTTCTCGGCTGCCTTCAGGCGCGCCGAGTATTGCTCCAGCCAGGCCTGCATGGCGGCCTGGTCGCCCAGTTGGTCAACCTCGATGCGCGGCAGGTAGACGAAGTGCTCGGTGAGATCCTGCGGGTACAGGCGGGACAGACGGGCGAGGGTACGCATGACGCCGCGATACTCGTTGACCAGCCCCTCCAGCGCTTCGCCGGACAGGCCCGGGGCGCTTTCATTGACGTGCACGCTGGCATCTTCGAGGGCCGACTGGGTCATGTATTCCTCCATGGCCACGTCGTCCTTGATGTACTGCTCCTGCTTGCCGCGCTTCACCTTGTACAGCGGCGGCTGGGCGATATAGATGTAGCCGCGCTCGACCAGCTCCGGCAGCTGACGGAAGAAGAAGGTCAGCAGCAGGGTGCGGATGTGCGAACCGTCGACGTCAGCATCGGTCATGATGATGATGTTGTGGTAACGCAGCTTGTCGATGTTGTACTCCTCGCGACCGATACCGCAGCCCAGCGCGGTGATCAGCGTGCCGACCTCCTGGGAGGACAGCATCTTGTCGAAGCGAGCCTTCTCGACGTTGAGGATCTTGCCCTTGAGCGGCAGGATCGCCTGGGTCTTGCGGTTACGGCCCTGCTTCGCAGAACCGCCCGCGGAGTCACCTTCCACGATGTACAGTTCGGAGAGGGCGGGGTCCTTCTCCTGGCAGTCGGCGAGCTTGCCCGGCAGGCCGGCGATATCCAGCGCACCCTTGCGGCGGGTCATCTCACGGGCCTTGCGCGCAGCCTCACGGGCACGGGCGGCGTCGATCATCTTGCCGACCACGGCCTTGGCTTCGTTCGGGTTTTCCAGCAGGAAGTCGGCGAAGTACTTGCCCATCTCCTGTTCCACGGCGGTCTTCACCTCCGAGGAAACCAGCTTGTCCTTGGTCTGCGAGCTGAACTTCGGATCCGGCACCTTCACCGAAATGATCGCGGTCAGACCTTCGCGGGCGTCGTCACCGGTGGTGGCGATCTTGAACTTCTTCGCCAGGCCTTCCTGCTCGATGTAGTTGTTCAGGTGGCGGGTGAGGGCGGAGCGGAAGCCCGCCAGGTGGGTACCGCCGTCACGCTGGGGAATGTTGTTGGTGAAGCAGAGGATGTTCTCGTTGAAGCTGTCGTTCCACTGCAGGGCGACTTCCACGCCGACGCCGTCTTCTTCGCGCTGGCAGTTGAAGTGGAAGACCTGGTTCACCGCGGTCTTGTTGGTATTCAAGTATTCGACGAAGGCGCGCAGGCCACCCTCGTACTTGAACAGCTCTTCCTTGCCGGCACGCTCGTCGCGCAGGACGATGCCGACGCCGGAGTTCAGGAAGGACAGCTCACGGATCCGCTTGGCCAGGATGTCCCAGCTGAAGTGGATGTTGTGGAAGGTTTCCGGAGACGGCTTGAAGTGCACCTCGGTACCCGAACCGTCGGTATCGCCTACCGGGCGCAGCGGGAATTGCGGTACGCCGTGGTGGTAGACCTGCTCCCAGACCTTGCCTTCGCGACGGATGGTCAGGCGTAGCTCGTGGGAGAGAGCGTTCACTACCGACACACCCACACCGTGGAGACCACCGGAGACTTTGTAGCTGTTGTCGTCGAACTTACCGCCGGCGTGAAGGACGGTCATGATGACCTCGGCCGCGGAGACCCCTTCTTCCTTGTGGATATCCACCGGAATGCCGCGACCGTTGTCGCGCACGGTGATGGATTCATCGGTGTGAATGGTGATGCTGATCTCGCTGCAATAGCCTGCCAGCGCTTCGTCGATCGAGTTGTCCACGACCTCGAAGACCATGTGGTGCAGGCCAGTGCCGTCGTCGGTATCACCGATGTACATGCCCGGACGCTTACGTACGGCATCCAGCCCCTTCAGTACCTTGATACTGGAAGAGTCGTAGGTGTTCTCGCTCATTCTTCACTCCCGATGGTAGTGTCCTGAGAGACGCGCCCATGTTCCACGTGGAACATCGACACCGGCGTTTCCGTTTGCCAGCCGTCTTTCAATAAGTGCGGATCGACGCAGGTGATGAATACCTGGCAACCCAGATCTTCGAGAAGTCGGCACAACGACAACCGATGCTTCTCATCCAATTCGGAGGGGAGGTCATCCACCAGGTAAACGCACTGTCCGCGCTTGGCCTGGTTGATCAAGTGCCCCTGGGCGATCCGCAGCGCGCAGACCACCAGTTTCTGTTGACCGCGGGACAGTATCTCCGCGGCATTGTGTCCCCCCAGGCGAATTCTCAGATCCGCCCGTTGCGGTCCTGCCTGGGTGTGTCCCATCTGCTGATCGCGCAGCAGACTGGAAGACAGCACATCGGTCAGGTCGCGCTCCTTGTCCCAACCCCGGTAATAGCTGAGCGTCAGATCATCGATCTGGATCAGCTCGGCCAGAGTCCGCTCGAACTGGGGTTTTAGAGCCTGGATATAGGACCGTCGGTAGGCGTCGATTTCGTCGCTCGCCGAGCACAATTCGCGGTCCCACGCGGCCTGCGAAGCACCGTCCAGTTTACCATGTCGGAGCCACGAGTTCCGCTGCCGCAGGGCCTTCTGCAGTCTTTGCCAGGCGACCATGAAGCGTTGTTCCACGTGGAACACTCCCCAGTCGAGGAACTGCCGGCGAATCTTCGGCGCACCTTCCAGCAGGCGGAAGCTGTCCGGATTGATCAGTTGCAGCGGCAGGGTTTCAGCTAACTGCGCGGCACTGCGGGCATTCTGGCCGTCGATGCGAATCTGGAACTCGCCCTGGCGATCGCGGGAAACCCCCAGGCTGCTATCGAAGCCGTTGCCCAGGCGAACCTGTCCGAACACCGTGCAAGCCGGTTCTTCGTACTGGATGACAGGTTGCAGGCGCATGCTGCGGAAGGAACGGGCGAGGCCGAGCAGGTAAATGGCTTCCAGCACGCTGGTCTTGCCGCTGCCGTTTTCGCCGTAGAGGATGTTGATGCGGGGGGAGGGGGAGAAGGTCACCGGGTGCAGGTTGCGCACCGCGGTGACCGAAAGGCGGGTAAGGGACATCGATACGCGTCAGAGGCGCATCGGCATGACGACGTAGGCGGAGTCGTCGTTGTCCGCTTCCTGCACCAGGGCACTGCTGTTGGAATCGGAGAGGATCATGCGCACCTGCTCGGTACCCATCACACCCAGCACATCCAGCAGGTAGCTGACGTTGAAGCCGATTTCCAGATTGCCACCGTTGTAGTCCACCTGTACTTCTTCTTCCGCTTCTTCCTGTTCCGGGTTGTTCGCCTGGATTTTCAGGAGACCGTTGGAGAGTTGCAGGCGAATGCCGCGGTACTTCTCGTTGGACAGGATCGCGGTACGGCTGAACGCTTCACGCAGCACCTGGCGGTCGCCGATGACCAGCTTGTCGCCACCCTTGGGCAGCACGCGCTCGTAATCGGGGAACTTGCCGTCGACCAGCTTGGAGGTGAAGGTGAACTCGCCGGTGGTTGCACGGATGTGGTGTTGGCCAAGGACGATGGACACTTCGCCGTCCTGCTCGGTGAGCAGGCGCGCCAGTTCGAGGATGCCTTTACGCGGCACGATGACCTGATGGCGATCCTGGGCTTCCGGCACGCCATTGCTCAGCGAGCACATGGCCAGACGGTGACCGTCGGTGGCAACCGCGCGCAGGGTGCCGCCGCCCACTTCCAGCAGCATGCCGTTGAGGTAGTAGCGGACGTCCTGCTGCGCCATGGCGAAGCTGGTGCGATCGATCAGGCGACGCAGCTTGCTCTGCACCAGGCTGAAGGTCAGCGAACCCGGGCCTTCTTCCACGGTGGGGAAGTCGTTGGCCGGCAGGGTGGACAGGGTGAAGCGGCTGCGGCCGGCCTTCACCAGGAGCTTCTGCTCGTCGACGCGGATATCGATCACGGCGTCGCTGGGCAGGCTCTTGCAGATGTCCATCAGCTTGCGCGCCGGCACGGTGATCTCGCCCGGTTCGGCGGCATCTTCCAGGGCGACACGACCCACCAGTTCGACTTCCAGGTCGGTACCGGTGAGCGACAGCTGCTGGCCTTCGACGACCAGCAGGACGTTGGAAAGAACCGGCAGCGTCTGGCGGCGCTCGACAACGCCAGCGACCAGTTGCAGGGGTTTCAACAGAGCTTCGCGTTGAATAGTGAAATGCATGGTCTAGTCCCTTGCCTCGTGAGGCTGCGTCAGGTGGTCAGAGTACGCAGCAGGTTCTTGTAGTCCTCGCGGATATCCGCGTCGGATTCCTTGAGTTGAGCGATCTTACGACAGGCGTGCAGCACCGTGGTGTGATCCCGACCGCCGAAGGCCACGCCGATCTCCGGCAGGCTGTGGTTGGTCAGTTCCTTGGAAAGTGCCATGGCTACCTGGCGCGGACGGGCCACCGAGCGCGAGCGGCGCTTGGACAGCAGGTCGGCGATCTTGATCTTGTAGTACTCGGCGACGGTGCGCTGGATGTTGTCGATGCTGACCAGCTTGTCCTGCAGGGCCAGCAGGTCCTTCAGCGACTCGCGGATCAGCTCGATGGTGATCGGCCGGCCCATGAAGTGGGAGTGGGCGATCACGCGCTTGAGCGCACCTTCCAGTTCACGCACGTTGGAGCGGATGCGCTGGGCGATGAAGAACGCAGCGTCGTGCGGCAGCTCAACCTTGGCCTGCTCGGCCTTCTTCATCAGGATCGCCACGCGGGTTTCCAGCTCCGGCGGCTCGACGGCCACCGTCAGGCCCCAACCGAAGCGCGACTTCAGGCGCTCTTCCAGGCCCTCGATCTCCTTCGGGTAGCGGTCGCTGGTCAGGATGACCTGCTGGCCGCCTTCGAGAAGGGCGTTGAAGGTGTGGAAGAACTCTTCCTGGGAACGCTCCTTGCGGGCGAAGAACTGGATGTCGTCGATCAGCAGCGCGTCCACCGAACGGTAGAAGCGCTTGAATTCGTTGATGGCGTTGAGCTGCAGCGCCTTCACCATGTCCGCGACGAAACGCTCCGAATGCAGGTACACGACCTTGGCATTGGGATTCTTCTTCAGCAGGTGGTTACCCACAGCATGCATCAGGTGGGTCTTGCCCAGGCCGACGCCACCATAAAGGAAGAGCGGGTTGTAACCATGCTTGAGGTTGTCCGCCACCTGCCAGGCTGCCGCGCGGGCCAGCTGGTTGGACTTGCCTTCGACAAAATTCTCGAAGGTAAAGGTGCGGTTGAGATAGCTGGTGTGCTTGAGCGCACCTTCCACCTGCACATTGCGTTCGGTACGCACAGCAGTGGCAGGCATGGCCGCGGCCAGCGGATCGATGCCCGGACTCGACTCGTCGAGATCGGCCATGGTCTGCACCGGTGCCGCCTGAACCGGATGTGGCTCGGGCATC
This sequence comes from Pseudomonas nitroreducens, assembly GCF_014204515.1. Taxonomy (GTDB): domain Bacteria; phylum Pseudomonadota; class Gammaproteobacteria; order Pseudomonadales; family Pseudomonadaceae; genus Pseudomonas; species Pseudomonas nitritireducens_A. The sequence continues at coordinate 81,153 of NZ_JACHLI010000002.1, read as the reverse complement.
GCCTGGGCAACAACCGGCGCCGGCGCAGCCACGGGAACAGGCGCGACTGCCACCGGGGCGGCCTGCACGGTCACCTGGGGCGTCGGCACCAGGGCAGGGCGCGGAGTACGGCTGCGACGGCTGCCGATCAGCAGCGAAATCGCCGGAATCTGGCCATTGCCGCGCTCGCTCAGCAGCTCGAGCATGCGCCCCATGTACTTCTCGTTGACCCAGTCGAGTACGAAGCGGTTGGGTGCGTAGACGCGCAGCTCCTCAGCCTCGGCCTCGACCTGCAGAGGTCGGATCCAGGTATTGAATTGCTGGGACGGCAGCTCGTCGCGCAGAAGCTCCACGCACTGCTGCCAAAGTTCCACGGACACGGATATCCCCCAAAAGAAGTCGCAAAGCGAAACAGACCGCCATTGTATCCCCGCGAGACCAACTTATCCACAGTTAACAGCGCTGAGATGCAAGCAAAATCAAGGTGTTAATGATTTTACCGGCGGTCGGGTTGTAGCGCCTTGAACCTTGTGGATAACCGCTTGATGGGGCAGGGGAAGACTCGGTTGATGGTTCTGTGGAAAAAATCGCTGTGGAAAAAACTCCATTCCATACCCAGCTTTCCAACCGGCCTCACACAAGCCGCCCACGTCTTCCCGACAGGGTTATCATTGCCCCGGAACCGCCAGCGCAAAGACCCGGACTGAGTTATGCACAGGCAAGTGCCCGCCTAAACATAATCATCGCTTCAATCTTTAAAAAAGAGATTTCCTCCCTTTCTATAGATTTTGTATCCGGGCCTGGTTGGAAATTGACCTGACCGCCCGATTTCACTAGAATCGCCGGTCTCTTTAAACGGGGTCACTGCGACCTCATGTCGTCAAACCCAGGTACCGAATCATGAAACGTACTTTCCAACCCAGCACCCTCAAGCGCGCTCGCGTGCACGGCTTCCGCGCTCGTATGGCCACCAAGAACGGTCGTCAGGTTCTGTCGCGTCGTCGCGCCAAAGGCCGTAAGCGTCTGACCGTCTGATTTGTCTGACACAGGTGGTGAGTCGAGATTTCAGCCGGGATAAACGTCTTCTGACAGCCCGGCAATTCACAGCAGTCTTCGACTCCCCCACCTCCAAGGTTCCCGGCAAGCACATCCTGCTGCTGGCGCGCGAAAACGGTCTCGATCATCCCCGTCTGGGCCTGGTGATCGGCAAGAAGAACGTCAAGCTCGCCGTCGAGCGCAACCGCCTCAAACGCCTTCTCCGTGAGTCCTTCCGGCATAACCAGCAGAAGCTGGCCGGCCTGGATATCGTGGTGATCGCGCGCAAAGGGCTCGGCGATCTGGAGAATGAAGAGCTGCACCAGCAGTTCGGCAAGCTCTGGAAACGTCTGTTGCGCAATCGGCCCAGCCCGGAACCTTCGACAGAATCTCCGGGAGTGGCCGACAGTTCCCATGCGTAGACTGGCGCTGTTACTGATCCAGTTTTACCGCTACGCCATCAGTCCCATGATGGGCAGGCACTGTCGTTTCTACCCCAGCTGTTCCTGCTACGCGCAGGAAGCCATTGAAACCCATGGCTTCCTGCGTGGTGGCTGGCTGGCCGCTCGTCGCCTCGGCCGCTGCCACCCCTGGCATCCCGGTGGCTACGATCCGGTACCGCCAGATCCTTCCAAGCCCGCCCCTTCCTCGACGGCCGAGTAACCATGGACATCAAACGTTCAATCCTATTCGTCGCCCTGGCAATCGTGTCCTATGCGCTGGTTCTCCAGTGGAACAAGGACTACGGCCAGCCCGAACTGCCGGCGCAGACCGCGACCTTCAATCAGACTGAAGGCCTGCCGGACACTTCCGTGCCTGCCGGCAACGCGGCCAATGCCGACGTCCCCACCACGCAGAACGCCCAGGCCAGCCTGCCCACCGAGCAGAAGCCGGCGGCCAGTGACCAGCTGATCCGCGTGAAGACCGATGTCCTGGACCTCGCCATCGACCCGCGCGGCGGCGACGTGGTCAAGCTCGGCCTGACCCAGTACCCGCTGCGCCAGGATCGTCCGGACGTACCGTTCCCGCTGTTCGAGCGTGATCAGCAGCGTACCTACCTGGCCCAGAGCGGCCTGACCGGCGCCAACGGCCCGGATGCCGCTGCCAGCGGTCGCCCGCTTTACGCCACCGCCAAGCCTGTCTACGAACTGGCCGACGGCCAGGACCAGATGGTCGTCGACCTGACTTATGCACAGGCTGGCGTCAGCTACATCAAGCGTTTCACCTTCCATCGCGGTCTGAAGAACGACTGCACCGAGAAGGAAAAGGCGCAGAAGAAGCTCGAGTGCATCAACCCAGATGCCTATCAGGTTGGCGTGAGCTACCTGATCGACAACCAGAGCGACAAACCGTGGAACGCTTCGCTGTTCGCCCAGCTCAAGCGTGACGCCAGCGTCGACCCGTCCTCCACCACCGCTACCGGCGTATCGACCTACCTCGGCGCCGCGGTCTGGACCCCTGAAAAGCCCTACGTGAAAGTGTCCATGAAGGACATGGACAAGGAGCAGTTCAAGGAAACCGTCCAGGGTGGCTGGGTAGCCTGGCTGCAGCACTACTTCGTCACCGCCTGGGTACCCGCCAAGGGCGATACCCACAGCGTGATGACCCGCAAGGATGCCCAGGGCAACTACATCGTCGGCTACACCGGTCCCAACCTGAGCGTTGCGCCGGGAGCCAAGGGCGAAACCAGCATGACCCTGTATGCCGGCCCGAAACTGCAGGCGTACCTGAAGGAACTGTCCCCGGGTCTGGAACTGACCGTCGACTACGGTCCGCTGTGGTTCATCGCCCAGCCGATCTTCTGGCTGCTGCAACATATCCACAACCTGGTGGGTAACTGGGGCTGGTCGATCATCTTCCTGACCATCGTCATCAAACTGGCCTTCTTCCCGCTGTCCGCCGCCAGCTACCGCTCCATGGCCCGCATGCGCGCCGTGTCGCCGAAACTGGCTGCGCTGAAGGAACAGCATGGCGATGATCGCCAGAAGATGTCCCAGGCAATGATGGAGCTGTACAAGAAAGAGAAGATCAACCCGCTGGGCGGCTGCCTGCCGATCCTGGTGCAGATGCCGGTCTTCCTCTCCCTGTACTGGGTACTCCTGGAAAGCGTCGAGATGCGCCAGGCCCCGTGGCTGGGCTGGATCGTCGACCTCTCGGTGAAGGATCCGTTCTTCATCCTGCCGATCATCATGGGCGCCACCATGCTGGTGCAGCAGATGCTCAACCCGACGCCGCCGGACCCCATGCAGGCCAAGGTGATGAAGCTGATGCCGATCATCTTCACCTTCTTCTTCCTGTGGTTCCCGGCCGGTCTGGTGCTGTACTGGGTTGTGAACAACTGCCTGTCCATCGCACAGCAGTGGTACATTACCCGTCGGATCGAAGCGGCGGCGAAGAAGGCTTCTGCCTGATATCGCCCCCCGATGCTGATCGACAAGACGCCCCCTCGTGGGGCGTTTTGCTATGTGGATAACCTTGATTCTTCGAGCGCCACGAGAACAACCGCGAGACCGCCGACATGAATGCAACCCGTGAAACCATCGCCGCCGTCGCCACCGCCCAGGGCCGTGGCGGCGTGGGTATCGTCCGCGTCTCCGGCCCTCGTGCGCGCGCCATGGCCATCACCCTCAGCGGCCGCGAGCCACAACCGCGCTACGCACACTACGGCCCGTTCCACGCCGACGACGGTGACGTCATCGATGAAGGCCTGCTGCTGTACTTCCCCGGCCCGAACTCCTTCACCGGCGAAGATGTGCTCGAGCTGCAAGGCCACGGCGGCCCGGTGGTGATGGACATGCTGCTGCAGCGTTGCCTGGAGCTGGGCGCGCGCCAGGCCCGTCCCGGCGAGTTCAGCGAACGCGCCTTCCTCAACGACAAGCTCGACCTGGCCCAGGCCGAAGCCATTGCCGACCTCATCGAGGCCAGCTCGGCCCAGGCCGCGCGCAACGCCGTGCGCTCGCTGCAGGGCGAGTTCTCCAAGCGTGTGCACAACTTGACCGACCAACTGATCGGCCTGCGCATGTATGTCGAAGCCGCCATCGACTTCCCGGAAGAGGAAATCGATTTCCTCGCTGATGGCCACGTTCTCTCTCAGCTGGACACGGTCCGTGCCGAGCTGGCTGCAGTGCTGCGCGAAGCCGGCCAGGGTGCGCTGCTGCGCGATGGCATGACCGTCGTGATCGCCGGGCGCCCCAATGCCGGCAAATCGAGCCTGCTGAATGCCCTGGCGGGGCGTGAAGCGGCCATCGTCACCGATATCGCCGGCACCACCCGCGACGTGCTGCGCGAACATATCCACATCGACGGCATGCCGCTGCACATCATCGACACCGCCGGCCTGCGCAGCACCGATGACCATGTGGAAAAGATCGGCGTGGAACGCGCGCTGAAGGCCATCAATGAGGCCGATCGCGTGCTGCTGGTGGTCGACTCCACCGCGGCCGAGGCCAGCGATCCCTTCGCGCTGTGGCCGGAGTTTCTCGACAGCCGCCCGGATCCGGCGCACGTGACCCTGATCCGCAACAAGGCGGATTTATCCACAGAAAGCATCGGCCTGGAAGAAAGCGCTGACGGCCACGTCACCATCACCCTGTCCGCCCGCTCCGGCCATGGCCTGGACCTGCTGCGCGAGCACCTGAAGGCCTGCATGGGCTTCGAACAGACTGCCGAGAGCAGCTTCAGCGCCCGCCGCCGCCATCTGGAGGCCCTGCGCCTGGCCGGAGACAGCCTCGAGCACGGCCGCACACAGCTCACCCTGAGCGGCGCAGGCGAACTGCTGGCCGAAGACCTGCGTCAGGCTCAGCAGGCCCTGGGCGAGATTACCGGTGCCTTTACGCCGGACGACCTGCTGGGGCGCATCTTCTCCAGCTTCTGCATCGGCAAGTAATCCACAAAACGACTTATTCCTACCGGTGACGGAGTCCTTCCGTCATCGCGCTTCCGGCTGCTCGCCACTCCGCAAAGCAATCGGCTATCCACAGCTTGAATTTCACTGGAAGCCTCACCATACGGGCTTTTCTGGCATATAAAGCCATCTTCCACAGGCTTCCGTGAACCCTGTGGAAAAGTCACGTACAGCCAGGTTAACAACCCCTGCATCAGACTGTGTGTAAATACGCCTGTTGATAACATGGCAATCCATCCACAGGCTGAACACGGGAGATCCCCTGTCCCCGTACAGCATCGACACAGGGTTGTTAGGCGCTGAAAGCATGGCTGTATCTGGTCTGCAATAGGTTATCCACAGAAAACGGCTTCACCATACATAAACACAAGCTCTAAAAAGATTTAAAAAGATTCCTCTCTTTTATTTTCTATAGAGGCTGACAGTACCCGTTGGCTATTTTTTGTTCAGGTGCCTTCAATCGAAAGCCCTTAACCCCTATACTGTCCGGCTCTCTTCTTTCTCCTTGATCAACAGGCACGAGGTGCGTGGTGGATTTCCCTTCCCGTTTTGACGTGATCGTGATCGGCGGCGGCCATGCCGGCACAGAGGCCGCACTAGCGGCTGCACGCATGGGCGTGAAGACGCTGCTGCTCACCCACAATGTGGAAACCCTTGGCCAGATGAGCTGCAACCCCGCCATCGGTGGGATCGGCAAAAGCCATCTGGTCAAGGAAATCGATGCGCTGGGCGGTGCCATGGCACTGGCCACTGATAAAGGCGGCATCCAGTTCCGCGTGCTGAACAGCCGCAAGGGCCCGGCAGTCCGTGCGACTCGTGCCCAGGCAGACCGTGTTCTCTACAAGGCCGCGGTGCGCGAAATCCTGGAGAACCAGCCGAACCTGTGGATATTCCAGCAGGCCTGCGATGACCTGATCGTCGAACAGGACCAGGTGCGCGGCGTGGTGACCCAGATGGGTCTGAAATTCCATGCGGACAACGTCGTCCTTACCGCCGGCACCTTCCTCGGTGGACTTATCCACATCGGCCTGGAGAACTATTCCGGTGGCCGTGCCGGCGACCCGCCTTCGATCGCGCTGGCGCGCCGCCTGCGTGAACTGCCGCTGCGTGTCGGTCGCCTGAAGACCGGTACACCGCCGCGCATCGATGGCCGCAGCGTCGATTTCAGCGTGATGACCGAACAGCCCGGCGATACCCCGATCCCGGTGATGTCCTTCCTCGGCAACAAGGAAATGCATCCGCGCCAGGTCAGCTGCTGGATCACCCACACCAACTCGCGGACCCACGAGATCATCGCGTCCAACCTCGATCGCTCGCCCATGTATTCCGGCGTGATCGAGGGCGTCGGCCCGCGCTATTGCCCGTCGATCGAAGACAAGATCCATCGCTTCGCCGACAAGGACAGCCATCAGGTCTTCCTCGAGCCCGAAGGCCTGACCACCCATGAGCTGTACCCGAACGGCATCTCCACTTCGCTGCCCTTCGATGTGCAGCTGGATATTGTCCGCTCGATCCGTGGCATGGAAAACGCCCACATCGTTCGCCCTGGCTACGCCATCGAATACGACTACTTCGACCCGCGCGATCTGAAGTACAGCCTGGAGACCAAGGTCATCGGCGGTCTGTTCTTCGCTGGTCAGATCAACGGCACCACCGGATACGAAGAAGCCGGCGCCCAGGGTCTGCTCGCCGGCGCCAACGCCGCGCTGCGTTCGCAGGGCCGCGAAAGCTGGTGCCCGCGTCGTGATGAGGCCTACATCGGCGTGCTGGTCGACGACCTGATCACCCTGGGTACCCAGGAGCCGTACCGCATGTTCACCTCGCGCGCCGAATACCGGCTGATCCTGCGCGAGGACAACGCCGATCTGCGCCTGACCGAGAAAGGTCGCGAGCTGGGCCTGATCGACGATGAGCGCTGGGCAGTCTTCGAAGCCAAGCGCGAAGGCATCGAGCGTGAAGAGCAACGCCTGAAAAGCACCTGGGTTCGACCCAACACGCCCCAGGGCGATGCCATCGCGGAACGCTTCGGCACTCCGCTGGCTCACGAATACAACCTGCTGAACCTGCTGGCCCGTCCGGAAATCGATTACGTCAGCCTGGCCGAAGTGACCGGTGCCGGCGCAGAAGACCCGCAAGTCGCCGAGCAAGTCGAGATCCGCACCAAGTACGCCGGCTACATCGACCGCCAGCAGGAAGAGATCGCTCGCCTGCGGGCCAGCGAAGACACCCGCCTGCCTGTGGATATCGATTACCCGTCCATTTCCGGGCTGTCCAAGGAGATCCAGCTCAAGCTGGGCAACGCCCGACCGGAAACGCTCGGTCAGGCCGGCCGTATCCCGGGTGTCACCCCGGCGGCGATATCCCTGTTGCTGATCCATCTGAAGAAACGCTCCTCCGGTCGTCAGCTGGAGCAGAGCGCCTGATGTCCCTGGTCACTGCCCGCCACGCCGAAGAACTCGCGCGTGGCATCCAGACGCTCGGCCTGGATATCGACACTGCGACCCAGCAGCGCCTGCTGGACTACCTGGCCCTGCTGGCCAAGTGGAACAAGGCCTACAACCTCACCGCCGTGCGCGATGTGGATGAAATGGTCTCCCGCCACCTGCTCGACAGCCTGAGCATCGTGCCGTCGTTCGAAGCCGCCGGCGGCGAACGCTGGCTGGATGTCGGCAGCGGCGGCGGCATGCCCGGCATCCCGCTGGCCATCCTGTTCCCTGGCAAGTCCCTGACCCTGCTGGACAGCAACGGCAAGAAGACCCGCTTCCTCACCCAGGTGAAGCTCGAACTCAAGCTGGGCAACCTGCAGGTTATCCACAGCCGGGTGGAAGCCTTTCAGCCTGAGCAGCCGTTCCACGGCATCGTCTCGCGAGCCTTCAGCAGCCTCGAAGACTTCACCAACTGGACACGCCATCTCGGCGACACCCAGACCAACTGGCTGGCCATGAAAGGCGTGCACCCCAGCGACGAGCTCGCGGCACTCCCGGAAGATTTCCGGGTCGAAGCCGAACGCGCTCTGGCGGTGCCGGGTTGCCAAGGCCAGCGCCATCTGCTGATACTGCGCCGCACTGCATGACGGGGAGTGGGGAAAACCATGGCTAAGGTATTCGCGATCGCCAACCAGAAGGGCGGCGTCGGCAAGACCACGACCTGTATCAACCTCGCGGCATCGCTGGTCGCCACCAAGCGCCGCGTGCTGCTGATCGACCTTGATCCACAGGGCAACGCCACCACCGGCAGCGGTGTGGATAAGTTGTCCCTGGACCATTCCATCTACGACGTGCTCACCGGCGAATGCGACCTGGCCCAGGCCATGCAGTTCTCCGAGCACGGTGGCTACCAGCTGCTGCCCGCCAACCGCGACCTCACCGCGGCGGAAGTGGTGCTGCTGGAGATGGACATGAAGGAACACCGCCTGCGCCATGCGCTGGCGCCGATCCGCGAGAACTACGACTTCATCCTCATCGACTGCCCGCCGTCGCTGTCGATGCTCACGGTCAACGCCCTGTCCGCCGCGGACGGCGTGATCATTCCCATGCAGTGCGAGTACTACGCGCTGGAGGGCCTGACCGACCTGATGAACAGCATCCAGCGCATCGCCGAGCGCCTGAACCCGGCGCTGAAGATCGAAGGCCTGCTGCGCACCATGTATGACCCGCGCATCAGCCTGACCAACGACGTCAGCGCGCAGTTGCAGGAACACTTCGCCGACAAGCTCTACACCACCGTGATCCCGCGTAACGTGCGACTGGCCGAGGCACCCAGCTTCGGCATGCCGGCGCTGGTCTACGACAAGCAATCGCGCGGTGCTCTCGCCTACCTGGCGCTGGCCGGCGAACTGGTGCGCCGCCAGCGCGCCGCTCGCAGCACCGCAACCGCCTAAGAGATTAAGGAACCCGCATGGCCGCCAAGAAACGAGGTCTGGGACGCGGACTGGACGCCCTGCTCAGCGGCTCCAGCGCCGCGACGCTGCAGGAAGAGGCCGTTCAGGTGGACAGCCGGGAGCTGCAGCACCTGCCGCTGGACCTGATCCAGCGCGGCAAGTACCAGCCCCGCCGCGACATGGACCCGCAGGCCCTCGAGGAACTCGCCCAGTCGATCAAGGCCCAGGGCGTGATGCAGCCGATCGTGGTGCGCCCGATCGACAAGGGCCGCTACGAGATCATCGCCGGCGAACGCCGCTGGCGCGCCAGCCAGCAGGCCGGCCTGGACAAGATCCCGGCCATGGTCCGCGAAGTGCCCGACGAAGCCGCCATCGCCATGGCGCTGATCGAGAACATCCAGCGCGAGGACCTCAATCCCATCGAGGAAGCCGCCGCGCTGCAGCGCCTGCAGCAGGAATTCCAGCTGACCCAGCAGCAGGTCGCCGACGCCGTGGGCAAATCCCGCGTAACCGTGGCCAACCTGCTGCGCCTGATTGCCCTGCCGGAAGAGATCAAGACCCTGCTGTCCCACGGCGACCTGGAAATGGGCCATGCCCGCGCCCTGCTCGGACTGCCGGAGAATCGGCAGGTCGAAGGTGCGCGACATGTTGTCGCACGCGGTTTCACCGTGCGTCAGACCGAAGCACTGGTACGCCAGTGGCTGAACGCGCCGGAGGAACCTGTCAAAGCGGTCAGGACCGACCCGGACATCAGCCGCCTGGAACAGCGCCTGGCCGAGCGCCTGGGCGCTCCGGTGCAGATTCGCCACGGACAGAAGGGCAAGGGTCAACTGGTGATCCGCTACAACTCCCTCGACGAGCTGCAGGGCGTGCTGGCCCACATACGCTGATACGAAAGGCTATGTAGGGGGTCGTCGGAAATCACTACCTGACGGTTGAACGGGGGCCCTGCAGCCCCCTATACTCTGCGCGCAATTTTGTCGGCACAAAGTATGCCAAGTTGTTGATTTGTGAAGCCGACGCCAGAGGACTGTGAGCTGAAGATGGAACCCCGCAAGCCCGATCGTTTGCCCTTCCATCACCAACCGGCGTTTCGCCTGTTGCTCGTCCAGCTGGTGGTGCTGCTTATCGGTGCAGCAGCCCTGTGGTTTGCCCGGGGATCGGTCGCAGGTTATTCCGGATTGCTCGGAGGCCTGATTGCGTGGTTGCCGAATCTGTACTTTGCTCGCAAGGCGTTCCGTTACAGCGGAGCGCGTTCTGCCCAGCTGATAGTCCGGTCCTTTTATGCCGGTGAGGCGGGAAAGCTGATACTGACGGCAGTGCTCTTCGCACTGACGTTCGCAGGAGTGAAGCCGCTGGCGCCCCTGGCGCTGTTCGGCATCTACCTGCTGACCCTGGCGGTCAGCTGGTTGGCACCCCTGCTGATGCGAAACACATTTACAAGACCTTAGAGCGATTGAGGCAAACATGGCAGCAGAAAGCGCTTCGGGTTACATCCAGCACCACTTGCAGAACCTGACCCTGGGTCGTCTGCCGGATGGTTCCTGGGGGTTCGCCCACACCGCCGAACAAGCCAAGGAAATGGGCTTCTGGGCATTCCACGTTGATACCCTGGGCTGGTCCGTATTCCTCGGCCTGGTGTTCATCCTTATCTTCCGCATGGCAGCCAAGAAGGCCACCAGCGGTCAACCTGGCGGCCTGCAGAACTTCGTCGAAGTTCTGGTGGAGTTCGTCGACGGCAGCGTGAAGGACACCTTCCACGGCCGTAACCCGCTCATCGCACCGCTGGCGCTGACCGTGTTCGTCTGGATCTTCCTGATGAACCTGATCGACCTGGTGCCCGTGGACTTCCTGCCGCTGGCGGCTCAGGCGGTCACCGGCAACGAGCACCTGTTCTTCCGCGCCGTGGCCACTACCGATCCGAACGCCACCTTCGGCATGTCGATCGCAGTGTTCGCGCTGATCATCTTCTACAGCATCAAGGTCAAGGGCATCGGCGGCTTCCTCGGCGAACTGACCCTGCACCCGTTCCACAGCAAGAACATCGTGGTTCAGATCATCCTGATCCCGGTGAACTTCCTGCTGGAGTTCGTGACCCTGATCGCCAAGCCGGTATCCCTGGCACTGCGTCTGTTCGGCAACATGTACGCCGGCGAGCTGATCTTCATCCTGATCGCCGTGATGTTCGGTTCCGGCATCCTCTGGCTGGGCGGCATGGGCGTCGTGCTGAACTGGGCGTGGGCGGTGTTCCACATCCTGATCATCACCCTGCAGGCCTTCATCTTCATGATGCTGACCATCGTCTACCTGTCGATGGCGCACGAAGACAGCCACTGATCCAAAGATTCTGTACGCCCTCTCCCCTTGCGGGAGGGGGTGAAAGAAGAGCTTCACCACCTTAACTTGCTTCACCTTTAACCAACACGACAAAAAAGTCGGGAGGAAAAATGGAAACTGTAGTTGGACTCACTGCTATCGCCGTTGCTCTGCTGATCGGTCTGGGCGCTCTGGGTACCGCCATCGGCTTCGGCCTGCTGGGCGGCAAGTTCCTGGAAGGCGCTGCTCGTCAGCCGGAAATGGTTCCGATGCTGCAGGTCAAAATGTTCATCGTCGCCGGTCTGCTCGACGCCGTGACCATGATCGGTGTTGGTATCGCTCTGTTCTTCACCTTCGCTAACCCGTTCATTGCTCAGGTTGCCCAGTAATTTCCGCAGTGCGGAAATCTGTGACTGAACAACGAACGAGCGAGGTATTGGCGTGAACATTAATGCAACTCTGATCGGCCAGGCCATCGCGTTCGCCATCTTCGTCCTGTTCTGCATGAAGTTCGTATGGCCTCCGGTCATTGCGGCTCTGCACGAGCGTCAGAAGAAGATCGCCGACGGCCTGGACGCTGCCAACCGCGCGGCTCGTGACCTGGAACTGGCCCACGAGAAAGCGGGTCAGCAACTGCGCGAAGCCAAGGCTCAGGCAGCCGAAATCATCGAGCAGGCGAAGAAGAGCGCTAACCAGATCGTTGACGAAGCCCGTGATCAGGCCCGTGCCGAAGGTGATCGCATGATCGCCCAGGCCAAGGCCCAGATCGAACAGGAGCTCAACAGCGTCAAGGACGCCCTGCGTGCCCAAGTGGGTGCCCTGGCTGTCTCCGGCGCCGAGAAGATCCTGGGTGCTTCGATCGATGCCAACGCGCAAAAGCAGCTGGTTGATCAACTGGCCGCCGAGATCTAAGCAGAGGGCGATATGGCAGAACTGACCACATTGGCTCGTCCATACGCGAAGGCGGCTTTCGAGTACGCCCAGGCTCATCAGCAACTGGCCGATTGGTCCGCTGCTCTGGGTGTGCTGGCTGCAGTGTCGCAGGACGACACCGTGCGCCAGCTGCTCAAAGAGCCCCAGCTGACAGCGGCAGCCAAGGCTGACGCGCTGATCGACGTGTGTGGCGACAAGCTCAATGCTCCGGCCCAGAACTTCGTCCGGACTGTGGCTGAAAACAAGCGGCTCGACCTGCTGCCGACCATCTTCGTGATGTTCGAGCAACTCAAGGCCGAGCAGGAAAAATTGGTCGAGGTCGAGGTCACCAGTGCCTTCGCCCTGGACCAGCAACAGCAGGACAAACTCGCCAAGGCTCTCAGCGCCCGGCTCAGTCGCGAAGTGCGACTTCATGCGTCGGAAGACGCGAGCCTGATCGGCGGCGTGGTCATTCGCGCCGGTGACTTGGTAATCGATGGCTCGGTGCGCGGCAAAATCGCGAAACTGGCCGAAGCGTTGAAATCTTGAGTTTGAAGGGGCAGCGGCATGCAGCAACTCAATCCTTCCGAAATTAGTGAAATCATCAAGGGCCGCATCGAGAAACTCGATGTAGCCTCGCAAGCTCGTAACGAAGGCACCATCGTCAGCGTTTCCGACGGTATCGTGCGCATCTTCGGTCTGGCCGACGTCATGTACGGCGAGATGATCGAATTCCCGGGCGGCGTCTACGGTATGGCGCTGAACCTGGAGCAAGACTCCGTCGGTGCTGTGGTACTGGGTGAATACCAGGACCTCAAAGAAGGCATGAATGCCAAGTGCACCGGCCGCATCCTGGAAGTACCGGTTGGTCCGGAACTGCTGGGTCGCGTGGTCGACGCTCTGGGCAACCCGATCGATGGCAAAGGCCCGATCGATGCCAAGCTGACCGACGCTGTCGAGAAAGTGGCACCGGGCGTGATCTGGCGTAAGTCGGTAGACCAGCCGGTGCAGACCGGTTACAAGTCGGTCGACGCCATGATCCCGGTTGGCCGTGGTCAGCGCGAGCTGGTCATCGGTGACCGTCAGATCGGTAAAACCGCTCTGGCCATCGACGCCATCATCAACCAGAAGAACAGCGGCATCCGCTGCGTCTACGTAGCCATTGGTCAGAAGCAATCGACCATCGCCAACGTCGTTCGCAAGCTGGAAGAAAACGGCGCCCTGGCCAACACCATCGTGGTGGTTGCCAGTGCTTCGGAATCCGCTGCTCTGCAATACCTGGCTCCGTACTCCGGCTGCACCATGGGCGAATACTTCCGCGACCGCGGTGAAGACGCCCTGATCGTGTACGATGACCTGTCCAAGCAGGCCGTAGCCTATCGCCAGATCTCCCTGCTGCTGCGCCGTCCGCCGGGCCGCGAAGCTTATCCGGGCGACGTGTTCTATCTCCACAGCCGTCTGCTGGAGCGCGCTTCCCGCGTTTCCGAGGAGTACGTAGAGAAGTTCACCAATGGCGAAGTGAAAGGCAAGACCGGTTCCCTGACCGCCCTGCCGATCATCGAAACCCAGGCTGGCGACGTTTCCGCCTTCGTTCCGACCAACGTGATCTCGATCACCGACGGTCAGATCTTCCTGGAATCGGCCATGTTCAACTCGGGTATCCGTCCGGCCGTCAACGCCGGTATCTCGGTATCCCGTGTGGGTGGCGCGGCCCAGACCAAGATCATCAAGAAGCTGTCCGGCGGTATCCGTACCGCGCTGGCCCAGTACCGTGAACTGGCGGCCTTCGCCCAGTTCGCCTCGGACCTGGACGACGCGACCCGCAAGCAGCTGGAACATGGTCAGCGCGTTACCGAGCTGATGAAGCAGAAGCAATACGCGCCGATGTCCATCGCCGAGATGTCGCTGTCCCTGTATGCCGCCGAGCGTGGCTTCCTGCAGGACGTCGAGATCGCCAAGGTGGGCGCCTTCGAACAAGCGCTGATCGCCTACTTCCAACGTGAGAACGCCGCTCTGCTGGCGAAGATCAACGAGAAGGGTGACTTCAACGACGAAATCGACGCAGGCATCAAAGCCGGCATCGAGAAGTTCAAGGCCACCCAAACCTGGTAAGCCGCAGCGGGGGCCGGTGACGGCTCCCGCCTGCTAAACCGATAGGTGTGAAATGGCAGGCGCAAAAGAGATTCGCAGCAAGATTGCGAGCATCAAAAGCACGCAAAAAATCACCAATGCCATGGAAAAGGTGGCGGTGAGCAAGATGCGCAAGGCACAAATGCGCATGGCGGCCGGCCGTCCCTACGCGGAGCGCATTCGCCAGGTGATCGGCCATCTGGCCAACGCCAACCCGGAATACCGTCACCCGTTCATGGTCGAGCGTGAAGTAAAGCGCGTCGGCTACATCGTGGTGAGCTCCGACCGTGGCCTGGCTGGCGGCCTGAACATCAACCTGTTCAAGGCGCTCGTCAAGGACATGAGCGGGCAGCGCGATCGTGGCGCGGAGATCGACCTCTGCGTGATCGGCTCCAAAGGTGCATCCTTCTTCAAGAGCTATGGCGGCAACGTGGTTGCAGCTATCAGCCACCTGGGCGAAGAGCCGTCGATCAATGATCTGATCGGCAGCGTCAAGGTCATGCTGGATGCCTACCTGGAAGGTCGTATCGATCGCCTGTACGTGGTTTCCAACAAGTTCGTCAACACCATGACCCAGAAGCCGACCGTGGAACAGCTGATTCCGCTGGTGGCCGAGGACAATGCCGAGCTGAAACACCACTGGGACTACCTCTACGAACCCGACGCCAAGGCCCTCCTCGACGGCCTGCTGGTGCGCTACGTGGAATCCCAGGTGTACCAGTCCGTGGTTGAGAACAACGCCTGCGAGCAGGCGGCCCGGATGATTGCAATGAAGAACGCTACCGACAACGCCGGTGATCTGATCAGTGGTCTGCAACTGATCTACAACAAGGCACGTCAGGCGGCGATCACCCAGGAAATCTCGGAAATCGTCGGCGGCGCTGCCGCGGTGTAAGAACAGGTTCAAAATTCAGAGGAACCAGACATGAGTAGCGGACGTATCGTTCAAATCATCGGCGCCGTGATCGACGTGGAATTCCCGCGCGATGCCGTGCCGAGCATCTACGAGGCCCTGAAAGTTCAGGGCGTCGAAACCACTCTGGAAGTTCAGCAGCAGCTGGGCGACGGCGTGGTTCGTTCCATTGCGATGGGTTCCACCGAAGGCCTCAAGCGTGGCCTGAACGTGGAAAGCACCGGCGCAGCCATCTCCGTCCCGGTCGGCACCAAGACCCTGGGCCGTATCATGGACGTGCTGGGCAACCCGATCGACGAAGCCGGTCCCATCGGCGAAGAAGAGCGCTGGGGTATTCACCGCGACGCTCCGTCCTACGCTGACCAGGCTGGCGGCAACGACCTGCTCGAAACCGGCATCAAGGTTATCGACCTGGTCTGCCCGTTCGCCAAGGGCGGTAAAGTCGGTCTGTTCGGTGGTGCCGGTGTCGGCAAGACCGTCAACATGATGGAACTGATCCGTAACATCGCCATGGAGCACAGCGGTTACTCTGTGTTCGCGGGTGTGGGCGAGCGTACTCGTGAGGGTAACGACTTCTACCACGAGATGAAGGATTCCGGCGTACTGGACAAGGTAGCCCTGGTTTACGGCCAGATGAACGAGCCGCCGGGCAACCGTCTGCGCGTTGCACTGACCGGCCTGACCATGGCCGAGAAGTTCCGTGACGAAGGCCGTGACGTACTGCTGTTCATCGACAACATCTACCGTTACACCCTCGCCGGTACCGAAGTATCCGCACTGCTGGGCCGTATGCCTTCCGCAGTAGGTTACCAGCCGACCCTGGCCGAAGAGATGGGCGTTCTGCAGGAGCGCATCACCTCCACCAAGAAAGGCTCGATCACCTCGATCCAGGCCGTCTACGTTCCCGCGGACGACCTGACCGACCCGAGCCCGGCGACCACCTTCGCCCACCTGGACGCCACCGTCGTACTGTCCCGTGACATCGCCTCGCTGGGTATCTACCCGGCCGTCGATCCGCTGGACTCGACTTCCCGTCAGCTGGACCCGCTGGTCATCGGCCAGGATCACTACGACACCGCTCGTGGCGTGCAGTACGTTCTGCAGCGCTACAAGGAGCTGAAGGACATCATCGCGATCCTGGGCATGGACGAACTGTCCGAGTCCGACAAGCTGCTGGTGGCCCGTGCTCGTAAGATCCAGCGCTTCCTGTCCCAGCCGTTCTTCGTGGCTGAAGTATTCACCGGCTCGCCGGGCAAATACGTCTCCCTGAAGGACACCATCGCTGGCTTCAAAGGCATCCTCAACGGCGACTACGACCACCTGCCCGAGCAGGCGTTCTACATGGTCGGCGGCATCGAAGAAGCCATCGAGAAAGCGAAGAAGCTGTAATCCGTGCGCCCGGCAACGGGCGCTTACGTGAGGCAAGGGTATGGCTATTACTGTCCACTGCGACATCGTCAGCGCCGAAGCGGAGATCTTCTCCGGTCTGGTCGAGCTGGTCGTAGCGCACGGCTCCCTGGGCGATCTGGGTATCGCTCCGGGCCACGCGCCGCTGATCACCGAGCTCAAGCCGGGTCCGATCCGCCTGGTGAAGCAGGGTGGCGAACAGGAGGTGTACTACATCTCCGGTGGCTTCCTCGAAGTCCAGCCGAGCATGGTCAAGGTTCTCGCCGACACCGTGATTCGCGCAGGCGACCTCGACGAAGCGGCTGCCCAGACCGCACTGAAGGAAGCTGAGAAGGCTCTGCAAGGTAAAGGTGCAGAGTTCGACTACAGCTCCGCCGCAGCCCGCCTGGCCGAAGCCGCAGCGCAACTGCGCACGGTCCAGCAGGTTCGCAAGAAGTACGGCGGCTGAGCCGCGTGAAGCCTTCGGGCTTTAGCGAAAAATAGGAAAAGGGTAGCCTTGGCTACCCTTTTTCTTTTTCCATCGCCGGGGTTTCCCCGCTTACCAGGACGGTCCCTCATCCATGTCCCTCGAAATCGTCATCCTCGCCGCTGGCCAGGGCACCCGCATGCGCTCGGCCCTGCCGAAAGTCCTGCACCCGGTCGCTGGCAAACCGATGCTCGCCCATGTGATCGACACCGCCCGCGGTCTCGGCCCTTCGCGTATCCATGTGGTCATCGGCCATGGCGCGGACCTGGTGCGCGAACGCCTGCAGGCGGATGACCTGAATTTCGTGATCCAGGAGCAGCAGCTGGGCACCGGCCACGCCGTGGCGCAGGCGGCTCCGTTCCTCAGCGCCGATACCGTGCTGATCCTCTACGGCGACGTGCCGCTGATCGAGCAGCCGACCCTGGAGCGCCTGATGGCCCAGGCCACGCCGAAGCAACTGGCGCTGCTGACCGTCGAGCTGGATGACCCGACCGGCTACGGCCGCATCATTCGCGATGCTGCCGGCGAAGTGCAGGCCATCGTCGAGCAGAAGGACGCGAGCCCCGAGCAGCGTGCGATTCGCGAAGGCAACACCGGCATCCTCGCCGCGCCGCGCGAGCGCCTGCTGGGCTGGCTGTCGCGCCTGTCGAATTCCAACGCCCAGGGCGAGTACTACCTCACCGATGTCATCGCCATGGCCGTGTCCGATGGCCTGCGCGTGGCCACTGCCCAGCCGCAGGTGGCGATGGAGACCCAGGGCGCCAACGATCGCCTGCAGCTCTCCGAGCTGGAGCGCTTCTTCCAGCTGCGCGTCGGCCGTCGTCTGATGGCCCAGGGCGTGACCCTGATCGATCCGGCGCGTTTCGACGTACGCGGTGAAGTCAGCGTCGGCCGCGATGTCAGCATCGACATCAACGTGATCCTCGAAGGCCAGGTGGAAATCGAGGACGACGTGCAGATCGGCCCGAACTGCTACATCAAGGACAGCACCCTGCGCCGTGGCGCGATCATCAAGGCCAACTCGCACCTGGAAGGCGCCCATGTCGGCCCCGACAGTGACGTCGGCCCGTTCGCCCGCCTGCGTCCGGGCAGCGTGCTGGAGCGCAAGGTGCATGTGGGTAACTTCGTCGAGCTGAAGAATGCCCACCTGCAGGACGGCGTGAAGGTCGGCCACCTGACCTACCTGGGCGACAGTGAAGTCGGGGCGCGCAGCAACATCGGCGCCGGCACCATCACCTGCAACTACGATGGCGCGAACAAGTGGCGCACCAGCATCGGCGAAGACGTCTTCATCGGCTCCAACAATTCGCTGGTGGCGCCTGTGGATATCGGCTCCGGCGCCACGACCGGCGCGGGCTCCACCATCACTGCCGAGGTCCCTGCGGGCACCCTCGGCGTCGGTCGCGCCAAGCAACGGGTGATCGAAGGCTGGAAGCGCCCGGAAAAGCTCAAGAAATCCTGATGTACCGCAGATCGCCCTGTGGGTAAGTGCTTATCCACAGGGCGATCTGCTTTCTGCTTATTCACAGGCCGCTGCGCGGTGCGCAGTCGCCTGTCACCGCTGGAGTTTCCCGGTCATGCTTGGCGTCGCCATCCTGATCTTTCTGATCACCGATCCGTTCGGCAACATCGCGGTGTTCCTCGCCGCCCTCAAATCCGTCCCCGCTGAACGTCGCCTGAAGGTGGCGCTGCGCGAACTGCTGTTCGCCCTCGGCCTGCTGCTGCTGTTCCTCACCCTGGGCGAGCACATCCTCACCGGGCTGGGGCTGAGCAAGGAAGCCACGGGGATCGCCGGCGGCATCATCCTCTTCGTGGTCGCCATGCGCCTGATCTTCCCGACGCCCCAGGGCGTGCTGGGCGATATGCCGGACAACGAGCCGCTGTTCGTACCACTGGCTACGCCCGCCGTAGCCGGCCCCTCGGCACTGGCGATGCTGATCACCCTGCGCAGCACCTACACTGGTCCCTTGTGGGAGCTGTACCTGGCGGTGATCCTGGCCTGGGCGGCGACCGCCTTCATCCTGATGCAGGCGGCGTTCCTCCAGCGCTTCCTCGGCCCGCGCGGATTGATGGCCGTGGAACGGCTGGCTGGCATGCTGCTGATCATGCTCAGCGTGAACATGCTGCTGCAGAACGTGCGCAGCTTCCTGCATATTGCGGCTTGATGCTGTCCGTTCGAGAACTGCCATGATCCTGCGTGTCCTGACCTTCGCGCTCCTCACCACCCTGCTCGCCGGCTGTGCCGACAAGGGCCTGCAGATCGACCGCGAGCATGTGTCGAGGAACCAGGACAGCCGCATCCAGTACGTCATCGTCCACTACACCTCGGCCAACCTGCAGCGCTCCCTGGCGCTGCTGACCCACGGCGAAGTGAGCGCGCACTACCTGATCGGCGACAACCCGGCGACCATCTACCAGCTGGTGGACGAGAACCGCCGCGCCTGGCATGCCGGCGCCAGCGAATGGCAGGGGCGTACCTGGCTGAACTCCACCTCCATCGGCATCGAGCTGGTGAACCCCGGCTACCGCGACACCCCCAGCGGCAAGATCTGGTACCCCTACCCGGACGCGCAGATCGATGCGCTGATCGCCCTGCTCAAGGACATCACTCAGCGCCAGGGCATCACCCCGGAACACATCCTCGGCCACAGCGACATCGCCCCGCAGCGCAAGGTCGATCCGGGCCCGCTGTTCCCCTGGAAGAAGCTCGCCGATGCCGGCCTGATCCCCTGGCCCAAGCCGGGCGAGCTGGCGCGGCGCCTGGCCGAACTGAACGGCCAGTTGCCGGCGCCGGGCTGGTTCCAGCAACAACTGGCGCGGCACGGCTACGCAGTGCCTCTGGATGGGGTGATGGACGAGGAAACCCGCAACGTGATCGCGGCCTTCCAGATGCGCTTCCGCCCGGCGCGCTTCGATGGTGAGCCGGACCTGGAAACCGCCGCGCTGCTGCTGGCGGTGCCGACCTCCTAGACCGGCAGCAGCAGGTAGAAGCGCGAGCCCTTGCCCTGCTGCGAACGCAGGGCGATGCGCCCGCCATGCAGTTGCACGATCTCCCGGCACAGCGCCAGACCCAGGCCGACGCCGCCCTTCTTGCGCCCGACCTGTACGAACGGCTCGAAGATGCGCCCTTGCTGGCTCAGCGGAATGCCGTCACCGCTGTCCTCGACGGCGATGGCGACGCGTTCCTCCTGGCAGCGCGCCTGCAGGCGGATGGTGCCGCCCTGGGGCGTGTGGCGCAGGGCGTTACCGATCAGATTGTCCAGCACGCGGTCGATCTGCAGGCGATCGATAGAGATGTGCGGAAGGCCTTCGGCGAGCTCAAGGTCCAGCTCGACGCCCTTCTCCCGAGCCGGCCCGGCGAAGCGCTGCAGCGCCTGGCCGAGCAGCTCGGGGACGTCGCACAACTGCAATTCCAGTTTCTGCGTGCCGCTCTGGTAGCGGGAGAAATTCAGCAGGTCGTTGATCAGTCGCACCAGGCGGTGCATTTCCTCATCCACCGTGCGCACCAGGTCGCGCTCGCGGGAGTCCTCGGCGAACTTCAGGCGTTCCGCCAGCAGGCCGAAGGCCATGTGCATGCCGGTCATGGGGGTGCGCAGCTCATGGGAAGCGCGCAGGACGAAATCGTTTCGCACCCGCTCGAAGGCGCGCTGCTCGGTGACATCGCGCACCACCATCACCGCGCCGATGTTGCGCCCGTCGTCGTGGCTGACCGGCGACATGCCCCAGGTCAGCAGCCGGCTCTCACCGCCGACTTCCACCACCAGGTCCTGCGGGGTCTCCTCCAGCAGGTTGCCGCTGAGGACGCGTTGCGTCGCCTGGGTCAGTTCCGGGTTGTTCAGCAAGCTGCCCAGTTCCTGGCCCTGGGGGTCGCCCTGGGCGAACAGCTGGCGGGTGGCGACCGGGTTGGCGTGCTCGATGCGCCCGTGGCGGTCGAGGATCACCAGGCCGTCGTCGATGCTGTCGAGCACCGCCAGCAGGCGCTTGCGGCCTGAGCCGAGCGCCTCGGTATTGCTCGCCCGGTACAGGCGCAACGCTTCGGCCATCAGGCCGAAGCGGCGACTCAGCGAGCTCATCTCGGCCACCCCGGACACCGGCAGGGTGACGTCGAAATCGCCCTGGCCGATCTTGTCCGCCGCCTTGGCCAGTGACTCGATGGGCGCGCCGAAGCGCCGCGCGATGCTGTGCGCGGTAATGAAGCCGACCACCAGGATAGCGATGCCGATCAGGCCGAGCAGGCCACTGACCAGCAGCGTGCGGTCGCGGGCGCTGCGTTCCTCGTGGCCGATGTTGTCCATGGCCTGCTGGTGCAGCGCCAGCAGGCGGTTGCGCAGGTCGTCGAGGCTGCGGCTGAGGTCGCTGTCCTCCAGCAATTCCGGGCGTCCGGGGCCGGGACTGTCGGTGCTGTCGACGAACTGCCGGTGGGCGTCGGCGATACCCGCCATGGCCTGGCGCTCTTCACTGTTGCGCGCCAGCTCGCGGCCACGGTCCAGGGCCTTGGCGAAATGCGTGCGGGCCATCTCCAGCTGCGCGGCGCTGGGCTTTGCGCTGAGGACCTGGACCAGCTCGTCGCCCAGCGCCTGGCGCAGGCGCTGGCTGACCTCGATGGTCTGGAAGTTGTGCTGAATCAGCCGGGCCTGTTCACGGCCGCTCAGCATCATGCTGAACAGACCGAGCAGCAGGCCCAGCAGGGCGACCGTGATCAGCGCCGAGATACTCAGGAAGAGTCTCGTGCGCAGCGTCATCGGAATCGGCAGATTCACAGGCTGTACTGCTTGCGCTTGCGATAGAGGGTGGACGCGTCGATCCCCAGGGTCTTGGCCGCCTGGTCGAGGGTGGCACTGGAGGCCATCACGGCGGCGATGTGGGCTTTTTCCAGTTCCTCCAGGCTCAGGGCTTCACCGATGCGCGGAGCGGTATTGGTGGATTGCTCGCCAATCGCCAGCTGTTCGATGCAGATCAGCTCCTGATTGCAGATGATGCTTGCGCGCTCGATCACGTTGCGCAGCTCGCGGACGTTGCCGGGCCAGTTGTAACGGCGCAGCAGTGCCCGGGCCTCGTCGGTGAAGCCGCGGGCAGGACGGCCGTAGTCCTTGACGAAACGGGCGAGGAAACGCTCGGCCAGTCCGATGATGTCCTCGGCGCGCTCCCGCAGCGGCGGCAGATTGAGGACGATAACGTTCAGGCGGTACAGCAGGTCTTCCCGGAAAGTGCCTTGGGCCACCATGCCGGCGAGGTCGCGGTTGGTGGCAGCGAGGATGCGCACGTCGGCATTGCGGGTGACCGGGTCGCCGATGCGCTCATATTCCTTGTCCTGAATGAACCGCAGCAATTTGGGCTGCAGGATGAGGGGAAAATCGCCGATCTCGTCGAGGAACAGCGTGCCGCCATCCGCCTGGCTGATGCGCCCGAGGGTGTTTTCCGTGGCGCCGGTGAAGGCCCCGCGGCTGTGGCCGAACAGCTCGCTTTCCATCAGTTCGGCCGACAGCGACGGGCAGTTGATGGTCACGCAGGATTTCTTCGCCCGCTTGCTCCAGCCGTGGATGGCTCGCGCCAGTTCGCCCTTGCCGGAGCCGGACTCGCCGAGGATGAGGATGTTGGCGTCGGTGGCGGCTACCTGGCGGGCAGTCTCCAGCACGGCGGCCATGGCCGGGCTGTGCGACTCCAGTACATCGCCCTGCTTGCGCATCTCGCCTTCCAGCGCCTCGATGCGCGCGGTGAGCTGGCGCACTTCCAGTTGCTTGGCCGCTGCCAGGCGCAGCTGGTCGGGGCTGCAGGGTTTCACCAGGTAATCGGCGGCGCCGGCCTGCATGGCGTCCACGGCGGTGTCGACGGCCGAATGGGCAGTGACTATCACCACGCGCATCCAGGGCGCCTGCACGCGCATCTGCGCGAGCACGTCGAGGCCGTTGTCTTCGCCCAGGCGCAGGTCGAGGAAGCACAGGTCGAATACCTGGCGTTGCAGCAGGTTCTCGGCCTGCTGCGCGCTGTTGGCAGTGGCCACGCTGTAACCCTCGTCCTCCAGGCAGTAGCGGAAGGAGCGCAGGATGGCGGACTCGTCGTCGATCAGAAGGATGCGGCCCTGCTGTTCAGGCGTTGCGTCCATTCAGGAGATTCCTCGTTGTTGAAAATCGTTGTTGTGAAGTAAGGATTTTCCTTAGTCCAGGGTTTTTCGTGCAAGTTGCAAGAATCTTTCTGACGCTTCGGGCAGGGTGCACAGTCCGTTGCCTTTCTGATCATGCAACGCTTTGAAATATATGAATTATTTCCATTAATGGCACTGGCATGGGGCTTGCGGATCCAAGGAAGGAACATCCCTGATCGGAGAATGCCATGTCTCACCCGAAGATCCTTGCCCTGGCACTGGGTTCCGCGCTCCTCGCCCTGCAGCCGCTTTCCAGCCACGCCGCCGAGAGTGGACTGGCGGCGCAACTGGCCGAAGCCCGCCAGGAAGGTTCGATCTGGACGGCGATCAACCTCAATCGCGAACTCAAGCCCTATTCGATCAAGGTCGATGTGGAAAGCGGCCGCGCACAGCTGACCGGTGCAGTCGCCAGCGAGGAGCAGAAGGCCCTGGCCGGGCAGATCGCCGGCAGTATCGAAGGCATCAGCGCCGTGGATAACCAGCTGGCGGTCGATGCATCCCTGGCCTCCGCGCCGAAAGGCGAGTCGCCGAAGGCTGAAGGCGCCCAGGGTGATGGTGTCGTGCAGCAGTGGGACGACGCCACCCTGGCGGCCAGGGTGAAATCCAAACTGCTGCTGGAGAAACGCGGTGCCGGCCTGGATATCAAGGTCAGCAGCCGCGCCGGTGCGGTAACCCTGGAGGGCACCGCCGCCAGTGAAGAGGCCAGCCAGGAGGCTGCGCACCTGGCGGCCCAGACCGAAGGCGTCGCCTCTGTGGATAACCGCCTGAAGGTCGACCCCGACGCCGCTTCCACGCAGAAGCTGGAGAAGTCCGTGGGCGACGCCCAGGCCGCCGTCAGCGATGCCTGGATCACCAGTCAGATCAAGGCCGGCATTCTCGCCGAACATGCCCTGCAGGGCCTGTCCATCGGTGTTTCCACCCGCGATGGGGTGGTCACGCTCAGCGGCCAGGTGCCCAGTGCGGACGAGCGCCAGCAACTCATCGATGCGGCGCGCAAGACCCGTGGTGTGCGTGAGGTGGACGCCGCTGCGTTGAAGGTGGCCGGTCAGGCCGCCGAGCTCTTCCACCCTTCGCAACAGGAGATCCAGTCATGAATCGTACGACCAGCCAGCTCAACGAACTCATCGAGATCACCCGCGACGGCGAGCGCTTCTACCAGCACGCCATCCACGAAGTGAAGGATCCGCGCCTGCAGCAGCTGTTCCAGTCCACGGCCCAGGCCAAGACCGACGTGATCAATGCCCTGGCCGGCAAGGTCGCGGCCAACCACGACGATCCCGCCACCGGCGGCACCCTGCTCGGCAAGTTGCGCCAGGTGTATGCCGATACCCGCGCCAGCCTGGCCCACGACGAAGGCGCCACCTATGTCGCGCAACTGGAGGAGACCGAGGATCGCATCCTGCACGCCTTCGAGGACGCCCTGCAGAACGGCACGCCAGAGACCCAGGCGCTGTTGCGCGCCGAACTGCCCAAGGTGCGCGCCTGCCACGACCAGATGAGCGAGCTGAAACATTCGCTGAAGTGACGCAGTTCACGGTGGCGCAGGGACGCGCTGCGGGTCGGGATTGCAAAACGCACGGCCCGTCCCGGCCCATCGTGCAGGATGCGGTGAAGAGGGACTTTGGTACTATGTTCAAGTTATTGATTTTAAACGAGAAAAAAGAATTATCGAGACTGGCATGGGCCCTGCAATCTTCCAGGCAAAGCCAGTCAACAAACCACCCGCGGCGGCACCGGGCCAGGTCCTGAGAGAAGGACCCGAGGTTCGACAGAGCAACCACCGATGGGCAGGAGAGCGGAAATGGACAACGCCACCAACAGCCAAGTGCGAGTCGTACGGATCGATGCATGGAGCCGGATTTTCTTCGCCGCTGCCCTGCTGCTGCTGTTGATCAACCAGGTGCAGCTGCAGATGCAGGTCTCCCAGGCTGCCAGCGCATCGGTTGCCTATGTCCCGAGCGCAGCCAGCGCTCCAGGTCTGTACCGCGAAGCGTCGCGCTTCCCGCAGCCGGCGCAGAGCCAGGCTCGCGTCGCGCCGGCCCCGCAGGCACAGACCCAGGCCCAGGTCGAGGTCCAGCCGATGGCGCGGACCCAGGCGGGCTGGGTGTTCTGAATCGCCGGCGGGCCGCCGGTCCGCCCGATAGGTCCGTAGTGCCCGGAAGCGCCCGGGCGGACAAGCCTTGCGGAGACTGCCTTGCGATGACTCCGCCGGCTATCACTGGAGCAGGCACCTGGAGCGGTGCCGAACCGACAACGAGAAGAGGAGAGACCCCATGCTTAGCTGGGCACTGACATTTCTGATCATCGCCATCATCGCCGCGGTCCTGGGCTTCGGTGGTATCGCCGGCGCGGCTACCAGCATCGCCAAGATCCTGTTCGTGATTTTCCTGGTGTTGTTCGTCGTGTCCTTCTTCATGGGCCGTCGCCGAGGCTGACCTGGGTCGGATCGGCTGAAGAAGTGGAACAAGGAGCGTAGTGATGGGTGTGACCCGCAATCTGCTGCTGTCCTTCGTGCTGCTGGGCGCCGGGGTTCACGCCCTGGCAGCCGAGGCGGACAAGGACGCGCAATACCGCCTCAACGAGCTGATCGCCAGCGACGAGCAGTACCGCGACACCTGGCAGTCGGTGATCAAGGACGAGAGCCGCCTGCCGGACTGGGTGATGAACCTCAGCGGCACGGCGACGCCGATGCAGGCGGTGGACGAGCAGGGCGACAAATACCTGGTGGGTGAATTGTGCGAGCCGCACAACTGCAGCGCCCATCGGTTGTACGTGGCCTTCACCTGGGACAAGGACAAGGCCTATGCGCTGTACGTGCAGGTTCCCGAGAACCTGCCGGCGGACAAGTCGCCGAGCAAGCACGCCAGCTTCCGCTGGCTGGGCGAGCCGGACGATTCGGTCAAACGGATCCTCGATGACCAGCTCAAGAGCGATCCGAACTGGTACTGAGCACTCAGCTACCGAAATGAAGATTCAGAGATTCGCGTAGCCAGAAGGCGTACGCAGGACCAGGGGGCCGGGATGTTCGGGATGCGTCATGTCCTGAATGACCCAGGGGTACAGGGGGTACCTCCGCTTTGGCGGGCCGGGTCAGGCAAGGCCTTCGGAACCGGCGCGGTGACGCCGCGCCGGTTTCGGAGTGCCACATTTCCTTACAGAACACTGCCTTTCAGTACATTCCTTTCCGCTTCAACACTTACCGATTCAACATCCGCCTGCAGACGAAAAGCCTTCGGGATCAGGGCTTGAAGTTGGCCGCGTCCCGCGCCCAGCCATCGAGCACCGGTTTCAGGTCGTCCAGGGTCAGGTGCGTGCTGGTGTTCTCCAGCGTCTTGCCAGCGCCCTTGCGCACCACCTTGGCCACCGGCTTGCTGGTCGCGCCATCCAGCGCCTCGAACTCCACGAATACCTCGGTATCCTGATCGCGGGTGCCCATGGCCGTCGTGGTTGCCGCCACCACCAGTGCCACCGGGATGACTTCGTAGGCCTTCAGCCCTTCGGTGGAGATGTTCACCCCGGTAATGGCGGTGCGCAGTACCAGGGTGTCGCGGTCGGCCTGCTGGACGATGCGGTAGCGGTTACCCAGTTGCAGCTCCACCTGCTGCTTCAGGTAGTCGGGGATGGCATCGAGGGTCTTCTGGTCGATGTTCTGGTTGGGGCTGGGGGATGGGTAGTACACCGGCCGTTCCACCAGTACCGAGCTGTAGTTGGCCAGCTTCAGGCCGGGATCGGTCCAGCGCAGCACCGGCTGGCCGCTGGGGGAGGTGGCGGGCTTGAGTTGCGAGTAGTCGCCGAGGAAGCCGGAGTACTGCGAGGCGTCCGGTTTCTGGCTGGAGCAGCCGGCCAGCGCCAGGGCGCCGGCGAAGAGCAGGGTGGGTACTACGTAGCGTCGCGTCATAGAGCTTCCTTATTCTGAGTGTCACCGCGTTGTGCTTGCACCACATCGAACGAGCCGTCGCTGGCCCGCTTGTCACGGTCGCGGCAGGGTAGCCGCACGCTGGCTCGAAGCCGGTCGAACTTCACTGACGTCAGTCAATTCGGAGTGTTGTGGAAAGGTCTTACAATCACCCGCCGATTCCCGTCAGCCGATTTCCTTGGGCCTGACAGGTCGGCAGCCACCGCAACCATCGAAACAATGAAGAGCGGAATCCGGCGACTTATCCACAGGACGCCCGCTTTCCCGCCAGCCATGCCGCCGAAGGGCTATTCGCTCGCCCCCGGCCATCCCAGACGGTCCCAGAGGGCGACCGTACATCCGGTAACAAGAAGTCGGACCGATGCGTCCCGGGCTTCCTGACCGATCAATCCGGGCCATAGATGGCCGATCAGCAGCAAGCCTAGACGGCTTTGAAGAGCGCTGCGTGACAGGCGTTGAGGAACCTGTGTCATGCAGAAAATCAAGGGTCTCGCGACCTGGAACCAAGGTTTCAGATGCCTTTTCCTATGCCGATTGTGCATGGGGTAGGCGTTTCCGGCATTAGACGGAGAAGGGGTGGGTCGGAATCATGCGCCCCTTTTTTCGCCAGCCTTCGGCATCCCGATGGTTCGGCGACCCCGACTTCCACAAGAATCAAGGGTGACTCACTATGGGCAAAGCCAAGCTCAGCCTCGCCTGGCAGATCCTCATCGGCCTGGTACTCGGAATTGCACTGGGCGCCGCGCTCAATCACTTCAGCGCGGAAAAGGCCTGGTGGATCAGCAACATCCTCCAGCCAGCGGGTGACATCTTCATCCGCCTGATCAAGATGATCGTCGTCCCGATCGTCATTTCCTCGCTCATCGTTGGCATCGCCGGCATGGGAGACGCGAAGAAGCTCGGACGGATCGGTCTGAAGACCATCATCTACTTCGAAATCATCACCACCGTCGCCATCGTGGTCGGCCTGCTGCTGGCGAACATCTTCCAGCCGGGCGCCGGCATCGACATGAGCACCCTGGGCACTGTGGATATCTCCCAGTACGCGCAGACCGCCAAGGAAGTCGAACACCACCACGCGTTCATCGAGACCATCCTCAACCTGATCCCGTCGAACATCTTCGCGGCCATGGCCCGTGGCGAGATGCTGCCGATCATCTTCTTCTCGGTGATGTTCGGCCTGGGGCTGTCCTCGCTGCCGGCACCGACCCGCGAACCGCTGGTGAAGATGTTCCAGGGCGTGGCCGAGGCCATGTTCCGCGTCACCCACATGATCATGCGCTACGCCCCCATCGGTGTGTTCGCCCTGATCGCGGTGACGGTCGCCAACTTCGGCTTCGCCTCGCTGCTGCCGCTGGCCAAGCTGGTGGTGCTGGTGTACTTCGCCATCGCCTTCTTCGCCTTCATGGTGCTGGGCCTGGCCGCACGCCTGTTCGGCTTCTCCATCCTCAAGCTGATGCGCATCTTCAAGGATGAACTGGTGCTGGCCTATTCCACCGCCAGCTCCGAAACCGTGCTGCCGCGCATCATC
Organism: Pseudomonas nitroreducens; assembly: GCF_014204515.1. GTDB lineage: Bacteria > Pseudomonadota > Gammaproteobacteria > Pseudomonadales > Pseudomonadaceae > Pseudomonas > Pseudomonas nitritireducens_A. Next base: position 52,622 of record NZ_JACHLI010000002.1, on the reverse strand, counting down.
GAGAAGATGGAAGCCTATGGCGCACCCAAGGCGGTGAGCAGCTTCGTGGTGCCCACCGGCTACTCGTTCAACCTCGATGGCTCGACCCTGTACCAGAGCATCGCGGCGATCTTCATCGCCCAGCTCTACGGCATCGACCTGTCCATCGGCCAGCAGCTGATGCTGGTGCTGACCCTGATGGTCACCTCCAAGGGCATCGCCGGCGTGCCGGGCGTTTCCTTCGTGGTGCTGCTGGCGACCCTGGGCAGCGTGGGCATTCCTCTGGAAGGCCTGGCCTTCATCGCCGGCGTCGACCGCATCATGGACATGGCGCGCACCGCACTGAACGTGATCGGCAACGCCCTGGCCGTGCTGGTGATCTCCAAGTGGGAAGGCGTGTACGACGCGCAGAAGGGCGCCCGTTACTGGGAAGCCATGCGCAACGGTCGCGTCGAGGCGTTCCTCGAAGGGGAAAGCCCGGACGGCAAGGAAAGCGCCGCCGCCCGCTGATCCCGGCAGGTTATCCACAAGGCCCCGGCACTGTCCGGGGCCTTGTCGTTTCTGGCGTCGGAGGCGCCCGTGCCGCTATCATCGCGGCCATTCCAAGGGGGACATCGCATGCTCAACGGCCTGTGGCTGGGCTTTTTCATCGTCGCGGCAATCACCGCGCTTTCCCGCTGGCTGCTGGGTGGCGAGGCCGACGTGTTCGCCGCCATGGTGGAAAGCCTGTTCGCCATGGCCAAGCTGTCGGTGGAAGTCATGGTGCTGCTGTTCGGCACCCTCACCCTGTGGCTGGGCTTCCTGCGCATCGCCGAGAAGGCCGGGCTGGTGGAAAAGCTCGCGGTGCTGCTCGGCCCGCTGTTCCGCCGCCTGATGCCGGAAGTGCCCGCCGGCCACCCGGCCATCGGCCTGATCACCCTGAACTTCGCCGCCAACGGCCTGGGCCTGGACAACGCGGCCACGCCCATCGGCCTGAAGGCCATGAAGGCGCTGCAGGAGCTCAACCCCAGCAGCACCACGGCGAGCAACGCGCAGATCCTCTTCCTGGTGCTCAACGCCTCTTCGCTGACCCTGCTGCCGGTGACCATCTTCATGTACCGCGCCCAGCAGGGCGCGGTGGACCCGACCCTGGTATTCCTGCCGATCCTGCTGGCCACCAGCGCGTCGACCCTGGTCGGCCTGCTCAGCGTGGCGGTCATGCAACGCCTGCGGCTGTGGGACCCGGTGGTGCTGGCCTACCTGATTCCCGGCGCGCTGGCGCTGGGCGCCTTCATGGCGCTGCTGGCCGGGCTGTCCGCCACGGCGCTGGCGCACCTCTCCTCGCTGCTGGGCAACCTGACGCTGTTCGGCATCATCATGCTGTTCCTCGTGGTCGGCTGGTTGAAGAAGGTGCCGGTGTACGAAACCTTCGTCGAAGGCGCGAAGGAAGGTTTCGACGTCGCCAAGAGCCTGCTGCCCTACCTGGTGGCGATGCTCTGCGCCGTCGGCGTGCTGCGCGCCTCCGGGGCGCTGGAGATGGCCCTGGACGGCATCCGCTGGCTGGTCGAGGGCGTCGGCTGGGATACCCGCTTCGTCGACGCTTTGCCCACCGCGCTGGTCAAGCCGTTCTCCGGCAGCGCCGCGCGGGCGATGCTGCTGGAGACCATGCAGTCCCACGGCGTGGACAGCTTCCCCGCCCTGGTAGCCGCCACCGTGCAGGGCAGCACCGAAACCACCTTCTATGTGCTCGCCGTGTACTTCGGCGCCGTCGGCATCCAGCGCGCCCGCCACGCCGTGGGCTGCGCGCTGCTGGCCGACCTGGCCGGCGTGCTGGCCTCCATCGGCGTCTGCTACTGGTTCTTCGCCTGAAGATTGGCCTGGGCGCCCTTGTGCGCCGCCTGTGCCTGGAACAGCAGCCACTCGCGCTGGATCACGCTGTAGGGCACGAACACGCTCAGGCGTGACATGCCGGCCAGCTCCGGCCGCTGCGGCGGCGGGGTGAAGCCGGTCTGGTAGCCGATGTTGATCCCCAGCACCGCCCCGTCGCTGGCCAGCAACGGGCCGCCGGACATGCCCTTGGCGATGGCCGCGTCGTGTACGCCGTAGCGCTCGGCACTCGGCGAACCGGAATCGATAAAGGGCACTGGCCAGACCTTCCCGGTCGCGCTCATGGGGATCAGCAGCGTGCTGCTGCCCAGGGCGGTGACGGACTCTCCCGAACGGAATTCCCGCCATTGCGGCAGCGCGCCGGTGGCCTTGTGGGCGATGAACAGCAGGTCGCAGCCGGTGCTGCAGCGGTAGGCCTTGTTCAGCAGGAAGGGCGTATGGGCGGCGGTCACCGCGTAATCGGCATTCCACTGCACCGCGGAGGCGACGATCATGCCGGGCAGCGGCGGCCCGGAGAACACGGTGAAGTAGCGGTCGGTCAGGCCGGCGTCGGTCTCCGGCGAAACCCAGCCATTGCAGCCGGAGAGGCCGAACACCAACGCCAGGATCAGGATGATTTTCACGGGTTAGCTCTCCCTGTTGTTTGTGGGAAAAGCTAACTATTAATTAAGGAAATTTCTTATATAAAAATAAGATTCTTAACTTGGGACCTTTCTCGTTAATCCATCTTGATTGGCGAAAGTTTCCTACATTTATGTAGGAAGTATATTGGTTATACGAAAAGTAAAATGGATTAACTGGATTTCAAAAGTTATAAACGAAACTGCGAGACAGTTTGCAGAAGTTGGCTATCTGACGAACGGTATCGAAGCTTTCACCAAGCTTTCAAAACCAGTCAATATGGGCCTTTCAGGCAATTTTCGATTGTCGAACAGGCGCTTTTACACATAGGGTTACAAATAAGTCGTCTGCCCAGGGCCTGCCTGCCGTGGAGAGCGACCTCCGGTTTCCCTGACGGAAATCCCCGTGTATCAGCCCTGAGTGATGTTCTTATGGCCTCGAACAATTCCAAAGCCAAAGCCGTCTTCCGCGTGGTGAGTGGCAACTTCCTCGAGATGTACGACTTCATGGTGTATGGCTTCTACGCCACCGCCATCGCCAAGACCTTCTTTCCCGGCGACGATCCCTTCGCCTCCCTGATGCTGTCGCTGGCGACCTTCGGCGCCGGTTTCCTGATGCGCCCGCTGGGCGCCATCTTCCTCGGCGCCTATATCGACCGCCACGGCCGCCGCCAGGGCCTGATCATCACCCTCGGCCTGATGGCGATGGGCACCCTGCTGATCGCCTTCGTGCCCGGTTATGCCACCCTGGGCGTCGCGGCGCCCCTGCTGGTGTTGTTCGGCCGACTGCTGCAGGGCTTCTCCGCCGGGGTCGAACTGGGCGGCGTGTCGGTGTACCTGGCGGAGATCGCCACTCCCGGCAAGCGCGGCTTCTTCGTCAGCTGGCAGTCGGCCAGCCAGCAGGTCGCGGTGGTCTTCGCCGGCCTGCTGGGCGTGCTCCTCAACCACTGGCTGAGCCCGCAGGACATGGGCGAGTGGGGCTGGCGCGTGCCGTTCTTCGTCGGCTGCCTGATCGTCCCGGTGCTGTTCATCATCCGCCGCTCACTGGAGGAAACCCCGGAATTCCAGCAGCGCAAGCATCGCCCGACCCTGAGCCAGGTGCTGCGCTCCATCGGCCAGAACTTCGGCCTGGTGCTGGCAGGCACCGCCATGGTGGTGATGACCACGGTGTCCTTCTACCTGATCACCGCCTACACCCCGACCTTCGGCAGGAACGAACTGCACCTGTCGGACTTCGACAGCCTGCTGGTGACCGTTTGCGTGGGTCTGTCCAACTTCATCTGGCTACCGGTGATGGGCGCCGTGTCCGACCGCATCGGACGCAAGCCGCTGTTGCTGGCGGCCACCGTGCTGGCGCTGGTCACGGCCTATCCGATGCTCTCCTGGCTGGTCGCCGAGCCGAGCTTCGCGCGCCTGCTGGAAGTCGAGCTGTGGCTGTCCTTCCTCTATGGCAGCTACAACGGCGCGATGGTGGTGGCGCTGACCGAGGTGATGCCGGCGGACGTGCGCACCACCGGCTTCTCCCTGGCCTACAGCCTCGCCACCGCGACCTTCGGCGGCTTCACCCCGGCGGTCTGCACCTGGCTGATCCACGTGCTGGACAACAAAGCTGCCCCCGGCATCTGGCTCAGTGGTGCGGCGGCGCTGGGCCTGCTCGCCACCCTGGTGCTGTTCCGCAAGGGCGCCCGTGTGCGCGAGGGCGCGCTGCTCGCCAGCGGTGCCTGAACCCAGGGGCTGCGACGTTCTGCCCCAGCCGGGTTGCGGGCGGCATTGACCCAGGTCAGGCCCGCCCGGCGCTGGCGGGAGAGGATAGGGTCAACCCAATCCCTCTTCGCCAGCGGAGAACGCGTCATGATCACCCACCCCACCACCGAGCTCGCAGCCCTCGGGGCTGTTGGCGCCGATCACTGGATAGAAACCCTGGAAGACGGCAACCACGTGCTGATCCGTCCGTTGCGCGCCGAAGACCGCGAGCGCGAGCGCCTGTTCCTCGAACGCCTGTCCCCCATGACCCGCAAGTTCCGCTTCCACGGTGAAGTGAAGATCGACGACAGGCTGCTCGACCGCCTGATGGACGTGGACTACCAGACCACCATGGCCTTCATCGCCCTGACCCATGTGGATGGCGAGCTGCGCGAAGTCGGCATCAGCCGCTACGCGGCTGTGGATAACCAGCAGTGCGAGTGCGCGGTGACCATCGCCGACGACTTCAAGCAGCTGGGCCTGGACGTCGCGCTGATGCGCCACCTGATCGACGTGGCCAGGCGCAACGGCTTCCACCAGATGTATTCGATCGACTCGTCAATGGACCGCGACATGCGCGACATGGCCCGCGAACTGGGCTTCCGCGCCCAGATGGACCCGGACGATTCCTGCCAGGTCATCCGCCGCCTCGCCCTCTGAGACTGCAACGCCGCGGCGGGGCTCAGCCCCGCCGGCGCCATAGCGCCAGTCCGAGCAGGGCCGCCAGCAGCAGCGTGCCCAGCGCCGCCAGGGGATAGACCATGTCGTCGTCCAGCAGCGGCTCCTCGATACGCAGATAACCCTCGTCCTTGAACAGGTGCTGGGCCACTTCGTTGGCCTGCTTCAGGCTGACCTTGGCCAGGCGCTTGTCCTCGTCGGGGAATTTGCCGTCGTCGAAGTCCGCCAGCGCACCCCAGTAGTAATCCGCCAGCGTCGAGTTGCCCGGTGTGCTCCAGGCCAGTTGCGCCCGCGCCACCCGCTGGATGCGGGCGAAACGCTGCGGGTCGAGACCGTCGTGGCGGATCTTCTCCAGCAAGTCCTGCATGGCCTGCCGGGTGACCCGCAGGTCCTCGCGTTCGACGTCTGCATTGAGGCTCATGAAACCCTGGTTGGCCCAGGCCGTGCGCTCGCTCCAGGGCCCGTAGGACAGCTCGCGGCGGACCCGCAGCTCGGTGTACAGCGCGTCGTTCAGGTAGGCCTGGAGCAGGTCGAGGGTGGCGCCGTCGGCATCCTCCGGCTCGGGGAATATCCAGTGCAGCACGGCGCTTTCGCCGAACAGGCCGCTGGTGAGGTTGCGCTCGCGCTTGGCCGGGCCCTTCAGGGTTGGCAGGTCACGGCGTTGCGGGGTGTCGTGGTCGACCAGGGCGCCGTAGGTGCGGCCGAGGTAGACCGGCAGGCGCGGGTCGAGGTCGCCGACGATGATCAGGGTCATGTTGCTCGGCACGTACCAGTTCTTGCGCAGCTGCTCGAGCTGGGCCTGGGTGAGGTTATCCACAGGCGCGCGCTCGGCGCAGGCCAGACCGAGTTCCACCGCCAGCTGCTCCTGGCCGGCACGGCTGACGTTCTGGTGATCGAGCCAGCGCTGCAGGTGCGAGTAATGGCCGCCGTCCTCGCGCACCAGCACCTGCTTGGTGGATTCGATCCTGCGCGCGTCGAGCTGGGTGCGGGTGATGATTTCCAGCAGCAGGTCGAGCACCTGGCGCTGGGTGCTGGCGGGGGATTCGACCACGAAGGCAGTGTCGCCCTCGCTGGTGAAGGCGTTCCACTGGCCACCCAGGGCCTGCATGCGCGCCTCCAGGTCGGCCTCGTCGCCGCCGTCCAGGCCGCTGAAGAACAGGTGTTCCATGAGGTGCGGGAGTTGCCGCTCAGCGCAGGCGAAATCGCTGAAGCCGACACCGACGATCAGCCGGATCGACACGTGGCCCTTCTCGCGAGTGGGCTTGAACAGCACGCCCATGCCGTTCTCCAACTGGTAGGCCTCGACCGTCTGGCGCTGGTCGGCGAAGCAGCCGGCGCTGAGCAGGAGGGATAGCAGGGGGAGGTACAACCAACGCATGAGCGGTGTGCCTGAACGCAAAGCCGTGAGGATAGCGGATTGACCCGCGCGAACCTACCGCGTTCAACCCGGATCGCTGGCATCTTTGGTCACGGCACTGGCTTGCGCGGTCACTGTCGGTGCTGGCGCCTTGGAACTACGCTGCAACCAATCACCCCCCGAAGACGTCCCCGACGTTCACTCCACGCCTGAGCGATCTGGAGGTTCCATGCGCGTCCTGATCACCGGTGCCGCCGGTTTCCTCGGGCAGAGTCTGCTCAACGATCTGGCCATCCAGCACCTGGACTGGACCTTGATCGCCGCGGACACCAAGCGGCTCAATCCCCAGGGCCTGCGGCCGAACATCGAGCCGGTGCTGCTGGACCTGGGGATCAGCGCGCAGACGCGAGCCTGCGTGGAAGGTTGCCGGCCGGATGCGATCGTGCACCTGGCCAGCGTGGTCAACCCACCGCCGGGGATGTCCGCCGACAAGCACCATGCCATCGAAGTCGGTGGCACCCGCACGCTGATCGAGGCGGCGCAGGAAAGCGGCGTGCAGCAGCTGATCGTCACCAGTTCGGCCACCGCCTATGGCTTCCATCGCGACAATGCCGAATGGATCGACGAGAACCAGCCGCTGCGGGGCAATCCCGACCTGCTTCACGCTCGCTACAAGCAGGAGATCGAGCAGCTGCTGGCCACCGCACGGAAGAGTTATCCACAACTCAAGCAGCTGATCCTGCGCCCCGGCACCATTCTCGGCCGCCGTGTGCATAACCCGCTGGCCGAGCTCTTCGCCCGTCCCAGCCTGGTCGGCGTGCTCGGCCATCGCAGCCGCTTCGTGTTCATCTGGGATCAGGACGTGGTGAACGTCATCCGCCAGGGCCTGGAACGTGGCAGCGAAGGCATCTACAACCTCGCCGGCGATGGCGCCCTGTCGCTGCGCGAGATCGCCGGCCTGCTCGGCAAACCCTATCGCCCCTTGCCGGCAGGCCTGATGCGCGCGGGCCTGGGGCTGCTCAAGCCGCTGGGGCTGTCGCGCTTCGGTCCGGAACAGGTGGACTACCTGCGCTATCGCCCGGTGCTGGACAACCGCCGGCTGAAGGAGGAGTTCGGTTACCAGCCGCGTTACTCCAGCCGCGAAGCCTTCCTCGCCTACCTGGCCGCCCGGGGGCTGCAGAGCTGAGCGGAAAAGCTGTGGACAGACTGTCGATAAGTCTGTTGAAAAGCGCCTGCAAGCAGACCCGTCGAACGATCCTGGCTAATGCTCCGCCTGCCGGCGACGCTGGCGGAACTCGCCCGGCGTCAGGCCCGTCCAGTGGCGGAAGGCGCGGAAGAACACGCTGGGTTCGGAGTAGCCGAGCAGGGCGGCGATGTCCGTGGCCGGCAGGTTGCCTTCGCCCAGGTAGCGCTCCGCCAATTGCCGGCGGGTATCGGCCAGCAGCTGTTGATAACTGCTGCCTTCCTCCGCCAGGCGCCGCTGCAGCGTGCGCTCGCTCAGGCCCAGTTCGCTGGCCAGCGCGGCGCGGCCGGGTTCGCCGTGGGACAGCTGTTCACCGAGCAATGCGACTACCCGGCCACTGATGCTGGCGCTGGGCAGGCGCGCCAGCAGGCCTTCGGCATGCTGGCGCAGCAGGTCGCGCAGCGGCGGATTGGCCTGTGGCAGCGGGGCGTCGATCAGTTTCGCGGGCAGGCCGAGGGCATAGCTGGCGGCGTCGAACTGCAGGGGGCAGTCGAAGGCGCTGACATAGTCGTCGAGCGCCTCCGGCTGGCTGTGCATGAAGCGGCAGCCGGCCAGTTGCAGGCCGCTGAGCAGCGCCTTCAACTGGCGCGCCCAGAAACCCAGCAGTGCCAGTGCCCGCGCGCGGGTGGCGGGGCGTTCGGGGTTGAGTGGGCAGTAGTTGACCCAGACGACCTCGGCCTGGACCTCGATGGCGACCTTACCGCCTTCGCCGACCAGGCGCTGGTAGCGCAGCGCCGACTCCAGCGCATCGCCCAGCGTGGCGCTGGTCTGCAGCAGGTAGCCCAGCGCGCTGAAGGACGCCGGTGACAGGGCGCGGCCCAGGGCGATACCGGGTTCGGCGGCCGGCAGGCTCGACTGGATCGCTTGCCAGACCAGTTCCTGGCAGCCGAAGTCGATGCGCGCATCGGGATCGCTGAGCTGGGATTCCTGGATGCCGCTGGCCGCCAGCAGCGCAGCGCGGTCCAGACCCAGACGCGTGGCTGCCAGCAGGATGGCCTGGGTCAGGCTGGCGCTGACCGAGGGGGGACGTTGGGAGTGAGTGCATGCTTCCATGGCGGCGGATTCTGCCCTAACCCTGGGCGTGGCGATATCGGGACTTTGTAGGGGGCCGGAAAACGCCTGGAGCGGGAGATTCTCCGGTCCCGGTCTGGTTCAACCCGTCGCGCTGGAGCCGGGTGGGGACGACCGCGGGCGCTCCTGCGCCGCCTCGACTTCGCGCTCGACGAAGTCCACGTCTTCCTCCGGTTCCTCGGCTGCCGAACTGCTGGCATCCGGGTTGTCCAGAACAGCATAGGCGATGGCGCAGAACAGCGAGTTCAAGCGCTTCATGTCGCTGATCAGGTCCAGGTGCAGCGAGCTGGTCTCGATGCTCTGCACCACCTGCTGGCGCAGGCGGTCGACGTGGGAATGGGCAAAGCGCCGCTCCTGCAGGCGGAAGCGCTGCTTGGCGCGGCGCAGGCGCTTGGCGCCTTCCTGGTCGCCATTGAGGAACACCGACAGCGACAGGCGCAGGTTGGCCACCAGCTGGCCGTGCAGCACGGTGATTTCCTCCAGGCCGTTATCGGAGAACGAACGGCTGCGCGAGGTCTTCTTGTCCTGCACGGCGCCGAGCATGTGCTCGATGATGTCGCCGGCCTGCTCCAGGTTGATCGCCAGCTCGATGATCTCCGCCCAGCGCCGGCTGTCGGCCTCGCTCAGGTCCTCGCGGGGCATGCGCGCCAGGTACAGCTTGATCGCGGTGTAGAGGGCGTCGACGTCATCGTCCTGCTTGCGGATCTCCTTGCCCAGCAGCGGGTCGCCGCTGTGGATAACCTGCATCAGGTTGTTCAGCATCTGCTCGACGATATCGCCCATGCGCAGGGTCTCGCGCACCGCGTTGACCAGCGCCAGGCTCGGCGTATCCAGCGCGCCGGGGTCCAGATGGCGCGGGCGCACGGTATCTTCCGGCGAATGGCGATCGGGCATGATGCGGGTGCAGAAGGCGGCCATCTGCCCGGTCAGCGGCAGGCAGGCGAGGCAGCGGGTGGTGTTGTAGAGGACGTGGAAGGCGATCACCAGTTCGGCGGTGCTGAATTGCCAGTGGTCGATCCAGTCCGCCAGCGGCCCCACCAGCGGCAGCACCAGGGCGCAGCCGGCAACCTTGAACAGCAGGCTGCCCAGCGCCACGCGGCGGCCGGCGGCGTTCTGCGAGGAAGCGCTGATCATCGCCAGGATGCCGCTGCCCAGGTTGGCGCCGATCACCAGGCACAGCGCGACCTTCAGCGAGATCACCTTGGACGCCGCCAGCGTGGCGGTGAGCAGCACGGCGGCCAGGCTGGAATAGGAAATCATGGCGAACAGCGCGCCGGTCAGGGCGTCCAGCATCACATCGCCGGTCAGGCTGGAGAACAGCACCTTGACGCCCTTGGCCTGAGTCATCGGTTCCGCCGCGGCGACGATCAGCTGCAGCGCGAGGATGATCAGGCCGAGGCCGATGAACACCCGGCCCAGTTGCCCGAGCCGGGATTTCTGCCGGCCAAGGAAGAAGATCACGCCGAAGAAGATCAGCAGCGGCGACAGCCAGGACAGGTCCAGGGTCAGCACCCGCGCCATCAGCGCCGTGCCGACGTCCGCGCCGAGCATGATCGCCAGCGCCGGCGCCAGGGCCATCAGCCCGGTGGCGACGAAGGAGGTGGCCAGCAGCGCGGTGGCGTTGCTGCTCTGCACCAGGGCGGTGACGCCGATGCCGGCGGCGAAGGCCAGCGGGCGTTTTTCCACGCTGCGGCTGAGGATTTTTCGCAGGTTGCTGCCGTAGACCCTGAGGATGCCGGTGCGGACGATATGGGTGCCCCACACCAACAGGGCGACGGCAGAGAGCAGATCGAGCAGTTTGAGCATGTCGGGCCCCCTTACACGCAAGCGGGCCCGTGGGCGCAGTAAGTCGTCGACGGACCCTGTAACGACCTCGCCCGCGGCTCCGAACATGCAGCGCGGAGGGCCGAGAAGGACACGGCAACACTCAGGCGATTGTCACAAGACTGTCATGGTAGACCCTCGTTCTTCCCTGAGGGTTCGCCAAATCGCTGATTTGCCGAGATTCCTGTCTGTCAGTAAAGCCGATCAAAAGCGGATGCGAGAGCCTTCGCATCGGTTATTTCGCACGGCTGGGACCGCTTGTATGTCTAGAATCCGTCTTTTAGTGCTCAGGCCGAGGAGAAGTCGCATGCGTTGGTCGTTCCCCGTCATAGCCCTGCTGGCCCTGGCCGGTTGTGGAGACAAGTCTTCCCTGCCGTTCACCGCCGGCACCGGCCCGCAACCACAATTGCCCGAGCCGCAGAGCAGCTTACTGCCGACGGTGAACATCGCCACGGCCATCGGCTGGCCCGCCGGGCAGATGCCGCGCGCCGCCGAGGGCCTGGAAGTGCAGCGTTTCGCCGACCAGCTCGAACACCCGCGTTGGCTCTACGTCCTGCCCAATGGCGATGTGCTGGTGGCGGAAAGCTCGGCGCCGCCCAAGGAAGAGTCCGGCGGTCTGAAGGACTGGGCTGCCGGCAAGGTCATGGCCAAGGCGGGTGCATCGGTGCCCAGCGCCAACCGCATCACCCTGCTGCGCGATGCCGACGGTGACGGCGTGCCGGAGCAGCGCAGCGTCCTGCTGGAAGGACTCTTTTCACCTTTCGGCATGGCCCTTGTGGATAACTGGCTGTACGTCGCCAACGCCGACGCCGTGGTGCGCTTCCCCTACAAGACTGGCGACACCACGATCAGCGCCAAGGCGGAAAAGGTCGTCGACCTGCCGGGCGGGCCGATCAACCACCACTGGACCAAGAACATCCTCGCCAGCCCCGATGGTCGCTACCTCTACGCCACGGTCGGCTCCAACAGCAACGTCGGCGAGAACGGCCTGGATGCCGAGAAGAACCGCGCGGCGATCCTGCAGATCGACCTGGCCAACCGCAACGTGCGCGTCTTCGCCTCGGGTCTGCGCAATCCCAATGGCCTGGGCTGGGAGCCCAACAGCGGCGCCCTGTGGACAGCCGTGAACGAGCGCGACGAACTGGGCAATGATCTGGTGCCCGACTACATGACGTCGGTGAAGGACGGTGGCTTCTACGGCTGGCCCTGGAGTTACTACGGCCAGCATGTGGATAAACGCGTCGAGCCGCCGCGCCCGGACATGGTCGAGAAGGCGCTGGCGCCGGATTACGCCCTCGGCGCGCATACCGCCTCCCTCGGTCTGGCCTTTTATCAGGGCAGCCTGCTGCCCGAGCGTTATCGTGGCGGGGTGTTCATCGGCCAGCATGGCTCGTGGAACCGCAAGCCGCGCAGCGGCTATCAGGTGGTGTTCATCCCCTTCGGCGACGGCAAGCCCAATGGTCAGCCGGTGACGGTGCTGGACGGCTTCGTCAACGACAAGGACGAAGCCATGGGCCGGCCGGTCGGCGTTGCTGTGGATAAGTTCGGCGGCGTGCTGGTGGCCGATGACGTGGGCAATACCGTGTGGCGGCTGCGCCCGGCGACGGTGAAGTGAGACATCGACGAGGAGAAAGCATGGCCATCGCCCGCCGCATCATCCTTCTGACCCTGCTGCTGGCGCTGGGCGCCTGCAGCAGCCTGTTCGGCACGCGCGACCCGCTGCGCATCGACCTGGTCGGCCTGGAACCGGCCACCGGGCAGGGCATGGAGGCGCGCTTCCTGGTCAAGCTGCGGGTGCAGAACCCCAATGAGCAGGCCATCGACTACACCGGCATCGCCCTGGACCTGTCGGTTAATGGCCAGCCGCTGGCCAGCGGCGTGAGTGATGCCAGCGGTCAGGTGCCGCGCTTTGGCGAAAAGGTGATCAGCGTACCGGTGAGCATCTCGGCGTTCTCCGCCATTCGCCAGGCCTGGGGCCTGTCCGGCGGGCCACCGCGCAAGGGCATGCCTTACGAGATCAGCGGCAAGCTGGCCGGTGGACTGTTCGGTACGGTGCGCTTCAACGACAAGGGCGTGCTGAACTGGCCGGGGCCGGCAGCGCAGCCTGTGAAATGAGGCGCTGTGGATAAATAGCGGCTCACAGGAAAACCGGGCATCTGCGCCCGGTTTTTCCTTGCCTGTGGATAATCCCTGTGGGCTATTGCCCCGGAATGTCCTTGCGCAGTTTCACCGGATCTTCCTTCCTGCCGCGCGCGGTGCGCATGCGGATGTTCAGCGCTTCCACCGCCAGCGAGAAGGCCATGGCGAAGTAGACATAACCCTTGGGCACGTGGACTTCGAAGGCTTCGGCGATCAGCACGGTGCCGACCACGATGAGGAAGGACAGCGCCAGCATCTTCAGCGACGGGTGCTTGTCGATGAAGTCGCTGATGGCGCCCGCGCACAGCATCATCACCAGCACCGCGACGACGATGGCCGCGACCATCACCGGCACGTTGGAAACCATGCCCACGGCGGTGATCACCGAGTCCAGGGAGAACACGATGTCGATGATGGCGATCTGGATGATGGTGCCGATGAAGCCGCCCATCACGCTCTTGGGTTCGCTCTCGGTTTCGTCCTCGCCTTCCAGGCCATGGAAGATCTCGCTGCTGCTTTTCCACAGGAGGAACAGGCCGCCGAAGAACAGGATCAGGTCACGCCCGGAAATGCCCTGGCCGAACACGTGGAACAGATCGGCGGTGAGGCGCATCACCCAGGTGATCGACAGCAGCAGCAGGATGCGCGTGACCATCGCCAGCGCCAGCCCGAAGAAGCGCGTGCGCGGCTGCATGTGCTTGGGCATGCGGCCGACGAGGATGGAAATCATGATGATGTTGTCGATGCCCAGGACGATTTCCAGGGCGGTCAGGGTGAAGAACGCAATCCAGATTTCAGGGCTGGTGAGCCATTCCATTTAGCGGTACTCGAGGTCAGTCGTTGAACTGTTCAGTGCTTGAACAGGGGAAACAGGCCCAGCAGCAGGGCCGCGGCGAGGATCGCCAGGCACACCAGCACGGCCCACTTGAGAGTGAAGCGCTGGTGGTCGCCGAAATCCACCTTGGCCAGCCCCACCAGCAGGTAGGTTGACGGCACCAGTGGGCTGAGCAGATGGACCGGCTGGCCGACGATGGAGGCGCGGGCCATTTCCACCGGCGTGATGCCGTACTGCGCGGCGGCCTGGGAGAGTACCGGGAGCACGCCGTAGTAGAAAGCGTCGTTGGACATGAAGAAGGTGAACGGCATGCTCACCAGCGCCGTGATGGTCGCTAGATACGGCCCCAGCGCTGGCGGGATTACCGCCAACAGGCTTTTCGACATCGCTTCGACCATGCCCGTTCCCGACAGGATGCCGGTGAATACCCCGGCGGCGAAGATCAGCGAGACCACCGCCAGGACGTTCTCGGCATGGGCGCCGATACGCTTCTTCTGCTCGAAGATGCAGGGATAGTTGACGATCATCGCGATACCGAAGGCGATCATGAACAACACCGGCATCGGCAGCAGGCCGGCGATCAGGGTGCCCATCAGGATCACCGTCAGCACCGCGTTGAACCACAACAGCTTCGGCCGACGCGCCTCCGGATACTGCGAAACGCTGACCTCGGCCATCGACTCCTGGTCAGTGGGCAGGTGCAGTTCACCCAGGCGGGCGCGCTCACGTTTGCCGTAGACCCAGGCCAGGCCGAAGATCGCCGCGATGCCGGCGAGCATGGCCGGGATCATCGGCACGAAGATGTCCGCCGGGTCCACGTGCAGCGCGCTGGCCGCGCGGGCGGTCGGGCCGCCCCAGGGCGTCATGTTCAGCACGCCGCTGGACAGCATGATCAGGCAGGCCATCAGCAGCGGGCTCATGCCCAGCCGGCTGTACAGCGGCAGCACGGCGGCCACGCAGATCATGTAGGTGGTCGAGCCGTCGCCATCCAGCGAGACGATCATCGCCAGCGCGGCAGTGCCCATCGACACCTTCAGTGGGTCGCCCTTCACCAGCCGCAGGATGCGCCGCACCGCCGGGTCGAACAGCCCGGAGTCGATCATGATGGCGAAGTAGAGGATGGCGAACATCAGCATCACCCCGGTCGGCGCCAGGGTACGGATGCCGTCCAGCATCATCGGCCCCAGGCCCTTGGCGAAGCCGCCAAGCAGAGCGAAGGCGATCGGCACCAGAATCAGGGCGATCAGCGCCGACAGCCGCTTGGTCATGATCAGGAACATGAAGGTCGCCACCATGGCGAAGGCGAGGAAGGTCAGCATGGGGATAACTCCGGTCGGTGCGGGGACTTCAGCAGCGGCTGTGGATAAGCACACGCGGTGCGGGCGGAGTCGGGGCGGGGAGGGACAGGAAACGGGGCATGAGCGATCACCGATTGTTGTTCTTGTACGCTGCGCGAACGCAGGTTCGGCCGGGAGGACCGAGGCGGCGATGCTAGGGGGTCAAGCTTTCAGCAGGCTTTCGCAGATGATGCCCACTGATCGATAGGAGTTTTTTGTAGGAGCGAGCCTTGTCCGCGAAGGAATGGCCACGCGCCGGCCTGTCGGCCGGATCGCGGATAAATCCGCTCCTACCGGGGCGTCCTTGTGGATAAATACCCGGGAGCGTAGGAGCGGACTCCGTCCGCGATCGGTTCGCCCGCGCGCGGACTCCATCGCGGACGAACAGATTCAACCTTGCGCCTGAATCAGCCCCATCACCAGCAGCAGGCTGGCCCCGGCCAGCAACGTCTGCAGCGTGATGATTCCCGCCATCAGCCCGCTTTCGCCGCCCAGCTGGCGGGTCAGCACATAGGCGGTGGGGGCTGTGGGTAAGGCGAAGAACAGCACCAGCAGCGCGCTTTCCAGTGAGGGCAAGGCGAGCAGGCGGGCGATGGCGAAGGCCAGCAGCGGCATGGCCAACAGGCGGATGGCGCAGTTCCAGCCCAGAGCCGAAACCTCCGCGCGCAGTTCCTGGGGTTGTAGCGCTGCGCCCACGCAGAGCAGGCCCAGCGGCAGGCTGGCCACGGCCAGCAGGTTGAACAGCCGGTCGGTGCCACCGGGCAGGCCGATGCCCGTCACGTTGAGCAGGGCGCCGGCAACGCAGGCAAGGATCAGCGGATTCTTCACGATCGGCAGCAGCAGCGAGCGCAGGCTGATGCCGCGCTCGGCGGTCAGTGCCCACACCGACATCACGTTCACCGTCGGCACCATCAGCGCCAGCATCAGCGCGGCCAGGGTCAGGCCCGGCTTGCCGTACAGGCTGCCGACGGCGGCGAGCCCCAGGTAGGTGTTGAAGCGCAGCACGCCCTGGGCGATGGCGCCGAAGCGGGCGGCGTTCCAGCCGCGCAGGCGCTTGGCGATCAGCAGGGCGATCCAGGCGATGCCCAGGCCGAGCACCACCGCCAGGGCCTGGCGGGCCAGGCCGGGATCGTTCAGCGGTGCGCTGGCCAGACTGCTGGCCAGCAGGGCGGGGAACAGGATGAAGTAGTTGAGCCGCTCGGCCGCCGGCCAGAAGGCATCGCCGGGGAATCCTTTGCGGCGCAGCACGAAGCCGCCGACGATCAGTGCAAACAACGGCCAGAGGGCCTGGAACAGAGCGGTCACGGCAACCCCGCGAGGGTGGTGGGAGCGGGCATCTTGCCGAGGAGGAGGGCGCGAGGGCAAGGCTTGTGGGTAACTTCCTGATCCGGCCCGGTGAGGTTTTCCACAGCCGAACGGCTGTGGAAAACCTTGTCCACAAGGTCAGCGGCGCAAGCCACCGCCGCCGAAATGCCCGCCCCCGGCGCGGCCGCCGCCACCCCACTGGCGCTGGGTCTGGCTGAAGCGCTGCTGGCCGACCTGACGCGACTGGTACTGCTGGTTGAGCTGCTCGCGGATCTGCTGCTGATTGGCCTGGTTGGCCTGCACCGGCTGCCAGCCGT
Organism: Pseudomonas nitroreducens; assembly: GCF_014204515.1. GTDB lineage: Bacteria > Pseudomonadota > Gammaproteobacteria > Pseudomonadales > Pseudomonadaceae > Pseudomonas > Pseudomonas nitritireducens_A. The sequence continues at coordinate 36,308 of NZ_JACHLI010000002.1, read as the reverse complement.
TGTCGGTGTGCTTCTGCCAGCCGCCGTCCTGGGTGTGCTGGTAGACGTTGCCATCGTGGCCGGCGTAGACGTCGCCGTTCTTCCAGGCCACGGCGTTGCCCGTACGGCGGTTGTAGCTGACGCCCTGGTGTTCGTGCTGATAGCTGCCGCGGCCTTCGTCGACGTCGCCTTTGACGCCCCCTTCGGCGAGGGTGGTGCGGCCGGTCTGGGCGTTGTGCGTGGCCACCTGGTGCCCGGCGACGAAGTCACCACTGTCGGTGTGCGCGGCAACGCCACTGCGGCCCGCGCCGGAGATGCCGGTGGAGGCGTTGGAGAAGGAGCCGCGGCGGCCGGCGGCAGCGTTCTCGGTGTAGGGGTTGAACGCGGCGCCGCGTGCGCCCTGGAACTGCGTACCGGTGCGCGGGTTGTAGCCCACGGCCGTGCTGCCCTGCCAGCGGCTGCCGCTCCAGGCGTCGTAGCCGTAGGCGTGGGTCACGGTGCCCTGGCCCCAGCGCCCGTAGAAGTTTGCCTGGTTGATGTTGGTGTAGCTCCAGCCGCCATGCGGATAGGGGCCCCAGTACGGTCCCCAGTAGGGTTGCGGCGAGCCCCAGTAGCCGGCGGCATAGCCGAAGGCGAAGCCGGTCAGCGCGCCCACGGCGAAACCGGCGCCGTAGCCGTAGGTGGGCGGATAGCCGTAGTAGACCGTCTGGCTGACGTAGGCCGGGTAGCTGTAGCCGGTGCCGTAGACCACCGTGCCGCTGCTGTTGACCACCACGCCCAGGTAACCCGGCGTGTAGCCGACCACCACGGTCTGCGGGGTCACCGAATAGATGTGCACGTAGGTCACGTAATACACCGGCGAGCTGGGCGGAATGCCGTAGATCGCCGCGGGCAATTCGGTCGCCACTTGCCAGGCGCCGGTCGGGCTGGGGGCAACGAACCAGACGCCGTTGCTCACCGCGTAGAACTGGTTGGGCGCCACCTCGATGACCGGCGTCGGCGTATTCACCGCGTATTGCAGAGCCGTATCGGTGATCGGCTGGAAGTTCGGCGCGCCGTCGTAGCTGACCTTGAGCGTCGCCTTGCTGCGCGAGACGGACGCCGTCTGCGGAATGTTGGCGGCGATGGCGGCCTCCCTGGCCTGCGGCGTGCCGGGCACCGAGACCAGCACGTTGGCCTTCGGGTCCTTCGGTGAAATCTTCGCGAAGTCGGCGGGCAGGTCCTTGCCGTCGACGAACTGCCACGGGCCCTTTTCGCCGGACCCGCTGAACCAGCGCCCGGACACCAGCACGTACCAGGTGTTATGGGTGGGATCGACGAACACTGCGTGATCGGCGTTGTTCATGCTCAGCAGGCTGACGCCATCCACCGGCGCCATCTGCGCAGTGCCGTCGCTGACGATCAGTTCGGTGGGCTGGGTGGCCACCAGCAGCGCCGGTGCCTTCGCCGGCTTCTTGCCGTCCTTGGGCAGCAGAGCGTCCACCGGTCCGGCCTTCTCGGCCAGCTGCTGCGCGGTAACCAATGCCTTGGGCGGTTGGCTCAGCACCAGCCAGTTGCCGTCCAGCGTCTGCGAGGTGTACCAGTTGCCCGCAGCGTTCAGGTAATGGTTGCCCTGGGCATCGCGCAGGACCAGCGCGCGGCTGTTGATGACCCGCTCGAAGTCACTGCCTTTCAGGGCTTGCCATTGCGCTTGGCCATCGATCATCACCAGCACCGTGGGCGTGCTGGCGAAGACGATCTGCGGCGCGTCGTTCTTCACTTCGACATGGCGCAGCTTGTCCAGCTGCTGGTTCACCGCGTAGCTGGCCTGCAACTCGTCCAGGGAAGCCGTCATTCCCTGCTTGGGGAGCCGCGCGACGATGGCGTCGCGCACCTTGTCGGCGCTGTCCGGGGCGGTGGGGACTTCGACTTTCTCGATGCGCAGGTCGGTGAGTTGCACCAGGCCGCTGGCCTTGTCGATGGCGGCGGCGGCCGAGAACAGCGCCACGCCGTAGGTCGGCGCGCCATTGGCAGGCCCCACGGCGATAGCCGCGCGGCCGCTCATGCGGGTGCCGTCCCAGCCTTCGATCTGCGGCTGGAAAATCTGCACGTGCTGCTCGCCCAGGGCGAAGTCCCGCGGCCATTTCAGCTCGGCGGCAGCAGGCGCCTGTGGCTCGGCGGCTTGGATGGCGAAGGGCTGCAGGGCCAGTCCGATGGCGAGCGCCAGGGCCGGCAGAACGGAGCGAGGGGGCATGATGGAAACCTTCCTGGGGGGAGAGCTGCGTTCAACGATAGTGCAGCGCGGACCAACCCGCGCGACCGGCTTTCTCCCCCTGCGCCATGCTGGTGCAATTTCGCCGGCAAGGCAGCTTTTTCTTATGGCGCAACGACATATTTAATAATTTTCCGAGCCTCCCGCTTCCGCCACCATCGGTCTGTCAGACATGTCGCGAGACAAAGCCTTCAGACGCTAGAGCCATATAGAGCTCAATGCCGCCCATGTCCCGGTTCTACCGGCCTCCTGGCCACTGCCGCAGTAAATCAACAAAAAAGCCAACCGGCTGTGGGAGTGCTTCATGATCAAGTCCTTGCTCGTGCGTTCCATCGCGTGTTCCGCCCTGGCTCTCGCCGCCGTTTCTGGCGCGCAGGCCGGCACCCTGTCCATCGGCCACACCACCTGGGTCGGCTACGGCACCCTGTACCTGGCCCGTGACCTCGGCTACTTCAAGGAGCAGGGCCTGGACCTGCAGCTGACCACCATCGAGGAAGCCTCGATGTACATGGCGGCGCAGGCCTCCGGCCAGTTGTCCGGCTCCGCCTCCACCATCGACGAAATCCTCAAGTACCGTCCCAAGTTCTGCTTCAAGGCCGTGGCCGCGCTGGATGACAGCCATGGCGGCGACGGCGTTCTGGTGGGCAAGGACGTCACCTCCCTGGCCCAGCTCAAGGGCCAGGAAGTGGCGGTGAACGAAGGCTCCGTCTCGCAGTTCTGGCTGGCCTACCTGCTCAAGCACGCCGGCATGAGCATGAGCGACATCAAGGTGCAGAACATGACCGCCGATGACGCCGCCAGCGCCTTCATCGCCGGCCGCGTGCCCGCCGCCGTGACCTGGGAACCGCACCTCTCGCTGGTGCGCGAGAAGCAGCAGGGCAAGGTGCTGGTGGACAGCTCCACCACCCCCGGCGTGATCGTCGACGTGGTTGCGCTCAACTGCGACGTCATCGAGAAGCAGCCCGAGGACGTCAAGGCCCTGGTGAAAGGCCTGTACAAGGCCGTGCAGTACACCAAGGAGCACCCGGACGAGGCCTACGCGATCATGGCCAAGGGCGTCGGCGGCTACCTCGCCGATCCCAAGGCCCTGGCCGACGCCGCCAAGGGCGTGCGCTTCTACGACAAGGCGATGAGCGAGCAGCTCATTGGCACCCCCGGCAAGCCCGGCGACATCAAGGGTCTGATCCGCCTCGCCAACGAGACCTGGAGCGGCCTGCAGGGCAAGCGCCTGGAAGTCAGCTACGACGACCTGGTCGACCCGCGCTTCGTCTCCGAGTAACCGTCTCTCTTGTCCCCGCGGGCGGCCGCGCGCCGCCCGCCTGGAGGAATCCGCGATGCCTCGTCGTTCGCAATCCTGGCTCAGCCGTTGCCTGACGCCCAAGGTCGACCTGCCGCTGAAGCTGGTCTGGTCCGCCGGCACTTTGTGCTGGCTGCTCGTGTTCGGCCTGTGGGCCGGGCTTTCCTACGGCGGCGTGGTGCCGGCGATGTTCCTGCCGACCCCCGACGCGGTACTCGCCGCCGGCGTGCGCCTGGCCAGCGACGGCACCCTCGCCACTCACGTCATGGCCAGCGTCAAGGTGGTGATGATCGGCTTCATCATCTCCTCGCTCGTTGCGGTGCCGCTGGGCCTGCTGATGGGCAGCTTCCGCATCGTCCAGGCGTTCCTCGAACCGCTGGTGAACTTCATCCGCTACCTGCCGGTGACCTCCTTCGTGCCGCTGTTCATCCTGTGGATCGGCATCGGCCTGGAACAGCGCGTCACCGTGATCATCTTCGGCGTGTTCTTCCAGCAGCTGGTGATGATCGCCGACGTCTCCCGCGGCGTCGCCAAGGACCTGGTGAACGCCTCCTACACCCTGGGCTGCAACCGCCGCGACGTGGTCCTCCACGTGCTCGGCCCGGCTTCGCTGCCCGGCGTGCTCGACACCCTGCGCGTGACCATGGGCTGGGCCTGGACCTACCTGGTGGTCGCCGAACTGGTCGCCGCCTCCAGCGGCCTGGGCTACATCAGCCTCAAGGCCATGCGCGGCTTCCAGGTCGACGTGATCTTCCTGGCCATCGCCATCATCGGCCTGCTGGGCCTGATCACCGACCAACTCTTCCGATTCATCCGACTGAAGGTGGCGTCATGGGCGCAGTAGCGATCAAGCAGGAAGAACCCGCCGTGACCGGCCAGCAACCTGCCAACCCGGCCCGCCTGCGGGTGGAGAACGTCAGCCTGCGCTACCGCACGCCGGATGGCGGCACCTTCAGCGCACTGGAGAACGTTTCCTTCGAGGTGCCGGACCAGCAGTTCGCGGTGATCGTCGGGCCCTCCGGTTGCGGCAAGTCGAGCCTGCTCTACCTCACCGCCGGGCTGTCCGAGCCCACCGAAGGCGACATCTACGTCGGCGGCCAACTGGTCGACGGCCCCGGCGCCGACCGCGGCATGGTGTTCCAGAGCTACACCCTGTTCCCCTGGCTCACCGTGCGGCAGAACGTCGAGTTCGGCTTGAAGCGCCGCGGCATGCCGGCGGCCGAGCGCCGCGAAATCGTCGACTACTACCTCGACGAAGTCGGCCTGCGCCGCATCGAGAACAACTACCCCAAGCAGCTCTCCGGCGGAATGATGCAGCGCGTGGCGATCGCCCGCGCGCTGGCCAACGACCCGCAGATCCTGCTGATGGACGAGCCTTTTGGCGCCCTCGACAGCCAGACCCGCATGCAGATGCAGCAACTGCTGCTGCGCGTGTGGGACCACAGCAAGAAGACCGTGGTGTTCGTCACCCACGACATCGACGAGGCCATCCTGCTGGGCGACCGCGTCTACGTCATGGGCGCTCGCCCCGGCCGTATCAAGCAGATCCTCGACGTACCCATCGAGCGCCCGCGCTCGCTGGACATGGTCATGGATCGCCAATTCATCGAGATGAAGCGCGAGATCCTCGGGCTGCTGCACGACGATCTGGAAGAAGCGCACTGAAAGCCTGACACCGCCCAGCCCTCCACTGAGCAGAGGGGGCCTGCGGAGCGCGGCTACTGCTGTAGTCGGCCGGCGAGCGCGGTGCTTTTTGCAGGAGCGAGCTTGCTCGCGAACCGCCCAACGCTGGATCTGCCGGTGAGTTTGTTCGCGAGCAAGCTCGCTCCTACAGGTTGGGTGTTGCGGCGGGGTGTGAGCTTGCCCCTCAACCCTTCACGCCACACTCCAAAGGGAGCCCCCATGTCCTCCTCCAACGACTCCACCTACGACTACCTCATCGTCGGCGCCGGTTCCGCCGGCTGCGTCCTGGCCAACCGCCTGAGCGCCGACCCCGCCGTGCGCGTCTGCCTGCTGGAGGCCGGCGGCAGTGACGCCAGCCCGCGCGTGCAGACTCCGGCTGGCACCATCACCCTGTACAAGAGCAAGGTGTTCAGCTGGAACTTCTTCTCCGCGCCGCAGAAGCGCCTGAACAACCGCTCGCTGCACTGCCCGCGTGGCAAGGCGCTGGGCGGTTCCAGCTCGATGAACAGCATGATCTACATCCGCGGCCACGCCTCCGACTACGACCGCTGGGAAGCCGAAGGCTGCCCTGGCTGGGGCTGGCAGGACGTGCTGCCGTTCTTCAAGAAATCCGAGCGCAACATGCTCGGCCAGGACCCGGCGCTGCACGGCACCCTGGGCGAGTTGCTGGTGGACAAGCCGCGCGATCCCAACCCGCTGTCCAGCCTGTTCATCAAGGCCGCTGAACGCATCGGCCTGCGCCGCAACGATGACTTCAACGGCCGCGAGTTCGAAGGCGTCGGCATCTACAACCTGACCCAGAAGGACGCCAGGCGCCTGAGCAGCTACCGCGCCTTCGTCGCGCCGCTGCAGCGGCCGAACCTGACGGTGCTGACCGACCGCCAGGTGGGTCGCCTGCTGCTGGAAGGCGAGCGCGTCACCGGCATCGAACTGCGCAGCGGCGAACGCCTGCTGGCGCGTCGCGAGGTGATCCTCTCGGCCGGCTCCCTGGGTTCACCGCAGATTCTGCTGGCCTCCGGCATCGGTCCGGGCGAGGAATTGAAGGCCGCCGGCATCCCGGTGAAGCACGACCTGCCCGGCGTGGGCAAGAACCTCCAGGACCACCTCGACGGCCTGGTCACCGTGCGTTCGCCGAGCCCGCTGAGCCTGGGCTTCTCCCTTGGCTCGCTGCCGCAGATCCTGCTCTCGCCGTTCAAGTACCTGCTGGCGAGGAAGGGCTGGCTGACCACCAACTACGTCGAGGCCGGCGGCTTCGCCCGCACGCCGCTGGCCGATTCGCTGGCCGACGTGCAGTTCCACTTCGTCCCCGGCTACCGCAGCCACCGTGGCCGCCTGTTTGAATGGGGCCATGGCTACGCCGTGCATACCTGTGTGCTGCGGCCGAAAAGCATCGGCGAGCTGCGGGTGAAACCCGGTGGCGATATTGAGATCGACTACAACTTCCTCGCCGATGAGGAAGACGGCCGCGTGCTGGTGGAAGGCGTGAAGCTGGCGCGCAAGATCCTCGCCCAGCCGGAGTTCGACAGCATCCGCGGCGCCGAGATGCTGCCCGGCCCACAGGTGCAGACCGACGAGCAACTGCTGGAGCACCTGCGTGAATACGCCGCCACCGTGTTCCATCCGGTGGGCACCTGCAAGATGGGCCAGGACCCGCTGGCGGTGGTCGACCTGCGCCTGCGCGTGCATGGCCTCAAGGGCCTGCGCGTGGTGGATGCGTCGATCATGCCGACGCTGATCAGCGGCAACACCAACGCGCCCTGCATCATGCTCGGCGAGCGGGCGGCGGCGATGATCCTGGAGGAAAGCCGCGCGACCTCGGCCGCTCCGGCCCAGGCAGTCCCGGCCTGATCGGCAAATCGTAGGGATTTGCCTCCCCGTAGGAGCGGACTCCGTCCGCGATCGGCCACCGGCGCGACGCGGACCTATCGCGGACGGAGTCCACTCCTACGACAGCCAATCCGGCACTGTGGATAACGTCTACAGATCGGTCGTAGGATGGGTGGAGCTTGCGATACTCATCGGCGGTCTTGCGGGTGAATGATGGGTATCGCTGCGCTCCACGCCATCCTACGGTGTGCCACGGGCGTGCTCCTGTGGATAACCGCCCTTACAGCCCCAGCTCGCTCAGCGACGGATGATCGTCCGGCCGGCGCCCCTGCGGCCAATGGAACAGGCGCTCGTCCTCGCTGATCGGCAGGTCGTTGATGCAGGCGTGGCGCTCGAACATCAGGCCGTTCTCGTCGAACGCCCAGTTCTCGTTGCCGTAGGAGCGGAACCAGTTGCCCGAGTCGTCGTGCCATTCGTAGGCGAAGCGCACGGCGATACGGTTGTCGGTGAACGCCCAGAGCTCCTTGATCAACCGGTACTGCTGCTCGCGCACCCATTTGGCGGCGAGGAACGGCACGATCTGCTTGCGGCCCTGGACGAAGGTCGCGCGATTGCGCCAGCGGCTGTCCGACGTGTAGGCCAGGGAGACGCGATGCGGATCGCGGCTGTTCCAGCCGTCCTCGGCGAGGCGGACTTTCTCGATGGCGGTTTCGCGGGTGAAGGGCGGCAGAGGGGGACGGACTTCGTTCATGGTGATCTCCGTAAGGCAGTGAGAGGTGGGTGCCTGGGGTCCATACTCCGCCTCGGCGCGGATGGGGTAAATGACGGTGATCCCACAGATATTGCCAATCGTTGGCGGGTGCTTTTGCTCTTCGTAGGAGCGAGCTTGCTCGCGAACGCAGTCCGCCAAAAGCTCCGGCGTTGGGTGGTTCGCTTCTGAAAGGAAACTCCAGCGCTCGGTTCTGCCCTCTCCCAAAGGGAGAGGGAACCGTTCGGCGCAGGCGGAAGCTTCAATATCAGCCGGCACATACTGCCCGCTCTCCCTTTTGGGAGAGGGCTGGGGTGAGGGAGTGGCCCGGGCGCCGAATCACGCCTGTGGCAGTTACGTAGGGCGAATAATCCGGAACGGTTTATCCGCCATGGCGGCGCATAACGCCCTAGGCGTTATGCGCCCTACAGGGCGTCAGGCCTTGGCCACCACCTTGCGCAACCCCACCCGATCCTGGCTCGGGCACACGCCGAACTTCGCCCGGTAGCTGCGCGACAGGTACGAAGGCGTCTCGAAGCCGCAGGCCACGCCGATCTCCAGCACGCTCATGTCGGTCTGGCGCAGCAGCTGGCGCGCCTTGTCCAGGCGCAGGCCGAGGTAGAAGTTCGACGGCGTGTCGTTCAGGTGCAGGCGGAACAGGCGCTCCAGCTGGCGCCGGGTGACCTGGATGCGTTCGGCCAACTCCAGGGTGGTCAGCGGCGGCTCGGTGTGGCGCTCCATCTCGCCGATCACCTGCACCAGCTTGCGGTTGGAAACGCCATAGCGGCTGGCGACCTGCAGGCGCTGGTGATCCTGGCGCGGGCGGATGCGCCCGACCACGAACTGCTCCGACACCTGTACCGCCAGTTCCGGCCCGTGGGCCTGGGCGATCAGGTCGAGCATCAGGTCGATGGACGCGGTGCCGCCGGCGGAGGTGATGCGCGGCCCATCGATCTCGAACAGCTCCTGGGTCGCCTGCACCTGTGGATAAGTCTCTCGGAAGGCCTCCAGCGCCTCCCAGTGCACCGTGCAGCGCTGGCGCTGCAGCAATCCCGCTTCGGCCAGCACGAAGCTGCCGGTATCGATGCCGCCCAGGGTCACGCCTTCGCGGTCCAGGCGCTTGAGCCACTGCAGCAGCGCCGGGGTGCAGGCGCGCAGCGGTTCGAAGCCGGCCACCACCAGCAGCGTGTCGCCTTCGCGCAGCGCCTCCAGGCTGCTGTCGGCATTCATCGACATGCCGTTGCTGGCCAATACCGGGCCACCGTCCAGACTCATCAGGTGCCAGCGATACAGCTCGCCGTGAAAGCGGTTGGCCACCCGCAGCGGTTCCACCGCCGAGACGAAGCCCATCACCGAGAAACCGGGCAGCAGCAGGAACCAGAAGTCTTGGGACATGGCGTTTACCGTGCGATCGGGGCGAGCGGTGCGCTGGCGTTGTGTTGGCATAGTGCAATTGCTCCTGCCTGGCAATGGGGGAGGTCGCTGCTGTGCAAGAGCCGGTCGCCACTGTGCGATTCACGCCGCGCGCCGCTGCGTAACTTGGATGCCAGCCCCCGTGAGGGCCATGACGTACAACAACGATAACCAACGCCGCAAAGGCCTTGAGGGAGAAGTCATGAAGCTATCGATCCAAGCGCTCGGCTGTGCCGCGCTCCTGCTCGCCGCCAGCACCAGTTGGGCCGCCGAGCCCGCCCAGTGCCAGAACGTGCGCATGGGCACGGTGAACTGGACCGACGTGGTGGCCAGCAGTGCCGTGGCCGAAGCCGTCCTCGACGGCCTGGGCTACAAGGTCAAGCAGACCAGCGCCTCGCAGCAGATCATCCTCGCCGGCATGGCCGACAAGCAGCTCGACGTCTTCCTCGGCTACTGGCAACCGACCATGCAGCCGGTGGCCAAGCCCTACCTGGACAAGCAGCAGATCGACGTGATCACCCCGCCGACCCTGCCCGACGCGCAGTCGACTTACGCGGTGCCCAGTTACGTCTACGACGGCGGTCTGAAGACCTTCGCCGACATCGCCAAGTTCAAGGACAAGCTGGGCGGCAAGATCTACCTGATCGAGCCGGGCAGCGGCTCCAACCGCATCACCGCGAAGATGATCGCTGACGACAAGTTCGGCCTGAAGGGCTTCCAGGTCGTCGAATCCAGCGAGGCCGGCATGCTCACCGCGGTCAAGCGCGCCATCAAGCGCCAGCAGTGGGTGGTGTTCTTCGGCTGGAAACCGCACCCGATGAACCTGCAGATCGACATGAAATACCTCACCGGCAGCGACGACGTGTTCGGCCCCGACGAGGGCTCCGCCACCGTCTCGATCATGACCGCCGGCGGCTACCAGGCGCAGTGCGGCAACCTCGCCAAGCTGCTGCACAACCTCAAGTTCAGCAGCCAGCAGGTGAGCCAGGTGATGGTGCCGATCCTCGACCGCAGCCAGCCGGTGGATGCCGCCAAGGCCTGGCTGAAGCAGAACCCCGAGCCGCTCAAGGCCTGGCTCGACGGCGTGACCACCTTCGATGGCAAGGACGGCCTCGCCGCCGTCCAGGCCTCGCTCAAGTAACTCCCAACCAGAAGACCCCTGCGCGTCGCCCGGCGCGCAGAGGGTTCGTTCGACCTCAAGAAGGACAGCCACCGTGAACTACGAAGTGATCGTCACCTGCGCGGTGACCGGCGCCGGCGACACCGTCGGCAAGCACCCGGCCATTCCCGTCACCCCCAAGGAAATCGCTGCCGCCGCCATCGAGGCCGCCAAGGCCGGCGCCACCGTCGCCCACTGCCATGTCCGCGACCCGCAGACCGGCAAGCCCAGCCGCGACGTGAACCTCTACCGCGAAGTGGTCGAACGCATCCGCGAGAGCGACACCGACGTCATCATCAACCTCACCGCCGGCATGGGCGGCGACCTGCAGATCGGCCAGGGCGAACAGCCGCTGGAGTTCGGCTCTGGCACCGACCTGGTCGGCCCGCTGGAACGCCTCAAGCACGTCGAGGAACTGCTGCCGGAAATCTGCACCCTGGACTGCGGCACCCTGAACTTCGGCGACGGCGACTTCATCTACGTCTCCACCCCGGCCCAGCTGCGCGCCGGCGCCAAGCGCATCACCGAGCTGGGGGTGAAGGCCGAACTGGAAATCTTCGATACCGGCCACCTCTGGTTCGCCAAGCAGATGCTCAAGGAGGGCCTGCTGGAAGACCCGCTGATCCAGATCTGCCTCGGCATCCCGTGGGGCGCCCCGGCCGACACCACCACCATGAAGGCCATGGCCGACAACATCCCCGACGGCCTGACCTGGGCCGGCTTCGGCATCGGCCGCTCGCAGATGCCCATGGTTGCCCAGGCCATGCTGCTGGGCGGCAACGTGCGGGTCGGCCTGGAAGACAACATCTGGCTGGATCGCGGCGTGCATGCCACGAACGGCCAACTGGTCGAACGCGCCATCGAGATCATCGAGCGCCTGGGCGGCCGCGCCCTGACCCCGGCCGAAGGGCGCAAGAAGATGAACCTCAAGGCCCGCTGATCCCGAACCGTAGAGCGAATAACCCGTAACGGGTTATCCGCCGCCGAACCTGATCGGCGGATAACGCTGCGCGTTATGCGCCCTACAACTGAAACACCTGTGCACGTGCTTTCCCCTCACCCCCACCCTCTCCCAAGGGAGAGGGAGCTGTCCGTACCGGTTGATGCCACGGTTTCAGCCTGCACAGAACGGTTCCCTCTCCCGCTTGCGGGAGAGGGCTAGGGTGAGGGGCTCTTGATCCTGGAGCGATCCGCGCCAACGGACTACTCCTCCCCACACCTCGCTGGAGTCGCCATGTCCTTCATCACGAATATCAAAACCTTCGCAGCCCTGGGCAGCGGCGTCATCGGCAGCGGCTGGGTCGCCCGTGCCCTGGCCCACGGCCTCGACGTCGTCGCCTGGGACCCGGCGCCCGGCGCCGAAGCCGCGCTGCGTGCCCGCGTCGCCAATGCCTGGCCGGCGCTGGAAAAGGCCGGCCTCGCCCGCGGCGCCTCGCAGGAGCGCCTGCGCTTCGTCGCCACCATCGAAGAGTGCGTGCGCGATGCCGATTTCATCCAGGAAAGCGCCCCCGAACGCCTCGACCTGAAATGCGAGCTGCATGCCAAGATCAGCGCCGCCGCCAGGCCCAACGCCCTGATCGGCTCCAGCACCTCGGGCCTGCTGCCCAGCGAGTTCTACGCCGACGCCACGCACCCCGAACGCTGCGTGGTCGGCCACCCGTTCAACCCGGTCTACCTGCTGCCGCTGGTGGAAGTGGTGGGCGGCGCGAAGACCGCGCCGGAAGCCGTGCAGGCGGCGATCAAGGTCTACGAATCCCTCGGCATGCGCCCGCTGCACGTGCGCAAGGAAGTCCCCGGCTTCATCGCCGACCGCCTGCTCGAAGCGCTCTGGCGCGAGGCCCTGCACCTGGTCAACGACGGTGTCGCCAGCACCGGCGAGATCGACGACGCGATCCGCTTCGGCGCCGGCCTGCGCTGGTCCTTCATGGGCACCTTCCTGACCTACACCCTGGCCGGCGGCAACGCCGGGATGCGCCACTTCATGGCCCAGTTCGGCCCGGCGCTGCAACTGCCCTGGACCTACCTGCCGGCTCCGGAGCTGACCGACACCCTGATCGACCGCGTGGTGGAAGGCACCAGCGAGCAGCAGGGCTCGCGCAGCATTGCCGAGCTGGAACGCTACCGCGACGACTGCCTGCTGGCCGTGCTCGGCGCCATCAAGGACACCAAATCGAAACACGGCTTCGCCTTCGCCGACTAACCTCACGGTTCATCACTCGCTCCGAACCGCCCCCTCTCCCTCTGGGAGAGGGTCGGGGTGAGGGCCTCACGGACGCAACGCCATGCACGCCCTGAAAACCTACGAAACCCCCATCCTCGCCGAGTGGACCGACTACAACGGCCACCTGCGCGACGCCTTCTACCTGCTGCTGTTCAGCTACGCCACAGACGCCCTGATGGACCACCTGGGGCTGGATGCCGACCACCGCGCCGCCACCCAAGATTCGCTGTTCACCCTCGAAGTGCACCTCAACTATTTGCACGAGGTGAAGCAGGGCGAGAAGGTCGAAGTGCGCACCCAGCTGATCGCCCACGACCGCAAGCGTCTGCACGTTTTCCACAGCCTGCACCGTGCCGGCGAAGACCTCGCCCTGGCTGCCAGCGAACAGATGCTGCTGCACGTGAACCTCGAGGGTGGCGCGCGTTCGGCGCCCTTCGAAGGCGTGGTGCTGGAGCGCGTGCTGACGCTGGCCGAAGCCCATCGCCCGCTGCCGCGCCCGGACTACGTCGGCCGCGTCATTGGCCTGCCGGGTTGATCGCTGCATGACGCGGCGCTATCCGCTGTCCGATGCCATGCAGGCCTTCGTCGCCGAGACCGAGGCCCACCCGCTGGAAGGCCCGACGGTGGACGCCCAGCGGGAAAACTACGAACGCATGGCCGCCGCCTTCGCCCCGCCGGTACCTGCGGGCCTGCTGGTGCGCGATGTGCAGCCAGACGGCCTGGTCCCGTTGCGCCTCTACCGTCCAGACGGTGCGCCACCGGCGAACGGCTGGCCCGTGGTGTTCTACATCCACGGCGGCGGCTGGGTGCTGGGCAGCGCCCGCAGCCACGACATGATCTGCATTCCCCTGGCCGCCGAACTCGGTGCGCTGGTGGTTGCCATCAGCTATCGACTAGCGCCCGAACATCCCTATCCCGCTGCACTGAATGACTGCCTCGATGCCTGGCGCCGGATTTACCAGGACGGCCTCGGCGAGCCTGTGGATAAAGCGCGCATCGCGGTGGCTGGCGACAGCGGCGGTGGCAACCTCGCTGCCGCGTTGTGCCTGGCCCTGCGCGACAGCGGCGAGAACCTACCGTTGACCCAGGCGCTGGTCTACCCGGCGCTGGGAAACCTCGACACACCCTCGCGGACCACCTGTTCGGACGCGCCACTGATGACCAGTGCTGCCGTCGACGACTACCTCGCCGCCTACCTCTCGCGCCCGGCCGACTGGCGCGACCCGCTGGCGCTGCCGCTGCTCGCCGAAGACCTGAGCGGCCTGCCGCCGGCGTTCATTGCCGTGGCCCAGTTCGACCCCTTGCGTGACGATGGCGCGCTGTACCGCGACCGCCTGCGCGAGGCCGGCGTGGCGGTGGATTATTTCCCCGGTGCCGGGTTGGTCCACGGCTGCCTGCGCGCCCGTCGCGTGGCGGAAGTCGACGCGCTGCGCGGCGCGCTGATCGCCGCATTGCGCCGCAGCCTGAGCCGCTGATCGCCCAATTGTAGGAGCGAGCTTGCTCGCGAACGGCTTTGACCGCAGTGCTGAAGGTGGATGGTTGGTGAGCAGGCTCGCTCCTTCAGCAACGCAAAAAAATCCCCTGCGGCGCCCGACGCGCGGCAGGGGACAAATCGAGCCGATTCGGGCTCTCAGTGTGCGAGGCCCCACAAGCGGCGCCGGTGCCGCTCGTGGGGTATGGAGCCAGTCTGCGCGTCGCGTCGCCGCTTCGGTTAGCCGAAAACGACCTGCGCTTGCCCGCCGCGGACATTCCGTCGGCTGGGTGCTTGCCGCGCCCCTCCAGGCTTACCAGAATCGATGCAGCCACCAGCCGCTCCCAAGGAGAACCGCGATGATGCACGCCGACCTGATCGACCAGGACGATTTCCGCGAACGCCTGCAGGCGCTGGGCTTCGCCGTGCCGCCGGACGTCACCGCCGAACAGGCCTGCGAATACGCCGTGCGCGGCCTGACCCCGGAGCGCTCGCTGGCTTTGCGTCGTCTGGTAGAGGAAATGCTCGCCGGCAATGCCACCCTGCTGCCCGCCGTGCGCGAGGCGATCTCGCGGCAGTTGCTGCCGGCGCTGGTGCCCAAGGCCTGAAGAAGCCGAACATCTCCCCCAAGGGCCGCGATGCGGCCCTTTTTTCTGCCCGATCAGATCAAGGGCAGTCGGCCTTCGTGCCAGTCGAGCCTGGCGCCGCAGGCGTAGTTGCGTGAAGAGCAGGCTGTTCGCGAGCAAATTCGCTACTCCGTCGGTGATCCCAGACTGTAGGAGCGAGCTTGCTCGCGAACCGGCATGGCGTTGAACTCGCCTGGATACTGGTAGGCATGGCCGGCGCCTACAAAGGCGATAGATCAGGTTCCATCACCAGCGGGGTGAGCGCGAAGACGTCTGCTTCGGCTGCACCGAGCAGTGCAAGGAAGCGCCCGGAGGGGTGCTCAACGGCGACCTTGCGCCCGGGTTCCAGGGGCAGCGAGGGGCAGAGCACGCGTTGGCCGCTGGCATCGTCGAAGAGAAGCGCGTGATGGGCGGCGCTTTCCCGGGTCTTCCCGCGCAGGGTGATTCGGCACAGCTGCGGCTGGCTCGCCAGCCAGGTGCCGTGCAGGCGGAGGGCGCCGCTGGCCATGGTTTCGACGCTGACGGCGCGGGCCAGGCCCCAGGGCATATCGCTTGCCGTGCGCACGCCGAGCCAGTCGCCGTTGGATGGGGGTAAGCCGTTTCCCCAGACGCCGCTGAAGTGCCGAATACCCGGCAGAACTTGCGTCAGCCGGTGGACTGTCGACGCGGCGACGATGGCAGCGGCGGGGGCGAATTCGATGGCGCTGTGGTGTGGCACCTGTTCGTCCAGCCCGCCGCGCCCGCTGTCGTGTTGCGACCAGATGTCCTGCTGCGATTGGCGCTGGAAGTGTCCGGCATCGAGGCCCGGTTCTTCCCGTGCGCCGAGCTGGGCCAACAATGCCTGGAGGCCGCAGCACACCTGCCAGGTTTGCTCCTCGGCGGGGTTCCAGCAGGCCAGCAGGTGGGCATTCAGATCGAAGCCGGGGGTGTCGCCGTTGGCCTGGTTTAAGCGGTTGAGCAGGCCAGGGAATTCAACCAGCTCCAGGGCGTAGCCATCGGCTGGAGCTGAAGCTGTATCGCGGAACGGCTGGTCCTGCGCCAGGGCCAGCAACCAGCGGCTTGCGTTCTGTGCCTGATGAACGCGCGCCACGGAGGTGAGTATGCGGGTCGATTCAATCAGTGCTGGCAGGCTGTCCGGTGGTACGTCCAGCGGTTGTGAGCCGGCCACCAGCAGTGCATGCAGATAGGCGTCGGCGACACTCTGGTTGTGCGTGTCGAAGGCCTCGCCGTCGTCGACCGCAAGATGTTGCACCTGCAGGCGGCAGGCATGGCGGTGGACGCGGTGCAGCAGGCTCCATAGACCCGGTGGGGCATCGTGGCGGTTGAGCAGGCAACTGAAGTAGATTTCCTGGGCACTGCGGGCCACGCGCTGCATCAGCAGGGCCGCGGTCTTGCCTTCGCAGCGCCGCGTGCGCAGCAGGCGCGAGTATCCGAGGATCAGCCGGCGGTGCAGGGCCAGGATGAGCTTTTCCGCCTTGTCCGCACGTGCCTGTCCGAGAGCGCTGGCGTGCTCGCCGAAGAGGTCGGTGAGGTGGCGGCTGACGTCGAATATTTCCGGGCGCAGGCGCTCGAGCTGGCGCAGCTGCTGCAGGCCGCTGAGCTTGAGGTGTTGCAGGTCGATGGCCGTGCGGTAGAGATCCCGCGTTCGCTGGGCCAGGTATTCCAGGGCGGTGTCCATCTATCCCGAGGCTCCAGGGCGCTATGAAACGGGGAACGCCTGCGAGCCTGCGGGATTGATGCGGGTTTGCGATTCAGACGTATCTGAATGAGGGGATGCAATGCGTCACAGAAACGAAAAAGGGAGGCCCGGCGGCCTCCCTTTTCGTTACCGGCGCGCCGTGCTCAGAGCACCCGCACACTGGCGAAGGTGGATTCGCCCTGGGCCTGGCTGAGGGCCGAGATGGCCGAGGAGTTGGGCATGAGGGCGAGGTCCTGCGGGATCGGCATGACCATCACCGGCTGGCCGATGGGCTGGCCCTGGCGCTCGTCGCGCGGCGGGATGCCGAAGTACTCGCGGTAGCACTTGGAGAAGTGCGGGGTGGAGACGAAGCCGCAGACCGAGGCCACTTCGATGATCGACATGGAGGTCTGCTTGAGCAGCTGGCGCGCGCGGATCAGGCGCAGCTTCAGGTAGTAGCGCGACGGCGAGCAGTGCAGGTACTTCTGGAACAGGCGTTCGAGCTGGCGGCGCGAGACGTTGACGTAGACCGCCAGTTCATCGAGGTCGATGGGCTCCTCGAGGTTGGCTTCCATCAGTGCGACGATTTCCTGCAGCTTGGGCTGGTTGGTGCCGAGCATGTGCTTGAGCGGCACGCGCTGGTGGTCCTGTTCGTTGCGGATGCGCTCGTAGATGAACATCTCGGAGATCGCTGCCGACAGCTCGCGGCCGTGCTCGCGGCCGATCAGGTGCAGCATCATGTCCATCGGCGCGGTGCCGCCGGAGGAGGTGAAGCGGTTGCGGTCGATGGAGAACAGGCGGGTGCTCATGGCCACGCGGGGGAAGGCTTCCTGCATGGCGGCCAGGCATTCCCAGTGCACCGAGCAGTCGTAGCCGTCGAGCAGGCCGGCGCGGGCCAGGGCCCAGCTGCCGGTGCACACGGCGCCGAGCTTGCGGCCCAGGCGTGCCTGGGCCTGGAGGAAGGTGGTGTGCTCGCGGGTGACGCTGCGCTGGATGCCGACGCCGCCGACCACGATCAGCGTGTCCATCTGCGGGGCGCTGTCGCAGGCCGCGTCCGGGGTGATCTGCAGGCCGTCGCTGGCCCAGACCTGGCGGCCGTCCAGGCTCAGGGTGTGCCAGCGGTAGAGTTCGCGGCCGGACAGCTGGTTGGCCATGCGCAGCGGTTCCACCGCCGAGGCCAGGGAGATCAGGGTGAAGTTGTCCAGCAGCAGGAAGCCGATGGACTGCGGAGCCCGGTTCTGCGGCGCAGCTCCGTTGTTGAACGAATTCATGTTCGATCTCCTCACGCTAGTCACAGTCGCCTCACGGGAGGCGTTTCTTATGCTTGTTGTTCTGTTCGGGACGTCGGCTCCGGGGCGGGCCCGGGCTGTTCCTCTTTTATCGCTGCAATTAGCAAGGCAAATGCCGTGCCTAGGTTGAATGGCCGTTCAAGTAAAAAAGAAAACGGCAGGGGAATGCCGTTTTTGCAGGCTTGGAATGCGACGCCTCGAAGGTCGCAAATACGCATGGATCGGGGCCTGGGGCTTTTGGTAGCACTCACCGGTCACGAAAGCGGCGCTGCTGTGCGCGGAACGGTAACGCCCCTGGGATTGTCGGGGTCAGGCGCAGCGCTTGCGCCATCCAGGGGCGCCGGGCGCCAGGCGTGGACGATAGCGGGTCAGCACTCGATGATGCTGACCGCCAGGCCCCCGCGCGAGGTTTCCTTGTACTTGTCGTGCATGTCGGCGCCGGTGTTGCGCATGGTGCGGATCACCTGGTCGAGGCTGATGAAGTGCTGGCCGTCGCCGCGCAGGGCCATCTGGGCGGCGTTGATGGCCTTCACCGCGGCGATGGCGTTGCGCTCGATGCAGGGCACCTGGACGAGGCCGCCGACCGGGTCGCAGGTGAGGCCCAGGTTGTGCTCCAGGCCGATCTCGGCGGCGTTCTCCACCTGTTCGGGGGAGGCGCCGAGCACTTCGGCCAGACCCGCCGCGGCCATGGCGCAGGCGGAGCCGACTTCGCCCTGGCAGCCGACTTCGGCGCCGGAGATGGAGGCGTTCTTCTTGCACAGGATGCCGACGGCGGCGGCGGCCAGGAAGTAGTTGGTGACGTCATCGTCACTGGCGTCGGGGTTGAAGCGCATGTAGTAGTGCAGCACCGCCGGGATGATGCCGGCCGCGCCGTTGGTGGGCGCGGTGACCATGCGCCCGCCGGCGGCGTTTTCCTCGTTCACCGCCAGGGCGAAGAGGTTGACCCATTCCATGGCCGACAGCGTCGAGCCGATGACGTTGGGCTTGCCGATTTCCTGCAGGTTGCGGTGCAGGCGTGCGGCGCGGCGCTGCACGTTGAGGCCGCCGGGGAGGATGCCTTCGTGGCGCAGGCCGTTGTCGACGCAGTCGCGCATGGCCTGCCAGATGACCTTGAGGCCTTCGCGGATGTCGGTTTCGCTGCGCCACATGCGCTCGTTGGCCATCATCAGCTCGGACACGCGCAGGTTGTGGCGGCGGCAGAGCATGAGCAGTTCGGCGGCGCTGGCGAAGTCGTAGGGCAGCACGGTGTTGTCGGTATCCAGGCTGCCGGATGCGGCCTGTTCCTCGTCGACCACGAAGCCGCCGCCGATGGAGTAGTAGGTGTCACTGTGCAGCACGTGGTCGCCTTCGATGGCGGTCAGGCGCATGGCGTTGGGGTGGTAGGGCAGGTTCTCTTCGAGCAGGCGCATGTCGCGGATCCAGTCGAAGGCGATCTTCCGGCTGCCGGCCAGCAGCAGTTCGCCGGATTCCCGCAGCGCGGCCATGCGCGGCTCGATCTGGCGCGGATCGATGCGATCCGGCCATTCGCCCATCAGGCCCATGATCACCGCGCGGTCGGTACCGTGGCCGACGCCGGTGGCGGACAGCGAGCCGTACAGGCGCACTTCCACGCGTGTGGTGCGTTCGAGCATCTGCCGTTCGCGCAGGGCGCCGACGAACAGCGCGGCGGCGCGCATGGGGCCGACCGTGTGCGAACTGGAAGGGCCGATACCGATCTTGAACAGGTCGAACACACTGATTGCCATGCCGGACTCCGGGCGAGCTGCACATCCATGAAAAAGAGGCATCCCTTGAGGGGGTAAGCAGGCACGTCCCTGTGCCCGCGATGCCCGGTCATGATCGACCCAAGTCCGGCGCCGGCTGCGTCCATCGGCGACGCGGCCGTATCCAATAACGCCGCTGGCGCACCCTGCCGGTGCGGGGCGCGGGGCCGCCTGTTCCGGCGCCGACGAAAGCTTGCCTCTTTACGACGCGAGCGCCGCGAACCACGACCGGTCGATAGGCGCGCGGCGCCGTGCTGTTCCATGATCCGCCACCGACGAACGGCCGCGTTCGCCCGTATCCACCCCCTTCTCCGCAGTCAGAGGCTGGCCTCATGAAGAGTCTTGTGTCGTCGCTGTTGGCGTTATCCGTGGTGCTTCCAGGCGCTGCGCGCGCCGCCGAACCCGAGTCCTGCGCCGTGGTGCGCTTCGCCGATGTCGGCTGGACCGACATCACCGTCACCACCGCGGTGACCCGCCTGGTGCTCAGCCACCAGGGCTACCGCACGCAGGTGGTGCGGCTGTCCGTGCCCGATACCTACAAGGCCATGGCGGAGAAGCGCATCGACGTGTTCCTCGGCAACTGGATGCCGAGCATGGCGAACGACATCAAGCCCTTCGCCGACAAGGGCCAGGTGGAGACCGTGGGCGCCAACCTCGAAGGCGCCAAGTACACCCTGGCGGTACCGCGCTATGCCTACGAGGCGGGCCTGAAGACTTTTGCCGATATCGCAAGATTCAAGGAGCAGCTGGGCGGACGGATCTACGGCATCGAGCCGGGCAACGACGGCAACCAGCTGATCCAGAAGATGATCAAGGAAAAAGCCTTCGGCCTGGGCGACTTCAAGCTGGTGGAGTCCAGCGAGGCCGACATGCTCGCCTACGTCAAGCGGGCCGGGGCCTTGAAGCAGCCCATCGTGTTCCTGGGCTGGGAGCCGCACCCGATGAACACGCGCATCCAAATGAACTATCTGGACGGAGGGGATTCCTACTTCGGTCCCAATTATGGCGGTGCGACGGTCTTCACCAACGTCAGAGCAGGCTATCTTCAGGAGTGCCCCAATGTTGCGCGGCTGCTGAAGAACCTGAAATTCGACCTGGCGATGGAGAACCAGCTGATGGATGCGGTGCTCAACGAGCGACGCAATCCACGCCAGGCCGCCAAGGGTTGGCTCAAGGCCAATCCGCAGGTTCAGGACGGCTGGTTGCAGGGCGTCATGCCGCTGGCTTCGGCGCCGTCGCCAGGGGGACAGAAAACCAGCGCCAAGGAGTGATCCCGGCCTCTGGAAGTCGCTCCCACAGGGCCTCCTGGCTGGATGCGACATGCCTGGTGCTGAATACGACTTCGCCTGCACTGGATGCGACCCACCCGGTAGGCGACGAAATTTTCCTGCTCCATGATCGTTTACGAAATGACAACAAAAGGACCCGCCGTTCCAGGTCCCACCCATAAATGACCGCCGCGCCCCAAGCGGGCAGCGCCGGCGCCCCACCCCGCAGAGGAGTACGCTCATGAAAGGTTGCAAGTCTTTGCTGCTGGCTGCTGTGTCCGTTTGCGCACCGCTGGCGGTTCAGGCCGCTGAACCTGAGTCGTGCGGCACGGTACGCTTCTCCGACGTCGGCTGGACCGACATCACCGTGACCACCGCTACTACCCGAGAGGTGCTGGAATCCCTTGGCTACAAGACCAAGGTGACCATGCTCTCCGTGCCGGTGACCTACAAGTCGCTGGCGAACAAGGACCTGGACGTCTTCCTCGGCAACTGGATGCCGAGCATGGCCAACGACATCAAGCCCTACGCCGACAACGGCTCGGTAGAGACGGTGAAAGCCAACCTCGAGGGCGCCAAGTACACCCTGGCCGTCACCCAGGCCGCCTACGACGGCGGGCTGAAGTCCTTCGCCGATATCGCCAAGTACGCCGACAAGCTCGACAGCAAGATCTACGGTATCGAGCCGGGCAACGACGGCAACCGCCTGGTCCAGGGCATGCTCGACAAGAACCAGTTCGACCTGGGCAAGTTCAAGCTGGTGGAGTCCAGCGAGGCCGGCATGCTCTCGCAGGTCGGGCGCGCCGACCGCCGCAACCAGTGGATCGTGTTCCTGGGCTGGGAACCGCATCCGATGAACACCCGCTTCAAGATGAAGTACCTCGAAGGCGGGGATGACGTGTTCGGTCCCAACTACGGCGGCGCGACCATCTACACCAACGTCCGCAAGGGCTATCTCCAGGAATGCCCGAACGTGGGCAAGCTGCTGAGCAATCAGACCTTCACCCTGGACATGGAAAACAAACTCATGGACGCCGTGCTCAACGGAGGCAAGAAGCCCGAGGAGGCGGCCAAAGCCTGGTTGAAGGACCATCCGGAACTGCTCGACGCCTGGCTCGCCGGCGTGACCACCCGTGACGGCAAACCGGCCTTGGCGGCAGCCAAGGTGGCATTCGCGAAATAAGTGCCGAAATAGATGCCGAAGTAATTGCCGTTGGCCAATTCCCCTAGCTTCTGATGGGCCCGCATTATGTTTCTGACTGACCACAAGCTTCCGCTGGGCGAGCATATCGCCGCCTTCGTCGACTGGCTCACGCAACATGGCGCGTCGGTGTTCGACAAGATTTCCGACACCCTCGAGTTCCTCATCCATGGCGTCACCAACAGCCTGCTCTGGTTCAACCCGCTGGCGCTGATCGCGATCATGGTGTTCCTGGTGTTCTACATCCAGCGCAACTGGGGATTGGCGGTATTCGCCCTGGCGTCGCTGCTGCTGATCCTCAACCTGGGGTACTGGCAGGAAACCATGGAGACCCTGGCGCAGGTGATCTTCGCCACCGTGGTGTGTATCGCCATCGGGGTGCCGCTGGGCATCCTGGCGGCGCACAAACCCTGGTTCTACACCGGGCTCAGGCCGCTGCTCGACCTGATGCAGACCGTGCCCACCTTCGTCTACCTGATCCCCACCCTGACGCTGTTCGGTCTGGGCGTGGTTCCGGGTCTGATCTCCACGGTGATCTTCGCCATCGCCGCGCCTATCCGCCTGACCTGCCTGGGTATCCAGGACGTGCCGGCGGAACTGCTGGACGCCGGCAAGGCCTTCGGCTGCTCGCGCCGGCAACTGCTGCTGCGCATCGAGCTGCCGCACGCCATGCCGAGCATCGCCGCGGGGGTCACGCAATGCATCATGTTGTCGCTGTCGATGGTGGTTATCGCCGCGCTGGTGGGTGCTGATGGCCTCGGCAAGCCGGTGGTCAACGCACTCAACACGGCGGACATTTCCCTCGGCTTCGAGGCCGGTCTGGCCATCGTCCTGCTCGCCATCCTGCTCGACCGGGTGTGCAAGCAACGTTCGCTGCGGGGGAGGTAAGCACTATGTCGGCGATTCGATTCGAACACGTGGATGTGATTTTCGGCACCCACACCAAGGAAGCGCTCAAGCTGCTGGACCAGGGCCTGGGCCGCGAGGAAATCCTCAAGCGCACCGGCCAGGTGCTGGGTGTCGAGGATGCCTGCCTGGACGTCGACCGCGGCGAGATCTGCGTGATGATGGGCCTGTCGGGTTCGGGCAAGTCCAGCCTGCTGCGTTGCATCAACGGCCTCAACCGGGTCAGCCGCGGCAAGCTGCTGATCGAGCACGAAGGCCAGCAGGTGGACATCGCCAACTGCTCGCCGGCGACGCTCAAGACCATGCGCACCAAGCGTATCGCCATGGTGTTCCAGAAGTTCGCGCTGATGCCCTGGCTGACCGTGGCCGAGAACATCGGTTTCGGCCTGGAGATGCAGGGCCGCCCGGCCAACGAACGCAAGAAGGTGATCGACGAGAAGCTGGAGCTGGTGGGCCTGTCGCAATGGCGCGACAAGCGCCCGGATTCGCTTTCCGGCGGCATGCAGCAACGTGTCGGCCTGGCCCGCGCGCTGGCAATGGATGGCGACATCCTGCTGATGGACGAGCCCTTCTCCGCGCTCGACCCGCTGATCCGCCAGCAGCTGCAGGACGAGCTGCTGGTGCTGCAACGCCAGTTGCACAAGACCATCGTCTTCGTCAGCCATGACCTCGACGAAGCGCTGAAGATCGGTACGCGCATCGCGATCATGAAGGACGGCCGCATCATCCAGCACGGCAAGCCCGAGGAAATCGTGCTCAGCCCGGCGGACGACTACGTGCGCACCTTCGTCGCCCACACCAACCCGCTCAACGTGCTGTGCGGCTCCAGCCTCATGCGTGGCTTGGACCAGTGCCGCCGCCAGGCCGACGAGGTGTGCTTCGACCAGGGTCGCGACTGCTGGCTGGGGCTGACCGAGACCAACCAGATCAAGACCGCGCGCCAGGGCAGCAACATCATCGACCTGCAGCAATGGCGCCCGGGCGACGCGGTGGAAAAGCTCAAGCACGAGCCGACCCTGGTGGACGTCAACATCCGCATGCGCGACGCGCTGCAGATCCGCTACCAGACCGGCCACAAGCTGGTGCTGCAGGAGCAGAGCCGCGTCGTCGGCGTGCTCGGCGACAGCGAGCTGTACCACGCGCTGCTGGGCAAGAACCTGGGCTGATCTCTACCGCCCGAGTGAACAACGCCGGCTTCCTGTGAGGGGGGCCGGCGTTTTTGCTGGGGCTGGCGCCGTGTTTCTTGTAGGAGCGAGGGGGACGCCTAGTTCTTGCTCGCGATTGGATTTCCCGGCGACTCGGGTGCTGGGCGGTTCGCGAGCAAGCTCGCTCCTACAATTAGATCAGGTCGGTGCCACGGCGGGCCCTCACCCTAACCCTCTCCCAGGGGGAGAGGGGACTGTCCTCTGCGCTCGGGAAACGTCGAGCTCGCCGGCTGAGTTTGTGACATCCTCGCGCTGCGAACGGCGCCCTCTCCCTCTGGGAGAGGGCTGGGGTGAGGGCAAACCCCACGCCGAAGCCCCTGGCAAACGTAGGAGCGGACGCCGTCCGCGATCGCTCACCGCCGGCGCAGATCACCGACAAGACCTCAGTGCTTGAAGTCCGCCAACCCCTTGAGCAACGCCTCGTGGAAGCGCTTCGGGTCCTGGATCTGCGGCGCGTGGCCCAGGTCGTCGAACTCCACCAGGGTGGCGTTGGGGATGGCCTTGGCGGTGGCCTTGCCCAGCTCGGCATAGTTGCCCAGCTTGGCTTTCAGCTCGGCGGGGGCGATGTCCTTGCCGATGGCGGTGTTGTCCCTGGTGCCGATCAGCAGCAGGGTCGGCATCTTCAACTGGCCGAATTCGTAGACCACCGGCTGGGTGAAGATCATGTCGTAGAGCAGCGCCGAGTTCCACGCCACGCGTTCGTGGCCGGCGCCGTTGAACAGGCCGGCGAGCATGTTCACCCACTTGTCGTACTCGGGCTTCCACTGGCCGGCGTAGTAGGTCGCCTGCTCGTACTGGCGGATACTTTCGGCGCTGGTCTTCAGCTCGCGCTCGTACCACTGGTCCGGGGTGCGGTAGGGCACGCCCAGGGCTTTCCAGTCTTCCAGGCCGATGGGGTTGACCATGGCTAACTGCTCGACCTGCTGCGGGTACATCAGCGCATAGCGGGTGGCGAGCATGCCGCCGGTGGAGTGACCGACCAGGGTGACCTTGCCGATCTTCAGGTGGTCCAGCAACGCGTGGGTGTTGGTCGCCAGCTGCTGGAAGCTGTACTGGTAGCGCTCGGGCTTGGTGGATTTGCAGAAACCGATCTGGTCCGGCGCCACCACCCGGTAGCCGGCGTCGCTCAGGGCGGCGATGGTGGTTTCCCAGGTGCCGGCGCAGAAGTTCTTGCCGTGCAGCAGCACCACGGTGCGGCCGTTGGGCTGCTTCCTGGGCTTCACGTCGAGGTAGGCCATGTGCATGTGGTGGCCCTGGGACGCGAAGCTGTAGTGGCCGACCGGGTAGGCGTAGTTGAAACGCTCCAGTTCCGGGCCGTAGGTGGGTTTGGATTCGGCGGCGTGCAGCGGCAGGGCGGCGGCCAACAGCAAGGCGGGTAGCCAGCGTCGGGACATCGGGGAGCTCTCCTGGTGGTGGGGCACGGGTCTGACAGCGGTCAGCGCCATAGGTTGGCAGATTTTTCCGGCGAATGCCGCATTGGCGCTTGGGCTTCTCGTAGGAGCGAGCTTGCTCGCGAATCGCTTCGTTTCGTGCCCGCTCGGTTCGCGAGCAAGCTCGCTCCTACAAGAGCCACGCTCACCGGTGGGAAGAACCGTAGGATGACGTGGAGCGCAGCGATACTCATCGATACCGCGCGACCACCGCATGGGTATCGCTGCGCTCCACTCACTCCTGCGAAGAGCAGGTTCAGGCGGCGCTGGCGTCGCCAGTGAGCCAGTCGATGAACAGCGAGAACAGCTCCGCCTGGGAGTTGATCTCGAGTTTGGTGTAGAGGTGCTTGCGGTGCATGCGCACGGTTTCCGGGGAGATATCCAGCACCCGCGCGCTGGATTTCACCGAGTGGCCGCGCAGCAGCAGGTGGGCGATTTCCCGCTCGCGCTCGGTGAGCTTGTCGGCGCCGAAGTTCATGAAGGCCGCGCGGATATGCCGGTTCAGTGGCGCCTGGGCATCCTGCAGGCTGACCTTCACGCCGCGCCCGGCCAGCAGCAGGTCCAGCCCGCCATTGCGCTCGAACTGGCGGAACAGCTCGCGCACCAGTGGCAGGGCGGTAGCCAGTAGGTCCAGCTGGGTTTCGCTGAAACGTGCGCCGCTCTCGCCCTGGTACAGGCATAGCGAGACCTTGCGCGCTTCGCCCAGGTCGATGATGAAGTGGCAGTCCTCTGTGCAGCCGAACTTGAGGTAGTAGGTCTTGTAGTACTCGCTGGCGAAGAAATCGTCCGGGGCGATGTCGGCCAGCGGGTAGAAGCCCTCGGTGAGGCCGTCTTCCATGGCCAGGCAGAACGGGTCGAGCAGGTAGCCGCGGGCATAGTAGCGGTCGACCAGGGCCTCGTGATGCTCCGGGTGGACGCCGCGCTGGTACAGCGGTTGCGGCGGCTGGCCGCGCTGTTCCAGGCCGAGCATCACCGACTCCACCGGCACCAGGCAGCCCAGGGCGTCGGCCAGGCGTTCGACGAAGACGACTTCGCCGACGCTGGCCAGGGCGCGCGCCAGCCCCGCATGCCAGGCATGCAGGGCCGGTGCGTCGGACGTTTCGCTCAGTGCCTGGGATTCGCTCATGTCCGGCAGCATAAAGGGCCGCCGGGGTGTAGGCAAAATCCTCGGATCGATCATCAGTGCCCCGCGTAATCACCGCTGCGCTTGAGGTCGTCGGCGGCCTCGAGGATCGACTCGCGCAGGGTGTCGACGATCTCGTCGACCTGCTCGCGGGTGATGGTCAGCGGCGGCGACATCACGTTCAGGTGCACGATCGGCCGCACCAGCAGGCCCTTGGCCTGGGCGCGGAGGTGGATCTTCTCGCCGATGTTCAGCTCCTCGGGGAACAGCACCTTGCTGCGCTTGTCGGCGACGAATTCGACGCAGGCCATCAGCTTCTGGCAGCGCACGCTGCCCACCAGCGGCAGCTCGGCCAGTTCCTGCAGGCGCTGCTCCAGGTAGCCGCCGACGTCCTTCACGTGCTCAAGAAGATTCTCGCGCTCGATGATCTCGATGTTCTTCAGCGCCGACACGCAGCTCACCGGGTGCCCGCTGTAGGTGAAGCCGTGGGCGAAGCAGCGGCCCTTGTCGGCCTCGCCGATCACCTTCCAGATACGGTCGGAGAAGATGCACGCGCCCAGCGGCAGGTAGCCGGAGGTCAGGCCCTTGGCGGTGGTGATGATGTCCGGCTGCATGCCGAACACGTCCTCGGAGGCGAAGAAGGCGCCGAGGCGGCCGAAGGAGGTCACCACCTCGTCGGCGACGTAGAGCACGTCGTACTTCTGGCACACCTGCCACATGCGCTGGTGGTAGCCCTTGGGCGGGATGATCACGCCGCCCGAGCCCATGATCGGCTCGGCGAAGAAGGCGGCGACCTTGTCTCCACCCAGTTCGAGGATCTTGTCTTCGAACTCCTTGACCAGGAATTCGAGGAAGTCGCCTTCGGTCATCCCTTCCGGCGCGCGGTAGGGGTTGGGGCAGGAGATGTGGTGGATGACGTCCTTGAGGAAGTCGAACTCGGCCGGGTGGTCGGCGACCTTGCCGCCCAGCGACATGGTGAGGAAGGTCGAGCCGTGGTAGGCGTTGATGCGGCTGATGATGTGCTTCTTCTCATGCTTGCCGCGGCAGTTCTGGTAGTACTGGATCAGGCGGTAGGCGGTGTCCACGGCGGTGGAGCCGCCGGTGGTGAGGAACACGTGGTCCAGATCGCCCGGCGCCAGTTCGGCGAGCTTCTCGCAGAGCTGGATGGCGGTGACGTTGGCCATGTCGCAGAAGGGGTTGGAGTAGGCCAGCTGGCGCACCTGCTCGGCGATGGCATCGGCCATTTCCGCGCGGCCCAGGCCGATATTGGTGCACCACATGCCGCCCACGGCGTCCAGGTAGCGATTGCCCTTGGTGTCGTAGATGTAGGCGCCCTCGCCGGCGGCGATGTTCAGCGCACCGTTGACCCGGTGGTCGTCGAACACGTGGTAGCCGTGCATGTAGTGGGCTTTGTCGGCGGCGACCAGCTGCTCGTCGTTGAACTGGGCGAAGTAGGCTGGGGTGGTGGTGGTCATGGTCTGTACCTCGAAATTACGGTTCGTCTTGCGAGTCCTTGCCCTCTCCCTAACCCTCTCCCTGAAGGGAGAGGGGACCGTTCGGTGCGCTTGGCGATTCCGAAGATCATGGTTGGCCCGCCGCCAGTGGAGTCTCAGGAACATGACGTCCTCGAACACCGTTGCGGGCTGCCCCCTCTCCCTTCAGGGAGAGGGCTGGGGAGAGGGGGCTCTTCAAACGACTGAACCTCAGGTCCCGGTCTTCACCGCGTTCCAGGTACGGGTGATCAGGCGGGTGGCCTTGGGGTTCTGCACTTTCTGGGTGAACAGCCGGGCGCGGGTCTCGGCGTCGGGGTAGATCGCCGGGTCGTTGCGCACTTCGGCGGCCAGCAGCGGGGTGGCGGCGGCGTTGCTGGAGGCGTAGCGGATGTAGTCGGCGACGCCGGCGGCCACCTTGGGCTGCAGCATGTACTCGATGAACTTGTGGGCGTTTTCCACGTGTGGCGCGTCGGCCGGGATGTAGAAGTCGTCGAACCAGATCAGCGAGCCTTCCTTAGGCACGAAGTAGCCCAGCTTGACCTTGGCGCCGGCTTCGTCGGCGCGGGCCTGGGCGGTGGCGTAGTCGCCGGACCAGGTCATCGCCATGCACTGGTCGCCGTTGGCCAGGCCGTTGAGGTAGCTGGTGGAGTCGAACTTGCGGATGTACGGGCGGATCGATTGCAGCAGGTCCTGGGCGGCCTTGAGGTCCTCGGGCAGCGCGCTGTTGGGGTCGCGCTTGAGGTAGGCCAGGGCCAGCGGGATCACGTCGGTGGGGGAATCGATGATGGTCACCCCGCAATCGGCGAATTTCGACACGATCTTCGGATCGAACAGCATCGCCAGCGAGCCGATGGGCGCGTCCGGCATGCGCTGCTTGATCTTGTCGATGTTGTAGGTGATGCCGTTGCTGCCCCAGGTGTAGGGCGCCGAGTACTTCACGCCCGGATCGTAGTGGTCCAGGTGCTTGAGCACGTCGGCGTCGAGGTTGTTCCAGCTGGGCAGCTTGGACTTGTCCAGCGGCTGGAACACGCCCGCTTTCAACAGCGGCGGCACCAGGGCGGCGTTGAGCACCACCAGGTCGTAGCCGGAGCGGCCGGGCAGCAGTTTGCCCTGCACGGTCTCGTAGGAATCGAAGGTGTCGTAGACCACCTTGATCCCGGTTTCCTTCTCGAAGTCGGCGATGGTGTGTTCGCCGATGTAGTCGGTCCAGTTGTACAACCGCAGGGTCTTCGCGCCCTCGGCGTCTGCCCCGTGACCCAGTGCCGGCAAGGTCGCCAGCGCCGCGCTGAGTACTGCTGCGAGCGTTTTCTGCATGTCAGTCCCACCTTTGATCTTGTTATGGATTGGTCGAATCGCGGATGAAGCCACTCTCGACCAGGGGCGCCGTCCGGACCATTCCCCGAACGGGTAGGTGCTTTTGCGCAGGGTCGAACGCTTCGCGCAACGGACGGGGGCTGGCGCCTAATCGAACAATCGTTCAGATTGGCCCCCTGAATCTCAGGAGCCCAGGCATGAACGAGGAAGTCCGCTTTACCCGACTGGAGCCGGAGCAGCGCAAGGCGCTGCTGATCGAGGCCACCCTCGCGTGCCTGAAGCGCCATGGCTTCCAGGGAGCTTCCATACGCAAGATCTGCGCCGAGGCGGGCGTCTCGGTGGGGCTGATCAACCACCACTATTCGGGCAAGGACGAGCTGGTGGCCGAGGCCTACCTGACCGTCACCGGGCGGGTCATGCAGCTGCTGCGCGAGGCCATCGCCGAGGCGGCGCCGGATGCCCGCGCGCGCCTGTCGGCGTTCTTCCGCGCGTCGTTCTGCGCTGAGCTGCTCGATCCGCAGCTGCTGGACGCCTGGCTGGCGTTCTGGGGCGCGGTGAAGACCGCCGAAGCGATCAACGAGGCCCACGATCATTCCTACGGTGAGTACCGTTCGCTGCTGACCCAGACACTCACTGAACTGGCGAACGAGCAGGAATGGTCCGATTTCGATGCGGAGCTCGCCGCGATCGCCCTCAGCGCCTTGCTCGATGGCCTGTGGCTGGAGTCCGGTCTGAACCCCAATACCTTCACCCCGGAACAGGGCGTGCAGATCTGCGAAGCCTGGGTGGACGGCCTCCAGCACGGCGGCCGGCAGCGCTTCCGTCGGGCGTCGGGAGCCTGTTGATCGATTGTTCAGCGGACGGTAACCTGCCGCCATCTGCAGGACAGTTCCTACAGCTCTACCTCCACGCATAACAAGAATGGCCCCGCCACGAGCGGCGGCTTCAGCAGGGTATTGCGATGACTTCCCGTGTACTGATCGTTGACGACGATCCGGTGGTGCGCGAGCTCCTCCAGGCCTACCTCGGCGAGGAAGGCTACGACGTGCTGGGCGCCGGCACCGCCGAACAGGCCGAGGCGAGCCTCGCGCAAGCCGAGCTGGCCGGGCAGCCCATCGACCTGGTGATGCTCGACATCCGCCTGCCCGGCAAGGACGGCCTGACCCTGACCCGCGAGCTGCGCGTGCGCTCGGAGGTCGGCATCATCCTGATCACCGGGCGCAACGATGACATCGACCGCATCGTCGGCCTGGAATGCGGCGCCGATGACTACGTGATCAAGCCGCTGAATCCCCGCGAGCTGGTGTCCCGCGCGAAGAACCTGATCCGCCGCGTGCGCCATGCCCGGCAACCCGTCGCTGCGCTCGCCCAGGGCGGCAGCCGGCAGAACCACCGGCGCTTCGCCCACTGGACGCTGGACCCGGACCGCCGCCGCCTGATCGACGCCGGCGGCAGCGAAACCCCGCTGACCCACGGCGAGTTCCAGCTGCTCTGCGTGTTCCTGCGCAACACCGGCCACACCCTGAGCCGCGACCAGCTGATGGACCAGATTCGCAACCGCGAATGGCTGCCCAACGACCGCTCCATCGACGTGCTGGTTGGCCGCCTGCGCCGCAAGCTGCGCGACGATCCGGCCGAGCCGGAGCTGATCATCACCATCCACGGCGCCGGCTACCTGTTCACCGCCACGCCTGCCGACGCCTGAGTTAGCAGGGTGATTTCATGGGGCGCAGGACGGTCCCCTCTCCCTTCATGGGGGGGACGCCTAGTCAGAGGGTTAGGGAGAGGGAAGCCCCCGTTCCGACTCTTCATACCTCTCCTGGCTCTGCTCTTATGCACAGCGCCCCAAGCCGCCCAACCCATCCGCTACTGCGACTACCCCGTCTATCCGCCCATCTCCTGGAGCGACGGCCACGAAGTACGCGGCCTCGCCCCGCAGACCGTGCGCAGCGTGCTCGGCCAGCTGGGCTACGAGGTGCAGACCGTGGTCCTGGGCAACTGGAAGCGCTGCCTGCTGGATGCCGCCGAGGGTCGCGTCGACGTGGTGCTCGCCTACCAGACCCCGCAGCGCGACGACGGCCTGCTGTTTTCCCGCGTGCCCGTGCTGCGCGAGGAAGTGGCGATCTTCTACAACCGCCGCAAACCGGTGCGCTTCGAGCAGCTCAACGATCTTGCGCAGTACCGTGGCGGGCTGCTCTTCGGCGAGAGCTACGGTCCGCAGTTCGACCGCTTCGTCGCCGAGCACGGCAACGTCGAATGGGTCTCCGACAGTCGGCAGAACTTCGGCAAGCTGATCCGCCAGCGCATCGACTTCATCGCCCACGAGCGGCGTACCGGCACCCTGTTCGTCGAGCAGCTGGCCGGCGGCCAGGACATCTTCGCGCTGACCCGGCCGTTGACCGTCGACTACCTGCGCATCGCCGTCTCCCGCCATTCGCCGCTGGCCGCGCGGATGGACGAGATCGATGCGCTGCTCAGGCAGCGGGTGGACGATGGCAGTGTCGACCGCTGGCTGGAACAGAGCGAGCACGACTACCGGGCCCTGCATGCCGGCGATGGGGTGCCGCGTTGAGGTTGCCGGGCGGCCTGGGCCGGCGCCTGCTGCTGCGGGTGCTGCTGTTCAGCCTGTGCTTCACCGTGCTGGCCAGCGCGGTGCAGCTGTACTTCGAATACCGCCGCGAAATGCGCGACATCGACGCGCGCCTGGAGCTGATCCGCGTCGGCTATCTGGCCAGCTTCGAGCGCAGCCTGTGGGACCTCAACCAGGAGCAGCTCAACGTGCAGCTGCGTGGCCTGGCCGACTTCCCCGATATCGCCCAGGTGCGCCTGCGCAGCGCCGACTTCAACCTGGTGCAGGATGCCGAGCACAAGCGCGGCCCGCTGCGCGTCGAGCGCTACGCCCTGGACTTCCAGCCGCCGGACGGCGAGCGGCGCGAGCTGGGCGAACTGCAGATCAGCGTCGACCTCGGCGCCGTCTACCGGCGCCTGCTGCAGGGCGGCCTGACCAACCTGCTGTGGATGGGCGTGTTCCTCTGCGGCCTGGCGGTGGCGCTGAGCTGGCTGTTCCACAGCCTGGTCACCCGCCACCTGCGCGCCATGGCCGATTTCGTCCGCGGGCTCACCGGCGGCGACCTGGGCAGCGAGCTGAGGCTGGCGAAGAAGCGCTCGGGCGAAGAGGACGAGATCGACACCGTCGCCGATGCCCTCGACGGCCTGCGCCGCGCCATGCGGGCCGAGCTGAAGCGCCGCGAGGCCGACCGCGCGGCCTTGCAGAGCAAGCGCGACGAGCTGCAGCGCCGGGTCGAGCGGCGCACCGCCAGCCTGCGCCGCGCCAAGGAGGACGCCGAGGCTGCCAACCGCGCCAAGAGCCGCTTCCTCGCCACCATGAGCCACGAGATCCGCACCCCGCTCAACGGCATCCTCGGCATGGCCGAGCTGCTGCGTGCCGCCCCCCTGGGCGAGCAGGACCGGCGCCGGCTGCAGGCACTGTCCACCGCCGGCGAAGGGCTGCTGGCGATCCTCAACGAGGTGCTGCACTTCGCCAAGCTGGAGGACGGCGCCAGCCAGCCCGAGCCGCTGGACTTCTCCCTGCGCCGCCTGCTCGACGACGTGGTGACCCTGCTGGAGCCGCGCGCCGAAGACAACGGCACCGCCCTGCGCCTGCGTGTCGGAGCGCAGGTGCAGGACGCCTGCCGGGGCGCCGAGCAGTTCCTCCGCCAGGTGCTGAGCAACCTGCTGGCCAACGCGGTGAAGTTCACCGAGGAAGGCGAAGTCCTGCTGGAAGTCGCTCTGCTGGAAAACCGCGAGGCGGGGCAACGCCTGCGCTTCAGCGTGACCGACGATGGCATCGGTCTTTCCGCCGAACAGCAGGAAAGGATTTTCCAGCGTTTCACCCAGGCCAGCGACGAGGTGGCGCGGCGCTACGGCGGCACCGGCCTGGGCCTGGCGATCAGCAAGCGGCTGGTGGAGGCGATGGGGGGTGTGATCGGGGTGGAGAGCCTGGAAGGCGAGGGCAGTACCTTCTGGTTCGAGATCGTGCTGGCGCCGGGCGTGATGCCGCGCTCCAGCGTCGCCGTCGCGCAGGCGCCGGCACTGGACGTGCTTGTGGTGGAAGACGTTGCCCTCAACCGTGAAGTCGCCCAGGCGCTGTTGGAGCGCGACGGCCACTGCGTGCAACTGGCCGACGACGCCGGGCCCGCCCTGGCGCTCAGCGCTGCGCGGCGCTTCGACCTGATCCTGCTGGACATGCACCTGCCGGGCATGAACGGCCTCGACCTGTGCCGGGCGATCCGTGCGCAGGCCGGCGGGCGCAACGCGACCACGCCGATCCACGCCTTCACCGCCAGCGTGCAGCCGGGGATGGTCCTGCGCTATTTCGAGGCCGGCATGCAGGGCGTGCTGGGCAAGCCGCTGCGCCTGGACGACCTGCGCCGCGCGCTGTCCGGCGTGGCCTGGGACCTGCTGCCCGCGGCTGTGGATAACGGCCCGCTGGATCGCCAGGTGCTCGATACCCACCGTCGTCTGCTGGGTGAGCACAAGCTGAATGAGCTGCTGGCCAGTCTTTGGAAGTTGCTCGACGAGCAATGGCCGCTGCTGCTGGAGGCGCTGCGCCAGGAGGACGCCGTCGAGGTGGCGAGCCTGGCGCACCGGCTGGCAGGCAGTTGCCGGTCCATGGGCTTGCGTGGGCTGGGGGATGGCCTGGGTGAGCTGGAGGAGGCGGCGTTGGCGGGAGTGCTGTCCGGCGACTGGATCGGACGGCTGGAGCGGGAGAGGGTGGTTGCCGCTGAGCTGCTGAAGAGTGCTCGGACGTAGGGCGCATAACCTGGAACAGGTTATCCGCCGCCGATGGCTGCGGCGGATAACGCTGGCGCGTTATACGCCCTACGGAGTGCTCGGGCTTGGCTTGGGTGCGCAGGCATGCCCTCACCCCAGCCCTCTCCCGGAGGGAGAGGGGGCCGTTCGGCGTGGGTGTTGGTCGCGGATGCAGCCGGGGAGTGCCGTTATTCAAGCTCGCTGAGGACAGTCCCCTCTCCCTCAGGAGCGGGGCGCGTAGCCAGGGTTAGGGTGAGGGGAAAGCCCGAGCACCGAATTCACCGAGACTTGTAGGAGCGAGGGGGACGCCCAGTTCTTGCTCGCGCAGGTGATTCCCGGCGACTCCAAGGCAGGACGGGTTCGCGAGCAAGCTCGCTCCTACCAGAAGAAAACGCCGAAAGCCCCGCCCCACGCGCCATACACAAAATCCTTACATCTTTCTACAACTTCGATCCCGGCGAACAACCCCGCCTTACATCGCCTTCCAATAATCGGCTGCATCCGTGCCCGAGCCACGGCCTCTGATTGATTGGAGATAACAATAATGATCCAACGTAGAGTTCCGCTCAGCCGCGCCCGCCATTTCCTGGAGGTGCGCCATGTCTGAGACCCATCACGGCCATAGCGGCGAAAAGATTCAGCTGACCCGCGCGCTGAAGAGCCGTCACATCTTCATGCTGTCCCTGGGCGGCGTCATCGGCACCGGCCTGTTCATGGGCTCGGGTGTCACCATCGGCTCCGGCGGTCCCATGGGCGCCATCCTCGCCTACCTGGTGGCGGGCGTGCTGATGTACCTGGTGATGGTCTGCCTGGGCGAGCTGTCGGTGCAGATGCCCGTCTCCGGTTCCTTCCAGGCCCACGCCACGCGCTTCATCGGCCCGGCCACCGGGTTCATGATCGGCTGGGTCTACTGGATGAGCTGGGCTTCCACCGTGGGCCTGGAGTTCACCGCCGCCGGCATGCTGATGACCCGCTGGTTCCCCGAGGTACCGATCTGGCTGTGGTCGGGCTTCTTCGTGGTCGTGCTGTTCTCCCTCAACGCCCTGGCCACCCGCGCCTTCGGCGAGGCCGAATACTGGTTCTCCGGGATCAAGGTGGCGGCCATCCTGGGCTTCATCGTGGTCGGCCTGCTGGTGATCTTCGGCGCCATTCCGCTCAATAGCGGAGAGGCCGCGCCGGGGCTGAACAACCTGGTCAGCGACGGCCTGTTCCCCAACGGCCTGTCCGCCGTGTTCGCGGTGATGATGACGGTGGTCTACGCCTTCCAGGGCTGCGAGATCATGGGCGTCGCCGCCGGCGAGACCGACCAGCCGGAGAAGAGCATCCCGCGCGCCGTGCGCAACGTGGTGTTCCGCGTGCTGATCTTCTACGTGCTGGCGATTGCCGTGCTGTCCTGCATCGTGCCGTGGAAACAGGCCGGGCTGATGGAAAGTCCCTTCGTGCAGGTGTTCGACATGGTCGGCATCCCCTACGCCGCCGACCTGATGAACTTCGTGATCCTCACCGCGATTCTCTCGGTGGGCAACTCCGGGCTGTACGCCTCCACCCGCATCCTCTGGGCCATGTCCAAGACCGGCATGGCGCCGCGCAAGCTGTCAAAACTCAGCGCCCGCGGCGTGCCCCTTTATGCGCTGCTGATCAGCCTGGCCTTCGCCCTGCTGTCGCTGCTGACCAGCATCGTCGCCGCCGACACCCTGTTCATGGTGCTGATGGCGGTCAGCGGGATGTCCGGCACCGTCACCTGGATCGTCATCGCCTACGCCCAGTACCGCTTTCGCCGCGAGCACATGGCCAAGGGCGGCACCGTGGCCGACCTGAAGTACGCCGCGCCGCTGTTCCCGCTGATCCCGCTGGCGTGCATCGCCATCTGCTGCTCGCTGTTCGTCTTCCTCTGGCTGGACCCGACCCAGCGCCCGTCGCTGTACTGGGGCTTCGGCTTCATGGCGGCCTGCTACCTGGCCTACTACGTGCTCAAGCGCAAGCGCGGCCAGGTGCTGGTGGACGAGGCGGTGCCGAGCATCGGTTGAGTCTTGTCACCCCACAGAAGCCCCGCCTTTGAACTGACCCCCAGATGTTGGACACCAACTCTGAGGGGTCCACATGGCAAGGCATGATGGGAAGTTCAAGCTAGAGGTGGCGCGCCACTATGTG
>NZ_JACHLI010000001.1 GCF_014204515.1 Pseudomonas nitroreducens | reverse complement strand
CCAAGTTGAAGGGACTGAGCCCCGTTCAATACAGGGCTCAGTCATTGGCAGCTTAGCGGCCCAGTCCAACTGTCCAACTTTCGGGGGTCAGTTCACGATGAGGGGCTTCATCATCCACCCGGCGGGTGAACACTCTACACAGCCACACTTTCGCAAGCCATCGGATACCCCCAGGAACTGGGGAACACGCCAGCTCTAGGTTGCTCAGGTTGTCTGGCCAACACTTACCCCCTGGATTGCAGGGGAATGCTCAGAAAATGAGCCTACCGTATCGTTCGCCAACCCCTGAAAACCAGGGAAAACCCGCACCAACGGCAGCACACCGCCATCGTTACGATCACCTCCGTCTAGACGGAGGGAAACCGTCAAGCTCCCAAATTTCGGTGATCCGCCTACCCCTGGATACCCAGGGAAGAAAGAACTCCAGGGTACAAATTCCTATCCGCTCACCCTGCTGCAACCAGGAAAACACGTACTGACCGTCGGTTCGACATGCCAAGCACCCTCTACCGAGGAGGCCCAAGCAGCGCTTGCGCCCTGGGCTTTAATTCCTCGCTCACCTCCGCATCGCGGAAAAGACACGATACCGGCTGCAGGGAAGACATCCCCCATCCACCTCCTCGAACCATCCTGGTTCCAGAGAAAGCCAGCGATACTCGGCCGTAGCTCTCTGAACGTAGGCGCCAACCTCCAACCATGCGGAGAATAATGCTTCCATACGCCATCACCGGCCAACCACTCATTCAGTGAACAAAACGGCAGCACGGACTTTTTCTGTCTACGTCAACCTCCAGAATCCTGGAGAAGCCTTGAAGTGCTCGCAATGTGCGGGGTCATCCGCCTACCCCCAACCTGCTTCGGGGAAAACTGGCTGCAACATTTGATCTTGCCGTGGAGCCCACCCCCACTTGTGCGGGGAAGACTTTGTTGTCGAGCTCATGGCCATGGTCATCATACCGATCACCCTCACGAAAGTGAGGAAGTACACCCATGTGACATCACTGTTATCTCACATTTACCCCCCGGCTATCCGGGTGACACCATCTGGTACCGGACTCTCGAGATGAGCCACTTACCCTCGTCGAAGCAAAGAATACTGACCCTGGGACGTAAAGCGCCAGTTGCCGCGCCACACACCCCCGTGATGGCAGGGGAAAACATCAACGCCAAGGTTAGGGTTACGCTGCTGTCCGGCTCACCCCAAAAAGGATTGGGAAAACTTGAGCATAGCAACAGACACTCCTGAAGCGCTCGGCTTACCCCCACAAACGGGAGAACAAGATCCAAGCCGCGATTTTGCAAAGCCTGGCTCCACCCCGCGCCTGCGGGGAACACTGCTTGCAGTCCATCCACTCTATCTGATCCACCGGATAACCCCAGCACACGCAGGGAACACAATTCTGGTGGTGAAGCAGCCAGCCACGTGAACGGCTCACCCCCGTGAAGCGGGGAACACACCTGTTTCTCACCAGCGGGCGGGCGCGAACGCGGCTCACCCCCGTGCAGGCGGGGAACACTGGCACGAGATACGCGGCGACAAAGGCCCACGCAGTTCACCCCTCACAAGCACGGGAAACACGCGCACTGGATGTTCAACTGTACGGCAATGTTCGGTTCACCCCCGCATACGCGGGGAACACAACCCTTCTTGGTCTATCGGCCAGGTCGCCAACG
Organism: Pseudomonas nitroreducens; assembly: GCF_014204515.1. GTDB lineage: Bacteria > Pseudomonadota > Gammaproteobacteria > Pseudomonadales > Pseudomonadaceae > Pseudomonas > Pseudomonas nitritireducens_A. The sequence goes on along the minus strand of NZ_JACHLI010000001.1, from coordinate 448,252 downwards.
GCTCACCCCCGCATGTGCGAGGCAAATTACAGTTACCGCTTCGGTGTGCGGCGGCAGTGACGATAACCTCCGCATACGCGGGAATGCAGGATCTGTCCATCTCGGTAGCTGTCTCGCTGCGGAACACCCCCGCATACGCTGGGTACACATTGCTTATGCTCTACATAGGCCGTCATCCCACGTACACCCCCGAGCCTGCGGGGAACACACGCCGAGAACGACCAGCCAGCTGTTCGTTAGCGGTTCACCACCGTCTACGCGGGGAATACGGCAAGTCACCCCTTCACACCTATGGCCAGAACGGTTCACCCCCGCATGTACGAGGAAAAATACAGTCACCGCTTCGGGGTACGGCGGCAGTGACGATAACCTCCGCATACGCGGGGAACAGTTACCCTCACATAAAGCCGTCCAGTCGTCGGCCGTAGACCCCCACACCTACGGGGAACACATGGTCTCAATAACACCTCTATATCGTGCGTGAGGCTCACCCCCGCGTATGCGGGGAACACGGCATACGTTGCTCTACCTGGAGCCAGAATCCCGGTTAACCCCCGCCTGCGCGGGGAATACGCTTTCTGCGTACTGTGCAGGCAGTAGAGCTACGGTTCACCCCCGCGCTTGCAGGTAAATACAATCTGGATTAAGCCATTGAATACCCGCTCCACGGTTTACCCCCGCGCATGCGGGGAATACTGGAGGGCGGGTGATGGTTTCACGCCGGCTATCGGTTTACCCCCGTCTACGCGGGCAACACTTCTCGCAACTGGTGACCTCAACTACAAACACCGGTTTACCCCCGAGAGGGCGGGGAACACCAGAAGGTGACGAGCTCGAGTCACGTTGAGGACGGTTCACCCCCCGCGAGCGCGGGGAACACGGCACGAGGCGGAAGGAGCTGCTTGAGGAAATCGGTTCACCCCCGCGAGCGCGGGGAACACGAGCGCCCCTCGGATGCGGCGTCCTTGTAGGCCGGTTCACCCCCGCGAGCGCGGGGAACACCCTTACTGTAGCAGCCTGATAAATATGGGAAAAATCAGTGCTTAAAATTCCACCGAAGAATCAATGCCCCAATGGCGCCAGCACAACGGTATGCGCAGTCTTCTTCCAATAGGGGGCGCGCAAGGCGCCGACGCGACGAACCAGATCGAGCTGGACACCCTCGACTCCCTCGAAGTCATCCGGCAATGAGCGGTTGTACCAGGCGCACTCAGCCAGGCTCACCTCCTCCACCGAGATCGACTCGACCCAACCAAAGCCAGTTCCACGGCGGGCGCCGACCTGCTGGCAATCGCTCAGGAGAGCTTCGATACCGGCTCGGTCACCGACCACGTAGCCGACCAGGTCTGCGAAGACGATGTCCAGGTTGAACTTCGAGGCCTTGAACGGGCCTCCGGCCGGGTTCGGCTTGGCGCCGCGCAGCTTAAGAAAACCGCTGGCGCGATCCTCCGCCGCCATCACCATGTCAGAACGGCCGGTGTGCATCCAGAGCGTAGTCGGGCTCTGGCGCACCAGCTTGAGCGCCGATGCCTTGAACACCCACTCCCCGGAGGGAGAGTTATAGCGCTCCACCGGGAGGTCATGCTGCACCAGGTTGGGGTCAGAGATACCCTCCAGCTCTGCGGCATCAACCCGCATGGCCGAGAGCACTGCATCCAAATGGATGGCCCGGCCGGGCTCAACCATCGGATTGCGCAGCTTGAATGTGACCTTGAGGGGCAGCATTACGCATCAGCCTTGGCGGGCTGCACGAAGTCCTCGAAGTCCTTAGCGGAAAGCTGATCCAGAGCTTCGCCCAAGGCGTCCCCCCACTTCATGCCCTGGTCGCTACTAGGGTCGTAGCGAACGCCGTCCACACGGATCTCAACGATCTTCATCTCACCCATGCCATAGGCGTTGCCACCGCCGATCTGGACGACGTTGTGCTCGATGTCCTGAATGCCTTTCAGAACGAGGCCAACCTGGGCATCAGTCGGGTTTTTGAGCAGGATCTTCCAGGCCCAATCGATACCAGGAATGACCACCTCTTGGGCGTTGAAGGCGTTCAAGCCGCGCGTGTTGGCCGTCTCATCACCCTCCTCGCTTTTACCCTTAGCCTTCCGAGCTTGAGCATTGATCGCCCAGCCAGTAATCGACTCACGGGGATTGGTGATCATCTCTTCCAGCTGCTCACCCGTGCATTTCTCGATGGGGTCAACACGACGCTTCCACACCACGTCCAGGATCTTATCGGCGCGCATGCGCTCTTCATGACCATCGCCGAGGAATCGAGCTGCATCACGGTGGATCGGGTACAGGTTGTCGACCCCCATGCGGCTTTTGATCAAACGCGGGCCACCGCCAAACAGGCCGAAGAAAACGTGGCCGCGCACTGCCAGGGTCTCGTCGAAGGTAGCCGGAACGCCTTCCGGGTTGCCACTGGAGCTGCCGGTGCAGGTCGCAGCATAGGCGCCGATGCTCAGCGAGGCACGACCACGCAGGCTGCCGAAAACGGTGTCCAGGATCGAACGGCGCAGCGCGTTACGCATGGTGTTCGAGGGCAGGATCGGCAGGTACGCGGTGGACGGCGCACCATCGACTACATCCACCGGCACCTTGAGGGTACGCATGCGCACCAGCGGGAAACCCTTGCCCTTGTCGATCTTGCCATCCAGGTCGATGGTGGACTTGACCGGATCGGAGCTGTGAACCGGGGTCAGGTTGCGCATTACTACGGAAATTTGCATCGAAAATCAGTCCTTCAGTTTATCGAGAATTTTGGCGGTCACAGAAACAGGCTCCGACGGTTCGGGGAGCTTGGAATGCATGACGGTACTAAGGGCCCAGCGGTCGCCGGCCCCCAGGTTGCGGAAGAACTCGCGCTCTTCCTCGGAAAGAAATTCCAGCGCCTTCGGGTTCAGAATCCCATGGAAGGACTCTTCCAGGTTTCGGTCGAGCAGCATCGGCGCCAGCCACTTTCCACCGTTCTTCTCCAGAACAGCCTTGGCAATCTCCAACCCTCGGCGAATGAATTCAGGGTGGATAGTGAAGACGTTCGGGCCCCGGCGCAGACTGATCGCACGATTATCCAGGGTGACCGGAGTACGCCAGGCAAGGTGCTGCATCGTCGACGACGAAATGACAGCTACGAACGGAGCCGGAGGTGGATTCGTGAAGAACCAGGCCTTCTCGACGTCCTTGCTGATGGAAAAGACGTCATGCTCGGTGGCTACAGTGCCTGCCAGATTGTTGAGCGCCGGCTTGGTTCTCAGGATGACGCAGCGCCAGCAAACCAGCGCATTGGCGGCGCACAGATCACGCGCATCACTGAAGAAGGCGCCAAGCACGACTGGGGAGTAATGGTCACCAACCTGAATCTGAATCGCGCAGTGCGAACAGGTCTCAGGAGCTTCACCGGCCCACTTGGGCAGTGTTGGCTCCGGCTTCAGCTTCAGCGCTTTAGCGTAAACCTCACTTGGCCGAAGCATTCACTACACCCCGCACGTAGTTCGCGTTGAGCAGGCCGTAGCCCTTACTCGGGATGTAACCCAGCGACCAGAGCCCCTTGAGGGCCGCGTTGCACTTGAAGGTGGCCCCTTTGTGGCCAAGCAGACAGGCGCCGCCGTGGCCAAGGTTGGCGCGGAACTCGCCATCGCAACCCAGGTAGGTGACTTCGAGGTCAGCCGGCGGGGTGATGCCAAGTGCCTCACACTGCCGTAGGATGCCGCGCTTGATCAGTTTCTCGATGTGAGCCTTGCCAGCGGTTTCATCCTGCAGCGCCTCCAGATGGCGCGGCTTCTTCTGGATCACCAGGCGAGGAACGGAGTACTCGATGGTGTAGGGCCGGCGTTCGATACCGACTTCAAAGTCGGTCGAGTCCAGATACACCGGGCGCTTGAGGTGTTCGCTCCAGGCTTTGGTAAGCACAGGAGTGATGTCCTGAATGATCATCTGGCCGAGTTCGCCGTAGCCAATCAGGGAGAAACCGTCAGAAAGGGAGGCAAAGTGAACCGGGGCTAGCCCATCCTTCGCGATTTTCTTGTCGCGCGGGCCTTCGTTGTAGTGCATCAAGGCACTGATCAGTGAAGGCTGGACTTTATCCAGAAGCAAAGCAGAGGTGGCCCTCGCCTGATCCGGGTACAGATGCTCCCCGAGGCGAAGGTTCAAACGGTGTGCGTTCATTTCCTTAACAAACCCGTTGTTCTTCGTGATGCGTTTTAAAGTACAATTACCGACAAATTGCAGCAAGGCATTTTTATGGAATATTTGCGTATCGGGGCACTTACCCCTCCTGGCGAAGGCCGTTCCCAGTGGGCCAGAGACCTACTCCTGCAGGCGATTGAGGATGATCTCGAACCCCTGATCGTGCCCGAGCACAAGGTGGTCGGCTTTACGCTGAACGCACCGCCGCACCTGAGCATTGCGATCAAGGCCAAGGCCGAGCGCAGTAAGGTGTCGGTCGCCACCGTCAGCGCTGGCCTCATCGAAGCTGTGCTCAAAAACGAAGTCTCTGGAGAGCCGGCTGCTCCCGCACCCAACAATATCGTCGAAAAGGATGTGCGAATCTCGCTGGTGCGCCCGATCCTGCATCCGATGGTCGAAGCCATCCGCGCCAACATGCCCCAGGGCAAAATCTTCTTCGCCGAGGCTGCCACCGGTACCGGCAAGGGCAGCTTGATCGCGTGCCTGGCGCTCGACGCGGCTCTGGACGGCAAGCGCGCCCTGATCAGCGCTCCCCTGCCTGTCATCTGGCAGCTGACCCAGGAACTGGCCCGCTTTGAGGACGCAGCAATCCTGGATATCGGCGTACTGCTGGGGCGACCGAACTTCGTCGACCCGGACGAGCTGGCGCTTTGGGCCAATACCACCGGCTCCCAGGCCATCCTGGAATGGATCGCGGCCGGAGGTACGCCCGTCACTGACGCCACCCGAAATCTGGGCAACCTGATCGGTATCGAGCTGAAATGGCTGCTGGACGATGCGCTGGCGCTGGATGACGAGATTCCGACCAGCCAGGTAATGCTCTCGGAGCCAGCCGAAGGCACCGTTTGCCCGGCAGAGGACATCTACCAGAAGCTGCGCGAGAAGACGCACACCGCGTCCATCCTCATGTGTTCGCACCACTTCATGGCCGCGCACTACCGGCTCATGGCGATGAACTGCGATGGCATCCTGCCCTACAAGACCGACGTTCTGCTCGTGGACGAAGCCCACCAGCTGGAAGACGCCTTCGCCGCCGTGAACACCGAGACGTTGCACTTGCACGCCATGGGGCATGCCCTGGGCGCCTCGTCTGTACCGAAGAAGAGCGTGGCCAAGGCAGCTATCGAGGAACTCGGCGCCCTGATAACTGCTACGGCCCTGGCTGACGAGTACGGCGCCCGCTCCCTCATGGGGGATCTCGACCGCTTCGGCGGCCTCGAGGACGCCGCCTCCTCTGCTCTGGTCGCCCTGAATGCGCTCAAGCCCAAGAAGAGCGATTTGGCCATGGCCAAGACGCTGCGCCATGCCAAGGGCGTGATCAAGTCGGTGCTATCCCGACAGTCCACTGTGCGTGTCGAGCTGACACCAGTGAAGAAGTACGCGGTGCTCTCCGCCGGCAAGGCGAACCTGGAGAAGCCACTGAAGGCGCTCTGGGAGTCCTGCAGCAGCGCAGTACTGGTATCAGCCACCCTCACTGGCTCTTTGAAGGCAAACCTCACCGGATGGAAACTAGCGATCCCCAGCGAGCGCCTCATGGTGCCGACCCCGGTTACCCCTTCATGGATTTACAAGCCGGTTGAGCTGATGAAGCATCGCCTGGCCAACTACCCGAACACCGAGTCGGATGAGTGGCACGACGAAGTAGCCTCTCAGTTGCTCAGCATCGCTGAAAGCGCAGTTGGGGGCACTCAGGTACTGCTGACGGCCTACGCGAGCATCGAGGCCCTCACGGAGCGCCTGCGTGACGTGCTGGGTGACCGTCTGATCGTTCAATCGCCGGCCTTCCCTGCCAACGCCTGCGCCCACGTCTTCAAGAACGCCACCAACCGGCCGGTATGGCTCGGTACCGGGGCGGCATGGACGGGCTTCAACTTGAGCAACAGCGCTGTACCCGTAGGCGAAGACTTCACCCTGACCGACCTGGTAGTTCCTCGCCTTCCCTACGGCACCGTGCGCACCCTCTCCCATGCACGCCGCAGCCAGATCGCCGGGCCAGTGGTTGGCCATCAGGAAGCAACCTGGCGCCTACAGCAGGGCCTGGGCCGTCTCGTGCGCCGTGAAGGTGTACAGAACCGTCGCCTGTGGGTGCTCGATAAGCGTATCGACGATCTGTCGCCCCAGACCAAGGGCATGCGCGAGCTGCTGAGTCGCTACAACCAGTACCACTGACCCTGCCGGCGGCCGCAAGGCCGCCCTGCCCCAGCAAAGGATGCCGCAATGACTGAAATCACCGAAGGCCTCAAGTCTATCTTCACGAGCGTCCTCGCCGAGAGCGCCCGCGAGAACGAGGAGCTAGTCCAGTCCCTGGGCGATAGCGAAGAAGTGCGCAAGGCGAGTGAGGCGCTCGCCAACTTCAATCTACCAATGTTCCACTACACCTTTGCCCACCGACTAGAAGGGCTGCTGGAAGGAGTCATCGCCAGGCAGTTCCCTAACAGCCGCGATGCCCAGTTCCTGGCTCTGCACTACAACTTCGTGGACATGCACATCAGCAAGCTGATCAAGACCATGGAGGACTGGCCCTGCAGCGCCGACAAGACCAGGACGATCATCAGGGCCCTGCTGAAGTTCTATGCGACCGGCGAGAAGATCCAGTTCGACTATGCCGGCGAATACACCTTCCACCTGCCCAAGCGAATCCTGAAGACTCACGAGGACATCGTGGAGTTCGTCAGCGGACTGCAGCGTCTCTACATGGGTGACCCGACAGCCTATCTGCACGCCTACGGAAAGATCCTCACCACCCCGGCCGTACAAGCCTGACAACAAGGAGCGCCAGCGCATGGAACGCATGAGCATCGAGGACGCCTACCGCGTAATCGAGGAACAGTCTGACCGGCTCGAAACCGACTGGCACCGCGTACAGGGGCCACTACTCCTGAGCCAGGTGTGGGGATGTGCGCGACTTTCGTACAGCAGGCTCTACCAGATCGAGGACAACGACAACGAGGTTCTGGCCGAGGTGGGCCGGGCGAAGGCCTACGGCACCGCAATTGCTAAGGTCGCCGGCCAGCGCCTGGTCAAAGCTCGGTTCAGGTGGGAAGAAGACAAGCACGAGCGAATCTCCTTCGAAGTCGGTGCCTTTGCACCTACTGCCAGTGAAGCCCTCATTCGCCTGGCCACTTGGTTGCTGGCCAACCGTGACGATCAGACCGTAGATGGCAAACACGGCAAGGGCGTGGTCATTGCCGCCACCATCGTTCCCGAGAAACTAGAGTCCTAGGCCGGGCGCCGCCCGCCATACGCAAGGAGCAGTACCCATGACCGAAACGCAGAAACCCGTCGACATCGACGAAATGTTTGCTGAGCTGATGGAATCCCTACAGGAGGTATCGGACGACGGGATGGAGGCCGAGCTGGTTTCCAAGGCCTCTCAGATCAGGGAAATCGCCAAACACTGCGAACAGACCCTGATCGTCCAGCGATACGCCAAGATGCGGGAAGAGTTCGAGGAAGAACTCAGAGCCGAGTCCGCAGCCGACCAGTTGCTGATCAACTCCTGGTTGCACATGCTGGAACGCGTGGTCAACGCACCGACTAGAGCTCACATGGTCGTCTCGGTTAGGCTGCTGATGCCCCTGGTGGCAAAACACCTCCCAGCACAGCACTGAGACATCAAAGATGGCAAAGCAAAGCAGGCAAGACAGACTCCGCCGACTGCAACAAGGATGCTGCCCTATCCATGGGATCGACATGCCGCAGATAGGCCTGGCGCCGGCCGGGGCAAATGAGGTCGATCACTTGGGTGAGCTCGTGGTTGGCTGCCCAAGGCGCGACTGCGAGATCAGCGGGAGATCGTCCGGGCCATCCAGCCCGGTAACCTTGCTGCCCCAGCATACCAATGTGATCGAGCAAGCCTGACACTAGCCGCTTTGCAATGGAGCTGGGCAGCGACTCAGCCGCCCAGGCACTCATCAAACCATCGCGCTGAGTGTGTCACCGAGGCTGGAGATCGGATCCAGGCTGAGGCGCGTAACGTTCTTCACGACCCCGTTCTTGACGACAGAAAGGCCTGGCAATCGAAGATCAAGGTAGGCGTTGATCCTAGATTCGTCCTCTGCTCGTAGCACCCGGATGGCCTCTGGAATCGCCTCCGAGTGCACATCCACGTACTGGAACGGGCGGATGTTTGCGAGGACATGCAGTGGCTGAGTGATCTGACCGGAAATGTACTCCAGAGCTTTTGCCAGCAGGGTCAGGCCAGTACCGGCTACGGCAGCCTTCGAACGCTCCCAGCGATGAACAGTGATGAAAGAGCTCTCAAGCAGGAGGGCATCGACCGTTTCATCCAAGGGCACGTCAGGCTCGCGAATACGCCCCAGATAGTCCGAGATGAGTGCAAACTCATGATTCCCCTGTAGCTGTGCCACGTACTGAAGTGCTCCAGGGCCAGTCCTTTCAGCAAGAGCTTCATACAAGCCACCAGCCGCAGTAGCCAAGCACGTACCTTTCGGGCAAAGAAGGCGAGCTGTCCAGGTACAGTAGGAAACCGTTGAAGACTCCTCTTTGGAGTCCATCACAACGATGGTAAGTACCCCCTGCGGCACCTGGAGCACTTGGCGGAAGCGGTACTTCGGTGGTTTTGGCCCGATGATGACCTTCTTGTAGAAGCCCTGGTCATTCCGGCCCCAGACATAAAGATCGAAGACCTTCTGCGAAAGCTTCTCTTTGATCGCGTACTCGAGGAACTGCGAGGCAAGAGTGGCCAGGGAGGCTCCCGAAAGGAACTCACCAAGCGACTCAAGTCCGTCCACCAGGTCAGGGTGATCGAACGCATCCTTCGGCAAGAAGTGGCCTTGTTTTACGAACTCTGCAGCAACCTCCAGCAGCCTGGTGTTCACTTTCTGGAACTCGTCGAAAAACCACGCAAGCTCCTCAGGAGGATATTCCTGGAGAACTTCGAGGATCGACTTCGTTTGGACATCCGAGAGTGAGCGCCCCGCCTTGAAACCAAGGTGAAGGCAGATAGTGTTATAGAAGCTCACTCTGTTCGGGAGGCGAGCTGACGCACCCGCTGGGAACTGCCAGCAATATTCGTATGCTTCGCGCAGCGCCTCGATCACTGGCTCTGGATAGCCTTCGATATCCCAGCTGCGAACAAACCCAGAGTGGAACGACAGGAGGTTGACCGGCCAGGACTCCACGAAGCTCTTTATAGAGCTCCGATCCAGGCCGGCAACGCCCTTCAGCTCTGTAGCTGCCTGGGGAGCAATCACCGACGCATCAGCCGGCCCCATGGGGTAACGAATCCTGCCTGCATGCTGCTGCAGATCGTGAAAGTCCTTGTACCCAAGCGAGCGTGACAGCAGCTCCTGGGCGAACGACAGGTTGATTGGCTCCTGTCCGGGCCAGTTCTTGTGGACGAAGCGCGCAAGACGAGAGAAACCACGACCTTCAAGGTCGATTTTCGAGATGGGGAATGCCATATCCAGACTCCGCGATCACATTGCGGTGTCGGCTGCCCGCACGTGATCAGGGAACTGGATACGTGCGTAAGAGGGGTGTTGCGCTACCTGTGCTTGCGCTTCGCGTGCCGACCGCCAGATCCAGGGGAGACCTGGCGCGAAAGGTAGGCAATTCTTGACCGCAAGTCAACAACGGAGCCCTTAGGCAGGCCCCGTCCGCTCGAACGACCAGATACGATCCTCAACTGCCTTTACCGGATCAAGGAGCTTGGCATGCACCAGTAGTGCAACTGAACCTGGTCGGCTATTGCTTCATGTAGTCGAGCAGAGATTCGCTCTTCCGGGTCTTGAGCCATTCGTCATGCAGACGATCACGAATGAGGGCCAGGTGCTCATTGACGTAATCAGGTGCCGCTGGAAACAAGGTCACTTGTATACGGTTCACAAGGATGACGGCCGGCACCCCTTCCTTAAAGAACTGATCAGGCTCCGTAGCGCCGCCCTTAAGCCATCCTTGCTTACGGAGATTTTTTTCGAGCAGATCGTGATCCGGAAACTCGAAATGGATCGAACGGTAGCTGAGCTTGTCGACGGGGACGCCGGCTACAGGGGGTGGATCGCCAACCGGGTGATCCAATGCGAAATTGTCCTGGGCATTGAGGCTAACCCACGCCTTAGTGGCATCAGTGCCAAGGAACAACGTCGGTATCGTCCGCTCGCAGGTGTATTGGCGCTCACCCTCAGTGCAGTTCGTAAAGAACTGCGCTTTGGCTGCGGCAGGATCGCCGGGGAACCCCAACCCATCAAGGTAGAAGGTTCGAGTCCGACCTTCTGCCTGAACACCAAGCGAGAAGCTGAGAAGCAGTAAGCCAAAGACATTCAGAGTCCTTTTCACCACGATTCCCTCTATGGCTCATCCAGCGAAGTCTAGTCAGGATTTCAACACCGCACCCGGCCAGGGTATACAGGCTCAGGGTTTCATGAAATCGGTGAAGCTCTTCCCTTTCGAACTCCCCATGCTTTCTTCGTGTAGGCGCTTTGCGTAGATCGCAAACTGCCCTTGAACCTCGCTATCCGTTGCAGGCATGAGGTTCACCGAGCTGCCATGCACGTAGATCTTCACCCGAAACGACTCCCGGAAATACACCAAAGTTTCGCCTTTCTCCCCCACCGTCCAGCCATTCATGTTCAGCGCTTTCCGCAGCAGATCCGGGCTGGAAACGGTAAGCGAGACACCTCGGTAGCTCAGCTTATCGAATGGGAGCCCATCTACGGGCGGTGTCTCCATAGCCGGCAGCTCTTCGGCGAAATTATCAGCCCCTGTGAACGTCACCCAGGCCTTAACTGCGGGAACCCCGAACAACGATGTCGGCACGGTTCTGTAGCAGACGTAGCTCCGGTCTTCAGCCTTGCAGTCGGTGAAGTTCCGGAATTTTGCCGTCGACGTATCGCCAGGGAACATCAGTTCTCCAACGCTTTGGCTTGAGAAACGCTCCCCTCCGGCACTAGCAAACGAGGACAAACCCAGCAGAGCAAAGCAGAGCACCTGTACGATCATCTTGAGCATTCGTCACCTACCTGGGCGGGTCGAGTTCTAAGGGGCGTCGTTCAGCGGCTGAGAAGCTTCAGCGCTTCATGTAATCGACGAGGGACTCGCCCTTCACCTGTGCCAGTTGGCCATCATCGATCCGCTTTTGGTGGATGGCGAGTTGCTCTTTCACCTCAGCAGACGACGCAGGAGCCAGGGTTAGATTGGCACCTTTCATCAAGATTTTCGCCTTAATGCCCTCGTGGACATAAACGGTCTGAATCCCTGCCTCGCCTGTTTCGCCCATCACCCATCCCTCTACCTCTAGGGCTTTCTCGACGGGCTTAGCGTCAGCAAAAGCAAAGCTGATGCTACGGTAGCTCAGCTTGTCGAAAGGAATGCCACGCAAGAAAGGCGCTGCCTCTCTACCAGGGTGAGCGGCAAAATTGTCGCGGCCATCTATTGTGACCCCCACAATCAGGGCTGGCACACCAAAGAGTGCGGTCTTCTGGTATCTCACGCACGTGGCACTGAACTTTCCTTCCTTGCAGTCGGTGAACTGCTGCTCCTTTGCGATGGCTGCGGTTCCAGGGAACTTCCAGCCGTCAACAGTCTGGGTTTCCAGACGGTCGCTGAAAATACCGCAGGCGGACACACCGAGCGCCAGAGCACAGAGCAAAGCCAACTTCATTTTCAACGAAACTACCTCCATGAGTAACAACAGTCGAACAACCTAGTGCTGAATGCCTATGCAGGGTGTCGAGCGCAAACACCGTGCGCCGGGGTGCCGGCGCACAGAGGATCATCGCTTCATATACTCCGAAAATGACTCGTCCTTGGCTTGCGCCAAATCGCCGTCCTTGATGCGCTTTTTGTGCACTTCCAGCTGCATATCAACCTCAGCGGATGAAGCCGGCATGATACTGATCGTCTTATCCAGGAGGTAGATTTCGGCCTGAACGCCTTCGTGCACATAGGCGGTTGGTGTGTCCTTATCCCCCGTAACTCCCATCACCCAACCTTGCATTTCGAAGGCCTTTTCGAGGAGCTTGGTGTCAGCAAAAACGAAATAAATCCCGCGATAGCTCAGCTTGTCGTAAGGGATTCCTTCCAGTGAAGGAGCTGGCTTGTTAGGCATGCGCGAAGCGAAATTGTCCTCGGCAGTGATGGTTACCAGCGCCCGCAGTGCAGGAACCCCCAAGAAGGATGCGGGCCCATTGGTTCTGCAGACGTAGCTGACCTGCTTCTTCAGGCAGTCGGTGATACCTTGCTCTTTAGCGGTAGCCGGCGTTCCAGGGAACTTCCAGCCGTCTACAGTCTGTGTCTCCAGGCGATCATCGAAGAAGGAACACGCAGATACACCAGCTGCCAGTGCAGCAATCAGGACGATCTTCGATTTCACCAGCATTACCTCCATGAGAATGTCGGCGGATTCTATACACCAGCCACCACTCATGTCACTATGTCACCATGCAAAAGATGGCTTGGAGCCAGCATGAGTAACATCCCGACGCACCTGGAAGTCCCCTACCTTTGGGCCTTGAAGGAACCCCAGCCTCGACCAGGCACGAACAAGGACAGCCAGGGCCGAACGCTCAATGGTTTTGATGTCCGGGAGACCAAGCACAAGAAAATCGTCCGGGTGCTCCACAACGGCTACGCCCATCGTCGATACAGCTTCCCCAGGGACGTCGTCGCTCCCAAACACCCTATGATCCGCTGGCTGAACCTGCCCATGGCCGGGATGGTTATGCGCGACGAGGACAACCGCATGCTCAACGATGGCCCGGCGATCATCGAAGCGGTATTCGCTGGCCACAAGCCAATCGTCGATGTGATGTTCATGGAGCCCCAGAACGACTGGCAAGGGTTGGTAGAGCGTGTCGAACGAGCCGGCATGAGCTACGAAATCCACTCCGACCCCGAGACAGCCGCAACCATTACCTGGGTAATGTTCGGGTCGAACAAGCCCATGGGTGAGCTGTTCGATCTGGGCGCCATTGCAGGGTTCTACGGAGAGGGCACCAAACTGGGTGCAGAGACGTTCATGAAACGCCTGGTCAAGGTTGCCGACCTCAACCCTGTCCAGGTTGTGTCCGAGTATGACTGGAAGAGGCCTGAAAGCCTCTTCGAGCTGATGCTGACCGGGCTTTGTCTGGGTTACCCGCTGGAGAGCACTCTGGCGATCATGCTGGAGTGGGCCTAGCGAAAACCACAGAAAACCTCAGATTGCCGGCTTCGGCCGGCGCCTGACCGCTGATAGCGGTTTCTCCTCCGCCCCGAACAGCTTGCCCAGGAGCTTCTTGGTTGCTCGATAGGCTTTCGGCGCAACGTATCCGCCGACTGTGGAACCAACGATTACAGTGCCGAGAACAACGGCGCCTGGCGCGGAAACCATCCCAATGCCAACGCTGGCCAGGACTGTTCCTCCCACCGAACCACCTATGCTGGCGCCTTTCTCGGCGCAAGCGTCAGCGACTTCAGCGAAGGTCACATCCCCTTTCCCGTACTTGTAGCCCTGGTGCAGGATCGTAATGCCCATGTCGACCATGAGAGTTGCGGCATTGCCCTTTGCAAGCGGCCGGAGCAGATTCACACGCTGGCCGGCGGCCTTCAGCCCCTGAGCCAGTAGAACACTCGCAGCCGCTCCACCTCCTGCTACCCCTGCGGACTTAAGCGCATCTTTGGCCTTCCCTTTCAGGGTTTTCTCCTTGCTGGTCGCAGCGCCAGCAATGCCACCTATCACTGCGGCCGCTCCAGCGATCTTCGCACCCTCTTTGACTGCCTGCCCCCTGAGCTTTTTCGCCAGAGCTGCAGGGTCTTCCGCCATACGGATAGCTTCTGCGCTGGAAATAGGCTCGCTGCTTGCGCCGCCAACGCTCATTCGGTCAACGCCCTTCTCGAGGATTTGGCGATGGCCCTGCTCGGTGACTTTCGGACTGCTGGCTTTCGAGGGTGTCTTCAGGCGACCTTCTGAATAGCGGCGAGCCTTTGGCATGATGTCCGCAGGCCCTACGATGATGTCGACCCCGGAATATTTCGGGTCAGCCATGCTCCGTACAACCGTAGCAGTACTTGGGCTAGTGGTCTGTTTCAGCTGAGCACTGAAAGTGCCCTTCCTGGTGGTGATGAGCACATCTTTGGGAGATCGCTTCCAGTGTCCGCCGGGAAGGTCAAAGGTCATCTGCGCACGAGCGGATATACCCTTTGCTGTCGCATCGATGTTGTAAGAGGCGGTGTGGTAGACCTCAGCCATGTTGCCGGCGCGCTGCGGCACCTGGACGCGTGTCAGCCGATGCGCTTCACGGAACCCCCGACGGATACCTTTCTCCGCTTGATCAAGTGCAGAAGCTGCCAGACCAGCAATGCCGGCCGTACTGGGCCGAATAGGTGCATCATCCTGCTCGACTTCGTAATGAGGGAGCTCTTCTGCGATCTCGATCTTGTTCTGCGACATGCCCGTTCCGTCCGTGATGCCATCTTGGAATCAGGATATGGGAGTGCCGCTTCGCTTTCCAAGGGCCATGAATGAAAAAAGCCCTCATCTCTCGATGAGGGCCTTTCCACTTTTTTCTCCCGCAGCGCCGAGGTGAAGCCGAGGCCCACGCAATCTCGGAGCAAGCAGGTAAATATTACAGACTGAAAACCCGAGCATCAAACACTACCGGCTGACCGGCAAGTCAGCCAGGGTAGGCGCAGCCGATCTCGATGTTCTGGATCTGCCGGTGCGTGAAGCCCACCGGCTGACCAATCGAGTAGCCCATAGGGCTCAGTAGGCCGGGCGTACCATCAGTAAAGCTAACGACTCGACCCGTGAAGACGCCGCCATCAACAGCCTCAACCCTGACCAGGATGTCATGCCCCTGCCCGGCTGGCCGCAGCCACACGGTATCGCCCTCTTCCGGGGTTGATCGCCAGGTGGCGTCATCCACGGCCTCGGTCATTACGGTGATCTCTCCGTTACGGAGCTCGAACTCTTCCAGGGACATGGTCACATCCTACGTTGGGAACACCATACGTTGTTTATGTCCCCGCCTGGGGTGCGTCAACCCCATGGATCAAGCATCACGCTTCATTCGCCCTGGAAGGATATCTTTGGCTCTTCCAGGGAGTAGAGGGCCAGACCCTCGATGGACTCCGGCAGCGCCTCTTCGGCCAGGCGACCCTGCAGCAAAGCTACCGCCGGGTTCACGACTTTGGTCAGCACATCGCTGAATCCATTAACGCTGATCAGCCGAAGACTGAACGTCCAGGACTTCAGCTCATCCCCATCCCCGGAAAGGTTCAGGAGGCGGCCGGCTTCCACCACCGGCTCATCCATGAGGGGGAAACCCATGTAGTTGTCCGGGAACTTGATGGGCCCACCCGTCCAGAAGCACACGTGGAGCAGTGGCTCGCGGTTTTCGCCAAAACTCATCCCGTTGCCGGCCAGGCTGATCTGGAAGCACAGGCTGCCAATGGGCTCCTCGGCGACCTTTAGGGGTAGCGAGTAGGCAATGTCAGTGCTGACCCAACCGGATTCATCATCTCGAAACACTACCTTCGACCACTGCTCGGCAACAATCTCGGCGCCGGCATCTTTGGCTGCCAGGGCCTTGGACAGCTCCACCTTGATTGTCTCGGCCAGGCTATCGCACTGGCGCCCTACTTCCGCCACGAACTTGAAGTTGGCCGAGATCTGAAAACCTTTCGCGCTCATGCATCACTCCTTGCGAAGAACATGGCCTCATCGCCCTCAGGGGCATCAGGCACATCAAGATAGGCGAATCCATCGAACGGGCACCAGAAGTTCGCATCCAGGCCCTGGGGCGCATACGGAACAGCTAGACGGCTAAAGCCATCGAAGGCACGAATGCCCAGGAACTCGAGCAAGCCTGACACCTCACTGCCCCACAGCTGCAGGAGATCGGCACCGGGGCCACCGAGAGAACCCAGGATCGTCAGGATGTTAAACCAGCTCAGCAGGTGGAGCCTGCCGGCCCAGACGTCATCCTTGGCTGCATCATTGAGGGCGTTGCCGATGTCCTTGCCAATGAACACGTGCAGCGCCCTACTCTTCTCGCTCTCATCCAGGCAAGCGTTCCACTGCAGCTGGAGCTGGTCAGGCGAAAGACCGCTATCCCACTTGAGCTCAACCAGGATGACCACGCTGGTCTCACCCCACTGGAGAACCACACGAAGATCAGGCTCGCGCTCGTACCGAGTGGGCCAGAACTCCATGCTGGCGCCGGTAACCGGCCCGGCCGGGAAAGGATCGCCGGCAGAGTCCGGCTCCCAACGCACAACCGCCATCCAGAAGGCAGCGATGGCTGCCGGCGGCAAGAACGCTAGCGGGCCGAATACGGTAGAGACGATCTCATCCTCCGCGCGGACGCCAGTCTCTCCCTCCAGACGAACGCCCTGATAGCGTTCCCAGTACCGGGTTTTGTGCTTGTTTGCGGCGTGAAGCATGGCCCACCTATACCGGCTGGAACGCAGGAGTTTGCTTGTGCACCACCACGACAGCGTTGACCAGGCCGAGCAGACCTCCTACGAAGACGATGACCATCGGGTATTGGCCCTGCGTCACCGAGAAAATCAGACTGAGGACGCCTACCATGCCAACGACGGCCATGAGGATGGCGCTGACCAATACCTTGCCAGCAGGTGCCACCATGGCAGCTACGAACACAAACACAAAACAGCCGGCGAATTGGACGAGCGCTTCTCCAAAGGCAGAGAAGTAGCTGAGCTTGGCAGGGTCAGGATCTGTCCAGAATCCATTGAGGAATCGGATCAAAAGCATTACGACGGCCCAGGCAATGCAGGCCGCTGGGAGAAAGAGAATCCAACGGGTTACGGGGTGGCGTAGGAAAGACATGTGGGCGTCCTTGGCAAGTACATGTACAAGCTAAAGCGAGATGTAGGATCAATATCACCAGAAAAGAGGTTTCTCTGGCCCTTCACGTTGAAGGTTTCCTACTCTATCATGTCAAAACGCAACTACGCGATATTTACAGGGATGTCCATGAAGCAAATTATCAGCTCTGCCCTCCTTCTCGCCTGCATTTCCACGGCTCACGCAGCCGCACCTCCCATCGTTGCCGGCAAAACCTACAATGCAGCAAGGCAGGCCCTTGCCAGCGCCGGAATCACCCCTTTGACCCAGGCTGAAGTTGCCAAGGTTTCGAATGAGCCGGCCGATGATCTGGTCGCCGAACAACGCCAGAAAGGTCGACCGGAAGTGGAGAGCTGCAGCAGTGGTGGTATGCCCTACTGCTACTACCTCCTCAGGAACAAGGCAGGCGATGTCTTCGGCGCCAGCGTGTACATCCCTGAGGATGGCAGTGCCGACCGCGTGGAGATGTTCGAGAAGACTGACCGCCGTTTACCGGCTGCCGGTGTGGCTTACCAGGCGGATGACGCAACAATCGCCCTCAACGACCTCCAGAAGCGAGTGGGAGCCGGCAAGTGTGATGAGGCCTGTGTCCAGGAAGAGATCGAACGACTGGCTCCGAAGAAGCTGGCGAAGATCGGCAAGACCACAGATCCCCTCACCCGCCAGGATCTTCCCGACTTCCGCCGACTGAATATCGCTGAACTGATGGAGGCGACCCAGGTGAACGGCCTTGGAGCCGTGGTACTCGGTTCTGCACAGTTCGACTTCGACAGCTCACCCTTGACCAAGTCGCTGTATCTAGCTTCCAAGAAGTCTGCTCGTTCCTGCGCCGCTTCCAACGGAAAGCAGGTCTGCACCCTGATCTTCATGAACGAAGCTGGCTACATGATGAAGGTCGATATGGCCGGCACCGAGCTTGGGAACATGCGCGCTGTCAGCCTCTCCCTCGCTAACGCCGATGACGACATGGAGGGCATTTCCGACGAGCCCCAGCGCTTCAACGTCCAGATGATGAAGGACAAAGTCCTGGCTGATATCGATCCTGCCGCCTTCCGCGCCTTGGCCAAGAAACGGTACCAGACCACCGCCAGCTCCCAGATGATGACTGTCCTGGGCCTGGACACAAACGTGCGTGACGATGGCACCTGCAACCGACTGCTGAACCGCGCCTACCTGTTCGTTGGCAGCAACAGCGAGGTGTACCAAAAGGATCAGGCGATCAATGAGACCATCTCGGTACTGAACAAAACCCAGTGCTTCATCACACCGATGTAACCCGACCCAAAATAGGAAAGCCCCGGCACGACCGGGGCTTTCAATATCAGGCCTGCTGACTACCGCTCTATACCGCGAGAATCAGCAAACCAGTCCCACCAGCGCTTGAGCTGATCGAGAGCCTCTACGTTCCTGGGAATCTTGGCCGCCGGCAACTGAGCCCTGGTCGCGGTGAAGTCCTGCTCGTGCTCGCCGGCAAGGCGCCAATGAGTCACTCCGGTGATGCCGAGCTGCAGGCTCTTGCTCCACCAGGTAGGCCCGGAATAGTCGAATCCACAGACGAACATGTCTCCGCAGTACGATGGGCTGTAGACCACATACCGGAGTTGCTCGTAGACGTCATTCCAGGGTAGCGCGTCAGTGCAGGCAACCCAGTCGGTGCCAAGCGCCAGCACCAGGGAGCCAGGCGCCACGTCTGCCATAAGCACAGGCGCACTCTTCGTCACGCGTCTCCGGCCTCTTTTCGCAGCTGCCGGCGCAGCCTCTCCATCGCCGAATCCGGTGTCGGGCCTACAAACTCTTTCCGCTGCCTGGTGGCAGCCTCGCGCTCGAGCTGCTCACGATCAAGTTCAGCTGGGCAGCGGTGAGAACGGGCAAGAGCTGAGTTCCACAGCTCAGCACAGTCTGGGCACTCTTTCAGGATTGGATCGGCCATAGACGCAGACCTCCGGTCTCAATGCACTTCGTAGGGCGGACGATGCTGAGCAATCATTGAACCACGCGCCAGCAGTACCATGTGCGCGACAGCCAGGGATGAGTTCTGACCAATTGCCAGCGGCCAGCTCTCGTCTTCGCCCTGGAATGCTTTGATGTCCTCCTGCAGCTGCTTGATCAGCGCCGAGGTGTTGCCTGTCGAGTAGGCATGATCCAGGCGCATCTGGAACATGCCGAAGCTGCTCGGTTGCTCGATGGCGCCAAAGACACTGTTCGATAGACTCCGGGCGATGGAGAAAAAGGCCACCCCCAGCCAATCGTAGATTCGGTCGCCATCCTTCAGACTCAACACGAAGTCAGTCATCTGACCTTCCGCTTCCCACGGAACGGTGTCCTCGATGAGCTCTTCGTAGCAGGCGATAGCATCATTCAGCCGAAGACTGTTGATACCCGCGAGTGCTGAACCAGCGACGAAGCTGGAAACTTCCTTTGATTGCATGCAGGCAGCGGTGATGGCCTTGGCCCAGGCCAGAGGAGTCTGACGCTCTTCTTCCTCTACGAGCGCCAGGTAGCCATCCATCAAATCAGGATGAAAAATCACAGGATGAACCAGCTCTAGCAGAGTCTGGAGCTCATCCTCATAGCACTGCAGCGTTTCGTTGTAGCTCATCCCCGTCTCCTGACATTGGACACAAACACCACGCAGGCGAATGGTCGCATACCGTTCCCGGCCGACACCACCCTCCTCTGAAATGACAATGGCACATTCATCTGAAGGCCCCGGCTACGGAATCTCGAAGTACCGCGCGTCCGGACAGAGAGCGGTCATCGTGGAGAGACCAATCGGCGCGTTCTTGCCAATGGCTTTTGCGAAGCTGTCGTGACCAGACACGTACTCCCGCACACCCTTCGTCAGAAGCTGGATGAGCCTGTCGCCATTGGCCGAGATCAGCGCCCTCTCCACCTTCCGTGTGAAGCTCACGTAGTCGTCATCGCCGTATTTTGTCGTGACGGCAAAGGAGCGCAGCAAGCAGAAGACGGCCAGGCCCAGGATCTTGACGTCGCCCTTATTTGTCTCCAGATAGTTGTTGAAGCGCACCAACAAGGTCTTGGTGGACTGGGGGAGATCGGCCCCCATGCGGTCAACATCTTCCATGTGGTGTTGGCTGATTGAGAGGGACAGCGCTGCATTGCACTCCACAACCACGTTACCCATGAACCTCGAGAGCGGCACAGAGGCGGCCAAAGCCGTGGCAAGCTTGGTCGACCATTTCTTCGGATCAGGAACAGGCAGTGGCGCCTGGGTCGAACCCGGCGGCGGGTTGAGCGAGCCATAGGTCTCGACCAACGCCCTATGGAAGATCACCTCAGCGGCCTCCTCGAGGCTCTGCTGCATCTCCTCCTTCGACCAAAGCAATACTCCAGCCATCTGCGCTCCTTCGTCTCTAGACAACAAGGGGCGGATACTCCCAGAGCCGGCGGCTTTTTGCCACGCCTGGCACCCGCGCCATAGCAAATTGCGATGATGCAAATGTAGGCCTATAGGCATACAGCCAGCGCCGATATGTCGGCCTATAGGCCGACAGTCAGAAGTCCAGCACGTCGGCAGCTAGCTGGGTCAGCACGTCCTCAGGTACCTGGTCGTGGTAGTCCAGGAGTGGCCCGGCGCCGAACACAGCCAGGAGCTGGCGCCAGTCTTCCTCAACAGCAACAACCGACAACAGCTCTTCAGGGCCAAGGTGGAGTGCCACACTCGCGTATCCAATCCATGAGCAAGCCCCTGCTAGATGAGGCTTCACGGGTCTCTCATGACTGCACAGCCCCCGGAGCACACGAAGCGGCCCAGTCGTCGAAGGCACACCGTTGATCAGGATTGGGCCATCCGCCTTTGAAACAGCCAGGCAGCCAATCTGGATCAGGTCTTGAATCCGATCCTCGGCATCATTGGTCATCACCTCCAGTGAGGCGAAAACTGGCAAGCCATCCTGGCGATTATCGAAGTCGTTGTACCCCAGGAGTACCGAGTCGACCTGTGCTATGGCCCCCGAAAGGTCTACACCGAACTTCTTCAGTGAAATCACATCGGAAACCGACAGCTCTTGCTGTATCACCCGGTTAACCATGGACTGCAGAACCACCTGAGGCATTTTCGGCCTGCTGAACTCGACCGGAGCATCATTCCAGTAGAAGCTTGTCAGAAACCGCTCAACCGTATCGTGCGTGTCCTTTAGCCGGAACCTGTCCTGCTTTACCAGATCGTTTCCGAGTGCAGGGACAAGTCGACATGCCGTCATGCACACGGGGAAGTAATTGATCAGCCCAGTTGCCCCCTCGGACGTCCCCTCACTGGTTGTGCCTTCCAGGCGCCCCAAACCTCCCAGGAACGAAAGGGCCGTTCGGCAGAGAGTCAGCCCGACAGGCCAGTTAAAACCAATCCGAACAAGATCAGGGATGAAGGTATCGAAGAGCAAGCAATCAACCACATCCTGGTCTCGCCCAATGCACTGCACACCACAGTGGATGTAGGTGAAACTCTCGACGGCTTTCTGGCACCACTTTTCAAATGGAAGCCCTTCCCTATCTCCCTCAGAGGCTCCAGCCTCCTCCAAACGCGCCATTGGCAGAAAATCATACCCACCATCATGGTAAGTACCCTCGAGCACGACGCCGGGCAGCAATCGCCCGCTGAACACCTTCTGGTAGGGAAGCAGTGATTCAGGGTACCGCTGAATCATCTCCGGTGTGGCCCAGCAGAGCATGGGTTCGTAATAGCCCCAGTCGGCCCCCTGAGAAAGATCGAGCAAGACATCAAGCGCCTCTACTGTCCCAACCCCTCCGTCACGCACCACGGGAAGACTGATCCCTCGGGCCAAATGCCGGGAATCCATTGGGGCATGATGAGCAAGGTTGTCAGCACTCCGGCCGAACAAGAATGTGCACCAGGGGCTATTGATCGAAAGCTCGCTACCTCGCCTGCGAAGCAGCCCTAAGATCTCTTTAAGCTCCATAGGGGAACGCAGAGAGCCAAGGTTATGGTCTATCTCGCCATTGTGAATCTTCTGAGCCCCCATAGGAGTTACGTACCAGGCCAAGCTCTGCCTACGCTCCTGACGGTACTCGATCTCTACAGGTATTCCCTCAAGCCTACGGCAGCACTCACGAAGGATGTCGACTTGGCCACGGGCAGCTGATATCACCAGGGTATGGGCGATCTCCATAGGACTTAACGTGTCCAAAATCTGAAGGTATGTCCCGGTAAGGTGACAGTCAGTGAATGGCGCGAACATAAACTGCTTCGCCTTAACCCACGCGTCAGATGATGCTGTCATCGAACTTAACCTTTAAGTCTTAAATGTAGGGCTAGAGGTTAAAGGTGTCTGCAGCCATAACCGTCTGCAGGGATTCAGGCAGGTTGGAGACAAACGGAAGAAGCGGTTCGCTTCCGAAGACCACGTAGGCTGAATGCCATTCCTCAGGGGCCTTGAGCAAAGGCAGTAGGGTATCGAATCCGTGTGAGCGCATCAGGGCCCCCACGACGACCGCTTTAGCTGCCCGTGACTCCACCCTTCCGTCCAGGTACATCGCCACCATCAGAGCAAGCAGGTCAGGCAGACTCAAGTCAGAGCTTACACCTTCGATGTTCAACACTCCGGTCGCTCGCTTCAGCAAGGCATCAACCTCATCCATGCCACAGGCCATGGTGTGAGGGATATTCCCAAACATAAGATCGGTTCCAGGACAGAACGTCATCTCAGATTTCTGCCTGTCCTGCTGACTGGGGCCCTGGAAGTACTTTTGGATCAGAAACTCAGTGTTCGGAGTGCCGATCACGTTACGAAGCAGGTGGGCTTGCCACTCACTGATTTGCCCCTGCCGCTGGAGTGCCAGCTGATAGGTCTCGTAAAAGTGGGAAGGGAGCGAAAAAGCTAACCAGTTTTCCTGTCGAAGCCCGACGCTAACCTCATAGAGCTCTTTCATGAACGTAGGAGCTGCCGTGCGCCAGGGATGGAACTGATTGATGGCGTCATTCTGAAAGTGCTTCATCTTGGGGTCGCGCGACTTGGCAGCCAAGATAGCCAGCGGAGCGTATAACCTGACCTTTTCAACCACGTGCTTAAGCTTTTTCGGTCTGTCGGCGGCAAACCGCTCCAAGTACTGCACCTTGGTACGGCACAGGACGGTGCCAGCTTGCTGAGCCACCAGCTGCTCCCCTCTTCTTTGGGCCGGGGTCAGGAAGGTATCAATGAGGACTTTGTCGATGATGTCTGGGGAACGACCTTCAGGCTCCAGCCCAATCTTGAAAAAATCGATCTGGCTGAACTCCCGAAGCATCCACTCCTCGAAATTCAGGCCGCTCTCGCGGAAGGCTGGCGACTCCTTGCAAAGAGACGCTACTGGGCGCATCCCGTTGCCACCGTCGCAGTCGAAGAACGTCCTGTACGGGAGCAGCTCGCCGCCGGACTCAGCGATCATCTCTGGGTCGGCCAGGCAGAGGATGTCCTCGAACCATTCAGCAGACGCCCCAGGAGCTTTGCCACGACGTTTTAGCGCCCGCAGCAGCTCCGAGTTGCCGATGGTCTTGTCGGCGCGCAGATGAGGCAGCAGGAGGCCTTCCGGGTTGAGCACGGAGTAAGTCTGCATGAAGCCGTCGCCGGCCTGGCGGAACAGGAAAGACCAAGGGCCCTCATCTAGGATCTGGACGCCAGTGTCCTGCTGGATCATGCACAGCGTTTCCATGGCAGCCGGGCCATCAACGGTGAAGAACGGCCTGTAAGCGGCTGCGCGAAGCGTGGTTTCGCCGTGTATGGAGCTGCAGTAGGTCTTCCCATCCCTGTGCTCCAGACGAACCTGCGCCCCATCAAGGCGTATGCGGATCAGCTCCAGGACAGCGGTATCACCAATTGTCGCGGTGAAGACATAGGCTGCAGCCAAACCTTCGGGCTCCACATTCGCCAAGGTCGAGTAGATAGGCACCTTGGGATTCTCCCAGCCGGAGCTTAGAGCGTGATTGACGCGCTCGCTCTCGCTCTTGAGGAAGGCATCGAGGCCTGGGAGGTTGTAGCTCATGCTGGAAGTCCTACGCCGGAAAGGCAGTGAATTTGTCCGAAATTGCGAACTTATATGACTAGTAGATCAGCTGCCATCTGGGTCTGAATGGCATCAGGCAGGTTGGCAACAAACGGGATTAGGGGCTCGGAACCGAACAAGGCGAACACCACATGCCAGAGAGCATCTGTCTTCGGCCCGGCCATCAGCTCATCAGGGCCAAGGCGGCGAAGCAAGGCACCAGCGCTAGCCACGCGCCCGGTTGGTTTGCTCAGCTCGCCGGCCGCGTGAGCCTCCAGGAGAATGGACAGCAGCTCTGGGTACTCAGCATCCGACTCGACGCCATCCAGAGATATCCCGCACCAGCCACGATCCAGGAGGCCGTCGACCACCTTCATTCCCCCCGCCATGGTCGCTGGCGCATCGGAGAACACAATGCGTGTCCCAGCGCTGAAGTAAAACTCCTCGGTGACATCAGGAATCCCCGACGCCCAAGAAAATGACTTACCAACGATCAGCTCGGAGCCGTGCATCCCGATGGTTTTCGACAGCAGCTGCGCCTTCCACTCGGGCACCGGGCCGCCCTCAAGCGACCTTTTGTAGGCCCGGTAGAATTCAGTTGGCAATGTGTTCGGAAAGCTTTCCGCCTGTGCCGGGAAAAGCCACCTGGTGTAGAGCATATGCATGTAGTCATCGAACGCCTGGATCGCTAGCTCGCATGGCTGAGGCTTCACGACCCCAGGATCACGGGACTTTGCAGCGAGGATCTTCCTGGGGAAGTACATCTCCAGCTCCAGGTCGTACTGCTTTGCCTCAAGCTCGCACATCCTCCGGAACCCGGCCAGATAGCCCGTAGTGGTTCGACACAGAACCTTCTTGCCGGCACTGGCGCCTGAGTTGAGTTCGAGGTCGAGGTCTCCCCTGCGCTGCGTAGCGGTTAGGAAATTGCTCATGAGCACTTCGTCGATGACGTCACTTTCTCGTCCGACGGGGATAACGCCGTAGCGCACGCCCTTCATCGTGGCAAGCTGTGCGTCAACCCAATCCGGGTATTCCAGGCCGCTGGCGCGGAAGGCCTGCGACTCAGAGGAAAGATCGTCCATATCCCAGAAATTGCTCTCATCCCAGTACTGGAATACGGGCCGGTACGGCTGCAGCATACCCTCAGATCGCTCGACGATCTCGGCGTCGGCAAAGCACAGGATGTCCTCGAACCACTCGGGAGAGGCCCCAGGACGCTCACCACAACGCAAAAGAGCTTCCAGCAGTTCGTTGTACCAAACGACTCCGCTCACGCGCAGATGGGGCAGCCGGGGCCGCCAATCACTGGAGAGTGCTTCCAGCTCCCACGGTGATGCCTGGCCTAGGAAGAGGCTCCATGGGCCCTCATCCAGCAAGTTCACCCCGTTGTCGAACTGGATGGCTCGGAGGATTTCGAGCGCGCCTTCCGTATTGCAGGCGGAGAACAGCCCGAGATCTGCAACGATTGGTACCTCAGCGCCACCCATAGCTGTGCTGGCAAAAAGGCTGGAACCCCTTCGTTCGAGGGTCACCTTTGCGCCGGCCAGCCGCTTACGAAGCGGCCGAAAGAGATGTTGCTCCCCGTACAGGGCAGTACACACGTAGGCGGCCCCCAAGGCCTCCAGCTCGATTGCCGAAACGGCAGCCAACTGCTCCGCGTCAGGCTCTCGCCATTGACCAAAGGTTGCTCGCATAACGCGGGCTATCAGAACGGACTTATAAGCCTGGAGGCCGGGGAAAGATGTGCTCACCGTGTTCTCCGATCAGTTTCTAATGGCGCGGGTCATCAGCAGTCACTCCACTCGCCACGCCGGGCAACAATATCGTCGAAAACGGAAGCCAGGACTTTCTTTGCCTCGGCGGTCTTTTTGCGGTCAATTTCTTCGAGGAAGAAATCATCGCAGTACAGGCAAGCGAGGCCCTCAGCGTTGATCTCGCACTGCAGGTACTTGGCCGCGTTCTTGTCACCCCGGTTTTCGAAGAACTCGTCGAAGCCGTAGTAGCCGCCATCGCCCGGCTTGATGCTCAGCAGGTACTTCCAGGCAGCACTGAGGTTGTAGCGCGAATTCGCCATGTAACGCCGTTCCGTCGATTCGAGTGATGGGCACTGCTACTCAGCGGTGCCACTGTCCTGCTTTTGTTTGGCAGCTGCCGCAGCCTTGGCTCTGACCAGCTTCGGGTTTTTACCGCGTTTAGGTGCCCGGCGGGTAGCCTTAGATTTCTCCAAAGCCTCGTAGCGGGGCTTAGGAATAGTCATGGTGCCGGCAATAGGGATAGTACCTCGTGGCAGCCAAGTCGGCTTTGACGGCCCGAAGTGGATGCCCAGGCCGAAAGGACGAATGACGCGCAGGAGCGTATCCAACCGAGGATTCCCCTTGTCACTCTCGATCTCGTACAGCGCCCTGGTCGACATCTTACAAAGCTCTGCGAAAGTGCCCTGATCCACTCCCAGAACCTCTACGCGCAGACGGCGTATCGTCTCGCCAATACCTGCTCCCATGGCAAGGCCCTGACAGATCTCTTCGATCAGAGTTGCGCGTGCAATTGGGTCAAGCTGTTTCATATCAGGCCCCATTCAGCAAGGCGTGCATCGAGGTTGTTTAGAGGCAAGGACGCGGCGGCGCGGATGCCCTCCGGAATGCCGGCGAGAAGGTCAGGCAACGCGCGAAATTCATGCGCGGCCTGAACCAGGCGACCGTACAGGACATCGGCTTGGGTTAAATCACCAAGCTCTGCGCAAATCATCTCCCACATCGGGGCAGCAACGCGCTCGTAGTGCCACTTGGTCACGCGTGTGACGCCCTCTTCATCCAAGATCATTGGCGCGAGGTCATAAATCGGCGCCAGCCTGAATCTTTCAGCTTCACGGATGATCGCCGTGTTCCGGCCATGGTTGTCGGAGTTGCCCAGGATACGGTTGAGCAGGTCGCGGCGAACGTACTCGAAGATCAGGTCATCAACCTCATCCCCTTGCCCGTTGTTCTGCCAGTGTGCCACCAGCGTCCGGATGACGACCTCGTGCTGCATGTACGCACCAGGAGTAGTCACGTTGCAAACCGAGTACACCGACTCAAGCGGCAAGCGCTCCACCCCGCCGTCAACAACGCGGCGATCAAAGCGCGGCATCCAGAGGCTGGGGTTCCTGCCCTCCTCCAGCGCCAGCCCATCCACCGGTACAGTTTCGAGCCCAAGCTCGGCAATGGCGCGGTAGTAGTGGTACTCGGTGCGCAGAATGTCCTTGTCACGCTCAGTCACTTTGTTGCGGGCAAACTTGATGAGCCAATGGCGTGCCACCTGCTCGTCGGGAATCATCGCATCGGCGTAGAGCGCGCCATCGAGGCCTTCGGTCATCACCAGTTTGGGAGCCTGACCTTGTGCCCCGGTGGCTCCACCGAGTGCTGCGCCAGCTTCGTAAGCGTATTCGAGGAAGGCGTTGGTTCTGTCTACAACCTCCTGGCGTGTGAAGGCCTCCACCAGGCCTGGAGCGAGAGACTCCACAGACTCCTTCACACGCAGGTTCCCGATGGGGGCCGGAGTGCAGCGGCGCAGCAGGAAGAACTCCATGTCCATGCCATCGGGCTTATCCCCGCCAAAACGTGCCTCCAGAGACTTCCTGGCTGCTCCTGCGGGGATGATGTCGTAGACAAAAGCCGGATAACCGAGGGTATCCACGGTGTTGAACGACACCGGCATGTTCAGGGTTAACGCAGGCTCGAAGATCGAATCCGGGAAGTCGAGACCGTACTCGAGCTCGTAACCAACACTTACCCGGCCTTCCTCAACCTTTGCAGGGTTCAGCACGGCCATCTTCGCGGCATCGCGCCATTCACCGCCAACAAAGGCCTGGATCGTGAGAAGCTCGGTCATGGTAAAAAACCAGCAATCAGCTCTTTAATGCTGGTTATTCTATCTCAACCCGACCTAATCAGCAACAAAGCGCGGATTATCGGAAATCGCAGATGTCCTTGGCGATTTCCGAAGGGCGTGGCCCGATGGCGATCAAGAACACCATAAGGAACAGCAGAAGACCACCGAGCATGACGAGCGACCCCACGGCGCGCAGCATCGTCAAGGTGTAGTCAAAGGGAGGCCGGCCCAGCACCAACACGCCGACACTGTAGACGAACTCCCCGATTGCCTGGCCAAGGACATAACCGAACATGGCCAGCATCAAGATCACGACCGGGGCGAACAGCGCAATGCACAGAAGTGCTTCCCCGGAGTCCCTAAACGCCCGGTAGGATTCTTGCTGGCGACGCCAGGACTTCTTCAGCTGAGTGCCCCACCAGGGGAGGAAATTAGCGAGCAGGCGGCGAAGCGATACTGCGTTGCGGGAGCCCATGGAAATCCTCAATCGGCAATAAAGTGCGTGTTGTAACGCAGAAATCGACTGTAACCGGCAATTTAGCTCCGATTACGAATTTCCGGCGGCTTCTCTCTTGGCCTTTGCCGCCGCATGTTCCTTGGCCATTTCGAGGCCAACAAAGAACAGGAACATGCCCCCGGCGCAGACAAACATGCTGTTGATCATGGCCAGCAGGAGCGTGGGGTGGCTCACCGCCCTGCCCGACTCGTTCATGCTCTCGTAGCCTACGATCTCCCACCCAACCTGGCCCATGACCCAGCCAGGCATCAACAGGGCAACGATCAGAAAACCACCAAGCTGGGCCAGCTGGTAAATGACTCGGGCCAGCACGACAAAGAAATTCCAGATCATGGCGCGCTCCTATGGGCAGCCAGGTTGGGTTGAAACGCCTTTTCGCGCCCGGCGGAAAACAACCTGATGGCTCGGAAAATCAGCCAGCCGATCAGCCCGGCCAGTCCAAGCAACGAAAAAATGGCGGTGCCCAGGAAAACCCCTTGGATCAGATGCCCAGGCAGGCCCAGGTGCGCCTGCAGGATCGACAGGTCATTGCCATGCAGCACGGTGATGCCCGAGAGGGAAACCAACCAGCCCACCATGGCGATCACCGCCAGGGTGGCGATAGCACCGCCCACCAGGAGCGCCAGGTACATCACCGCCCTGGCGATGCCATGGGCACCCTGGCGAAAGCGCGTGGACGCCCAGTCCCCAAGATGCCGACGAAGAGGCACCCCGGTCATCGTCTACGCCCTACCAATCCCTTGAGGACGTCGTAACGCCTTGACGGGTCATTGGTGTAGTTGGAGAAGTCGCGATACAGGAAGTAGCCAATGCCGGCGGCCGCAACCAGACAAACAGCCACCACAGCACCATCAGCCATAGCCGGAACGAGTTTTGCGGCCAGCGATGAGTGGAAGTGACTGAAGGCTCCTGGCCTGAAGGTAACGATGGTTTTTCCGAGGTAATGGAGCTGCAGACCCAGGATTAAAAACAGGGTGAGACCAGCTACAAAGCTGACCGCCAGGGACAGGACGGCAATCAGGAGTTGGAACGCCAGACGCACCAGCAGGCACAGACGGCTGGTCATCCAGTCCAGGACTGCGAGAAGCAGTTCAACCATGGCGGAAGCAGCTTGAGCCTTACGCATGCGCGCCTCCAACATCAGTCTCGTCATCTAGTGCCGGCGGCGCCCGGCGAGTGTGCTTTGCCACAGGGGCGCCGATGCTGGCTCGCTGAGAGTACGCATCAGCATTGGTGTGTCCGGCCGCCCATTCGCCCTCAAAAACCAGGCCCTGGCCATTGAAACGAAAGTCGCGCCCATAGAGCGGCGGGCCTTCACACTTCAGCTCTACTGCCGGGCCTCGCTGCGTGATGAACCAGTATATGCACAGGAGCACGGTGACGATTGAGGACAAAACCAGGTGGCCCATGAAGTACGAGGCTACAGCAACTCTGCCTGCATCTGACATCTGTGACCGAAAGGCCTGGATGCCCGTAGGATCGAAGATGCACAGCCCATGTTCGTAGAGGACGGAGCCGAGCGGGTACGAGAAGACCAGGTAGAAGCCCCCCAGGACAGCACACAGTGCTTTCGCATGACATGCACCAGGTCGAGGAACTTAGACTTGAGGTAACTCATGCGCCGGCACCTTCCTTCGAGCCGTAGGAGCAGACCTTTGCTGCGAACCGGCGCAGTGCGCGAATGCACTCGATCAACCTTCCGATGAGCCCTTTGATACCAATGAACAAGGATACACCCATGATCAGGAGGATGAGACCCAGCAACATGATATCTCTGTAGCTTGGGCTGCGGCCTGGGTACAGGAGGTTGAACGGGTAGCCGATCCAAGCGCAGATCCAGCCAATCGCATACGCTGCAACGGCAAGGCCAAGGAACAGCCCGGTGAGGCCTCCTGCAAAAAGCCCTGTCATTTTCACGAAAAACTTCAGCTTTTGCCCAAGCTCGCCTCGCATCTCAGTCACGAGCCATGGGATCAACTTGCGGAAAAACAGCGAAGCAGTGCACTGGTTCGAAGCATTACTGGCCGCTTTTTTCGGATCACTCACCCTGCCGATCTCCTATCGATGATGAATGGATGTCGCCAGCCTATGCCGGCGACAGGTTAATTCGACCCCTTTGGGTCGTAATTGCAGATCGACTCAGCCAAGGCCCTGAGGCCTCGATAGGCACGCCTGGCCAAAGCAGGAACGCCCAAGATCAAACACAGCGCCAGAAAGCAGATCAACATGAAAGGCACCACTCCGTTAGCGATGTCCAGGAACAGACCAGGTATCCAATGCAGGTCGTCATGAGGCGGTAGCTGATCGAGCCAGATGAGGCACTTGCTGGAGCAGTACGAACCGAGTAGGAACAGCAACACCAGGAGACAGGGCTTCCACTTTGCGATGACCTTTCGACAGAGAGGAATCACCACGACTCCAAGTGCCCAAGGCAGCAAATTTCGAGTGAAACGGCCCGGTGTGCACTTAGCTTCGGTCATGGCTCTCGGCTCCAGATTGATCACCACCATCACCAGAACCTACCGGCTCCGCTCCCTCAGGATCGAAAGCGCAAATTTCTCTGATGATCAGATAGAGCAAGTACCAAGGGCCTGCGATAACGACTGCGGCGACAATCAACACCACCACGGCCATCAGCATAAAGCTCCAGCCCAAGCCGTACATCTGAAGCAAAGAACGACTGTTCCAGGTTTCTGGAAGATTTCCAGACAGGCTCCAATCGACAAGCACGAACACCAGGATTGGAATGCAGGCGCTAGTGGTCATGTAGAAAGCAACCCAGAAGATGCCCTTACCTGCCTTGGCCAGGAAGCCAGGCATCACAGCACAAAGCCAGGGCCAGAAATTTCGGGCAATGCGCCCAAGGCTACAGCTGACGGTCATTCACAATCCCCTTGAGGCGCTCCAGGGCAGTCTCTGCCGTGGATACAGTTTTCTGATCTTCGAAGTGGAAGGCGTCCATCATGAGTCGATGGATCTTCCGCCCAACAAAACGCCAGAGGCGCCAACACCAATAGGCAACAGTCCAGGCGCCAAGAGAGAAACCGGCTAGAAAAATGCCAAGAATGGTCGAAGATAATCCGAACCAGTCCATAGGGGTATCACATGACGGGAAGTACCAGCCAGCACAGCTGACAGCCCTGAACACAGTGGCCAGAATGCAGATTAGGAGCCAATCCAGGAAAAGCACTCCAGCCACAAAGGCGAAAGACCTCAAGGCACGCGACCAGAATCGAGTTGAGATCAAGAATTGCAGCAAGCTTGCCTTCACGGTGGGGCA
The DNA here is from genome assembly GCF_014204515.1 of Pseudomonas nitroreducens. Taxonomy (GTDB): domain Bacteria; phylum Pseudomonadota; class Gammaproteobacteria; order Pseudomonadales; family Pseudomonadaceae; genus Pseudomonas; species Pseudomonas nitritireducens_A. The sequence continues at coordinate 416,599 of NZ_JACHLI010000001.1, read as the reverse complement.
TTTCCCCTCGTCACTCCATCGTGAAAGGCTCATCGACAAGCACCCGCAGCTCTATGGCTTCGCTGAAAACAAGGGATCTCACCACTGTTTGATTCCTTGATCATCCCGTACACCAGCGAGAAAGCACCGTACTGAAGGATCACCGCCACAGTGAGCGCGAACAGAGCGCCCATACAGAGGAAGAAACGCCTGATGACCTTGTAGAAGCTGGGCACAGGCCGGCGCCGGCAGGAGCGCTTACGGATTTTCATCGAAGGACACCACCGAGTTGAAAAAGCGAACGACAGCGATTAGGCCGACGAAGATCAAAGCCGCCGTCTCCATCCCTGCGGAGAAAGCAGAAGCAGCGTCAAGGTCGGGACTCAGCATCCCGGCATACATCATGATCTGGCCGAGCGCCCAGGATACGAGCCCAAAAGCTGCGGCTGCCACGTAGAAGACAAACAGCTCCGAGTCCATACACTCCTTGCAGAAGGAAATTCCCCATGGGAAAAGGTTCCTGAAGAACCGTCGCCACACAGATTTCGAAGCGGACATAGAGGACATTCCCTGAACAAGGGCATGCCGGCGAATGGCTTAGCACCCTGAAAAGTGGGCATACCGGATTGCCGGCATCACAATTTCACATATATTGTCACCTTTCATCGGAATCTGGAACCGGATTCCTTTGCACCTAAATTGCTCGTACCAAGGAGTGTGCCTTGCTGTACATCAGCCCTTTCACCAAGAACCTGTACGCAAAGCGCCTGGTAAAGCATGACCTCAGCGGCAACCAGCGAGTGCAGCTTATCTACGCAATCGAGGATCTCGCCGGCCACATCGGCCGGATGGCCAGCGCCATGCGCGTGTCGGCCATTGTGCGTGGCGTCCCCCAGGATGAAAAATGCAGACGCTACAACGGACGCTATGACGGCGTGTTGATCCTCTCACACTACCTGCGCGGCGAGCTCGATGAGGCGCTGCAGGACACCATGTACGGCGGCAACGCGCTCAACACCTACGAGATAGCCGAGAACCCAAAGCTAGTGCGTCTGTCGCCGCAATACTACGAGAGGTTGCTGAAGGAGATTGCGCTAACCGATGAACAGCTCCACGGGCTGGAGAACCAAGTCGAGAGCTGGATCGAAACGGGCAGCAGACACCTGAAGGCCATCGAAGTCGAGATGACCAAGGCGCCAGCGCAGGAGGGGTATGTGGACGAGATTGTCTACGTCAGCAGCGTCATCACTGGCCTGCACCTGGCACTTCAACTCCTGAACGGAACGCTACAGAGCATCTATCCAGAGCCGGAAGGCAACCTTAGCTAGCTGCCTTCAGCTCCCCTGCACTGCAGCGAAGGGTGCGTCGCGCGGCGTCGACGTTGGCCTTGAGCGTGTTTCGATCATGGGTGATGCCGATGTACTGGATCAGCTCATCGAACGGCAGCGCGGCCTCCCAGGCGATAAGCTCGGGATCAGACATTTGACCTGCCGCATCTACCAGCTGTACGAGCTTGGGCATGAGCCGGCGGTAGGATTCATGATCGCGCATGTCCCGCTCGCGCTCGGTGATGTCGCCGTGCATCGAGTACGGAGAGACAACCGGCCCGGCCACGGGCTGATCCATCGCCTGCTCCAGGGCGATCTTCATCACCATGTCGCGGGCGGCGTTGAAGTGGCCATCCAGGGCCGAGAACGGTTTGCACAGGTTGGCCAGCTCATTGAGCTTGCCGGCCTTTTTCATCTTGGCGCGCTGGCGCCAGTGAAGGACATCGCCGGCAAGTTCCGAGATGTTGGCCAGGGCGAACGCATGGGCTGCCCGGTAGTCGACGCTGGGGATCATTGGAAATAGGTTTTCCTGAATGCGCGCGGGCGGCTATTCGCCGCGTGTGAGTCCATCGCTCTCGATCTTGTAAGCACCAGCGCCACCGTCGAGGTTGAAGGCGTTGATGTCGGCGAGGATCAGGCGCGAGATCATGTCGTCGCCATGGATCGGCCGCAGAGACGACCCATCGCCGCCGCCGAAGACCTGGATGCCATCCTTGTTCATCTCCGCAAGAAGCTTCTCGAGCCGCTTCCGGTAGCGTTCGACCACCTTCGGGTCGATACCCGCTTCAGCGCACTCTGCGGTGTAGTCTGACATCATCTACTCCTCAGGCCGGGGCTGCGGCCTTGGGTTTCTTCGAGCGAACAACGTAGACACCGTCCACGTTAAAGAAGGCAACATCGAGGCCTTGAGCTTTGAGGCCGTCAGCGTGCGCGATGGCCTGGGCGGCGGCGGAGCTCTCGCCGGCAATGCTGGCGATCCGGGCAACCGCTGCGCGGGTTATTTCCTTGCCTTGCAGTTCTTGTTTGGTCATCACTTTGCTATCTCCGTGTGGGGCAGACACCCTGCCCGCCTGGATTAGTGGGCCTGGGGCAGGCCGGTAGTTGTTGCCGCTTCGGGCAACGCATCGGGGTCGGAGACAACGAAGTTGGAGTCAAAGACGGCCGAGACGCTCAGGTTCCAGAAATCATCTTCCTTCGCCAGGTAACCATCCTCGAAGGGCCATTCGATGGTCGGCAGCGAAGGTACTTGCTTGGCGTACTTCAAATCCAGATGCGAACAGACGTGGCCGTCCTTGTCGAGCCAGAGTAGTCGCCAGCCAGTGGGCTCAACCGCGACTGCAAGGCATGAATAGCCGGGAACATAGGGCGGCCACACCCAGTCGCGTTTCAGGTGCAGAGCGCTATAGCTGTGGTCGTGAACCCAGAGGCCGCCCTCGACCTTGCGGAAGGGCTGAACTTCAGCCAGGGCTTCGAGCGTCTCAATAATCAGCTCGATGGGAGCGTCCAAGCTTGCTTCGAGCAGGTACTCGCGCACCTCCTCCAGGGACACCGGGCGGATACGGCTGCGCAGGCAGTCCGTGATCTCCGAGAAGACCTCGTGGGTGTCAGTGCACTGGAAAGGCTCAGGCTTGGCGATGATTGCGGTCGACATTGACGTAGCGTCCTTGCTTGGGAGGCAGGATTGAAAGATTCAGACCTGCACTTCGATTTCAACATTGAAGCCCGGCAGCTGGGGCGCGGCATCATCGAGGGCCTTCAAGACCCGGTTGCGCAGCTCATCAGCCGTGCAGCCTTCCTCTGTCAGATCTCCCTGACTGATGACGACCTTGATCAGCATGCCGTTACCGGTGCCGACCGCGAAACACTCGGGGTTGTTCCAGGCATCAACTGCGAGTTCTACAGTGTCAGCCGCCGGGCCGTCACAGCCACAGGTATCGCAGCATACGTAGAAGTTGTCCTGGTCATTGCTGGAAATCCCGAACTTGGAGCCCTTGCAGTACAGACAGTTGCGCAGATTGTATTTTTTGGTCATCTCGGGCTCCTGCCCTGCATGCGATTCGATGAACACAGTGTATCACTTTGACATGATGGAGCAAGGGGTATTTGTGCCGCTACGCGCAATTATTTTGCGATGACGCTGCCAATCGGAGGTGCGTTCTGGCAAGATGCCGCCTCGATTCTCCAGGTGCTCCATCATGTTCGAAGACCAAACCGGGACGATGCTCAAAGACATCAACCCTGAAGAGGTAATGACCCTCGCTCGCGAAGCGCTGGATGGCATGCGCCTGAAAGTCATGCCAGCGGCTTTCTACCGCCAATTCTCGCAGCAATCTCGGTCGGTCTTCTGCGCGGGTATTGGTCTCTACGGTCTGCCGACATTCGAACTCCTAGACGTGATCAACGAGCTGATCATGGAAGTCAGCCCGAGCCGCAACGCAATCGAGATCGGCGCCGGAAACGGCGTGCTCGGACGCGGTCTTGGTATCCCCATGACGGACAACTACCAACAGGAGAATCAAGAGCTGATCGACCTGTATCAGTCGGAAAACTTGGCCCCAGTCACCTATAGCCCCGACGTGATCCGTATCGACGGCAACAAGGCCGTGAAGGAAATGCGCCCGGACGTAGTTGTCGCCTCCTGGGTAACCCACCGGTGGGATGAGCGCCGGCCTGAGCATAAAGGCAACATCATCGGTGTGGACGAAGAAGAACTCCTGACCGGCGTCAAGCGCTACATCATGCTGGGTAACAGCGGCGTGCACGCGATAAAACCGATTATGGCGCGCGTGGATCGCGTGATCGAAGGTGACTTCATCTTCGGCCGCAGCCTGCAGTATCCCGACAAACACGCCCTATTCGTCTGGGAAGGCAGCCGCACATGAGCCCCTGCCCTATCTGCCTGCGCAACTACGATCACAGGGATTCGACTGAGCTGTTCGACCACCGGCAGTACCATAGGCTATTGGCCTGCGGTGGCGTTCCTATTGAGATCGCGGAATTCCAGACACAATATCGTGACTTCAAAACCAAGGGTATCGCCGGGATTCTTGCGCTCCGCGAACGAGTGAATCCGGACATTGTCCGCTTGGCGGCAGCTTACGCCTGGTGGGATATCGCCCTGAGCGCCGGCATAGACCAGGAAGAGTTCACGCGCTTCATGACTGCACACCTGGAGCTGGCGCGCGCATTGACCGGAGAAGGCGACGAGAAGAGTGCTCGCGACAGGGTTCGGGAGTGGGCGCGTTTTGTTCCACCCGTGGAGTCCCCAAAATCTCTACACTGAGACTGTCGTTCCATCTCGATCTGGGTGTAGGCTCGCCGTTCCCTGTTCAGAGAGATCAACAGCATGGCTACCTGCAAGATCTGCAACATGACCTATGCCGAGGACGTCGCTGACGACGTCCGTCTGCATAAAGCCGAGCACCGAAAGCTTGCCGCCGGTAAGTTGCCCCTGAAGATCCGAGAGTTCCTGAAGAGCTTCGGCTGGGCAATAGCGCACAACGACGGCGGCCTGGAACGCCTAAAAGACAATTTCGACCCAGAGATCGGAAGGCTCGCCGTTGCCTTCTCCTGGTGGAACCGCGCCAGCGCTCAGGGTGCCCCAAAGAAAGACTTCGACCGCTTCATGGCGTCTCACCTGGCATTCGCCGAATCATTGGTCACAGGAGTCGGCGAAAAGGAAGCCTCTCGCGCCATCAAAGAATGGGAAAAGTTCGCCGGGTAACGATGGGAAAAGCCGGCCAAAGGCCGGCCTTCTCCAATCGCCTCGACCTAGAGGTCGAAGGAAGTCAGCGCCAAGCGCGTTGCGTCTCTATCCGGGGCATGGTTCATGTAGCTGCTGTCCAGCAGTCCTGCTTCGACGGCACCCACGATCAGCCCCTTGTTGGCCATGCAGATTTCCTGCACCAACTCTGCCGGGGCCTCAGCGGCCACCACCTGGTAAACAGCCAGAGGCAGCTCTTCGATCTCCGTATTGAAATGATTGGTCAGCTTTACGCGCTTCCAGTCCGATGCTTTCATCGCAGAACCAGGTTTCGCATGGAGCGCCACGATTGCCGACTCCGCAACCACGTGAATTGCAGTGCGATGAGCGATTTCAGCCTTGGTCATGCTGGCCAGGGGAGGAAGATTCTTGATCAGGTTCTGCGACTGCGCACCAGCCAGGATCTTCTTCCCGTGACGCAGCACATGGGTGCGCAGAATCCTTTCGCTCTCCTCCTGCACAGTACTGAAGGCTCCTGTCTCCTCGCCTACCTGTAGAGCATAAACCAGTTTGGACAGGCCATCCTTGAAGCTGTAACCATTGCCAATGGACGGCACCGGGGCGTGGATTTCATTGCGCTGCAGGGCGCAACGGGCCAGGAGGTAGGAGAAAGAGATGGTCTTTCCCTCGAGGGTGGTGTTGCTCAGACTCTTGATACTCTTGAGTCTGGCCAGTCCAATCGGAGACTTGGCGATTCGGGCGACGAACTTGTCCAGTTCGGGGATGACCGTGGATTCGATGGCCCACTCCCACTCCTCATCGGTCTTGACCCAGTCGCCGGCCAGGATCAGCTCGATCAACCTCGTATTCCGGGCCTTCATGAACGCTTCGTCGTCGAGCCCGTTAATGAACTCCAGCACCTTCTCTGGGAAAGTGCGCAGCGCAGATCGGACAGCGTCGACCTTGTCCACGGTAACGCCGCGCAGGATCGGGTCTTTGAAGAGGTGATCGTCCAGCAGCTGGTTGGCAATGCCCTTGAGCTGCTCGTGATCTTTGTAAGCAAACAGGACGCCCTCACAAGTGGCGGCATCGAACCTGAAGTTCTCGCTCACGAAGCGCAGGATGGCCTCAATGACATTGCATTGGCCGGGGGTGGGTCGCTTGGGTAGCGAACCGATCACGTTATTGCCAATGGACAAGTCCCTGAGCGCAGCCTCAGAGAGGAACATCTTGAGGTTGGTCAGGGAAGTCTTGAGACCGGCCCATACATCGGCCAGGTCGGTGTCCCTGATGGTCGCCATCGGGCGCATAGCTTCTTCGATGGAGTCCAGCTCGAACTCCAGGCCGTAGACGTCGCGGGCGCGAACGAGAATGTCGATGAAGTGCTGGTGGATCAGCAGCGTCTCCGGAGCTGGCGCCAGCACGTTGTCTCGCACTTCGGTCACGAAGCGCAGATCGACGAGCAACGACTTGGCCGTCTGCTTGTCGACGATGCTCAGCCCCTCTTCCAGGAGCTGGACATTGAGGAACTCCGCCGAAGCGTTGATAAGGGCGCGCGCCAGTGGCTCCTTCTGGCTTTGCCTGGCCATCTGGCGCATCTCTTCAATCTTTTCCAGATGCTCGGCGTTGAGCGTATCGGAGGCGCCGACGTTGACCAGCAGCTCCTGAATCTCGTAGTCGAAGTCGTAGTCGTCGTCGGGAATGGTAATGCCGGTCATCAGTGTTCTCCTGGATACCCCTATCCTGGCCCAGGAGCACTATTTGCGGCAAATTGCGTGAGGCTATGCAAGAATCCAGAGCACTCGGCCAGCTGGCCACCAGACCTGCAAGGAGTAGGCATGTACGAAGACGAAATGGATCAAGAAGCCAAGGAACTTGAGCTCCTGGAGAAGATCGCCAGCGCGAAGCTCGATGAGCTCAGGGAAGTCCCGAAGGGTGCTCAGTTTGGTCGCCGACTAGAGCTAGGCGCGACGAGCAACGTAGACATTGAACAAGCCATCAAGGCGCAGCTGGTCGACATAGGCCGGCGCATGGGCCCGGACTTCCTGATCAACACGCCGGCCGTGGCCTTGGAGCAGTTCTCGATCCAGGCCATCGTGCGTGACGAAGACACCGCCGGCCTGCTCAAGAGCCTGGTCAACAGCTTCATGCTCGCCTACCTGACACCCGAGACCACTGAGCGCGCCGTGGCCCACCTGCAGGGTCTGGAAGCACTGCGCCTGGAAGTCGCAAAAACGCGCCAGGCGCGGCACGGTGAAGGCCCCTCGGTGCACTGAGGCGCTACTTCTGGAAGAGCTGGCGCCAGAAAGCCATGAGCGCCAGCTTCAGCCGGCGCCTTAACCGTGCTGCCGGAGGCGCCTCCCATAGCGGGGACTTCCTATCGGGGGCGTTGTCGCTCAGGTCGTGGAGCGTGGCGCAGTTTCCGCAACTGATGAGCACCGCCGGGAACAGTTCGCCCCGGATGTCGTGCCCGGTAGGGTCGATAACGTGGCTGAACATGTCCTTACAGCCGCAGTTTCCGCAGATCAGGTGCAGTCTGGCTCGCGCCATGGTTCACTCCTTTGGCCGGCGGCCGGTCACAGTTCCAGAACTTTCATCATCAGGGCCGTGCAGCCCGGATCACTGGCGTTGTTCAAGTACTCAGGGCCCAGCAACTGCAGGTCGATGGCACCGATGATGAGATCCTTGTTGTTGAGGCACATTTCGTGGATCAGCTCCTGTGGTGCCTGGCTGAGCACTAGCTTCACCGCTTCAGGGGCGCCGTCAGGAGTGAAAATCTGCTCAAACAGCGGGTCATCTAGGCCGATGGTGTGGTTCACACCATGGAATACCCGATAGGTCGACCAGTAGATGCAGACCCGCTCCACCATCTCACTGAGCCCAATCGCGTCCCTCTCCGGCCAGCCGTAGGCGGCAGCTAGCTTGGGGTAGACCCTGCCACACGACGGCACCAGGTTGCTACGGATTAGCTCCAGGTACTGGGGCCGCTGTTCATCCAGCGCCCTCGTTGGGTCGTACTGGCTGTAGACCTGGGCCAGGCGATCCACACTGCCCATCTCCAGGACTTTCGGCAAAGGCTCGACCAGGCCCAATTCCGACAAGTAGCGGTGCCCCAGCAGAAACGCATACGAGAAGCTCAAATCGTAGAGATTGCGACCGCCGATCTCCTTGATTCGTCCAAGGCGATCCCTCATGAACTGATCCTGCGCAAGAAGCAGGCAGAACTTCTGCAGCAACCCCGGCACCTTCATGTTCTCGGGCCTACCCAGGTGTGAGAAGTACAACCAGTCTCGGCTAAACACCACCCGTAGGAGCGAATCACTGATGATCTGGCGTAAGTCCCCGATGCCCGGCTTCAGGAGATAGGCCAGCACCTCTTCTGGGCGCTTGCGAAGAATCCGCTCGAATCCCTCCTCTTCAAAGGGAAGCAGGCCGTTGCGGATCATCCGGGTGAAGTCTTCATAGCCACCTGGGCACAGATGCTCGCAGACCTCCTCCAGACCGGCAACCGCGCGCAGCTCCATGAGCTTTTCCCGGCAGCGTTCTTCATTGAAGTTGAGCGTATCGTGGACGTACCAGAGGAGTCTGCAGGCAAAAGGAGCCTGCTCTGGCTTCAAGGTTTTCGGCAAGCCCAGGATCAGCGCATCACCAATCACCGGCAGGATGAAGGCCTTCTCGGAGATGATTTTCTCCAGTAGCGCTAGACGCCCCAGGAGTCGGGCCTGGAAGCCTTCCAGTGTAGCCCCACCCCACCGTACATCTTCGAGGACGCTGAGCGCGGCCCAGATGCAGTCGCTCTCGAAGGAGGCGCCATGGTGACGCGCAGCGCTACGTAGGAGCGAAACGAAGCGCTCATCCGTGACGTCGCTGCCGGAGAAGGTGCGGTACTTGTCGAAGACCATATCCCGGAAGGCACCGATCACCGCCGGCCTCAGCAACACCTCAGACGAGACGCGGATGCCGAAGATGGCCATGCACAGATCAAACAGCCTCGGGCAGTTAGCCTGAGTCACGAAGAGGAACATCGGCTGGGCGAGATCAGGCCTGCGTTTCGCAGGCACCTGGGCGATGAGCGCCTTCACCTTAGCGAGCTCCGCGTCATCCAGCGGCCGGCCATAGCGCTCATGGAGATAGTCCTGCAGGCGAGCTATCGCCGGGTGATCAGCAACAACATCAGTGGTCATGACGAACGTCCGGAATAGTCAGGATTCCCATGGTGCCACCAACCCCCTTTAGTGACAAATTGTCAATTTCAGAGCCTAAACCTCTAGGGTTTGGCTCATCAGCAGTGTCGCACCTTCGTCGGTCGCCTCGCAGATGTAGGACTCCGGCAGCAGTTTCAGGTCGATAGCCGGCGCGAAAAGGCGCCTGTCAAAACGGCATATCTCAAGGATCAGTTCCTCAGGCGCCTCCTTTGCCAAAAGCTCCCGAGGCGAGATGTAATCCAAGAGGCGCGTTCCGGGTTGATTCATGGCCTTTTCGAGGTCATCAGGCACACCGAATTGGTAGTGCGCTGTCACTTGCAGCCACCGAGTGACCACGACGCGCTGACGCATTTCATGGTCAGTGATGGTCTCTGCCCCCGGCCAAGAGAGCTTCGGCGCCATAATCTGATAGCCCACCAGGCAGTCATCGTGGATAGCGGCCTTCAACTTCGCCATGTGACTGGCGCGCGAGTCAGCAAACAACCCATGGGGGTCGGGCAGGAGCAGCACATCCGCCAAAGAGCTGAGGAAACCGGGATGGGTTAGTCGAGGAAGCTCGAAAATCACACCGGCAGTTGCCAGGGAGGCGTTTGAGAGCAAAAAGCTGACCGAGAATTTGTCATCCTCCAAGCTTTCACCAGAGAACTCCTTGATTCGGGCCAGCCGACCGGCCATGAAGGGATCTCGGGTGATGAGCTGGCAGAAGCGATCCAGCATGAAACGCACATGCTGATATTCTGGGTCGTCGATACCATGAATGCAGCGCATCCAGGGCCCGGTCAGAACTACTCTGAGCAGGCTTTCAGTGATGGCCTTGTGGAATGCGTCCTGGCCGATCCTGAGCAAGCAGCTGAGCACCTCAACCGGATTATCGCTCAAGTACTTCAATAACTTATCTTCATCACAAGGCAGCATTCCCTGCGTTAGGATGGTGAAGTAGCTATCGTCGGGCTCAGGCTGCAACTTACGCGCAAGGGCACTGAGCTCTGAATTATTTCTCAGTTCATGAAGGTGCTCGCGGCATCGCTCCCGATTGAAATAGAGATTGTCGACTACGTATTGGAGAAGCGTCCGCTGGCACTCGATGATCTTTTCGTGGTCAGAAGGCCGTACCCGCAGCAACACAGCATCACCAACCAACTCATCTCGAAATTGGTCACGCGATACCGTATCTCGGAAGACGTTCAACAGATTCGGCATGCGCACCTGCATGTCCAGCCAGGCCACACTGCTTCCTGTGGGAGTGATTACAGTAGCGGCAGGACGTATCAGACGAAGCAGTGCCTCCAGGCAATCGCGTTCGAACGGCATACCGTGGACATCGCTACCGCGTCTCACCATGCGAACGAACTCGGGCTGAATCTCAGGATCGCAATCCGTTGACACCGAAGCCAGGTACAGGCTGTCGCGCATAGCGATCAGTAGCTCTGGCTCCAGCATCAGCTCCTCGGATTCACCCTCCCCTAGGAACATAGCCGCAGTCCCGGCCAGCCGGGGACACAACGACTTGCAAGCACCTAGCAAGACCTTCCTCGCTGCCTGTCGATGGAGGTCAGCCGGCAGGCCCTGCATGAAGCTGTATAGCCCCAGCAGCTGCTCGTCGGTCGGCAGCAGGCCCTTGATCTCAGCGAGGAGGCTATCGAGGGTGGCGAGGCTTGTTTCGCGCTGGGCGGAGGTGGTCATCGGTAGTTCCTTGGTTGAACTTGGGCCGGCGCCGATCAGAGGCCCAGGTTGTCCTTCATCAGGAAGGTAGCCGCGCGATCCGAGGCTTCGCCGACGTAGGTGTCCGGCAGCAGGCCCATCTTGATAGCGCCAGCGAACAGATCGAAGTCAGCCCGGCACAGATTCAGCACCAACTGGTGCCCAGCAAGCTTGGAGATCGCCATACGAGGCTCTTCAAATTGCAGGCTGATGGGAATGTCCATGCCGCCGTACTTGTTCTCGCTTTCCAGCTCCCGCGCCGTTGCTGCGGTCATGGCCAACTGCAGACAAACGCGCTCGATTACCTCGCGTTTCGGGATACTGTCGACTTCTGGCCAGCCGCAGGACTCTTTGAGGTAGCCGTAGGCCTCAAAGGCAGGCGCTTCCAGGTACTCAGCAATCCGAGCCGTCAGACTCCGGCGCTGATTGTCCAGAATGCCATGGGGGTCATTCAAGACAAGCGCAGCGGCAACTTCTTCAATGCGCTCGATGTCGTGGCTGATGTAGGGCATGTCATCCAACATGCCGCATTCCGCCAGCAAGAACCTCGACACTAGGAACGCAGGGGTTATCTGGAGGTTCTCCACGTTTTCCGAGGCAAGCCTCAGCTCTTCGAGCCGGCTGGAAATGAACGGCACCGTGGCCATCAGGCGGATGAGGTTCTCCAGGTTCCGCACTGCCGCAACGTAGGAGGCGGTGGCCAGAGTACCCTCGTAGCCAAGCCAGTCGCCTGCCAGTACCACTTCGAGCAGGGTGTCGGTTAGCACGCTGGGGAGCTCGGAGACCTTCTTCGACGCCAGGTGCCATAGAACCGCATCAGGCCGCAACCTCATTGCGCCGAGCAGCGTCTGGGAATCCTGAGGGATCACGCCATTGTCGACCAGGGCGACATAGCCGTTGGTTCCGTCAGGAAGCAGAGCGTTGGCAGCCTCCTCGAGCCATTTGTTGCTCCGCATGCTGATGATCGTGGCCTGACAACGAGGCATGTCGAATTTGAGGTTGTCGCGAACGTACTCCAGCACACCAACCAGTGGAACGGAGTTCTCTTTGTTCGACGACGCAGGCAGCCCAAGGATGACCGCATCCCCTACCATCTCGCGCTTAAGCGCCAGCGGGGTAACAACCTTGCTCAGTTGCACCAGGCACTGCAGGAGATTGGCCGCATAGTCTTTCCGGACAAGCACATTGTGCCGGCTGATGCAGTGGATCATCTGCTCGATGCAGAAAGACTCCAGCGAGAGCCCGTACTTCTCCACCCCCTTGCAGACAATCTCCAGGAACGGCTCCGGCGCCTGCTTGCCCGGCCCGATACCACGGAACTCCCGGAAAATCCGGGTCACGACTCTGGCCAAGACCTTTTGATCCATCAGGTACTCAGCGACCTGTTCCTCGGAGCCGAAGTGCTTGGATGCGTGAAGCATCGGAACGCTGAGGTTGTGGAGCGCGGTTTCCAGGATGAAGAAAAGCTTCAGGGGGCGCTCACTATCAGGAGTGCGGGCCGCAATCTCTGCTATCCCGGCGTCCAATGCTTCAGACGGCGCCTGTAGGTTTTGAGTTTGGAGGAAGGCCCCGAGCGAGATGCTAGAAGGGGTGTGATTCGATTTGGTCGGCATGCTCTACGTCCGTGAGTAGCGATAGTGCCATTATGTCATGACGCACATTTGTCGGCAAATTGCAGGGGCTAGATTTCCATCACTGACATCATATCGTTCGTCCAGAACAGGTCGGCCTGCTCATGCCGATAGGACTCGTCCAGGACACCGCACTCCAGCGCACCTGCGGCCAGGTAGGCATTGCGAAGCCCTAGCTCCAGGCGCAGCTCCTCAGGGGCCGTCAGAGCAACCCCTTCGCGCACCATCTTGTTCTTGAACATACTCGCGGTGCCGCCACCCAGGATTTGCCCGACGGGGATGGCCTCCATGAGCGGCAGGTGCTTCATGTAGTTGACGTGGTCGCTCTTGAGGGTCTTTTCCAGCTTGTCGCGCGCGCAGATCTCGCAAGAAACTTGCACTGCCACCCGCTGGACAAGCTGGCGCGCGGTAAGCGTCTCAGGCTTGGGCCAGGAAGCGAAGTAGCCTGAGTTTAGCGCCGCCTGGTAAATCTCCTGAGCACGGGGCAGTAGAGCGTTGCACAGGGATTCGATTGCTTCCTCGGCTTCTTCCTGCAACACGCCATCCATCCTGGCCCTGCTGATAGCGAGGATCAGGTTGATGCAGTTGCCCTCCTCGCTGGCCACGGCCGCAGGGAAGGCCGAGTTCACCCCGGCTTCGCGGAGCGCCTGGCGCCCCATCAGGTAAGAACCGCTGCAGGCCACCTCTGTAGCCAGACGCGGCGAAATGGTCGGCACCGCAAGGATCAGGTGTTTCATGAAAGGGTTAGCTACAAGGCGCTTGGCGATATCGTTCAGCAACTGCTGCACAAGCGGGTCTTTCGTGTGCCCCCACCCGACATTAGCAGCGGCCCAGTTTCCAGCCAGGATCAGCTGCAAAAGCTCGATGTTGAAGACCCGGTGGAAGTCACGATCCTTGAGCTTGTTGAGGAACATCAGGACTTCGGACGGATCTCTCCTGAGCGCAGTCAGAACATTGTCCGCCCGGCTCCTGAGGAGCCCATTGAGGATGTCGGCCCGGTACAGGGCGGTGAAGCTCAGATCGCTACAGACTTCACTGAGATCGCTGTACGTCTTGCTCAGGTACTCGAAACGCTCCTGACACTGGTGCGCGTCGTAGGAGAAGTTGTCCAACACCAGTTCGAGGAGATCGCTCACTGCGTGGACGTTGAAATCGTCGACGTTCTGGAGGGAGAGGATGATCGAGGTGCCAATAACGGGGTCATTGAGGGTCTCCCCCAGAACCATCTGTTTGAGAGCAAACGTCGAGCGCTCGAGTTTCTCAACCACCTCGACCATGTTCTTCCCAGACCGAATGGCAGGGAGAATGGATAGAAATTCAGAGATCGCCACCTGCTCGAAGGCGTAGCCATAAGACCGTACCGCGTTGGTCATCAGATCGAGGAAGCCCTGCCCCACTCCACCGATTCGATCCTTCGCCTGCTCGAACATCGCGTTGCGCACAGCAACCAGCAGCTCCGGGTCGCCGCACAGCGCAGCTAAGTCCTTCCTCTCAAGAGCACTCAGCGCCAGATCAAGCAGTTGGGGGTTAAGGTTCTCAGCTGAGGCCATAGCCAGCAGCTTAGCGGCGCGCTTGGAGTCTTCCTCGTTGAGCGTTAGCACCAACGACTTGCAGGACATGACCTCCTCAAAGGGCAGCTCCTGTTTGCGCCTGAGCGGCTCTAGCACTCGATCCAGGGTCTCGATGCTGTGCTGGCTGAGGTGTTCGAACGAATCCACGGAGTGCCCTTAAAAATGCATTAGAGCCGGCTCTTCCGGCATCACATGTCCAGTTCAGCGGCGAGGAGGCGCGTCTGGGCCGCCTCCGGCACGCTCGAAATCTCGGAGCCATCCACCAGGCCGACCCTGATGGAACCAGCAAGGCGCTCGGGTGTGGAGCGGCAAACCAGCTCGTGAACGTCGGCCGGGACACGAGCCGCTACCAGGGAGAAGGCATGGTAGTTGGCCAGGGTTTCCGCGACATCGCCATGGGTCAGATAGACAGGGATGTGTTCCATGTCTTCTTGGGAGAGCGACCCGGTAGCCGTAAGGGTCTCAAGAATGCCAATCTCCACCTGAATCTGAAGCGCAAACAGATCAAGCAAGCGTTCCCGGTCGGCTACACAGTCCGTATCGGTCGACGGCCATCCAGCCGGAAGCAGGCCGCCCTTTTCCAGACCAAAGCATTTCGCCGCAGCCAGGGCGCGCAGGCGATCACGGATGATCGCCATGACCTCGCCGTCCAGATCAGCGAAGTACCGAGTGCCGGCGTCTGCCAGAAATAGCTTGGTCAAGGAATCGATGCCTGTGTTGGACATCGAACTGGCGGAAGGCAATGGAGCCGTGAAGTACGGTTTGGCGAAACGGTACAGTAGCAGCCAGGGCCCATGAATGCTTTCAGGGCACTTCACATGATCCTTGAGGCGCTTGCGGTAGATCGGATTGTCCAACAGGCGTTGGACAAAAGCCTGGAACTCGGCGACCAGAGCCTTATCGCCCAGGCGGTCAAAGTTCTTCTCCGCCGAAATCCAGTCATCCTGCAGCACGAGCTCCAGGAGATCGTCAGTACAGGCCCGGTCGAACGCAGCCCCGCTCAGCCCGTTGATGAACCGCAACACCTCAAGGGGGTTGAAGGTCATCGCTGCAGCAAAGGAATGCAGGCCATCACGGCTCAGGCCGTTGGCCACGTACTCCCGATACCCTGATTCCTCCAGCAAGCCTTTGACAGAGTCGGCCAGGGCGGTTTCCGTGCCAATCTCCTCTAAAATCTGCCGGCAGCGGCCCTTGTCGAACCGCAGGTAGCTCTTAACCAGCGCCAGCGCCTCAGCCATCTGCGGTCGGTTGTCCAATGTGATGGTGTTGACCTTGGGCAGACGCTGGATGAACTTCGTGCCGACCGAAGTATCGGTGAAAACACCCTCGGAAACGAACTGTTTTGCGAGCAAAAGAGAGGTCTTGGCGTCCTTGAGGCCCCGCTCGAACGGTATATCCCCCTCCTTCACACGCGTCATGGGGCGCAGCGCAGCCTCCATGCTGTCCTGTTCGAACGCATACCCGTAGAGGTTGGCCGCTCGCTGCAGGGCCTGGATGAAGATCGGTGCAGCGTCGCCATCTGCGAACACGTTGTCACGAATCTCCATCAGAAGCCCAAGGTCACTCAGGCGCTCACGCGAAGCCTCGACCCCTGCCCACTCTATAGCTCGCTCCAGTAGCGCCGCGTTGAGGCTTGCGGCAGCAACCTCGAAGGCTCGCTCAACAGCGCCAGGGCGCTCACCCTCAGCAAGCTCCTCCCAGCGCGCCTGGAGGCGATTGCTGAAGGCAGGGCCCGACAGTTCATTGCCATACGCCCTGTAGAGGACATCGTTGAAGGCCATGATCTGCGGGGATGAGGGGAGACTGCTCACGCTGACTTCTCTTTTTAGGTGTAATTGCGAGCGATATTACTGGCTCAGCACTACTCATCAGTAGACCAGGGAAGCCACTATCTCCTCAAGCTAAAAGGGCTCTACTTTGCCTGCCCATAGTCGTCGCAACTGAGCAGGATCGACTGCGCCTTGTCCTCGCCCTCGTCATCCACGATCAGCACCCGGAACTCACCGCCAGCCTGCAGGAACGAGCGGATGTAGCTTGCCTCGCACCAAAGGCCTTTGTAGGCCTTGGCCCACTTGGCGAAGGATTCAGGTTGCATCATGCTGATGCTGCCCTGCATTTCTACCCGATAGGTCAACCTCCACTGGTCAACCGTGATCTTTCGCTCCCCGCTGTCCTGAATAGCGATAGAATTGAACTGCTCAGCCAGGCCATCGGCCTGCTCGCACGCAGCCTTGCGATCATTCGGGCAGGCCGGCTGCTTCAGGGAAAAATAGGCTACCACCGCCAGCGAGGCTGCAACGGCAAGCCCCAGTGCGATTCGTTTCATGGACAACTTCCTGGTTGGAGCCCAGTGGCTCAGAGCTGGCTAGTAGAACAGGCGCCGGCAGCCTGCTCAAGCAGGAATATCGATGAAAATGCTGACCTTCAGAGATCAAAGACCGAAGCCATCAGCCGGCTCTGCGACTCCTCAGGCAACGCGCTGATCTCTGAGCCATCTATCCATCCCAGCTTGAATGCGCCGGCCAGGTAGTTATCACTGGAGCGGAATACCTTCTCCTTGATCTCTGGCGCTACGTCCAGGGTCATGGCACTGCAGACCTTCAGATTGATGTTGTCGAGGTTCCTCTTGCGACTCTCCACCAGCTGGCAGAGCGGTAGCTCGAACTCGTTCTGATTCAGGTCTCCAACACCGAACTCATGGAGTTTCATGAAGGAACCTTCGACCACACGCTGTACGGCAAGCACACCCAGCGCGTCTTGCTTGGCCATACCCTCTACCCCCACCAACACAGTACCCTGCAGCTGATCCACGACTACCCCGATCTCATCGAGTTGATTGGCGATGTAGCGTCCCATGGAGGCTTGCATGTCCGTGTAGATGGACGAAAGCAGGCCGGCAGCCTGGTCGGCCACTCGGAAATCAGCGAGCAAGTCAGCAGAGGAGCCCGCTAGCACAATAGCCGGCGCCACGTAGAGGTGCACACCACTGTCCCGAGCGAAGGCGTAGGTAAGCAGATGGCCACCGTAGAGGTTCCTGTTCGCGACAAGCTCAGGGTTCTTCCTTGCCCTGTAAAGCAGGACAGGGTCAGCGACGATTCGGTTCACTAGGGCCCGGTGCCCTTCCAAGAAGCCTGGCTTGGCTATCAGGGCCTGATATGCATCCAGGGTGAACCACTTCGCGCCGAGTACGTAGGACATCAGCGTGTCAGTCATTGCGCGGTGGAAATCCGAACCGTCCAGGCTTTGGAGGAAGTCGTAGCAAAACGCTGTGTCCTTCGAAAGTGCGGCCTTCAAGACTAGCTCGTCGCCGGCACCAGCCCCAGCGAGGACGCATTCAGAAAACTCTGCTCGTTCGAGATGCGGAATGAGGTAGTTGTCGAGGGTTTCGTACCCCTTGGAAACAGCTTTCAGGCTCTCTTTCCACTTCGCTAATGGGAAGTTGAGCTCCTCGAACAGGAGTTTGAAGGCGATCAGGGTTTCATCTACATCGGCGCCCCGGTGCAGCAACTTGGCCAGGCAATCCCCGATGTAGGGGTTCGCGAGCACTGCCGACGACAAGAATTGACGCGCACGCGCCAGGCGAGCCGGGAATGTAGCCGCAATAGGCCCAACCCCGCCCAGCGGAGTCTTCCGCTTGCGCTGCAGCAAAGGCTCAACCAATTCCGCCACACAGGATTGCTGGAAAGCGACCGGATAGGCGCGCATCCCCCGCTGCAGCACATCAACGAAGACCGGTGCCACCGGCTCCTGGCTGGCAAGCACTGAGTTCAGGCACTGGTGCAGCAGCCCGAGATCCTCAAGACGCTGACGCGCCAGTTCCGGGCCTTCCGCCTGGATGCATGCCTCCAGGAGTTGCTGATCCAGCACACGGAACGCCTCGGTGTAGCCGGCAAGTAGCTGTTCTTCCGTCGGGTCACCGGTCAGGATGGCCAGGCGAATCGCGTCAACATCAGGCACGTCGGTCATCATCAGATATCCATCATCGAGGTCATAAGCCTCGTTTGGTCACGGTCAGAGAGCTCATGAAGATTTTCAGACCCGATCAAGCCCAGGTACAAGGCGCCGGCATGGTAGGCATCGCAGTGCTTGGCCAAGCCCTGCGCCATCTCCTTGGTCGCGGAGAGCGCAATACCCTGGCAGACCTTTCGATTGATCGAGCTGAGCACAGCTTTCTGCGACAGCCGATGAGACAGCGGCAGCTCTTTGAGCTGACTGGGCTGGAGGTTGTCTTGCAACCCGTGTAGGTCGCGGTAGCCCCACTCGATAGTGAACTGCAGGGCAACAGCCGCCAGCTCCTGCTTATCGGAGGCGAGTTTCACATTCGGGCCACAAGTGGCCAGGTAGGGCCAATCTGCAATCTCTGCTGACATCAGCTGGCGCCGGAGAACCCTGCGCTGGATTTCGAAGAGCTTGTCCTTTACCGAATCGAAGAGCCCCTTCTCTTTGTCTTCAAGAAGAAGGTCAGTTACGCGCTCGACCTCGAGCATGGAACCCATGGCGTGGGAGAGCTCGAGTTCAAATCCACAATGCTTGGCAAAGACATGAGTGAACATCAGCCCCGCCGTCGGCATGGAACTCCTGGACTGCAGAGTCATCTCCTTGATGCGATCAGCCATAAGCGGGCATGAGACCAGCCGGCGAACGAATTCCTCATGCCCTTGCTGGTAGCCCAGGTCGTTGGCCAGGTGCTGATACTGGCCGGTAGAAAGCCATCGCGCCTCGAGCAGGATAAGGAGGCAGTCGTCCGTCATGGCCTGAATGAACTGGTCGTCTGGCAGGCCATTCACGAATTCGTAGAACTCTCCCGCGCGTTCTTTGAGCTCATCCTGGATATGGGTGCAGCCATCACGTGCGAGACCGGCAAGGAAGTAGTCCTGATAGGTCTTCCGATCCTTCGACCTAAAGCGTCCAACCAGCTCATGGAGCTCAGGGCTGTTCTTCGCAATGACGTTCAACTTGCCATCCCAAAGCGACTTGTCGTAACCCATGTGCGGCAACAAGAAGGACAGGACTTTCAGGTTATCCGCGTTGTAGGTCGAGTAGTCCTCGCTATCCAGAGCGGAGATGATCATGCCGCCGAAGTATGGCCTCTTCAGTGTCTCCGGAGAGATGAACTCACGGCAGCATTCGAGCATCCGAACCAGGGGCTCAGTAAGAATGCCAATCCCGCCCATCTGCCTACTGCGGACATGGTTTGCTGTGTCTCGCAAGACATAGGCCATGCTGTCCTGCTCGAACACCAGCCGATAGGACGCACTGACGCGCTTGAGGACGTCGAAGAACATCGCCGGCACGTCACCCTCCTCTTCCAGCACCGCAGTCCGGAATCGCTTCAGCAGCAGGAGGTTGTCCAGGCGATCACGTGCAGCCTGTGGGCCATCACGCTCGATGCAACGCACCAGCAGATCCTCGGAGAGCATCTTTGCAGCCAGCTCGTAGGCATCGTCCATCTGCCAGTCCTCGAGGAGGCCGTCGACGATAGCGTTGTGAAGCCTGTGCTGCCCCAAATCGAGGTCGGAGAACTGAAGAGTCACCAAGGTATCCTTTTGTACTGATCGTTGCGTGGCGGCCGCCGCAGGGGCTATACCGCCACCATCTCATTGGTTTCCAAGGCCAGGTCGCAACCCGAACTCGCCTTTCACCCCCAGCGACGGCCGGGGCGTCACATATCCAGCACGTTGATCATGAACTTCGTCTGGCCCTTGTCGGAGAGCTCGGCGAAGTTGTCCATCGAGAACAGGCCGGCGTGCATGGCCCCCTCCTTGTACTCGTCGCTGTGGCGCGCCATCGCATCACGCGTAGCCTGAGGGACACCCAGCACCAGGGCCTTCATGATGGGCCCCTCGAAGCTAGGAAGCTCGCCGGCAGCGCTCAATTTGGCGGTTAATGGGAGCTGCACCCTGGAAAGGAGTTCGTCCAGGTCACCAGCCCCCTCGAAATCACGGCGGCCCCTCTCAAATTCCCATTGCAGCGCGAGAGCGTCAGCCTTGTCATCATCATTCTTCAGCAGCTCATCAGGCACACACGTCACCTGATAGGGCGCGCACTCGATGTTGATATTGCGCACTAGGTAATGCACATGGTTGCGCAGAATCGCACGCAGAGAGTCGGAGACTTCGCTGAAGAGCCCATGGTCTTTGTCAGCAATCATCAGCTTGGCGAGGGTTCCTGTCTCGTTACTGTCGCCCCAGTAGTAAGGCAGATTCATCCTCACCCCGACGCGCCTGGCGTACACATGAGTAAACAGTAATCCCGTTGAGGCCGAGGCTTTCTCCCAGAGGGGTTTGATCTCTTTGACCCTGTCGACGTAGATAGGATTCTGGAACAGCCGGCGGACAAACGCCTCGTGACCCTCCTGGAAGCCCTTGTGCTGCGAGAGCATGGGATACGCATCCGAGTCCACCCAGCGGGCCAGCAACATCAGCGTCAGGCAATCATCGGTCATCGCGCGATGAAAGTCCTGCTCTGGCAGGTGGTTCAGGAAGGCATACACCGCGCCTGGGTCGGCCTGGATGTCACCCTTCACCTTACTCACGTCCTTGGCCATCAGACCGGCCAGGAAGATCTTCTCGAAGCTGGGAACACCAACGATGGGATTCACCAGCTCGTAGATCCTGGGATCGTTCTGCCCGATCTTCTTCAGCACACCTCGGTACTCATCAAGGTCAAAGGCAAGGTGCTCTACCACCAGCTTGATCGCCTTGTAGTTCTCTTCGTTAGCCCGTTCCGTCTTGGACTCATCAAGGGACTGCAGGATGACGTTTCCGATGTACGGATTCTTGAAGCACTCCTCCGACACAAAGGCTTTGCAGGTCAGCATCCTGGGCACCAGGTTGGCAGCCCATACACCGATCCCTCTCTGGTTGCTGTTGATCCGAGCCAGGACGGGCCGGAGCAGCATGGCGATGGTCTCCTGCTCGAACGCACAGCGATAGGTGACGCCGACGCGGCGCAAGACATCGATGAACATCTGCGGCACCGGGCCAGCCTCAGCCTCCGCCAACACCGTCGCGCGGAACTCTTTAAGCATCCGCAGGCTGCCCAGGCGCTCTCGGGCCGCTTCCGGCCCATCCAGCTCGATACAGCGCGCCAGCAAGTCCTCAGACAGCATTTCCAGCGCCAGCCTGTAGCCCAGCGTCAGGTCTCCCGCCAGAGGCTCGCCGGCAGTCAGTCGCGTGTAAAGGCTCTGTTGGGCCCCTGTGAGTTCGGAAATCTTTATGGCCACATCGGTATCCGTTATGTCTGATCGTTGCGTAGCAGAAGCCCCAGGGCCGTTCCCGCTGCCGTTTGTTACATGTCGAAGGTGCTGATCATCAACTTGGTTTGGTTCTGGTCACCGGCCAGGTGAATGTGCGACTCGTCCAGGTACTTGGCGTAGATGGCGCCAGCTACGTTGTCCGGGTTGGCCGTCAGCACTTGCTGGCGCAGGGCATCAGGCGCCAGCTTCCAGAGAGCGTCGTAGATCTCTTTGGGGCGATCCACCTTCACACGGTAGCTGCACACATCCCGAACCGGGGTTTGCGCCCTTGTGTAATCTCCGGACTCACCGTCTTCAGACAGCGAATCCTGGAGTTCAACGAACGCGTCTTCTGCATACACCTGGCACACGAAGTAAAAGGCCTGATCAGTCAGCGTCAGATCGCCCTCGGGGAACCCGCATTGAGCACGCTTCTCCGGGGTGAAGGTTCCGAAGACCACCTTGAGCATGGGCTCAATGGACAAGGCCAGGTACTCGATCAGCTCGTCCTTGGACTTACTCAGGTAGTTCTTACCGATGTCGGCCGACACGATATCCGCCAGCTTGTTCTGGAATGTGCTGTTCTGGTCAGTGTCGGGAAGCGCGAATTTAAGCCCGTGATCCGTCGCCATTTCACGAACCAGGAGCAGAGAAACCGTCGGCGCCTGGCTCTTCGAAATCGAGATCTGGTCGCGGATTCTCAACTTAAGGAGTTCGTCTGTCAGGCAACGGTCGACGAAGGCACGAAGCTGGCTCTGAACGATAGGATCACCGGCAACCTGAAAGTTCCTTTTGGCATCAATCCAGCGCCCTGCCAGCACAGAAGACAGGAGGATATCGTTTGCCGCTCGGCAAAAATCCCGATCTGAAAGTCCATTTAGGAAGGAAAGCACCTCTACCGGCTGCATGCTCAGCTCCAGTTCAAACCCAGAACGAGTGTCATTGACTATGCCGGCCAACACCGACTCCTTGAAGCTAGATGTAGGCAACAGCTGTTTAACCACCTCCATTGTCTCGAGGTCGCGGCCGCCGTAGGTCAGTAGGCGTTGTGCATACCGCTCAACATCGAACTTTAGATGGTCGCGTACACACTCAAGTCGGCGCCGAATGCATCTGGTGTGCCCTGCTTCCGAGGTGAGCGGGTGCTTCTCGAAAACACTCAGGAGAACGCTTCCCAGATAGGGATCATTCATCGTCTCTGTTGAGACGTATTGCTTGAGGAGCTTCAGCCTGGAATCGACAGCATCTACCGCGTCGCTCTGGGTTTGGGAATCTCTAAGGGGGCTCAACGCCGCCTCTACAGAATCACGCTCGAAGGCATACCCGTAGTGCTCTACAGCCCGCTTGAGGATCTCAACGAAATACGGGTGCAATGACTCCTGCTCAGCAGCCTTTTCCCGAAGCGACTGCAGGAAGCTCAGGTCGAGAAGGAACCGACCGGAGTCCTCGGTTCCGATGATCGCGATAGCCTGCTCCAGGACATTCGGATTACAGCTCATGAAGACTGCACGACACCACTCCCGAACACACTTCTCATGCGGAATTTCCCGGAGCAGTTGCCAGGCTGCAGCTGCCTTGTGCTGGCGCTCCTCTGTGACAACGCCCTCCCTCATCGTGTAGAGGGTGTTGCAGAAGTCGTTCTCGGCCTGTTCGTGTACGGAGTATCCGGGGTTCATCGTGCACTACTCCTCAGAGGTCGAAGGTCGAGGCCATGAGCTTGGTCTGCAGCGCTTCGGTGGTCTTGTCCATGTGGCTTGGATCAATCAGCTTTGCGTGGATGGCTGATGCCACGCTAAACGGGTTTGCTGTGCTGATGCGCTCAATCAGATCAGACGGTGAGTAGGACACCAAAGCATCAACGATCACGTCCTCAATATCATCCAAAAAGGTTTCATCTGTTTGGTTATGGATGGGCAATCTGGAGTAGCTGTAGCTGCCGTCATGGTTGTTGAGAGCAAACGTCGCGCGCTCGATCTTGAGCTGAATGGCAGTCTCCAGGCCTTTCTGGAAATAGCCGGGATCACCAGCAGAAAGGCCGAATTCAGGGCGGCGATCCACGTCTAGTTTTTCGAAGAGCGAACGCGCCAAATGGCGCATACACGTTGTGAGATAGTCGACCATGGAGTGATGCTGGGAGCCCAGGTACTGGGTCTCACGGTCAGCAAGCAGTATCGCAGCCACCGCGTCCTCTGCTGTCGTATCAAGCGACACTTGCTCAACCATCGGCAGCTCAACCCCCTGTTCCTGCAACATGCCTCTGGCCATGAAATAGGGCACCGTTGCGCAAGGGCTTACGCCAACGCCCTTCAGCTGCCTTAGCCTGGCCAGCAGGACGGAATCACTGCACAAGCGTTCGATGAATAGCTGAAGCCCCCGTACAACCTCCGGCTCCCCTGCCGATGGGAAGTTTCCATCAGCCGTAATCCAATCCTGGCCAAGAACCACCTGAAGGAGCTCGTTGGTCATCGCTGCATGGAAGCTGATGCCATCAAGACCGTTAATGTGGGACAGGGTCGAAGCTGGCGCCTCGGATAGGGCTTTCTTCAGCAGAGACTTGTCATCGGACGTAATGCCGGCGCGTATCTGCGCCTCAGCGCAGGTCAAAGGCAACATCAGGCGAACCTCAGCCGCAGTCTCGGGGGTCTCATAGGCGATATCACGCAATTTCGAGGCAAACCGAGCCGAGTCGAATCTGAAGTTCTCGCGAACCATGCGAAGTGCTTGCGGCATGCACTCGTCGTTTTCATTGAGCTGCAGCGAGCCCAGGATGGCATTGCCGATGAATTCCCCTTCCAAGACCTCTTTGGATACAACATCCTTGAGGAACTTCAGCGCCGAGGTGGTTTCCGCGATGCACTCATTGAGCTTGCGCCTGATCCTGAATTGAGCCGAACGCTTGAACCTCGAAATGCTGTCTTCGATGCAGTCGAGTTCGAAGCTGATGCCATAGAGGGCCGTAGCGCGTTTGAGTAGGTCGACGAAGAACTCTCTACGCTCACCGCCTTCAATCATCCGACGCCGGGCCAGCCTCAGGTAATCCAGGTCGAACAGGAAGGGACTGGCGCGCTCCGGGGTGAGTAGTTCGATCACCAGCTCAATCATCTCGGGCTGATCCATGTGGCGGCTGCCCCGCTCCACCAGCTCCGCCAACAGCTCGTCACTCACGACATCGCAGACGATGGGCCAGGCGTGGCGCAAGCGGTCAGCACGTCTGATGTTCAGAGACTCTTCTTCGAGCTTCTTCAGCACCGACTTGAAGTTTATGAGTTCGTGCAGGACAGGATCAAAAGACATGGCATTCCCCGGTTTCCATCAGGATACCGGGCGAGCGGGAGTGTGCGGTAGTCAGAATGGCGACCGGGCACTGAAGCAGCCTTTACTCTGAAATTGCAGATTCCAAGGTCAGAGATCGAATCCTTCCGACATGAATCTGGTCTGGTTCGCCTCGCTCGTGAGGTGCATGAGACTCACGTCCAGGATGCCCTTGCGAATCGCACCAGCGACGTTATCAGGATTCGCCGTGCAGATGGCCTGCACGAGCGCCGGATCGGCTGATTCGATCAAGGCATTGACGACATCAATCGCACCACCGGTCATTGCGAGCAAGTTGTCCGGGAACAGTGTATGCACTGGGAGATTGGCAACTGGGCTCTCGGGATCTACGCACCTCAGCTTGGCGTTGTACCCATATGCAGTGCGGGTTGCTGTCTCGATGGCGAACTGAATAGCAAGGTACGTTGCTAGCTCGGCGCCCTCCGCCTGCAAGTTGGTCATGCCGCAAGACAGCATCACCTCAGCGGGCAGTAGCTTCGGCAACTGCGAGGCAGGGCCAATCAGGTTTTTGGCAACAACATCCCTGATTTCCAGTGCCTGGCTGGCTAGCGGGCCCCTGAAACCACTTCTCTTCACCAGGCGAATCATGTCCGCTTCTACGCTAGCGGAATTCATGAAGTGCATACGCTCAGGCAGAGGGAAAGATACTCCCCCTGCCGGATGAAGCTCAGCTACAAGCTCCCTGGCGAGGAAGTAGGCTGGTTTTGCCGGTGGCCTCTGGATGAGATCAGGATGACGGAGCACCCTGTGACGCAGGACAGGGTTGTCCAGAAGCCTACTCAGGATCTGTTTCAGCTCCTGACGCACATTGGGATCGCACGCAACGTCGAAACTCTCATCAAACCCTATCCACTCGCCAGTCAGCAGAACCTGCAGGCAATCCAGGTTCATGGCTCGGGTGAACTCAATATCCCCCATCTGGTTGATCGAGGCCAGGGCCTTATCAGGTTGCTTTATCAGCAAGGCCTGCACAGCATGCTTGTCCTGGGTGCCAATGCCGCTTCGGATCAGCTCAAGGGTGTTGAAGGAGGTGTTTTCCGGCAGCATCTGGCCAACTGCTTCAGCCAGCTCTTTGCTCTGCTTTGCCAAGGCCAGCAATGTAGGGCCGCTTCGCTGAGGATCGAACTTCAGATGCTCGTGCACAAACTGCAGCAGGAATGGCAGATCGCCAAGAAGACCTGCCCCGTTCGACGGTAGCGAAGCGATCACCCGGTCACCGAGGCGTGGGTCATCCAAAACCTGGCTGGAAAGTACCTGGCGAGCGACGTTGATCCCTGCCCGTAGAGAGTCATAGGCGTCACGCAGGGAGCTTCGATTGATTGCGTGAGCCTGCAGCGCGCCAAAGGCATGCTCAATGATGAACATCTCGAAGCTATGCCCATAGTGCTTGCAGGCCATTTTGAGAAGATCCGCAAAGGCCCTAGGCAAAGGGTCTGATCGATTCGCCCACGTACCGTCGAGAACCCTGGTTAGGAAGTCCAGATCGAGGATGCAGGCCTTGGAATGGTCTTTACCGGCCATTCCTATCATCAGCGCCAGCAGATCTGGGTCACGGTGGTCGCCAGCGCGCCTCTCGACCTCAGCAAACGCATTGGCCGGCTTTTCCTCAAGCGAGTCCCAGGCGGAGCGGATGTCGGCAAGCAGCTGCGCCGGTACTGGCCGATCCTTCAGACGTCCGATGAGTTCGTCGAGGTGGTCGTGTGCTGCGGTTTCGATATCGGCCATGAAGATTCCCCTTTCTGCCAGATTACCGGGGCAGCAACCGGGCAAGAAAGCTACAGGAGCTCGGACACCATCATCTTCGTCGCCGTGGTGTCATCCACTCGGTCGATGTAGGGCACCAGGGCTTGGTTACCGAAGACCTGGCGCAGCAGCTCCCAGTCCTCTGAAGAGGCGACAAGGTCAAGGAACGCCTGTATACCGGCCCACAGCATGAGTGCAGCCACTGAGCGCGACTTCACGTCATCCAGGTCGAGGCCAACGCGGGGATTGGCGGTCAACTTGGCCAGGCCGTAAGTGATCGAGGCTGGCGCGATGGACTCAACCTTCTCCTGCAGCTGCACCTGCAGCTCAGCGAACTCACGCATCAGGCTCGCTGGCGCCATCAACGTCGAATACCCTTCGACGGTCACCGGCAACTCACACCGCGCCAGGAGCTCCAGAAGAGCAGCAGCATCATCCGACTTGATGCTCCAGGCTCCACGGAGCTTGAAGGCCGTGCCGGCAGGGAAAGGCCGCTCCCCATGCAGAGAGTCCCTGATCCTTACCAGGTCGCAGGTAATTCTGCCGAGGCTGTACCGTTTCAGGATGGACAAGCTGACCGTGAGGTCTTCCATGGAAAGCCCCAGGCGCTGGATGAAGATCACCAAATCCAACGTAACCGGGCCCACCCCCTCATCGCGAATAATGGCATCCAGCAGCCCCTTCCCGTACATGGTCAGCAGCCCAGGCCAGGTGCTCTGGTTCGTGGCGACCGTGCGCAGGAAGCCGCATAGATGCTTTGACTGAAAAGGTTTCAGGTAGCCCTCGATCTCGTACTTACTACCCGGCACCTTGGCCGCCAGCAGGTCAATTGGCAAGTAGTTGGCAAAGGCCTCTTCAGTATTCTTCACGCACCAGGATCTAAGCCACTTCTGCCCTTCCAGGAACTGGCGGGTAGTGCGGCAAAGCACCATGCCTTCCGGCCAATCGAAGCCCAGACGCTGAGCAGAGTTAAGGAAGTAGCCGAGCAGCAGCTCATCGGTCACGTCGGCGCCAGGACGGGTGGCCAGAACTCCGATCTCAACCTGGTGGATAGCCGGCATCAGAACGCCGGCTTCGAACAGCTTACGGTACTCGACGATGGGCATCCGCTGGCTCAGGCCGTCAGGGTAGCCGGAGACGTGGAGCACAACGTCGTGCACTGCCTGGTAAGGGAACAGATCAGCCCAGTTTTGCTCGACCATCTCAGGCGTTGCCCAGCACAGCACGTCGTCGTACCAGGAGCGATGACGCCCTTTCGCGTAGGCCAGCTTGTCTAGGACGTTGACAACGTCCGGGTACTCCAAGCCTTCGGCCGTCAGGATGGGCAGATGAAAGTCGTAGTGATTCGTGTACTCGGTGCGGCTGATCTGCCAGGGTTTGAGCAAATCACTGTCGAGCAGCTCAAACCAGCGGGTCTTCGGGTCGGCCAAGCTCTCCGGACTGAAGTCCAGGCTCCCTTCCAGATCCTGGATCAGCGTCAGGATTTCGCAGAGGTTGCTCTTGCGCTGCAACAAACCGCCTTTCGTACCAAAGTGCGCAGCCAGATCAGGCTTGCCTGGCTCTACGCCGGCCGGGTCGAGCCGATACAACCGAGGGTACGGGTGCCGATTTACCAGCGCCCGGCACAGCCACACATCGCCGTGCCAGGCGGCATACGTGAAAAGCATCCCCGCATAGCGCGGACTGATGGTATCAACCAGATCAAGCTGTGGCTGTGTCAGCACAAAGTCGGTCGGAGGCTCGGAGCCGGCGTGGCGGAACGTGATCGATTTGGCCCGAGCACGAATGAGCACATCGAAGGCTTCAGGCTGTTCAGAGAAGAGCTCCCTGAGCCCTCTCTCTTTCTCAGTTAGCGGTGCGAGTAAACCGAGCATTGAATTCTCCAGGCAGTGCCCACCAGGGCTCGCTTTGGACTAGATGTCGACCACGTCCACCATGTTGGCGGTGATGGCCGAGTCAGGCATCCTGTCGAAGTACGGCACCAAAGCCTGAGGCCCGAAGACGCGCCTAAGTGCATTCCAGTGGGCGTCTCTGGATGCTGATTTCACACACTTATCGATCCCTGCGTGCAGAATCAGCAAATCTGCAGACTCGGTAGGGAACCATGCAAATGGGCCAGATGAAGCCGCTGCCATACTCGCCCAAAGCTCTGCCCCATCAAGTCCAGTCCTCACTCCATCTATCTGCACAGGGTGATCACAGCGGGCCAGGATTGGCGTGAGCTGTGTAGCCGAGTAGTTGACCACGTTATCAACCTGTTCCAGGGAAAGACGGCAGTCCCGGTCAAAAATCTTGAGCCCTTCAGGCAATGACTCCAGATACTGGATGTTGTCAGGGTGATCTTTCAGCAACATGTTCTGACCAAGCCGAATACTCACCCTCTGCATAGACGTGCTGAGCCCCATGCTTTTGATCATGTGGCATGTCCGGACATTGATGGATTTTCTGAGACCGCCCAGCATCTGACAAAGCAAGGCTTCCCCGAGAATCGCTTTGGCAGAACCCCAATTTGACGGATGCTGAGCAAGCTCCCGGAGGAGTTCTTGAGGCTCCATGGAAACGGACTCGCCCGTGAAAGGCCGTGATTGCTTGCGCTGAGCGTCAAGCTTTTCAAGCATCAGCTCGAGCGGTACGTATCCTCTAACCTGCGAGAACGAACAACCGTCCCCCTTCGAACCATCTTTCTTGAATCGACCCAGGAATTTGGTGGATGTCCTGCAGAGAACATACCCATCTGCCTGCCGGAGTCCCAACAACTGCGCCCCAGGCATAAAGGCCGAAAGGAGCAAGGTATCGATCCGACTCGCAATCGGAGCACCGCCATCGGTGGAGCCAAATGTGCTGATGCTCAGAGCATTGAAGGGCTGAACATCTTCACCCTTCAACAAGGCATCCTCGAGATGTGCCTTGTACTCTTCGACCGGCCAAGTTGATTTTTCGGCCATCACAACATTACAGGACTGGTGCAGGGGGTGCAGGTGACGTCGGTAGCGCTGAAGCATCTCAGGCGCAACCCAGCATAGGGTGTCCTCGTACCAGGAGAGGTCGCCGGAGAAAGCTCTTCCCAATGACTCCAGGCCGTAAAGCAACCCCGGATACTCAACACGCCTATCAACCAGGCGTGGCAGCATTACCGGGCAACTCAGGTTGATGAAAGGCTCCTTCAGCTTCTGGAGCTTGTCGAAGTCCAGCAGGTCTAACCAACGGGATTGCGTTCGGAAAAAGCTTTTGCGCCCAAAAATAAATGGGCTGTCGACCCTTTGGATCACATTGACGAGACGTGCGTACTCATTGCGGCTGTGGCAGAACCGCAGTTTGTCGCGGAGTACATAGGGAAGAATCGCCCGGCGTCGGCCTAGTTTGGTGTATGGCGTCCCCAGCGACAATGAATCTGGGAGCGGAGCCTCAAGGCCCGCCGTCCTGCGATCCAACTCCTCGCAGAGCTCAACATCTCCTTGCCAGCCCATGTAGGTAAATAACAGACCTCGGTCTTCAGTCGACATCTGCTCGACTAGAGCGAGCTCGTCACCATTAAGCTCCACCGCTGACTTAGCTGCACGTAACCGGCCACGGCGCTTGCTGATCAGCTGAAGGACATAGTCCTTGCCGATAAAGAGCTCTTCGAGGGTGTTCTTACCAACGATGGTGTAGCCAGGGAGCATGGGATGTTCCTTGAGCACAGGGAATAGCGCTCCCCTACCGGGAGCGA
This sequence comes from Pseudomonas nitroreducens, assembly GCF_014204515.1. GTDB lineage: Bacteria > Pseudomonadota > Gammaproteobacteria > Pseudomonadales > Pseudomonadaceae > Pseudomonas > Pseudomonas nitritireducens_A. The sequence goes on along the minus strand of NZ_JACHLI010000001.1, from coordinate 386,459 downwards.
GTGGCGAGAAGGGTGATCAGTGCCAGACGTTGTTGCCGTCCTGGTGGCAGATGCAGCGGCATTGCTCGATGCGCTTTACGGCCTCATCCGAGCGGTAAGGCGGCTTGCAGGAGGCTACTGCCTTCTCCAGGCGCGGTTTGTCGAGCTCACCCGTGACCGAGATGAACTTCTGCATGGATGCAAAGCAGCACGCAATCATCGCTTCCTCCTGTCCATTGGCTGACGTAGAAAGCAGCGATTTTGCGGGAAATTGCAGAGGAAAACCAGGCAGGACGGTATGCGGCCGGCTTACTCGAAGGCGATGCGCCCACCGCCGTCAGAGTGGCACGGGCAGCCGCACGTGCGGATTTTGCGGATAGCCGAGGAGCTCTGGCCACGATCCTTGGCGGACTTCAGGACAAGCTCCAGGCGGAGCTGGTCAGTGTGGTGCTTGTTGGAGCGGAATCGCTCTCCGTGGACTGGGCAGCAGGACATGAGGAAACCTCGGTTAAGGCGTCACGCCGAGGTGAGCGCAAAGAGCGTCGAGCTTTGCCCGGTCGCTCGCAGAGAAAGTGCCGTCAGCGGGCTCGAAGGTGCTGCGCAGACGCTGGATAATTTCAGCGTTCATCGATGTAGAGCCTTGCTCGGCGCTCTCGGAAAGTAGTGCATGCAAATCCTTGGGGATTCGCAGGGTAATGCGCTCGTAGTCGAGCGGCGTAGCTGTCGAAGCTTCAGGTGTCATGCAGGTGATCCTGGAAGTGGCTCAGAACGGACAGGGGCGGCCGCCATTCGGCGACGAGCGCCAGTGAGTCGGCTCATAGCCCATGCCGCGAGCGATGGAACGTGCGTGGGCCGGGCAAGTGGCGTTGCCCAGGTCGACATGATCGCAGCCACCGTCGACTTTGAGGCGCAGGTAGTAAGCCTTTTCAGGCCGGCTGGCGCGCAGCTCAGTGTCCACGACGATCATCTGAGCCGGGAGATCGGAATCATCCAGCTGTTCAGCTACGGTGTTGTGGACGTTCACAGAGCACCTTCTGGGATCAGCGACGGGGTGGCAGCGTGGGTGAACATGTAGTGCTTGGGCTCGAAGCCCATGGCCTTGAACTTGGAGACGGCGCCCGGCAGGGTGCTCTCGTTCTCCAGGCGGACGATGTCGACGCCGTTGTTCGGCAGCTTGATGCGCAGATGAATGCCATTGCCGCAGTGCTTATCCGCGACTTCGCGATCCATCACGATGATCAGGTCGGGGAGATTGGCGGGAGGGGTGGCGTCGATGATATTCATCGTGATGTCCTTTTCGTTTATCATGATGCCATTGTGTCATGACGCGCAATGTTTTGCAAGAACAAGGGCGAGAATAATCTCGCCCTCTACCCTTCTCTTCCCAGCGCCGGACGAACTTGCCGGCGTGCCCAGGATCAAATCGCGCGCACCACGCACTCAGTATCGCTGATCTTCTCTACCGAGAAGGTCTGATCACATTCATAGCAGTCTTCCTTGTATTCGGATGCCGGGCCGATCTGGCCCGGCACAGTGTAGCTCTCTACAGCCTCTTCTAGCTGTACGCCGCAATGAGGGCAATTCGGTACTACACCGATGGCCACGTTCTGCTCTTTCGACATGCGTTCCGTTCCTCGGGCATCTGTTGGCGCCGGCCTCGACGGAGGCGAGGCGGTTGATCAAGAGAGCTGCGCGAGCAGCCCTTCCCACTTGTCTTTCGCACGGATCAGTCCGGCGTGCAGTTTGGTTCCAGCCTCCGCATGCTGATCCAGCCGCTCGTACACTTCACGCAGGCGCGCTTCGATTTCGGCGCGCCCATTGGAGCCGACTCGAGTGTTCCAAGCGCGACGTGCTGCGTTGTCTGCTACGTCCAAGTCGAGCATTCCGTTGACTTCGTTCCCGGAGCGACCAACCCCAGGGCCACGAGCACCACAGCCGCACTGGACGAAACGATACCGACCGTCCGTTTCAACGCTCAGGCACCGGAAGTCACCGCAGTGGAGGCAGTGGGCATAGTCGGTATCGGGGAAGATAGTGCCGTCCACTACCGCTTGCTTGCCGGTGTCGGCCGAAACCGGGGCAACCGACTTGCGCATGACGTCTTCGAATGCCGACTGGTTCGGCATCGGGTACACGACCAGGTTCTGCTCAGGCGAGAGCTCAGCAATGCGCTGCAGCATTTTCGGCAGGGCCTCATCGGACAGCTTGATGCCGCAGGTCGTGCCCTCTACCTCTACCATGATCAGTATCTTGGTGATGGTCTGTTCCATCTTAGTTTCCTTGTCGGAACCAGTCCGCTTTAATTCGATTAATTATGCCGCTATGCGCAATGTTTTGCAACGTCAGAACAGAGGGAAATACCCTCTATTTGCTGCCAAAATGCTGGTGAAGGATGTAGAAATCCTGCGTTTCTGGCTTGTCGATAGGCCAGGTCGCGACCGTGCACTTGAACGACAGCGAAGTGGAGTCGTTTTTCACGTTCTGAGCACCGGCAAGTAAGGCGTAATCGGTCGCCCATTTGTAGACACTGGGCATGTCGAAGGCACTATTGCACTGCTTGATGAACAGCATCTTGCCCTGGTCATCCCCGTCGTTGGAGACGAAGGTCAATTCGAACAGTCCACGCATTGGATGCGCCTCTTTTGTGGTGGTCGTGGAAGGATAGCCAGAATGCCGGCAGTGTCAGGCGGTTACCAGCTTGTAAAGACCTACCCAGTACTCTATTTCCTTCAACAAGCTTTTGGGCAGCAGCTTGCCGTCGTCGGCGAAGGACTTGATCGTCAGGTTGATGTCCTTGATCTGGTCGAGGATCTCGGGAACGCCGTCGGAGCCGTCGCGCACGTTCCAAGCCCGGCGGGCTGCGTTATCGTAGGCGTCCACATCGAGGTGGCCGTCGATAACGAAGTCAGAACGAAGAACCTTCCCGCCCTCGGCGCCGCACCAGCAGCGCACGTAGCCGTGAACACCATCAGAGACCAGGCCCTGCCCTTCAGCGAGTCCGCACTCCAGGCAATGGGCGTAGCGATGGTCAGGGAAAAACGTAGTGCGAGTCATTTGCGAATTCCTTTTCCCGTAAATTGCATGCGACTCAGGCCTCTTTCGGCGCCAGCGGCATGATGGGCTCATCCTTCAATGCCTCGAACATGGCTTCATAGCCATCGGCACAGAGGCGCTGGTTGTCGAGCAAAGTGGCCATGTTGTAGGCGATTTCCACGCTATGGCGCAGTTCTTTGGGCATCAACACAAAGCCTTCCGGCAAGGTGTACGCCGAGTCACCAGTCAGCGGCCAGACGCGAAGAATCTTGTCGCCATGGTATTCGATCAAGGGCCGGCCGTTTTCGTCATCGACCCAGCGTCCATCCCTCTGGAGCTCAGCGATTGTGTGGATGTAGTCGCCATCTGCGAAAGCGCTGTAGTGCAGCACAGCGTAGCGTCCCGGCTCCATGGTACCGGTGAGAGCCTGCTGTGCAGCCGGCGAAGCCATGCGGCGTTCCAGGTCTTCCACCTGGAGCTTGAGCGATGCGACCTGGCTCTTGAGCTCATCGCGTTCGTCACGCATGTGGCTGTGGCTACCGACGCAGACATCGGGGGCAGCCATCAGCTCGCCGCAGCGCTCAGCACTGACGTGGCGGTACACCACGGTGAAATAGTGTTCTTCCATCAATCCTTTTCCTGATCGGGCGGCGGAACCACGTACTTGCGATAGTCCTCACCGGTAATGATGTGCACAAGCAGTCCCCGGCCATTAGCCCGGAACATTCCTTTTGGGAGAAATTTCCGCTCAAACATCCCATGCCAGTCACCATACATGGTCAGCTCTCCGTTTTTGAGCATCGGAGGCGCGCAGGCGCTGCAGAGGTTCATTCCCCTTCGCTCAGGGGCATAGTTCCAGTCGTAAAGCCCTGGGAAGAACCTGACGTCGGGAGACACACAGGTGGAGTTTTCGGCGCATCCACACGCATCGCATTGAAAGTACGGCATGAGCCGTATTTTAGAAGAAGCCCATCGGCACTGTAACTTGGCTCTTAGGCGCTTCAGACGGGCGGCCAGCGGCACATTGCTGGCAGCGTTTTCGTGCCGGCGAAGCCTTGGCCTGGCCCCTGACAATTTCGGTGTGTCCACACTCCAGATGGAGCTCATGGGCCCCGCTGGGCAGCAGGCCACGCTCGGTGACCGCCCGCAACGGCGCCGGCCGGTCATAGACGATGTAGCCGCGTTGCTTGAAAGCCTCGATGAGTTTGCTCGTAAAGTCATCGGACACAGCCTGGGAGTCACCATTGCAGGGCCAGTACATGCCCGTGAGGATCAGCGCCAGCGAATCCGACACGTCCCCACGCGGGAGGGTGGCCAGGCCTCCGTCCTTCGAGAAGCGCGCCTCACGGACGGTCTCGCCCAGGCCGCGCGCTCGCAGGTTCTTCTCGCACTCTTTCCAGAGCGCCTCGCACTGATCCATGGAGAGGTTGAGACCAAACTTCTGGTTCACCACCTTGGCAATTACGTCACGGCCGGCCATGTCCTAACCCTTCGCGGATTCGTAGTTGGTAGCTTCGGACAACTCACGAAGCACGTCGATCTGCCCCTGGACGTCGGCGCCCGAGCCCCAGAGGTTGAGCAGGATGCGCACAGCACCTTGGAAGTCTTCCAGGTCAGTGCCCTTCTTCTCCAGCTCGGCGTCGCGCTCTTTGAGCTGCCGGCGAAGATTGGCAATGATTTCGTTGCGGTGTGCCACGGCGCCGTCGGCAATCTCCAGGCGCTCCCCCATGGGGCACAGAGGGTTCTTCCACAGCTCGGTGTCGAGGGTCTTGCTGCCTTCCCAGTTGGGGAGCTTCTCGACCAGGGGTTCTCTGGAGACGGAGGCGAGGGTCATCCGCAGGCCGGCGATAACGTTCTCGTTCATGTGCTTGCCCAGGCGGATGCCTTCATTGAAGACGTGCATGAAGCCTGCACAGAGCTCCTGAGCGATTTCACGGCTCGGGAATTGGGCCTTCTCGAAGGTCATCAGAGGACTGCCGTCCATGGTGAACGCCCAACGGGTTCCCTGATCTTCCAGGTCGATGCTGATGATTTCGTTATCCATGGAACGGTGTCCTTTCTTAAGGGGCTGGTGGGCGCAGGGATCATACCGGCGCCTATGAATTAGAAGCAGTGCTTACTCGGCAGCGGCCGGAGGGCCGAAGCGCGGCTCAGGGCCTTCACCGACGTAGACGAAATCCTTCTGCACGTGGTCATAGAGGTAGCCGTGCTTGTAGGCTTCCTCGCGCACCTTGGAAACCTTGTCTGCCATCGACTTGTGCGACTGGCCGATGATCACACGGCACTTTGCCTTAACCCATTCCGGAAGCTGCATCGCATATCTCCTTGCGCTGGCGCAGTCAGCGGTTACTCCGCACCCCAGCGGTGGTCGCATTCAGTGCAGCGATACTCCAGCTCGGCGCCGACGAGACCATTGTCTTCGATGCCGTCGTGGTCGCATTCTGGGCACTTCGAACCAGCGGCGACGGCCACCTTACCCGCCAGTGCTGCAAGGCGCTCCTGCTTTTGGGCCGGGGCCAGGTTGGAGGTCATGATCTCTACAGCTTTCACATCCGTCGCGTTCATCTGTCTGTCTCGTCTTGGGGCTTACGCCCGGTAGTACACGCCAAGGCTCTTCGCGAGCTCGGCAAGGTGTGTTCTGTGCGTCCAGTAGACCGCACCAGGGGTCAGGATTGTCGAGCAGAGCAGCGTCACCTCGTTGAGGTCACAGCCCTTCCCTTCCAGCCCATGTATCCGGATGAACTGCTCGACTTCGATGCGGGTCGCCTGGTTGGCTTGGCGCAAGGCCTTGAGGTCAGACAGCGTAGTGCTGCGATCCGGGAGCTCCATGCAGGCCAGCTCACCAATCACTACCGGGTGGGTCACCACCTGATCGAAGGTCAACAGCACAGCCAGGGTGTCGTTCTGCTCCCTGAAGTGAGCAGCCCATACCGAGGTATCGACCAGGACACTCACGGGGCAATGCTCCCAGGAACACGGCGCGGGACATCCACAGCATCCGGTGCAACGCCTCCTAAGGCCGCCAGACGCTTGGCGGACTCGACCCGGACGAACGTCTCCAAGGCGACGCGGAACACGTCTGCTGCTGGGATTTCTTCGCCCAGGAAGGCCTTGGCGGTGTTGAAGAGTTCGTCTTCGACAGTGACTGTGGTGCGCATGAAGCAGCTCTCATCAAATTTGATGCAAGACTACATCACAATCAGCATCATGTCAAAGTGTCATGAATCAAAGTTCAAAGGCCATCGTCATGCGCTGCGTCTGCACAGACTCCGGCGCCAGGTGCATGACGGGAGCCATGAGTTCATCACCGAACACCCGGTACATCATCTTCCAATTGGTAGCGGTGCGCACATCAGGCAACAAGGCCTCGATACCTCGGTGCTGGGCAATGCCCTCCAGGCAGAGGTTCTTATTCGTGTGCAGTGACCGCTCAGTCCTGGCCTTCGAGAGGGTCTTCACCAGGTCGGCATTCGACAGCATAAACTCGTCATCGCCGACGAGAAGCGAGCTCTCTCCCATTTGCGAGAGCTGTGCGCCGGCCTGGCGCAGCATTGGGAATCCGGACTCCCTTCCTAGCGTGGCCACCACCGAGAGCAGCTGTATCCTGGTTCCTGGCGAAAATCGGATGCCCGCCTTGAACAGCAGGTCGACATCAGCCTCGCTGAGCTTGAACTTCAACCCGTCGAGACTCAGACCCAGTTGCTTGGCAATCAAGAGGGTCTCTTTTGCATCGACATGGTATTTGGATTCCTGCCGGTAGGCATCGGATACAACAAACTCCAGGAACTCAGCCGGCAGCTCCTTCATGGCAGCCTCGGCGACGTCCAGGTTGCTAGCCATCAGGCTCAACAGTTCACGAGGCTCCGTGCGCACGGCTTTGAATGCGTTCGCAAGGTCGAAAGCCCGGTGCGCTTTCTCAGTAGCACCGTAGAGGCTGCACGCGAGATGCGGCGGGAAGTAACCCTCCAGGGCCTTGACGATGTGGGCGGTGCGCGCCGGCTCCGGCTCATTCATGGGGAAAGCAGCCAAGTCGGAGACTTTAACCCGGCAAAGCAGCATCCCTGAGTTGAAACCAAACCCCATCGCTGCTGCTTTCGGCGCTAGCGCCTCTACAACCGGAGCATCCAGCAGCTCCATTCCGTCACCCAGGCCGGCCATTTCAAGGAAGAACCTCTTGATGCGCAGCGGACGGCTGGGGTCTATCGGCCACTGCCCGCCAGTGTAGGTGTGGTTCATGAAGTCGGTCTGGTGGAAAGACTGGGCCAGGTACTTCCCCATCGGCTGGGTTGAGAACATGACAGACACCCCCATTCGCGCCCGATCTGCCTCATCAACCGCGCGGCGCTCGAACTCGACCATGAGATCCGATCCGAATGGGGTCAGGATTTCCAGGTGCTGCTCAAGCATCCTGGACGTTGCCCAGACCAACGCATGGTCATAAAGGGCCGGCAGCGCGCGGGTGGCAGCCAGGCGCTGCAGACCGAGAAGCAACTCCGGACGCTCGATGGCGCCGTCGTTGAGCACAGGTAGATCATCAATCTTCCAGTCTGGAATCCCAGCTACAAGGTGTTCACGGGCCGAGAGGCCATTATCGACATCGAACAGCACCTGGTGCAGCAGAGCAGCCCCGCGATCATCTCCATCCAGCGCCAGCTTCAGTAGCTCCAGCAACTCAAGTACATGACCAGGGCTCCTGACCATCAAAAGCGGCTGTGGGAAAGTGATTTCCACAACCTCTACGCCTCTCATGATCTGAAGCCAAGTTCCCCTACCGACCACGTTAAGTTTGAACGGGCCATGAAGATCCCAACAAGCCTTCGCCACCTGTAAATCACCGGCAATTACCGAGTACAGGAATACTCCTGGCACTGATTCTTTCTCGAGGCCCATTATCTCATCAAACAAATCCCCACTTACCGCAGAGTCCGCAGTTTGTACGCGGTGACGCTCGAAGAGCAGCTGGTACAGGTTGTTAGGGAAGCTGAAAGAAGCCATAGATCAGATATCCAGGGTTAGAACCATCCGTTGGGTCACGGTGGCGTCAGGTACTTGGTCAAGGTAGGGCTGCATGCCTTCGTCGCCGAAGGTCAAAAACAAGGCATCCCAAGCGGCTTTGCCATCGGCAACCGGTACCAGGCTCTCCGCCCCGATGTTGCGCAGGTTGGCCTGGTGCAGAGCGCTAGGGTTCCCGTAAGTGGTGTTCTTTTTGAGGAAATTGCTGAACTCCGACAAAGCGGCCTTGGGATCTGCACTGACACGAATGCCGTCAACGTGAGTTCCGGGATGAATCAGGCGCAGGATATCCTGGAACACGGCAATCCGCTTCTGCAGGGTGTCGAATTTCTCGGGGGCATCCAGCTTTACGTCGACACGAGAACAAGCGAGCAGAGGCCTGCTGGCGGCAAGGTACTCACCCACTTCTGCTTCGGTTATCTGGTAGCGCATATCGACGTGGCCGGCACCCAGGCGCTGACAGACCAGCGCCTCTTTCAGGCCGATCACGCTAGCACCGTGTGCGGAAATTTCGACGACCTTGCGCGCGAGCATCGACAAGTCATCAGCCTTGACCTCTGCAACCGCCAGGGCCTCGTACTCTGGAAGCTCGGCCAGGCTGGCAATGAACCGTCCGGCGCTTTGGTAGCCGCTGAACACCGTCGGCGCGTTGATGCGCCTCATCTCGTGGTCTGGCTGCATCGCTGCGAGCACGCCCATGGGGAAATACCTGCAGGCCTGCGCCTTTACCTGCGCCAGCAGATCAAGGCAAACCGGCTCGCACTGGAACGACGTCAGGAAGGAAGCTTTGGTGTAGCAGAGGCGAGCGCCGGCCGGGAAGCCAAGCCCTGCCCTGATCGGAACATCCCCGAACGCATCCAGAACGGCCTTGGCCAGGTGCCGCTTGTGGCCCTGCATCTGCAACGCCAGCAGTACATCCTGATCATTTGACGAATTGCTGATCAGACGCCTGGGGCCGTATGGGTGCAGATCATCAGGATGCGCGGAGATCATCTCATCAGAAGCCCAGCACAACAGGTAGTCGGCGGCCTCCGCCCAGTGCAGCGACTGCTGCTCAACCAGGGCGATGGCCAGGGACGGATTGCGCAGCTCCCCTTTGGTCAGGAACGGCAGGGATTTGCGTCCAAACTCCCCTGCCCATCCGCTCACCTTAGCGATCCGGGTTTGCTTAGTCGTCAGGGCCAGTAACTCATTGAAGGCAGGGTCAAACTTCCCGTTCCGATATAGGCCGAGACACGACAAGTAATCGAGCCAGGCAGCGGCGTCCTTTTCGTCCTCAAGCTGGCTCAGACCCAGGCCATAGAGATGCGTGCAGTCGAACTTCTTCTTGCTCCCTTGTGCCCGCACAAGGTACATCGGCTCGCGCCCGGCCGGAGAAGCGCGCTTGATAAGTTCGATGACCGGATGAGATGACGGCTGGCGCGCCAACCCCTCGACGTGATCCTCAATGGCCTTGATCTCGCCAAGGACGAGTGCCGTTACCAGGGTCAGGTAGTCTCGATCCCAAGCCATAGGTCAAAAATCCAGGGTCTGCAGCATGCGGTTCGTCATGGTCGCGTCCGGCGCCCGGTGCATGTGCTCGCGCATGGCGTCATCGCCGAACAGCTCGAACAGGAAGTCCCAGTGCCGGCGCTTGGTGGCGCCATCCACCATCAAGTCGGCGCCCAGGTGCTCCATCCAGCAGGCCATCGCCAAGGGGATGTTCTCGTAAGCAGGGCTCTTCTTCACGTACTTGAAGTAGCCACTCAAGAGCAGCGCCGGGTCTCGCGATAGCAGCATCCCTTCAATCTTCGGAGTGCCCACCATCCGGTTGAAGATCTCCCGGAAGTTAGCCTTGCGCTCATCCAGGTCGGAGCCCGACCGCGCGTACCCACAATCGAGAACGATGTCTCTCACCGCCGGCAGTTCTGGGTTATCTGACATTGGAGGTGTGAACAGGTAGCGTGGCACCTGCATCTGCATCTCAGAGACGTCCAGTCCGAGAGTGTCTCGGAGGTAGCGAACCCCGTAAACATCGAGCGGTGACGTGGAGCCCATTGACTCTTTGATTGCGAGCCTGCCGATAAAGCGGAGCACATCAAGCCCAAGGGTGCGCTGGGCGGGCTCTGAAAGGGCTGGTGTGCCAGCGATCTTGTCGATGAAGCTCTTCGGGAACATCCAATCGGCCGTCCGCTCCGGCACTGCCTCGAGTTTCAATTGCTGTGCCTCCTGGAGTGCAATCATCACGCCCAAAGGGAAGTAGTTCTCAAACCTACAGCGCGCTAATTCCAGCATCTTTTCGTCAAATGCCCTCAGCTCAAAAGATGTGAGGAAGGACGCCTTGGCGTAGCAGAGCTGTGCCCCAGGCGGGTTTCCGAAGCCCATGTTCAGAGGCTCACAGCCAAACATCTGTAACAGCTCGTGCCCAAGTCGTGGATTGACCGCGTGCCGCTTCAGCGAGCAGAGCACGTGGCCATACTCCCGGCCGACCTCGCTAGATTGGATCTCTTCGAGTGGGTAGCAGCTTCGTGGCTGGCTACAGGTTAGCCATCCGCCTTTGCTCGGTGAATAGCGGAAGTCCCGTTCGAAGGGGAACAGCTCTCCGGGGAAGCCGGCGATCATCTCGTCACTGGCCCAACACAGCATGTACTCCGCTTCATCGAAACCGTGCTTCGTAGCGTGCTCGGTCAGCGCTACAGCCAGGTACCCGCCAGACAGCACCCCTTTTGACAGCAAAGGGACGTCCTCGAGGTTCCAGCCGGTGCAGACGGCAGAGAATCGCTTCAGTGTCCCTTCTTTCACGCAGCTCAGGAGTAGATCGAGGAACAACGGATCAAACGAACCACTATCGTAGAGGCCAAGCTTACTTAGGCAATCAAGCCAAAGACGGCCATCTTCGGCAGTTTTGAGGAGCGCGAGACCGACATGCGCTGGTAGGGGTAAAGCGATCTCAGTCGATTCCCCAGCAAGACTGCAACGATACTGCACTGGCACGCCATCACCGCCGTGCCTTGAGAGCATCAGTTTGGGCGATCCGATATCGTCAATGAGCGAGTCCAGATCCTTGGGGCGTCCTACGACCAGGTTGTGCAGGATTGAAGCCGCCGTTTCGAGTGCGCTCATGTCGGCTAGATGTCCATCACGTTCATCATCTGCTGCGTCATCGCAGCGTCCGGGGCTTCCTGCATGTAGGGCCTCATCTTCTCTGCGCCGAAAACGTCGAACAGGGCATCCCACTGCAGCTTGCCACGCGCGGCCGGAACCAGCGTTTCCACGCCTTTGTTCAGCATCCAGGCGATGCACACCAGGGAGCGGTCACTGGACTTGCTCTTCTTCCTCGCCTTGCAGGTCTCAGTCAGCACCAGGCCGGGGCGATCCTCGCTCGAAATCCCGAGCACGCTGATGGAACCCTCGGCCAGGTCGTAGATGTCCTTCAGAGCCTTCAGCTTGACCTGGGGGCCTGGGTCTTTCCTGTCGATTTCGAGGCTTGGATGAACAGCGATGCCAGAAAGCAGCTTGCGCCCTTCCCGCTTAAGCATCTCGATGTCGGCCAAGGTCACTGTGCACTCGAAACGGTCGAATTTGAGTCCAAACTCGTCCTCAAGCAGGAGCATTTCGCCGACGGTGTAGAGGTGGTGAGTGCTTCTGCGCTGCTGGGCGTAATGCTCCAGCACCTCGAAGGGCAGCTCCGTGAAGCAGAAGTCCCGCAGGACATCATCGCTGGCCATCTTCTTGAACAGCTCGCGCACACCCATCCAATCGGCTTTGTCCCGGATCAGATTATTGGCTCGGCCTACGGCCTGGTCGGTCAAAGCGTTCATGACCGAGAGCGGGAAGTAGTTGGCCAACTTGCTCAACGCGAGGTCGACGACTTCATCTCGAACCGGAGCTTGTTCGAAGCCCATGAGGAACGATGCCGTGGTGCGACAAAGCACCCGGTCACCAGCAAACCCAAACCCGTAGGAAACCGTAGGGCCGGCGAATTGCTTCAGCAGCGCTTCATCAAGCTGCGCGGAGTCGCGCCCTGGGATGCGAAGGCCCAGGCGAAGATTTCCCAGGCGATACGCCGGGGACTCCCCGCCCAGACCAGTCATGACGTGCGCCGGCACGCTCCGGATCGGCGGGTAGAAATCGCTGGCCAGCGAGCGCACCCCGCTCTCGTTGAAACTCTGCACCTCCACCGCCAGTGCCTGGAGCTGCTCGAAGGGATGAAGCATGTCCGGGAAGGCCTCGATCATGGCAGGAGAGGCCCAGCAAAGCATGTGATCCAGGGCATCGCACTGCTTGTCTTCGGACAGCTGATAGAGCGCCTGAGCCAGCGCCGGCTTCTCGACAACGCCCTTGGTGAGATGAGGTAGATCGGCGTGCGACCAGCTGCCGGACTGCCCGGAGTCGAAGCGCGGCAGCCGTGGAGAAGATTTCGCGTTCATCATCTCGAAGAACGGCGAGCGGTAGCCCTTCGGGCCGTAAAGGCCAAGCTCCTGGAGCAGTTTGTGCCAGCGGAAGCCGTCTGGCCCGTCTTTCAGGCTGGCAAGGGCACCATTGGGAGCGCCAGATACGGAAATCTGCCGGGACTGATTCAGAGTTTCGAGGTAGAAGACTTCGCCTTTCTGGACGATGCGCGGACGCACATTCGGGTGGTCGTGAGCCAGGCTCTCTGCCTGCGCCACATTCCCACCGATGAGGGCTACAACCAGCTCATAAGCGACTTGCGCTGTCTTGCTGGAGTGATCCTGCCTGTCGTTATCTCTGGACTGCGCCACCGCTTTCCCCCTGGGCATTCAGGCGAGGGATCAGCAGCGAAGCCCCCGCCCCTACAGTGTAGAGGGGGAGCAATATCCCGAAAAAGGACGCAGAGCGCTAGAACTGATGCAGCTTCAGGCGCCCGCAGCCTCCAACTTGGCGAGGTCAGCCTCTCGCTGGCGCTCCTCTTCGGCGTAGCTTGCGACCACAACGGGGTCACCGCCGGCCCAGGCCATTGCCTCGGAGCTCTTCTCGAAGACGCGGCGTTTGGGGTCGGACTTGCTGATGCGCAGCTCTCTGCCGTCCCGCTGTATGACCCAGGACTTGGGGAGGTCTCGAATCAGGGTGACGATACTCATGTCGCCGGAGGTTGATGCGAGCAGCATGGTTACCTCGATGAGGGTTTTGGCCGGGCAGCAACGGGCTGCCCGGCGGAGTTTGTCGGCGCCAGAGGCCTTCAGGCACTCTTAGCCGCAGGAGGGGCGAACCAGGTGGCAGCCAGTTCACGGAACTTGGGCTCGATCTGAGCAGCTTGCGCTACGCCAGCAGCGACATTCTTGGTGTGCCCGCCCGCCTGGCCTTCAACCCAGTACCAGTTGCCGTACTCGACCATGGCGTCAATGGATTCGCCATCGGAGCCCTTCTTCAGCAGGTTCATGGCCGCGTTGACGTGGCAGCCAGCTCCCGGCACTCGGTTGTCGCCCAAGGCCTCCGAGAAATTGAGCTCGGTGCGCTTGTTAGCCGACTGGAAGTCCGGGTAGAGGGTCATGATCACCGTGGCGACCACCAGTGGGTGGCCGGGGTAGACCATGTGATCGTCGGTCAGACTGCGAATGATGCGGTGGCCTTCCATGTGCGTTCCCTTCTGCTGACGACCGCGCTGGCGGTCAGAGTTCGATGAATACGGGGGCGTTGACGTCGGCGACTGTGGACTCCGGGGTCTCGTCGTCCCAGCAACCACGCTCATCATCCCACGCCAGCGGGCTGATGCAACCAGCGGATTCGTGCTCCACTTCGCCGGCATCGCTCAGGGTGACGGCGTAGATGTTGCCATCACGCAGGAAGACAGCGCCACCGCCCGCCAGCTTGAGAGCCTTGCCGGGGTTTCCCTGGAGCACTGCGACATAGGCGTCTTGCAGAGCGTCGAAGGTCAGATTGCGCGAAGAGAGGTTCATGCCTGGCATCCCTGTATGGCTGATGGCTTGATCGGAGGTGTCTTCCCACTCGATCACGTTCCAGTTGTAGCTGATCTCGGACTTATCATCGGCAGTGCGCCAGGCGCAGTCGTCTTCTTCGACTTTGACCAGGCGCTCCTCGACGATCTTGTCTGAGTTCCAGTGCTTGAGGCGACAGCGCATCTCCTGGCCGGTGGCCGGTAGACGCTCGGTGGTTTTGATCCAGCTCATGCGGTTTTCCTGCACCTGATGCATGGAGTGCGGCCGGCGGCCGGGGCTGCCATTCGCTATGTATCTACATTGTAGATACATCAAGCCGAACTGGCAACGCCCTACCCGCCCTTTTTGCGGACAATTACCCCTTCATCAGAGGTCGAGTTCCATCACTGCACCCTTGGTTGCGATCTCGTCCGGGAGCATGTGCATGTACGGCCCCAAGGCCACCCCGCCCATGAGCTGCAGCAGGGCACTCCCTTGTTTCGCAGTGCGCACGAACTTCACAGCCTCAGCCGGCCCAGCGTGCAGTAGAAGCGCCTCCATCAAGATCATCTTGTTTCCACGGGCAGAGCTCTTTCGCTCGTAGAACGAGGCCAACGTCGTCATGACTTTGCCCAGGGGCATCCTGATGTCGACGTCGTCAAAGAGCACGATGTTGGGCTTCATCTTGTCCAGGATGACTCTGTAGTGATCCCGGCGCGCCTCGGCCGTATCAATCGTGCCGGTCTTGGTGTAGATGTTCATCCCAGGCAGCAGATCAGTTTTCGCGAACAGCTCAGTACGCGCCGCCTCCCTGCTGATGAAAAGGGTCTTTCCCTCGAAGACTGCGTCCGGAACGCCCAGGAGGTCTCTCCAGAGCGAAAACTCTTGCAGCGTGAGCCTTCGGTCGGCTTCCTCGTGGCGCTTGGTCACGACGCAGTGCTGAAGCAGCTGGCGCGGCAGGTATCTGCTCGCGTGCGCCATGGCTTCAGGCTCCCTGGAGATGATCCGGAGCAGGCCCGGCGCATACGAGGTGATGGTGAATCCCTTCGATTCGGTCTTGCGGAAATCCCCGAACCTGTCCGGCTCAGCCAGCATGAGGCCCATCGGGAAATACTTGCCGAGGAGAGTCTCCATCGATCCGACCACTTCGGCATCGGGAGGCTCCATGGAGAAGCCCTCCAGGAAGTCGATGCTAGTGCGGCACAGAACACGATCAGGTGCCGCCGCCAGGCCGAGCTTGGTGCATGTTGAGCCCATCGCAACCAGAAGCTCTCTGTCCAGGAGCTGCATGACATCGCCGCCGGCAGTGATATCGAACTCCAGGCGGACAACATCCTGCCCCGGCCCGGCTCCAGGGTCTGTAGCGGTACGCAGGCACGCGACGGCTTGGCGCGCCCTTGGCTCATCCAGGTAACCAAGATCGACGACGCATTTTTCAGCCTCCTCCGACACGATCAGGCGCGGCCTGGACTCGAAGGGAATCAGGCCCTGCGGGTACAAGGCGACCTGCATCGGAGAGGCCCAGCACAGCACATGCCGGTAGGCCTTGTTCTGGTGCTTCTCGAGGCCCTTGCGCAGCGCGATCAGCAGCTCCGGATGGCGGACATGATCCCCATCGAAGTCCGGCAGGTTAGAGGCCGGGATCGGCTCTCTGAAGTGCAACGGAAGGCCATTGATGGGCTGTACCTGCTCGTCCCTCAGCAGCTCAAAGAATGGCGAGCTGAAGTCTCCAGCCTCGTCTAGGCCGGCATCGTGGATCAGCTTGTACCAGCGATTGCAGTGAGAGACCCCATCAAATCGTGATGTCTGGGGGTGCCATACGCTCTGGGCACTGAAGGAATGACGCTCACCCTCGAACTCCAGGAAGTAACTCCCGTCGACAAGCTCTAGCTTGAGCTTGGATGGGGTCAGATCCTTCCAGTGCCCCTCCCCCTGAGTAACAACACCTGCCAGCAAACAGCGCAGCATGCTGTCTGCCGCCATGAACCGAACGCTCTGCACGCCAGTCTGCGCAATCGTCATATGCCCAGCACGTCCATAGCACGACCGGTAAGGGCAGCCTCACTGGCGATGTCCATGTACGGCACCATGGCATCGTCACCGAAGAGCTTGAAACACGCAGTCCACTGGTTCGCTGTCTTGCAGAATGTCACGGCCTCATCCACGGTCTTCTTGTTGCCGAGCCTCATCAGGATCAGCGACTCGGTTGGCTTGCCCTTTTTCTTGAAAACCACAGCAAGGCGCGAGAGTAGCTTGCTGTAAGGCATCTCGGTATCCACGCCATCGATCACTGCCGGCCCGTCCAGCATCGAGAAGATGAGGTCGCAGTGGCGAACCCTGTGCCTGAGCATCATCGTGTCGTCGTTGTCAGTGTGGATCTGGAATCCGGCAGGGAATCGAACACCTTCAGCGGCCATACGATCCAGGACTGCAGTGCTGACGAATACCCGCTTCGTCAGAAACTCCTCAGGCTTGAGCCCAAGCGACTCGCTGTAATAGCGCATCTCGTACCATTCCAGCCTATCCGAATGCTGGGTGTCCTTGCGATACAGCGTGCAGTGGCGGAGCAGCTTCATCGGAAGAGCCTGGTGTGCCAGCGCCCTGGCCGTGTTGTCCATAGAGATGGTCTTCAGCAGATCGATGGGCGGCATCATGAAGGTGGACATCGAAGGAGCATGGTGCTGCCAGTGCTTGCTGAATTTCGACTCGGTCATCATCAGGCGAAGCGGGAACACCTGCGCAACCTGACGACGCATATGCCCCAACTCATCTTCAGTCACGGGTGACATCGGGAAGTTCATCAGGAAATCGGTCGTTGTACGGCACAGAACGCGATCAGGGGTAGAGGCCAGGCCGTGTTGTACAGCGGGTGGCGCATAGGCGGCCAGGAGAGCGTTATCTAGCCCACCGCAGATTTGACCGTTCACGTTGTGGAGACCCGTGTGGATGTGCGTCACCTGCAAGTCGTCTTGCCCCAGGGTTTCCCCCGGCTGGGCCAGTGCGTCGATGATATCCAGGGCTTCCTGGCTGGTGAAACGCCCGAGCTTCAGGTTCTGACTTCTTGCCGCAAAGTCGACCGGCCTTTTGGCGTGCTTGATGGAGATACCCAGGCTCGGCTTGTAGGGTGTCAGGACACCTGGGAACTCTTCGACATGGCGCTGCGACGCCCAGCACAGAACGTGACGGAAAGCCTCGTTGCATGACTCCTGGCGCTTCTCATCAAAGGCCAGCACAAGGGCGGAGTTACGGACATGGCCGTTACTCAGCTCGGGATAGACCTCCGAGTCGAATCGGCCTCTGAAGTGTATCGGCATCGACTTCACGTTCTCGGTCTTGTAGGTGCACAGGATCTCGAAGAAGGGAGAGTCGAAATCGTTGGGAGCAGCAAGCCCAGCTTCGACAACCAGCTGGAACCACTCATTCCCGGCCTTTGCATTGGCAATGCTCGAAAGCAGAGTCCCAAACGTCTTGCTCAGGTCGATAGGCCTGGTCACCCCACCCACCGTGACGGTGAAGCCATCGTGCAGGCGCTGGATCTGCATGTCAGTTGGCCCCAGGTCTTCAAACACCTTGCGCGCTTCATCAGTGAGGCCCTGGAGCAGCAGGCGGATCAGGTTCGCGGACTTCTCAGCCTTCAGTTCAGGTGCTTCCAGGGTCATGGAAATCGACTCCAGCAGGGGTTGGCCTGGCGTAACAGTCTGGACGGCCCTGACGTCCTTCACCAGGTCATGGGGATACGCGATGGCGCTGACGATCTGTCCTGGTTTGAACGCAACAAACACCCTCCCTCGGTACTGGAAGCCAGAGCCTGGGTTCACGATGATCCCGTCATGCCCATCACGGCGCGCACGGGCAAAGATGACCTCCTGGTGTCTGTCCAGCCACTGATCCGGTGAGAAGGTGCCCTGCGCCGTCACGATCAGGGGATTCTGGAGCGAGAGGTAGACCGGGACGGTATTGGCCCCTCCTCTGCCGGCATCGCCCGGTGATCCAACGAATATGCCTGCAATTGGCGGTTGAGGCCCGCTAGCGTCGGTCATGCTGTAGGCATAAACGGCAGCTGCTTCCGGGGTCTCGATGAAGTAGAACGCCTTGGAGCTGACGTAGTTCTTCCCGATCATCTCCGGGTTAAACGACGGAACGTGCCTGTCGGTGCCGTGATAGACGACCAGCGGCCCGCCAAGTACATCGACCACCTTGCTGGCGCCGAACCAACGGCTGAAGTGTTCAACTTTCTCTAACTTATTCAACTGTAGTTCCATGTCCGCCTAAATCTCTGCTTCAAACGATAAGCCGTGGCGACACGCTTCCACTCCGTAAACAAACGGAAAAATAATCCGTCGCTATAGAACTTCCAGGTTGCGGCAATAAGCACAGCGTCAAGGATACTCTCCCAGCTGAAGCTATGGCCCATGAAGTGAAATAGCGTGACATGGGGCAGAATCAGCCTGCTCAACTCCTTCGCCAGATAGCTGCTGACCACCAAGGTGACGATGGTTACAACTGAGATCAGCAGGTGAACCCAGACTTTCGGCAGGAAAAAGCCTCGGTCACCATAAATTCCCACCAAGTCACTGCTACGAGCGGTGGAGTGAATGCCGAGAACAACATCATCACCATCAAGCTGCTGAAGTGCATCCAAGGAGTTCCCAGCCTGCTTCCGCAGAGTAATGGGGCGTCCTCCCACCATTATCGATATCGCATCCCCTGCAACAGCTTGAACATCAAGTTCCCCAACAATAATCATAGCTCCAACACTCCGGACATTTCCCTGGTCATGACCTCATTCGGAGCCAGGTGCATGTAGTCGCGCATGGCTTCGTGACTGAACACCTTGAACATGACTTTCCAGTCGGCTGACGTCTTCAGATCCTTAACAAGAGCGTCAACTCCACGGTGTTTCAGCAGTGCTATATGAACACAGACACTGTCCGTCTGGCCCGGCTTCAGCGAGAACTTCTTAAGCTCCTTCAAGACATCCCTGACCGGCTTATCCGAAGGCACGTTGTTCAGCGTGATTGGGCCAGCAGAAATCGAAAGAATGCGGCTGTAGAAAGCATGTCTGGCAGTATCAGCTCCAAGCTCACTGTTCACTTCAGCTGGAATTTTCACGCCGCAGATACTTGAGCCTGCAGCAATCATGATTCCCTTGAGTTCCATGGCCTCCAGATCCTCATAATCGATCTTGGCTTTCACAGGCTGATCTGCGAATCCAAGCTCCCTCAACCCTTCAAAATGCAGGGGCAGCATTCTGTTGTGCTCACCCTCCCCGTTGAAGCTATTTTCAATGAAGGTTCCAAGCAGCTTGGCAGGAAGGTAACGCCTGAGTCTGGCTGCGAAATCAGGACTTTTGGCGCTATCAGACGCAAGGTTCCGACCCAGATACGACTCATTGCTGATTGGCATGAGCAGAGCACTGACCGCCCTTGCCTGACCGTAATGCTGGTGCACCAGGCAAAGCGGGAAGTATTGCTTGAGTTTCCCACGCATAGCGTCGAGCTTACCTTCGCTGGGCTTAGTGCTTGGGAAGCTATTCAGGAACTCGGCCGATACAGCACAGAGCACCTTACCCCCCGTGAAGCCAAACCCTCTTCGCACAGCAAGTGATGCCTGCATGGCGAGGAGCATGCCGTCTTCGACATTCAGCCTGTTCGAAGGCAGAACCGAGACATTGAGACTGCGGACAGTCAAAGGCCACTCCGCTTCGTTACTCGATTCAACAGACACCGAGCTGGAATTGGAGCGAACACGCCAAAGGTTCTGCGCTGTGAACTCATCAAGTGGCTGTATTCTGGCATCCCTCAAACGATCCTCTTCGCTATTGGGAGTGCTGTCGTTTCGCTCCATCTGGTTGTAGGACATCTTCTGAACCGCCTTGAAGGGACGAAGGTGGTTAGGGAAAAGCTCCACCATGTCCGGAGTTGCCCAGCAGATAGTCTGCTCGTAGGCGCGCTTGAAGGCGCGAGAATCGATGAGTTCACCGATAGCGATTGCCAGCTCTGGCGCTTCCAAGACTCCCCCGCGAAGGAAAGGTATTTCTTCTTCCACGCAAGCCGGCCCGGATTTCACGAAGTGGATCGATGTTTCGCTGATTCTGTCCGGTTCGAGTAGGAGTGATAGCGCATCACCCCCGTCACTTTCGCCCAGGAGGCCTGACTCCAGCATGAGGCTAAACAACGAATCCGCCTGGTCGGCAGTGCCCAGCATTGAGAGGTAGTGCCCTATTCCCTTCCCGAGATTGAATCCTGCTGTGTCCAGCGGAACAGTCTTCTCCTCACCGACGATCTCGTACCTGGTGTAGGGCCCCGGAGGAATCTGAATGACCGCCTTGAAAGGGCCACGCCTGCCCCAGATCACACGAGCAAGCTCCTCATCACCGTACATAACGGCTCGAGCGAAAATGTACGGAAGATCTTCTGCGATCACACGATCAATGCAGAATATGTCGTCTTCACGCACACCGATTCGGCCACGGCCGTAACGCGCACGCTCTTGCTGCACCTGACGGGAAAACTCACTGGCATTCACGCAAATCACCTCCGGGGCATATCTCTCCCCAGTGTATTGGCTGAGCCGGCAAGGAATGAAGCGAAACCGGGCAGATCTGCTTCCTTTTCTGCCCAATTGCACGCCCTGGTACTGCGGAGGTTGTCCGGCGAAGCGCTACAGCTCCAGGACTTCACTCATCTGCTGCGTCATCGTGGAATCAGGTGCGTTGTGCATGTACGGCACCAGTGGGTCATGGCCCAGCCATTTGATCATCACGTTCCACTCGGACGAAGTACGAATCTTGGGTAGATACTCGCGCTCCAACAGCGGGACGATCCGTTCATCGCCGAAGAGCTTGCCTGCAAGTACCCAGTCCGTTGGCTTTCTGAGCGCCGGAAGAAGCTCCTCCGGCAGTCTCTGAAGCAACAGGGCCGCTCTGATCTGGATAGCCTGATCCTTGCTGCAGAGGACATCCTTGATACGTCTGAGCGCCCCGATGTGCTCCTCATTGGGTGCCCCTGTGTTCACGCCATTGAGAATGAAGCCGCCTTCCCCACCCAGCGAGGCAACCTTGGCGTAGAAATCACGCGCCAACCCCGGAAGCTTCCAGTTTTGATGAGGGTATTCGACGGTGATTTTCGACCCTGCTGGGATCTTTACCCCCCGTTTGGCCATCTCTTCGACCTGCACCGCTGTGAGCTCCGCACGAACAGGTAGATGCCCCAGACCGACATCGGCCAAAGTTTGGAATTCAGAGGGATGGAACGTCAGTGAACTACGTTGTAGACCATAAGCCTCACGGGCAAGGCGCTCGATCAACAAGTCGGGCAAGTACTGCTGAATCCTGCGCTGAAAATCAGCGCATTTACCGGCCGTTCGGATCAAATAGTTTCCTGAGAAATGATCTCTGTGGCGCGGGATCAGCCAGAGTGAACTCTCCGGGCCGAATGCGTACTCCATGTGGATGATGCCCAGCGGGAAGTAGTTGGCCAACCGCTGGCGCATCGCTTCAAGTCTCGACTCGCGGGGCGCAGCACTGACGAAGCTGGTGAGGAACTCTGGACTCGTGGCACAAAGCACCCTCCCTTGGTGAATCCCGAAGCCGCAGCGAATGGCCCTGGAGGCCTGGGCGGCCAGAACCAGGTCATCCACAAGGGAATTCTTGTCCTGGGGAGACACGTTGCACCTGAGCGTTTCGGGCACGAAGCTGTGCCAGATCATCAGAGACTTTCCATCCTCCAGACCCTTGATGCTACGCAGCAACCGCGCAGCCCCCTGCCTGAACACTTCGAGGGGCTCTGAAACTCTCTCGGTCACATAGTCTCCGGACTGAGTCGGCTCATCGACCAGGGCCCTGGCGAGCTTGTAGTCCAGCTCGAGGGAAACGCTGTACGGTCGCAGGTGATTGGGGAAGTCGTCGATCATGTCCGGCGTTGCCCAGCAGAGCATGTGCTCGTAGGCACGCATGAAGGTACGACTCTCCTGGAGCTCCGCCATGGCAATGGCCGCCTCCGGGTTTTCCAGCACGCCATTGCGCAGGAACGGCAGCTCTTCCTCAGTGAACTGAGGGCCAAGAGCACTGAAGCGCTGGGTTGCCTCGGAGATGCCGTCGGCGTCGAACAACAACGAGGCAGCATTGTCGATGTTGCCCTCCCCCAGGAGGCCAGACTTCAGGATCAGGCTGAACAGCTCCTCAGCATCTGAGGCGCAGCTCAACATCGCCAGGTACTGATCCTTCTTCTCGCTGATGTAGTTAGTTCCGCGAGTAGCCAGTGGCCTGGCCCCCTCTTCACCGAGGATTTCGAACCTGGTGGGCTCGCCGGGCAGCACTCTGATTTCTGCCTTGAAAGGCCCTCGGCGCTCCCAGAGGATCTTGGCCAGCTCCACGTCACCAACCAGGGCCGCTCGTGCAAAGGCACTGGCAAGATCAGCGTCTTTCAAGGACAAGACGGACTTCAGCTCCCAACCATCCACCTCGTGCCGACCGCGCCCTTTACTCTGGCGGGCCTCAAGCACGGTGTTCTGGAATACGCCATCGCTCACGGCTTAACCTCCGGGGTAATCACTTTTCCCAGTGTATTGTTGGAGGCTTACCGTGATGAAGGGTCAATGCGGTGGCAAAGATATTCGCCGCTCGGATAGACTGGACTATCAAGACCGAAGAGTAGGGAGTTCACATGGGCGGGAATGCACTAGCCGAGTTTGGCGCACGAAGAGTCTCGAAAGACGAGGCCAGCAAGCAGTATGAAATCGTGAGCCGCGTGATCGGCTCCCTGGCCGGTGCTGAACCGCCCTACCGCCACGAGATGGTGCGAGCTTACCGAGCCAAGAAGGACTTCGGTGATCTTGACGTACTGGTAGACCGGAAGCTGTTCGCAACCTACCCAACCGAAGAGATCTTGTCTGCGTTCGAAGCTGCGGTTGGTCAGAAACTCCCCTACCACAAGAACGGCCCATGCCTGAGTATCGGCCTGCCTTTGGACGAAGGTTACCTCCAGGTTGACCTGATCAGCAGCCCGGCACACGAGTTCGATTTCACCAGGGGCTACTTCGCCTGGAACGATCTCGGCAACCTGATGGGCCGCATTGCCCACAAGATGGGCCTTGTGCTCGGACACGACGCACTGAGGCTGCCAATCCGGGACAAGACCCACCTCTTCAAAGAGGTGGTGATCACCCGAGATTTCAACCAGGCCATTGAGCTGCTGGGTTATGACCCCAAGCGCTATAACGAGGGCTTCGACACCCTCCAGGACATCTACGAATTCGCAACCAGCACACCCAAGTTCGACCCGCAGATCTACGCCCTTGAGAACCGGAACCATACCGCTCGCGTCAGGGACAAAAAGCGCCCGGTCTACACCGCGTTTCTGACCTGGCTGGACGAGCACAAGGGCCAAGTCCCCGAGTTCCAGTGGAACGAAGACAAGTTGGTGTACCTTCCGGAAGTCTTTGCCAAATTCCCTGCCGCCGAGAAGGAATACAAGGCCGCCTACGAGGAGTATCACCGAAATAAGGCCATGGCCTCCAAGTTCAACGGGAACGTTGTGGCTGAGGTTACCGGCTACCAGGGTAAAGAGCTCGGGGAGTTCATTCAGCACTTCCGTAAACGCAACGCCGACCTGTTCGAGAGACTCGAAAGTCTGACTGACGAAGACATCCGCGAAGCCATTCGCGGGGAAAACAAGCGCTACAAAGCAGATACCGGCCCCAGCCTGGGCTGATGGTGAAACGGGGCCTTTGAGCCCCGTTTTCATTTGCAAGCAAAACGGGGTGCCCTCTTCTCATGCATCCTCCCATCTGGGAGGATAATGGTGTCTTAATCACATGTGCCCTCTACCATGCGCAGCCTGATCGTCTCGCTGCTGGCGCTTGCCGTCAGCTCTTCCGCCCTGGGCGATAGCCCGAAAGCCTTTGTCACCCTGAAGACCGGCGACATCGCCAAGACCCTGGTCGTCGAGCAGCGCGCCGACACCCAGATGGTCGAACTGCTGCAGCTCCCAGTGCCCCAGATGATCTGTGGCCAGGAGCAGGCGTCGAAGAAAGCAGAGCCCGTACCGGACGGACTGGCCCTGGCCGTGTACGCTGCGCAAATCACCGACGTCGGTATCGTGACCGGCCTGGCGGTGTCCGTCATCAAGGCCCAGACCATCCCGGCCAAGGCTGGCGACGTTTCCTGCACTTACGTCGCCGGCCAGCAGCAGTTCAACAGCAAGGTCGACCCTCACCTTCTCAAGTGGGGTGTTCCTGAGCAGATCGAGATGGGCGGTTACAAGGTGCAGGTGGTGGCCAGCAAGCCGGCCAAACCATGATCCTGCAATTTCTACCTAAAAGAGATTTCCGGGCGTTCTCCTGAGCCCCGGACTCTGGGAGAATCGGCCAGTTCGCCAACACGACACAGGCCTCCCCATGCGCATAGCTTTGCCCGCCCTCCTGGCAGCGGTGGCGTCATTCCCTGCCCTGGCCGACGATATCCTCACGTACAAGGTGAAGTTCGGCTACAAGCCCGACATCATCCTGGAAACCCGCCTCAAGCAGCCGGCGCCGTATACCGACCTGTGGGAGAAGCGAGACAACAAGTGCTCGCTGATCGACGCCGGCACCGGTCTGAGCACCACCGTGCAGTTCCCGGCAAAGACCGGCACCCATGTCCTGGTGCTGCCCTTGGAGGCCTCGGACGACGGCGTGAAGACGCTGATGACCTTCGAGACGCACAACGCCGAGAACCTCAAGCAGGTCGCCCTGGCGGAAGACTGCGAGGTGTACACCGGCCCGCAAACGGCCCAGGGACTGACCGTCAACGCCCGCATGAAGTGGGGCCAGCCCAGGTTGTTCATCCTGGAGGACGGTGAGGAGATAACGGTATCCGTCACTCGCGCTCCGGCCCCAGAACCCACCCCATCCAACTGATCACCAGGAAGACAACATGAAAAAGCTCATTCCCTTGTTACTGGCGCTTGCCACAGCGCCGGCACTCGCCGACGTCGAAAAGGCCCCAGAGCAGGACAAGGTCGCGGTGAAGTTCGAGTTCGAGAGCGGCTCCTCCCCAGAGGTGCACACCTTTATCGGGCTAATCTCACCCTACCAACAGATGGAAACCAAGAGTGCGCAATGCCTTCAGTGGGACGAGCTCCTGAAGACAACGCAGGAGCTCGAAACCAAAGCCAGGTCTGGATACTCCATCAACTTCCTCCCGGTGCGAAAAGTAGACGGCGGGCTTGATTCAGTTCTCACCTTTGAGACCACAGGTGGAAAAGATCAGGTGATCGCGGATGTTGCTCCTGGATGCAGCGTGGTTGTCGGCGAAGCAACAACACAGAGCCTTACTGCCCACACAATCCTCAAGCTGGGGAAATCAAAGGCATTCAAGATGCCTGACGGCCAGCTGGTGATCGTCACCCTCAAGCAGCTCGGAGAAGCCAAATGAAGCTCATCCTCGCCGTGCTCTTTGCCGGCCTGCTCCCCTTCACCGCCCAGGCTGCCAGCACCTTCGCACTGTCCGTGAAGGTCACCGGGCCGCAGAATTTCGCTTCCGAGCAGAAGATGATGATCAAGGACGGTGCGCCGTACCTGACCACCATCACCATGCCGCCCGTGGAGTGCAAGCACGTCGCGCCGCCGGCCGCTGGCAACTACCAGTTCGAATCCGTCCCGGACGGGCTGACAATGGCCCTGCAGCTCATGAAGGACACCCCGGAAGGCGTTGACCTGATGGTCGACACCGAGAGCTGGCTAGTGACCCAGCTGGGCGCCGAGCTGGAGCAGGATCGCTGCTACACCGACACCGGGGCGCGTGAGCGCAAGCCAATCCCCAGCTCGACCTGGCACATGCAGTGGGATAAGCCCAAATCGGTCACCCTGCTCAACGGCACCGTCATGACCTTCACGCCCAGCCGCACCATCGCTCTGGAGGACGGCAGCATGATGAAGATGAACCCCTACAGCGCCAAACCGGAGGTGACTCCATGATCGGCTGCGAAGAATAATCCCAGCACCATCGCAGGCGGCCTTAGGGCCGCCTCGTCGTTTATGGGCCCTGCATTTTCGCCAAAAAAGCACGCCAACCACCATGGTTGCAGTTTGACACCAAATCTATAGTGCTTTACATTGTCCGTCTGCACTTTACACCTCAAAGGACTGTGTGATGCTTGTTGAGCGCGCCGCCATCCGTGAATACAGCGAACAGCTTGGCCTGAAGGCCGAGGTTGCTATCGCAAAAGACCTCGATATCCCCGACTCGATCAACGAAAAGTTCAACTTCCACTGGATGGACGTCACCCTCCCCTCCAAGGAGAAGGTGCAATTGATCCTGGTGCTGACCGAGCGCAATGTCACTCCGACCGTGATGGAGCTGAAGGCTGACCTGGACGTGATCTCCAAGAAAGTCGGTCGCATCGCTGTGTTCGGTTGCTCGGGTATTCGGCCGGCGCAGCGCCGGAACCTGCTGGAGCAGAACGTCAACTTCATCGAGCCTGGCCGGCACTACTTCATCCCCGAGATGATGCTGGCGATGGTCGACGAGGCACGCAAGCGCCGGGAGGCACCGGAGAAGGTCAAAGCCCTCACTCCTGCTGCGCAGGCCGTACTCCTGGCCAACCTCTACGTGAAGCCGAAAGAAGATTTCCCCGGCCTGAAGACCCGCATGACCCAGCGCGATCTTCTGTGCGGCCTGGATTACAGCCGGCCTGCGATCAACAAGGCCACTGACGAGCTGGTGGCTGCCGGCGTCCTGCAAAAGCTCGACGACCGCCCCTACAACCCCGAATACTCGTTCGTTGGGGACAAAGAAGAGGTGCTGGCGAAGGCCTGGCCGCTGCTGTCCTCGCCGGTCAAGCGCACCGTGATGGTCTCTATCGAACTGAAGCCTTCGATGCAGCCTCGCATCTCCTGGGCTGGCGCCTCCGGCCTCGCCGAGCACATTGGCCTGGATCACCCGGAGCTGCCGGTGTTCTGCATGTCCCTCAAGGACTTCAACGCAGCCAAAACCGATGACGATTCCTGGATCACCACCGATCCGGCCCAGGCCAAAGCCTTCCTGCAGGTCTGGAGCTACGCCAGCCTGGGCCAGCAGCCCCAGGAACCGGACGAACTCTCACTGCTGCTCTCGCTCAAGGGCACACCCGAGATGCCGGATTACAGTGGCGTGAGCACGCTGACCGGGCATTTGCAGTGGTTCCGTCCTGAGGAAATCTGATCTCCGGAATGGAGGCCGGCTCGGAAGAATTCCGGATGCCCAAAATGCTTTCTGAGCGCGTCTCCCGAAAATGCATTTTGGGTATGATCCATACTCAGCAAACCCTCTAAATACCTGCATTTCACTAGCTCTGTTAATCATTTTTTTGACGTGTAAACCTCACTGGTTTACAGTCGAAAAAAATGGTTTACAGCAAGGACTTTCGACGATGAGTTTTTCGAAGCGCGAGCTCAAAGACTACCTCGAAACAACACTGGGGTTCCCGGCCACTGTTGTGGGTGCGGGGAAGCTCAACGTTCCTCCGCTGATCAAGAACCAATACGGCCTCCTGGAAATCGAGATCACGCCTCCTGGTTTGCCGGCAATCAAGCTGCTCGGACTGGTTGGAAAAGGTGAGAAGTACCCAGGCGCTGTAAACCTGCGCAAGCACATCAACCTCACGGCCAAAGCCACCGACAACGTCATCCTCTACGTCAGCGACTCCATCGATCAGGCTGACCGCAGGAGCATGATCGACCATCAGATCAACTTCATCCGGCCCGGCTGGCAGTTCCATGTTCCGGAGATTGGTATCAGCCTGCGTGAGGCTTTCAGGAAGCGGCGCAAGCTAGACGTCGAAAGCCTGACGCTATCCCCTGCCACTCAATCCATGTTGATTCGGAACATGATCGAGGGATGGGACGAGAGTGATCGGTTCACCTCAAACGGCTTCATGGGAAACGCCAAGTTCAGCAGAGTGACGCTTTCGAAAGCCATTGCTGAACTGGAGTCTGCCAATCTCATCGAACACGTGAACGATTCGGTGATCAACAAGGTTTACCGCTTCACCTGCCCCAGAAATCGCATGCTGCAGAAAGCCATGCCATTTCTGCGGAATCCCGTGCGCCGCAGCGTCGTCATCGACGAAGTTCCGACCGATTACGTGAAAGCTTACTTGGCCGGAGAATCCGCCCTGGCCAGGTACAGCTTGCTAGCTGAGCCGGCACTCCCGGTTTTCGCGATGACCAACACCGCGTACAAAGCCATGATGGACGACAACTTCATCCTCGAGACTGGCAATGACCGGGCGAAGGCAGTAGTGGAAATCTGGAGCTACAAGCCTTTCACCACCGACTCGCAGACCGTTGATGAAGTCTCGCTGTTTCTGACCCTCAAAGATCACCCGGACGAGCGCGTTCAGATTGCGCTCGACGAACTCAAGGAGAAGCACCCGTGGATGAAGTACGAGGACTAAAGCTCTTTGCGGAGCACTTTAAGGAATACCAGGAGCAGTACGTGCTCATCGGAGGTGTCGCCACGTCCATCACGATGGACAATGCCGGTGTGGAGTTCCGAAAGACTCGTGATCTGGACATTGTCTTGATCATCGAGGCCCTCACCCCCGAATTCGTTGCCCACTTCTGGAAATTCATCAAGGAAGGCGGCTACGCCATCCAGGAGGTCGGAGGCGGCGAGAAACCCAAGCCTGTGTTCTACCGCTTCGGGAAGCCGGCCAACGATGCATACCCTGAGCTGATCGAGCTGTTCTCCCGCTCCGGAGAAGGCATGGGCCAATCCGAAAACGGCGCGATCACTCAAATCCCAACAGACGAATCGGTGTCGAGCCTCTCGGCCATCCTCCTCAACGACGACTACTACGACTTCCTCCGTAGCGGAATGGAGCGAACCAACGGCGTCTGCCACATCACCGAGGATCGACTGATCCCCTTCAAGATGCGGGCATGGCTCGATCTGACTGCCAGAAAGGCCGAAAATCCCGAGTCGGTAGACTCAAAGACCATCAAGAAACATCGCAACGACGTCCTTCGCCTTTCCCAGCTTCTGCAGGCCGGCCAGTTCACGGTGCCGGACAGTATCAAGGCAGATATGCTCGCCTTCCTCGACCAGCTCGGGGGAGAGAATGTCGACCTGAAGAGTCTTGATGTCGGCGGCACAATGGCCGAAGTCATCGAACACATCCGCAGAGCCTTCAATCTCGACTGATAGTGTTCAGCCCAGGCATCAGCAGCGGTGCCTGGCTCCCCTCCCCCTGAGCTCCCCCTCATTGACCGAACCCCGTCTACGCCATAGCATTTCCGGCATAACTAGAAGGGGAAAACCTCATGATCGGAGCCATCATTGGCGACGTGGTTGGGTCTGTCCATGAATTCCTGGACGCCAAGCATTTCGACGCCGAACTGTTCGTGCCTGAGTCCCGCGTCACCGACGACAGCGTTCTAACCGTCGCTACCGCAGACGCCATCCTCAAGAGTCGGTTCTACACCGAGAAGTACCAGCAATACGCCAGGGAGTACCAAAATTGCGGGTACGGCCCGAGCTTCATGGACTGGGCTTTTACCAACAGCAACTACATCACCCCGAACTTCAGCTGGGGCAACGGCTCCGCTATGCGCGTTTCGCCGGTAGGCTGGGCGTTCAACACCCTCCAGGCGGTCATGCTGGAAGCTCAGCAATCAGCCTGCATTACTCATGCTCACCCCGGAGGCCTGGCGGGCGCACAGGCCATCGCCGTAGCCGTCTTCCTGGCCCGCCACGGTGCCACCAAGGATGAGATCAAGGCCGTCATGACCCACTGGTTCCAGTACGACGTGGAACTGAACCTGGACGAGCTGAACGAGACCTACAAGTTCGACGTGTCCTGCCAAGGCACCGTGCCCGTGGCCATCGCTTGCGCCCTGCAGGCAGACAGCTTCGAAAAGGTACTGCGCAACGGCCTATACGTCGGCGGAGACACAGACACCCTGCTCGCATGCGCTGCGGCCGTCGCTGAGCCTCTGTACGGCGTTCCGGACGACCTCCGCCAGAAAGCCGAAGGAGTACTCGGCTCCTACAGCCAGGGTCTGCTGGGCATCGTCAAAGACTTTGAGATCAAATACGGGTGCGGTAAGAGCGTGAAGCGCTCCAACAAGGCCCTGCAGTTGGTCAAGATGCTCGTTTCGATGGGGCAGCGGTTCAGCGGGAAGGCTGCATGACGGCGCCGACAGGAAAGACTGGCGGACTGATCCATAGGTTGATCGAGAAGTGCTTTCGACTGAAGCACTGCGATATCCGAATCGAGGGCACCTCTGATAACCACCACGGGGACTGGATGGCTGAGGAGTGGCGCCCTGGAAAGCGCGTCATCGTCGTTAAGTTCTGGCGCGTCTGGGAGCCCAAAGTGAAACTCCCGACGAGGATCTACCTCGCCTGGAAGAAGCGGCACCCGATAAAGGTCTGGAGCCATGATGTGGTTTCCGACAGTCACGGCAAGCTCAACCCTGGCGAATGGGTGATATCCTCTGGTGTGATCGAAGCGCGCTGCTTCACGGGCCATGCATTGATCGGGGGTTTCTTTGATGTCGTCCTGGTGGACACTGAAGAGGCTGTAATCCAGCTCCAGGGCCTGGGGTACAGACTCCCTCAGGATGAGCCCACTTGGCCAATGCGCGAATCCTGGCGAAAGCAACAGAAATGGTTCATGCGGATGAAGTCGTATGAAGAAGCCCGAAATGCCAACCACAAGAACCTCGAAGAAGGCGCCGCGCAGTGACTGCCCATTGGAACCCGCTCGAATCCGCAGACGCGGAATCACTCACGCAGAAAGGTATCGACCACGCACTGATGGCCTATCCCGGCAAACGCGTAATCGTGGTTGAGGGCTGGCATCTCTACGAGCCAACTTTGTCCGCTAGCGATTCCCTTCAGCTCACCTACCTGGGCCATAAGCCGGGGGTCGTTTGGAGCGAACACATTCTGTTCGATACAGCCGGCGAATTGCAGCCAGGGGGCAAGCTTGTCTCGTCGTGGATCAGGAGCATGTACGCCGGCATGCTGTACCGCGAGGTCGGCCCCATCGAGGTGACATGCCTGTTCGAGACGAAGGAAACAGTCTTGGTGGCCATGAACGGTGGAGAGGACGCAACGGACAAATGCCCTCCCTGGCTCGGCTCCGACGAGAAGCTGGGCACCTACGAGCTCCACAAAAACTGGCTAACCATCAGGGGCTGATCGATCAGCCCTACCAACCGGAAGGAGAGCGTCTCGATTAAGGGAAAGAAAGAGCACACCCTGAAAGATCCCTGGGCACCACTCCATGGATCAACGAGCAGCCAAGACAACGCGCTCTTTGCGGCCCAGCACTTCTACCCCGAGCGGCGGATCGTGATCATCGAAGGCTGGCGCAGCTTTGCGCCAGTAGTATCGAGGTCTGAGCAGAAGAGGCTTACGCACCTGGGCCTCCAGCCGGCAGTGATCTGGAGCCCAGCTGTCGTCCTGGATACAGCCAATGAGATCAAACACGGGGACTGGCTCATCTCTTCCTGGATTAGAAGCACGAAGGGGGTCATGGTCGCAAGTTCCGGGAGCGGTCAGCAGGCTGTCGGACTGATCGACACGCTGGAGGCCATCTTGGTGGTGATGCAACCTGCACCAAAGGACGAGGCAGCAGCCCTACCGTCGGATCAGGCCGTGGAACATCTCGGCGTGGTAGAACGCTGGCAAAACTGGCGGACGCCAAATTCTTGAGGCCAACCAGGTCTCACTCTCCTGCCATCAATCCGCCGGATGAAGGGGCCAGTGGACTGCGATACGTCCATCAGCTACACCGCTGGCCGCATGCCGCCTCAGTTACGCAAATACAGCAAGACACTGAGTGTTGGCAGTCGGTTCTTCCAACAACGGCCCAAAATATAGCCCCGCAACTGCATATCAGTCGAATACGCTGCCCAACATCAAGCCAATCGTCATCGTAATCGTCTCTGAAGTCCATTGAGGCCTCCCGTAAACCGCAATTTGTCAGATGATAAGTGGCAGCAGTAGCCTGGGTAAGCCTGCAAATTTAACGGTGTTCGATGTATAATCGATGCAGTTGTAAACATCGTGTACACACGATGTAAACACTCCACGACCTTTACCCGAATTTTGCAGCCGATATGATCTGCTGAAACCAATCCGGATCAGCACCATGACCACACCAGAACTGCCCGCCGGCACCGACGGCGCCTTTGGCGTCCTATCCGCGATCTCCAACTTCCTGAACGCTCCCGGCGAACCCATGGCCGGCTGCGAAATGCCCCTCAATGAGCTGGCCAGGATTACCGCCGAACGTTTCCCGCACAAGCCGTACTGCCTGGTTGAGAAATGGATCTTCGCTGACCTGGACATCACAGAGGACGAAGCCGCAATCCTTCGCAGCCATGGCCAGGAGCCCAACCTCCTCTACTCCCACCGCGTGATTGACGACAGCGCCGGCCGCTTCCACCCCGGCAACTGGGTGCGCTCGACCGGACTGGTGAAATTCACCGACGGCATCTACTTCGAGACCAGAAACACGGTCTACGTCCTGGTTGGCGAAGGGCAGCGGAAGAAGGTGCGCCCGCAGATTATCCTGAGTATTGCATGAAGCTCCTTTTGATATTTATTGACAGGATGCCGCTCTGGCAGTAATCTGGCGTACTGACTTGCCACAATAGGAATCTACATGACCCAAACGACAATCCGTCTTTCCCAGGGCCTCAAGCTCGTTGAGCGCATCACCAACCGCATCACTGAGTGCGAAGCAGAAGTCCTGGTGAGTCTGTCACCGGTCATGTGTTATTCCGAAGGCGACTTGCCGAAAGTTGCCTCAAAGCAGGAAGAAGCTTCCAAGAAGCTGAACGAGCTGCGTGGGCTCCACACCTCCCTGCTCAACGTGAAC
This sequence comes from Pseudomonas nitroreducens, assembly GCF_014204515.1. Lineage (GTDB taxonomy): Bacteria > Pseudomonadota > Gammaproteobacteria > Pseudomonadales > Pseudomonadaceae > Pseudomonas > Pseudomonas nitritireducens_A. The sequence continues at coordinate 353,701 of NZ_JACHLI010000001.1, read as the reverse complement.
GAGGCCATCGCTGTTGCAAACAGCGAACACGGCATCCAGGTGCTGCTGAAGCGCCAGAAATGCCGCAACCAGGCCCTCTCCTCACTGCGCAACATCATGGGCTCGGTGCAGCACCACAGCTCGGGCATGGACGAGGCCAGCTACAAGGGCTGGATGGCCCTGCAGCTCAAGGCGCAGAACACCAACGGCATCCGCCACCAGAGCATCACGGTGTTCAGCCAGGAGCGCGAAGAGGAGATGAAGGCCGAGATGAACACGATCCAGCGCGAGCTGACCAAGATCGCTGACGAGATCGCCTACATCAACGCCACCCAGAGCATCAGCTTCGATCTGCCGGAGCAGGTCAAGGCCGAGTTCGGCCTCGAGTAAGGAATTTGCCTGAAAACCCCTGCCAGATGAGGCGAAAGAGGCAGGGGGCCCGCATCGCGCGGGTTGGCAATAGTTGGTTCGCCAGCCCCAAACGAACTATTGGAGAAGCCTGTACGTTCCTGTACTGCGTAGTGGCCCAAAGAGGCGATCAACAGCGCTGCCAGGAGTCGTAGGCTAACTTGTCGGTTATCCGTCTTCCTTGTTGGTTTTAGTGGGGGCTGTGTTCTTACACCGCCAATGAAAAAGGCCCGGAGCAATCCGGGCCTTCTTCTTTGTGCTTCGCTGAGGATCAGACTTTCAGGAGACCCAGGAAGTCCTTGTGGCAGTAGCCGTCGAAGCCGATGTCCATGAACGCCTTGGACAGCTTCTTCCCGTCCAGGCTGTCGCCCTCGACGGTGAAGTGCACGGTAGCGTGCTTGCGGCCCAGGCCCAGACGGATCAGCTCACGCTCCGGGTCGCGGGATTTGACCAGGCGCTCAGCGAGCAGGCCTTGTTCGTCTTGCGGGATCTTCACGCCGGCCTCGACCAGGCCAGCAACGAAAGCAACAACATCTTTCGCAGTTTTCGCGTTTCTCATGTTCTTCTTATTATCCGAGCGCGAGTTAATCGAAACTTCAACCAAAGCGGTCAACAGCAATGGTCTTCCTTTATCAACTTATTGTCAACAAAGAGTGTTGAACGGATAAGTAATGCTTAGTTGTTCGAAGTGAGCGCTTAAATAACCACACTCTCTTTATCTATATTAATGCTTCGCCAGTTTGGCGAACGCTTCCGCGTATCGCTCAAACACCATGGCGAATGCGTTCTCCAGCTGCAGCACCGGGTCTCCGACTGCGGGGCAGGCCTTGACCACCACCCCCGCCGGGCGCTTCGGGATACGCAACCTCGAGCTCTTCTCTCTCATCGCCCTGCTCTCTCGCTGGCGCTCTCCAGCTCGGCGTTCCGAAGGCAGAGGTACTGGTACTCGGCCAGGGCGCTTTCGCTGAAGTTGGCCATCGCCTTGATCGGCAGTTCGAGATCGGCGAGGTTCTGAGGCAGGCTGGCGCGAGGTACGGCCACTCCGTGAGCCTTGAGGAGACGACTCAGACGGTCAATCTCAAGCCGCAACTCTGTCACGGCCAGGTCGGCCTGGTGCATCCCCATTCCACGGTACAGCGGGGTGGCACAGTCGGCGTAGTGCGACTGCGGCGCCTCGGTGACGACGTGCTCCTCAGACACCCACGAACCGTCGGACTGCTGGGTATCAAACTCAACCAGGTAGCGGTCTACCGGCGGCGCCGGCATGCGCTGGGCGTGCTTGGCCAGGCTGTCGAGAAGCTCCACGGCCTTGGCGTACTCAGGGCCTGCATCTTCCAAGGCGCGGGTTGCGGCCAACAGGCCAGGGAGGTGTTCGTGCAGTACTTCGGACATCAGGATCTCGCTTGGTTATTCGTGTCGGCCGGCGCAGGTGAAGGCTGGAATAGGCCGGCCAAGAAGTCGAAGAGCGGCAGCTTCGCAATGAGGTTGAAGATCGCTGGCCACCAGGCCCTAGGCAGCAAGAAGATCAACGTCCAGATGAGACTGAGCCACGGAAATATCAGGAATCCCAGGAGCGGTAGAATCGGGGGCATGTCCGGGCCATGCTTGTTCACGAGTAACAGCGGTGTTGAGGTGATCAGCTCAACCGTGGCCATAAAGGCGGTAAGCGGCCACATGAGAACGGCGTAGAATCGACGTAGTAGGCTCTGCATAGGACTCCACGGAAAACCCATCTGTTGGATTAGACCAGTGTACCTGATCGACCGCCCTAGAGGGCTGGAAGATCACGCCAGCCAGTCTTCATCGCTGTCCAGTACCGGCTCCTCACCCCCGCCCAGGTCGTGAGTGATACGCAGAACACTGAAGCAGTTATCCCGAGCGAAGGCCTCGCGGTCAGGATCGTGCTCCGTGGAGCGACTGTCGCGGTAGAAGGCCGGCGGCCGGATGGGGAACATCCCATGGATAGTCATGTCGTCGAACAGCACCACGTCCCCAGGCTGCAGCTCATAGACAACTCCATTTACAACGAAATTGCAGCCGAGGGGCGCGTCGAGCACCAGGAACACCACGCCTCGCATCTCGGTGCTGTCCGGGCATAGGTCGCAGTGCTGCTGCAGGTAGTCGTAGCCCATCAGGGTGCGCTGACAGATGTCGAGGTTCTTCCACGGCATCAGCGTCTGCAGTTCGTTGCTATCAAAATCCGGAGCTGGGCCGTACCCGGCCATGGCGTCACCCAGGCCGCCTGGCGCCGAGGGATGGAATAGGCGATCCTCAGCATCCAAATCCATCGACTCATAACGAATCAGTGCGTGCGCCGCCGGCACCAGCGTCTCTTGGAGGTTGGCCAGGGTGGCGGGGCTCAGCCGGCCAAGCAGCACGTGCCCGTCGACGGGCGCCAGTCCGGAACCATCCCAGAAATTCCCCATCACCGATGCCATGCCCACTCCTCTCTGGTACTCACAGTTGCGCTGGCGCTAGGATGAGACAAGACAGAGGAAAACTCCATGGCAGCCAAGCAAACCAAGACCAAAGAAGACTTCATCCGCCTGCTGCGCAGCGACACCCTGCCACCGGAGAAGCAGGAAAGCTCGCTGCACACCAGAATCATCGCTCTTGGCCACGGCACCTACTGCGGCCGATGCGGCGGCAGTGGTAACTACTCGTTTAACCATACAAGCGGCACCAGGTGCTTTGGATGCGACGGCTCACGATACGTCAAAACCAAACTCACCGATCAGCTCTACGCCGGCCTCGAGGCAGATGTAGCTGCCGGAAAGCTCGACACCTACCTGGTCGAGCTGAGGCAACGCCAAGAGATCAACCGCAAGTGCAAGAACGCTACCGACCGTGTAATGAATGCCTGGACATCGTCGGGTGTAACCAAGTCCTACGTTTGGCAACGGGCTGCGAACAAGGAAGAGCCGCACCTGACCATCGCCCAGGAATACAACCGGCCGATGGCAGATGCCTACCAATCCGTCTCCAAGGCTTCAGAAGCGCTAACCAGCGCCCAGTGGAAGCGGAAGAAAGCCCTCACCAGCGAGGATCGGGATGCAGTCGAAATACTTGTAACCGAAGCCTCAAACAACCTGGCTCAGGTAACAGACGCCGCTCTGGCCACCATCCAAGAGCGGACGGCAGCGCTGAAAGAGTTCTTGGCCGGCTTGCCGCAGAAGGCGCCGGGGGATGAGACGCCCTCCCCTGGCCTGTAACCCCAGCTTCGAAATAGACCCGGCCTGGCCGGGTCTTTCCTTTCCGGCACCGCTCGTCTGCAATTGATTGAAAAAGGAGATAGATACACAATGGGCAGTCTCCCATATACCGTGCCCAGGAACCTTGCCGGCCGGTGCTCGCTCACATCCGAGGTTCGCGCATGGATACTTTCTGGGATATCGAGGTGCCGGCAGCAGCACTGTCCGTCGCGGTACTGATGGCCAGCCTGGGGGCCATCGATCATATCCAGGAGCTGGTTTACCGGTCGGATATCAACGACGCCCTGGAGACCACCTACGGACTCTGGCAGAACGACGCAAAGGTAGCCGTGCCCCCGCAGGGGTGGCAGCAGGATCTCACGATCAGCAGGCAAGCAGACGGCTCGATCCGGGTCTCTGCCGACAGCATCTACTCCTGCAACCAGGTCATGAAGGCCGTGAGCTGGCGCTACCCCACCGTTACCTACTCGGATCAGCGCCTCAACAATGGCCAGCAGCTGGGCGGTATCGACTTCGCGATCATGTGCAAGCAAGAAGGCGAGCACTGGGCCCAGATCGCCCCGCGAGAGCCAATCGCCAGAACGAAGTCCTAAGTTATGGACATTTTTGACTTCTGGAACGACACCCTGACCTGGTTCGGCATCCTCGCCGTGTTCTCGCTGTCCATCGCAGCCCCCTATCTGATGATCACAGGCCTGACCCCCAAGGTAGTCACGCCATTCACCCTGGTTGTGCGCGGCATGGTTTTCTATGTACTCGGGTACGTGATGACTGTTTGCATGATGGCGTTCTGGGAGTGTACTAGCGGGAGAAACCAGAAACTGACCGACATCATCTATGCCTCCAACGCCTATCTAGACTACGTCAGGGCAGCCAATTCCCCCAGCCTGTACATGAACCCAAACTTCACACCACCGGAGTACACGGGGGACTACGTGGTCTTCAAAACTCTGCCTGACCTATCAAGCGTGTTCATGTTCCAGGCCGCACTTCCATGCCGGAAGTTGAGCAGCATCTTTGTAGGCAATTCGTTCGCCAGGTTCGACGGCACACCCATGAACCTAATCAGTCCTCAGGCCCTAGATGCACTCTGCTCCCAGGGCAAAGAGCACCACCTGCTGATCCTGAAATGAACCACTCCCATCTTCTTTCGACGGACGGAAGTCAATGAAGCTCAAAACCATCAAGTCTGGCGCTCTGATCGGTCTCATGTTCTCTGGTGCAGTGGTAGCTGGGGTTGCCATGAGCTCGCTTGTAATCCAGATTTTCAAAAGCGCTGATTCCTTAAGCTGGGATCCTCTCGCGGCTAAAGAAGCACTGTCCTACGTTGACTCTCTGCGAGCCGGAAAGACTGATCCGGGTGTTCCATCCGGGGCGTGGAGCAAGGAGATCAGCGTCAAGGAAGAGCCAGACGGATCGATCAGCGTCAGCCTTGTTGCGCAGAACGCCTTCCATTGCCACCGGCTCTACAAAGCGATGCTGAAGAACTACCCCTCGGTGACCCTTGATGGACAGGCGCTAAAGCCTGGTGATTCTGAGGAGTCGACCAAGGCGAACCGCATTGCGGCCTGTAGTGACGAAAAGACTCACGTCTTTGTCGTCAGCGCCGAGCGTCATGACAGGTCAGGCGAACGATCAATTCCGAGGCGAGACAATGACGGAAGCCACTGATTCGACCGCCCCCGCCACGAAACCTACGTATCCTGGTACAGCGGCTTCGTTTCTCATCATCACCATCCTGGGTGTCTTGTTCGGCGTGCTCATGTGGTGGGTGCTTATAGCCGGGTTGAAGGACAGCCCTGTCTTCGAGCAAGTGGTCGACGAGGTACAGCTACAGCGCAATTCCTCTGAAAAGGCCTCCCCGCTTCCCAAAACCTGGGGCGATGGCCGGGTCAGGCTCGAACACACGGATGGGAAGTACACCGTCACGATGTCTACGTGGGACAACTGCTACTCGGTGGCGAAGAGCTTCCTGCGCACCTTCACCGGGGTGAAGCTCAATGGCCAGATCCTTCTTACCGAAGGCCAGGTGCGCGAGAGCTGCGAGAAGATGCCTGCAACACTGACTGTGCCCGACCGTAGGCCAGGGAGCTGATCAACGCACCACGGCGCTCCTAGGAGCCGTATTGAGGCCCTTTGACACAATCTTGGTATCGAGACAAACAGCCAAATGCCGTTCTTTTCTTCCTACACAGACGATCAAAAGCTGTGGTCATCCATGGCCGCAGTGGTATTCGCGATCATCCTTGGCGGTATCTACTACCTCAACCAGACCATGAATCGAACCGTGGACGAGATTCTGATTACAGCCATGGAGGCAGAAGCCGATATCGCACTCCTACGTGCCGGCGACAAGCGTGCTCCCCGCCTTCCGAAGGTCTGGATCGAGGGTCTTGTGCTCCAGCATCATGGACAGCGTCTGGAAGCGACTGGCGTGAAGCTAAACACCTGCAAGGCTCTAGCTAACGGGCTTATTCATACCTACGAAGACGTCCAGGTCGATGGCAAGCCCGTGCTGACGCTTAAGCAGGTCGAAGGCGCCTGTGGCGCAGATGGCGAGGAACACGCTGTATCGGTGCCCAGGGTCGCATCATGACGGAGAAGACTCCCGCGACCAACAAACCGAGCGTTGCCACCAGTCCTTTCGAAATGGTAGTTGGTGCTTTCCTAGTAACCTTCATCATCTTGTGCCTGGGAGAGATGTTGAAAATCAGTTTGAATGGGAAAGACACCGCCAAGCACAGGGAGGCAGCCGAAGATATTCAGATGATCCGGGCAGCCGATACGCGCGCTCCCTCGCTCCCCAAACAGTGGGATAACGGTGTCGCCATCAAGCTGCAGGAGGGTCGGCTGGTTGCATACGCAGTCACCGAGCCAGGCTGCGAAATTATGGGGGTGATTCTGGCGCCCGCCTACGAAGACACCCGCATCGACGGAAACCAGGTGAAGGACTTCAAGGATATCGAGGCAGCCTGCGGCGATGTTCGTCCGATACATGTCGTGTCGATTCCAGGGAATCCTGCATGAAATACCTACTGATCCTCGTCTTCGTGGTGGCAGTGACCATTGCCGACCAGCATGAGAAACGGAAGAACAGAAGGACTGCGGCGGCGCTGGTGGACTACGCCCTCTTCTTCCCGAAACTCCCCGAAGGAGCCGATGACCAGGCGCTGATCAGAGAGAGCGGCGTTCAGCTTTCATCGGACACCAGGATGCCCGGTTCGCTGGAAATCGAGGTCGAACCAAGCCGTCTTTGCCTTATCGTATGGGGCGCCTTCCGGGACAACGGTTTCGTTTACATGGATAAGGTCAGCCAACCGCTAAGCACCCTGCAGATCAAAACCGCCTGCAGGGGAGAAGAGAAGGTACGGTTCTATCTCCGCAGAGGTAAGCAACCGACATGACCTTTAAGAACCTCTCTATCGTGGCGTTCATGGCGGCCATCGTTGGGAGCATGGGCAACGCCATCTACCACAAGTACCAAGCCTACAGAGCATCCGTTGCTGCCTTCGAGTACGCAACACGCCAGCCAGCCGCTTGGAGCAACCCCGACAACGACCAGTTGCTCATTTCCTATGGCATCGACTTCGAGTACGACCTCAGCGGGCCAAAGCGAGCAATCATCGTGCTGCCCCCTGGAGGTTTGTGCTTCGAGGTCATCGACTTCTTCAGCCTGCATCGCATAGATGCGATCACTGCCGGCGGCCGCGTGCTGCAGCGCGCCGAGATTGGCGATGAGTGCCTGCGAACTCCGAAGGCCAGGCTCCATCTGACCCCGAGGAAACCATGACCGATGATCAGCGCGTGGCCTATCTCTTTTCGATCTTCTTCCTGATTATCGGAACCATATGGATCTACTCCAATACCGCACACCAGAGCAAAGTGGCAAAGACGGCCGCCAGGATTTCCGCACTATACCCAACGCCTGGAGTAACGAGCGTCGAGGCAAGTACTCTCCAGGATATGGGGATCACCCTGAAGGTATCAGCCGATCAACCTTTCCATCTGACGATGAGCCATAGCGACATCAACATCTGCCTCTACACCTGGGAAGCTCTGAAAGCAGTCGGCCTCACTTACGCAGACCGCCTTGGAAACGCTTACTCGATTAGCCAGGTCGAAGCTGCATGTAACGACGTGAATCAGCCGGACATCGACATTTTCCCATTAAAAGCAGCTATCAACCCTTCCAAGGATTTACCTCATGGTTAAGATCAGCCTGAGAAAGTGCGCTACAGCTGCAGCCCTAACCGTCTCGGCTGTCATCGGCTTGAGCCTGCTCTCCTGGAATCTATCCCAGGACGATGAAATCCAGCAGACCGTCATCCATGCTCTCCGAATGGTAGACAGCAACAGCATTCCCAAGGGAGTCCCGATCAAACTGCGCAACAACGGGAGCATGGAAATCGTCCATCACAGCGTCCTCAAGATGACCATCACCGATAACGTGGACTGCCTCAAGACTGCGAAAGAGCTGCTGGGCAAGAAGCGCCAGGCATATCTAGATGGAATCGAGCTGACCCAGAAGGGTCTCGACCAGTTCTGTACAAGCTCCGGTGAGCATGTTTTCGTCATCCCTTCCCGTTGGCCAAACCAATGAGCAGAGTGCGCCAAATCATCGAAGCCTTCACGGACAACCCCGCTCCAGCAGTGCTTACGCTGATTTCGGCGATTTCACTGGCACTCTTCGTCAATCTGGTGGCCGCAACAGGCAAAAGCGCCGAAGATGCGGTCACCTACATCGAGCAGATGCAGGCGAAGGACGCCGAGTACGATGTTGCTCCCCCTGACTTCGATTTCCTTGAGCTCGAGTGGGAAGGCAGCACCAACGACACCTGGTGGATTCTCACGGAGAACTCGACGCACTGCGGCTACGTCGCAGAAGCTATCTACGAAAAGCGCGGCATCGTGGCCATGAACGGCGAGCGGCGCACCCTGACCGGCGCCCTCAAAGCTTGCGAGAAAGGTGACTACTTCGTGTTTAAGCTGCCTCCCAAGGCATCCCCCAGGACGGCATCCTAATGGACAAGCTCCCAGACTACTTGGCGCTGGCCGTCGCAGTTGCTGTAGGCCTGGCCGCTGGCGCCGCCTACGAAGACAGCACCAAGTCGATCAGCCTCGAGACCCTGAAGATTGACAGGCTCCTGGGCACGCCGGCCCAAGCGCACCCACTCACACCAATCCCAGCAACAGCTAGGCGACTTGCGTCTGGACTGATCGAGACCCATCCAGAGTTCCGCCTCGCTTGCCGAGCGCTGGCCAGACAGCTGGCGCACCGGGATAGCACCGAAGCCCTGCCGGGCGAATGGAAGAATGCCGTCAGCAGCGATTGCGACACACAACCCTACTGGGTGCGGGTTGACCCCAAAATCCTGGAGACTCCCGATGAAGCTGAATAGCCCGCTGAGCGAGATTGCCAAAGAGTTGATCATCCTGGCCTCGCTGCTGCCTATCTGCGTAGTTTTTTCGATTCCACCGATGCTTTGGGCCGAAGGAGAGCGCACTCTCTACGCAGTAGACCAGGCCATCTTGCAGCCCAAAGAAGGCCCAGTACACCGACTCTTCATGCTGGGGGAGGTTAACCGGGAAAACGGGCTCATCCGGGTCAAATCCTTCATGGCCGCGACCTGCAACAATCTCGCTGACCGCCTGATTCGACGCGACAAAGCCTCAGCTATTCCAGGATATTCCTGGGCGGAAGCAATTAGCATGGACTGCGAAGCTGATGAACCCTGGCTTACGCTGGCGCCGCCGAAGCTGAGCACCAAAAACCAATGGATCTTGACCGTCGGACACGACCCTCACTCGATCTGAGCCCCTCTTGTTTCCGGCATAGCTCAATGGCTACGTTGGATAGACAATGGAGGACGAGACCATGAGCAAGATCCCGCTGCAGAATATCCCCAGCTACCAGGAGTTCAAGGCCGAGAATAAGAAGGAACTCCTCGCCGCCTGCGCCGACAAGTTCGGCCACCACATCCATGAGTGGGAAGATCACATGGAGCACCTCTACGACAAGCACGTGGAGAAGATCCGCAAGAACACCCGACGCGCCGACCGCGACGAGTTCAGTTTGCACTGATGGAACAGGTCGCGGTCATCCCGCCCTTCTCGCCCAGGATCTTCGAGTTTGACGGCCTCTACCGGTACGATGATGGGCGGGTCACCGGCACCGTGGACGTCACCGGCTCGTGCCTGATGATCTACGAATGGAGTTCTGCCTATAAGGGACACGGGCACAGCGAAGATGCCCTTCGGTGGATGCGTGGCCAGGGCTTCTCTACGATCATCGCGAACGGTGTTGGCATGGTGGACGGCGATGAAGCCGACCCAACGGTGCACTACTGGGAGAAGATGCGATCCAGGAAGCTGGTAGACACTCTGCTCGATGATGACGGTGATGAGATCGAGGTCGGCTGGTGCCGAGGTGACGACTCGCCAACTCCTTCGCCCTGAACCAACCCGGCCTAGCCGGGTTTCTTTTCGCCCGCTGGATACTTCTCATCGTATCACATTGACATTATCGCTCCTTTTCCATAGAATTGCCTCACTTGGGGCGAGGCCCCTCCTTTAGCCAAATCAACGCCAGGAAGGAACCTATGCGCACGACAACGCTTCTACTCGCCTCTGCCCTGCTCTCCCTCGCCGGCTGTGCCTCGCATCCTGACCCGCAACCACAGGCCCAGGCCGAACCCGCGACCAATGTCGTGACCGTACCGGTCTACGTGGTTCCGAACTGCACGGCGGTGCCCGGCCGCTGCTTCTGGATTCAGCCGCGCGTGGAGCAGCACGTGACCGCGCCGCAGCAACAGCCGAATCGTGTCCAGGGCATTGCGCTCTAACCATCCTCCTCCGTCAGTTCTTCTCATCCTAGAATCAGCAAGGTGTGCAATGGCCGTAAGTCGTCGTAAACCAAAATCCGTCGAGCCCACTCCCGTCTCGATGATCAATTGGACGCGCGCCGATCCGGAAGCGCTGGCCAAGTTCGATCCGAAATCCAAGGTGTGCAACATGAACTGCGGCAAGGCCGGGGGCGACCCTCGCTGCTACAAGGAACTCCTGTTCCTTTGCCATGACTGCTAGGATTGCAGAGTCGCAGGACTCATCGAGAGAAGCCACCGTGTCGAATGGCAAACCGAACGCACTGACCGCCGCCGACCGAGAAGCACTGGCCGACTTACCGAAAACGGAGTGGTTCGACGTCCGCTTCGCACCGATTGCCCGGCCCATGTACCGCTGCGACCGACTGGAAGCTGCCGGCATGCTGGAACGGCGTGTTCGGGACTTGAAGATCGTCAACGAGCACGTGTCTTACCGCGTAGAGTACCGCCGGAAGCCTGGGGCAGCGACCGAGGGTTAAACACAGCTCATGCAATTTCCAACTAAAAGAGCTTGTAAGTGCATTCAATGCACTCTAAAATCCATCGAAACCCGCTGCCCATCGAAGGATTCGAGCATGAAGGTAGTCCAACAATCCCGCTTCATCACCGACGTCTTGAAATCGGTCTTCTCCGGCTTCGTCGCTCCGGCCGGCATGCAGCGTCCCTACGTATGGGGCAAACAGGACGTAGAGGCTCTGTTCGACTCCCTTCTCCGGGAATTCCCAATCGGCTCTTTCCTCAGCTGGATGCCGAAGCAGAAAGGTGTGCTGACAGAAATCGGGCGCAAGAACCTGGGCCCCATCGCTCTGAAAGGCGCCGATACGCCCTGGAACCCACGCCTCCTGCTGATGGATGGCCAAAACCGCCTCGCCACACTGGCCTGGGTGTCCTGCAAAGGCGTTTACGACCCGAATCTGCCCTACTCCGACGCCGAGCGCGCCGTCTGGATGTCCGGCGAAACCCTGGTGTACGACGGCGAATCGCAAAGTGTCCGCTTCGTGCCCGATGCTGAAGCGAATGTGGGGCTGCGGCTGCCGGCCTGGTGTCTCATGAGCCTCTCCACCCCGGAGATGCACAGAGAAGTATCGAAGTACATGCGTGAGCTGATGGATACTCAGTTCGCCGGCATTCGGGAGCATGACCTGGACTGCCTGTGGGAGGACTTCGACTATGCCCAGCGCGCGTTCCAGCGCGCCAGGGTAATCGACACCGTGATCGAGGACGCTACACCCGAGGAAGCCCGCCGGGCCTTTATCCGCATCTGCCGGACTGGTGTGCCGATGGCCCATGAAGACTTCGACTACGCCATGAACTGGACTGCCGGCTAGGCCCAGGGGGAATAACGACCATGCTCGCAAAAGGCTCCCAGATTCAGCTCAAAGCACTGGCCAGCGGCTTCGAGTACGGCAAGTACATCTTCAGCGGGAACCGCCGTGGCTATGTGTGGGGCCCGAGCGAGGTCGTACTCTTCATGAACTCGATCATCAAAGGAAACCACCTGGGCACCATCGAGGTGTGGCGCCCGGCGGATGCAGACCTCCCTCGTCTCATGCTGATGAAGCCCCGCCACCTGGGCGCGCTCGGCATGGCCAAGGGCACCATCCGCCCACAGATGATGATCATGGATGGCTACAACCGACTCGCCACCCTGGCCTGGGCGCTTTCCCACAAGCCGGCAAAGATCGAATATTCGCCGCAAGAGCTGGCCGTCTGGCGATCCGGCATGACCCTGGTCTTCGATGAATCTGGGGAGTTCCGCTGGTGCGAGGAGTCGACTGTCCAAGACGAACTCTGCCTTCCGGCAACCCTGATGAACCCAGGTGATGGCACCAAACTGCCGAACCGCGCGATGACCTACATCCGCATCAGACAGAAGGACGACTGGGAGAACATCGAACCCGCCCGGATCGACACGTTCCGTAAGGCCTGCCATGAAGCTGCGCACCGTCTATACGAGGCAAAGGCCAGCATGAATACCTATTTCAACGGCGAAGAGGTCGAGGTTCTGACCACCATGCATTTGAACCAGACTGCAGGGGTGAAGGATAACTACCTGGACGCCATGAGCCTGGCCGCAATCCGCCTGGCATAGCCCTATCGAATCAGGCCGGCCCATGGTGCCGGCAGTTACCGCGAAAGGAATTGTCGTGATGTACCGATCCACCCTTTGTGTCAGCAACACCAACAGCTTTCGAGCCATGGCCAGCGTGTTCCAAACGGGTGCTCAAATCTTCTGCGAGCACCGCCGTGGCTACGTTTGGGGCCAAAAAGAAGTCCAGTCCTTCATGAACTCCATCCTGCAGGGCAAGCTGCTCGGCACCGTCTCTGTCTGGCTCATGCCCGGCCAGTTCATGAACCAACGGCAGGGGTATCGACACAAGCACCTCGGGGCTCTTGGAAACAGCGACGCCTATGCACGTCCAAGTGCCATGGTGATCGACGGCTACAACCGCATGGCCACGCTGGCTTGGGCAACCACCATCACTCCTGCACCGTGCGAATACAGCGAACAGGAGCTAGCAGTGTGGTGCAACGGCCAGACTCTGGTTCTCGATGCAGAAACCAAGGAATTCATCTGGGTCGATGATGATGAGCTGAATAGCGGCCTGCTCATCCCCGTGCAATTGCTCGCTCCGGGCGAGGACTGCCAGCTGGAGGCTCCTGGTCGCAAATACATCCGCGAGATGACGAAAAAGGTCTGGCGGGGGTACGGCCCGAACAGCATCAAAGACTTCAAGCGCCTGTGCTGGGAAGTCGCATATGCAATCCAGAACGCCGAAGCCACGGTTTGCCACTACATGCAAGGCACCATGGATGAAGTCCTCGCGACGATGAACACCCAGGCTACCGCCGGCATCGCCGACGACTACGCCAACGCTTATGCAAGTTCCCGAAAACGCTTCTGACCCTAACCTCAAGGATGACCATCATGCTCGTCTCTTACGACAACCTCCGGGCCACCATCATCTTCCAGCTGTTCTTCGACCGCGAGCTGATGCCGTTCGCCGACCGCCGCCCCTACAGCTGGGGCCGCAAGGACGTACTGCTGTTCCTGGACTCGGTTCTGCGCGGCCTTCCGCTGGGCAGCATCATCGAATGGCGTCCCAACAAACCCAGCATGCTGCAGAACCGCGTGCAGAAGTTCCTGGGCCCTGCCGATCTGAGTCACGCCATGGCTGAGCCGCGCGGTGCGATCATGGACGGATATGCCCGGCTGTCCACCCTGCACTGGGTGATGTTCGGTCGCCCCGGCTGCAGCGCGTTCACTCCCGAGGAGGATGCTGTCTGGAGCGAGGACGACTGCCTCGTATTGGACTGGCAGGCCAAAGGCTTCATCTTCGTGCCCGTCCAGGAGTCCTGGAAAGGCCTGCGGATGCCGGCTTACATGCTGCGTCCGGACGAATCCACCCTGTACTCGGGTGAGCTCACCAATACCATCGAGCGCCGCAAGCGCGAGAGCTGGACTGAGCACCAGCCCGAGGACGTGATCGGTTTCATCGGCTTCGTCAAAGACGCGGTTCAAGCGCTGAACGGCGCCCGATTCGGGCTGACCGTCATGACCTATGGCGACGAGCAGTCGGCGAAGGATGCCGCAGCACGCGCAAATCTCTACCCGGCCTGATCGGCCAGAACGCTTAAGGAAACGCCATGCATTGCTACCACCAGCCATTCCCCTGCCAGCTGATACCCGGTCAGCTAGACCAACTTCTGGAGAACGGAGTGTTGCGGGCAGCAACCTACACCCGCCCCTACAGCTGGACACGGCAGAATGTCGAGTTGTTCATGGACTCGATCATGCGCCACTTCCCGTTGGGTGCCATTTCTGTATGGGCGCCTGGCGAAGAGTATTTCGAGGAGGAGCAAGTCCGACCCTACTTGGGCCCTGAAAGCTTCGAGCTTGGGAGCACTCCCAAAGCTTTGGTGATCGACGGATATGCTCGCCTGGCAACACTTCTATGGGTCATGCACCGGAAAGTGGGCACCAAAGCTCCGACGCCCGAGGAGTCCGCCGTTTGGACTGATGGCTACACCCTGGTGCTGGACTTCGAATCGCGTGCATTCAAGTTCGTGCCGGACAAAGAGCTGTTCACTGGGCTGCGTATACCATCCTGGCTGCTGAAGCCAATTCCAGGCGAGGGTGGACGCGAAATGCACGAGATTATGGAACGTCGCCGAAAAGTCGAATGGGCCAAGTTTGACGGCGACGTGTATCGCGAATTTCAGCAATTCGTCTTCCACGCCCAGGTCGCTCTCAACCGCGCCATGCTTTCCGCAATAGTCGTGGAATGGCAGGAAGAAGACCGGGTCGAGGAATACGTCAAACGCGCGAACTTCGTCGCAGGCTGATCAATGCCGGCTGCCAGCCTCCGGCCAGAGAAGGCACCAGAGAAAGAATAGGCAAAGACCCGTCCCACTCGCGAATTTCGCTGCGAGAATCGCGTATGGGTGCGGGTACTGCTCTAGCTGATAGCTCATCAGCAAGAGGATGGGGAAAACCACGACGCCGTTCACCATCCCAAGCATAGCCACCGGCATCACCCACCAGGGGTTTCTCAATGATCGAACGGGCCGAAGCTGATTCATCAGCCTGTCCCCCTGGATCAGCACGGATTGGAGGAAAAGAACAGGCTCATGCACTCCCCTAGTTGCAGGTTGTGGCTGGCCCAGTAGAAGTAGCCCAGCGAGCAAGCAGTGATCACCCAGACCAAGGTCATCACCATGAGTGTGAGGTTTATGGTCGGATGCCCTTCCCAGATACCCAGGATCGTAGCGAGCAGAAGGAATGGGGAAAACAGGGCGAGAAACAGCAGCGCCATGAAGACCCAGACCATCGATACGCACCACTTAAAACCGGCAACCAGTTTCATCATCAGCACCATCTGAGACGTTGATTCGGGAGTCCAGCACCACAGCTGCGCAATATACCGCAAACTGCGCTAAGGCCTGGCGCTCTCGACCCGCAGAGGCACCATTCTCCACCACCCGCGCTGGAAGCACCAAACAACCCCGCGCGCGGTTCGCTCCTCCAGGCCGAAGGCCTTCTACCACGGCCCTTCTCTCCAAATCGGCTCCCTACCATGGAGCCGAAAAGAGAGATTGGACGGCCCCTTAATTTCCTACAATCGCTGTCCGCCGAAGGCGTCCTCATTTTGGCGCTCGAAGAGCGCCCTACAATGCTTTACCACCCGTACAACCTCCAATCTTTACAACGCTTTACAACCGCTTTTGACTGGTTGGTGCGATAGCTCTTTTTCCGATATATTGTTGCCAAAAAAACGGACAGCTCTTGATCCTGAGAAAGCCTGCATAGACGGAGCCACGCCCCTCCCGGCCAATTCCAACGAGTCACGGCTTACGCGTTTCGCTCTGCCTGTCTTTTCCCCATTGGATTTTGACCTCAAAACAAGGAGGCCCTGTGCTCACCGCTGCAGTTCTCGTGTTCATGCTCACCGCCGCCGGCATGATGGTTCAAGAGCGCCTGAAGTTCCCCGTCCCGATGACGATCATTGCCCTGGTGATCGGCGGGAAGCTCATTTTCGGCGCCTCCGTGGTTGGCATCTCTGACCAGCAGTACGACCACATTCTGCTGATGCTGCTGCCTCTTCTGATCCTCTCGGATGCCCTGCACCTCAAGCTCCAGGATCTGAAAGACAACGCCTTTTCCCTGGCCTACCTGGCAATCATCGCGGTCGCTGCGTCGGTCGCCATCTGCGTAGTGGCCAGCCCTTGGATTCTCCCCCACTACCAGCTTGCGCTGCCGGCGCTGGTGGCCCTGTACTGCATGCTGATGGCCACCGACCCGATTGCAGTGGCAGCGGTGTTCGGCAACTTCCGCATCCCGCATCAGCTGAAGACCCTGGCTGAGGGTGAGTCCCTGCTCAACGACGCCACGGCGATCATCCTGTTCAGCATCGCGGTGTCGTACATGACCCCTGGCGCAGATACCCGCCCCCTGAGTATTGCCGGCAGCGCTTCCATGGTGATCCTGGGCGCCCTCTTCTCTGGTGCGTTCGTGGGGCTGGTTGGCCTGTACATCATGAGCCTGACGAAGAACCCGATGATCGAGACCTGCCTGCTCCTGGTGATCGGCTTCGCTTCGTTCCTGGTCGCCGAGCACTTCCACTGGTCGGGCATCCTGTCGACCATCGTCAGCGCCCTGATCTCCAACGAGATCATCGTCCGCCGCATCGCGAGGGACGACGTGGTGATCGATGAGTATGACCAGGTGTCTCGGCACCAGATGAAGCCCAAGAAGAGCCGTAGCAAGCTGCTCAGCCAGTTCAACGAGGCCGTGGTCGACAAGCAGAACCACGAGATGATCCTGCAGAACATCGGCGTTCTGGCCACCTTCGGGCTGACCATCCTGTTCATCAGCATGGCTGACTTGATCAGCCTGGACATGATGCTGCACTACTGGAAAGAGATCCTGGCCGTCTTTGTGGCCACCGTAATCGCGCGTGCGCTGATCATGGGCAACCTGATGTGGCTCGCCGGCAAGAAGCCGTGCCAGCAGCCTATCAAGAAGCACTGGTGGGCAGTCATCTCGGCAGCCGGCGTGAAAGGCGGCGTCTCGATCCTGATGCTCCACATGCTCCCCAAGCACTTCGAGCACAAGGAGCTCTTCGAAGCAGTGGTGATCGGGAACATCCTCCTCTCGACTTACCTCCTTCCCCTGGTGCTCACGGTGATGATCAAGTGCTTCAGCAGGAAGTTCGAGGAAGAGCTGGCGCTCGAAGAAGGCCAGCCACAGCACTGATACCGCGCGTCCAGGCCTGGGTTTCCCAGGCCTTTTTTGTGTACAAACCAATAAGGCTCTTCCCCATGATGCAGTCCGAGTTTGCAGCGAGCTTCCAGCTCAGTGTCAGCACCAAGACCTTCTACGCCCGTATTTTCATGGCCGGTGACATCGAAGTTGCCAAGCAGGTATGCCGGAAGGAGTGCCAGCGGGATGGCCTCTGCGTAACCATCGAGCCGACCCAGTACATTTACACCGGGGGCGAGGAAGCCGGCTTCGTCGTTGGGCTGAGCAACTACCCCAGATTCCCTGCCATGCCGGAAACCATCCTGGCGCGCGCCCGCGACCTGGGTAAGAAGCTGCTAGGTGAGCTAAACCAGGGCTCCTTCTCGATTATGACGCCCGACCGCACGGAGTGGTACAGCATGCGCAAGCAGGACTTGGATGGCATTTCAGCGTTCGAAGCCCAAATCTGGAAGCACCCGGAGCTGGAAACCCAATATTCACACCGAGCTCAACTAGTCGGGGCCTAACTCCAATGCCAACCAGGACTGAATCATGCTGATGATGCCCCCGGAAGAGGTGAACAACAGCCTGGACGCCTACATGGCGCAATACGGCTGTAAACCACGTGATGAGGCTGGCCCGACCGACAAGGGTGTCCCGGTCTACCTCCACTACCGCGCCTATGACATTCCCGCTCTCATTGAGCCAAAAACCACGTTCTTTAAGTACCTGGTGATGGCTTTCCCGCTGATGCTGTGTGCGGTGCTGGGCCTGTTCTTCACCGGGCAGTACATGGCCTGCGGCCTGCTGGGAATGGTGATGGTTGCCCTCGGGCAGTACATCTCGGCTATCAGCAACCGCCGGCTTAAGGACTACGGGCTAGCGCTGGACTACTTCACCGCCAGGTTCATCGAAGGCGCCTTCGAGCACGTCTACGTACTGCACAACGGCATCGTCGAGTGGCCTTACTACCACAGCCCATTCCACCGCACCTTCGGCACCATGCCCAGCTGCTGGAAAGGCCGCCGTGACGGCGTGGCCCGCTGCTGCATGCGCTGGATCGTGCAGACCGGCTCCGGAGCCTGGTACGAGACGTCCGTAGTGGTAGAACCGGGCAAAGTGCTTGTCCTGGTCGACAACCAGCCGTCGCCGTCGGATATGGCCTACGCCATGACCACCTTCGTGTCGCCGAGCCGCCCTGCCCATCTGGCTGCTGCCATCGGGGTTGTTTGAATTTCAGCTGTCGGGCTTTGCGGCCCGGCGGCATTCCTCGGAAAGAGTTTTTCATGCCACATTGACATGACGCTCTTTAAGTAAGAAAATGCGCCTACCTCTACAGGAGAACACCCAGTGAAACAGCGCTTCCTCGCCAGCCTCGCCATGTGTGTCGCCGCAGCCGCTTTCTCGGGTTGTGCCCAGATCGACCACGTCACCTCCAAGATGGACTACACCACCGGCACCAAGGTGACCCCGGAGATGATGAACTCCTTCGTCGACCACAAGACCACCCAGAACCAGGTCGCCGCCAAGCTGGGCTATCCTCCGACCCGCAACATGATCCGCGACAACGAAATCTGGACGTACCCGTACACCCTGGTGCCGGCCATGCCCTTCAAGGACAACGTCTCCGAAACCACGGTGTTCGAATTCGGTAAGTCCGGCATCCTGGTCAAGCACTACAAGGCCGGCGGCGTTCCGGGCAGCAGCGGCAATGCCCTGCTCGACGCGTCAGGCATGTAAGAACCACCAGGGCCTGGGCCGCCATGCGGCCCTCGCTCCTACGGAGAGCCCCATGCGCAGTCAGGATGATGACGCAGAAGTCTGCAGCATCTGCGGACAGGAAGTGAAATTCGGCCAGCCCAGGCACAGCCTGACGGGCAACCACTGGGATTGCATGCCCAAGGTCGAAGACGTTCGTGACGTCATCAAGCGCATGGATGATGCCATGACCGGCCTGTGTGAAATGGCAGGCATCCCCAAGGCAAAGAAGCCACCTGTACGCGCTGGCACCGGCCCCACCACCGAGAAGGTGAAGGCCAAAATCATTGCCGCACTGGAAAAAGAATACGGCTGCCCAATCACAGACGTCGTCATCTGGGTGCAACCTCCCGCTTACCGTGGGCCACGCTGGGATTTGGCAGGCTGGGGCGGTACCGCCAAGGCTGGGCAGATATCCCTGACCTTCCAAAGCTGGAACACGATGACCGCCTGCGCCAAGGGCGAGACACTCGAAGTCGGCCCGGACAACATGACCACACACGGCTGGGACATTAGCCCGGAAAGGAAACCGAAAGCATGACCACTCAAGAACCAGTAAAAGAGCTGTATGCAGTTGTCCCCCACCCCAAGCTCAAGCGCGAATACGTTGGCCGGCTGGTGCGTACCACCAAGGAACTCAGGAACGGCTGGGGCAGCATTCCTGCCGGCACCGTTGCTACGGTCACCAGCCAGAGCCCTAAAGGCAGCTTCATCGAAGCGGAGCCCTGCGGCTGTTGCGGCATCAAAGCGTTCATGAGTTACCTGGGTGTCGACGACATCGAGTTCATCGAACCGATCAAAGTCTGATCCTCTCCCCCCCATCAGCAAGGAGCTGAGCATGTTCCAGAAAGACGGAATCTGTACACTCTGCCGCCATCCGCACGATGGTGGTGTGCACGACTGCATGAAGAACCTCGAAGCTGCGCTGGCCACGGTGAAGACCGCCGACGAGATGCTCGTCGAGCACGGTCGCGCGCTGCACGCCCTGGGCGTCGTTATGGAGGAGCTGCGCCGCCTACGACTGGCATCCGGCGTCGAAACCCACGAGGATGTCGACCCGGTTTACGGATACCCTTCTGCTCAGCTACTCAAAGGGCTCGAAGGGAAAGTCTGCGCCCACACTCTCGGGAACCAACTCCTGGGCCTCTGCCATCCTTACGATTGCAATCAGAACGTAAACGACGCTGAGAGCTATTCTCTCGGCTGGGATCAGGGCCGCCGCCGGGGCATCTTAGAAGCCATCGAAGAGGTTCACGCTCTCATCTACCAGAGCAAAGCGCAGCCGGTCTAAGTCACGGGCACCCTGGTGAAGTAACCCCAACCCAATAATCCCATGGAAGGTAATCCGGCATGACCGTCACCTGCCCCGAATGCGGCTTCAACCACGAAGCGCACAACACCGCCCAGTGCATCGAGAAGCTGCGCGAAGCCCTGGCCGCCACCCAGGATGCGCTCAAGGTCAGCCAAGGCGAGCTGAAAGCCGTCCGCTCTCTGCTCGATCAGCAGCAGTTCCAACTCTACTTCAATGGCCAGACCGAGAAGCCGCACCTCAACGGCTGGTGGCTGAGCCTGGAGAAGGGCCGCCAGGACGTGCTGCATGAGGACAAGTGGGTGCTTGCCGATGCCGCCTTCGAGGCTGGTGTAATCGCCGGCATCAACGGCGCCGAACGAAAGAAGCTACCCTACAGCAAAACCGCCAAAGGCAAGCACGAGCTGGACGAGGCCATGAAAGGCCTGACCGAGCTTCAAGTGAAGATCGCGCAGAAGTTTCCTGCCCAGCAACGCGCCGAGGGAGCAGATTACCTGCGTCGTGGCGTAGACGTGATCATCAAACTGCAGGACGAAATCCCGGAAGCCGAGCCGTGGGCCATCATCCATGAGGAGTCCTCCTACTGGATCGACACCTGCAACACCAAGGAACTGGCCATGGAGCTGGCGCAACAGCTCGGCCTCAAAGTCGTGTTCGCAGACTGATACACCCGGACAACAGCATTCAAGGCCTAAGCCAGGAGGCACCATGAGCCAACACGCACACATCCACCTCACTACCATCAGCGTTGCCGACCAGGCTCTGCTCGCGATCCTGCGCCTGAAGGAGATGCTGGAGAAGGATCTGCTCTACACCCTGGCCTCCGCCGGCCACAGCACTGCCGTGGATCAGATCAAGGAATTGCTCAGCCCCTACGAGGGCCTGACCGTCACCCAGGAAGAAGTGGGCTACAGCCACTGGGTGCAGGGCGATGAAGACGTCCACGCCAAGCAGCTGACCGAGCAGGAAGTAACCGATCTGCAGCGCACCGCCTTCGAGCGCGCCAACCCCCTGCCCCGTGGCGTCTACTGGGGAGGCAAATGCTACTTCGGCGACGAGAAGCTCATCGGCTCCATGACCAAGGCCATGGAAATGGACAAGCGCCTCCAGGGCTGGCTCAGCGCCCGGCAATACGACATCAAGTTCCAGCCGCGCTACCGGGGCTACCTGGCGGTCACGAATGATGGCTACACCACTGGCATCTCCGGCAGCCACAAGCTGGCGCTGGAATTCCAGGCTTCCCACGCCCACTCGCACAAGCTGGTAGAGATGGTTGACCGCGAGAGCCTGGAGCGCTGGATGAACCGCCGCTACTCGCGCACCCCGGTGGTGATGCTGCCGGCAATGCGCCAACCATCCCTCGATTCGGCCGGCAAGCCGGCGGAAGACGCCAACCAGTGGAACGCCGCGCTGCTCGCTGTGGCTGAAATGAACCAGGGCGCCACCTTCCAGCAGGCTGCCGTGGCGTAAAACGCCTGCCAATGAGCACAAGGCCCTCTTCGGAGGGCTTTTTGCTGCCAGGCGTAAGGAAAAAATGGGCGCTTTGCCCGATTCTGAGGATTTTCTGGCCCCGGTGAGGAAAAAGTAGCCGCAGAGTACCTCTGCTGAAGATTTTCTTGCCCTGGTCACCGGCCTCATCGCGCGCGCCGAGTTCTGCACGAAGCTCCAGAGCTCTTCCTCTTTGTAATCAAATTCATCCCCCAAAGGCGAAGCCTAAGCTTTGCCCTGGCCTTCAATTTCCTGCTAATTGCGGATTGACGAAGTGCATTGAATGCACTTATCATTCAGCCATAAGCCGCACCACAACAGGGATTAATGGATATGAGCGAGCAGAATTCTTCAGCGTTTCAGCATGGCGAAGTCATCGCCTGGCTGGTGGTGAACTGCCCCGAGTTCTATTTCTTCCCGAGCGCCCGTTACGACCAGGGCTTTACCAGCTGGTTCGGTTCGAAGTTCAACTGCCCGGCCTACTGGAACATCTGCGGCGAAACCATCATCGAACTGGGCACCTGTGACGAGGCTGAGGCGACTCACTGGGTCATCAACGGGCTGAAGGTCGCCAACAACCGCGAGACCGCCAATGCCGCTCGCGAGCTGGGCAGAACCGTGATTCCGGTTAAGATGGGAGCCTCCTCTACCCCGCTGATCAACGCTGCAGCTGCCTGAGAACACGACATGGCGAACGGAAAGGCCTCCGGCCAGAAAAGCACCCTCAAGCTTCTGCGGATTTCCGCCAAGCTCGACACCACCAACGTGAACATCAACGAATGCGTCATGCATGTCGTCACGGAGTTCGACGCCATCGAGACTGGCAGCCAGTACCGCTACTTTGAACTCACCAACAAGACAGTTCGGAAGAGTGACCTGAAGAAGGCTTCGGGCAACCGCCGGACTGAATTCTTCCCTGAGTTCGAAGTGTTCTGCTTACCAGAGGATCAGGAAGAGGCCCAGGCTTCTCTCAATGAAGCCTGCAAGCGGTACGCCACAGAGAAACTCCGCATCGCTCAGGCCTGGGAACGACTGGTCAACAAAGGTCACGAGACCCTGACCGCAAAAGAATTCGAAGCCCGCTGCTTCTGACTGGAAAGGACACCAACATGGCCAAGGAACTCTATCTCACCAATGGCGGCGCGGAGGAATGCCGTGTACCTGCACTGAAGGGTCAGAAACAAAGCGGCCGCAGCATGCTTTACATCGCAGCTAACAGCAAAGCTGATGTACGGCGCCTGCTCGAAGAAGCTGGCTGCTTTCCCCCATCCTCAGCCCGGCTAACCACTCACTGGTACAAAGGCTGGTTGGGTAATGATGCCCCTGAAGAAACCCCGTTCCGGGGTATCTGGCTCGTGCAGGACACGTCCATCGAGGGCAAAGCGAAACTTATCTACGACGGCCGCCAGGTTAAGGCGAAGGGAAAAAACCAAGCCTCCGAAGCCGGCACCAAGACGGAAACCGGCCTGATCATCGACGCTCGTCTCGAATTCTCGGCCGGCAACCCCAACGAACAACTGGTCTTCGTCACTGAAGAAGGCAGCATCGCCAAGGGCGCACGCTTCTATAAGGGCGTGTTCAAGGGGGAAGAGCAAGAGTTTGGCCGCACGTTCCTGTGCGAGCTCAATGGCATGTCGAAGGTCGAGGTGCTGCAAGCTAAATCCGAGCTCCGCTTCTCCATCAGCTGCCTCAAGAGCCGCGAAGAAGAAGCCAAGGGCAAGCTGCGCGAGGCAGTGCGTAACCATGTGAAAAACATGCTCGCACAAGCACAACGTCTGGATGCCCTCATCAAGAAGGGTGAAGAGCAGATCACCCTCAAGCAGTACCGCGAGCGTTTCCGCCAAGGTTAAGGACTAGGATCATGGGAAAGGAACTTATCGCATTCAACGGCCCCGCCAGAGCCTGGAAAAAGGCCGGAGACCCTGCCTGGGGAGACGCCAAGAATCCCACCTTCTACGCCGCAGCGCACAGCAAGGCTGACCTGCGCCGGCTGATCTCCGAGTATTGCGGGCGCACTCCCAGCGCCAATGAGATCAACACCTACTGGCATGAAGGAAGCTGGGGCCGAAAGATGGACGACGTCGTCCCGGCCCGAGGCCTCTGGCTCGATCCAGATCATTTCAGCAATGCGGCTGTCGTGCAGGTCTATGCGGCAGAGGCCAGCACGATCCCCAAGAAGGCCCCTGAGAAGCCCAAGGAGCCCCGCAAACGGTTCACCGGCTACGCACATGCCCAAGCCGTCGTGAAAGGCCGCAAGCAGCGCTTGAAGGCCGAGGAAGAGGCCCAGGAGAAATTACCTGATGGACATTAGCAACCTTCCCCTGCATCAGATCGTGGCGCGCGCAATCGAGATTGCGGGGCCCGAAGATGGCACCGGCACCGGCCGGCATGGCTCTATCGAGTTCCGGGGCCCCTTCGCTGCAGCTCTGCTCGATGCGATGTTCCCTGGGGATCAGGCTTTCAACCGCCAGGAGCTGGAGCGCCGGCCGGTCATTGTCTACCGGGGTGCTTACCTGGAGATCAGCTGTGGCGGACGCTACAAGCAAGGCTTTGTTCGGCGCTTTGTCTATGAAGCGGCCAAGGCCACTTCTGCCCTGCTCCAGAACCCTCAGACCATCAGTGCATAACGAGCCAGGAGGGCTCTCCATGAAAAAGACCCTGATGCTGGGCATCGCGCTCAGCTCTGTAGTCCTGAACGCGTGCGCGGCGCCGGCCGGCGTGTCGACCTACAAGATCGCCACCTACGTGCCCGGCCAATGCCTCATCCAGAAGATCACCGATGAACGCCCCACCGTCTTCATGACTCCGTGCGCGCCCCTCATCGAGAAAGGCATCGCCCAGAGCGTGGATGGGCACATCCAGCTCACCGACAAGGCCAAGGCTTACGGCGAAGACCTCTGGCTGGTGATGCGCCTGGACGAGAAGCAGATCAGCCAGGCGCTGATCGCCGACGTGAAGGTCTCCTATGACGGCCAGACCTGGAAGGCCATCAACAGCTCTGCGCTGGCCTACGAAGGCCAGGTTGCCAGCGACTCGTTCTGCGCGAACGAAATGGATGGCTCTGGCAAGCCCTGTTTCCTTGTTCGGACGGCGCGCCGGATCGGCGCGGAAGTGAAAGAAGAGACAGGCCAGGGCCAATGCAGCTGGCTTATCAGCCAGTCCAAAGCAGGAGCAAAAGCCACCGGCTCATGCTTCGGCGCCCAAGTAGAAGTCACGCTGCGTCGCCCTGGCGTCGCCGGCACCGAGACACCCACCAGCAGCTGAGCCCATGATGCAACGTACTCCTAGCCCGGCCACGGCCGGCATCTACCTTGCCCTGCACGTAGCAGTCGTAGTGCTCAATCTCCTTTTGCTCAATATCGCCTTTAAGGGCGGCGAGCTGCAGGGGCTTTTCTACTACGCTGCCGGCGTCCTCGGGTTCCCGGCCGGCTGGCTGTTGATCCAGGCACTGCACGAAGCCCTCGCTTGGGCCAAAGCCAGCTAGCGCTCTGCCCTGATGTGGCAGTCTTCTACCAGCGCCGGGTTTTCACAGCCCTGGCGCTGAGAGCAGTTCTTGCAACCGGCCGTCGTAGCCGGATAGACCAGGATCAGCTCCCCGCTCTCCGCACGCTTCGCCTGCTCAACCTCGGTACGGATTTCCTTGTAGATGCGCCAGGATGACTTGGACACGTCTATCTTGTGCCGCGCTGTCCCGGCCAGGACATAAGCCTCCGTTACATGGAATTCGCCCCTCAAGGCCAGGACGGTCGCCTTAACCTGGGCAACGTCTGACGGGAACAGACGGCCCGAAGCTCTTGTCTTGAACTCCACCAGGGCATACCCGCCGCGCCTGAGCCGGATCACGAAGTCAGGCTTGGCTTTGATCCCCCATTTTTTGCTCACAAATACACGGCTCTTTTCCCCCGAATCGGTGTAGACGACCCACCCATCAAGGCCAAAGCGCTCAAGCACTTCCCTGTTGCCAGGGCGGAGGTATTTCAGGAGGAAGATGCCCAGAATCACCAGGACAGCGACCCCACCGATGCCCAAGGCGAGCATCTTCAGATCAATCCCGAACATGATCGCCCCCGGTGAGCCTGCAGATCTGGATTAACGCCCAACGCACACACCCTGCCCGCCGGCTGCCTTCGGGCAACAACCCGACCATCGACGGCGACACTGCGTAGTAGATGCGGATGAATAACCGGCCAAAGGCGTGTTTCTTGAGCGTGTTGTCGCGCCAGGTGCGCAGGTGCACCGTCACCGGGTGATCCGGGCCGAAGGCATGGCTTGAGATGTAGCAGCGGCTGTCGCCGGCCGCTACCTGGGCCGTGAGGCGCTCATGGCCTTTCACCCCATCACGCATAGCGCGCCGGGACGCTTCCGAGACATGGCCACCACGCTTGGCCAAGCTCAGCGCGTGCGGACAGAATGCGGCCTTCCCGACGTCGGAAGCCGATACAACTACATCTTTTTTCACGGACTTGTTCTTCTTGTTATGTGTCCACCGAGCAAGTTGGTATTATCCAGCTATTGCAAGTAACAACAAGAGATCAGAGTTTCAATGATCCGGAGCAACTATGTTTAAAGATGAAGACAAGAACACCTATTACCACAAGTTGTTCTTCGAGCACTTCGCTAATACCTTGCGCAAGGGCAGCACAAAGACCGGGGGCATTTCGGTCACCTTCGAAGAAGTGCCTGGTGTTGTCCAGGGCGCCAAGTTCACGCTGCGCACCGTCGGCAGCGAGGAATGCCCCGCCATCGAGCAGACGCTCTGGGTCGGCCTGAACGAGCGCAAGCTCTACCTGGCGGTCGCCTTCAGCGGCCTTCCCAAGAGTCTCGGTGAATCCCTCAAGTCCACCACCCTGGAGCTGATGGAGCTCGGCTGCGACTTCCGCTACGAGCAGATGCCGGGAGAAAGTCTTCTGACGGTATTGAGTGGCCAGGCCATGGCGGAGAGCTACTTCTTCGAAAACCAGAAGAACGTGCTCAACTTCGAACTTACCCGGATCGGGAGGTTCTGGTCTGTGGAGCTCGCGCGGTTCACTGAGAAGTTGCTGCGCAACATGGAGCTATACAAGCTGGAGCCGGCGGTTCTACCGCCACAATGAAAAAGGGCCGCGAATGCGGCCCTCTTCTTTTACGATCCTTTACGCCTCGGCGCCGTTACGCCAGCCGCGCTCGAAGAACATGAACGGATGGGAGCTGCGGGCGAAGGGGTTCACCTTCTGCAGGTTGTTGGCGCTCGCCGTGGCGGCGTTGCGGCTCACCATGGCTTCTTCGGTGAAGTTCTCGTTCTGCGGGTTGTAGCCTTCCGGGCGCAGCGCCGCTGCTTCGGTGGCGGTGATCGGCTTGCCGATCATGGTCGAATGAGGCTTCACCCAGGCCTGTTCCAGGCTGATGAAGATGATGTGGTCTTCGGTCAACAGCTCCGTGTTGTCCCAGGGGCGCAGCAGGTAGCCCTCGGGCGGCACGCAGGCGGACGGAGCCAGCTGCTCGGTGCACGAGGAGTTGACCGTCATGATGACGTCCTCACCCAGCACCACCGCCACTTGTTCTTCGCGACTGAGCTTTTTCATGGCAGCGCCGAGGAGGGTTTGGTAACGCCAGCTTTCGCTGATGTTGAGCCCGTTGCCCATCTGACGCAGCATCACGTCCAGCATGTCCAGTTTTTGAACGACTTCGTAGGTCATATCCTAACTCCCCTACCGGTTGATTACTGCTGGCGCGGCCTCTTGCGCACCAGCTGCCACTTTCGATCCACGAGCTGAATTGCGCCGCCGCTCTTCTCCCGCCGGAGAATGCGGTCAGCCACACGATCAGCCAGGTGCTTCTTGCCGGCAGCGTTCTGGTGGTGGCGATGCTTCGGCTCCCACCAGAATTCCGGCACGCCAGCATCCATGAGGAGCCGGGTTACATCGGCTTTGGTCTTCGGGCCGGCAGCCAGGGCCGCCCGCACCTTCCCCATGAGTTCTTCAGAGACTTCGAAGTCGTAGACCTTCATTGCAGTCCTTTACTGGGTAATTGCTGGCGCGAGGCTTACGCCTTCCAGCGCCACACCTTGTTCTTGAAGACCAGGTTCCCGGCTTTGCGCTCACGCTGCAGTAGGCGGTCGGCCACACGGTTGGCGCATTCCTTCGGCAGAATCTTGCCCTCCACTTCCACTTTCTCGGGCACACCGAGATTGATCAGGGTTTTTTCGATATCACGGGTAGTGAACTCGCCCTGTTTCATGCGCTCGAGGCCGGCTGCAATCTGCTCGGGGGTGATGGTGATACCGTGGATGACCATGGCGGGAAGAAGCTCCAATATTTTGGGGTTGGCATAAGTTACCAGCCGGGCTGTTTAATGTCAATTTGTCATGATGTTAATCCCTGGAACTTGCTCTACCATCAGCTTCTGATTTCATTTGCCAGAGCGCAGCGTATGGACACCAATACCCAGACTGAAGATGCATTCCTGGCCTTACTTGAGCGAGATCTGGAGGACAACCCCGGTCATGCAGCTCTGATCCCGGTATCGCTGAGGGAGCGTGCTAACCGGCTCGTCGAAGGCATTGATGTTGATCTCACCAGCCCTCTGCCCAAAAACGAGCAAGAGCCCTAATGCAAAGGGCCAGCTCTACGCTGGCCCCTTTTTCCCTTCTCCGGTTCAGAGATCGAAGGCGCTTGTGACCATCTTGGTCTGCAGCCCATTCGGTGCCTTGGCCATGTACTTCGAGTCGATCAGACCCAGGCTTACAGCGGCGCCGTAGAAGGCCTTGTTCGTCTTGCAGACCGAGAGAACCATCTCCGGATCGAGCTTGCCGGCGAAGTGCTTGATGGAACCCGGCGACAGCTGGCCCCAACCCTGCTGGCGCTCATTGTGGTAATTCGTCACCGGGAGGCTTTTCCAGTCCTTGGCCTTGAATTCAGAAGTGCCCCCGCTCAGCCTGATCACTTCGTTCTCCAACGCAACCTGGCAGATGATGTAGTTGGCCTTCTGCTCCTTGTCGAAGCTGTCAGCGTCCTTCACTACGAGGTAGGGCTCGAGCGGCTTGGAATTACCGTAGTTCTCGCGCTCTGCGGTCACCTGGTTGAACACCTTGACTGCATCGTCGCGCACCGCCTCGAACATAAACCCTTCCAGCTCAGGAACACTCTGCTCCAGCAGAAGAATGCCTTTTGCAGCCTGGATGATGGCCAGCGCGTCACGGACGCGCTCGGACAGCAGGTCACGGCTCAGGTGCGGGAATGACCACTCTTTTCCCGCCTGGATGGCCAGGCCCCTGGTCAGACAGTACGGAATTGTCAGGTCGATCTTGTTGGTGTAACGGCCCGAGATGGCGTCGATGGAGTCGACGCGGGCTTTGAGGAACGGATGTCCGAACACCCTGGAAACCAGCTTTTCGAGCTGGTCGATGACCTTGGCGCTCTTTGCGTGCTTGATCTCCTTGGGGGTGATCCACTCACCAGCCAGGGCGACCGTGAGGAAACTGTCGGTAGCAGCACGCGCAAAGGCGTCTGCATCCAGGCTGTTCACCTGCTCCAGCACTGCCAGTGGCTTGGCCTTCATCGCCTCCAGCAGTTCGAACTGCTGAGAGACAGTGATTCCTTCAAGGAACTGATCGAGTTCCTGGGAGTACTTCGCGTTGAAGTCGCGGATGACCGCTCCCAAGCCCTTGTTAGCGCCGCTCAGCGCACTCAACTTGGCCTTGTGGCGGCTCAGGTCAAAGGCAAAGTTCGCTCCTACGAAGTTCAGCAGCCTCTCGACTGCGTCGGTTTCAACCTGCTCGTCCTTCAGGTAGTCCGGCAGACTGGCCAGAATCGTGTTGCCCAGGTAAGGATCTTGTACCCCGTCTTTACCAACGAGCTGGCGCAACAGACCCAGGTTGCGGATCAGCTTGTCCACCTCGGGACTGATGCCTTCCCTGAGCTTTTCGAGACCGACAGCCGGCTCCAGGTAAGCATCCATCAGCAAGCGCTGGTAAGTCAGCCCATGCTGCCTGACACCCAATCTGATCGCTGTAATGAGGACTTCAGGTTCTCCATCCTGGCGGAAGATGGAGTTCTTCAGGTCGAGCAGCGCTTCGGTCGTGGCCAGGCGACGGAACACCTCCTGATGGTCGAGGCGCTCGACCAGGAACCCGAAGAAACCGTAATGGCAGCGGCCGGTGACCATGTTGAACATGCTGTCGACCGCCTCCCTGCGCTCCTTCTCGTCTGCGCTCTCATACAGAGCCGCCAGCTCGTCCCAGTCTGCCTGGGTCAGATCGCCCTTCATGAAGAGCCTCGGCAGGCGGCGGGAGATGGTAATCGGTTTGGGCTGCTGTTCGGTCATGGGATGGCCTCTGGTTGATCCTTCAAGCGTAGCAACGGAGATGCACTGCGAACCAGGCGGCTGGCGCCGGCCCGCAGCGGGCGGTAGCATTTACCATACAAAGGAGATTGCTGATATGGGTATGTTCGATTGCGTCCGCTTCCAGGGCGGAACACCTGCTGGCATGGTCGATGAGCATGAGCACTTCCAGATCCAAGACCTTCACTGCCTGCTCGACACGTTTGAGATCACCCGAGAAGGCCGGCTGGTGCAGATACCTCACGTCAGTAAGATTCCCGAGGACACCAACTACGACGGCGAGCTGCTGATGTGTGGGGGCTGGGTAGACGGTGAACTGCAGGAATACACCCTCACCTTCGTAGACGGCACCCTCATTGAGATCCGGGATCACTGCAAAGGCACGAGTTTGTACCTGGCGGCGAGCCTTCGCCCTCTTTTCGTTTGAATACAAATTTTCTTCCCCCGGCCGGCGTCAGCCGGAAGCTCTTGCTCTTCGCCTTTATTGACATATTGCAGAACCGGGCGTACCTTGGTGTCACTCTGACATGACGGCGAGAGATTCCATGGCTCAGCAACCCCAATACCGCGTAGTGAAGACCAACATCGGCTCTTCTGGTCGTGCCGAAGAACCGGTTACCGACTGGATGAGCGAGAGCGCTGCCAAGAAACAGATGGCGGAGCTGAAGAAGGCTCGCCCCAAGGACTGGCTCTCCATCCAGAAGAGCACCAACCAAGTGAAGAAGCAGAGTCACTGAAGCAAGGCCAGCCTGAGTTGGCCTACTATCAGAGAACCCCATACCGCTTGGAGCTGAACATGGGACATAAAGCCTTCGGAAAACACACCAGCGACGCCCTTCGCATCCGCTACCGTGCCCGGAACACCGCCACCGACCACGTCGGCGCCGTAAGCCTCCTCCATCGCAAGTGCGTTCGGAAGGTCAGCTACCTGACAGCCATGCAGGCGGCGCGCCTGTGCAAGGGAGGTATGGGCCTGTTCGGCACGTTCCGGAACGATCCTCGCCTGACAAAGCGCTGGAGCGATGGGGCTAAGTCCTGGTTCGAGTAGCCCAGGAGTTCCATGAAAGAAGAAAAGCCGGCGCCGCAGGCGCCCGAGCGTATCTACGTTTGCCGGCGCTGCCTCTTGCAGCAGCCAGCCGACGAGATGGACAAGGCCACCAAGACCTCACTTAGCAGGCGATGCATTCGCTGCGGCTGTGGCGTGTTCTTCTAGCTACACATAGATCATTTGCGCCCTGCCGGGAGCGGTCATAGACTCGCCGGCATTGCCATTACGCCCCCAAGGAAGCAGTGCGATGTCGACCGAATACTCCGCCGTAGCCGTGAATTTCCTCCGGGAAATCGGCCTTACCCTCGTGGAAGTGCCCAGCATCCCCAATGCCAGCTTCCTGGAGGACGTCCGCGTGGTTGAGGGCACCCTGCACTACCTTGCTAGCGCCAAGGCCTGCAACCTCCTTCATGAGGCCGGTCATGTGGCCATCGTGCCGGCTAAGTACCGTCATCTCATGAACGATGATGTCGAGGTCGGCGTAAAAGCCATGTTCCAGCAGATGGAAATAGACCATGTAATGCCTGGTACGCCTGAATTCCAGGCTGGCCTTCAGGTTTCCGAAGCTGAGGCGTCCGCATGGTCGTGGGCGGCCGGGCTGGCCGCTGGCATCCCTGAGGAGCTGATCATTGAAGACTGGTGCTTTGAGGGCGAAGGTGCGCTCCAACGAACTCGCTTTCTGTCGAACATGCATTACGGGGTGAATGGCCTGGCCACCGCAGGCTTCTGCCGCACCCGCGAGACTGACCTTCGCCCTGGTGTCGTCTTCCCCGAGCTCAACTTCTGGCTGCAGAAATGAACAGCACATACCTGATCCAGGTGGTCGACTTCCTAACTTCCATTGGCCTTGAGGTTCGTCGGGTAGCTGAAGCCGACGGCTTCATCGAGGATGTCCGCATCACCGAGGGCCGCCTGGAGATCACCGACCACTGCTCGCCGACCAACTTGCTTCACGAAGCCGGCCACCTTGCTGTTGTGCCCGCCCGCTTCCGCCACCTGATGAGCGACGACATCGACTTCGGCACCCGCGAGATGCTCGACATCATCAAAGCGGAGGGCCATGGCCCGGACAGTTTCGAATGGCGCTCTGTTGCTCAGGCCAGCGAGATGGAGGCTGTCTGCTGGCAGTGGGCCGCCGGCCAGGCCATTGGCCTTCCGGAAGAGCTGATCATCCTCGACGAGGACTACGAAGGCATCGGGCGCGAAGTACGCGCCCAGCTCATCACCAAGACGCACCCCGGCATCAAAGGCCTGGCGCACGCCGACTTCTGCAAGCCGCGCGCTGATCTCCCCTGGCCGGGCAAGCCCTACCCCGAACTCAACTACTGGCTGCAGCGGTAGGGCAACAGCCTTCCTCTTTGCAAACAAACCAATATCAAGGATGCCCAGGCATGAAGTACACCGGAGTAGACGTTCTGAAGGATGCGGCGGTGCAACTTTCGGAACAAACCAGAGGCCAGCACTCTCCGTTCGCGTTCCTGGAAGCCCTGACCGAGCCCTCGCCCCACAGCAGCAAGCCGGCCGGCAACTGCGGCCCCATGGAGTTGGCCGAGCAGTGGCTCGACTTCGCCAGGAAAGGCCAGCTCGTAACCTTCATCAAGCACGCCAAACTCGCCGGTCTCAACCTCTACGAAGAAGCGACGGTATGGCTGGCCATCGACGAGCTGATGACCCTGCAGGTCATCCCATTCTGCTCGACCGAGCATTGGCTGAATGCCGCCAAGCAGTTCCAGGGCCCTTTGCCGATCAACAACACGCTCTACGATTGGCTCCAGGCCGCCCGCGCGGGTAAGCTGGAGGTACGCAAGGAGTTCGATGAACACGGGCTCCACCTCTACCCCAAGGCAAAGACATGAAACCCCTATTGAGCCACGCCAAGTACCAAGAAATCAGGGCACACGTGGCTCGTTATGGTCTGTCAATCTCTGGGGGGTGTGCAGCACATGAGAGAAACCCGGTAACTCACACCATCGGGCTCACAAAGCTTGGGCTGCCGGAATTCATTCTCATTGGCCTTCGCTCTGAGATGGTTTCTCCATTCATGAACCAGTTCTACACAGAGGTTAGAATGGGGGTAAAGCCGGCATCGGCGCGGATCGACAACGACTACTTTAACCTTCCCTTGGCCATGATTGAATGCTCAACAGAGCATGCAAGACCCTTCGGAGGGCGTGCTTTCGAGTACGCAAAGCTGGAAGGCCTGCCAGAGCCGCGTTTCCTCCAGTGGGTCTGGTCGGACGAAAAGGGACTATTCCCCTGGCAACGCGGCTTCAACCCCACAATGCTCGACCGCCAACCCATCCTTTGTTCGAACCCGGCCGAGCAGCTCAGCCTTCGCCTGGTGAAGAATGATGTTGATCCGGGCCTCGCGATGTAGGCCCTTCCTCCCCTTGCATTTGAGGCCTCATGACGACCATCTACGACTTGCGCGACCGTTTGGAAAATGAAGACCTCCTGATCATGGAGGGCCACAAGGGAAAACAGTCCCACGACTGCTCGTACACCCTGGGGATGATCAAGTTTGGCCTGCCGGAGATCATCAAAGTCGGCATGGACAGCAACTTCGACTGGCACATCACTGGGAATCTCATGCTGCAGCTGAAAGATAAGTTCCGAGCCGACCCGACCAAGGTGAAGCCCCAGCTGATCGAGGACGTTATCCTGCGTCCTCTGGTGCTCATTGAGGCCGATGCCGACCTGGTAGAGCCTTTCGCCAAGGCTGCCTTCGTCTACGCCCAGATCACCGAGCGGCCGGCGCCGTGTTTCATGCAGATTCTCTGGACTGATGAGGATGGCCGCCTCCCATGGGCAGACGGCTTCAAGCCTCTTCCGTTCGAGCAGCTGGTTCTGTGCCGCAACCCGGCCGCGCAGTTCCCGGCCTAAAGCATGACCGACGTCCTTCCCTTCCCCGACAAGCCTCGACTGCATAACAACCAGGTGCAGAAGAACCAGGCCGAGCGCAAGAAGCTTGCCGACTGGCTACGGTCGTTGGCCCAGCACATCGAGGGGAATGAGACGGAGCACGAGCCTTTGGCGATCCTGCTGGCGCTTTCGAGCCACCAGGGCGATGAAGTGCTACACGTCGGCTACGCCGGCAACGACAAAGTCAGCCTGATGGAGGCTGGCGCTGCCATCCACCGGCATACCAACTTCAGCAGCTTCAAGCGTCGGGGCGGTAACTTCTACGACCGCCGGAAGAAGTAGCCCTCAGTTCCCGCAAAGCCCTCAAGAACTAGCTGCTGCTTCGGCAGCCAGAACAGGGATGTCCGTCCTCAGGTGCTCCTGGGCACCCTGCTCCAGGGCCCTGGCCAATCCGGAGCCTTGCGGCGTGATCATGAAGTGCCCAAGCCCCATGAACTCCACGTCCTCGAAGGCGGAACCGGCGGTCATCACCAGGGACGGCTTCTGAATCTCGCACAGAGCGAGTTCCAAGCGCTCGTCATGGAAGCCCACCTCATCGCCGTTGATCATCCCCAAGAGCCGCTGTGCGGCCGCGCCCTTGTTCACGTACTCGGGCAGCAGGCTAAACAGGAAGTCCTGCTCGAAGTACCTGAAAGGCACCGGAGCACGGTTCATGACGTTGTAGATGGCGCCGCGCAGCTTGGCGACCAACTCCTGGTCTCTGGACAACCGCGCCCAGACCATGAAATCCCGCGCCTGGAAGGTCACGTACATCTTCGTGGCGCCGCAGCCGGGCAGACGCTCATTGCTTATGCGGGTCTTGAACTCCGTGATCTTGGGTACGGCCTTGAGGATCTCGAACATCAACTCGGTGCCGGTGGTATCCAGCACCTTCTGGTAGGACTCAGCCTGCAGGGCGTAGTAATGGCTCCACAGCTCAATGACCTCCCAGGAGTAGCTACGCTGGGTGTCGCGGTACAGCAGAGTCATACCGTGATTCACCAGGGCCAGCTGATGGCGCTGTAGGGCGTTCCAGCCGGTCACCAGGCGCATCTGCTCGACGTCGCGTGCCGTCACGGGGATGCAGTTGGAGAAGTGGCGGATGCCATCCCATAGCTCTGCCTGCGCCTCGGTGGCCAGGCCCTGCACGCAACCGTCACTCCACTCTGACATGGGGTGAATGCCTGCCTGGTCGGCGTTCTTAGTCTGGAACAGGGTTCCGTCCAGATCAGTGAGGAACAGAGCTCGGGAGAATCTACGCACGCGCTACCCCTGTGTATGGGCACTGGTTACGAAGGGCACTCAGCCTGGCAGTGAGCCGGCTGGTGTACGACCCGGTTTTCCTGGACTCGTGAAGACTGCTCTCGTACAGGTGACACAGCTCATCCCAGTAGTACAGGGTGAGGTACATGCAGGGCGCCACGTTCACGATGTGCTGGAAGTGGTTCCTCAACGACGGACAGGCCTCGACGAGCCTGTAGCAGTCCCTGAAGTCAATGAAATCCCGTGGGGCTTGGAAGTCCCCCAGGTGCGCGCCCAGTACGATGGAAGCCATGGTTAGGCCAGGTTTCGTGGGAATACCACGGGACAGCCATCCGGCGACGGCTGCAGTTTCTTGGGGAGTGATCATTTCGGGCGTGTACCTCAGAACACGGAAAATCATATCGGTGCTTTTCAATTTCCTCAATATTGAGAGGGCGCCGCCGGTCAACATTTCTTTGCCC
This sequence comes from Pseudomonas nitroreducens, assembly GCF_014204515.1. Taxonomy (GTDB): domain Bacteria; phylum Pseudomonadota; class Gammaproteobacteria; order Pseudomonadales; family Pseudomonadaceae; genus Pseudomonas; species Pseudomonas nitritireducens_A. The sequence goes on along the minus strand of NZ_JACHLI010000001.1, from coordinate 317,932 downwards.
AGGTCGGTTGAATTGGCCCTAGCTCATTGACATCCTCAAGCCCATAAGAGGGTTTGAGATGTTCGTGTATTTGCCCCCCAAGAAGATCACCGGATCAGGTGGCCTGAATGCTTCCGTGACGCACCGCCTGGGCTCTGCAGCCAAGATCACGCGGGAGACGCCCCATGTCCTTGATATCGAGGATGCCGGCGGCACCACATTCCAGATCAGGGTGCCGCACCACCAGTACACCCGGATTTTTGTAGACAAACTCATCCTGGCTTTCCGCTTCCATCCTGAGTGGCGGGAGAACTACCGTGATTTCAGGAACGAGTTGCCGGCTGTAGAGCTGGCTAACCCCGACGGCACCGTCTGCTGCGCCGATCCGAAGCTGGCCAACTACGCCAAGGCTCTGATCAACGCCGGCCACTGCCCGGTAGAGCTATTCCTGGGTGATGACCACCCTACCGGCCGCCCTCCTCGTCTTCGCTTCAAAGGCGAGGCCCCGGCCGAGTTCATGGCCGCCGGCCTGGGCGCCGACTGGATCACCATTGAAGGCGAGCTGGCGCCGGCACCACTGAACGGCTGGAACCGCCTGCTGCGGCAGAACTTCTTGCTGCTTCTCGATGACTGGTCTGTGGGTGAGCTGGACACCACCGGGGCGCGCTACGCCGTGCGCCGCGAGCCGCTCCCTCACCTGGCGCCGCTGCCGGCGCTGTCGAGCCAGGCCAAGCGCGAGCATCAGCGCCAAGTGGCTCAGCGCACCAGCAAGGCCAACAAGAAAGGCATGACGGCCAGCTTCGATGACATGGTGAAGCTGCGCAGTGGTCGAGACAAATACACCAACATGCGCCTCCCTGCCCTCAGAACGGCCCTGGAAGGCGATTCCGCCCTCCGGGAGCTGGAGAGCATGTACCTCGATCCTGCAGAGCTCCAGCGGGCCCTGCGCTGGCGCCTGCGTGGCCTGGACATCCCGGTGATCGCCAGGAAGCTCGAGGTCGACCAGGTGCTGGAGTCCCGTTTCAACAGACCACCTAGCGAGGAGTCCGCAGCATGAAACATGTTGTTCGACATTCGCTTAATGGTTTGAGTGAGTGCACCCCGGTTCTTACCGGGGGCCGGCTCTTGACGGCTGGGCACGCCCAGGCCCACACAGCTCCACCCGCCCGGCGCGGCGACAGCCTGCCGGCGACCAGCTCCACACGCCTTTCAGCTCCCCATACCCCTTCCATACAGCTCTTCCCCTCCCCGACTTACCGAGGTCTCTGCCATGAATGAACTGATCAAGGCCAAGGAAAAGCTGGCCGAATACAGGCTAAGAACAGCTGCGCTGCTGCTCGTGACGTTCTCCCTCTTCTGGGGATTCACTGAGACGGAGAAAGGCGATACAGCCTGTCTGGTGGCCATGCTGGGCTTCTTCGTCTTCGCCTACATGACTGCCCGCTCTTACGATCTGGTCGGTTCAAAAGCTATTGAGGTGTCCCACCTAAGAGCCAAAGAAAGAGCGAGGGAGATGCTCAAAGAGCTGGTAACCACCGTCGGTGATCGCACCTGGGTCGGCGCCGACCTTGTTGTAGCCCGCGAATACGACATCAATGACGGGAACGTCCACTTCGTGTGCTGGAACACAGAAGGAGCCTGGTGCGTGGTGACCGCGCACTTCAGCATCCACCAGAAGCTGATCAGGCTGACCCTGGAGCCGATCTCCGAGAAGTGTGGGAACGACATGGCGGCCGGCGGGAAACTATCCATAAGTCAGAAGTAGTTGCTGGCGGCATTAAGCCGCCAGCTAAAACTCATTTGGATATGCAGGTGACTGCATATTGAATAGTAACAGGTGGTCTGTGCTTACCACCTGGGTTAGTAACAGGCGGAAACGCAACCTTTTCATTCAAATATTGAATTGGCGTGTGATTTGTCCAATTAGCTCTCATAGTAAGATCACCTGTTTCTGGAGCGAGACCGCCATGAGGCGTGATATTCTCCAGGATCGCCCCTTCATTCAGCGCAGCGTATTGCTCCGGGCAAGTAATTACTTTCTTTGGCAGTACACCGCCAGGATAAAGCGTGCCGAACTCCCTTAAAACAATCGGAGCCCTCTTCCCAACAGGCGTACCCTCTAGAGCTCTATTAAGTGACTTCCTCAGGTCATCAATTGTTGCTTTGTCCTTAGAAATTACGCTGCTGAACCCTGGAATATCGACTGCCTTTGTAATTCCAGCAGTCGTAGCAACTACAAATTTGATTGACTCCATGGGCGGCTTTTTGCATGACAGCAGCACTTCCGTCTCTTCGCCCATGGAAACTCTCTCGCCGGGCTTAATGGGCCGTCCATTAAGCAGACATGAGACAGACTTCGGAGTGATCGAGGTGATCTCCACTGGCTTCGCCTTTTCGATTGCAGTCTTCAATCTCGCTGAAAACTCAGACATATCATCCTGAAGATCAACATAAACGGTCGCGCCAGACTTAAAGTTTTCAGCATATATCTTGTAACATGTGTTAAATGCATTAACCAACGAATCACTTACCGTTTGGGAGCTGAGTGTGAATCGGTCATAGTTCTTGTCGTAATACAAGGCACTGCTACAGGCCTTCTCATAATTCTCTTCGAACTTTTGATTTTTTTCGCTCTCGCTCCCTGAAAGACCAAGAATTGCATCCCCTACTGGAACATCAACACCAAAGCTTTGCGACTTACTTTTGAAGTCTTTATAATCTGAGTACTTCTCTTTACACAAAGTGTCATGCATAAGCTTTCTTGCGTCTGACTCAGAGAACAAACTTATGCCATTTCTAACGCCATTATTCACCAGCAGGTCACAAGAGGCCTCTAACTCCTGAGCGTGAGCAACTACATGAAGCAAGCACAAAGCGAGTATCGCAATAAACTTGTTCATTCCTTTGACCCTTTGCAGTTTTTTGTAGTGACAGCTTCAGCAGTATAGGTCGTGCTGGCCACCACGGTGCCAGCACCCAAGGAAGCCTAAGGCCACCGATGACCGAGAGCCTCTTTTATGGAACTATTGCAGGAACGACGTCCGCAGAGATCGGCCGATGACCATCCCATCACGCAAGCTGGTGGCGCACACCTACGCGCCGCTCGGGCCCGTACAGCACAACGAGAAGCTGCAGAGCCCCTGCCTGAGTAGCGCCCTGGGCGGCAACTGTCTGTGCGGGCTCTGCGAGCCCGGCAAGGTCACCAGCCAGCACGGGGTTGGCCCTGAGGCCATCATCATCGGTGAACAGCTGGCGCCGGCCGGCGCCGACGACATCCAGTTCGGCACCTACTCCCCCACCGAGATCGAGCAGTACTGCATCCAGCGCCTGATGGTCACCAACGGCTGCTACGACGCCAGGAACTACATCGACGCATCCAGTGGCGGCCGCTTCGGCTTCATCTTCGAGAACGAGCGAAAGATGCTCTACGAGGTGGGGAGGATGCTCAGCCAGCCAAACGATGCCGCCAAGGTTCTCTACACGCTGGGCCTTGAGTACGGATACCTGGGAGAGGATCTGCGCAAGTGCTCCAGGCTGCAGGTCGAGACACGCCGTGTGGCTGACGTGCTACCCCCGAACAACCTCACCATGCTCAAGCGCAGCACCTTCTACGCCTACCCCATCCGCAATGACGAGATCATCGGCGTGCTCTACCAGGGTGAAGTCCTGGTCGACGGCCGGCAGCGCGTGGCCTACTGCGTAAACCATGAGTGCCTGCTGGCCGAGCGCCGGTTCATCGTACTCAGCGCGGTGTAACTCAGAAGAGCGACAGCTGATCCTCTTCCGGCGCGGCTGGCGCCGGCCGCTGGGCAATCTCATGCATCAGCTTGGTGTTGGACATGTCCGCCGCCGGGTTGAGCGCGGCGCGCGCGGCTTCGAAGTGGGCCAGAATCCACTCGTTGTCATCCGGTTCGATGACGCGTCCGCTGTAGACGTAGTAGTGCGTCAGCGGGAGGCAGCTTTCGGCGAGCTGGCGCATGATCTCAGGATGAGCTTCAAGCTTCGCAGCCAGGCCCATGCAGAGCATCGCACGGAACTCAGCCGGTGGTATCTTCTCTTGCGGCACCTGCCGCCCCAATTTTTTGGCCTCAAAACCATGAAGGCTCCTGAGTCTTGTGTCCTTGCTCTTGAGCCAGTACCAGAGCCCCTCAATGGACTCGAAGTGCCCGAGCTCCGGGTGATCGATGGGCGTGTGGGCGAAGTTTGAGAGCTGCTGCCCAAGCCACGTCCGGGCCTGGCTGTACACGTTGATGTGCGTGACACCATCCTGGGCGGGGTCGAGGGCAAAAGTGCGCATGGCTGGAGTCTCCTTTTCCCAAGAATATCGCAGCAGAAGGCCTTTTCGGAGAGGCTTTACGCTTGACGCTCCTGCAATTTCCTATATATTCGCACTCGTCCCACCAACCCGCTTTCAATGAGTACGTCATGAACAAACTGATCATCGCCCTGGCTGCCGCCCTGTCCGTCGCTTTCCTGGCCGGCTGCAAAGACAAAGAACAAGCCGCCGCTACCCCGGCTGCCGCCACCACCACCGAAGCTGCTGCTCCTGCTGCCCCGGCTGCTGCTGAAGCCGCCGCCCCGGCCGCTGCTGCCGCCACCGAAGCCGCTGCTCCGGCAGTAGAAGCTCCGAAGGCCGAAGAAGCCAAAACCGCTGAAGCTGCTCCGGCTGCCGAAGCCACCCAAGCTGCCAAATAAGGCGCCTGGGTAATGGGGAAGCCCGCCTTTGGCGGGCTTTTTCATTTTCTCTGATATTGCACGCCATCCCCTTCAAGAGGACAGCCTGATGCAGTTCGACCGCGACATCCACCCTTCCGGCAAGGGCAAATACGCCCTCATCAACCTCCGCAAGCTTCCCGGTGCCATGTTGACGCCACACGACGTCATCCAGGCACTGCAGGATCACCCCGAGGCCATCGAGTTCGGCCAGGTCGGTTCCCAGGACGAGTTCATGCTGATCAAGCTGCGCGACGCGCATGCCGGCCCCATGCTCGAGGCTTACGCCAATTCCCTGGAGAAGGATGATCCCGAGTTCGCTCAGGCCGTGCGCGAAATGTTGTCCCGCGCTGGCACCAACAGCCCCTTCTGCAAGAAGCCTGACTGACGTCGGGGCTGGCGCCCCGCCCTATCAAGGAGAACAACATGGCTCACAACCCCATCGACGCTGCCAAGATCATTCTTCAGAAGACCTGGGATGCGGCGCTTCCCGTCGACCCTGAAGCCCTGTCCAAGCGCATGAAGGTGGTCGCCAAGACCAAGCCGGGCGTGCAACCGACAAAGCACCAGATCACCTATCGACAGGCGCACAAGGTCAAAGCCAACTCGCCCTGCTGCGTGACGTACTTCGATCACAAGACCGACAGCTACATCTGCGAGTGGAACCCTACTGAAAGCCTGGAGAACCGCCGCCTGGCGTTCGCCATCAGCATGGGCCACCTGGTGCTGGGCCACATCACCAAAGACAGCCTGCCCAAAGAGATCTCGGGCTTCCTCTCCAACGATGACACCCCAGAAGACGCGGCTGCCCAGGCCTTTGGCCTGGAGCTGATGATGCCAGGGGCCTTCGTGGAAGATCAGTTCGGCGTCACCCGTGAGCCAAGGGAGCTGGCGCCGCTCTTTGGCGTGAGCCTCGCCGGCATCAACCTGCGCCTGTCGCAGTTGGGCCTGGTATAAGCGACCCAGAAACAAGAAGCCCGGCACGCGCCGGGCTTTTTCATTCTGCCGCTCAAAAGTGTCTCAGGCTCTTTCGATGGCAAGACACCTGTACCTGGTTGGATTTCTGTCCACCTGGTAATGCCCGGTGGCCTCCAGGACGTCTACCAGTTTCTCGTGGCCAAGGTGCTTGGGATTGACGGGATGGTGCTTAGAGAGCCAAAAGCTGATCTCCCCAACGCTCCTCCAACCTTCCCCGGTGTCCTTGGAGTTATCATACCCACTCCTGAACGCCTGGATAGTCTTTGCCTCGGCCCTACATTTCGCATCAGACCAGCGCCGGGTGTTCCTGGGAGGCTTGGCGCTGATCGTAATAAACCTGTTGCAAGCGCCCCTATAGGCCCGCGCCGAAGATTCAGTTCCAATACCAAGGACACGCTTTCCCTTCTCCCGGAGACGCAAGACCAAGGGGGTAAAATCGCAATCTGAGGAGATGATGCAGAAGATGTCTATGGGATTGGTGTAAATACAATCGATGGCGTCAACGACCAACCCCATGTCTGAGGCGTTCTTCCCTTTTGCAATGGTTGGCATCTGCACCGGCTTGATACCGAATTCCTGCAGGGCGCCCTTCCAGCAGTCCATATTGGACTGGGCCCAATTTCCATAGGCACGGCTAATGGTGATGACGCCGACGCGAGCCAGGCGCTCGTAGATTCTGTCCATCCACCCAAAGTGGATGTTCTCCGCATCGATGAACACCGCAATGTTCGGCTTTCTTGAGCACATGATCCGCGTCCTTCGCGTATGTGGCCGGCGGCGCCGGCAGTTTCTAATTGTGGAACCGGGTCAGCCCGACGACCTTGCGCGCTGTGTTAACCAGGTGCTTCACCTGCTCCGGCGTAAGCCGTGATACGGCCCAGATCGTCTTGAAGGCGTCGTGCAGCTCAAGCAGGTCGAGATAGGCGTCTGTTTCTCTCTCCAGTACAGGCTTCACCGCGACAACACCGCCTGGCTGCACCAGGAGGTTGATGGCGTCGCAAAGCTCCCGGCTGCGCCCAGGCGTGGGCGTTGCTGTGTACGGCTTGATGGATAGCCCGTGCTGGGAGAGCAGCTCCTCGGCACGCTGGCGCTCCTTCTGGTGGCTACGCTGCATGAGATGGAAGACACCGTAGGAAAGCAGCGCCCCAACAGAAATGCCAAGAAGGAAGACCGGGAGCAGCCAGCTCAAGCGTAGAGCTGCCGCAGGCGGCCCAGAACGGCCGGCCAGACCATCGCCCAGTAGGCGACCTCTTCCTCGGTCGGGCGCATCACCACGCACGTCTCTGGAGCGATCCAGATGTGTTGGTAGCGCAGGAACTCCTGCAGCTCCAGAACCCCGGCGTCATCGTACTGGGCCAGGAGCAGCTCCAGTGCGGACGTGTACTGGTCGACGTCGATCTCCCCTGCCTCGAACAACCCATCCAGAGCGCGGTGGTACGCGTCCAGGGTCGGGGTGGGATCGATCTCATGGATCGGGAGGTTGCTCAGACAACGGCTGGCCAGACTTCTTCCATCCTGGACGCCGAAATTGATGATGTGGTGCTTTCCAAGCTCGCTGGCGCTGAAACGCACTTCACGAGCAGACTCCGCGCCGGCTACCTGAATGGTCACCTCGTCCGGGTTGCGCAGGATAGACAGCCTGAACTCGTGAACGGATCCGCCATTCGTCACCAGCCTGCACGTCTGGCCGAACGCCTCGGACTTCTTGTAGACCACCTGGAGAGCCATAGCAACAACGTCATTAAGCGGAAAATTGAAGTATTGCCAATTTCAAGGTAATTGTCCATCGAAGGACTGGGGCAGGAAAAGAAACCGGCCCTCTCGGGCCGGCTCCTGGGTTTGCACTCAAATATCGTCCATCGGGAAGTGCTCGCCCCACTCCTTGGTTGGCGGCTGTTGCAGCGGACGCGTTACCCACATCACCTGGTGCCTGAGGCCTAGGGGCTGCTTCTCTGGAACCGTGATGCCACCGTCGGTGAAGCAGATAATCGGGCACTTGAAGCCGGACTGGGTTTTCTTCATGTCGGCCCAGATGTACTCGAATGCCGGCGTGAAGTCTGAGCCCGCCCCGCCTTGGGCGTCGAACTGCCTTTCACGAATCTCCTTCAGCGCTTCCCTGGTGTTCAGCACTCGGCTAACGCCGGCATCACACATGACCACCTTGATCTCGAGCTTCTTCGAGGTCGCCAGGGATTGGATCAGACCGAGAGCCAACTGAATCGACTTGGCGTCCTCTGGGTTCTTCATCGAGCCGGAGGTGTCCATCAAGATGTAGATGAACGCATCATCCTTCAGCTTGCCCGGCTTGATGCCCATCAGCGGCATGAAGGTGTTGCGTTTGTCTGGAACACAGCGGCTGCTTCGCGTCGGACGTCCATACTTGCCCACTTCACGCTTGATGTTCTGCGTGAAGGTCGGTTTCGGGTGAATGATCGTGGTGATCAAGTCTCTTGCGTGACCCGGCATGGAACCCCAGCCTCTCCCCCCATTCTCCTCCCTGTCCGCCTGAACAGCCTTTTGAAGCATGCTTTTGTTGCGCTGCTCAGTCTCCTTAGGCGTCTCATTCTTGAAAGGATTCCCTGGGATGTCATCACAGTCCATGGTGATGTCACCATCGAACTCGTCCCCATCTTCACCCAACACCTTACGCATGGCCTCGTCAAAGGCACCGCGCGACATCGGGTCGGTGCCCGATGCCATGTCACTGTCGATGCCCTCCATGCCGTTGCCTTGGCCCGTCAGGGCGTCGGTGATAGCGGTAGAGAGGTTCTCCAGAGCATCAGTCGCGTTCTCCAGAGCGTCGCTCTCAGAGATCGGGCCGTCGCCTTCGCCGCCGCCAGAGCGCTGCGCAGGTTGGCCGGAAGGATCAGTCGGTTCACCGCCATTACCACCTGCAGCCGGATCTTCGCCAAGCTCTCCACCATTTCCATCCAGATCAGAGTCGTAGCCTTCACCAGGTTCTCTGTCGCCGTCGCCTGGCTCTACGCCGCCCTGCCCTTGGCCTGTACCGTTCTGGCCAGGCTCCTGGCCTTTGCCCGGCTTCTGCCCAGCTTTACCTTGCTGATCACCGTCCTGACCTGGCTCTTCTCCATCGGCGCCGTGATCGGCACCCTCCTGGTCATCAGACAGGTCATCGAACAAGTCTCCCGTTTCACCACGGGCACGCTGAGGCTTGCCCTGCTCCCCTTTCTCACCGGGCGCGCCCATGCCTTCACTCTCGGAAGAGCCGTCGTTGCCATTCTCGGCTTCTTCGCCAGGTTGGTTGCCATCGCCAGGTTCGGTTCCATCTCCCGGCTCGCCGTCGGCATTTTTGCCTTCGGCACCGTCACCCTGCTCAGGCTGGTTCCCGTCACCATTTTCTGGGCTTTCTTCTTTACCCTGTTCAGGCTCGCTGGAATCGTCCTGACCTGGGTTGTTCCCTTTGCTCTGGGGTTCGTCGCTTTCCTGGCCAGGCTGATCCGGGCCGGCCATGTCATTTTGATCCTCTGGCTCTTCCTGGGTAGCGCGGTAGACGTAGTCCTTCACCAACTGATCGAGGGTGTTGGAATACGCTTCCAGGTGCTGCTCGCGCGTGGTGCCGTTCGGAACCTTGTCGTACTCGCTGGCAATACGACGCTCCTCGGCAGCCATGTAGTCCTTGAACGACTCAATGGCCTTGGCAGACAGCTCCTTGAGCAGCCTGTCCTGACGAGGCTCTTTCGCCTCTGCCTCATAGCCAGCAGAAGCACCTCTACCCTGTGGCTGACGCGCACCATACATCGGTTCTGGCAGGGACTCTCCATTGACGACGGGAGCGCCATGGGCGTCGTAATGGTGCTCGTTGCCATAAGTCATTCCCAGGGAGCCATTACCATCCCGGATAGCATCCGTGAGCTCTGTCAGCTCACGCTGGTTCCTCTCAATGCGCTCCAGCGCGGCGTCACGACGGGCAGTGCCAGCCTTTTCGCGCAGACGGCCATTGAACTTCTCCAGAAGCTTGTGCCCCTCACGCATAGAGTTGCGCAGCTCTTTCTGAATGTGGCGCAGCCTCTCGTACTCGGCTTTACGCTCCGGGTCGGCCAGAATTTTCTTGCGTTCTTCCTCGATCTCCTTGGCTTTCTTCTGAACGGCTCCGTACAGCTCCAGGTAAACCGCCTCACCAGACCATCCGGCCCACTCCGCCTTATGGAGAGCGCCCTTAGGCTTCTGGATCTTCAGGGACTTAACCGTGCCATCCATCTTGCTGTAGTTCATGTTGGCAGACATGCTCAGGATAATGTCGTTGATGACATAGTCATGAGCCTTGTTGGCCATCACATGGTTGAGGCCGGAGAAGCGCTGCCAGAAGTCCAGGGCGGGGTGCAGAGCCTCGTGAATCATCACGAACAGCAGCTCGCCCGTGGAGAGGGACTTCATGAAGGTTTCGTTGTAGACCATCACCCCTTTCGGGGAGACAGCTGCCGTGGGCACCGACTCGGTGTGCCCGGCGATGTACATGTTCTGTGTCATGTAGGCGAGGAACGGAGAGTACTGGCGCAACGTGTAGAGAAGGAGCGACAGCTTCTTCTTGAACTCTGGATCGCTCTCAGCCATGACAGGCTTGAACGTCTTCATGTTCTTCACGTTTGGAATTGCAGAGCTCATCGCAACCTCACCGACAGATACAGCTTCATGACCCATTTTGGCACGTGAGAAAACCGCCGGGCCATCCTTTATCGACAAAATGCACTGGAACCCGTTGTTCGACGTTCGCCTAATTTATTGAGTGAGGCCCCGCCGTGTTGTTCGACGTTCGCCTATAGATCTGAGTGATGAGCCCTTAGCACTTGCCCACACAGCCCATACATCCTCCCCATACCCCTCCCATACAGATCTTCCCTGCCGGCACCGCCGGCCAACGCTCTTGATCCAACGCATTTGTTCACAAATTGATCACCCAGACCTGCTCTTCCATTCCTGGGCATGGCCTGGCGTTAGCGGTCGGATAACCTCCACGCACGTCAGCATGCAAATGCAGCCGACAGCGAAAGCAGATCTACCACAGAATAAAGCCATGAAAGCCTCGAGAAGCGAAAAGCAATGGGGCAGGAAAAGGCGAAAAGAAAAGCCCGAAGCAGGAGCCTCGGGCTTTCTTGGTACCTGATGAATCACTTCATCAGTTCGTTCATCTCCCTGACGTCCGACATCAACTTGACGAAGCCAGAGGTAATCAGCTTCTGCGGAATCTCACCTTTTCTCTCGCCATTGAAGGTGTAGCGTGAGATTTGAGCGGTGAACGCGTCGCCGTTTTGCCCTGTGATTTTGATCACTTCTTGCAGCATTCCGCGTGCAGCATAGGCTCCCAGCTCCTGCTCGTTGGTCATGATGTACGCAATAGCCATCGAGAAGTCAGTTGCGAGCTTTCTCATCGCCTCGCCAGCCGCCGCCGTCTTGCCGAGCGCGCTGATCTCCTTCCAACGAGCCATGGCGTAGTTTTTAACCATGTCGGCAACGCAGTAAACGGCACCTTTGTTGTTGCGCTCGCTTTGCGGAAGATCGTCCCAGACTTCTGGGGTTTGCATCAACGTTTCGGCGGTCGGGTACTTGTCCAGAGTGCCAAACCAGGTATCCAGCGCTTCGCGAGTTCTCTCCCCCAGGTTCGCAGCGAAGAAGTCTCCCCTTTCTGGGAAAATGACGTTGCCTTCATAATTATCAAGGCCACCACGGCTAGGCAGGTCATTGGCAATGGCAGTCCAGTCTCGCGGGGTTGCTCCACGCATGTTCTCGTCGAAGCTGCCAGGTTGCTTTTCGATGCTTGGGCACCAGTAATCTTCCTGGTTATTGATGAGGAAGCCCATCAGCCTGGCGTCCATGTTCTTATTGCACTCAAGCTTCTGCCATGCCTTGAAGTTCGGACGCATGTTGACCAGCATCGAACGGGTCATCAGAGCCTGGTTCCACTCGACGGCGCTGCAGCCATGGCCGATGCCGTTACCGGTCATAGCCACAAGCACGTTCTTGCCGAGCTTGTGCTTGCCAATACGGCCGAACTGCACGATCTCCAGGATCGCGGACTGAAGCGATGGATCGCCGAGGGTCACGTCGTCGAAGAGCAGAATGCCGTAGTTATCGCCGATGTTCTCTTCGAGCAACGGGATGATCTGCTGCTCGATCAGCGGCTGCTCTAGGATGATTTCACCATCCACTTCCTTCGGCACCAGGTAGATACCGAACTCATCGGCACGGCGAGAAGCCATCGGCAGACGCACGAAGGCAGCAATCTGCTTTGCGCCCTGGTGATCCATGCCGGCGAGCTGCATGATCTGGTGGGTCTTACCGATGCCGGGCGGGCCAGTGAAAATCAGGCCACGGAAACGACCGTTCTCAGCCCTTGTCACCGCCTCAATCGGGTGCTTGCCAATAACGGGGTAAATCGTCTGCCTGAGGTTCTTGTGCTGCCCGGCGATGAGAATCGCATCGTCTGGGAGCTGGTCTTCAGGAACCTGGCGGGAAACCTCCAGGTTTTTGTCGATGGTCGCTTGTGCGGCTGCGCTCATAGAGCTTTTCCTCTTACCACTTGCTTCGATGCACTCGAAGGCAAGTTCCAAGTGCTTATATGAACAACTTAGCAATGGAGAAAGAGGCGTTGCACTACCTATTTACGGCTAGTCGCGCTGCGCGCTGAAGAGCGCGCTCCCGCCAGCCGGAGCACCAATCAGATCACCCCTTTGAGTCGGGTTTTGGCGCTCTGATAGATCCGGTTTTGGCGGGAGAAAGCCATCTGGTCGACGACGCAGAACTGGATTTCGAGGAAATTGCGCTCTTCCCGGTGCGGAAAGCCCCATGGATCAACCCATTCGACCATGAAGGTCATGTGGCTGTCCTGGCGCGACGCGGGAAGGACGTCGGTCACAATGCCTGCAGGCGTGTAGACGGTGCGGTGGCCTTGTCGGTTGATCAGCTCTGTGGGTCTACGGTCGCTGAAGCACAACCTCAGCATCTCCTTGGGCACCCCAGCCTGCTTGGCTTTGATGTCAAAAACCCTGTCGATCCGAGCCTGCTGATGGGTAGCCCAATCGCTGGCAAACTCATCGGCACCGAACAATTTTTCCCGCGTTACGCTACCTACCATTGGCTTGCGTCCTCATCCTGAATAGGCGAAGTCTGCCAAAGTAGCTGTCGGGCGTCAAATTACGCCTTGTTCTCCATTACCGCTTATATGCATTAGTCAATAAATTGATTCTTCCTCATGACTGAGTTAGTTTTTCCGCATAACTATAAGATGGTCAGAAAATGCAGATCACATTCAGTCCGTATCAGCTTGATCCGAACGCTCGCCATAAAGTGTTCAAAGACCGTATGGAAAGCAAAATGGAGGTTCTTCTGCGCGACGAGTGCATTCTCGACAGCGACGGAATTAACCGGGTATTGCCGCAGCTCTACTCGATCTGGATGAACGGCCACCGTGGCTTCAGCAGCAGCATGCAGTTTCCGAACAACGGCGTCCCGGAGGCGATAGAAGAGCTGAAGGCCAGCAACACGGTGATCATCGACGCGGCTTCGGGCATTGTGATGCACGTGCTTGAGACGATGCTTTCCGCTGCAGCTCGAGAGCTGGCAGCCCTGGACGAGAGACTTCACCGTCGACCCAGGCATTAAGGGGACACTCCCCTCGAGCTAGTCCGGCTAACGCCGCGAAGTTGCGCCCTCATCCGGTTCCAGCTCACGTGTGCATATGTCAATGCCGCAAGTGCCACCAGGACACAGCCAGCGAGGACTAGCCTCGCTGTAGTCGTGCTGAAAATCAGCACCGAAGTTGCCACCGCCGTGCCCAGGGCCACCGCTGCCCAGCAGAGGGTGATCGCCCAGAGCCGGCGCGCATCGATCCGGTGGATGTGCTGGTGCCGTCTTACGCGTCTCGTCCCCATCATGGTGACTCGGGCCGCGCTGCCGGCATCACGCATTGGTGGTGTTCCCCTTGAGGACGAACATCGCCAACGCTGCGATGCTCCACAAGCTGCTGGCCATGATGAAGATCTGGGAGAGCGGCGTCTGGAAGATCTCTGCGAAGAGGCAGATGACGTCGGCAAAGAGCGAGGTGAGGATGAAGCATGTGAGGGTGGCATGCCGGCCGGACATCCACATCTGGAAGTAGACGCCCAGCAAGATCAACGTCATCAGCAAGGATGAGTCGCTGTTACCCAGCTCTCGATATGCCACCGAGATCAGAATATCCAACCCACCCAACATGGCGAAGAGCACGCCAGACCCACGCTCCAAGCCTCTGCCGTTATGCTTGAACGTCATGAAGAGCCACGTGTGATGCCAGTAGGCCTTAAGGAAATGGCCGAGCGCTTCACGCATGGAGCGCAGCCCCCTGCCCTTGCTGGTGACGGGCCACAACGTGGAGGTTGGCCAGAGGAATGTCGCGGCGGCAGATGGCGGTGCCAACCAGCTCGACACTCGCCTCCCAGGTGCGGCCACTCTCCGACCAGCGTTTCCAGACGGACACGTTGTCCAGGTTCTCTTCACTGTGGAGCCGGCGCACCACCGGCATGTCCGGGCGCTCGATGGAGCGCAAATCCGGATCCATCGCAGCGCCGATGACTTCGACATCCACCTCAACAACGACCAGCTCCTGGCCGTTGGCCAGACCCGATTCGGTCTGCATGTCCACCAGGGACTTGGAATACAGGGCCATGCCGGACGGCAGGCTCTTGTCGTCGGACAAGCTGGCGAAGTATTCGCTCGGCAGCACCTGGTACAGCGTTTTCATACCCAACCCCTTATAGCTGCTTTGCAGAAGTGCGATTGTCCCCGAGGGAGGCCTGGGCCTCAGCCGGCAGGATCACCATGCCAACAGGGACGTGCACTTTACGGGCCGCGAGGCCGCTGCGCAGGTGTTGCTCAGGCATGACCGGGAAGTACAGCGGGTTCGGCAACCCAGCTACGCGAGCGACGAGAAGGGGCTTGCCGATAGCGGTTGGGTGCAGGCTGACGCTTTCCAGGATCATGACTGTGCCTCTGAGACGTGATTCCGGCGCTCATGAAGCGAGCGAATCGCATGATTGCCGGGGCCTAAAATTCGGCGGAATTATACATAAATTGACAGGATGGCAAAGCGAATTTACAGCTAATTGCGGAGGGGAAAGTCAAGAGATTTCAGCCGCTTGAGGGTGGATATAATTGCGCATAGCGACACATTTGCCTTGTATTTAGAGACCCTACGCGTACAATGGCATGACCACCAGATACTACAGGAACGTGTAGCATGTCTTCGACCTACCAGCCCCACCAGGTAACCGATCACGCCGGCAATGCAGCCGTCTGGTTGATCAACCCGTACCTCACTGACTGCTTTGGCGACTACCTCGAAGAGCACATCTCGCCCGAGCTGAAGAGCATCATCGAGGCCGGCAGCCTCAAGGCTCTGATTCAGCTGCAATGCGGCACCGACTCCTTCATCTCCTACAAGGACGGCGAAGCCGGCGTACTCTATTGCTTCGCCTACGACAGCGCAGAGCGTCACAGCGAAGCACTGAGCGCCGAATACGCGGCCACCCTTCCCTCGCGTGAAGCGATGCTCAAGACCCTCGCCGAAGCGATCACCCGACTCAGCGCGGAGTTCCCGGCCGTGCACTTCGCCCTGCCCCCGGATGACGTGAATGAGGGCGTCCCGACCATTTGGGCATTCGTCGGCGAAGGTCGAATGGATCGAGACGGCTGCAAGGCCCTCTTCCAGGCTCTCTGCAAGGTGTAACGAACAGGCCGGGCGAATGCCCGGCCTTTCCTTATCCCTCACGCTCTGTGGCGCCGCAGGCATAAAAAAAGCCGCATCCGAAGATGCGGCTTACGCGAGGTAGTGAAGGATATCGGTCTATCACTACGGCTGACCTGCCGGTGAGGACGGGTCGAAATGGAGCGGGCGACGAGAATCGAACTCGCGACATCCACCTTGGGAAGGTGGCGCTCTACCAGCTGAGCTACACCCGCGTATTTGGAGCGGCCTGAGGGGTTCGAACCCTCGACCCTCTGCTTGGAAGGCAGAAGCTCTACCACTGAGCTAAGACCGCGTATGGATCGTCGTGCTGGCACTCCCGGCAGGACTCGAACCTGCGACCATCCGCTTAGAAGGCGGATGCTCTATCCATCTGAGCTACGGAAGCTCTGTGCACGCAACGCTTTGAATCTTAAGGCTGCATTGACGAATCGTCAATCTCTGCAAGCAGGACGGGGGCCTTGGCCCCCGTCTCGCTCAGCCCGGCATGTGAACGCTATTGGCAGGCTTCGCAGTCCGGGTTGTCGATGCTGCACGCCTGCGGAACGGCTTCGGCTTGGGTGCCAGCCAGGAAGTCTTTTTCCTGGTCGGCGGAATCTTCTGCGTCGTCCCAGGACATGGCCGGGGCCGGCTGGCTCAGTTGTTGCTCGCTCATGATCTTCTCCTCACGGTGTGAGTATTCACTGTACAGGGGCAGAAGAAGCCGCCGCAACCAAGGTTGCCGGCTCGCCTTTCCATCCCGTGGGTTGGCGAGGATACATGAGAGACCCTCCCCTACCGCAAGGGTTCGTCCGGAGTCGTCCGCCCTTTGATGTATAGTAAAACCATACACTAAAAATGGCAAGCAATTTACCTAAAAAGGTGTGCAGGACATCCCATCGCTATCCGCCACGATAGGCAGCGTTTTTCCAATGACCTGCCATTTTTGCTTGCTGTGTGTGGTTCAGCCATACACCACGGCCTGCAATCAAGAACGTCAGTGAGCTACCAGGGCAAGGATGACAAGGGCGGCTCCAACCCCGGTCGCGAGGTAGGCGGATATCTCGCCGACCGCATGGATAAAGGTCACTTTGCGAACAGGAACATCTCTCATATAAGACCTCACTATTCTCGCCCGGAATCACTATATCTGCTTTGTATCCAATTTTGTTGACCCGCAATTAACTCATTGTTACCTCTAGCAAAACCAAGGGGATTTTAGACAATTTGACGCAGGAGGAAATCATGCTTACTGAACGTGACAGTGAAGTTGCAAAGATCACTACTGCCCTCCGTCAAACTTCAATCACCTCGTCTCTCACTTTGATTGACGACGGCAACTTCTTCATAGAGCACAACGGAAACTTCGATTTTGCATGCGGCAACGGCGTATTGCGTCGCCGCGCGCCTGGAATGCCCGGAAAACCCGGTGTGCTGGCCCAGTGCGGTAGCTACAAACAGAATCCTGACGGCAGCTGGGAAAGCCAGCTGGCAACTCCAGAAGGCCCCAGGAAATTAGGGAGGTTCGCAGATAGGTTCGAAGCGATAGCCATGTTGTGGGTCAGCAGAACTCTGCTGTAAGGCTGAATTATATGGATAACAATAAGAAGACCATCTCAAGGTCTCTAGTCAGGGAATACCAGCCAGCCAGGCTGGAACTTAACGACTACACGCTGATGGTGGCAAAGAGCGTGCTAGATGACCTTTGGAAAGAGCGACTCGACAGCAGGGGTCGATTCTACGAGGGACACCGCGACGGCAGCGCTAAGTTCGCATCCCTCCTCGCCCAGCGCCTGTTCGGTGGGAAGCTCTGCGGTAACCAGAACCACTCCTTCGTCGAGTTGCCTGATGGGAAGATCATCGACCTCAATGACGACCAACGCTATGTGGCTGCCCTGGGATCTGATGCGCATGCCCGTGACGACATCCACATGATGAACCACGAAACGCGCGCCTCCTTCGGCAGCTGCGTTCCTCGCATCGAGCGCTGGGCGCAGAGGGCAGTAGAAGCCTGCCCAAAGAGCTTCGCCATCACTGCGAAGACGGACTTCTCGCTGAAGAGAGATTTCGAGCCTTCGCGCTGACCGCCGAGTAGTGATGGCAGAGAAATCATGCTGTATAGTTCTTGCCATACACAGAACTATGCAGCATACTCCTGTCCATGTAGCCGCCAGGATGCCAGGCATGAACCAGACCCCCTTCTACATCGAGCACTTGAGCGTGATCCGCTCTGTCGGTTGTTCGATCAGCCCGCAGGCCTACATGGAAGCCGTCAACAGCGGTTACCAGAACACCTGCCTCGGTTACCTCTACATCAGCCCAGCAGGGTCGGAAGAGGTTGGCTATGCGATCCTCCAGGGCGTCTTTACACCCGACGACATTATCAACATCGTCCATTCCCTCAAGGACAAGCACTTCGACCCGGATCAAGTTCAGCTTGATCGTCTGGAGTTCAGCTACAGCTTGGGCGAAAACGAGGAAGACGATCCCTGGCACCGCCTTCACAGCATCAGCCTCACCAACGAGCCCGGTTCCGGCACTACAGTTGCCGATATGGTGGCGCGCTTCAAGCAAGCCGCCGTTGCCGGTTGGGCCTGCTAAGTCTTCCAGCTACTCGAAGCGGAATACCCCCAAAAAGGAGATTGCATGAAACCGATCATCGAGCCGGCGCGGCTGGAAGAGCACATCAAAGCCCTTGCAGCGCCGCTTGCAAAGCGCTGGGAGGATGCCGGCAGTCCGGTTCATTCGACCGAACTGTGCCTCGGGGCGTGCGAGGGTACGGCCTCCCAGCCGCCAATGCGTGAAACAACCTGCGAAGAGGCTGCTGAGCTGCTCGTCGCGTGGATCAACTGCCAACCCCACACGGTCACTGCGGCCGAGCTGGCTGCTCTCGACGCGTTTTACAGCGAGGCATACAGCTTGATCCACCACACCGGCACGGAGCAGCTCTCGGTGATTAACCTGTCCGGCGTCGTCATCGCACGCAGTGACACTGCTGATGCCGATTACGACCTGGCCGAATCCTTGCTCAGCTATCAGGCTCGGATGGGTGGAATGCGTCACCTGATCGACCGATTCCAGGGCGTGAAGCCTCGGTTCTAGCCCTGCAATTTCTGCAAAAATATGCCGTATAGTGCTTGCATTGCAACGCACTATACGGCACTATTCCTTCACGCCATCAAGGCAGTTCCATGCTGGCAACTTACAACTTTCGACAAGGATTTCGCCATGGGCATGCGCTCCCTCAACTACATCGCCATCAGCCCCGCCGCCAAAGGCCGTGCAGCTGGCCTGCTGAAGAGCTTCAACTCCGAAGAAATCATCGTCAACGATGAGCGCGGCCTGGTCATCTGCTACGAGACCAACATCGCTCCCATGCACTTCCGGGATACCCTGGGCGAGCACTGCACGCGCGACCTGGAGCAGGAAGTTGCTGTCCACTCCATCCTGGGCGGCCTCCCCAAGGCCGAATTCCGCATGGTGCGTGCCGGCGAAGAGTGCGGGCAGCGTGGCTGCTGGGAGCACCCGTTCGCTGATGTCATCGAAGTCTCCAACATCGACCGCCAGTTCAGCCTGCTCGGAGAAGACTGATCTTCTCGCCACCTCCCCTGACGAAGGAACGCCACATGTCGAAAGTTCTCTCCATGCCTCTCAAGGCAATCGAAGCTTCGCTGCAAAAGCTCTCGCTGGCGAACATCCTGGGCGAAGACCTGCAGAAGGCCGCTCAGAACGGCGCCGAGATCATCGCTGCTGTGCGCGGCCGCTTCAGCCTGGCTGACGCCAGTGAAACCGCTGAAAGCGCCCTGGAGGCCATCTGGAAGAAGGATGAAGACCCTCAGTGCACCTACACCGTGATGGTCGTTGAGAACAACATCCCGAAGAACGTCGAGATCGTGCACTGCCCGGACGAGGCTCGCGAGCGCTTCCTCGCCCTGATCCGGCTGTACCAGCCCGAAGAACCGCTGCATAGCGATCAGGCTGACATCTACCTCGGTGAAGGCCACGCAGCGCTGGGCGACACCACAATCAGCTACTACCGTGTTGACCAGGGGAGCATCGGCTAATGCTCAACACCCTCACTGCTGAAGTCTTCGCAGCGCTGGTGAGCGCAATGGCCCTGGACGCAAAGAAGGGTGTTGTTGCCGCCGCTCGCTTGATGCTGGTCGGCCGCATGTCCGTCGAGATGGCAGCTCAAGCTTGGAACGTCACAGACAAGCCTGCGGTTCAGGCTCTCGCTGAGCGTATCTCGCAAGCTGACACCAATCTGCGAGTGGCTTACGGGTTGCCTACGCCATCCGCAGGCGCCCAGTTTGGCTACAACGAAACCTCTCTTGTGCTCAATGCACTGGAGGATGCGTATCCCCAGTCACTGATCGTCAAGGAAATCGTTCGCAGTGTGGGTCACCTGGACGTGACCGAGAAGGTTGCACACAACATCCTGGAAACCCTGCTGCGCGATGGGGAAGTTAGGGTTGTCGGCCGTGCCTTCCAAGCGCTGGTAGCACCTGGGTACACCTTCACCACTACGCGGAACAAGATGACGATCCAGGTCGTGGCGGGTGAGCGCATCAATGCATCCGAGTGGAACACCTACGACCTCGAAAGCGGCGAGCTTTTTGTAGCCAACGTCCAAGCGCTGGAGCCCGCTTACGCTCATGGCGCCGAGCTGCATCACGACAAATTCCGTGGTCTTACCCCCAACGAAAAGAGGGTGCTTCGCCTGCTGGAGTCCGACTTCCCCAAGGCTCTCTCCCCCACTGACATCGGCCAGGAAATCGGCAAAGAGCGCTCCAAGAACCTGGGTTCCTCCTTCGCCTCGCCGATCTGCAAACATCTGGTCGACCTTGGCTTCGCCAAACGTACCGAGAAAGGCCATTACGCAGCTATCGTTGGGGCGACCTCTCAACGCAAACTGCGACTGACCAACCAATCTCTTGAAGTGTTTGGTCGCACCCCGACCGGTCACTGGTACGCTGAGCATCCGAAGAGCACTCGTTGCTTCCCGGTCGCCGAGATGGAATTCCTCAAGGAGCAAGAGTGATGTCCCCGGAACTCAACGCTGCCCTGATCACCCTGCGGGACATGAATATCGCCCAAAGCCAGTTGGGCTGCTCTACGCAGCTCAGCTACCTGGCCCCCTTCGTCTCGCACCTGGGCCTTGGCAAAGCCCTCCAGGACTACACCGTTGTGGCCGTTGAGCTTCCGAACTACCTCAAACCCGCCTTCGCTGCTGTACCGAAGCTGCCTGAGCAGCAAGGCAATCAAGAGGCTCACTGCGCCCTTGCCCGCACGCTGGCCAACATGCTTGGCCTGTACGATGCCGCAGACTGCCTCAAACCCATGGCCCCGAGCCTCTACCGCTGAAGGAAAAGCACAATGGACGAAAAACTGAAGGCCAACATCGAGCGCATCATCTCCCACGCCCGCGCTGCCGGCTTTGCCGGGATCGCACTCGATCTTGAGGAGGCGCTGCGCAAGAATAAGCTGACGCAAATCCAGTTGGACAACGCGGTGTTTGTGGCCCGCGAAGAGCTGAAGCACGCCCTGGGCGACGAACTCCAGAGCATCCGCCTCGACGGCCTCGACCCGAGCCTGACCGACTACCTGGTGCATGACGGCGGCGTGTGGGGTCGCGGCAAGTGCCTGACTATCGCCAAAGACAACATGCCGGGGCGCGGCCGCATCCTCAGCAAGACGGCTCAACTGTGGCGGCTGAGCGCCAATACTCGCTTCGAGGAAGGCCGCTTCCCGCGTCCGAAGGGCGACCCTGCTCCGCTGATGGTCGACTTCAAGACCGGCCTGCCTGTACCCGCCAAGTACTGAGCATACAACCTCCCCCGGACAAGCCCTGCATCGCAGGGCTTTCTGCTTTATAGTTCTTGCAATACAACGCACTATACGGCATATTCATGTCACCAAGCCTAGGACAAGGATGACCACCATGACCGACTTCATCCAGAAGTTCAGCTGCACCGACAGCAACTGCAAAGGCACCCACGAGCAACGCCGTCAGAAGCCCCTGGCTCCGAGCGAACCTTGCAAGGCCTGCGGCAAGCCCTCAGAGCAGCTGAAATTCGAGGTTGTGGCCGATACCCTTCCCCGTGGCATCTTCATCGACTGGGATGGCAAGGCGCGCCGTACAGACGCCCTCGCGGAGTACATCTGCGATGTGGACACCGAAACCAGGAAGGTGAACGTCCTGGATCGATTCGGTGGGCTCATTTACGAAGGTGAGTTCTACTCCAGCGTCAGCGAAGCCGAGAGCGTTATCGGTATCCCGGTGCGCCTCATCGAGCCCGTTATGCAGGCCCTCGTCTGCGGCGCCAATCCCCACGAATAGCCCTACCGGCATTTGGAGCCAAAATGACTGATCCTTTCGGCCCCGTAATTGTCGAAGCAACGACTCCTGAAGGCCACTCCATTCGGATTCGACAGTTCACTGCAACCCAGGTCTACCTGGAGACCGGGTACGACAGAAAGGGCAATGAGCGATACCTGGAGATTCGCAGGTTGTACAAGAGCGTGCGCGGTGCACGTATGGCAGCAGCTCGCTTCTTCGAAGTCTCCCTCAACTGGGAACGCCCTCAGAAGGAGGCTTAACCCATGTTCCGTGCCCTCAACGCAATCCTGACCGAAAGCCTGGAGCGGCAGGCCAGCGAACTGGGGATCACCGTCGACGAACTTAAAGCCCGGCAACTTAAAGCTGACCAGGACTTAAGTGATCGCCTCTCCCTTGAGCGTGACTTAAGGCACGAGCAAGAACTTAAAGCACGGCAGGCTTACGGCCGGGGCCTGGGCTTAGGCGTGTCTGCTCATATTGGTCACCTTATCCTCCCCTCCCACATGACCGAGCGATCTAACTGCGCGGGACTTAACCGGCGTACTGTGCTCCATGTAGTTCTGGATGAAGATTTAAAGCTAGGGCGGCTTTGCCGCAGAGGTGGCGACTTGCTTTGTATCAAGCAGGGCAACCAGTCATTCGGGGCTACAGGCACCGACACTCACCTCGGCTTGGACTTCACGAGCTGGCACAACCAGGAGGTCACGTGCCCCAAGTGCCTCGCAATCCTGGCACGGCGCAATACCCTCATAAAAGACACCTAACCTGGCGCAAAATACTACAAAAAGACGTAATATTTTCTGGACAATACTACAGGAAATGGTAGTATCTCTCTTACAAACCAAGCAGAGGAACTGCCATGTCCACTTCCGCTAAACGTGCTCTAAGTACCGATACCGCCAACCGCCTGCTGCGTAACATCGTTTCTCTGCTCAACTCCGAGCTGGAATGGGATTCCTCTACGCCCGTGATGATTGCAGAAAAGCTCCGCGAGTCCGGTTACACCATCCTGGATTCCAACGACATCGAATCTGCCGAATCGCACATCCAGTTCGAGAAAGACCATCACTGCGAGGCGTGCGATCACACCTGGACTGACACCTGGAGCAGCCTCTGCGACGACGAGTGCCCCGAGTGTGGCGTAGCCATCCAGGCCGAGCCGGGTTCCGAGCAGCTTGTCGAGTCCAGCCTCATCCCTGGCTTCTTCGTACACCCGGAGACCAACCAGGTGTTCAAGACCGACACCGCTGACGACGGCTTCCTCTGCCAAGTCCTGACTGGCACCGGCTTCGTTCGAGTCTTCGAGCGGGACTTGTACCCCGACGAGCACCTGTTCGTTGTCGAGCACTACACCGACGAGAGCGATCTGCCGGCTGACGCCCAGCGCTAAGCACCTTGTGGGGATTCCCAAATCCCCACATGCTCCACCTTCTCACCACCAGTAGCACCACGCCCGAGGCATGGCCAGGGCCGAACACAGGAACCGCCACATGTTCGAAATCCCGCAGAAAGTCCGTGACCTCAACCAGTACTTCACCCCGCGCTGGGTTGCTGATGCACTGGTTCAGCGCCTGCTACCCACGCTGGGCAAAAAGGATTACGTGGTCGACCCGATGTGCGGCATTGGCCGCTTCCTGGAGGTTCTGCCTGAGCATATTTCTGCGGCTGGAGTAGAGATCGACCCGGATACCGCTGAGTCCGCCCGCGAATTGACCGGTCGCCAGATCATCACTGGCGACATCCTGGAAATCGAACTGCCGGAGAAGCCCACCCTGTTCCTTGGCAACCCACCCTTCGTGCAGGACTTGTTCGAAACCTTCCTGGGCAAGGCCTACGACTGGATGGACGAAGGCGGCCGTGTGGCCATGATCCTGCCGGCCTACTTCTTCCAGACTGGCCACACCGTGGCCCGGTACAACGAGCGCTGGAGCATTTCCCAGGAAATGATCCCTCGCAACATCTATCCCAACCTGATCAAACCGCTGTGCTGGGGCACGTTCACCAAGGATCAGCAGCGCCTGCTTTTCGGCTTTGCGCTCTACCACGAAACCGCATTCGTGAACGACCTGCCGGCCGAGCTGAAGGACTGCATGATCGAGGGCGTATCCGGTAAGTGGTGGGGCCTGGTGAAGGAAGCCTACGAGGCTACGCAGACCGAGGCAGATGTTGATGGCGGCGTGGCCCTTCAGAACCTCTACGCCTACATCGTGAACCGCCGCCCGACTTCGAACCCTATGTGGAAGGAGCAGGTTCGCAAAATCTGCCAAACTCACATGCGCCGCACCAGCCGTGGTCGCTACGCCCCGAAGAAATCGGCCAAGGCCAAAGCTGCTGCCTAACCCCTGATCACCCGCCAAGGAGGCGCCTCCGATGCAAGTAGTACACGGCAAACACCCGATCCCGCTGGCCACGCACTACCAGATCAAGATCAACGGCCAGCCGGCCATATGGGGTGAGCAGAACCTCACTGGCATCTACAGGAACCTGTCCGGCGAGCAGTTCTTCCAGCCGCAGCTGGATCACGGCACCTACGGCATCTACCTGGACGCCATGCGTGAACAGCTGGGTGTTGACCTCAAACCTGGCACGCTCATTGAGCTGTACGCGCCCGGCGCCGAAAAGGCGGTGAAATCGTGCACCCTCAGTGGTGAAGATCGCCGGCTGTTCGACGTGTACCTCGACAGCCATCTGTACGGCCGCGACTGGGCCAGTACCGCCCAGGAGGCGCTGGATCGTGTCGCCGGCACGGATCGGGGTGAAGGCGAAGTCTGGAAGGCCGTTGCCGTCTGAACTGGTGGCGCCCGACACTGGATTTCGCGTAGCTTTGGATGAATTGGCGCGCTTGCCGCGCCGCACATCCTGGAGGCAAATCGTGGAAGAAAGCGTTTCACTCGAAGGCGTCTACGAACTCAACCCTCTCTGGAAATGCATCCTTTGGGGGTCTTTCGCCCTTGGGCTGTTCGACATGAACCTGGGCAGTCGATTCTTCCCGGCGAACAACTGCGAATCGATGGGCATCGTCTTGGGGATGGTTGCCGCCATCCTTTTCCTCTCTGAAAGGGTTGCCATGTGGCGCCCGGTCAAAACTTCGAAGAGACCCGAACAACCATGAATCTGACCCCTCAGTTCCTGAAGACCACCGCGCCCGGCTTCTTTTTCAAGGAAAAGGAGCTGGTCGACTTCACTCGTGAAGCTCAGGAGGATGGGGCGGATGGGATCAACACCACCCTCTCCTACCGCTATGCTGACGGCGCCGGGTTCACCACTGACTCGTCGATCACCGTTGCCGGCATGATCAGCCAGGACGAACTGCTGGCCCTACTGGGCTCCATGCATGATGGGGAGTTCTTTGTCCCTGGCCAAGTCGGGATCGAGGCGCTTGGCCGCGCGCCCGGCGACAGCAACTTCGCTGAAGGCATCGAGCACCCGCACCATTTCTTCAACGGGCTGGAGTACACCTGGGATAAACCCACCGAGGTTTACAACACCTCCGGCCTGGTTGCGCGCTTCAAACATGCTGCGGCCCATGGCTGGAGCATCGCCGAGCCGTGATGCACTTTTTTGAATAAATTGTGCTTAATAGTGCTTGCATGCAAACGAACTATTAAGCATAATACTCCCACGCCAACAAGGAGACCGGCAACAAGGCGAAAGAGGCTCAGTCCTCCCAGTCTAGCCGGCGCTCTGATCACCAATGCTACGTGCGAGCATGATCACAGGCGTGAAGCTTCCCGGTGCACGTACCGACGCTTCGAGCTGGATTTTTTCCCATGGATGGCCAAGACCATGCCGACTAATCAGGCATGGCGGTAGCGGACGGGGTTCGAGCTGACAGGAGTTGGCTAGAGTAGTACCCGCCGCGACTTGAGGTAACCGGGATCTCCGGGAAACCCATCGAGCGAGAGAGCATATGAGCCCGATCCTCAGCGAAGACACCGTACCTCAGCGCGAGCGAGTCAAAGCCGCCCGTAAGGCCATGGAAGAGGCCGAGCACGAATACCACGGAATTCTGGACGGAGCCCATTGCGCGATTGTCGCCTGCGGCTTCACCTTCGACGTTCAAGACCTGGTTGATGGCGATTACGGTTGTGTGAACTCCGTTCTGCGCGGCTACCAGGTCGGCGAGTACGATATGGTTGAATGCGTTGGCGGACGCCACTACGTCATCGCCTCGCATGACAACCTCCAGGCGCGCGACGCCTACCTTGCACACTGCCGATACCTGGAGCTGCACCCCGGCTCGGTGAAAGCAGTCGACTTCCCCAGCCAGTTGACCTGGTAACCCCAGGCCCTGCTGCCCCAATAGGCCCGCATCGATCAAGGAGATCGCCATGGCCAGACAAGCATCGACCATCCCGACCCATACGCTGACGCGCCCGGCGCCCCTGCCCTGCTCGTCCATGTACCTCGCCGGCTGGGAATATGGCGACTGGTTCATCGTCAAGGCTGGTGAAGAGGTGAACCTCTATGCCGACGCTCCCGACCAATGGGGCGACGAGAAGGCAAACGGTTTCTACGACCGGCTCGCCGAGGAGCGAACCTCGCTGCACTGATCGCCACCTTCCGGCCCCATTTGGGGCCGGACTTGTTTACGGGCCTTGATGTCTCTTTTATGCAGGAATTGCTTGACGATACTACAGAAAAGCGTAGTATCACTTTCACGGCCCAGCATACCGACCAAGGAGGTTCCCATGCCCGCCCACCGTTCCCTCTCCGCAGACCTGTGCTCCAGCATCTCTGAGATCGAGTTCGACTATCTGCTGAAAGCATCGATGGATGCCCATAACGCTCCCATGGAAACCGTGGTGGACGTTCTCGCCTACGGCGGCGAATTCCTTGGCGTGCGCGTCCTGGTGCCTGATCCCGAGCTGATCCAAGACGCAGCACCGCCGAAGGACTTCCCGAACATCCACAACCTTCTCCGCATGGCCTGCGCAGATGAGTGCCGCTATCTGATCCTCGAATGGAACAGCGACGAGGACGATGAAGACGGCTTGCTGGCTCCTGTTGCTGCGTTCCCCCAGTGGGAAGCCCCCAAGTTCAAGCTGACCCCGGAAGGCAAGTACGAAATCCAGAAGTGCCTGGTGCTCTCGACCTGCCATGTCACCGAGGCAGAAATGACCGCAGTCGCCATGATCCCGGTACGTAACAACAGTGACATGGAAAACCCCGAAGGCCACAAGCTCATCGTTCATCCTGTCGGCACCGTAGCAGGAGACCGTGCCTACGGCAGTCTGGTTTACGCCGGCAACCTTGGCGACTCTGATGATGTGAGCAGCGGCGTCTGCCCGACTACATTCCCGAACGTTCTCCGGCTTCTGGAACTCGCCCGCCAGAACGACTGCTGCTGGCTGAAGCTCGACCGGGACGGCAACACCTACGAAGAACTCCCCCTCTTCGACTGGTAAATCCCGGCAATTTGCCTTCAAAAGCGTAGCCTTCCTGCTGAAAGGGGCGCCCCGCGCCCCGCCGAGAAATTTTATGAACCGCACCCTGCTCTCGACTGAAAAGCTCGTCCAGTTGCTGACCCCAGGCAAAAGCCTGAAGACCCTCACGATGGAGCTTCACGACACCCGCCTGCTCGGCATGAAACGCCGGGCTCACTTGGTGCTCACGGCTGTTTCTGCGTTCTGCAACCAGGTACTCCGGGCCAGCGATGGATCCTTCTACTTCCCGCAGGACTGCATAGCCACCCTTAACGTGCTGGCGGCGCTGAAGGGTGACGCACCGTTCGAGATGTTGGAGTTGCAGGATGACCCCTATACGCTCAAGGGCATCCCAAGCTACATGCGCCCCTCCAAGTCGATGTACGCGCCCTGGGCGAACGATCTGCTGCGCAATGATCACCAGGCCCTGGTCGACTTGTACGCCTCTCTGGCAGCACCACAGCGGGACTGCGAAGACATCGCCGACCATGCCGCAGCCCTGGCGCTGATTGAAATCACCCAGCTATTCCTGAGACTAGGCCGTTCCGGTAAGGGCGACTTCCTCATGACACAGGACGACATCGGGTCGATCAATGCCCTGTTCGCCATCTCCGGCCGCGCCGGACTCACCGTGAGTCGCCTTGTGTTCCTGTCTGGTGGTGCCTACCACTTCCCCCGCAGTGCTTACCCCGGCATGGAGAGCCGCTATCGCTACTGGCTCAACGATCAGCTGGCAGCCCATCACAAAGCCTTGGCCGAGCAGTACAGCGGCGCCATCGACATTTGTGAGGAACAGCTCAAACCGATCCCCCACATTGGAAAGGTAAGCCAGGCCTGCACCATCCTGGAAAGCGCCCTTTCCGTGCTTTGCGAGTCGAGCATCTTCGAACAGCCGATTCCAGACGATCTGTTGATTGCCCTGAAGGAGGCACCGTCTGTCGCGGCGGCAGAAAATGCCCTGGAGGCTTTGCGCACCTGGCTGAATAACTACGGGTTCGGGGTCAACACCAACAGCTGGCGTGCCGTTCAAGAGGCCGAATGGCTCCTCGCGACCGCCGCATAGTGGCTCTTTTACCAGGAAATTACCACTCGACCCCACTTAACCCCACCTTGGCCAATTGATGGCTAAATGAGCTTGACGGGTCAGCCCTTAAATACTACACTTTTCCGTAGTATTTATGCGCAGGAGCGCAGCCATGCAGAACAACACCCTCGCCGCGTTAGAGCCGATCCCGGCCCACGCCCTTCAGCTCATCAGCGAACTGAAGCAGCAGCTTGTCGCCGCCCTAGACTTCATCGTGAACAAAGAGGCGAATGAAGGGCAGGCTGTTAGCCAGGCCAAGTGGCGCGAGAACGTCCGTCGCTTCACAGAGACCACCGCAGAGGTGAGCGTCGGCCGTAGCCACGTCCCGGAAGCCTCCGTGAATCTCTTCGCTTGCCGTGAGGCCATCGCAAAGGCCGAATCCGCGCTCAAGCAGTGCCAGCAGCCGCGATGATCCACTATCCCCGCTACAAGGTCGTTCCCATCGTTCCTGACGTCAATATGCGGATCGCCGGGGGCCATGCTTGCCCACAGGGTGGCGACGCCGCGCACTACATCTGGAACCGGATGATGGATGCATCGCCGGCCCTCGACTTAGACACCCTTCTTCGCCAACTCCAGCAGCAGGTTGCTGCCGGTGAGTCGAGGATTCAGCAACTTGAACAAGATAACCAGTCGCTTAGGGATAAGCTGAACGCGCTGTCGGAACCAATGAGACGATGAGCACCCCCGAACAACTCCTGAAAGGCTTCATCGCCGAAATCGCTGGCCAGACCATCGACCCGAAAGGCCGGGCCAAGTTACCCCGTATGCTTGCGCTACTGGCTGGGCAAAAGCGTCGCCTTGACCGGATGCTGGTCAGCAGCACCTGGAAGAACCGCTGGTTTGTAGTCGATTCATCTGGCCGTCCGGCCTGGGCTACCCCGCTTACCCCTGGCCACCAACTCATGCACGCACACATGCACTCATTTACCGAGCGCATGGCAGGAGACCAGTGGAGCATTGCCGAGAAGAAGCAAGCCAAGATCATCTCCTACCAGCGCGAGATCGACGCAGTTGGTGGCCACCCAAGGCTAAAGCCCATCAAGGCGGTCGACTACTTCCAGAGGCGGCGTGACCGGCTACAGGTTACTATCGACTTATTCACCGCCGACCAAGGACGAGATGAAGATGACCAGCGCAGCAGCACAGCAGCTTAAAGCCTCCGAGCAGAAGACCGAAGACGCCGACCTGGTGATGGACATTCATCGGATGCAGCGCGATAACGGCTTCGACGCGGCGCAACTGGTGAAGGCTGTCCGTGAGGATTATGCCCACCTGGGGCAGGCTCGTGTAAACCGGCTGCTCGAAGCGTATGCCCGCATGCTGGAGCGCAACCAGTGAGCGAACTGAAGTCCTACGCCGAGCAGATCGCTGCCCTGGATGATCTGTCCATTGTCGGGCACCTGCTCAACATCGCTCGCGGTATGCGCGAAGGGCAAAGGAAGGACGAGTTTCTCGCCTTGGCACGGGTGAAGTTGCCTGGGCTATCTGAAGAGCGCCTGCAACAGTGCGTCCGGCAGCTAGGCAATCACCTGGCCGCCTCCGATGCTTACCAGGACGATCTGGTTGACTTCAAAGCCGGCCGCGACTGGCGGCTGGTATCCAACAAACGCTAGGAGCAGACATGGCAGTCGAAGCGAAACAACCCTCCCCTCGCACCATTCTGGCGACTTTCTACCCGCAGGCGTGGCAGAACGACTGCGCCATTGACGTAGATGCTGAAGGCGAGACCACCTTTGACGTTACCAGCGAAGTGCTGGCCCTTGGGCTCCATAAGGCCCGAGCGCTGAAGGACAACAGCACCGAAAGCGACAACCTCCAGATGGCAGAGCGCGCCCCGGAGTGGATCAAGAGCTGGCCTGGCCCGTACTACATCCGGGTCGAGGATTCCGTCCGAGATTTCTTCGATTTCTGATGCAGAAAGTGCTTAATAGTTCTTCTACATGGAAGCACTATATGGCATAATGCGATTCATCAAGTGAAGGAGCGCATCAGCATGAAAGAATCCCTGATCAAGGCCGGCAGTTTCTACAGCGACGGCAGCCTGGGCATCCGTGAAGCCCTCACCGTTGGCGTAGGCACGAATCACTCTGGCGTCCAGGGTGCGAGCGTGGCGTGCGTGCACTACCGCGTCGTGCACGCCGTCAAAGGCAATGAGATCGGCATCGACAAGTCGATGACCCTGGCCAGCTTCGCCACCTGGGCTAAGTCGGAAATCACCAAGAAGGACGCGGACGCCAAGGTTATCGCCTTTACTGCGGCTAAACTGGAGCCGAAACTGGCGCCCACCCATCGGCAGTTTCTGGAAGCCTTCGACAGCGACCTCACCATCGGCGACTCGTCGAGCTGTACCGCTGAGGAATACGCCGCAGCCAATGCGTGCTTCAAGAAGGGTTTCCTCCAGGAAGAGCCGCCGAAGAAGGTCGTTCACTACGACGTCAGCTTCACTGAGCTGGGCCTGGCTGTTCTCGCCCTGGTGAAGAGCAAGCAATCCAGCAAGGCCTGACCTACCCCGCCACCGCTCTGCGGTGACCACCCCAGGCAAGGAGCCGCGATGAGCAAGAACGACATCATCCCACCGAGGATCAAAGTCCTTCGCAAAGATCACGTTGTGATCGGCACCGTGGCGGCTCGCATTGGGTTGCGCACCTACTACGGCAAGATCATCAAGTACACCGAGAAGTCCATTTGGGTTGAGACCAAAAGCAGGAACGTGGTCATGTACCGTGTGATGGACAATCCGCCCGGCGTCATGATCTCCGCTCTGACCAAGCAGGATGAACCGACCTGGTTTGCCGGCCTCGAACCGAAATAGTCACCGCTCTCAGGATGGAGCCCCAAACCATGAGCAAGACCGACCTCCCCAAAGCAGATGAGGCCCTGGCACCCGTCAAGGCGCACATCGAAGCCTTCACCGGCAGCGACCATGTTGGCGTTTCCCGGCGCCTCAGCCGTCTTCAAACCCTGCTGATTGCCGCTCTTGAGGCCCTTCCGGCCGATAGTCGCGCCGCCATCCTGTCCAGCCCTGAAAGCGAAGAAGTCATACGGGAAGGCGCCGAGGCACTGGATCGATCCCGCTGGAGCATTGACACTCCTCCTGCCGGGTACTCCCTGGTTCACCCGTCCAGTGAATACCCGCAGACTGGCGACCTGGCCTGGCACCCGAAAGCCAATGCCTGGGAAATGCTCTCCGCCGATGAATGCCGCGACTCCCTGGACTCGTTCCATGCGGTAGCACGCCGCATCCCGGCTGATGGAGATAGCGCACATAGCGCTTCCTGACCAGGAGCGCTATTCGCTGAAGGTCGGTATTGCTGACCTAGCAGTCACTGAGGGGCGGCGACAGACGGCTGTGGCTTGAGATAGAGCCAATAAGTATGATGCCGCCGCCTCGCAAATGGCCCAGGAAGGCGCCAACTTGCTCCCCCCTCAGGCGACCCAATAACGAAAAAAAGCTCCAAAGGAGACGGGCTTCTTTTACCCGAAAATTGCTGAATTCGCTTGATGCCAGAGTGATATGAGTATAGTATTACCATACACCGCAGCGAAATTCAGCCGACCTGAATTTGGCCATGCGCAACAGCACTTACGAACTGAAAATCAGCCACCTCACCTTCGCCTTCATCATCGGTCTGGTGCTGACAATAATGCTCTAACTGGGGGTTAGACATGCTTCCTGATGGGGTCAAGATTCAGCAACTTCCAGCGTGGGGTCATCCCTTCACTCGGGATGACGGCTGGGATGCTCTGGACATCATCGGCAGCAACCAAGAAGGGATTGAGCAAGTCATTCGGGCCGCCGAGAAGAAGTTCTGGCGGCACTGGATGACCCTGAAGCCAATTGGCAGCTCCCAGCATATCCGCATGTACAAGCCGACCGGTGCCCATGCACCCTGGGCGGATGAATACGCAGAACTTGGCGTCGACTCGAAGGCATACGCTGAACGCACCCGCCACCGTATCGAAGAGATCGGAATTGTTTGGGTGATATGCAGTGAATGTGGAGGCAAGCTCTACGAAGACGATGCCCGGCCTGGCGAGAAAACTGATCGTGCTGGCCGTTGCAGGCCCAACTGCGAAAACCCGGAATAACCCGAAGGAACGAGGTGACCAACATGAACGCTTTCTACGCATTTGCTTACTTTTTCATCGCTCCTTTCATTGGCAGCTACCAGTCGAATCCGGCAGAGTTCTGGACGTTCGCCGTCAGCATCGTCGTCGCTGCGGCTGTTCTGTACGTCCTGATCCTCACCGCCTGGCGCCGACTGCGCCGGCCGAAAGCCTGAGGGAAGGGGTCTAGCCCCTTCTTCTTGCACTACAGCAGAAAAACCGGACGAACTACAGACTTCGAACTCCTTCTGACTTAAGGTCAAGATCGAAGATAGACGAGTAGAATGCCCCGGAGCCGGCAAGGAGCAAAAAGATGTCCACTCAAGAGAAAAAACCCACGGAATTCGAGCTGAACGCAAAGCTCTTCCACCGCCCGAGCACCAATGAGTGGGTTCTGGAGCTGTCCGGCGAGGTCAACGGCAACGACCTGAGCGTGCGCCACACCGCGCCCGAACACATTCAGCCTGAGCTGGTTCCTTCCCTGCTGGGCCAGGCGCGTGAATTCGGTGGCCCCTGGCCCCGCGAGCTGTGCGAGTCGATCCTGGCTTCTTTGGAGTCAACTCAGGCAGACCCTGAGCTGATCGCTCAAGCACGCCATCACCTGGCTCACAGCCTCCCGCGCACAGAAGACAGCGACCGGCGCGAATTCGCGGCGCATGTCACGGGCAACAAGGAACTACCAACACAGGAAGTCGACCAGATCATCCAGGCGCGCGCGGAAGATTGGAGCCTGTGGCGGGCCAGCGGCGCCCGATGGAGCCCTCCTCTCCAGCACCTGGGGTGGTTGTGCAGCGCCCCTGAAGACCTGTGCCCGAACATCTGCTTCGTTGACACCGAGTACGCCGCCAACCGCTACCGGGTCTTCGGATCAACCATCACCAAAATCTTCGGACGCTCCAGCACCTGACCAACCTGGTCGCCCCTCCGCGCAGCGCCTACAAACCGCCCTACCCTGGGCGGTTATGCTTTTCAACCGACTGTCTCACCGCTATTACACATTATTCAGAATTTGTGACATTTTCTGGATAATTGAGGCTTTCCCCGGTTGGATTGCTTGATGCTCATAAGTACGAGGCAGCTCGTCGGCATGGCGCTGGACTACGCGGTTGCCCTCGCCGAAGGCCACTCCCCCTTCATCCTGGACTACGGTGTCCACGGATCAGGCGTTTTTGTCCCCAACCGCTCCAGGACTGATGCCACCCCCTATTCGCCCACACAGGACGAGAAGCTTGCAGTAGCCCTCTATGAGCGAAATGGCATTGCCCTTGTCACCTCAGCTTCCCGCCCCGCAGAGGCGCGCTGGTGCGCCGTAATGGACAGCCACCTCCCCCTGCCGCCATCCAACCTGAGCCGCGTTCTTTGCCACGGGCCAGATCAGATCACAGCCTTTTGTCGAGTGCTGGTTCAGGCGAAGGTTGGCCAGGTGGTGGACTTACCCGGCATCCTCGTTTCTCCTGAGATGCTCGCGTAGCCGGCACTTCTGCCAGTCGCGCTATGCGCCGAAACAAGAGCTGTCCCAGTCTCCTGCCAGATCCGCAATCCTGAAGCCCTATCGCTCGGATGAGCAGTAGTGCGCCTTTGGCGCGAGTATCGATCATCTGAAGGCTGCAGTGCTTGGAAATACATCACTCAATCTGCTTAATAGTTCTTCCATACATTGCAATGCGTGCTGTATAATGCGCCATGACAAGCAGGCTAGGAGCCCATCATGGCAAACCGTCAACCGATGTCCATCGTTGAGCGTTATGGCTGCACTCTTCGCATCTACGATAACGGCGGCGCTAGTTATGACCGTTACACGATGGTTCCGCCCCGCTGGGCGAAGGAATATCGTGATCGCAACGGGGATTTCGAGTCGATCACCTCAAACGAACACCCTTTCCATCCGACGGGGTTCGGTCAGCACTGTACGGCAGAGCCAGGGCCACACCTTGGAAAGCGTATCCACTGGGATATGCTCCCCCCGGATGCACAGCGCTTCGCTCGCCAGGACTATCCTGAATTCTGCCCGCCCTCACACTAAACTTCAGGCAAGTCCATGGAGACCATAAAGCCCCGGAAATCCGGGGCTTTTGTGTTTCCTAGAGTCGAATTATTCCACTTCACCATGCTGTATAGTTCTGGCTCGACAGGCGTTGTGTGCTGTATACTTCCTTCAAGCAAACAAGCTAGGAGCTTCCCGGCATGAGCACCACCCCGGCACCAGTTGTAATCGGCACTCGCGTTTACTCCGGCCTCTACAATCGCGGCCCTGGCGTGGTTTACGGCATCAAGGGTGAGCAGAAGCCTGACTCCATCCGCAGCATCTTCGGCGGGGTAGGCGCGATGGGCGGCAATGCCGACTTTTCCATCGTGTTCGAATGCGGCTCCCTCTCAATCGTGCCAGAGTGCATCCTTCATGGGGTTCAGTGGTCGATTGAAGCAGGCGTAGCCGACCAGGCAGAAATCGACCGCCTGCTGGTCAATGCGAAGGCTGTGCAGGCCGCTCGCGTGGAAGCGAGCCTGGCTGCCAAATTTGCCGAAGCCAAGGCCATCGAGCAGCTGAAGTCCGACAAGGATTTCAAGCACCTGATTCAAGTGGCCAACGACCCTAAAGCAGCCACTAAGAACCTGCGTATTGAACTGCGCCGGGCGTATCCAGGCATCAAGTTCAGCGTGCGCTCCTCAAGCGGCAGCACCACCATTCGCTGGACGGACGGCC
Organism: Pseudomonas nitroreducens; assembly: GCF_014204515.1. GTDB lineage: Bacteria > Pseudomonadota > Gammaproteobacteria > Pseudomonadales > Pseudomonadaceae > Pseudomonas > Pseudomonas nitritireducens_A. The sequence continues at coordinate 282,886 of NZ_JACHLI010000001.1, read as the reverse complement.
CGACAGGCGACGAGGTTAACGCCCTTGTGGGCCGGTACGAGATCGGCCGCTTTGACGGCATGCAAGACCTGGCAACGACCGAGGAAACCCCTTTCTCCAAAGTGTTCGGGGGTATCAAGTACCTTTTCACGAGCCGCATGCATAGCGACGCCCTGGTTGAGCGCGGAATCTCTGCCGTGTTCGAAGAGTACGCCGGCAATCTCCGCGATGTCGCCCGCCCTTGCGCCGAGGACTACAACCAAGGTCGGCTTCACTATCAAGAGATCCCGCTTCTCGGTGACTCGCTCGGTACTCACGTGTCCAGGGCTATTGCCAAAATCTCGACCACTCACTAACACACAAGCTGCTCCCGACATTGCCGGGGGCCAACAAGGCTAGGAGCCGCATCATGGCAAACCGCAAACCGATGTCCATCGTTGAGCGTTATGGTTGCACCCTTCGCATCTATGACTACGGCAGCAAATACATGGAGCGCTATACGATGGTTCCGCCGCGCTGGGCGCGTCAGTACGTCGAGCGCTCTGGACTCTTCGAGTGCATCGGTGCCAGTGAACACCTGGGCATTGCCCATCACACGTCTGCCGCACCAGGGCCGCACCTTGGAAAGCGCCTGCACTGGAATGAACTGCCTGTCGCTGTGCAGCGCTTTGCTCGCCAATGCTATCCCGAGTTTTGCCCGCCAGTCGCTTAAAAACCAGGCCAGCCAAGGCGACCAGAAAGCCCCGGAAATCCGGGGCTTTTGTGTTTCCAAGAGCCGGATTCTTCCTTCTTAATATGCTGTATAGTTCTTCCATATCATTGCGACGTGCTGTATACTTCCTTCACGCCAACAAGCTAGGAGCTTCTGCGATGAAATCGAACACCGCCCTGCAGGTTCAAATCGGCACCGTCATTAGCTGGGGTGTTTTCAACACCGGCCGAGGCGTTGTCTATGCCATTCATGGCGAGCAGAAGCCGGACAATGTGAAGCATCTGGGCGGCGGCGTTGTGTCGATGGGCGGAAATGCTGACTTTGACATCGTCTTCGAGACTGGCGGACGCGCTGATCGCGTGCCGGAATGCATCCTGCGCGGCGTGCAGTGGGAAATCTTCGAGGAGGTGGTTCCTCAAGAAGAGATCGACCGCCTCCTGGCCAACGCCGACGAACACGCTGCGAAGAACAAGGCCAAAGCTGAGGCAGAGAGCAAGGCTTTCGCCGAAGCCATCGACGGCCTGCGTACCGACAAGGCGATCAAGTACCTGACCCCTATCAGCGACCCTTACGATATGAACGGGGCCGCCAAAAACGTCCGGGCAACTCTGAAACAGTACTTCCCTAAAGTGAAGTTCAGTGTGCGCCGGGACTCCTTCACCCTCCGCGTAAGCTGGACTGACGGCCCCACTGCCAAGCAGGTGGACGAAATCCTTGCCCCCTTCAAAACCGGTGGCTTCGACCCGTATCAAGACATGGCCACCAGCCAGGACACTCCTTTCTCTGTCGTTTACGGCGGCTTTGAATACCTGTTCACCTCACGCGAAACCTCGCTTGAACTGATCGAAAAGGCCATTGCCAAGGTCTACGAACGCTTCGCAGGCAATCTGCGTGACACCAAGCGTTACACCGCCGAGGAATACCGGAAGGGCGGACTTCGTATGGTTGAAATTCCCCACCTGTTCAAGAGCCTGGGCGAGTACATCGAAGAAACCATCCGCGAGACCGCAGCCTAATCCCCCAATAGGCGCCCCAGAGTGGGCGCCACTGCCTACGGTGCCCACATGCTTAAAGCGACCAATGACAACCTCCAGCTGATCACTATGGAGCAGCTGAGGCCCTTGGCGGCCCTCATTGCCCGCCTGGGTGAAGATCCCAGCAACGCCGAGCTTGTGCAGCAGGTCGTTACGGAAGGCGCGAACCTGGACAAGCTCAAGCGCTGCCTGGTGATCGGCTCCCTCACCAACTCGGAAGGAACCGAAACCGGCTCCTACTCCATCCTCACCAAAAGTCTGGGCCTGGTAACGCATGAGGATTTGGTCGAAATTGCAGGCAGCGATTACGACCTGGCCAACGGCGACAGCCTGAGTCTGGACGGATTAGCTGACCTCTGGATCAAAGTAACCAGCTGAACCGCTCGACTTCTCGTAACCCCGGCATGTCCGGGGTTTTTTGTGTCTTGCCTCTGGACACGTTTCGCGGCCCGTCGTGATAGTCGCGCTACGCGCCGAAACTGGCAGTGTCCCGGCTGCACTGGTGTTGCTTTAAGCCCAGCAATAGTTCGCTTTCAGCGAAGTCATCGATGCCCCCAGGTGCTGCGCCACATCACAGCAATATGCTGTATAATTCGTTGTTAGTCCTTGTTGCTTGCTGTATAATTCGCCCATACGGATCAGCAAGGTGACGACATGAAGCGCGTAGCCCCCGAGACTCTCAAGCGAGTTGCAGCACGAGTTGTTCAGCACTGCCGCCGACTGCGCGTCTTCGACGCCGGCCCTGGTAACTCTGATCGTTACATGTGCCTGCCTCCCACCTGGGCTCCGAAAGACCCGCTTCTTGATGCCAACCTGGTTGCGTGCGCCTTCAGCGACGAAGATCCTTTCGATGAAGTCGGCAACGGCGTTGGATTCGAATCCATCATTGACACGTCGATGATCGGCGGAAAGCGCATCGACTGGTCTATGGTGCCACCCCGTGCGCAGGACTTCTTCCTGCAGGTGTTTCCTCAGTTCAGCCCCTCTTCTGACATGGTAAAGGCACAGGCGTAACCGCCTGGCCGGCAAGGAGCAAACACATGAATCGCCAGGTACACCTTCTCAAGCAAGGCGCCATCGTTTCCCTCGACGCTCCCGGCTTCGGCCTGGGCGCTGTTTACGCTGATTGGCGCCCTGTCGAATACGACGCCCTGTCGCAGGGTGACATCGCCGACGCCGTCGTTGTATCCGGGAACTGCCCGTTCTTCGACATCGTGTTCGCAAGCGGCCTGGTTATGCCCATGGTGAGCGCTCACGTCTTGAGCTGCGGCCCCTGGCTGATCTCCGGTGACATGCTCTCCCAGGAAGAGCTGCGTGGATGGATGGACGAAGCCGCAACCCTGCGTCGCGCTAAGGACGCCGAAGGCTTCACCGTGACTCAAGAGCGTGCTGATGCCGTTGCTCGACTGAAAGCCGACCCGGCCTACGCGCACCTCTCCCCTGTCAAAGAGCGCACCGACTACGCTGCCGCTTCGGCGAACATCCGCAAGGAGCTGCGCAAACGCTTCGCCGGCACCAAGTTCTCGGTTCAGCTGACCATGCACGCCGTCGCCCAAATTTCCTGGCGTGGCGGCCCGTCACTGGCAGAAGTGAAATCGGCCACCGTAGCCTTCCAGAGCGCCCGCAAGGTTGGAGAAGGCGTTGATACCCGTAACACGGACACCGCATTCAACGAAGCCTTTGGCGGCCTGGAGTATCTCTCCTACACGCGCGCCGAGGTCTGATTCGTGACCGAACCAACGGTGAACCTAAACATCCAGGAAGGGCTCCATGGAGCCCCCTGGGGCTGGGATCTCAGTAGCGCCGATGGTTACACCTGGGGAACCGCTCAAACCGAGCTGGATGCCTGCGGTGATGCCCTCGAGGCACTGCGCAAGGTTCAGCTCCGCATGGCCCTCGAAGCCATCCCGAAAGACAAGGAATAACTCATGGTCGAGAAACACGTTCGCGAAGCCTTCGAGAAGGCCAATCCCCTCCCGGAAGGCATCATCTGGAACCAGGACTCGCAATACTACGAAGGATCGGAAACGGCCTGGCTTTGGAACGACCGCCTCACCCAGTGGACTCTGATCTTTAACCGATTCCCGGCTGATCCCGAATTGGCCCGCCTGCAGGCCGAAATCTGCGTCTCCTGGTATGAGGCTGCTCGCCTGGGTTGCGTCGATCCACTGGAGAGTGCCGTCCGCGAAGCCTGGAGCGCTGCGTCCATGCACCAGGCAATCAAGCTCACCGAACTGGAAACGCAGGTTGCCCAGCTGCAGGCTCAAAATGCATCGCTCCGCGCCGCCCTCAAGCCCTTCGCGGACTTAGAGAAGGTACGCCGGGAGTCAGCCAAGGCTCCAAAAGCTGGCATCGTCTGGGGCGTGAGCACTTCGTCCGGCGACGCTGAAATCACCGTCGAGCACCTGAACGAAGCAATCAACCTCACCGACTAGACCGCTACGTGCTTTATAGTTCCTTTTGCAACTTGCGTATAGAGGAACTATATGGCATAGTTGTCTCCATCAAGAACGGAGGCAACCATGACCAGCTCAGAAGAACTCCAAGCTCTGATCGGCCGCGCCCAAGCCCTGGGCGCCAAGGTGTACTGCCAGTACGACATGGATACCCTCAGGTCTGAGGGCCGGTACATCGTCACCTCTATCCAGGTCACAGGCCTTCCTGGTTGCGGGCCCAACCCCATGCCTCCGATTGCTGCAGCAGAGCGTCTGCGCGAGCTGACCTCCCGCTCCAAGATGCATTGATCGCTTCGGCGTTGTCAGGACACTGCCAGCGCCTTATCGTGCCGCTTCCGATCACAGGCAAGGACTCGCACCATGGCATACACCCATCCCCACGAAGTCATCATCTCGGCCTGTCGCACCAGACTGTGGGTGAATAGCGGTGAAGACGGCTCGTGCCTTGGCCGTGTCGACCTTCGCTCTGGCATTGACCTACACCTCACTGTCGCAGAGCAGTTCAATACTGGCCGGCAATGCTTGGACTGCACCCACCTTCCCCCCACCAAAGACGAGTGGAACCGTTTCCGCGCCGGCTTGCTCGAGCACTACGGAGTAGACGTGCCGGAAGACGCCCTCGACTTTGATAAGCAGATTGTGTCCGTTGCCCAGCTACTGGGGCGCTAAGGATTAGCCATGATCGCTGCACCCTCCTCTCATGACATCTGCCAGTTCGACATCCCTGAGGGTCTGATCAAGATCCCGGTGGAAATCGACGTCAACGCCTACGAGGCGGACATCCAGATTTGGAACGATGAGGTTGAGCAGCTACCAGGCATTCTCAGCAAGGCCACCTGGATCACCTGCAGACAAGCTTCGCCCCACCAGGACGCCGAGTACATCGGCATGAAGACGATCACCCTGGCAGTCTTGGCTGACCACTCCTTCGGAGAGATCAGCGGCCCAGGAACCTTCAAGCAGCACAGCGTTTTTAAAGGCTCCCTGTTTGTTGTCAACAACCGGGCCCTCCACTGGCTTTCGGCGCACAACCTGGAGACGACCTGCGGATTCATTGGCCTGCAGTGGAACGTGGAGGAGCAACATGCGGAAGCTGAATTCGCGAGAATCCGCAGTGCCCTTTCTGAACTGATGCCCATTCGGGCCACTTACCCGGCCGAAGGAAAAAACACCCTCATCTAGCTCTATAGTGCTTGCAATACTGCGCGCAAGAGCGCACTATACAGCACATAGCCACCCAGAAAGGAAACTGGACATGAACAAAGCTCTCTACGCCGCCCTGGCAGCCGTTGGCTTCCAGACCATCGAAGGTCAGGAACTCGCTCTCCAGAAGCTTCTCCGGGTAGAGGAGCTTGGTGATGCCCTGCAGGGCGAGCCGACCAATCTGGACAGTGGCGAAACCACCATGATGTCCATAGCGGTTGTCGGGCACAACGTCAGCGTTCGCGACGTCCTGGGAGACTACACCGCCAAGCACCATGTGAACTCGAAGGAAGGCATCGCCATCCTGGTCGCCGCCGGCCTCAACCCGGCCGAGATCCCCAATCTGCGCCACCCTTCGGTAGGGATGGGCGTCAACCTGAGCGGCGTTGTGCGTGCAACTCAAAATGCGGCCGAAGAGCTGGAGCTCAAGGCGCGCGAATTGCGCCGCCTGGCGGAGAAGCTCGATGAGACCGGAAACCCCGATCTGATCGAAGACATCGTCAGGTCGATCACTGGCGGCACCACCCTCAGCGACTGCCTCGCGAAGATCACTCTTCGCTCGCTCACCGAGTATGACCGCGCCCTGACCAAGGCCAACGGCTACTAACTCCATCTGATCTCCGGCCGCACTGCGGCCGGCACCCCATGCGAAAAGGAGCTTCCATGAGCAGCCCCCTGCCGAACCTCATCAAAAGCGCTATTGTTCCGCTAGCCACCCTGCGCGAAAACCTGCCGTCACTCATCGCAGCTGCCCAAGCACGGAATGACGGCCAGGAATGGCACCACTGCCGCGTTTACATGCAGTTGAGCATCCAGGATGAGAACTACATGTTGCACGATGACCACGTGCGCTTTATCACGATGGCTCAGCCGCAGAACGTAGCCACCTTGCTGGCCGCCCTGGACGCTGCCGAGGCCGAGAAGGCTACCCTGCAGGCCCAGGTAGACGGTGCCGTTGCGGAATTGGCGGACATCAAGAGCAAATCCGAAGCTACCGACGCTCGCCTGAAAGCTATCACTGACAAGTTGGGCATCACCGAGCCGCCCCTCTCCCAGGAACAATCCCCGGATATGACGGTGATCGAGGTGGACGGGCGCTCATCCTGTAAGTGCGAAGGTCTTGCGCGCTGTACCTGCCCGAGCGTCGACACCCTGGAGTTCCGTATCAACGGGAAGCTTGGCTACGGCGGCGGCGACCTGGTCGAGACCCTGGAAGTTCCTTCCCGTCGCCTCTTCCAGTGCAACTTCAGGGGCTACAAGTTCGAAGCCAGGGACAGGCAGGACGCCGCCGATATCCTGAAGGCGCACTTCGCTGAATTCCCGAACGTAAAAGTTCGCTGATCCGCGCCTTAGCGCGCCTCGCTCAACAGCTGCCCTTAGGCAGCTGCACTCCCTTAGGAGTACCACCAGATGCATGACGTCGACCATGATGATCAGGAGTCGCCCCTGGAACCTCAATTCGATCATCACCCGATCCGCCCTCCCCGCCAGGATGTCGTCGGCGACGTCGTGTTCAGCGAGCGCTGGCTAGCCCTGATGGACGAGCCCGGCGATGAGATGGATGAGGTCTACAGCAACGTGATGTTGAACCACATCCTCAGCTCTATGCGCGGGCCTCTGAACCAGCGCAGAGCCTCAGTTGCTGCCAGCTTCATCCGCTGGCTCGGCTCGAACAATGGCCAGGCGTTCCTGCGAAGCGCTGAAGATCATGCGCAAGCACAGTCCACCAAGCCGAAGTACTACGCGTGGCTCTCGGCGTGGACGATCCAGAACTTCCGCGAGCGGAACCATGGTGGCGGCCGCATCCTGGAGCTGATCCTGTCCCCGGAGGCTAATACCCCGGTCGAGTTCAGCTCCGACGACGCCGAAGTAGTCGAGCACCTGGTTGCCTGGCTCTCTTCAGGAAAAGGGGAGGAGTTCCGCTCTGGCTGCCAGGCGGAGATTCAGCGCCGCTGCAAAGCGCAACGAGAAAGGGCGCTTCACGCGTAGACAGCAACAGAGATGCTGGCTCTGGCCAGCCTTTCGCTGTAAAAAGCCTTCCCCGAAATGGAACTGCGAAGGAAGCGGTCATGTTGAAGTTCATCATTTTAGCGATTGTCGTACTGACGGCAGCCCAAATCCTCAGCGGTGGCAACCTGAGCAACCCGGTTTCCGACCGCGTTGTAACATCCCCGCGCGGCTGATCAGCTCCCAGGAGCATTGACAACGGCCATCATCTACGTCTCGAGGCCCCTGAATGCTCGCTCCCTTCCTGCTGCACGTTCTCTGCTGGATCAGCCTGGTCATCAACGTCTGGTATGCGTTCCACTTGCCGGATGACTGCGCGCAGTGGGTGGACGTCTCTCTTGGCCTTGCTGCAGGCGTAAATCTTGTTCTGCTCAAGCGCACCTGGAACATCCTTTCCCCACTAGCTTCTCTTTTTCGCCGCTGACCAGCTCTTTTCTGGTCAAAATGCATGGCGCAGTTTGCACTAAAGTGCAGACATGGTATCATTCTGACACCACAATGGAGTTGTGAGATGAAGGGACTTAACATTCCTCGCACTATTGAAGCGCTCCAAGTCGCATTCACTGCGCTGCGTAAGGCGGGGTACTTCTGCAAGATCTTCCCGCAGAAGTACCCCGAGCCGGGCCGCAAACAAGTCGAAGACATGGGATCGACCAAGCACCTCTACGTAAACAGAGGTCAGCTAGACCCTTCTCGAGAGGCACCCCACTTCTTCATGGCATGGGCTGGGGACGGACAGCTGATCGCTGAAGAGCTCCGGGCTGCCGGCGTTGATTTCGAGTGGGATGGCACCGCCTTCAATAAATTCCGGATTCTCCCCTTCAAGGATTGAGGAACCAGCCATGGTTAAGGACATCACCCTGCCCTGCAAGCTCTTCGTGGTTACTTCCGCACGCGTGCGTGCTGGCCAGCCGCCGCTCGTAATCGAAGCGACTGCCATGAACGGCCGGTTCTTCGTCACCTCGAAGCGCAAAACGCTGTACAGCCCCGAAGATTGCTTCCTGACGGCTAAGGACGCAGAAGCCAAGGTCAATGACCTGGTTAAACGGATCAAGGATGACGCCGAGCATCAACTGGCTGACCTGAAGCGCCGGCTGCGCAAAGCACGCGATGCAGCATCGGCAATGGCCGGCTGATTCACCCTCAACAGCCGAAATGGATTTCGAGATGAACACTGCAGTGAACCCTGCTCCAACCCCTCATGCCAATGGCATGTGCCGCTCTGGCGAAATCCTTCGTAGCGTGAGCGGCCGTGTGATGTCCCCTTTCCCCAAGTTGGAATTCGGAACCAACCGCCGCAGCCTCAACACGGTTAAGCGGCTACATGCCTGGCTGACGTTTGAAGCGCAGGCCGAGGCCGCCCATACGTCAAATGCGTGGCATGAAGCGCTGACCCGCACCCTGAGCCCGAAGAACTTCACCCAGGCAGATAGCGACACCTGCAACTACGTCATCTTTGGCGACTTCGACGGCCCGAATGCCACCCATCGCACTACCTGATCGAAGGGATCGATCAGCATCTACTGGGAAAAGCCCGATTTAGACGGATTTTCTCTAAAGAAATCACCTAAGTGGCAGATAACTAAAAGAATTTTGCCCCATGGACGCCTTCGATGATCGTTTTTGGCCTCAAAGGCCTTACCTCTGACCTGTATCTGAAGACCCTCCAGGTCTTGGAAAACTGCGCCCAGGAGCAGCGAGGCACGCTCGCCCGTTCTAACCTTGGCCAGCTGTGCAGCGTTAGCCAGAGTGACCTCTGCGAGGCTTGGATGCGAAGAGTTCTGAATGAACAGTCTCCACCAGCGTCCATCGAGCGCAGCGAGAACATGCCGGATAGTTCTTGCAATAGGGAGAACTATAAAGCAAAATGCACTACGCAAACTGATATCCCATCAGGTAGCGCAAGCAAGTAGCCCGGTTCAGAAGGAGCCTCTCGTGGATAATGCCAAACCCACAGCCGCCATGCTCGAGTGGCTCAAGTGGATCTCTGCCGGCGGCGAGATTTCCCACAGCATCGGCAGCAAGCCTGAGGCCAAGAAGACCCGCAAGCGCTACGGGTACGACATGGACAGCAAGCTGGTAAATGCAGGCCTGATCACTTACGAGCGAATCAAGGCCAGCGAGAAGTACGACATCTACAAAAGGGTCGCACGCCTCACCCCCGCCGGCATGGAAGCCATTGGCGTCAAAGCCGAGTAACTCTCGCTACAACCAGGTAGCCCAGGAGACCGCATCATGATCCAGTCGACCATCAAGCCGCTCAACCGCCGCCAAGAACGCGCATTGTCGATGATGCGCTCCCAGGCCCCTTCGATCCATCAGAACAACCAGGCATCCCTCGGCGCCGCGTGGTACGGCATGTCCAAGACCACCGGGCAGAGTATCCGACTCAAGCTGACTTGCCGTGACGTGTTCGACCTGACCGAGCGCGGTCTCATTGTGCGCTCGGACTACAACCGCTTTTCCCGCGACCTGGTCAAGACCGAGGCTCGCTGAGATGCCTGAACAGCGTGATCCTCGGGTGAACCCCCATCTCAACGATGAGCTGAAGGACTCGTCCGGCCGCCACGTGGTAGTCACGGCTGTCTATGCACTCAAGGGTGGACGCGGCAACGAGGTTTGCTTTCAGGAGATTGCCGGCGGCGAAGCCGGTGCGCTTGGGCTCACCACTTGGCGAAAGGCCTTCAAGCGTGCGGAAGTGATCAAAGTAGCCGAGCTGTAAAGCGAGGCGCGCATAGCGCGAAAGACACGATTCCTTCAAGGGCCCGGCAAATGCTGGGCCCTTTCGTTTCCGTTAGGCCTTGGTGTCGACGAAGATGCCTGAGTCGCTCTCTTTCTGCGCTTCGGCCAGAGCAGCGTTCACGGTCTGTATGGACGTGGCCACCCCGTTCATCTGCACCTGCACAGCCTGCACGGCCGCCTGCCGTGCTTCCTCGGACGCGTACTTTCGACCCTGAACCTCGGCCAGCTGTTGCTGCAGCTGCTGGAGCTGCTTCTGCAATTCCTGGAGCTGTTTTTTGAGCCTTTCGATAGCTTGCTCTTTAGCCGTTTGAGTTGCTGTTCCGCCCTGAAGGCTACTGGAGGCTCCTGCCTTGGACGATCCGGTAGCAGTCGACTTACCAGGCAGGAAGTTGCTTCCGCTCAAGGGAGAGCGAATATGGGCTGTCCCCGTGGATGCCTGGGTGGATGCACCGGATGTGCTGGAAGAGATGGTGGTCATTTGGTTCTCCTATTCTCCCCTAACCATCGGAGATTTTTCGCAGACCCTTTAACGACAAAGCCCGGCGTTTGCCGGGCTTTGATTTCATGAGCAGCGCTCATTTTCATGGGAATTGATGGCCCGCTACGGCGCCTCGTCTAAGGGCGACACTTCCTCGTCCGGACGGCCATGAATCAGGAAGTCGCTCAACTGCTCGCGCAGGCTCTGGAAGAACTCTTCGCTGTCATTGACCGGGAAGCCAGCCGGATCGGCCTTGTGGCGCTCATGGTAGTAGGCCTGGAAGCTGCCGACATGATGGGTTATTTCGCCCATGAATCGCTTGCTCAGATCCAGGTAGTGCTTGCCACCAGGAGTGGACGTGGACTCAATCCCGTCTGCCTCGCAGTCCATGCACATGAATTTCTGCTCGATGGTGCCGAGCTGCACCGGGCAGTCATCGTCGCGGTATTTGCAGCCATGGACTACACAGCAGTGCGAAGCGTGTACGCCGTCATGATTGGACATTGCCGATCCTCCTGATCGTTTAGATAGCCAAATCTACCATATGCTTCTACGAATGAGCAACGCTTTGAAGAATTATACAGCACGCTCGCCAAGCTGCATCCTTTCCTGAATGCTGTATAGTTCGCCTTTGTCATGCTTTATATTGCGCTCATGATCAAAATGGGTTAGAATTCCCCCACAGTCACTCAGAAACGGACATCACAATGAGCAAGAAGCTGCCCGCGCCCATCATGTGCGGCAAAGAACGCGCGACTACCATCGAACACATCTTCGAAGGCACGCCGTTCAACCCGGTGCTGCCCGATGATCGCAAGCTCTACCGTTTCGTCCTGCCTCACTGGCAGCGCCTTCCCTGCTGGGACGTGGCCCGTCAGACCAAGTTCGTCGAGAACGTCTTCCTGGGCTTCGGCGCCGGTAAGTACGTCTGCAATGGTGGAGACTACGAGTTCAGCGGCGATGAACTGCCAATGTCTGGCTGGCTGATCGATGGCCAGCAGCGCATTACCGCCCTGGGCGAGTTCAAGAACAACCGACTGCCGATCTTCGGCGACATCCACTTCGACGACCTGTCACCCTACGAACGCCGCGTCCGCTTCAACCGCGAGCCGTTCCCTTGCTTCGAACTGGATTACCAGCCGGATGAGCATCTGCTCAAACAGCTCTACCTGCAGCTCGCTGCCGGCGGCGTGCCGCACACGGCGGAAGACCTCGCGCGCCTGGGCGTGATCGCATGATCCCCTCTGCGCCTCACATCCAGATCGAAGTGCTACGCGAAGATGACTCCAAGCTAGCCGGCGAACGCTGGACTTTCAGGCTGATCAACACCGTCCACCTGGTGCTTGACCTCTACGAAGTCGTAGAGCGTCAGTCCGCGAGGGCAAAATACAAGCCTGTGCGGCAGTACAAGCGTGGGCAGAAGCGTTTTCAGTTCTCCGAAAAGATCGCTCAATGCGAGGCTTCGCTTCCGGATGACGTGAAGGCAGAGGCGAAGGCTAAGCTCCTGGAGTTCTTTGCAAACGAGATCAAGACCGGGCTCTTCTGAGAGCCGTGGCTGGAGGCCACACACATGACGACTCCCGAAAAGAAACACTACCTCGCCCTGCAAGCCCGCAACGAAGAGCTGGAAAAGATCATTCAGCCCCTCCGGAGTGTCGAAAATTCTCCGAGCTTTACCTGGCAGCGGGTTGAGCGGGCAATGACCGAACTCGCCGCTGACCTGGGCGGCATCCTGGACATGAACCCCGACTTCCAGCGCGGCCACGTGTGGACGGAAGCTCAGCAGCAGCTTTTCGTCGAGAACATCATGCGCGGCATCGTGCCTGACTCGCAGAAGGTTCTTCAGTTCAATTGCCCGATCCTGAAGTCCCCCAAGGTAGTCACCAACCTCCCCAACGGTCTCCAGTGCGTCGACGGGCTTCAGCGTTACACCACCGCCTTGAAGTTCGTGCGTGGCGAGATCAAGCCCTTTGGGTTCACCCACAAAGACCTCGAAGGCTCATCCTACGACGTCAGGTCGAAGACCTTGTGGGAGTTCCGGGTGATGGTCTTGGACTACTCGAAGAAGTCGGATCTGCTGAAGCACTACCTCACGCACAACCGTGGCGGTGTCATCCACTCCGACGATGAGATCAACCGGGTATCCGCGCTGCTCGCCGAAACCCTCGAGCAAGAACAGAAAGCCGGGCTCTAAGCCTGGCTCTTCCCACACGGAGGTTCTCATGATCACCAACCAAACCCCACTCGCCGATGCACTTCAGCAGCTGATGATCAACGCCACAAGTGCTCTCAGCAGCATTCCGGAAGCGGCTGCAGCAGCGAACCTCCGGAGCGCGCTTGAACGTGCCAACCTGGTAATGACTCAGTGGGAGTCAGACCAGGACGCAGCGCTCGACCTGGAAGAGCACCTGGCCAACCTGAACGCCGAAGCTCGTGACTCGGTTCTGTACCTTCTCCAAGAGGCCATCGGTTTTGGTCGCAACGCCGATCCAGACGACAAGTTTGTCGCCCTCAAGGCTATCGAGTTTTCTCGCATGCTCAGCCGCAACGAGTCGGTCAACGCCATGACCCCCGACCCAGTCGACCTGCAAAAGCGCCTGCGTGAAGCCTTCCGATCCGCCATCGAGCACGGCCGGAACCATCATGTGGCAGAAGAGTTCCCGCTGCAGGCAGAGGCTCGTTTCTTCTTCAACCAGATGTTCGCCGGCATCGCGGATACGCACCTGGCTGGCAAGGGGATCATCCGCCCTGCCCCTTCGGCTGACACCCTTGGCCTTGATGCCGATTTCCTGGGCCTTCTGAGCAAGGGCATCTTCGGCATGATGGAGTTTGGCTCCAATTCCTCCCCGAGCGACCAACAGGTGCAGAACCGTGCCGCCAACATCACGCTCAAGCTTCTGCGTCACGAAGTGATCAGTCCTGCCAAGATTGCCTGGGCAGGCCCTCTGCGAGACACCCTGGCAATGGCAGCCAGCTACGGCCAAACCCGCTTCTTCTCGGTGCACTGCAAGATGCAGGAAGCTGACGGCATGATTCCTCACCTGCTGGCCAAGGTCAGCCGGAACATGACTTTCATCGGCCCCTGACGTCCCTGGGCGTGGCGTCGCTTGCGTCGCGCCCAGGTTCTCCCTGATCATGCTGCAATTAGTGCCTAATTGTTGATCATCAGGACGTACACCAATGATTCCGCTCTACAGCCGGCTCTACGGGCTCACTCCGTGCGAGATCTCTCGCCTTGAGCACGTCCGGGACGTGTTCTATTCAAAGCCCCACCTCAAGAATCTGCACGGCTACATTACCTATCTCCTGACCCACCATGTCCAGGCCCTGACGACACCTGCACTGTCGACGATCCTCACCAAGGCCTCCCTATTCAGGATTGCATCGCACAGCATGCTGATCGTGAAGGACGTCCCCGTTGCCCTGGACGGAGAGATTCGTTTCCTTCACCTCTGTGACTATCTTTCAGCGCCTACTGACCTCCCGCCCTACCTCAAGTTCCAGGATGGCGTGTGGAGCGTCCAGAAGGATTACTACGACCTTCTTCGACACCATACCGATGACAACCTGCCGGCCACCACCCTCTCGTCGCTTGCTGAGGCTGCAATGGGGCCTTCCGGGCCCATCAAGACCGATCTCCCAAACTGCCTGATTCGGTTCGAGGGAGCCCTGGCTTACGCTCATCTTCTAGATATGAACGTCCAGTCGAATCTGTCGGCCCTGCTCAACGACTACCTGGCCAGGCACTTCACCCTTCGCGACCTCCAGAACGCTGATGACCCAGCCGAACAGAACGAGTTCTTGGCGGCTTGAGGCGAAACAAAAAGGCCCAGCATTGCTGGGCCTTTTCCATTGCAGTGTCAGGTCAGGAGTTGGCGTAGGCCTTGATGATGCACCTGGTAGCGATCTGCTCTGCCACCTGCATGAAGTCGACGGGGAATTGGGCCTGCAGAATCGCCCCCAGCTCGCCCAGCTTGCTGCCTTCGGACAGCATGCCCGAGGTTTGCCAAGCCGACAGTTCGCGCGAGATTTGCTTGAGGTTGTCCTGGGCGAAGACTGCGGCCGACGGCTTCGCGCCCATGCGCAATAACGGCGAAGGCTGCAGCTCGGCGCCATTCTGGGTGGCGATTCTGCGCAACATTGAGCTGGTGATGATGGTCGGGATGAGTTTACGCGCATCCTGATCAAACTCGGCCAGGGTGTCCTGGAGGAACTTGAGGTTCTTCAGGTCGGCGATCAACGTGCCCTGGTCGTACTGGTAAAGCTCCTGGCAACAGACAACCAGGTTCTCCTCGATGAAGGTATCGATGATAACCATCGCCTCTTCGCGGTTCTTCGGTGCTTCCTGGCCCATCCCTGACTCCTTTTGCCTACAATTGACATTGTGGAGCATACCTTACCACTGTATGCTAGAACAATACACAGATATCTAAAGGACACCATCCATGGAATACGCAAAGGACTACGTTCTTCTTCGTGACGTAGAGGGTCGTCAGCGCTACGACATTCCTCACTGCCCGCTGCACGTACTAACTGTGTACCAGGAAGAGCGATTCCTCAAGGATGGTCACATCCTCCACAAGGACACGGTGCTGATTGAAGACCGCGCCCATGACTGGCAATGGGAGAACGGTAAGTTCTACTACACCCGCCTCGAATCTGTGCCACTCGTCGCCCTGGTCTACAGCACCGAATACCGGACTTTCTGCGCACACTGCGGCGTAGCGGTAGTCTCTGAGAAGTTCCAACTCCACTGCGATGTGTGCCAGGAAAAACTCAAATGATGATCTCGAAGCGCCACGCGATCCTGCGGCAGATACCTTGCGACTCGAACCTGATCCACCAGGTGGCCGAGCGCCCGGTTCGGGTTGGCATTGTCCTGGATGAGGCGCGCATTGCGCGTACTGGCGAGCTCGTACATAACCAGACCATCATGATCGATGAGCGGCTGCACGACTGGGAGTGGGCGAACGGCAACTTCCGCTGGTACTCGCATTTTGTCGGTGCCGGCGAAGCAGAAAACGTCATCCTGGTATTCGAGCTGGAGAATCGCGAAGTCTGCCGCACCTGCGGCCAGACTTTCCTCCAGGAGAAATCGTTCCACTATCATTGCGAAGGCTGCAAGCCCAAAGCTAAGACCTAAAAACAAGCCTGAACATGCTTTATAGTGCTTCCATACTGCATGGCAACTGCTGTATAATTCCTCAATAATGGATCGACATGCAGGATCAGCAATGAAAAAGTCGAAGCGTACCAACAAGGCCAAGAGCATCGTGATGCAGCCGCTGTTCCGTCAGCGCGTTGTAACCTCCAAGGTGGCCTACTCCCGGAAAGACAAGCTCCTGTCCTGCCAGGCGCAGGACTGAAACCCTCCACGACGCCCAGAGGATAAGCATGATGCCCGCCTCCCGCCCGCCCGTAACCATCACCCCCATCGCTGACGAAGCCGGCGACGTGCAGCACTGCGAGATCAATGTGGGAGGCGTGGTGCTGATTGCCCCCTTCACCGACGATTCGTCCACCCTGAAGGCTATCTTCGAGGATCAGTTCGGTTTCGAACTGACCGTGGATGAAGTGATGACCGTCACCCAGGCCTCCCAGGATCAGCTCAACCGCGAGTGTAATCGCCTCCAGGCCGTGCTGATGGAGCTGCCCGCTGGCAGTGTCGCCCGAGTAGTCGATACCTATTACTGGCTCGACGCTGACAATGGCCTGCTCTGGGATCAGTACCTGGTTATCGGCGCCGAGCAGGGCCCTGAAGGTCGCGACATCAGCTGCATCGGCCCACTCGACACCGAAGAGCTGTGGCAAATCGCCGAACAGGTTCGCGACTGGCTGAAGTCCCCGCAGGTTATCACGGCTGATCCGGCCTGGCTTCTCCTGGACTGATCTGGCAATTTCCTCAAAATTCGCGGTTTCAGCATCGGTTGAGACCGCCACTTTCAGTGAAAAGGTAGGCGCCACCCATGAGCTTCAAAGATCAATCCATCGAAAAGATCCTGCAGTTCTGGGCTCGCCGCGAAGGGTTCACCTATCCCCTGCCGGATAACTTCTACACCTGGCGTCATCCCGAGCTTAGCCTGGCATGCGAGAGCGTGGGCTTCGACCCGACTCGCATCACAGCAGCGCTTCTTTGTGACGGCTGGTTCACCGACTACGTGAACGACGCTCGCTTCAGCATCATGGAGATGGTGAAGCCGACCTCCGAGAACAAGGAAGTCATTAAACTGGCTGGCGAGATTTATGAATTCCTGTCCGATCCGATCATCGCCAAGGACATCCAGGACTTCGAAGCCACCTCTCGCGAAGCCATGGTGCACTACGATGTGGAAGTCACCCAGGATCATGAAGCGATACTCTCATCGCACACGCGCCTGGGCGATCTGAGAGGGACTGCCTTTAAGGCCCTCACTCGCCTCAAGATTCATCAGTTTAAGGCAGGCGTGACTGCGCCCGCCGACGTCAAACCTGTGTTCATGAAGAACGTCTACCGCTGGTGGGACACCAACTCCCTGCTTGCGGCATTCAACCGGCTACCAAACGGGGTCTCCCTGCACGCGATCAAAACGCCACAGGCGTTTGAGCAGTACTTCATCTTCGCCGTGCGTAACGGTGAGAACTACTACCTGATCACTGACGTCGCGGAGCATGGGAATCCTATCTACGTCGAGAATGGGCGTCGCCCAGACCGCGACATGCATCGTCGCATTGGTGATAACTACCTCCCATACTCTCTGCTCGACATCAAATGGGATGAAGAGCAAGGCCGCCTGTTCGAGACCATGTCGAGCAGCACCGCCCTGGTTGCCCACCAGCAGGAGTGGAGCATTCTGAGCGAAGTGCGAAACCTCCCGGCTGATAGCGCCATCTGGGTCATGATGATGTTCAATCTGCTATCCGAGAGGTTCATCCACAGCAAGGTGGTACTGCCCACCCTTTCCTATACAGGCCAGCAACTGGAAACCTCTCTCGCCCAGATTCAGGGTCGATCAAGTAATCTCCCGGTCGTACTCACCGGAATGCCTGATGTAACGACCCTGACCAAGGATGATATCCGCCCGGAGAACTGCTCCGAAGATGAACTCGGTGCTTCGCCGTTTCGCATCAACTACGACCTGGTCGACCTGTACGGTCACATGGTGTCGGACGAGGTTCTGAACATCGTCAATCGCCCCGGCATGAAAACTGAG
Organism: Pseudomonas nitroreducens; assembly: GCF_014204515.1. Lineage (GTDB taxonomy): Bacteria > Pseudomonadota > Gammaproteobacteria > Pseudomonadales > Pseudomonadaceae > Pseudomonas > Pseudomonas nitritireducens_A. The sequence continues at coordinate 265,085 of NZ_JACHLI010000001.1, read as the reverse complement.
GTTGCGATGAACAGCGAAGGCCAAATGGTGATCACCACTGACGTCATCCCCAGCAAGGATCGCAAGGGCCCAGTGGTCGCGGTTTCCGCCTACATCAGCGGAAATTTCGGAACCAAGCAGCAGGTTGAGAATGACCGCAAGTTCATGGCCCGCGCCGCTTTCGCACAATGCATTGGTGCAATCACCAAGTACGAATTTGCTCGCCGGAAAAAGGACGTCATTGCCTGGTTTGACGAACGACTCCAGGCTAACCTGGACAACCTGATGGCTTACGCTGGGTGTCAGGAAATCTGGGTGCGAGACGCCAATCCCATGGTTCGAGGCTGCAGAGGCCAGAACTGGGTAGCCACCCGCGAACACTCGGGCGGAAGCATCCATCAATTTCTTCATCAAGTTGATGCCTGGGCTCAACCGATAGGCCCCACGCTGGACAACAAGCCTCTTTGCCCAATTACCGGCGCGAAGGCCTCTACCCACTTCACGTTCACCCCTTTCACTGCATCCGATCTTGCAGTAATGGCCGGCGTATCTGTCGCTGACCTCCCGGATGTTCTTCAGCACTGGACGCTGGAGGACTTTACCCTCCCAAACTCGAATCTCCGCCGGGTTGATCCGGTGACGTTCCTGATCGACAACCCATGGCATGACGTGAACTTCCAGCGGAAGCTGTCCTTCTCGAAACGAGGGATGAGCCAGATCCTCAAGATCGCCAAGACCCCACCTCTGGACGTAGTTCAATACCGGGATAAGGCCTAGCTGCAAAGGGAGCTGCATAATGCAGCTCTCTCTACCTCAGCGCCAATCGTGCCGTATACTTCTTGCATCATGAGGAACTATACGGCATAATCCTCCCATAAACAGGAGGTACACCATGCGCCGATTCAGCACTCAACGCGTTCTCCAGATTCACTGCCTCGGCGATGACATGTCGTCTCGAGCCCGAGTGAACCTTCGCGTCGCCGAAAAGGCCGCTTCTCGGAACAGCCCCATCCAGGAGCAGTTCTTCCGCGCTGCCGGCGAGCGCTACGCGCGCATTGCTGCCCGGTGCGCTCGACTCCTGGAGCTGCGCTCTTGACCGCCGCCGCTTTCCTCCAGCGAGAGATCGTCCGGCGCCTTAACGGCCGCTGCCACGTGAACCTCGCCAACGGGAAAAACTACAGCCTTCTTGGGGAGAAGCTGGAGGACTCGATGTCCTGCGCAACCTGCCTGTCGCCTTGCGATAGCAGGTCGTCCGGCCTGATCCTGACCGGCCCGGCAGAGGCCCTGGGGATGAAGGTTGCGCAGGATGGCGAGCGAACTCTCCTCAAATGGGCATGCCCTGGGTGCGGAAATCCTGTACAGGAAGACACCTCTCCCCTCATGGCGCACATTGACGCCGAGGGCATTGCACAAGACCCTACTTGCCACAACTGCCGGCGCAAATCTTCCTGATCGAAGGGCTACAGCCAAGATGGCTCAGTTCGAACGCTCGCTCCTCCAATATGACTCCAAGGCCCTGCAGGCTGCATTCCCAATCGCGCCTGCTTTGAGAACTCACTTGCGAAAGAGCGCCAAGTCTTCGGTTGAGTCGAACCACTACAACGTACCGCACCATCCTGCCCTGAGCAGCCTACAAACCAAGTGGGTAGGCTGCCATACTGCCCCACCGCATGTTGATGCAGGCTTCATCGGCAAGCGATTCATCACGCTGGTTATTGAGGCTGACCACGTTCTCTTCGAGGTGCAGTCCGTTAACAAATGCCGGCGCATCCACCTTGAGGGCGGTGAGCTGTTCGTGTTTGATCCGCTAAAGCTTCACTGGCTGGAGCAGCAAGTTCGCAATTCGAAGGCGCTATTTTTCACCCTGCAGTGGGAAGTGATGACCGATGCCGTGCCCGAGGCATTCGCCATGATCCGCGACGCCCTCTCCGGGATTGCCGCTCTCCAAGGCAAGGTCAAAACCCCTGCTTACGAAATCTCTGACATCCTCTAAGGCACCTCATGTCTCGCCACGAAGCCATTGTCCACCGCTTCAGTCCCGCTGATATCCGCCAGGCATTCCCGGTCACTGATGGAGTCAGGCAACGCTTCAAGCACATTGAGAACGACCAGGTTTTCGCCGAGACGTACAAAGGCAAGCTCCCTGCTCCTATTCGGTACGCCGGAGATGATGAGGTTGTCTGGATTGGATGCCACAAGACCGGCATGCATACTGACCCCGAGTGGAAGGACAAGTACTTCCTCTCGCTGGTGATCGAGGCCAACCACACTTTGTACGCAACCACGTCGGCCAGGACGGTGCGCAAGATTCACCTCACCGGAGGCGAGCTGTTTGTGCTCGACCCGATGCGCATCCACTGGCTGGAGCGCCCCTGGAGCAGCAAGGACGTGTATCTGTCGATCCAGTGGGTTGTACCCGCCGAGGAAATGCCGGCGTTCCTTCGCACGCTCCGCAAGGAGCTTGGCAAGCTGGCAGACTCCAATGGCCACGAGCACTACCCCAGCGTCTGCAGCTCCGAAATCTACTGACCACAAAGGCCCTCAAGGATGACTCACCCTACCCGCCACCTCACCGCCGCCGGCATGATGCAAAGCGTGCTTGGCAACTTCGTCGACCAGGTGCGCCCTGTACTCGACCAGGTGCCGGCCAGCATCATGAAGTTCACTCGCATCAAGGGTGATGTTGGAACCAGCTGGGAAGGGGTCTCCCTGCTCGCTGAGCCCTTCGATGAAGCTGACGGCTGGGTTGGGTGCCTGGACGTCGTAAAGCATCGTGACACGCACTGGAAGGGCGAGAGGACGCTGATCCTCAGCTTGATGGGCGATCACCTCCTACACGTTCAGGAGAAGAGCCGCGTCGTGGAGATCCCGGTGCGGGCCGGCGACCTGTTCCTGTTCGACCAGAACCTGGAGCACTGGCTGACCACCAGGGATTCGACCCTCCCCTCGCAAGAGGGCTTCCTGGGCCTGTACTGGATGATCCCGAAGGCTCACCTCCAGGCAAGGGTGCAAACCCTGATTCACGAGTTGGCCGAACTATAAAGCTACAGGCACAAAAAAGGGCCCGAAGGCCCTTTAGAGATCAGGTGCTGCTTAGCGCTGCGCAGTTTGCTGAGCAGTGCTGGATACACGCTTGAGTGCGTGCAGGCGGCCACAACCCTCAGCCATGATGGTGTCACTGTCAGGCATGTTGCCGCTGATGGGCCCCATGGTGAAATCGCTACGGGTGGTCTGCAGGATCTGCTTGCCCTTGGCCACGAAGTGCCCGCCCACGTTCGAGCCGACGACGGTGTATTTCATGTAGTTCTTCTGGCCGGCGTAGACGAAGTTCATTTCGACGACACCGTTAACCGAACCCGGTACGCGGCCGTCTTGCAGGGTCATTACGACGTCCTGGCGAGTCAGCTTCAGGTTCGGGCACAGATAGGTGCCTTTCCAGGTACCGGCCATGGGCTTCTGGCCCAGATCGAGACCCAGCGGCGCGCCTGCGCAGCCAACCAGGGCCATGGACATTGCGGAGATGATCAGAGCACGTTTCAGCATGGTTATTCCCTCAAGAGTTGTGTAGTGCGTGCCTCGAACATTCGAGACTCACATCAGGGCTCCTATGAAGCCCCCAGCATCCCTACTTGCTGACCCGGTAACCGGGTAGCCCACTCCAGCCTGGAACCTAATCCCTCGGGCAACTCCGGCCCTCAGTTATCGATCAGATTCCGAACACCACGCGCTCTGGCAGATGGCGTAAACGACGAATCGTGGGCCGATCTTAACCAAAACGATGGTGGGAAGCACCTACTACGTGCTGCAAAGTGCTTCTTGGCTACTTACGGGAATCATCATGCCATATAGTTCTTCCTATTGCAAGAACTATACAGCACGCAATGGTGAGATTAAGCCTTCCGATTTTGCGCCATCAACAGGCAGCGCCTGGCGAGTTTGCGGTCGTAGTCAGCGCCCGTAGCCGCTCGATCCAGGGTGAGAATTTCCTTGAGCGTTACCGGTTCGGCGCGGGTTTCGTTGATGGCGGACTGAAGGGCGGTGCACATCTTCACAAGGTAAACAGGAACCCTGTTCTCCTTGTCGATGTCCATCCCTCCCTCCGCCCGCATGCCCTTCAACCCTTCACGGATGATCTCCGCAAAGCGTTGAGACGGATCGACTGGCGCGGCCGGCTTACTGGAAAAGAAATTCTTGAGATGGGTAAGCATCATGCAGCCCTCATATGAAACAGCTCTTCAGGCACCTCGAGATTCTGTCCGAAATGCGCCTCTGCGATTGCCCGCAGTACGGCTACCTGCCTGGTCTCGCCAAGCTGCGATACACGCTGACCAGCCTCAACGACATGAGGCATCCTGGAGTCGGTTACCGCTTCCCAGGCCTCATGGTTCGGACGGGTCTTGTCGTGCATCGAACTTACGCAGAGGTCATCCTGCAGGCGTCCGAACTGAACTTCACTCAAGTGAGGGCACCAGCTCTTGTCACCCCAGCTCTTGATCCCAAAGCGAGGGGCGCTCCCGGCAACGACCAGCGAAGTCGAGGTGATCTGCAGACGCAGACCCACAGCGACACCCACCACCCAGTCGAGAACTGCTCCATCAATGTCACTGACCAGCACTGTGCGCATCCTACGCCTCCAACCAAGTCGTTAATTCACCGGCCTTGCCGGTGCCTATTCAGTTCGCTCCGCCAGGCTATGTGTTACAGGAGCGTCTTAACCGCAATGTGTCTGCCAGATTCGATGAATCGTGCTGCGCGCTCCGATGCTTCTTCCTGGGTCTCGAAGGGGACGATGGATGCCGGGAGCACGGTCTGTCCAAGAGAGACGTAAGCGAACCACTGGTTCTCACGCTTCCCCTTGATGACAATCGGCGTTCCTGGCGGAAGATCGAAGATCACCGGCAACTCTTCTTTGACCTGGACAACCACAAGATTCATTGCCCGAGTCTTCTGCCCTGGAACACTTTTCCAGTTAGGCACCGGGATTTTGGTTATCACAGGAATGTTGCGAATTGCCCAATCCAGGTAGCGCGGACGACCCTCTGCATCCATAAGCCCAATACGGCGCTTGCTCAATCCCCAACGAGCTCCCAAATCCTGTAGACGCCAGCCCCTCGCTTTCCAGAGACCAGAGAAGCCTTCTTTCGTGAAGGGCGGAGGAAGATCATCCAACGTCATCCCCTCCTCCCACACCGGAAGAGCGAGCAAGGCATCGTCGTAGTAACGGCCCCGGTTGGCATCCTCCTGAAGCTCTCTCGCCCGGCGCCGCTTAACCCCGAAGATTTCGGCCAACCGGTTGAAGTCGAGATTTCGCTTGGCCATCTCCTCCAGGTACTCTTCCGGAGACATCTGAACAAGCGCCTGGATACCTTCAGGAGGCATATTGATGACCTTCTTGGCCTGGGCCAGATAGCTCAATATGAAGCTGTAGGCCTCAACACCCAACCGTTCTTTCAGCTTCTCGAGCGAGCGTTGATCGCCCTCGAATGCCGAAAGCATCTCTTCGACGTCTTTCTGATTCCAATCCATAGACTTGTCATGCCTCAGAGTGATCATGCATGGAACTTAGTTAGGCACATTCTGCCATATAGTTCGTCTCTCTACAAGAAGTATAGAGCATTCGATTCGGCCGGTTCTACGATAACCACTACAGTTGATATCAACCCCCACGGCCCATCCACTACCCCAATCCGCCCTCATGGCTCGCACTATCCTGCAGGTTGAGATAGAAACTTCGCATTGAGCGGCCACTCACGTCCATCAGGGTCTGGTACACCAAGCGATTGAAGTGGATTGCGGTTCCCGTCGCGCCTGGGCGATGTAAATCAAGCGTGTAGCCCAGGTTGTCGACCATGAACTTGGCCACAGCGCAGGAACGGCTGTAACCCGCCTGACAGTGCACAATCACGCTCTCGTCTCCCACTTCCTGCAGGAACTCCAGGATCTGCTGTGCCAGGCCGGGGGAGAACGGGGTCGTTCCCTCCTGAGGTGAGTCGACGTCATCGAACTCCAGTCGGAGGTAGCGGGGGTGGTTGGCCAGGTAGGCACCTATCCAATCACCTGGCCTGCAGATGGCAATCATGTTCACCGGGGTGGTGATCTTCTGTGCTGCCAGCTGCGGCAGAAAGGCTACTGTCTTAGCCATGATGCATCGCCTATTCGACAGGGTTTCCGAAAATTTGGCGCAAGACTCTGTGGACTTCTTCGCTCGTCGGAACCGGAGGTGCGACGATGCCCTTGGCGGCGCAGTACTCTTTCCACTCAGCCTCAGTGAAACCTTTTCCTAGAAGACCACCGCTTCTGTTAGCGCAGCCCATGCATGCGCACATGCCACCGCCACACCAGCGCGATCTCCAGGTCTCATGCATGGCTTGCATTTCGGTATCGAGCGCAGCAAAACGCTCCGGGGTCATCAGGGTGATCTCGGTCATGCTCTTTTCCAATGGAATTGCTGGAGACGTTACTGTGCACGTCCCCACCGCCAACGGCAAGAAGCACCGAAGCCTGCCCGTTGAGGGCCATTGCAAGGTCGGCCAGGCGCATGAGGGTTCCCAAGCTCACGGCGCCTGGAATGATCGCGATGCGCATCGTTACTGCCCAGCAGCGTCGACCCGGACAGGCATCATCGTCTCTGCATCCCAGCGCATACCTGAGCGCTGTGATCCACCCTGCATCTGCTCGCACTCCCAGCAACGCACTTGCATGGAAGACGGGAGTTTCTGGCTCAACTTCCGGTAGGCGGTGTGGCCGCAGTTGAGGGTCATATGCAGGCTACCGCCTACGGCCCAGTGCTTCTCATAGCCCTTGTTCCGGTGTTCCTGCCAGGAGCAGATCGTCCGCCATATCGGGCCGCCAGGCTTGTTGGTACGCAACCGGCCTACTCCCTTAGGCGCAGTGGTTACGGCCGGGCTGTGTTGACTGGTGATAGCCGCCAACGTCTCTTCAGACTTCTTTACCACCATCTCGGGACGGGTAGCCTCGGGTACTGGAGCACATTTCCAGTGGGTCTTGTAGAGGCCATGGACAGCCTGGCCATCCTTGATTTCGAGGTTGCAGTGCGGGCAGATCATGCTTTCATCCCTTTCAGGTACAGCCCCAAGATACCCATCCTCCCCAACCAGAGGCTTGCGATGGCATCTTCCCGAGATGTAGTGCGACCAAGGTCGCGAGTAGCGATCATCCCAGGCCCAGCTCCCATTACGACAGACCAGACCCAGTAGTTGCCGTCCTGTATAACTATCCCGATACCCATGAACCCATCAGGCGTAACTTGGGTCTCCGGCGCGATCACAGTCAGCCAGCCAATTTGAGCTTCCGGCCCCTGGCGGATCGTGAACCGCCCATCATCCAGCAGGACACCTCGCTCCAGGTCTGGGCCGCTGTTGCTACGCAGAATGGCAATGACGTCTGACTTTTCCATGCCGGTCTCCAGGTGGGCCCGGACTTTCCGGGCCCTGGATTTTCATTCGCCCTGGTCGAACTCTCGCTGTCCGCGATCCTGGCCTTTTTTGGTTTCCACGTAGGCATAACCGAAGTGGAAAGGCGCCAAGTGCCAGAAGTCATGAGACTTCGGTACGACGAGGGTTTTGTCGAGGTCGTTGGTGATGTGGAGGTTTTCGCCGTCGTAGAAGATCTCCTGACAAGGAATGTCGTTCAGGACAATCTCGGCGGCTGCATCAGCATCATTATCATCCTCGTCGGTCGGGTCGAAGTACATCGACTGGAAGGAAATGAGGAGGGTGTCATCTTCAGCTGCCTTCACCAAGAAGGGGCCTTCCTCCATGAAGTCTGTCTCACCGCTGCCCACCGGGCGGCGATGAATAGTGTCCGCGTACAGCTCGAGCTCGTGGGTGTCGCTCAGGTCGATAACACGGACGTTCTCGCGAGTAACAGTCATGGTGAAGCTCCTCTTGGTTGGTGACGATCATTCTACCACAATCGCCGCAACATGGAAGCAGTATACAGCACTTTACCTCATTTATTGTGCTTTATAGTTCTTGCATTGCTCTGATCATTGCCTCACAATAAGCACCATAAAGACACCGGCAGGAGCCGACCATGAACATCCTGAATCCTTACCGCACCGGCACTCTGTACTACACCAACTTCAACGCCTTTGTAGCGCAATACAAGGACGCAACCGAGGCCCAGATGCTCAAGGCGAACGAAAAGGTGGTGAAGGCCCAGGGTAACTACCTGAACCTCACCGATGCTCAGGCCTCTGCCCTGGCTTTCGAGCGCGATTGCCTCGCGACCATCTTCCTGGCTAAGTTCGGCCGCAGCATCAACGCATCCAAGCCGGCTTAAGTACCGGCACTTCGAAAGGAAACGATCATGGATAAGAAAGTCCCGTTCGACACCATCCAGGACATCACCAAGGATCGCCTGCTCCTCAAGGATTTCGAGTCCGGGCTCCGAGCCCGTGAGACTCCGGAGGGTTTGACCCTGGAGGTAGAGATCACGCGTCGAGGTGCCGACAATCGCCGGATCTCCGGCTACACCACTCTGGACGAGCAGGACATCCTCCGCATGTGGGCTGCGCTGGATCGCCTGGTGCGCTCTCGAGGCCTGGAAAATCAGGTCGAAACCCAGGATGAGTACGAGGCTCGCAAGCTCGCGTTGCAGCAAGCGCGGGAGCGCATGCCCCGGAGAATGCCTTGATCCATCAAGGTGCCCAGACCGTCTTCCCCAGTCGTGAAGGCGGTTTCCCTCCGGCCACGTTTTTCCTGCAGGCCGATGCAATGACCTACGCCTGTCTTGTCCAGGCCCTGGACGGCCGCCATGGCGTAGGCATGTGCCACCCCCGCAACTTCATCCCGCCCCGCCCTGGCCGGCAGCGTTAAGCGCCGGTCACTCCAGGCTTCGATATCCCGCAAGTACGTCTGGCTGCGCATTGCCGGTAAATCTCTCGACCTGGGTGCGCACCCTGAACGCAACGCCATGCATTTGCCCGTGCGCCTCAATCCAGGCATCCTCAGCCGCGATGATCGCCTCTCCCAGGCGCCCTGCCCTGGCTAGTTCTGCTGCAGCCTTCAGGCACTCTTGGTGCACCGGTCTCCAAGACTGTCCGCGAGGGCCAAAGACCTCCAGGGCGTGGTTCTCAACGGTAACCTGATTCATCTCCATCCTCGTAGTTTGCGGATACGCGTGTTGCAGCCTCAGGGCATGCTCATTTTCACCGAAATTCATCCGAGGGCACCAGAAACGACAAATCGCCGGAGTCCGGCGATCTGCTTTGAGGCTTGATGAGGCTAATTGGCCGGCCCCACCATGGTGTTAACCGAGAAGAAATCTGCCTGGGTAAACCGGTGAAACCCCCTGCGCCTGTCCTGCTCGGGCACTTTGTACTCAAGCCCATCCAGAACTTCGACGATTCTTCCAGCTATGCGGACTTTCCGCAGTGCAGTCGGTGGCCCGAAGGTCGGATGGGTTAGGTAAACGCCTTCCTTGTAAATCATCAGCTAGTCATCTCGGCAATTTCGCAGTTAAACAGAGCTTCCAGACGCCTGGCGAACGCCTTCATCTTGCGTTTAGCAGACCGCATGTCAGGCGATTTGACATTCCCGGTCAGGCATCCACACCAGGTGGAACCTTCCAGGCATTCGACTATGACTTCGACAGCAGCCGGTGTGTCGACCATCAGGGCCTTGCCGCCGGCCCTGAAGGTGTCCAACGCACCGTCTACAAAGGCCAGCCCTGCCTTGACATCGAACGTGTCGTCATCCTCGTAGATGTCTTCCAGGCCACCGTCCTGGAGAGCATCGAGGCGATGCTCCAGGATGGACTTCTCGGTGGGGGTGAGCTTCAGCTCGACAGGGAGCAGCGGTTTCATCATCGATTCCATCAGTACGTGATTTCGATGATCTCGCAACCCAGGACTTTTTCAAGACGGCGAGCGAACTTCTTCACGGCCTTGACGGATTCAGCCGCCTCATCATCCTCGACCAGGCCAATGATGGCGCCCGCGTAGGTAGAACCTTCCAGGCATTCGACGATCACATCTTCTGCTGTTTCGCTTTCGATGGTGAGAGCTTTGCCGCCGCCATCGAAGACTTGGATCGCGGCTTCACAGAAGGCCTTGCCAGCTTCCATGTCGAAGTTTCGCGGCTCCTCGCCGGGTTCGTCCTCGAAAACATCCTCCAGCGAGCCGTCCCTGAGAACCGTGAGGCGATGCATGAGGATGGCGATCTCGACATCGCTGAACTTGATGGTAATCGGGTATTTCTTTTCCATGGGCAGCTCCTTGCTGATGCATGGCAATGGTAGACGATTACGAGAGAAGCCCCTTTGCGGCGCCGCCCTCGAGACGATGTTTGATCATCATGCGAGTATGCCCGCGCAGGTTCGAGCTGGTGAGCATTGGGATAACGCTGCTGTAATCCGGGCGATCCAGCTCGTGGATACGAAAATCCCGGCGGGCCATGTCGCAAAGGGTTATCAGATCATCAACGCCCTGCAGATGGAGCATCATCAGCATTATGGCGTGTTTGCGCCATTCATCCTTGGTGACGCGCTGACCACCGGACATGCGACTCTTCACCGTCGCCTTGGTACGGTGAATACGGAAGTGGAACCCCAGAGGGTCAATGTTATGAGGATCGGTCGTTTCCACGATCTCAACCGCGTGCTCTGGGCCGGCGACGCAAACGAGCGATTGCGGGCCGCCAGGGAGGCGATTCAGCAGGTAGATCGGGTAGTCGACTTCAGCTTTTTTCATTTCAGTGCTCCGATATCCAGATCGAAGCCCTGGATCAGAGCCTTCGCGACCAGCTCAGCCTGGGCTTTGTTGAGGGTGACACTCTGGGAGTTGTTCCCGTACTCAAAGGACAGGCGTTTGGAGCCCTCATCCTTCAAATGAGCTTCCTTGATGGAAACCCCGAACTCTTCATCAAGCTTCATGCTCACCAGCATGCCGAACTCCTTGTAGGCCCTACGGGCAGTAGCGATTGCCTTGCTCAGTCACACTAAGCAGATTGGGCTGAGTGTGCTCTATAGTTCGCCAGTGGTCAAGAACTATAAAGCAGCAATAACCACAAAAAGGACTGTTCAGCTCGCAATCTCAGTGTATACTACAACCATACAGCCTACGGAGGGCACCGCCATGATCGCCATTACCACCCATAAAGCAGCTGCTGTCGTTCAGAACCAGGGCGCTGTCGCCCAAGCCGTTCTGGCCGACGACCACGGCGACATGCTTCGTGGGTTCGCGATGATGCTGCGCGGCGCCCGTTCCCCCGCCGAGAAGCTCGAAGATGTTGCCAACACCGTCAGCCGCCTGCTCGGCGCCGGCAAGCACTTCAAGCCCGAACTCATCCAGCTCTCGTCTGGCGTTCTTCCCCAGGATGGCCAGCTCTGCGTCTGGGTCGAGATCGGCTGTGGGATGAATCTCCACGTTGGCTCGCTCAATGACCAGGACGAGGTTCAATTCCCCGCCTACGGTCAGAACGAGGTCGCCAGTCTGGCCGTGAGCCGAATGATTGGCTGGTTCGCCCTGCCGACCTCCGATGTCCGCGACGCGTCTGCGTCCTGGGTGTCGTTCTCGTCTTCCGTGCAGCCCGGCCGGACTGAAGACATCCTGGTGATTGACCAGGCCGGCCAGTTTCACATTGGCCAGCTGAAGGGCAAGAACTTCTTCTTCCCCTCCTACGGCCAGCAAACGATGGAATTTGTCGAAGCCACTAACCTGAGCCATTTCATGCCGATGAGCCTGTTCAAGGAATCGGCCATGCAAGCGCTCCAAACTCTGGAGGCCTGATGCCTTCCTTTTCCGAGATATTGCACTCGCTCGGGCCCGAAAGGCCTGGCGAGCGCGAAGAGTTTCTGCAGCTCCTCAAGGCACAGGCTCTGGATGACTACCCGCAGTTCCGCAACCTCACACCCGAGCAGCTCGAAGGAGTCTGGGAGATGTGCTTCGGCACTGATCAGAAGGGTGTCTTCACCAGCCCGGTGCCTCGCAACGCATACCTGTTCTGGCGTATCGGCAAAGCAGGCATCAACTGACCAATCCCAGGAGGGGAAATGGCCAAAGCAAACCTCAACGTCCTGGAGACGGTTCTGGCCAAAAAGGCTAAGCACCTTGAGCCCGGCGAAACGCCCTACGCAGTTGTGGAGACCGGGGCGCAGGCCCTGTTCCATGGCTCGACCATTCCGGCAGCGCAGCGCCGGGGCTACCGTGTCGAGCAGGCCGGCGAGAACATCTTCCACGTGTACCCCAAGGGCCGCTGAGCGGCCCTTTTCACAGCCAGGAGGCTTTATGTCCACTGTCGTCTACGCTCCGATCACCCTGATCTCCGATGAGACGTTTGTTGACTTCAAACACGTCGGTGGCGAGCCCCAAGAGACCGAATTTACCCGGCAAGTGCACTGGGCACAGATGAGCACCGCCGAAGTTCAGTTCCTGCACGGCGGGAAAGTACTTCGGAAGGGCTACTCCACGTGTGATAGCGGATCTTATCTGGGTAGCCTCAACCTTTCGGTGATCGATCCGGCCTCCATCGCCAAGGACTACGACGTGACTGTCGATAGCTCCCTCGAGGTCATCCAGGTGATCACTATCCAGCAGGAGCCTTACTTCCAGTCGCCGGCTGAGAAGGCTGAGTCGGAAACCAACGAACACGGCCTGAAATTCATGTCGGCAATCCTTGGCTGGCGTCAGCGCAACCCCAACGCTGACGGCCCGTTCCAATACCAGACCATTCAACCGAAGGTTCTCTGCCAGGAGACCGTCTGGTCGAGCAAAAACACCCCGGAGGAAAACGCACGCCTGCGTCTCTCCGTCGCCGAGCGATTCCCGGCGACCTGCCTGCTCAGCAAGTAGCAGCTACTCCAGAAGGAAAAACGGGCGCCGAGGCGCCCGTTTTCTTTGACCCTGCGCCCTATCGGCGCTTGAGTTCCATTTTGGCGTACACGACCTTACGACCCGCCCCGCCGGTTGCCAGGATGCTCGAGCGCACGGCTTTGCCTTGGGCGGCGGAGTAGACCAGCCCCTCGCGAAGGACACCAACGGTCACGCCGACGGCGTCGAAACTTTTGCACTCGTTCTGGAAGGCCTGCAGGAACGCTTCGCGATCCTCGCCCTCGCGCCAGGCGTATTGGCCGCCGGCCGAGAAATCCCAGCTGGGCATGGTGTTGATGGTCATGCCCGATTGTTGCATCGGGCGCATACCGTTCAGATCAGCCATTCTTCGAACGCTCCTCTTCGATTGCTTTCTCATGAGCACGATTGATTTGTCGCAACGGAACTTTGACCACCAGGTCGGCACGAAGCCCAGGCACGCCTACCGCTACCTGCAGGGCCTCTTCGATGCTGTCGAGATCCTTGGTTTCACGGAGCTCTGCAGCCTTTCGGCGAACTTCTGCAGCGCGATCTTCCAGGTTTTTGGCCATCTCGTCCAAGACCTGCGCGATAGGCTCCACATCCAAGTGCTCTTGTAGGCTCATTCCAACCCCAAGAAAATGCTGAAATGCCCGTTGTCACTGGCTTACGCTCGATTGACAAGTGCATTCAATGCACTTATGCTCGCACCTATACCCCACCCTGTCAAGGAAAGGAAGCGCCCGTGACGACCAAGGCCAACCTCGAAGAAATGGTGAAAGACCTGGACGCTCTCACGCACCTGGAGTGCGACGGCCTGAGCCACCAGATCGTTCACCGGCTGACCACTCTTGGGGTCAGCTGCCAGCTCTTCAGCGGCATCGTCACTCTGGGTAATCACGTTGTACGTCCGCACTACTGGGTTGTCGTTGGCGACCTCATCATCGATTACCGGGTGCGCAGATGGATGCAGAATGATCCGGAGGCACCGCATGGTGTATTCCACCCTGCTGAGACGGATGCCGAATACGACGGCATTGAGGCCAAGAAACTCACTCTGCCTACCGGCTTGATGGAATTCCTGGCCATCCCAGATGACGTTTTCCTTGCCAAGCTCGCAGAGCAGACTGGCATGAACTTCAAGGACTGATGCATGAGCAACGGACAGAAGCCTCTCCCCCGCCACCCGGTTCGCGTCTTCTACGGCGAAACGATGCAGACCACCATCAGCGCGCTGATTTCTGGCAAAGAACGCCTGGACAGAATCCTTGATGCGGAAGGCTATACCGGCCGCCGGGTCATGGGCTACAAGCTCCCCCGGTGGCAGCGTAAAGACACCTGGACTGAAGAGCAGGCGATTCGCTTCATCGAAAGTATCTACATGGGCGCCTGTCTTGGCACCTACATGATTAACGAGTCCGAGACCGACCCAGAGATTGACGGCATTGTCCTTGATGCCCAGCAGCGCTTGCTCTCGCTGGAGAAGTACATCAACGACGAGTTCCGGGTTCCGGCACCCGACGGCAATGCCTACCTGTGGAGCGATCTGACCGAGAGTGAGCGCGCCCACTTCTACCGCATCCCCTGGGCTTGGATTCAAACTCACTACAACAGCGAGCAGCTCTGCGTAGACGCATACAACCGCCACAACTACGGCGGTACCGCGCACCTTGAATCGGAGTTCGCAACGCTGTGAGAAAGGATCACGATCTGGAGTCGAGCCTGAAGCAATTCCTCAGGCTCAAGACGCCCTGCCCTGGCTGCCCGTTCCTCAAGACCAACCACGATATGCTGGCCCCCGGTCGACTCAAGGCCATTGCAGAGACGCTGTTGGAGGACGACAAAACGCCGTTCATCTGCCACAAGACCTTGCTCGATGAGGATCATGGCGAAAAGCGCGTCCAAGTCGTTGCTGGTAGCCGCCACGCCTTCTGCGCAGGTGCAGCAGCATACCTGCTGAAGAAGGGCTCCCCTCGGGTTGCGATGAAGGTTGCTGATTCGATGGGCTTTGTCCCAATCGATCAATGGGACGAAGCCCAGGATCTCGTTGTCGACGAAGCGACTTAAACCGCCTTTTGGTGGAAATTGCCTTGGCAGATACTACAGTTTCGTGTAGTATCCATTCCATCAGTCAAAGCACACGGAGTGCAGGCATGACCACCACCTGGCAAGAGATCTGCGAAGCTGCCGCTCAAGACGCAATGAGCCTGAGCGCTCAGTTCAAATCGAGCTACTCCGCCTACGAGAAGTATGACGGCGAGTGTCAGATCGTAGGGATCACCATCGACTGCGAGTCGCATGATGAAGAAGCGCTCCCCTGGATCAAGCTTCTCAACCCCGCCACTGGCGATTCCTTCGAGGGCGACACCTCTGAAGTGAGCCTGGCCGGCGATCCTAAGGTCGAGCGACTTCTTGCCGTTCTGAACGGGGTTTACAGCGCGGCGCGCGAATCCGGACAGCATGTCGGGCCGCAAGCCCTCATGACTGACGGCACTGAGGCCGAAAAAACCGCGTTCCTGGCCGTTCTGGCCAAACTCTAACCCGATACCAGGGCCCTGACCTACAGGGCCCTTCCTGGAGCTCCTATGGCCAAGAGAACAAAGGGCGAGATCCCTGATGAGCACCTCATCTCGCACGGGAACATTACTCCCGAGCACCTGAATGCGCTGATTGACCGCTGCAAGATCACGAAGGAGGAGGCCAAGCAGGCCCTTCGTCGCCACTTCATCGACGGCATCTCCAAAGCAGAAGCCTGTCGCGAGGCTGGCCTGCCCAACAACCACTTCTGGCGTGATGAACGCCAGCTCAATCAGCTGAACCACACTGTCTTGGAGCTTCTGCCCTACTACAGTGCTTCAAAGACCAAGGATGACGCATGAGCACGATCCTTAATTCCCTGGATTTCACTGACCTGCTGAAGGCCTATCTCAACAGCAACGTCCAATTACCTGATGCGACGGATCTAGCCGGACACGAATTCTGCGGCGACCGCTGGAGGCTCAAGTTCAGTTCTGGTGGTGAGCGCTGGGAACAGACTGTCGACCTCGAGGATCTGCTGGTCTGGTTGTGGACGCAGAATCTGAAGGCCAGCCCTGGTATTTCTGTTTAACCTGGCCGGCAGTTAAGCTGCGACGCCCCACCATGCAAAGGACGCAACGATGAGCGACGAACGTAAAGAAGGTTACTACTGGATCGTAGCTGAGCAAGGTAGCCCCTGGATGGTTGGTCGCTGGGTGCCTCCGATCCCGAACGTTGCCGGCGACGAAATCCAGGGGCACTTCGACTGCTCGAACCATTGGAGCGACGAGAAAGAGGTCACCCGGCCGTACCAAGTAGGCCCACGACTGGTGACCCCTGTGCGAGTACCTGATGCATACCTGGATCAGGTCATCCAGGAATTGCCGATGCATGTTGAGCTCCTGGTGCGAGCCGCTGTTGCTGGTGGTCTTGTAGCCACCCCTGGTGGAGAAGACGAGTCTATCGATATCAAGCACTACAACGCCGACTCCCACACGAATCCAGACTCCCAGAAGCCGGAACTGCGACTGACCAAGGCCGGGATTGGCTACGATCTTCGCCTGCTCAACTGCGGTCAGAAGCCGAAGGCAATGCGCAGTACTGAGGAAATGCTGCAGTTCCTTCTCTCCAAGAGCCCGGAATAGCCCATGGCTAGCAAGATGCCCCTTAAACCAAAGCTCTCACCCTGCCCGGCCTGCGGCGCGGAACCTCAGCCAGTTAGGAATGGCCGGCTGTGGGTCTTTAAGTGCCCGAAAATAGCCCCTCTGGTGACCACCAAGCATGTCAGTGGCCACCCGATGTTCACCCGCAGGGAAGCCGTAGAGACCTGGGAGACTGCAGTCTCCGACTTCAAGAAGCACAACCCAACCCCTCAGTCCTGACGCTCAAGGAGAGACCCATGGACAAGCTTCAATTCGCCGCCCTGGCCAAAGCCATGGTCAACTCGATCACCACCCTGGTCGACAAGCACCTCACCGCAGATGTGACCTGGTGCCCGGTTCCACGCGAAGAAGGACTGGCGATGGAGAAGTCTATCGTCAACGCCCGATCTGCCACTCGAGATGCAGTGGCCGCAGATCCCGCGCTGAAGGAACTCGCCGACCGCATCGACAGCGTTGCCGACTACACCCTGGCTTCCTTCAACGGCCTGGAAGGATGCGAAGACGAAGCCTGCGCTATGCACGGCGGTCGAGCCGGTTCCGCCCGCAACCAGGCGAAGGGCATCACCCTGGAACTCACCCGTCTCGGCCTTTAAGGCCGAGCATCACCTGGTGGAGGGATTTCCCATGGCTCGCACCAAGCTCCCAGCTTGCTCGTTTGAGGTTGGTATCTGCCTCAAGCGCCTGATCCCTGAGTTTGGCCGCCTGATTGAGCGCAACCAGCTCTACCTCATTGGCCGGCTCGAAGATGGAACGCCGTTCCAACTGTACTACGACAATGGATATACGAACTGGTGGTGCGAGACCACCCTCGGCCAGAGTCTGCGCAAAAAGATTCTCGGAATGCTCAGGGAAGACGTCCGATTCCAGGAGAAGATGCCCGACTTCGTAACCGTCCATGACATGCGGGAAGCAGACAAGTCTGACCTCAAGGCAAGTTCTGATCATGGCTCTACGCTTGCCATGGCGTTCCACGACGACGTCTGGCGTGAAAGGTACCTGGATGATCGCGACTCCGACTACCAGGTCTTGGACGTCCCCTACGCTGAGAAAGGTGCTGCTGACGCCCTGGGCGCATCTTTCAACGGCCGTATCCGAAAGTGGTGGGTGAAGAAGCGAGACGACATGACGCCATTCGCGAAATGGCTTCCCAAAGGCGATCAGTAGATCGCCTTTTTTCCTTCAATTTCCCCTAAAATCAGCCTCCACCCTCCGACTTCAGCCCGGCACCCGGCCGGCATTGCAGGAGCACTTACATGAGCACCGTGCACCGCGTCGCGCTGGTATTCGGCGACGACTACGCCAAGCGCGTGAAGCGTTTTGGAGTCACTCCCTACACCTATGACTCCATCCAGGTGAAGAGCTTCAGCACCGATGCTGAACTGGCCGCCTACCTGCGAGGCGTTGAGCTTGCCGTGGGGCGACCTGATGGCATTGACCTGCACCACAATCCTGGCGAGGAGCGCCTCCTGAGCATCGGGCACAGGGTGCGTGATGGCCGTATCGGAACCCCGGCCGAAGTCACCTGGGAGCGCTTTGCCACCCACAACGAGGGAAGCTCGTTCATCACAGGCATGCAGGACGCCGAGGGCTGGAGCGGTTATCTGCGGCTCGAGAGCGTGCACGAGCAGGCGTTCATCCAATCCAGGGATAAGCGCACGCCTGTGACGCGCTTCGAGCTTCTGGTGGCCAATGCAGAGGCCCCAGTGCACCTGGCGACGTATCGCTCTGCAGAGGCCATGGACAAGCTGATCGGCATGATCGCCCCGCTCTACCCCCTCAACCTGAAAGAGCTTCACCAGGACGTCGACGATACGACGCTGAACTACATCCACCTGGCCCATGAGGACATGACTCTTGGGCGCACGCTTGAGAAGTACCTGAAGACCCAGGGCAAGCACACTGGTATTGCTGAAATGCCGGCTATCGGCACCGCGCCAAACGGCTTGCCTGCTGAAGCTTCGGCAATATAATTTGAAACCCGCTTTACCCTGGACGATGAAGATGTACGCCCCAGACGAGAATGAACTGTGCACAGGCTGCCATGCTCCCCTCGACATCGAGGAAAATGAGCTTTGCTTCACGTGCACACTCCCGGATGACTTCGAACTTCCGGACATGTGAAAAAGGCCCCGAAAGGGGCCTTTTACTTGGGAGCTGATTGCATCGTGGATTATTGGAAATTATGGAGAGCCAATAATTTCGTCCTGACAACAAAAAAGCCCCGTAAGGGGCTTTTTGTGTTTCTCGGGGCTTAGCCCTGAGTCTTCCAGCTTTCGACGGCTTCGGCGCCCCACTTGGCCTTCCACTCTTTCAGGCCCTTGTGGTTGCCGCCCTTGGTCTCGATGGTCTCGCCGTTGTGCGGGTTCTTGTAGACCTTGGTCGCGCGCGGTGCGTTCTTGCGGCCGGTACGACCGTCAGCAGCTTTGACGCCCTTGCCGGTTTTTTCGCTCAGCAGAGCATGCAGATCTTCCAGGGACACGCCTTCAGCGACGCAGAGTGCTTCCACCTTTTCGATGATCTGGATCTGAGTCTTCAGCTTCGGATCGTTTTTCAGCGCTTCCAGGCGAGCCAGCTGCTGCTTGAGTGCTTCTTCGGCGGCGCGGAATTCTGCAAGTTTGCTCATGGATATGCTCCGTACTTGTCCAGTTAGGTTTGGCTTAATGCCGGTCTGTGAGGGCAAATATAATTAAGCATTAAATGAGCGTCAACTGAAAATTGCACATTTGCCAATAAATTGTTCAGCATTTTTGGGGGCTCGAGATTTAGGCCTGTTCCAGGGCGTATATCGAACTCAATCCTTGGAACACTTTTTCTTTAGCTCCCCGATTTTTCCAATGCTCTCTGCAGTGGCAGCCACGATAATCAGGCCCTTCACCTTGATACCACCCGGCTCCTCCCACTCGCGCGTACTGAGCTGCCCCTTTACCAGCACCAGGTCGCCCTCCTCCAGGAGGTTTGCCTTCGCTGCAGCGCGGTCATGCAGTTCGACGACCATGTATTCCTGCCTGAGCTTCAACTCAGGGTCGTCAAAGGTCTTCCCACGGCTCCGTGCCGATATCTTCAGGGTAGTGAGATGCGGATTGTGAGCAAAGCCGGTCTCCTTTCGGATGATCGCCCCAGTCACATGGCACTCATTTTCCTCAAAAATCACCTGGGCCACAGGCACACCTCTTGGTTCATGATTTTCGGTAACGCATAACGACAAAAGGGGGTGATCAAAGATCACCCCCTTGGTGCCTCAGGCCCAGGTCAGCTTTGCTTGCCTTCCTTGGGTTCCGCCTTCGCGCCGAAGCGGATTTCTTTCACTTCCAGAGTGGTGCCGTGGAAGACCTTGCCCTGGGCATCGGTGTTCTTGGTGGTAACCAGCTCACCGGTGACGGTAACCTCGCGGCCTTTTACCAGAGCTTCTTTCAGCTTGGCGGTTTGGCCGGCGCTCATGCCGCGCAGGCAGTTGTGGCCTTCGGGTTCGCCGTTTTTCCAGTCGCCGGTCTGCTTGTCTTTCCAGCTTTCGTTGGACAGGAGGCGGAAACGTACACCTTCGCGGGTGTCGTTCAGTTTGACAACGGTAGCATCAGCGGCAACACGGCCGGTTACGATCTGAATCAGAGACATGGCACACCTCTTCTGTTCTTTGGTCGACCTAGAGATTTAGGTCGACACTGATTGTTTGACTTCGCTTGGCAGAGGAACTGGCGTTACACCATGTTCCACAGACGACGGTAGGGGTCGTCGAAGGGAATGTCATCGTCGAAGCTGTCGTAGTCCGGCGCCGGCTGCGGGTTCGGCGAGGCGTCCGGAGTCGGGGTGGGAGCCGGAGCGTCGTCCTTAACGCCATTGGCTGCGATGTCACCACCGCTCTTGGCGTCGCTCGGAGTGAAGTTCAGGAGAACCAGATCGTGGAGGCTCTCGAGCTTGATGTAGGGGTTCTCGTAGCGAGCTTCGTCGGTGTCGTTGACGTTGTCTTTCTTGCGGCCAGTCGCCTGAACCATCTGGCCTTTGGTCAGGTGCGGGGCCAGCTTGTCAGCAAAGCCTTTGGGGCCCCAGGCAACAACCGGCAGGAATTCCGGCTTACGGCGGCCGTGGAAGCGGACGTTTACAGTCAGCTTGTCCTGGCCTTCGGAGCCGCTTTTGATCTCGTGGCTCTGGACTTGGCCTACGCCAATTACGATGTTGGTCATCACTGAATCCTCGCGTTCTCTGCCGACTCGATTGGCCAGCTCACGGTTAAGAGTATAGTAGAACCATACACTGAGTGTCAATTAACAACTAATTGTCGCATAGAAAAAATCCCGCCGCAGCGAGATTTTCTCTGTATTTCAGCCTGTTGCGGACTTACGGCGCTGGGCTATCGTTGCCCTTACCGGCGTCCTTTTGCTTGTTTTGCGCAGGCTTGGCCTGGACGCGGACTTCATGACCCAGGTCTTTGAGCAGCTTGCCGGCATCGTTGATGAAGAAGCTGGCCCAGGTGCCACCCTCGGAGCGCAGTTTGTCGATGGCGTCAGCGAACTCCTTGTGCTTGTCGCTGCCCTTCTCGCACTTGGTCATGCGCAGGTAGTTGCGCTCAGCCTCAATGGCTTCGTCATCGGAATAGAGCTTGGCGGTGACCTGGGTCTGTTCCGTCGGAACGAAGGCACCCTCTTTCGCCGGGTCTTTCTTGGTGTTCTTCACGAACAGCACGCCGATCTGAGCGTAGATGATCTTGGAATCGTCGTTAGGGTATGTCTTGTCGACATATACCCGTGCCGCCTTTTCTTCCGAATCCACCGGCTTGCCGTTGTAGCCGATGAACTTGCCATCTTTTTGACGAGGCTGCGTGAGGAAGTTGCCTTCATCATCTTTTTGACGCATTGCGGCGCGAAGAACGATCACCGACCTGTCGCCTACACCGTTGACATGGGCGGAGCCCACCCGATCCGGCAGATAAGCGCCGTTGACCTTCTCTTTCAGGACGAAAATGAGATTCCCGTTGTCGCGGGTGAAGATCTCGATGTCCTTGCGGTTGTTTGCATCCACGGGGCTGCCGATTTTCAGGGCTGAGGCCATTTCTTTTCTTCTCCTGATCACGCCAACCATTGGTTGCGGATCGTTCGTTTTTTAACCCACATGTCAAGGAAGCCCATTGATCCTCAACATTGTCAACCGTCAATTAAGGTGAAATTGACACAACCGTCGGATTTCCATGAAAAATCATGGTGTAAATTTTACAGACGCTGTTGACTGCTGGCGTTTTGGTCAACTATATTTTGCCCCGCTGCAGAGATTAGCGGCCTGTCAAAAACGAATAAAAGCGTGCCAACACGACGCTCGAAGTAGAACGGACTTTACGCCTTATGACCGCTATAACGACAAGCTTGGATGCCGGGCGTGATTTACACCCGCGCGCGATGCAGGAGATCTTGGTGTCCGTTGGGGCCCAACTGACCACACTCACGCACAAGCTAAACTCGACTTGCCAGGAAGGCGGCGTAAACGGGATGGATTCCCCCCACCTATCTCAGCTGCGTGCCGTGGAGAAGGTCTTTGGCCCTCTCTTCGAAACTATCGCGGAGAGTGGTGGCAAGTTCGTAGCAACCATGACCGGCGAGCACCTGGGTTTCATCGTCACGCTGCTTCGCGACGCGACCTTCGCGCTCGAAAAGCTAGTGCAGATGAACCAGCAGTCGCTCAAGACGGCTCAGAAAGCAGAAGAGGTGCTCAACACCCTATACCAGCCTGACGGTGAAGATGATGACTCCTACTCTGTAGGGGAAATGCTCCGCCACGGGATGGAAGATGAGCTTTGCGAAACAGCTTCCAGAAACATGCGTAAGCGGGGAGTCCTGCATGAGTTCTTCAGCGAAAGCATCTGTCGAGTGCTAATGGACGCCTGCGGCCCAAGCACCCTCCAGTACGCTGTCGTCGGAGATCTCAACAACCTGCTTCTCAAAAACGGTCGCCTCAACGCGAAAAGCACTGCCGCCCCTGCCCCTGTTCGGGAATCCCCCAAGGTTCTCATAGGCCAGTTCGGCAAGTCTCAAGCGATCTGCTCCAAGCCCAAGACTCTGATCTGACCCTGGAGTAGAGCGGCGAGCCCCTCTCTCGCCGCCGCCCCATCCCCTCTCGACAGCTCCCACCCAAACCCCGTCAACAAAAAGACCAGCTTTCGCTGGCCTTCTGCTCACTGCTGTCCGGTCACTTGCCGGCACGCTTCTCCGCATGACTGACTGCGCCACTGTAGAGCCGGCCTGGTTGACCCTTCCCAGCCGCCACCTGCTCGACCCTCCGCGCAGCGCCTGGTTTATGATCGGCGCTCGAGGAGCTGGTTTTTTCGTTATGGGCGCCAACGGCGATAGCAAACAGTACCTCGGCCAGCATGCCTGGACTCCTGGAAATCTAAGGTGGGTAGAGGAAGTGTGGGGTGGTTCAGTGCCGGACTTCGTTGTCCTGCAGCTCAACCTGTTCCTGGATGAACTGCAGCTCATGGAGCATGAGGCGGCCCTTGGCGATCCAGAACGGGTGGGTATCGTCGCCATGAGCACCGCGATACTCGGGATATCGCATGATCAGCTCGTTGGCAGCGGCTGCGCTCATGCAAGCCACCTCCGCGAAGGATTCGTTCACACGTACAGACAGAGAATTGGGTGCAAATGCCATAGATCACCTCCTGTGATAGACGAGCATTACTTACCTGGTCAGAGAACCGTACAGCTTTGCCGACTCGATACCCAGCTGCACGCCGACGTCTGCCGCGCGCTCCGGGTCGATGCAGGCTGATGGGTTACGGCTGTCGTAGATCACCTGCCTTCCTTCCAGGAACTGGACACCCCCGTCTTCGAGGCTGACACGCCCCTGAATGTTCTTGCCGGGATATTCGATGCTGCGGCCGCCATCAACGCGCTCCAGAGGGTTATTCCCCAGGGCATAGATGTAGAGCAGATTCTCCCGCAGTTGGTTGGCAGCGTGAGCAAGCTGTTCCTGGATAGTGCTCATCCAAACACCATGGCGGTAAAGGCGTCACGATCATCCTGGTCTACGAAGAACTGGTCACCTTCCTGGGTTACATGGAAATGGTGACCCTCAGCAGCGATCTTGAACTGCTGAGGAAGCTCGACACCAATGGGGGTGTGGGCTATGAGCAACATCCCTGATGCGGTAAATTCCGCCTGGTACTCTTCGTTGACCCCGTCTTGTTCCGGGATGGAAACCTTGCTGGTGGTGGACGACATCTTTCACCTCTGTCCTAACGACACCCGAATTCTACAGAACCTGGTGTCGCAACATGTACGTTTCAGCACATCCGTGTAGCTAAGCGCTGATGGACTGAGTTCAATCCAAGATGCCATGCCATCACGGTAGTGAAGTTTTGATCATCGGGCTCATGGCTCGACCATATAAAATTCAGCTACCTTATGGCGTGGAAAATAGTCATTTCCTGACAAATTGTCAAGTTTGGAGCCAGTGAATGCGCAGGTTTACAGCCATTCTTGCCGGGCTTTGCCTGGCCTCTTTCGCACATGCAGACGATTTCACCAAGGCCCTGGAAAAGCAGGCCACCATCAAGGCTCGAAGGGTTGTCTCAGACCTCATCGAAATCCGTGCCAGTGGCAAATCCTGGCCCGTGATCGCAGAGAAGAGCCTCCCCGAGATGCTCGATGAGCGCTGCGGCTATGAAGACCTGGTAGGCATCTCTTCCAACCTCATGGGCCAGATGCGCCCAGAGGTGTTGAAAGTGGCCGGCGGCCGGCTCTCGAAGCTGTATGCCCCACTTCTGTCCCGCCTGGGGGCGCAGATGGCCTTCACCGAGGTTAAATCCAGTCACACCGACAAAGGCGACTATGCCCTGGTAGTGCTGAAGGTCACCCCGGCTAAGGCCGGCGACAAGCCCTTCTCTCTCCTGATGAGGCACAACCCCGACGGCACGATCAACCTCTGCGACGTAGTCCCTGACAGCAACTTCGGCAGTGGCATCCTCAAGACCATAGGCACCGAGCTGGCAGCCAACCCCAACGGCGAGTAAACGGCGCCTGAAACGAAGAAGGGAGGCCAGAGGCCTCCCTTTTTGCATCAATTGCAGCTTAATCCCAGCTGAGGGCGCCACCTGTCTGGTACTCGATCACACGGGTCTCGAAGAAGTTCTTCTCTTTCTTCAGATCCATGATCTCGGACATCCAGGGGAACGGGTTGGAGGCCCCGGCGTACTCTTCCCTCAGGCCGATCTGGGCCAGCCGGCGGTTCGCGATGAACTTGAGGTAGTCCTCCATCATCGCGCTGTTCATGCCCAGGACGCCGCGCGGCATAGTGTCGCGAGCGTATTCGATCTCCAGCTGAGTGCCCTGCAGGATCATCTGGGTCGCTTCGTCCTTCATCTGGGCATCCCACAGGTGCGGGTTTTCGATCTTGATCTGGTTGATCATGTCGATGCCGAAGTTCAGGTGCATGGACTCATCGCGCAGGATGTACTGGAACTGCTCGGCGGTGCCGGTCATCTTGTTGCGGCGGCCCATGGAGAGGATCTGGGTGAAGCCGCAGTAGAAGAAGATGCCTTCCAGGACGCAGTAGTAGGCGATCAGATTGCGCAGGAACTGACGGTCGGTTTCCGGCGTCCCGGTTTCGAACTTCGGATCGGAGATCGAGCGGGTGTACTTCAGGCCCCAGGAGGCCTTCTTCGCCACGCTGGGAATCTCGTGGTACATGTTGAAGATCTCGCCTTCGTCCATGCCCAGGGATTCGATGCAGTACTGGTAGGCGTGGGTGTGGATCGCCTCCTCGAACGCCTGGCGGAGGATGTACTGCCGGCATTCGGGGTTGGTGATCAGGCGGTAGACGGCCAGTACCAGGTTGTTGGCAACCAGGGAGTCGGCAGTCGAGAAGAAGCCCAGGCTACGCTTGACGATGCGGCGTTCGTCTTCGGACAGGCCATCCCTGCTCTTCCAAAGAGCAATGTCGGAGACCATGTTCACTTCCTGTGGCATCCAGTGGTTTGCGCAGCCGTCGAGGTACTTCTGCCACGCCCAGTCGTACTTGAAGGGCACGAGCTGGTTGAGGTCGGCGCGAGCGTTGATCATCTGCTTGTCGCCGACGTGGACTCGGGCCGAGGCGCCCTCCAGGTCGTCCATGCCTTCCTGGACATCCATCTCATCCAGGCTGCGTTTGGCTCGAGCCACCGCCTCGGAGTCACTGCTGTTCACGGTACGAGCTGCAGCAACCGACGGCTCCTCCCCTTCGACCTGGCTTTGCACTGCGGACACCGCATTCTGCGGCTGCGCGCCGGCCAGATCCTGACCTTCGTCGTCCCAACTAAGCATGAAACACCCTCACGTGATGAAAATGCCGGGGCGAAAAACGCCGCCGGCCGACTGTCGTCCATTGTCCACCACGATCCGCCAGCGACGCAATTAGGCGGAAACTGAGAGTCTGGTACGTAAGCTCTCGTGTTCGACGACCAGCTTCAGCTGGATGTCGGTGTACATGGGCGGCTCCCAATTTACGCCGTCCTCGCGAAGACACGCGGTGACGTCGTCCTTCCACAGCTCGAACAGTTCGTGCCGAATGCTGGCATCTAGCTCAGCACGGTATTCGTCGAGGTCGCGAGAGTAGGCTTGAAGAGGCTGCAACTTGGAGCCTCGGCAGTCACTTCGCTTAAGCCTCACGCCGACCAAAGAGCGACGCAGCGCCGCCTTGGTGTAAAAGCGCTCAGGCATCTCTGCCTCATACCGGTAGCCAATGATGGTAACCGGCTGCTGCTCCCCATACTCGGAGAGCAATTTGGAAATAATTGCGTCGACCTGAGCCGTCTTCGGCTGATCAGCGACATGACGCCACAGTAGCGTTTCGTCGACGTCGTCCAGGCCCATCTGCTGGCTCAACACCGCAAGGCGGTTGGCCAGGTCATTTTGTACATCCAGCGTCATGCGCGGGACTCCTGCATATGCACACCGACGCTATTGTGCTGGAGACCTTTGATGATGTCGACCAGGGCGTTCGCATCGGAATTGAGCATGAGGGTCACAGCGCGGTCGCTTGAAACTATCTGGCGAATGGCGAACAACCCAGTCCCCATCAGACAGATCTTCAGCTCCTTGAGGCCACCCTGGAGACGAACCATTAGTACCTCGCGCTCATGCAGAGGCACGCCAGGCTGAGATGCGCCCGGCTGTTCACCCAGGGGCGAGACGCCCTGGGTGAGATCTCCTCGATGGTCGTTGCCAGGCGGAGAAACCGGAGCTCGCCCCAGATCTGTGACCCGATCTCGAGATGATGCCTGGTGATCTCCTCCCGCCTGGCCAGCACCTGGTCGCACAGATCCTCGCGAAGCCTGGCTAGTTACACAAACCTGGTGCTCGGGCGGCGCCCAGGGCTTGTTATGGGCCAGCCCAGAAGATGCAAGTGCGGCCATCAGGGCTTTACGCCTGGCCGAAAAGAAAGACACATCCATGACAGATCTCGCCATCTAACGAGTAATACGGTTATTTCAGAGTATAGCACAACCATACATCAGGCCAACAGTTTACCAACGCGCGAATAGCAGCCGTGAGCCTGGCCAGCAACGAAAATATTTTTCAAATCGCCCCCTTTAAAAATTCGAAGCGCGGCTGATTTACCTATTTGTGTCCAAGAGAGGGTGCAGCCGGAACCTCCACAGAACTCCTTCATCACAGGAGTCTGCCAAACCAGGATTCTCTTTTTCTGGGGGGCTTCTGAAAGTAGGAATTGTGCTGGTTTTCCTGGGGAAAAGAAGAGCTGGTGCGGTACCCAGGATTTGAGTGAGCTGTACGGCCCTCCGGGCCTCCAGCAATACTCGCTGTCTCAGACCGAAGGTCGTAGCTTTCTCTTTGGTTCCAAAATACTCGGCCTATGATCAATTTTTAATCAGCACCACCTTATCTTGTGCTGTCACCTTCATTACATAGCCAACATATTGTGTTTCGCCAAACACAAGACACTATTCGCGCTGTGCGCCGAAGAAGAGCATTGCCACCCACCCTCTGAGCTGTTATCGCGCCTGAGCTCCCTCTCCGGCCGCATCGATGGCGAGGCGCGCTTCGCGCCGAAATGCAGATCAAGAGCGAGTCGCGCTTTGCGCCGAAGTGCAGAGCAAAAGCTAGTCGCGCTGCGCGCCGAAGGGGGTCTTGAGCCCCTCCTCCTCTGCAGACCTCTCACGCAGATCTGCGACCGCCTACATACCTGCTGTTCGGCCTGTACACCCCATGACGATTTGGGTAGGATCGCGGGACTCACTCGTGAAGGCGGTTCCCCTTGAGCCTCAGCACCGGAAGAAAAATGATGATCATCGGGATCCTCGGCATGGGCCTTGGTATCGGGATGATCACCATGGGCTGGAACGCTAAGCAGCGGGAACACCAAGCTGAGCCACCCAAAATCGAGCAAAAGGTGGGATCTCGTGAAACCGGTGCCCTCACCTACCAGTTCTTCTGGTACGGCTGCCCCCACTGCCTGAGCCTCGAGTCGGCCATTATCGAAAAGGGTAAGTCAGACCCCTCTTTCGACCCAGATCGCTACACGCTCGTCCCTCTCGCCTTCAAGGCGAGCTGGGAGCTTCACGGTCGCCTGTTCTACGCGCTCGAAGAGATCGGTTTCACTCAGGCTGACCATCTACAGGTGATGACCATCATCCAGGATAAGCACCCGAGCACCGAAGAAGAGATCATCATCAGCCTTCGACCCCTGCTCGCCTCCTGGGCAGCCCAGCATGATGAGAAAGACGTCGAGCCCCGAATCCTTGCCTTGCTTCACTCCCCTCAAGTGAACAGCAAGATTTCTTTTGCTCAGGCCCTGGCTCGTAAGTACGGCATCCCAGGTGTCCCTGCGTTCGTCCTCCAGGACGGCCAGCTCGTGCTTCCCTCAGTCTTCGCCGGCTACAAAGGGATGATTGAGGCAACCCTAGACCCACGGTGACGCGCGCAATTGTCCAGTAAAGGATCATCCAAATACATCCGCATCCAGGCGAAGAAGGTCAGGGTGCTGATCGAACGAGGCGATGATGAGCTGCTCCGCTTCTTCATGATTCGCGACTATCCGTCGCTTGATGATGCTGTGGCGGCCGCAAAGCGCTGGCGCGATGAAACTCACCTCGAGAAGTATGGGACACCGGTCACCGACGCAGTTTTTCAGCTCAAGCGACGCCGACAGAGAGCTGAGCAACTCGATCCAGCCACCGGCCTACCTCTCCCCCAGTTGCCTCCAGGGTTGTCCTACGGCTTCCACCGTGGCCGACTGCTCTACCTTGTTGTCTCTCACCAGGTAGAAGGCCGCCCCACTCGCACCAGGGTTCCGATCCTTGATGGCAAAATCATGGAAGCTATCGCCCAAGCGGAAGCGATCCTGGCCAAATACCGCATGGACGCCCCCAGGGAAGCCCCCTAGATTATAATCTATTTCATTAATTATAGTTTTTATAACAATTATAACTACAAATACTGTTCGAGGCCTGTGGGAGCATGTGAGCCCGCAGAGCCTCTCCTTTCGCTCGTCACCACCAGTGCCAGTGCTGGCAATTTCAGAGACATAAACGGTAGTTTTGTGGTCAAAAATGATCACCTTTCTGCCTTTTTTGGCTTATAACTCCTCCCCTTCCCTGTTGATGCCACAAAGTCACCATGCGACTTGATCTCTAGCCGACTTCATGGGTTTGGGAAGCCAGGCTCCTCCTTGATGCACGGGAGATTTCGCATTAGACAGAAACTTAGAAAACCAAAAAGGAACATTCCAAAGATAACATTCAACGTCAAATTAATTCATGAAATCGTATAACAGAAAACACCTTGGCAACAAAACTATTGTGCAAACTTTGCACTACTCCACTGCGAAAATTGTTGTTTGATTTGTTACGGTGATATAGTCCTCGAAAAAGAGGATTTGTATGGAAATCCCAAGCAATAAAAGAGTGCGCCTTCCACCAGAGGAACGAACTACGTCTGAGGCCAGGCTAGATCCTTCTGAGGTTTTGAAGGAATTTGCTCTCACAGCTGTTGAGATCGATGACAGCGACTACGACATGAGGGTAAACGAGACCCGCTTTGCGCTGGCCGTGAACTTCATTCTTTTCCTATCGATTATCGGAACGCTGGTGCTGCTTGCTGGAGGGCTGTTCTACCTCTCGGTTCCCGCACCTACTCCCCATGCCACAACCCAGGACGGGCAGATCTATGAACTGAAACCACTCAAGATAGTGAGGCCGTGATGTCGAACAAAGCTGTAGAGCCCAGGAAGGCTGGCGCCAAGCCAGCCCCGACGGGTGCTGTGACCAAGCCTCAGGGCAAGCAGCCGGCGAAGGCCTCCCCTGTCCAGGTGGTGAAGACCCGGAATGACTTCCTAAGCGATGGCTCTAAGAAGCTGTTCCTGGCAGCTGCCATCGTGCTGTTCGGTGTCATCGCACAGTGCTTCATCGCATACGTTGCTTTCAGTGCAAAAAGTGAGCGCGTCTATATCGCCACCGACAATAGTGGCTCAATTCTCACGCTGATCCCGTTGGGCCAGCCTAACCACAAGCCAGAAGTGGTTTCGCAGTGGGTACAGCACGCGCTTGTCGACACATTCTCTTTCAACTACTCGGACTATCAGACCCAGCTGAACGAATCCACGATGAAGTGGTTTACCGACCGAGGCGCGTCGGAGTTCCTCCGCGAAGTTAACGATGCCGGGTACATCCAGGCAGTGAAAGACGGCGAGCTCATTCTTAGCCTGGTCTGTGAACATACGCCGATCCTGGTCTCCCCTGCCCCGGCCCCGAACGACAAGACAGGCATCTGGACTTGGACGTTCCAGGTCGACGCCATTCTTACCTTCCGGACGAAAGGGAAAGAGCTGACCAAGAAAGTTCGACTGACAATCTGGGTTGAGCGAACGAGTATGCTGGCCAACGCCGACGGTCTCGGAATCGCAAAGATCTTGATGACCAACCGCTGATAGATGAGCCCCTCCCAAGTTGGAGGGGTTCTCTTTTATTGAGTCTCCTTTTGTAGTAAATTGCCGATGTCGTCAATAATTACAATAATAAAGGTGACACGATGCGACGGTCTCCGCTGGCTTTGGCCATGCTTTTGGCCTTGTATGGCGGTTCGGCGTTTGCTGAAACTCCGCAAGCGACTGAAGCTCCTACCTCCCCTACTCCTGCAGCTGCCCAAGACGCTCCGGCTGATGCGGCCGCTTCTACTGACGGTAAGCCGGCGCCTGACGCCAAGGCTGCCCCCGCTCCAAAGGCAGACGAGCCAGCGTTCTACAGCGACGTGACCGACTTCGACCGTGAACAAACCGGCGGGAAGAAATCAGCTCTGGCTGGCGCGCTGTACGAAGAAGACCAGCTGCGCGCGCTGCGCGACATAATGCGCTCCAACGACAAGCAGCGCATTAAGCGCGACGTGGTCGAGAAGAAAGCCCCGATGTCGCCGGATGAGATCACGGCCCTACGTCAGCGCCTGGCTGACATCGACGAGGCCACCAACCGTCGTCTCTCGGGTGAGCCGAACTTCAAGGTGCGCAACATCACCTACAACCCGGACTCGAACACCCCCATCGTGATCTCCACCATTGGTGGTTACGCGGCCCAGGTGGAGTTCTACGATTCGACAGGGGCCCCGTGGCCGATCAGCGATGACGGTGTTGTGGGGGACAAAACTGCTTTCACCCGCCAGATCATCGGATCGAACAAACACATCGCATCCTTCGTGATGGGGCGTGACTATTCGGATTCCAATGCCGCCGTCGTCCTTGAGGGGTTGCCGGCGTCTATTCCGGTCATCCTGAAGGGCACGAGAACGACAGTAGACGGTCGGATTACCGTGACCATCCCTAAGCTGGGCCCGAAGGCTGACATCCAGCCGGTCTTCCAGCATGAAATTAACAACGTCTCGAACGAATTGATCGAGATGCAGGGCGGCCGCAAGCCGGCCAATTCGCGCACCCTGACGATCAACGGCGTCCCTGGGTCGGAGTCTTGGTACGACGGTCAGTTCCTCTACCTGGCGCTCCCAGGCCGTTTGCTGCTGCCTCCGCCGGTTGAGAGTTCGATGACGCCGACGGGCAAGTTCCTCTACAAGGTTCACCCTACCCCGTACATCTCGGTTTCCGTGGATGGCGTGCGCATGAGCGGATCGGTCGAGGGCGTCTACCAGACCCAAATCAGAAGGGCGAAGACCGTCTTCGATGAGGAGAATGCCAAGTGATCAATCAAAAAGGCTTCTTCCTGATCGACCTGATTATGTGTGCCTGCCTGATCATTATCGTGACGGCGGGGTGCATGTTCTACCTGCAAGAAGCTCAGAAGGCTTTGGCCGCAAAAGAACATGAGGGCGGGCAATCAGCGGCCAAGCCTGCAGTGAGTCAGCGCATTGAGACACCTGCCTCCAAGGGGGTGCAATTGTCGGGTAAATCAGGAGGTGATGCCCAGTACTTCATCGGTGGATCAGATGCCACCGAGCCAGGAGTGAGGTAACCATGGGCGTTTTCTCGAACCTCAACAAGAACATGAACGGCCGGGCGAAGCTGATGGTTAGCCTCACCATGCTGGTTGTGGTGATCTTCGTCATCATTGGCTTCACCAGAATGGGGCATAAGGAGAATCCGATCATTGCAGGCGTGTCTGATCTGCCCTCGACACCCACCAACGACCAGATCGGAAAGGACAAGGCAACCGACAAGGTGATCTTTGGTGCTGACACTCAGGTTGGCCAGATCTACGCAAAAGACGAAGAAAAGAAGATCGCCGCCTCTGAAAAAGGGGTGAACAGTCACGTTTCCTCAATCAACCTCGACTTCGGCCAAGAGGCCACAAAGACCGAGGTCGAGAAGAAGCCCGAGCCCAAGAAAGGCCCGAGCATCGATGAGGTCATAGCCAAGCGTAAGGCTCAGGAAGAAGCGAACAAGAAAGAGTTGGAGCGCGTGCGCCAGAAAAACTCTGGCCCAGTTGCTCAGGAGAGCCCCTGGAAGTCGTTCCTGGAGAATGAGCGCAAGTTCGCTATCGACTACGAGACCAACGTCAACACCTATGTCGACAAGATGAAGCCGGCGCAGAGCCTCCCAGCTCCGCAGTACTTCGCCTCGGGATCGGATAAGGCCGGCCTCAGATCGAGCGGTATCAATAAGCAGGATACTTCGAACTCGAAAGGTTATGAGAAGCTGCTGGCCGACTCGAAGACCACTAAGTCAACTTCATCGGATGAAGATGATTGGGATGACGATAGCTCTACCAACGATTCGTCTTCCGCCAAGAAGAAGTCGTCCACTCGCTCCATGTACCCCAGCGAAGTTATCGCCCAGAACTCGATCAGCAAAGTTGAGGGAACTGGCAATATCAACCCTGGCGTTATCTACTCGGCCGTCCTTCAGATCGGTGTGAATACTGATGAGATCAGCCCGGTGCGCGCAGTGGTGGTAGATAAGGGCCCGCTTGAAGGGGCAGTGCTGACGGGGAACCCGGCCCGTACCGGCGAGAAGGCCACCATCACCTTCGAGAGCATGACGGTCAACAAGAAGTCTGCCACCGTGAAGGCCATCGCTCTGGATTCCGAAACCATGCGGTCTTCGCTGGCAGACGGCGTCGACAATCACACCCTCGAGCGCTACAGCAAGCTGTTCCTCGCGAGCTTCGCCGAGGGCTATGCGAACGCGCTGACGGGCACCCAGACTGTCACTAATACCGATGGCTCTTCTTCGGCCACTACCAACCCACTACCGAATGTTGGTGACCAGGTGAAAGTTGGTATCGGTAAAGCTGGTGAGCGTTTCGCCCCGATCTTTGAGAGAGAGTTTGACAGGCCGCCAACTGTTACTGTTGAGCCTAACAAATCAATCTACATCATGTTCATGCAGGCGGTTAGCGAAAGCGAGTTCAAATAACCGCAGGTACTTCAAAACAACAGGGCGACATTGTCGCCTTGTTGTCTTTAAAACAATCCAACATTAATATCCACATAGAACAAGAATCTGGAGAGCAACATGGCTCACGAAGACGACGAATTCAGCTTCCCTGAAGACGACCATAACGCTGCGTACCCGACCGACAACGGTCACGATGCAGGGAAAGCCGATGACGACGACTACTTCGGGAAGGAGGCTGATGACGCCAGCGCAGACTTCCAGGACGGCGAGCCTGATGAAGAGCATGACATTTACGGCGGAAATGAGCCGACCATCGATACCACTCGCCCTGAAGCGCCGCCGAAGAAGTCCTTCCTCGGTAGCCCCCTGGGCATGGGTGTGGTGGGCATCGGTGTGCTCGTCGCCACTACCGTAGGCCTGGTTGCGTACAGCAATGTCAAAGCCAACCAGGCGCAAGCTGAGGAAGACTCGGCACCGAAGCCGACCGCTGGCGCCAACATTGGTGCTGCGGTGCAGGTTCCGGCCCCGCAGATTCGAGCCCCGAAACCCGCGCCGCAGCAGGTTGAGGGTCTTGGCCAACTTCAGCCGACCCGTCCGTCTGGCGTTGAAGGTCTGAACTTCAACAGCCCCGCCCCTACTCCGCGTCCGCAACAGGCATCTGCTGACGCAGGCCTGGGCATGCCCATGGAACTGAACGGTCGACCAACTCCTGCGGAGAGCTACAACAGCGTTTCACCCGAAACGCTCGCTCCGTCAGATCTCCTCAAGCTTCGAGAAGCGCTGGAAGCTAACACTGCTGCCACCAGCAAAATTGGCCAAAAGGTCGATGAGGCGCAAACGACAGTGCAGAAGCTCGACGCCACCGTTTCGGTGCAAGGCGCTGCGCAAGTGCAATTGTCTTCAAAAGTCGATGCCGTGACCGCGAAAGCTGACGCCACCCAGGCTCAACTCGACGCTATCCTCGCCGCCAACAAGGGCGTCCTGAAGCAGCCGGCGCCCCCAATCAAGGTCGTTCCGGAGAACACCGATCCCAAGGCCGCCGGTCGCAACCGTCTGGCAGGTTTCAAGATCGTCGACACTTCGAAGACCGGCAAGATGGCCATCGTCCAGCGTCAGCAGGACAGCAGACTGATCACCCTGTTCGAGGGTGAGACCCTGGACTCCACATCCGGCAAGCTGAAGGTCGCCGAGGTCGTGAACAACGGCGCACTGCTGCTCCTGGGTGAGAAGTCCTACATCGATGGCGAGCTCCAGGAACTGCCGCTCGTGGTGAAGCAAGAGGTGAAGCCTAAGGCCAAGCCGGCGCCCAAGCGCGAGTCGCGCCGTGAGAGCCGCCCTGCCCCGACGCCGGCCCCGGTCGTGCGAAAGGTGGAGTACGTTTCCGGTGCTACGGTGAACGCTGTGATCGACGAAGGCCGTACCTTCGGCATCATGGATGACAAGGGTTCGTTTGAAATCTACCGTGTCGGCGACAGCTATAAAGGCGTTGGCGTGGTTAAAGGTCTCTCCGCAGATGGACAGCTACAAGTTGGCGAAAAACTAATTAAAGTTATAAAGTAAGTCTCTTTATTTGCGATATTGCAAATAGAGTTTCTTTGCCTTAACTTAAGAGTCGCCCGATAAGAACAATAATAAAGCGGAGGCTTCACATGCTGTCTAAGCATAAACCGTTGATTGGAGTTGGGGTCACCGTCGCTCTTGCGATGGCCCTGTTTGCGGTTGACGCAAACGCAGCCAACAGTTTCCAGTCGGCGGCAACATCCTGGAAAAGCCAGATCAACTCGATCTTGGGTTTGGCGAAACTGATCTTCGGCGCGGCAGGTGTGTTCATGTTCGCCGCTGGTCTGTTCTACATCTACCGTGACCAGAAAGAAGAGAACCGTGGCCACCTGAAGACCGGTGTCATGGCCCTCCTCGTGGGCACCGGCCTGATGATCATCCCGTGGCTGATCGGCCTGTTCACCGAGTCGGTGGCATCTGGTCAGGGCGACGATGCTGCGTCCCGTGTCCAGGGCTCGAACATCTAAGGTTCGGGCAAACAGATGGGGTGGCTTCGGCCACCCCTTCTCGTCTGAGGAGTGTGTGATTTGGAACTGCTTCCCATCCATCTGTCTGTCAAGCGCAAGGCCCACCGTAAGGATTCTCCCAACGCCCCTGCGTCTGACGCCGCTTACCGCGCTGCCAGGCCGCAGGCCCTCAAGCGCGACGACTACTGCTGCAGGTTCTGTGGCTTCAAAGACAAGAAGAACGAGACCCACCACGTAAACGACGATCACAACGATCAGCGTCTGGAGAATCTCGTGACCAGCTGTGTGCTGTGCCACATGTGCCACCACATCGCTTTCGCCGGCATCCAAGGCCGCGCCTCCCTGATCTACCTAGCGCCCAACGCAGACGGCACCCCTGTGATCTCCCAGGCCGGTCTGAACAACCTGGTGCGCAATCTGTGGATCGCTGAAGAGACTGCGACTGGCGATATCCGCAACACGGCCGGCCAGTTGCTGGCGCGTCTGGAAAAGTGCGACACCCCAGCTGTGCACATCCTAGGCACCTCGTTCCCCGAGGTAATTGGCGATGTGATGACGAGTCTTTCGGATGCGGCATATTCCAAGCGTGGTGATGCCCTAAACGGGGTTTTCCTACTTCCGAAGAAAAAGGCATATTTGTCATATATAAAAGAATTGGTAGAAAGTTCGAAAAAGTTCCCACCAACAGAGTGGGTTCGACTCGCCGAAGATAAGATTGCGCAATGGCCTGAAGCGAGTTAAAGTTTGGCCGTCAAACAACAATAATTATAAATGACGGCGTTTATGCGCCTGGCAACTCCCAGGGTTGCCTTTGTGGGCTATGAGAGAAATCAAGATCGGTGTTTGTATCTTCGATGACCCCAAGTCACCGCGTGGAGGTTTTGCCTCCATTGACGGTGATTCGGCGTTTTACGTCAGTGGCTACCACGAGCTGTCGACTGAAACCCTGTGGGTGACCAATCTCGAATTCCCAGTGTTCAGAGAGTTGAACCTCCTCCGTCTACGACATCTCACCCAGGCTCAGTATTTCCGTACCAGTATCCGCATGCTGCAGGTTGAGCTGGGCATCGTCACCGGCCGGCGCCTGGCAGAAGTTCTGTCCAAAGTCTTCTCACGGGTTGCATCGCTCGGAAAGGCCTTCCTGGGTGCCGATCCTAAGAACTATAACTACCGCTACCAGCAGGCCATCTCTGACCGGATCTTCATTCCGGGGATGACGGAGCCCTACTCCGGTCTGGATAGCAACGTGGTGCAGCTGGTCGTTGACCACTCTACCCAGGAAAACCAGGCCATGGCCGGCGTGAAGCGACCAGATCGCTCCAGTCCGGTGACGTTCTACTACCCGCGAGATGCTTTTGCGCAATGGTTGTTTGGTCGTGTTTACCCAACCGGTAGTCAATGGCGCGCAGAAGACTTCAAGCGCGAGTACACCCTTGGCACCAAGGACGGTCGAAAGCTGTCCCTGACCGACTCCTTTATCGATAAATGCGCGAAAAACTTCCGGACTTCAAACCGGGCCACGTTCTTCAACATCGCGGTGTTGAGCCATGAGGCCTCCCACCGGTCATTCGCATCGTTTGGCGCTGGCGCCAAGGAGCCACGCACCTGGGTGACCTGGCCAGAGCTCCTGGAGCTTCTGGAGTACTCGGTCGTCACCATCTACCGAGCGGCGAGCACCTCTTCCGGTCTGATCCGCGATCACCTACCTGACTACTGCCAAAGCGTAGGTTGCGGCGTCTCTGACGGGCTCCTCTTCGAGAATCTGTATGCAGCCCTGGCTGCCCCCGTCAACAAGCGAAACACCGCTCTGGGGGCCTATCTGAGGGCTTACGACCGCGCAGCTTGTGGCCGTGCCGCATTCGAATTCCACAAGGCCGGCTTTGTTGTCGGCTCCTACGGCATGGGCCGGGTTCTGGTGTTCCTCACCGAAGGCCAGAAGGAGCGCGCCCGCCAGGTAGCTCTTGATAACGGTCTGCTCTGTCCCCTGAAAGAGGAGTCTGTCGATGGATAGCTTGAATGACGCCATGGCGGTTCTTCAGCGCAACTGCCAGGCGAGCACGACTTTGATGCTGGTGAAGGCCCTGGAAGAGAGCGAGTCCTCTCTCGGGGCCATCATGATTTTCGATGAAATTGCAGATTACCCGGCTGAGGAGCTCGCGGACAGCGGGCGCCGCGAGCGCGTTGTGACCCAGCAGTTGCAGAAAGCGCTCACCTACGCCGCAGAGAAGAGGAGTTAACCCCATGGGCTTTGGTCATAACCTGGCGAACGCTATCAACAAGGTCTTCAAGACGAACGTGCAGCACTACTGCCAGCTGGAGACCGCTAGTGGGAAGAATGAGCTTGTCACTCGTGATGGCGGCCTCGTTACCTGCCTGGAGATCAAGGGCACCTATGGCATCGTCGGCGCCGATGCATTCGCCACCCTCCTCCAAACCCTGGACGAGGGCCTAGGTGCTGCCCTGAAGCGTCCTGGGCACCGGCTGCAGTTCGTCTTCCGACGCGACCCTCTGAACTCACGTGAGGGCCTGCGTCGCTCGATTGAGGGCATCCTGCGCACGATTCACAACTTGAAGCTCGACCTGGATGGAATGGTCAAGGAGCGTCAAAGGTTCCTTGAGACCAAAACGGTGCTCGAGACATGTCACCTGGTGCTGACTACCAGCCCTAAGGCTATGCACCCGGACATTCTCAAGAGCTCGATGAAGGAGCGTGCACAGAAAGCTTCAAGAAATGGCGGTTTGAAGCCTGGTAGTCACGGTCAGTCTTCAGGCGTTGAAATCCCAGGCCTGGAGATGCTCCATACCGGCTTCGTCACCCTGGTGATGGCCAAGCTCAACGAAGCCAAGATCTCGTCGGCAAAGCTCAATGCGCATGAGTTCGTGCACATGATTCGCCGGCAGGTCACCATGTTCGATACCAGCGATGCGTGGCGCGCTTACCTGCCCGGCGACCCGCTTCCGTTCCGACTGGTCGACGAATCCCCATCCCATGGCGATATCAGTCATTTCATGATGCCGGATATCGCCCACCAGGTGTTCAGCCGTGAGCCGGCCCAGGACACCGAAGACTCCACGCTGGTAAACACCGGAGAGTGGCGTATCGCTCCTCTCATGGTCGACCAACGTCCGCAAACGCCCAAACCATTCGCCGAACTCTTCCAGTCAATCGACCGCAACGTGCCCTGGCAGATGTCGATGGTCATCGACTCGGGGCATGACCGCGTTAAGCAGATGATCTCCCGAAAGAAGACATTCGCAAGCTTCGTGGCTTGGGCCTCCAGCGAAAACGTCGTTATTCGTGACGCCGCTGAAGATCTGCTTCTGATAGCGCAAGAGAACACCCTTGTATCAGCCCAGATCACCTTCAGCACCTGGGGACAGGGCCTAGAAGACGTCCGCAGAAACCGTTCCAAGTTGAAAACAGCCCTGGAGGCCTGGGGTCAGCTTCAGATCATTGAAGAGCGTGGTGACCCTGTAGAGGCCTGGCTCAACACTGTTCCTGGGTTCTCGGCCAATCATCTGGCCACCCCGCTGCCCTTGCAGTCGCGCGAAGCTATCGGGATGAGCCCCATCACTCGCCCTGTATCGCCATGGTCTGAAGGATCGTTGCTCTACCGTACCCCCGACGAGAAGCCCTTCCCTCTCTTGCCGGGCAGTGACCTGCAGACCGCGAACATGGAGATCGTGTTTGCTCCGCCGGGTTTCGGTAAATCCTTCTACCTCGCGGCGGCCAACACGGCTTTGCTCACCCGCCTGGGTAACGAAGTCATCCCCCGTATCGGCATCCTGGACATCGGTTTCTCCTCTGAGCAGTGGGTCAACCTGATTCGCGACGCATTGCCTGACCACATGAAGCACCTGGCTCAGACCTTCCGTATGGAGATGGACGCCAAGTACGCGGTCAACATCTTCGACAACCCGCTGGGCTGCCAGCGTCCTATGCAGGTCGACCGCGAATTCGTGGTCAACATGATGATCCTGCTCTGCACGCCGGCCGGTAGGAAGTCGGCTCCGCCTCGCCTTGCTGAGCTGATCAGTGCCCTCGTGGATGAGATGTACAACTACTTCTCTGAGGATGGCACGCCCCGTAACTACGACTTCGGTATCTGCCCTGAGGTCGATAAGGCACTGGCCGACGCGGGCATTGAACTGAGCAAGTACGACAACGTCACCTGGTGGAAGGTCGTACATCAGCTCCACAAGAAAGGCATGCACGGCGCGGCGATCAAGGCGCAAACCTTTGCCGTACCGACCCTGGCAGATGCGACTGAAGTGCTCTCCTCCGTCACTGCGATCAAGGACGTATACGGAAAAGCCACTGTCGAAGGCTCGAACGAACTCCTGTTGGATTACGTCCGCCAGATGCTTTCCCAGGTCGTGGCCGAGTACAAGATCCTCTCGATGCCGACTGTGTTCTCGCTCGGCGAGGCCCGGATCGTCTCCATCGACCTCATGAACGTGGCTCGCGACGGCTCCGACCAGGCGCTGAAGAAGACCGCAATCATGTACATGCTTGCGCGGAACATCCTCTGCAAGGAGTTCTACCGCAAGGCTGAGTGGACGCTGCCGCAGATCCCGCCGGATTACCAGGCGTACCACCGCAAAATCATTGAAAAGGACGAGTCGATCCCGAAAAAGCTGTGCATGGACGAATTCCACCGCACCAGCCCGGTTCCGGCCATTCAGAGGCAGGCTGAGACCGATATTCGTGAAGGTCGTAAGTTCGACGTGCACGTATCTTTGGTTTCTCAGCTGCTTGACGACTTCAGCGATACCATTATCAAGATGGTTAACAACGTGCTCATCTTCTCGAAGGGCATGTCTGAACTTTCCACCAGAGAGATCATCGATAAGTTCGGTCTCGGCCCCGACACAATCCGAACTATGAGCCGCTGGATGACGCCGCCTGGCCCGGAAGGCTCAAGTGTTCTCTACATCGGCCAACTGAAGGATGAGGCTTCGCCGAAAGTCGAGCAGGTTCTGCGCTTGAGCCTAGGCCCAATGGAAGTCTGGGCCTACTCCACCACCCCGCAGGACGTGGCTTTGCGGCGCAGGATCACAGCGCGGATTGGCCTGAGCAACGCCCTCGCCGTCTTGGCTGCGGAGTATCCGAAGGGCTCTGCGAAGGCCGATATCCAGAAACTGCTGGCTGATAACGCAGTCAAACTGGAAGAGCTGGACGAGAACAGTAACTTGTTTGACGCAATCGCAGACAAAGTTATAAAAGAGCATGCTCGACTTATTGATCCGAGCAAAATTAGAGTTGCAGCTTGAGATGTTATCCAATAGGATTCATTTCATAACAAGAAGAGCCACGTACTGGCCGGAGCAGTTATGAACCTCAAGTTGGCGCCTGTCGCGCTGGCCGCGCTCATCGCTATGAGCGCTGGCTGCAGTTCCAGCCCAATTCTCAGGACGAACACCGTCCTGGTGACTCCTCCAGCTCATCCCCTCGATGAGCTGCGCTCGGTTGCGATTGAGAGTCGCGACGAGATGCGTACCCTGGCGAAAATCATCGAAGCCAAGAACGCGCCAAGCCTTACGCCGCAGCAGCACGCCCAGAAGCACTTCCAGGATGTGAACGTGCCGGCCGGCTTCGAGCGAATTTCCTCGTTCAGCTACACGGGCCCGGCCTCCGTCGCCGCACAAGCCCTCTCCCAGCTCGCTGGGTACAAGTTCACGACTCGTGGCAATAAGTTCCCAAATGAGGCTTGGGTGACCATCAAGACGAACCGTTTGCCGCTGAACGAGGCTCTGCGTGAGCTTGGCGTTCAGACCGGCTCGACGATGCGTGTTGAGGTTGATGGCGCGTCGAAGTCGCTCGTTCTCGTCTACCTGAAGTAAGGGGGCTCGCATGCTCAAGCCACTCCTCTTGGCCGTGGCCATCGCGGGTGCCTCCCTGCCGGCATTCGCAGCACCAACGCCGGGCGTCCAAGACGGCGTTTCGCCGCTCAAAGACCTGCAGAAGATGCACTACGTCACTGGTATGAGCCTGTCAGGGGATGATGACCTGGCCAACAAGCGCTCTCGATCCATGCGTGACGCTGCGCTGTCAGTTGGTGCCCAGCACGGATACGTGGCGACCATGAACGAGCTGCGCAAGCAGCTTGATGCCGAGTCTGATACCTGGGAAGCGCTATTCCCGTTCAAGGATGTCATGCGGATCGCCTCAAAGGGCGACAAGTCGCTCTTCTACCTGCCTCCCGTGATCATCAAGACCGAAGGTCTGACGTCCACTGACGAAAACCACAAGGTCATCAAGATCTCGAACACCTACTACGAGATCTACAAGGAAGAACGCGTCGTCCTGAACGCCCCGGACTGGCGCGAGTATCTGCTCATCGACATCCCGGTCGACCTGTCCAAACCAGTTGGCGCCCTCCTCCCCAAGACACCTGCAGAGCAGCAACTCTGGTCTGATTCAGTAGCTGAAGGATGGCAAGCCGGGGTCAATATGGCCAACGAAGAGATGACGGCCAGAGTCAGGAACCTGGGCACAGACTTCACAGGGATGGTGCGCTACCTGCAGCTGGTCGAAGGCACCGGTCAGATGACCCCAACCTTCCTCGCAGAGCAGACGATCAACAGGGTCAAGTCTAAGAACGGCATGCACATCGGGCAGACCACCATCGCCATTACTGCGCCGGCCACTTTCAACGATAACGTCGGCGGCTGGGTTCCGCTTGATCTTGACCCTCGTGATGGCTATCGCTCCGCAGAAGAGCGTGCCGCAATCAACAGAGGTGAATGATGAAATCCGAGTTTATGATCGAGGTGCCGCCGCGCCTCCAGGGCAAGGAAGGCCTCGATAGTCTGCTCCACCAAATGGTGGTAAACGACGGGTCTGACCTTTTCCTGCCAGGCGGCCATCCTGCGATCATGGATCGGTACGGCCGCAAGGAGGCCCTGATGAACAGGGCCCTGAGCGACTCTGAGGCCAAAGACCTCATTTCTACTATCTACGGCCACAACGCACCTAGCCTGCTTGGTGGTGGTGAGCCGATCAACTGCTCCTACGAGTTCAAGCTGGATGTCCCCGGCACCGATGGTTTGAAGCAGCAGCGCTACCGTTTCCGCGTGAACGCGGTGCACTGCTTCAGATTCGGAAAGCCGAGCCTGACCGTAACGCTGCGTACCATCCCCTCCATCCCGCCGGATTGGCGCGTGCTTGGCGTAGAACCGCTCCTGATCGAGGAGACACTGGGCCTTAAGCAGGGGTTGATCGTCGTTGTGGGCGCTACCGGCGAGGGTAAGTCGACCCTCATGTCCTCGATGTTGCGGGCCCGGCTGGAGCACCCCACTGCCCACACCAACCTGGTCACCATCGAGGCGCCCATCGAGTTCGT
This sequence comes from Pseudomonas nitroreducens, assembly GCF_014204515.1. Lineage (GTDB taxonomy): Bacteria > Pseudomonadota > Gammaproteobacteria > Pseudomonadales > Pseudomonadaceae > Pseudomonas > Pseudomonas nitritireducens_A. Next base: position 222,427 of record NZ_JACHLI010000001.1, on the reverse strand, counting down.
GTACGACGAGGTAGTTTCCCCGACATCCTTCTCCACTCAAATCGAGATCGGCCGCTCGCTGCACTCTTTCAATGAGGCTGTAGAGAACGCCCTGCGTATGAAGCCGAACCTCATCCTGGTGGGTGAGAGCCGTGACTTCGCTACCACCAGGGCCTCCCTGCAGGCTGCACTGACCGGCCACGGTGTGTTCACCACCGTTCACTCGAACTCCGCGCCGGAAACCGTACAACGCCTGGTGTACACCTACCCTGAATCGCTGCAGTCCCAGGCGCGAGACGAAATCGTCCAGCCTCTGCGAATCGTGATCTCCCAGCGCCTGGTTCCGCGTGTAGACGGCAAGCGCATCGCGGTGCGCGAATACATGATCGTCGACCAGCAGGACAAGAACGCCTTGGCTTCGGCCAAGAACGTAACCGAGGCCGCATTCAAAGTTCTGGAAAACCATGGTCGTCCGCTGATCGAAGATGCGCACGACAAGTTCAAGGAAGGGTTGATCTCCGATGATACTTTCAAGTATCTCCAGAGGATCTACCAGAACAGTAAAAACGAGGAGATCCAGAAGAATGGAGCCCGTGTATAACACGAGGAAGAACCTCAGGATAAACATCCGAGAATTACTCGGTAGTTCATGGATATTACTGCTCAAGTTTTTCCAGTGAGACGTATTGTGAGGGGCTCCGTATTCTACATTCAGCCGTCGCCGGGTCTTCCTGGTGCGGCTCCGGAGGATGCGACAAGCCTCCATCAAACCCTGCCTGTAGCGCTGGCAATCCAGGATGACAAGCCCCTAGCCCCAGGCATTACAGGCTACGAGGTGCCTCAATGATCCTGCACTACATCACCCGCAATCCCCGCCTTGGCCCCATCGACGCCCAGATCGTCTACCCGATCCTTCTTTTCCTCATCTGGCCGAGGATGTGGACTCTAGTTCTGTTCTTCTTCTCGATCATTTTTCTCTGGTATTTGAACTCAAAAGGCATTCGTATACCGATGCTTGCCAGAATCGTCAGATCTAAGATGATTGGGAGAAAACGTCAAATTCGTCCTCCTTATAGGCAGGAATGGCGGCTCTAAAAAAGAACTTTGAGAATACCGAAAGAGCCTTTATCATTCAGCGAAAATATAAGAGGACATGATACAAATGGCCCGCAAATTGACACTTCTCGCTAGTGTCGTTTCCCTTCTCGCAGTAAGTCAGGCTTCTCAGGCTGAACTCTACATTATCCCGGTAATTCAGGCCCCGATGGCCGGCCAAGCAGGCGCTACGATGGGGATGATGCCCGTTCAACCCTCTGGCCTGGCCGTTACGCAGGCGCAGGGTGCAGTTGCTGGCCAGCCCTACAACGGCCCGATCTACCAGGTCGTCCAGGCGCCGGCACCCGTTGCCCCGCTCCCTGGCACAGTCAACTCGAAGACTTACGCGCCGCCGCCGGCCGCGCCTATTCAGGCCTACACCCAGGCGAATCCGGCCGCTGTGCCCACCTACGTTCAAGCGCCTGCACCGGTAGCCGCTCCTGTGGCCAAACCGATCATGTTCGGCCGCGATGTACCGGTGAAAGCAGCCGTCGAAAACCTGGCGAGCCCGCGCGGCGCCTGGTCGGTTGTTCTTGAGCCTGGCCTGGAATCCAAAAAGGTCTCCTGGAGCGATGCGGCCGATTGGCGCGCCGCCCTGGATCAGATTTCCTGGAGCAGTGGACTGGTCATCAAGATCAGCGACACCAGCAAGCGCATCGCGATCAGCCGCAGCGAGTCAATGGCTCAACAGCTGATCGGCAACCCCAATGCCAGCGTGTGGACGCTGAAATCGGGTGTATCCCTGCGCGAAAACCTGGTCGAGTGGGGCCGCATCGCCAAGTGGGACGTTCACTTCGTAGGCACGGACATCAACTACCCGGTCGACCATGCCGCTACCCTCGTTGGGCAATTTGAGGGTAAAGGAGGCGTTGTCGACCGCCTGATGATGGCCACGCAGGCTCGTGAAGTCCCCCTCAAGGCAGTGTTCTACAAGGGCAACCGCGTGGTTGTGATCAAAGAGGACGGCTTCAAGCCGACTGACGCGACGGTGCCGGCTTCCGTAGGCGAAGACAAGGGTGACCTGGATGAATAAGAAACTGGCCGTCGTTCCCCGTTTCCTGCCGCTTGCGCTCGCGCTGGCGATCTCGGGCTGCAACACGGTAGTCGATCAGGCCTACGACAACGTTCGTGGGAACATGGGCTCGGTGAAGGGCTCTCTCGACCACAACAGCAAGATGATCAAGCCTTCCGCCGTCCAGGAAGTTGACGACATCTGGCTGGGCGGGGACGCCTACAAGGTATCCCAGGCCGAGCTCTCCCCGCCTGTGCTGCAGAAGCAAGTTACCTTCAGCCAGCAGACTCCGATCTCCGTGGGCGAGCTGTTGACGCTGATCAGCTCGCAGCTCCACATGAAGGTAGTGATGTCTCAGGATGCCGTTGAGTATTCCTCTGGCACCACCAAGTCGAGCGCCGCCCCGGTTACACCTGCTGGTGCTCCTGGGCTTGAGCAGAACATTTTCTCGGAAATGGCGTCGACCGGCACAAGCGGGAACGAGATCAAGTTCGTACTGGCCAACTACAAGGGCAGCATTTCCAACCTGCTTGACCTGATCGCAGCGAAAGCCGGCCTGTTCTGGCGCTTCGAGAAAGGCGAGATCGTATTCAAGCGCAACGAGACCAAGACCTACGTCGTAGACCTGCCTTCGGGCTCCACCGACTACACCGCAGAGATGAAGTCTGACCTCTCTTCCATGGGCGGCGACAGCGGCGGTTCCAGCGGCGGCAGCTCAGGCGGCGGCTCCGGCGGTTCGGAAGAAGGCTCGGTGCACACCACCAAGACCAAGATCGAGGGTATTTCGGCCTGGGCGACGATCCAAGCGGACGTCAAGACCATGCTCTCCCCTGGTGGTCGCGTGGCTGTCAACAACCTGGTCGGTTCGATCACTGTCTCTGACACCCCACAGGTGCAGAGCCAGATCTCCGACTACATCAAAAACCAGAACGCGCTGGCCGGCCGCCAAATCGCGATCAAAACTGATGTCTTCGAGATTTCGTCCGACGAGAACGGGAAGTTCGACACGAACATCCTGGCCCTTTACGACTGGAAGGGTGACCTGACCCTGGGCCTCAACGGCAGCACCGTAAGTGTTGGCGTCAGTACGGGCGACCCAACCACGGACAACAAGTTCGGCGCCGGCAACACTGCAGGCTTCACCCTGCTGCGGAATAACAAGAACGCCAGCTTGAAGACCTCGACGACTGTCCTGGCCAACAACGGCGTCCCTACTCCGTTCCAGCAGATGGATGAGGTTGGTTACCTGTACCGCACGACTGTGACCCAGTCCGAAGGCAGTAGCGGTGAGCCGATCAAATCGCTGGAGCCTGGCAAGACGTCTCAGGGCTTCTCGATGATGCTGATGCCTCGCATCACCTCCACTGGCAAGATCCTCATGAACTTCGCCGTGGACAGCTCGCGTATCAACAGCATCGATGAGTACGGTGACGAGAAGTCCGGCAAGATCCAGCTGCCGAATCGCTCCACCAACAAGTACAACCAGGTGGTAACCGTGAAGAACGGCCAGTCGATCATGATCGCTGCCTTCGACCGCACCGAGAACACCGCCAGTATCAACAGCCCGTTCGGGCGCAGATCCTGGCTGTTGGGCGGTAACCAGTCGGGCAACAAGCGCAAGATCATGACCATGATCGTCCTGACGCCGTACCTGATGGAAAAATAAGAGCGCTCATGGAAAAGACCATTGAGATTGGCGGTCACCAGTACGCCCTAGGGCTGGAATGGAACCGGCTCCCGGCCGGCGAGCTTCTGCTCGCCGCCAAGAGCATGGCCAAGAAGATGGGGTTCACCTACGGTGTTCCCCGAATGGTTGTTCAGGACGACAACGTCGTCTTCAACCAGCTCGGTGTCGCTCAGAGCAAGTCCGTTCGTGGCAATGTGTACAGCGCCGCAGGCCAGATCGTGGCCGAATACCCGACCATGCTGGGCATCGCCCATATCGAGAACGACCTCTACTGGGTCGTAGCTGCCGAGAACGGCCGTATCATTCCGGATATGGACGTCGTGGTCACGGACTCCGAGGTCAAAAAGCTCTACAACGACTTCTCGAGCGACAACAGCATCTCCTACATGAGCTTGCTGATGACCCGCGAGGTCTCCGAAAAGCTCGAGATCTACGGCAACGTTCTCAACCGCGACCCGCTCGACGTTATCGCCGAAGGCAAACCCAACGAAGCGCTTAAGCTGCGTAACATCAGGGGTCTGACTTCGACGTTCTTCCTCGGGGCTGCGATTGTGCTTGTGTTGCTGGTTGGCGCCGGCTGGTGGAAGTACGAGTCCTACCTCAAAGAACAGGAGTATCAAGCACAGCTCGCTGCTGAGGCACTAGAGCAGCAGCGCCTTAAGGCCGAAGCCCTGGTCAAAGAGGGCCCGAGTGACGAGGAGCTACTAGCACAGGCGAAGGTGCAGGAGATTCACTGGCTACAGGACGACTTCAACGCAGCTACGGTAGAAGCTTCGCTGAGCGGTGTCTTTGAGCTGGCCCGTACCCTCCCCCAGCAGAAGCTTGGCTGGAACCTCACCAAGGTAGTGTTCGACCGTTCGGCGCCGGACTCTGTCGTCAGCATGTGGAACCGCGATGGCGGAACCATCCAGGCGATCACCGACTACTTTGGGAGTTCTGCCCATGTAGGTATCTCTGCAGGCCTGGATAGCGCCATCGTCACCCATAAAATTTCCAAGTCTGGCCTGGGCACGGATGACATCCTCGCCTACCTGGCCTCCAACACCACGAAGAACCAGGATCTCAGCGACGTGCTCATCGCGCAGAAGCTGCCCTTCAACATCGAGGTGCTTCGGCCATCTGACCGTCGTGAGCCTATTGAGAAGCTCAGGGATAAGAACCGGGTGAACGAGGCTCAGCTGGTGCTCAAGCAGCGTAACTACACCATTACCGGTGAATCGAAACCTGATCTTGCGAAGACCATCGGTGTCCTGCGCAGCATCGGCAACCTGATCCCGGTTACCCTTGAAATTGATCGTTCGGCTGGCGCTTTCAACTGGAAGTTCGTCGGCAGACTTTTTGAGCAGTGAGGAAGGTATGAACCAGCGCTCCCTAGTGAAGGCCGCTACGGCCCTTTTCCTCGCCAGTACAGCGTTTTCTGCTCTGGCCGAGCCAATCCCCGCCCCTGATGCTCAAATCGCAGCAGCGGCTCCTGGTGAAGGCCTTGCGGCCACCCCTGCACCTGCTCACGTGCAAGCGGTGAAGTCCAAGCGAATCGTCCCTGCTGACCTGAGTGCCGACAACCAGGCTGCAATCGACAGAAACCGCAACGTGGCGACTGAAGGTGATGAGCTCGATTCCCTTCGTTTCCTAGAGGAGAAGCGCCTGAACCTCGCCAAGGTCAAACTGGAAGTCGCCAAAACGGACAGTGATCGTGAGAAGGTCGAGAAAGGTGAGGCGCCGACCAACACCCTATCCCAGCAGACCGGTATGCCCGGTCAGATGCCTGGCATGATGGGCGGCTCGATGATGCCGGGTATGCAAACCTCGCTGCCGAAGGAGCCTGAAAAGGCCCCTATCGACCGCCTGTTCGTCACCAGGATCTTCGGGTTCGACAAGGACAAGACCGCCACGGTCTTCCTCGACAATTCCGTGTTCGAAGTTGCTGTCGGGGAGACGGTCGCCGAAGGCGTTCGCGTGAGTGCGATCAACGACAGCACGGTGGTCTTCACCAAAGACGGCAAGTCCCGTACCGTCCCGCTTACGACCGAGAACCAGGCATACCAGCGCTCGAATGCAGCACCGTCGAACCAGGGTACGACTATGTCGGTTCAACGCTACGGCATGTAACTTCTGGTGCGCAAGAAAAGGAGGCCTAGGCCTCCTTTTTTCATATCCTTTTAATAATAATCAACTTTCGCAACTTGACCATATATTAGTTTATCCAATACACATACTTCCAAATTGCCTTGCCTTTTCATCGGGTATAAATTCGCGGCATAACTAAAATAAGAGCCGCTGCATGCATATCCTTGATTTCATTTTCAAGAAGAAGCCCGCCCCACAAGTTGTACAGCGAGCTGCCTCCAAAAAAAATCTGCCTCCTAAGGCGACGCCCCCTGCCAAACATGTGGCTGGCGCCCATATCCAGGGCGCTCCGGCTCAGAGCGTCATCGACCGCCGAGAGGATGTGCCAGCATTCTCGCTGGTGCTCTCGGCGGATGGACAGCCTCTCGAAATCTCGAGTGAGTTGCAGTCAAGCTACGTAATTCTTTTGGTATCGAAAGAGCGCCGAGACGTTTACGTTGTAACTTCCACCGATATCCGTCACTCGGGTATTGATGACAACTTCCAGGAAATCCTGGGCCGTATCAAAAAGAACAACTACAACAGACTAAAGCGCCTCGTAGCCACGCCGGAAATCATTGCCATCCTCAATGATGAGAGCAAGAAACAGCAGAGCTACGAAGACCAGCAGCGTGCTGCCACGAAAATCCAGCTCGACTTCGACTCCTTGCTGAGCGTTGCCACTGGGAAGGGCATCTCGGACATCCACATCGAGGTTCGTAAGGACAAGGCCGAGGTGAAATTCCGCCAACACGGCGAGCTCCACGTCCACAAAGAGTGGCCGGTGGACTACGCAGCCATGATGGCTGCCGTGGTTTACCAGGTAATTGCGGACGTGAAGGACACGATGTTCGACCCTGACCGACCTCAAGATGCCGTGATTGACCGTGAGCTATCCGAAACTGGCCGGGTGCGTGTGCGTCTCTCCACCCTACCCGACCAGGACGGGTTCGACCTGATCCTTCGTGTACTACGCATGGGCGTCGATGACGACCGAAAATCCTTGGAAGAGCTTGGCTATGCGCCGCAGCAGATGAAGATCATTCGCCGGGGTGTGGCCAAGCCGTCTGGTGCGATCATCATGGCCGGCACAACCGGTTCCGGTAAGTCAACCAGCCTCAAATCGATGATCGAGGAAAAGGTGGACGCCAACCACGGCACCATCAAGGTGATCACCGTAGAAGACCCGCCAGAATACAAACTGCGCGCCACTCAGGTCGCGGTGAACCGTGCCAGGGCTGTAGCCAAGCAAGGTGGAGACACCTCGCTGAACCCGTTCGCCCTATACATGCGCGCAATCATGCGTTCCGACCCAGACGTCATCATGCCCGGCGAGGTTCGAGACAAGGACTCTGCCGAGATGCTCGTTGGCATGGTTGAGTCCGGCCACCAAGTCTTCACCACTGTTCACGCGGCCAGCGGCATTGGCATTGTGAACCGTCTGAGGTCTAACGGTGTGCCAAACGACGTACTGGGCAGCCCAGGATTCCTTGCGGTTCTGATCTACCAGGCCCTCATCCCAGTGGTTTGCCAGGCCTGCAGCGTTGACTTCAACCACGTCAAGGCAAGCGCCGAGACCGACACTGACGAAGACTTCATCCATCGTATGGAGAAGTTCGTTCCTCACTCGGTGCTCCATACGCTGAGGTTCAGGAACTACGACGGCTGCTCAGAGTGCAGGAAAGGTGTGATCGGTCGTACCGTCGCGGCAGAGGCAATTCTCCCGGATAACTTCATGCTGAAGTGTTTCCGTGAGCGTCGCGAAGCAGATGCCTTCATGCATTACCGTGCAAAAGGAGGCAGATTTGCAATCGACCACGGCATCGATAAGGCCTACAAAGGCCTAGTCGACATGCGCGACGTGGAGAAGCGTCTCGACGAGATCACCCTCCTCTCCGAACTCAGCGATGGCGTTCGCGTCCATTTCGGCCTGCAGCCGGCCAAAAAGTTCGAGATCGGCCTGGATGTGATGAGCGACGCTCCATTCGATGTGGATGCAGAGACTCGCCAGGAGTCAGACTCCGCTATCGGCTACACGCCCAAAGAACAGGCTCAGAACGCCGAGGCGCTGTCGAAAATGGTTGCCCTGGCCGATGACATGGACACCTTCTTCGATGCTCCAGGCGATTCCGCAGGGGCCTCTACGGGCGCCTTCGAGTTCAAGTCCGATCTGCTGGCTGACGCCAACCCGGCCCCTTCCGCAGAGGTTGTTCACCTGGGCGACTTCCGTGGCACCGATGAAAACGGGAAGGGCGAGTGATGACCTTCGACAAGTACTGGCTCACCCGGCTGCAGTTCAGCACTGCAGTCCGGAAGAACCTCTACCAGAGCTTCATGGACTACCTGAAGCAGGGTGTTCCGCTGGTGAACATCGTTCACCTCCTGGCTGAGTCGATCATCAAGGCCAACGCTAAGGATCAGATGTTCCAGGTCGTCATCCTGCGCGACGTCGAAGCCCAGATGACGCGGGGCGTCGAATTCGCCGAGGCAATGTCTCGCTGGTGCCCGATCAACGAAGTGATGTCCATCCGCGCCGGTATGCGAAGCGGTGATCCGATCAGCGGGATGAGGAACACCATCGAGGCCCTCGAGGCCTCGTCGGAGATGCTTGGCACCATCCTGAGCAAGCTCTCCTACCCTGCCGTCCTGGTCTCGGCGATGGTGGGGCTGATTATCTTCTTCTCGGTCGTAATTATCCCAAAAATCGCTGCGGTGATGGATCCGGCCCTGTGGCCCCCAGTCGCGAAGAATCTCTACAACGTCGCGAACTTCGTAGAGAGTTTCTGGTGGGCAATCCTGATCTCGCTAGTAGCTCTCGGCATGCTCGTCAGCTGGTCGTTGCCCCGCTATGTCGGCCGCTTCAGGCCATTTCTCGACCGATTCCCGCCATACAGCTTCTACAGGGTCTTCCACGGCGCGAACATGCTGATTTCCATCGCATCCTTGATGCGCTCGGGCGTCCCCTTCGTTGACTCTCTGCAAGAGCTGCAGCGCCTCTCCTCGCCCTACTTGAAGAAGCACCTGGGCGAGATGGTGCAAAACATGTCAGAGGGTAAGTCTCTCTCTGAGTCCCTCGATACTGGCCTGCTGTCTGGGGACACCATGGTCAGCGTGTACATGATGAGCGGGAGTTCGAACTTCCAGTCTGCCATCAACGAGATCGGCAAGATCTCTGTCCGGAAGGGTATCGCAACCATCACCAAGATTGCCCTGGTCATCAACGGTGCCGCCCTCCTCGGGGTTGCATCGTACATTGGCTGGGTTTACTACGCGTTCTTCTCGGTTTCCGATGCAATGGCGCGCTCTGTTGGATCGATGTAATGCAACTCCGTTATTCGAAGCAAGCAGGTACCACGCTCGTTGAAATCATCATGGTGGTCGCGCTTATTGCGTTGATCACCATCGGTGTTCTGGTCTATTTCGAGTCCGCCAACAGGTCTGCCAAGGTCTCTGAAATTGTCACTGACCTGGCGGCACTGAGCGCTTCCATCGAGAATAACTACGCCGTACAGGGCGACTATACCGGGATCTCTACCGCCGTTGTCATGGGCTTCGTCAACACCCCTGAGAGGCTCAAGACTGCGGACAAAACGGGGTTGCGGCATCCCTGGGACAACACAGCGTCAGGGATCACTATAGACCCGGCCACCATGTCTCTTGCAAATGATGGATACACCATCAGCTTGAATAACGTCCCTTACGATATCTGCCAAGATATTTCTGGAAAAATATACTCAAAGTTCTACCAAGTAATAATTGACTCGATTCAAGTAACAAGTATAGCGACCTCGATAACAGCCTGTGGAACCACGGGGAAGAAAACAATTAAAGCTACTAAATAATATATATTTGTCAAAGCATTGATATGTATGTTTGATGTAAATAAACTAATTTCGCCATATAACAATAAGAAGAGGCATCCATGAATCTGAAACTCCGGAGTCAGGCCGGTGCAACCCTGGTGGAAATCATCATGGTTGTTGCGTTGATCGCACTGATCACTATCGGCGTTCTTACCTACTTCAACTCGGCCAACCAGTCGAGCAAGGTAGAGCAGACCATCAACAACCTCACATCGCTGACTTCGGCAATCAGGAACCAGTACGCGACGCAGGGTGACTACTCGGGCATCACCGAGGCGGTCGTCTACAACTTCGCCAACGTACCGGTCATGATGAAGAGCGGCACCGCCGGCCAGCTGATCCACCCGTGGTCGAGTGCGACGACTGCCGTAACGATCTCCACGGCATCGCCCTTCGACACCTTCACCATGGGCCTAGGTGGCCTGGATTCGGCTACGTGCACCGACATCGCCTCCAAGATCTACCGTCACTTCGACGCAGTCGCCGTCGGCGCCAGTGCTGTGACCAGCGTTGCCACGGCCCAATCGGCCTGCGCTGTGTCGAGCCCGACCATGAACATCACTGTTCGTTAAGGCGCAGCAATATCAACAAAAAGGCGAGTCTTGCACTCGCCTTTTTGTTTTTCCGTTGATACATTTAATTAGAAATTGCCGCCGCATATAATAATTAAAAGAGGCGCCTGTGACAAATATTAGTGCCGATCCATTCGCCACGATTTCGGATATCTTTGTTCCTCCGCAAAACATCCAGGAAGGTTTCGTATATCCAGGGCCACGTCCACTCGATCCTGGTTTGCATACCAGTGTGATGGACATGATCGAGCAAGCTAAAAGGTCTCGTTCAAGAGCTACCACTGTTCACATGAGCAACTGCAATTGGCGCTTTCAGCTGTTTCCTAGTGGTAGCGGCGACTACTTCATCTTCCGTAAGGCCTCCAGGGACATCCCTCCCCTTCGCTCGCTCGGCATCCCAAAGCCGATCCTCGACCTTCTGACCGGCGACCGTCTGCTCAAGGGAGGCCTCATCATCATCTCGGGGAACCCTGGGAACGGTAAGTCCACCACGATGGGTTCGCTGGTGGTCGAGCGTTTGATCAAGTGGGGCGGTATCTGCATCACGGTCGAAGACCCTATCGAACTACCTCTCCAGGGGGCCCACGGCAGCGGTTTTTGCCTGCAGAGGGCAGTAACCACCGACGAGGACTTCAACCAGGCGATCAAAGACGCTTTGAGGGCCTACCCCTCCAAGACCCCAGCCATGATGATGATCGGCGAGATACGCGACGCTGAGGCGGCATCGCTGGCGCTTCGCTCTTCTGTCGACGGACGTCTGGTGGTGATCTCTATGCACGCCGGCAACGCGGTCATGGCGATCCAGCGCTTGATCTCAATGGCGTCAGCCACACTGGGCACTAGAGAAGCTCGAGAGCTGCTGGCTTCCAGTTTCAGGATGTCGATCAACCAGGAGCTACGTGGCCATCCTGCTGAGTTGAAGATCCCGACACTGCTCCTGGATACCCAGTCGGTGGTCGGCACGATCCGCGTCGAAGAGAACTCGCTGGAGCAGCTGCAGAACGACTTGCAGATGCAAAGATTGGCTTTCCGCAATGGTCAGCCGCTGGAGCTTCGCCCGATCACCTAAGCCGTGGCGCGGCGGCGCTGCGCCTCGAACTCGAAGAGCGAGATGTCTTCCAGGTTGCCCTTGATGATGCTCAGCACCTTCTGGTTCTCGCGGCGGCGCTGCCAGGCTTCGTGATGCTCCTGGCTGAGGGCCCTGCGCTCAGCTACCAGCTCCGGGCAGAGCTCGTTGAGCGACATGTTGAACATCTCCCTGGCGATGACCGTTGCGACAGCGAACAATTGCTCAACGGTCATTTTCTCGTGAAAATAGAAGCAGATTTCCTCGAGGGAGTGACCCATGGTCATCCAGGAGCCGAGCTTGTTGATGTCATCCTCTGATAGAGAATACTGTTTCTTCAGGGGGATAAGCTTCATCTCGGGCTCCAGTTAGGTCACGCTCATCAATTATTCTATATATGTGCCTCGGAAAATAAATAAACCGGGGGCCGTTTATTAGTTATACTTCTGGAGATTCACTGGTGAATACCAAATCCTTCGCGAGATTCTGTGCCTACGACTATGAATCTGGCGACCTGTCCGTCGAGTTCAACCAGCCTGTTCAGTTTGCTGGCCTCGCCTTCGACCAGAACCTTGAGCCGATCCCAGGCGACGAACTGGTCATGGACATCAAGCTCCGTGCCGACGTAGTGCCCTCCCCCTTCGCCTTCAGCATCACGGGGATTGGCCTGGATCGCTTGAGCCGCTCGCAGAACACCGAATGGGATGCAGCCGGCCACATCCAGAAATGGTTTATGGCCAAGCGTGACACCTGCATCGCAGGCTTCAACACCCAGTCCTTCGACGACGAGATGTCCAGGTACAGTTTCTACCGGAATCACCTCGATCCCTACGAGCACGAGTGGAAGAACGGCAACTTCAAGACCGACATCTATCGGCTGGCCATGATGGTCAACGCTTTGCGTCCAGAAGCTCTCAATTTCCTCGATAAAGACGGTGTTCGCTCGCTAAAGCTGGGTGATCTCTGCGAGGCCAACGGCATCAGCCTCACCAACGCCCACGACGCCCTGGCTGATGTCACGGCTACGGTCGAGCTTGCCCGTCTGATCAAGCGTAACAACGAGCGCCTCTGGAACTACTTCCTTGGGCTCAGCGACAAGAAGTCCGTTGCGGCAATGGTGACGAAGTACGAGCCCATCGCCCTGGTGGACAGGTTCATTTCCCGTGAACGCCAGCGCCTGGCGGTGGTTATCCCCATTGGCATGGAGTCCAAGGGGATCAAAATGGTGAGCTATGACCTCAGTGTCGATCCGCGCCCCCTGGTTGACCTGGATCTCGAGGAGCTGCGCCGCCGCATGTTTACCTCTTCCTCCGCGCTGAACGAGGGTGAGAAGCTCAATGTCACCCGGATGATCGAGTACAACAAGGCTCCGATGATCTCCGCGTTGAATATCTTCACCGGCCGTGAAGACGTCACTACCCGCGCCGGCATCGACCTGGACATGTGCAAGGAGCACGCCCGCATTCTGTCCGAGAACCCTGAGCTTAAAGAGCGTCTCATTCAGGCCTACGACACTAACTACGGGCCTCCTGCCGATACGTATACCGGCCTGTATTCGATGGGCTTCATCAATGGTAAGGAGCCTTACATTAGGAGCGATATGCGTCGCCTGGAGGCCGCACCTGGTGGTGAAACTAGCCAGCCGGCGATCATCAAGGCCGATCCGCTCAGCCTGTCCCGCAGAGATGGCGTGAACGCGACACGTGTCTACGATCTGGCTTTGCGGGCAAAGTGGAGCAACTTCGAGGACATCGTTCGTAGCACCGGTTGCTTCACGGAAGAAGAAGAGCGCGCCTGGGCGGCGCACATGAAGAAAACCTGGATTGATGGTCATGAGCCTTCAGACCTCACCGTCCTTGAGCGATTCAAGGCCGATCTCGAAGTTGTTCGCGCGCGTGAACTGCCCGACCACATTCGTGCTGTCCTCGACGAACTCGAGGCCTACGTTGAGGCCAAGGTGGCCTCTACCATCGCGCTGGTTGCACGTTTCCCCGATTTGGATGCCCAGGTAGCCCCAGCTGAAGAAACAGCCGTAGTCGCGCCAGCGGCGCCGAAGAATCCTGCCTCCTCCGACCTCTCGATGTAAGGATCACCAATGAAGCAGTTCCAAGCTCTCCTCCGCCAGGTTCTTGAGCAAGGCACTTTTGTGCCGAACCGCACCGACCAGTCCGCAATTTTCTACCCCGGTGCCCGGATGGTGTTCAACCTTGAGGAGGAATTCCCGGCAGTAACCACGAAGTACCTGTTCGCGAACCCCGGTCTTGGGGAACTCTGCGGTTTCCTGCGAGGGTACACCTCCGCAGCAGACTTCCGAGCTTTGGGCTGCAATTTCTGGAACCAGAACGCCAACGAGGAAGCTCCCTGGCTGGCCAACCCCTTCCGTGGAGGCGAAGACGACCTTGGCCCAATTTATGGTGCCCAGTGGCGCCGTTGGCCGGCTTACCTTGAGACCTTGGCGACTGCGAAGAAACAGATCCAGCGCCTACAGCAGCTCGGTTACGCTGAGCGCGCCCGCTATAAGGCTGAAGCCGGTGAGACGATCATCTTCTTCAAGGAGGTCGACCAGGTCAGAAACTGCCTCGATATCCTGCACAAAGACCCGACAAGTCGCCGTGCCCTCTTCCACGGCTGGAACGTGGCAGCACTCGATGTCATCGCCATTCCGCCCTGCCACTTCTCCTACTACTGGATACCAAATCCGGTTACGCGCCAGCTCTCGCTGAAGCTCTTTATACGGAGTAATGATCTGTTCCTTGGGGCGCCCATGAACGTCCTCTCTGGCGCAGTCCTGCTCTCGCTGTTCGCCAGGCTTACTGGCTACACCCCGCATCTGCTGGACTACAGCATCGGCAACGCGCACATCTACGAAAACCACGTCGAGCAGGTAAAGATCATGCTCGAACGCGAGCCGCTGCCGGCACCGCGCCTGGTCATCTCGGATCGAATTCCGGAGTTCGCCAAGACCGGCGTGTACGAACCTGAGTGGCTCGACAAGGTGCTGCCTTCTGACTTCGTCCTGGAGGGTTACCAGCACCACGGCATTCTCAAGGGCGCGATGGCTGTCTGATCGCTAAATAGGCGCCAAAAAGAAGCCCCGCTGTGCGGGGCTCTTTCGTTTCATCGCCTTATGGCGAGATCTCGTACTCGACTACCTTCGCGCGCTTCGGTTCCTCGACCGTGAGCGCTACCTGGCGGCTGGCTTCCAGTACTGCGTCGATCTCCTTGAAGCAGTGCTTGGTGGCGTTGAATACCTCGAGCAGCCCTGCTTTCAGCTCTTCTGCGGCTCCAGCCACGTCCATCCTGCCTTCGGCAAAGATGTTGTTGATGCGGCCAACCAGAGCCCCTCGCTGTTCTGCTGCACCCTTTGCAAGATGCATGTAGGTCACCAGGCTCTGATCTTCGGTAACAGCCAGGTAGCCGACGTGTAGCTTGCCTTCGCAGTAGACGGGCTCATTCAGTCGCTGACCCACGCTGTTCTGCCCGGCGCCTTTGGCTACTTGCACGCCAAGGTACGTTTTCAGGTGCTTATCCGGCTGACCTTGCAACATCACTGCTGCCGGCGTCATCTCCAAGCGGGCACTGAAGTCAGCCTTCTGCACATCGAGGCCTGGCTTGGTGTAGCGCTTCGACGGCGTACCTTGAATCACGGGGCGAGAACTATCGAGGCAGAGCAGTCCTACGTTGCCGTCTGGCGTCGTGACAACCTTCAGCACCTTGTCGGCCACAACCCCTTCGCGTTTGCCCAGGCTGTCCATGGTTCCTTTGTAGATGGCCAGGCGATCTGTGGCGGTAGCGAGGGTGCCCGGCGCTGCAGTGAGCAGATACCCATGCTGCACCTTGTTGCCATCCCGAACCAGGATGTCGGTTCGAACCATACCCTGGTGGGTGGAGCTGCCGGTGACATGCAGTGCATCAACATCGATGCTCGCCGCGCTAGCGGCATCTACGAGCTTGTCCATCTCGAGGTGTTTGACACCAACACCAAGCCCTGGCACATCAGCAGCGAAGGTGCCCGTTTGCCCCGGAACGCCTTTAAGCGCCAGCTGGAGTACTTCAGAGCCAGTGAGCGGGCGCCCCTGGTCGCTGGAGTTGAGCAGTAGGCGAATAGCCGGGTCGTCGGCGTGCAAGCCGAAGGCTTTGGCTACGAGCGTCTGGGGGTCGTAGTTGTAGTTGAGCTTGAAGCGCCCTCCACTCTTCTTGATGCCAAGCATCTCAAAGTGCGACTCGCGCTCAGGCGACGGCTCGATGTAGACAAAGCCGTCTCCATCCACCGTGTACTTGGCCAGCGTCTTGTGCGCGCCAAGGCGCTCAGACCAGGCGGTGAGCTTGAACTTCTCTACGAATCCATCGAAGTCGGTCATGGTGTCTCTCCTCATGACCTAGTATTGCTATACGCGCGATGGTGGGGGCAAGGGGTTTCTTCGGCCCGAAGGGCGGCTAAGAGATTCCTTTTGTTGGATATTGACATCATGTCAAAGAGACATATAGAATTCATGTCAACAAGCCATGAAGGCAGAGAGAAGGAGATCCACATGTCTGTGAAATACAAACCGAGCGTGATGGTTGCCTGGTTGCTGTTCATGCTGGTGTGTGTGATCCCGGCCTTCCTGCTCAGCATGGGTTTCAACGGCTTGTCCTTCACTGAAGACGGCTTCTGGCATACCCAGATGTTCTACTACAATTTCGTCCCCGACTGGCTGATCTTCCAGGACGTAAGCTGGATCATCAACGTCGTGGCCGCCCCGACCTTCCTGATCGCCAGCATACTGCCGGAAGGGAGCATGTACCCGAGCATGGTCTTCGGCCTCCTTGGAGGCGACTTCTACCTCTGGTTCATGGCGCTGTTCTTCCTGACCATCCTCCCGCCGTCCTTCCTGGGGAAGAAAAATACGGTGTCAGCCCTGTAAAGGTCGACAGACAAGAAAAAGCCCCGCGTTGCGGGGCTTTTCTTTTGGGCCCGTTATCCGATCTCCGGGACGTCGCGTGGTTTCTTGGGTTCGGAGGTTCGGACAGCGCGATCCTTCGCTGCTTGGCCAAGGGACATGCCTGCTGCCCCGAGTGCCAAACCGCCTGCTGCTGCGTTCCTGCTGAGAGCTTCGGACATACCCTGTGCCGACTCTTTCTCGCCGAACGACCTGCCCCTGCCGCCACCCATCCACTCGAGAATGTGGTTCGGGATGTCGTGAATGATCTGCACCATATAGGTGCACATCTTGTAGGCAGTTGTTGCGTAGATGAAGATCAGCGCCATGATCTCGAAGATGCTCATCGCGGTGGTCATCGAGGCTACAGACCAGAACAAACTGTTCATCACCATGAAGCCGATGTAAGAAAGGGTCATGGCAGCGAAAAGCCCAATGATTGACAGCGAGGGCTTCAGGACAATTGCGTTGATCATCTGTAGCGCCACGTTGAAATTGCGCCCCGTCATGCCGTCCCCTTCCGGGGTCGCCAGCATGACTACAGCCAAGGGCGCCGAAGCTACAGCCTCAATCACTGTCACGAAGTAGCCGCAGACCTGCATGATCCAGATAGTCACGGGCATGAACGGAATCGCGAAGGCGAGCATGAACGAAAGTCCGGACACGCCCATCAACACCGGGGACATAGTCGCCATGATGTACTTGATGACACCAGCAATGGGCCCTGCAGCTCCGGCAGAAACCACGCCGGCAACTGCGTTGGAGACGATGTTGTCATTCAGGCCAAGGATCGCTGCTGCAGCGAGGCCAATCGACCAGGTGGTCACCGAAATCTGTTGAAGGCCCCTTCCCAGAGACGAAACTGCCGTGAACGGAGAAATCATCCCAGACACGTCCATCGTCATCTTCTGGGTGTTTCCTGATTGGCCAGCAAGCCCTTTAGCATCGTCGGAGCCCCAGCTCATCAACGTGTTCAACACCATCTGAGCCACTGCAACCGAGAAATGCTCAGTGAACTTGGCGTCGATCTTTCCATCAGGGTCGAGACCATTGAGCTTGATCGCTTCAGAGCTGTTCGAGCCGCTGTTGCCTGCGTAGATCGAACTCTTCTCCTGGATCATCGTAAGCATGCCGAGCCAGGAGGCCAGGTCTTCGTTGATCTGCTTGCAGGAGGAGCCGAAGTACTGAAGGAAGCTGCATGACGAATCGACGCTTGTGGGTGCCTTATACGTCGCGACAGTGCTCAGGTTCGTCATCAGGTTTTGTGCGTAACCCTGAAGCCTCGACGCCTCGAAGAACCAGGCGCCAGCCCTCGCCCAACCACCAGTGGTCATGCTTGCCGCCCAATCGCTCTGGACATCGGCATTGATGGTGGCGCCTTGTACGTTAGCGATGTAGGTATCGTAGGCAGCTCCTACCGCCAGGTATGCGGCAGAGATCTGGATCAGTTTCGTTTCAATGCCGGTTGCTTCTGTCTTACCTTCAGCCATCAGCGCGCTGTACGACTTTAGGTTCAGCTTGGAATCTTTCACGACCTTTGCGAAGTTGATCGAGGCATCGATCACAGGCTTGAGGTTCGGGGCAACCGAGGTGTTGAAGTTCTTCTGGATTTTCTCTTCCCAGCTCTGCTTTTTGCCATAGAACGCATCCTGGCCCCATTGCACCAAGCCGCTGGCATTCTCATTGGCCTGGTTCTCGAGAGTGGTGTTGTCCAGCGCAGTTGTGGCTGTTGGGATCGAGATCGATCCACATTTCCCGAAGTCGATGCTGCTCACGTTGGTCAGGCTAAGGCCAGACAGAGCAGCGTAAGTCATGTGCTTGTCGTCTGTGCCGGGCCTGTACTTCACAGTGATCTCTTCCGGTTCCTCTTCGTCTTTCTCCGTTTTCAGCTTGTCGACGATGGAGGCGCAGTAGATCAAGTTGGCAAACTGCTGGTAGTCGGTTGACGAATAGACCGCAGAGGATGCCATTACGGGCGAACCTGTTTTGAGTGCATCAGCACCCTTCTGCCACAACCAGGTAGCAGAGTTGCTCCCGATGATGATTAGCGACATCACGAGATACTGGGCTACTGAGAAGAGCTTACCCTCCCCGCCGGCCGGCATGATCATCCCGAACGCAACTGTCACGCGTAGAGGGAGCCAGACGCTTGACCATTGCTTGCCGAGCACCTCGCCAGAGGCTGCTGTGTTGAGTGCCCCTGCGAACATCACGTAGGAAACAATCACCACGCCCAGGATCATCGCGAGGATGTTCGAGTAGCCAAGAACGATAGCAAGTGCTGTGGGAGGGTTCGATGGGCCCCCGCCGAATGGCTCGAAGACGAACCCGCCGAAGAGATTGGCAAGTGCCACGTCGGCCAGATCCGTCGAGTCGTACTTCATTGACGTGATGGTCGAGATGTACTCACTGGCCTCGGCCTCAGTCATAGCGCCATCAGCATTCGCGTTCTGGAGGAAAACCGCCAGAAGTACGAAGGCTGCAGACTTAAGCAGCGCCTTAATTTTCACTTGGAGGGCCCCCCATTGGCCGACAGCTTCAAGGGCAGGAGCTCACGAGGTTGCACCCCCGCCCTATTCAGGAAATCGCTGACGGTCGATTTGACTTCCGTGTTCATGGCCGCCTGGCTGTCCCAAGCTTCTCGACACAGCCACATCTGCATGGCGTAGCGGAAGTAGATCAGCCCGAAGTACACACAAGAGATCAGCTTGAACACCAGTTCGAGCACACTCGTGCAGAACATCAGCATTACCAGGATGCTCACAAACGCCACGAGTGCAGCAATCGAAACCGCGCGCATACGGTTGTATCGGCGAAGAAACTCATCACGAGCCAAGGGTTCATTGCTGACCCTGGCCTTGGTCTCCTTCGATTCCTTCAGTCCACGAACCGTCTCGAACATCCCACGCCAGTTGAGGCGCGCTCTGAACACATCAGAAAAGCCATCGCTCAGGATTTTGATAAAGCCCATTTTCTTTACTCTATGCAGAGCATGGAGACGCCGATAAGCGACGAAACAATGCAGCCAAACCAGGTGATGTTCATGCAGATGACTCCGCCAGTGATCTTCACAATCGGGCTCAACAGCGGATGCTGAGATCGGTTGTGGGCATTCCCCATTTCCTTTAATCCGAAAATGCCGCTAATCAGCGCTACGAAGCCGAAGAAGAAGACGAAAGCCAGAATTGTTTTGAAGGTGCTTGCCGGCATGAATCTCCCGAAGCCGGTGCCGCTGATCTGACTTGCGGCGTTGATTGCCGCCTGATCGAGGGCCAGGTTGTACTGGCCACCCTCGATGGTGACGCCATTGTTGTTGTCACCAATGAAGCTGCCTTTGAGCAAGCCATAGGCCCAGCCGATGCTGATCAGAAGCGTCCCGGAAATGAGCTGGAAGATCAGTTGCCCTATGCTTTTGTCTCGTCCGTCACCCTTGGCCCAGGTGTAGAACCCGTAGATCCCGCTCCCAATCAGGAAGACGCCAATCACCGCAGCGACCAAGGCCGAAAAGTCGAATAGGGTCGAGAAGTTCGCAGCGACGTCCACCCCGCTACCATCAGCAGCGAGGGCTGTGCCGGCAAAGCCGGACAGCGAGAGGGCGACAGTTACCAACCAATTGCGATTGATCACTTCGTGCGGCCCTCGGCATTGTCGAGCTCAAGACCAGTCAGATCGGTCATCAGGCGTTCGATACGAAGAGAGGACTTGTACTGCTCCATCGCGATGTGCAGCTGCACGGCTTGCATCTGGATCTTCCGTTTCTCCAGTTCGGCCGGGGGTACGTACTTAGCGCCGTTGGTGCAGCTATTGGTAACCTCGCATAGCCAGTTTTCCGACCCCATTCGCTCCGCCATGTATTGGTCGAGCTGGTTTACCTGGCCGGGCATGCGCTTCCCGGACTCGTCGAGAGTTCCTTGCTGCAGAACCAGCAGGTTGTCGCGTGAAACACGGAGTGCCTCGCGCAGGTTGGTGTACCTCATGTCATCCAGGCGCGCCTTTTTGAAGGCGGCCGAGGTGCGCGAGGTTTCAGGGGGAAGGCTGCTGTTCTTGGCGAACACACCGCCAGCGATCTCGTTCTGAATCACTGCGGCCTTGTACTGCTTGTCATCAAGCGGGCCTGGAGGTGCTACGAGTAGCGAGGGATTCTCGCAATCTCCTCCCAGGTCTTCGCATGAAGATAGCGTTGTCGAGGCCTGCGACTTGTTGTATTCGATAATTTCGGTGGTGGTTGCAGTCCTGCTCGGATCGAGCGTGTAACCACCCTTTCCATCTGGTACGGGAGCGCCAGCACCACTGCTGATGCCATTGGCCACCGCACGTGCATTCGAGCTGCTGAAGATCGAGTCGATGGCTTCGCAGATGCTGTTGTTCATGCCCTGGGCCAACATGACGGTGTCGCAGGCGTCCTGGGCTGGCTGCGAGCGCTCCATCTGCTCGATGTTCTGCACTTCCTGGTCGCCACGACTCATCCTCGCGATCATATTCGCGAAGCCGTTGTTGATCGTGTCGACGTTCATTTGCGCGTAGAGACCTTCCAGGTCGATGCCGGTCTGCATCAACACCTCTTGCTGGGCCCACTCCATGCCGCGCTTGATATCCGCGACAATGGCTTGATAGAGGTTGCTGGGGTCGGTGGTCGGCAAGCCGGCCTGGACGCTCGTCGTCATCGGCATCGTGATGGCGTACAGACAGCCCGTCAGGCCGACGCCTGAGATGAATTTGCTGATGCGGGTTCTTGTTGTTGTTTTCATATCCCGTCTCTTAGCCGTTGAGCTCGCGGATGAGCGCCTGGCGCGACATCGAGTTTTCCCTGGTTTGGCCACGGCAGTGCGTTGTGAAGTACGCATTTAGGCCGTTAATGCAGCGCCAGAGCTCCTTTTTCTTTGCAGAAGCAGACTTGTAACTGGCATCTTTGTTGGCAACTTTGATTGCCATAAAGATATCGATTGGCTTGGCAGGATTGGCAAACATCGGTATAGAACTCATATATCACCAACCTATAATGTTTATTCTGATAATACGTTGTGGTAATTTCTCAGTCAATTAACTGAAAACCAAGTTCAAGGGGCTCTAGTTGAGTACTTCTAACGATGAGATGATCTTCTCACCGGAGGCGCAGGACGCCTTCTGGGGCGCTATGTCGCCGGATACCAGGAGAGTCTTCGAGCAACTTCAGGCCCGTGAGCGCTGGACGCACCACTACGAGGAGAACCCTGCTCTCTTCACCCGTCTAGCCCGCGCTCTACCTGAGGTTGTGAGCATACCGCTCACGCAGAACATCCAGGAGGTGCTGGTTAGCTTGATACCACTTCTGACCAGCATGCCCTTGATGCAAGGTGTATTTGCCATATATTGGCTTAATCATCTAACAGAGAATCAAAGTATTGGCTGGGGAACTCTTTGCTATCTTGAGGCGCTGGACATTGCAAATAACCAGCCTGAACATGAACACTATGAGATGTCAGTAGCCATGGTTCGGCGAATTTCTGCTGCTATGCAGGTTCGCTCAGCGATGGGCCTTGCTTCGAATTGGCCGCTGAAAACACGTTAAGAGGAAATGCCATGAAATTTGCTAAAAGCTCGTTCCTTGTTATGGCGGCCATGTCAGCAGCTCTATTCATTGCTACGCCCGCCAGCGCCGGTAGCTGTCAGAGCCTCAAAGACAGGTTCGCTAAGGTGTTCGGCACGCTTCCGGGCATCAACGGTTGCGTGAACATCTCCAAGACCGCGAACCTGGACGACAACCCCTACGTCTACACCAGCAAGGACGGAGGAGATTGCGGCCTGGGTCTACAAATGCCGGGGCTACCTGACTTTGGCGGTGGCGCCGACGGCTTCAACCTCTGCGGCATGGCCAAGATGGTCACTGGCGATACGGTCAACAAGATCAACAGCGCTATGCAGGAGAAAGCCAACGCAGCTACCGGTGCGATCAGTGAGAAGTACGATGCGGTCTCTCAGAACACTGGCATGACTCCGGAAGAAATCGGCGCCATCAGCAAGTCGGTTATGGGCGCATCCGGTGGCGGCGTGATCGTGAACTGATCGGATGGTGTAATGGAACAGTCGCGGACACGAGCTTGGGTCATCGAGGCGCCTGGCAAGAAAGACGCCTTTCGTAAGGCCCTCGATGAAGCTGGTTTCTACCGCGACAAGATCGTGGCCACCTACGGCCGCCTGTTCGACCTCCCCTCCGACAAGCTCGGTTTCGACCTCAGGGTCATCTCAGACCCAGGTGACCATGGCGAGATCACCTGGGAACCCAAGCGCAAACAGCAAATCGCCAAACTGGCCACCCTGCTCCGCCCGGTGGACGAACTGGTAATCGCCACGGACTCCGACCTCGAGGGCGAACTCATCGCCTCTCAAGTGCATGCAATCTACTCGGCGGTCAGAGGTGACAGCGCCAGCCAGCCTTCTGCT
The DNA here is from genome assembly GCF_014204515.1 of Pseudomonas nitroreducens. Classification (GTDB taxonomy): domain Bacteria; phylum Pseudomonadota; class Gammaproteobacteria; order Pseudomonadales; family Pseudomonadaceae; genus Pseudomonas; species Pseudomonas nitritireducens_A. Next base: position 199,705 of record NZ_JACHLI010000001.1, on the reverse strand, counting down.
GCGCTACGTGTGCACGTAAGGGCATTCACTGGGGAAGACATCCGGCTGTCCTACGACAAGGCGTCGAATATCAATGAAAATGCGGTGAGGGCCGCCAAAGCGAAGCGGATTCTCGACCGCATTCTCGGTTATTGCCTTCACGACGACACTGACCCGTGGCGGATGAGTGTTGGTCGGGTGGTGTCTCCGCTGGTTGCGAGCCTCAAGCATCAGCCGGCTGAAGTCGCTGTGGTGCGCAAGCGGCTTCCTGGAGGCTGGAACGCTGTTGTCCGGCTTAACTCTACCCGGTCGAAGGACGTCAACCTCGTTACGACGGCTCTGCATGCTCTGCAGCCTCCTACGCTCCAGGTCGACTCCGTCGAAGAGGTCGAACATGTGCACAAGCCTCTCACCGGGCCAGAGGCGCTTCTGCTGTGCGTGCGCTCCCTTGATCGTGCGCCAGGCGAAGTTCAGGCCAGCATCCAGCGAAACTACGAGCGCGGGCGCCTGAGCTATCCCCGTACTGACAGTCGCACCATGGGTGTTGTTGCCCGCAAATGGATCGAGAGGGCCTCTGGAAGCGCCGGCACGGCCTTTGACCCTGTTTTGCTAGAGCAACGCCAGGCAGAGCGCCTGGAGCGCTCCTACGACGCACACGAGGCCTTGCTGCCCGTTGGGCATGAATGGGCTGCCGACTCCATACCCGACAGTCACCTCTCGGTTGATGAGGCAGTGCTGCGCACCATCGCACGCCATAGCCTGCAGATCGGCGCTCCGGCCGAGGTGTACACGCGTGAGTTCGGGAAGCTTGCTGCAGATCCAGTTAGCCAAAAATGGCGCACTACACTCGGCTCCTGGTACTCAGGTCTCACCTTCGTCCGCGACAAGGACGAGCACGGCTTTGTTCAAGACCCTCTTCGACACGAATTCACACGCACCCCGACCATCCAGGGGGATGTTTCCTCGTGGGTTAAGTCTCCGGAGCACGTCGTTATCGAGCGAATGGTCGCTATGGGACTTGGGCGACCTTCGACTCTGCTTTCGCTGTCTCAAAAAACCGTCGGCCACTACCTAAAAGCTGACGGCACAGTGAACGGCCGTGGCAGTTTGATGATGAAAAAGGTGGGCTCACTTCTCCCGCAGTTGCTCCAGACAGATATTGCCGCAGCCCTTGAAAAGACTGTGGTTGAGCTAGGCGACGACCTATCAATTGGTCAGCGCTTGGTACAAGCATGGGGCCTTCTTGGAAACAACGAAAGGCTTAACGGCGGAGCAGAAACTGCCGGCTCCAAAACGGTCGTTATCGGCGAAAATACACATGAGAAACGTCAGGACACTTTCGACTTCAGCTCGATCTGACGCGTGAAAATATTGGCAAATTGTCAAGCCGGTGTTGCTTACGGTAGAACCCTAGATATAATCCGCATCAATACAGCGTCTTAAATTGGCGCCTACAGTATTCATGTAGAACTGGCTTCAAGGATGTGTGTCCATACCATGCATCCAACAGATACCTCGGAGGGTAGCGAATGAAAGCCTCGGTGAAGGACAGTGAGATCCTCGATCTCTTCACTAAAAGTAAGACACGTCTATCTCTCGGTGACGTAGTCAGCAAGCTCAAGGTCGCACGACCAGCTGCGATTAAGTCCCTGAATTCTCTCGTTTCCTCTGGCAAACTGGCTGTAGACGAGTCCGTTGTACCTCCTGTCTTCACCTCCACCTCCGGCGCCTCTTCCGCTGCTGCTGATAAGCCTCAGAAGGCCTCCGGCAAGAACCAGCAAGACATGTTCACAGCGCCAGCTGCTGAAAAACCTGCCGCCAAGGCTAAGCCCGCTGCCAAGCCCAAACCTGCCGCTAAGCCAAAGGCTCAGCCTGCTCCCAAAGCCCGCGCTGGCAAGGCCGCTGCGGCCGGCGCGACAGTAGATCAGACCCCGGTTGTGCAGATACCGGATCAGATCGATGTGTTGAAGGCTCTGACGTCGAAGCCGCAGAAAGTGGCAGACCTGATCGCTGTGTTTGGCGACGCCGTCCAGGGAACTCTGGATGTTCTGACTGACGCTGGCCTGGTTGAGAGGGAAAAGATCTTCAAGGACACCATTTTCGTCCTCGCTGAAGACGCCTACACCCAGTTCCCGGAGCTTCGCGACTCGCTCGCCAAGCCAGCTCGCAAGCCCCGCGCGGCCAAGCCGGCGGCTACCAAGCCTGCTGCTACAGCTGCGGCTAAGCCGGAAACTCCGGCGCCAGCTACTCCGGCTGCACCGCAGGCACCTGCTGAGCCTGTTGTTGCCGCGCCTGTAGCCCCGCAACCGACAGCTGAGACCCCTGCCGCTCCGCAAGTCCAGGTTGCTGCCGTACAGGCCCCGGCAGTTGCACCAGAACCGGTTGCCCCGGCCGCGCCCGCCCAGTCCACCTCGGAACTGCCGAGCTACATCATTGACCTGCAGAAGCTGGTCGAGAAGGCCGTTACTGAGCGTGTTTCTGAGCTGGTCGCAGAGAACAAAGCCCAGGCCGCAGCCCTCCAGGACATCGTCAAATACACTACCGAAGCCCACGCGGGTCTGCAGGCTGCTCTCTTGGCGATGGGCAACCTTCTGAGCCTGCTGCAACCGCACCAGAAGTAAGCAGCCTTAATAAATATATTGTGAAAGCCCCGCAGTGCGGGGCTTTCTCGTTTCCGGGCGCCAGCAATCGGGCTAGAAGCCCTTGTCAGCGAACTCCCACTCGTACCGGGTCAGGTGCTTGATATCGAGAGGGAAGCCCTCCAGCATGTCCCTGGCGCGAGTGATTCCGCTCTCGTCCATCGGCACAGCCCTGATCTCGGTCACCTTCTCGTCGATGGCGTTGACGCGCTTGGAGCGGAAGAAGATGCGCAGGCCGGCGTCGTGGCCGCCGTTTTCGTGCACGAAGCGGATCACCAGGAACAGGCCGGGCTCATTTGCGACCCTGGCTGCATACCTCCACTTTGCCTTCTGGAACCGCTCGTAGAAGAGCTCCGGGATGCCCAGATACAGCTGGCCGTCCTTCGACATCAGGCCAAACATCCCGCTGCCGTACTGGCTCAGCACGAATGTGTGCTTGAGCGATTGCTTTGCGAAGCCTTCGCGGAAGTTGATGATTTCGTGCCCCAGACTTAGAAGAACAGACTCTTCGTTAGACTGAGTGTCCAGTGCGTCTTTTGGTGGTCTCATTTCGAGCTTATTGTCATGATTATGGTGCGATACTAGAATCATGAAAATAACAATACAAGACACAGTGAAATGTATAACGAAGATTCGTTTAAGCTGAAAGACGTTTATGACATCCAGAATTCTTTTGAAGAAACTCTAGGAAGTCTTGGACTTGGCGAGTTCGAGGTCTCCCTCAAGGGAGATACCTGGCCACTATCAGCTGCATTGCACCCTTACGTGTCCCTTCCGCGCCTGGCGCACCGCGCGGAGGAGCTGGCTCTCAGCCTATTCGGCTTCCGCCTGTTCTCTGACGTGGTTTACGTTGCGAATAACTCCAGGGTTTCAGGCATCGAGATCGTCCTTGCCCGCCACCTCTCCGATGAGCAGCGCCGAGATCCAGTAATTGCATCGATGCTGGAAGCTAAAGTGGGTGATCTTGAAGTTCTGACAAAAGGCCTCAGAGGCCTCGTTATGGAAGTTGCCGTTACTGATGTTTTCGAGATCGATCACGAAAACTCCCTGCTGAAAGAAAAAGCTCCAAATTGGAAAGTTCATACACTCTTCAAAACCACCCCAGAATGGGAAAACGAAAGTGGGTTCCCTTTGCTCACAGGAGGTCATCTGGGGCTGAGCGAGCTTCTTGGCTGGGCCACTGAAGAAGACATCATCAATGCGCTTAACAAAGCCCGCCGAGCTGCCGAGGAGCTGCTTCAGCAGCCTCGCACGGCGCGCGACGACGAATACTCTCAAGGCTTCTAACGGAGATCCCGATTCATGTCTGAAGTAAAAGGCCACGCCGGCACCGGCCGGTCGTTGAAGGATCTCCTGGAAGAGGACGATGAAGACTTCGAGCTTGGCAATGACATCCAGGAGATGTCCGCGCGCCATCGCGCCTGGCTTGATGACGCTACGCCGCCGGCCATGCGTAAGAACCCGAATCCACCGGGCACTCCGCCGAACCACTACGCACCTCGCTCCACCTCTGCGCCGCCCAAGGCCCCTTCTCCGCCTGTGGCGCCAGCAAAGAAACCACCGACAACGTCGAGCCAGCCAAAGTCCTTCGTCTTCTACAAGGCCCTGCAGGCCTATGTACAGGCCCTGCGCGAGGCCGTCGGTATCTACCTCAACGTCATTTCGAACAACCCTGGCCTGTCCAAGGAAGAGCTGAAGGCGAAAGTCTCGGTCATGTGCAAAGACCACCTTACGCTGATCGACCTCGTCCTGGACGTCAACGGCGCCCCGAATGCTGACGTTATGGCGCGCCTGTGGCGGCGTCTGGTGGGTGGCAACCTCTCCAAGATGTACGACCGCGCCAGCTTCGCTCAGCTCGAGGGTGTGGTCGAGGTTTCCAAGCAATGGTTGCTCGAGACCGAAGAGTTCAACGAGTACCGCCTGGAGGAAGCCACCAGCGACTCGATGCTCACGGTCAAACTGGAGCTCTACAACGGCGCCCTGACGGCCTTCCAGGATCTCGATGGCCTCTGGGGTGTGTGGATGCCTCATGAGGTCGTCCAGGCCCTTCAGAAGGCCGCCCTGGCCCTTTCCAAAGAGGTAGCGTTCACCTGGTCGCGCCAGGTCGACATCACTGACAAGGAACTGCTGTTCAAGAGCCTGCTCAATCCGACCCTACAGCTGGCCTCCAGGGCCTACGTTGAAGCCCTCTGTGAGCAGCTCCCAGAGCTGGATTACCTCGAGCATGATCCCCAGATGCCCCTCCCCCTGCTGGAGAGCGTCATTGCTGAGCTCGACATGGGGTACTCGGGGAAAGCCCTTGAAGACTTGCTGGTACGTATGCGCACCATGGCTAAGGCCTACGCCGATAACGCGAAGGTGCCCAAGTTGGGCCAGGTGGAGACACTTCGTTGGAGGTCGGCGTACCTCAAGGGCCTGGACAAGCTGATGGGAGAGAGTTGGTCTGAGGCCGGTGAGCGGTTGATCGACGATCTTTCGGCGATGAGCGTCGCACAGCGCGAGGAGTACACGATCAAGCACCCGACGATGGAGTTTTCGCTCTTCGAGCGCTCTTTCAAGGACAGGCTGGATACCCTCGAAGACCCGCTGATCGACATTGAGCCGGACTTGAAAGAGATCCTGCCGCGTGCACGCCGGCACATGTCATGGGTCTGGGGCATCTCTGACGCGATGATCGCGGCGAAGAATGATGGGAAACCGGAGGATTATCGATGAAAAGGAAGCATGCGCTATCTGCATTGGCCCTGGTGGTTGCGCTGGGTGCTGTGCCTATGGCCAACGCTTACATCCTCCTGGTCTCGGACTTCGAAAAGCTGAAGCAGGCAGTCACAAGCGACATCAAGCGCAGCATGGAGTGGATGAAAGAGAACCTCTACATTCAGGAGATGTTGGACGCCAAGAAGCAATACTTCGACTCCAGCATCGACACCATCAATAACGGTGCCGCTAACACCGTCGCGCGACTGAACGGCGTTCTCCAGGAGGTTACAGGCCTGGAGCAGCAGAGCCGGCAGCGCCCGGTGCAGGATGCATGCGAGAAGGTGTACGTGCAGCAGGCGCTTTCAGATCAGCTCTGTAACGACGATGTTATCGGCACCGCAGTGAACGACGCTATCCAGGTCGCTCCTACGGGCATCTCCGACATGTACTTGAAGATCAAGAGCCGGCTCGACGGCCAGCTCTCGTCTGTAGGGCTGCAGGCAGCTGATGACGGTTCGTCTGCTCCTGCCGGCGGAAAAAGGGAGAAAACTGAGGCTGAGAAGCTGATCGACACATACAACGAAAGGATGTTGGCCGCATACGACCAGCACAAGGCCTGGGAAGATGCTGGAAAGCAACCTCTGGCCGATGATGCATCCTTGCTGTTCCTCTCGCAGAATGCCTCCCCCATCTACAGCACCGAAGAGTTGCAGATGGCGGTAAACCAGGCGCTGATAACCTATCGCCCGTACATCAACTTGAGCAAGAACGATCCCACGACGGAGGCTGAAATTGTCTCTGAGCTCAGGAAGAAGAATGCCAGGGGTTTGGTCACAGCGATGGTGGGGCGTCAGATTGCGCTAAGAACCGCCGTTGCGGATGGGCAACCCTCCAAACTGATGCTTCAGACCCTACCAGCGGAGATGTACTTGGATGAGGACGGCAGTCCTTCTACCGATGGTGAGTCGTTCATCCACAAAGTGGCTTTGAACTCTGCGACCTCCCCCGCTGAGAACGCCAGGGATGACCTGCTCATGGCCGGTGTGGACATGCAGCTTGCGATTGAGAGGCTTAAGTCGACCCTTCTCATTGAGCAAATGCTTGTTCAGAAGGCCACAGTCCGTCTCGACCAGCTGCAACATTGATTGCCCCGGCCGGCTCTCCGGCCGAACAATAGGTTATGAAAGGAGAGCCCATGAGCCAGCAATCCCCAGAAAAATCCTGGACGCTGCCGAAGTCCTACGACCTCGGCGTGCCCTACTACTTCCACGACTTGCTAAAGGGCAGCCCCTACGTCGACGCCTTCATGCGCGAGTTCATCGCGCAGCAAGACACCAGGGTTGTTAAATTCTTCGACTACGAGTCCGGCGAGTACCACACCGAGGTAGAGGACACTGGAGGTCGCGACCCGCTGGAAATCAGCGTTTCGGCCGTGCGCGATGCGCTTCGCTGCTCCGGAGTCCCCGACCACCTCGTCTCTCAGATGGGGCAATACCTGCACCACATGCAGAGCAGCGACGAGGGTATCGACCTGCTCAAGCTCAAGGAATTCCTGGCCTTTACCGGGGTTACAGGGGTTTATGACCTTGAGCAAGGCACCCACTTCCAGGTGGTGCAGAAGGTCAAAGAGCTCCCGATGTTCATCAACCCCAAGCACTGGGTTGGCTTCAAACACGAGGAAAAGACTCGTGATCTGATCGGGCAGCTTATGGCGCAGCCCGAGGACATCCCTGCTCACCAGGAGCAGATTGCTAAGCTTGTCGCTGAACGCCAAGCCAAGACGGTTGAGGTTCTTGAGGCTTTTGACTCCCAGGGGAAGGACAGAAACGACGTTACCCAGGCTGATGTGGAGGCTCATTTCCCTGAGTTCCAGGCCAACAAGGCCGAAGAGGCGCGCCTGCGAGATGAGCTGAAGGCCGCCTACGCTGCGGCCGCAGAGAAGTACGCCCCGAAAGATCCGGCCGCCTATCCCGTCCTGAACCCCCAGTTCGACATGAAGTGGGATGAGAGTTTCATGGATCTGTTGGGCAACCGCGTGATGTTCGAGGAGAAATACGACAAGGCTTTGGCTGACCAGGGCCGGCCGAAGGGTTCGGATCAGTACGTCCCTTACAATCACACGACGATGCGGAACCGGGCTTACTTCATTGCCGACTGGATCATGCGTGACTACACGCTGAGCCAGCAGAACCGTGGCGAGATGGCCAAGTTCTCTCGTGAAGACATCCCAGCGCGCTTCGTTTTGGCGGTGAAGGCCGAACTGGATGACGGCTTGCTGCAGCTGCTGGACGCTCCTCACCGAATCCAGCCTTCGAGCACGGCCCAGGGTAAGTACGACCTGGTGCTCAACGGCTATGTTGTGGAGCAGTTCGATCTAAAGGATCTGGATGCTATCCAAGCTCTTGCTGACAAGAACGGCAAGTTCAACCGTGACATGGAGGAACGAGCCAAAAGGCGCCGTGAAAGGAACCAGCGTGGCAATAAGCCGGCGACAGCTCCCGAGCAACCTCCACAAACGCCCCAGGAGGCACCTTCCAGCGTCGAATCACCCGAACTGGGCCCGCAGGGCGAGGCGATGGACAATATCGCCTCAGGCGCACCTGAGGGCGCTCTGCCCCCTATGGACGAGATTCCCCTCGATGCCTACGAGGATTATGGCTATCCGCCAGATGTCGCCAGCGCAATCGAAGATGGCTATTCAGCGCCGCACGATAACCGCAGTCCTGGATCTGATGCTCAGGGCTCTACGGACGACGCCCCTCCTCCGCACATCGAGGGTGACCCTCAGGACTACTCCAGCTATGAGTCCGCCGAACTGAGCAGCGAGCCTCCTCAGCGTAAACGCTGGCGAGAGGACATGTCTCAGTCGGAGAGAGATGCTGAAGATCAGGAGCAGAAAAACGAGCGAGATGACCGTCGGCCAAAGCACAACGGCAGCGCCGGCAAACACTCGAGCTACAAGAACAGGCCTGGAGCCAAATCCCATGGCAAGTCGCCGGGTGCCAGCCAAAAATTCGCTCCAGGGCAAGGTTCGTCAACTTCCGCGAAGGGGGATGAGCCAGGGATCAACTTTGGTCAGCCGAACAAGCCACGTGGCCCGAGCACGCCCAAAGAGGCGAAGATCGACCCTAACTCTGAGCTCAATGATCGCGCTAAGAAAGCGATGAATGACCTACGTGAGCATGAGCGTGGGGGACACAGACATTCTCGTCACCATGGATCGCCTGGAGGAGGCGGAGGTGGTGGCATGGCTATCGACCTAGGGTTCGGTGCCATCGTGGGAGCCGTTGCCAGCATTGCAGGCTCTGCGCTGGGTTCTCTCAGCACCAAGCGTGTGAAGCCGGGCGACTTCACTGCTGGGATCGAAGCTGCCACAGACAATCTGGCCACCTGCAGATCATTCCTTGGTGCCCCTGCCCGCCCAGGCCACGTTGTCACTGACGATATGGAGAAGGAGCGCTGGGAAACCTTCGGTAATGCATTGAAGTCGCTCAATGCCTCGATCAAGGGCGTCTCCAAGTTCTCTGCTACCAAGTATCCACGTGAGCTTGGCGATGCCCTTCAGAGAGCTAGAGCTGAGATCCTGCAATCTAAGGGGGTGATCGACAGCGCAGCTGCTCACGAGAACGACATTGGTGAGATGGCTCGCGATCTTAAGGAAACTGCCCAAGAGTTGGCGGAGATGGTCGCAAAGATCGTGAAAACGATCCTTCAGTTGCTTGGTCTGGAAAGGGACGCGGCGCCTCGCCCGTGAAGACCTGGTGTTACTGAGAAGGGCGCCTTCCGGCGCCCTTTTCTTTTCAGCTGTTCAGACTGGTTTCCTGCTCAAGCGTGTCTTTGGCAAGCTGCAGGAGCAGCTGTCGGATGTAGTCGTCGTGCTTGTTTGAGTCGCAGACCTCGTCGATCAGCTCCAGCAGGCTTTCGCGACCACTCTCCTCAGCAATGTCCTCGGTGGACTTGCGCAGCATCTCCACGAACAGAGAGGCGTTGCGCAACTGGTTCACCGCAGCTTCAGCAGAGTTCGATACGCCCGAGAACACAATTGGGGTAAGTTCGAGCGGAATTGCCTCTATTCCGTCGGCCGTTACCTCATGGACGTAGACCTTCTGGCTCTCCTCGCTTGGGCCCAGGCGCAGCAGTCGGCCGGCTACCAGAAGGGTCTGGCCGTCACTGGAGTCCACCAGCGGTAGAGAGTTGCTGTGCACGATGGTGAGGTTCATTGCCGGGATGCGCAGGAACGCACGGGAGCCAAACTCTAGGCGCTCTGCCCCACCCCAGCAGGTGTGGCAGGTCACCTCCATTTTCTTCGCCTTGCCGCCGGAGCTATGGTTTAGCTGGAACCTGTCTGCATCGCGGCCGGCGATGTAGGTCAGGTTGGCCTTCTCCAGGATGGCGGCGACATGGCCCTGGTTCTGCTCTTCCCAGCGGCAATTCCTGGGAACCAGGATGGGCTTCTTGTCCTTGAAGATCTCGATGATGGGCACTAGCTGCCCGATGTCACGGGTCTCATGGAGCAGGTCAGCAACGATCACGGGCTGCAGGTTGCGCTCGATGGCGATGGAAATCGCCTGCCGGAGCTTATCCAGGGCCGAGCCCCAAACATCATCAACCCGGCCGATCCGCCGCCCGCCGCCGAGCAGGGGGTCGCCGATCACCAGCAGTCCACGGGTCTTGGCCAGCACCACCGTTGGGCCAACTTCGACTTCTTCAGTCATGACTATGCTCCTTCAACGGGCCATTGCAGGTTGGGCAGACGCCGCCCAGGGCTTCATGCAACTCAGCCCGTTGGGTCTCGATCCTTTTCATCTCTTCCTGGCAGGCAGTGAGCTCCGTCCGGGACTTCTCAAGGCTGGTATGGCTGGCCGCCAAGCGCTGAATGCTGTCCTGGAGCTCTGAGGTGTCCGTGATCTTGGGTACGTCTGCGGGCTTCAGATCCCTCAGCTGGCCCAGCGCGGACACCATCTCGCGTAGCTTCTTCAGCTTGGCGCCTGCCTGTCCGATCTCGTTCCGGTATTCCACCTGAAGTACCGGGGCATCACGCATTGCTGGGAGTTCCGCCAGTTGTTTGAGGCCACCAATACACCGGGTCAGCACCTCGATCTGATTGATCCCGGTGGCCAGCTCGTCACTGGCCATCAATTTGACCGTGTTTGCAGGTACACGGGACAGCTTCCCGTCAGCCTCGTCGAGGATAGTGACCTTTGACTGAAGGGTTTCGAGGCGTTTGAGGTCTGCCTCCATGCTCTCCAGGGTGCCCAGGGCCTCGAGAATCTCAGCGCACTGCCTTTGCATCAGCAGTGGGTCATAGGGGTTCTGAACCACCAGAGACATGATCGCCAGCTGGTTTTGGTAGACGTTGAGCTCCTTTTCCAGGGAAACACGCTTGGAGCGGGCCTCGGTCACCTTCTCGTTGAACATCTGGTTGATGCGCATCACGTCCCGCGATTCACGCCCCAAAGGGAGGAGCATGGCGCGCTGGCCGCTGGTGAACATCTCGTTGTTCAGGATGAAGTTCTGCTGCTTCTGGGTCTGGAAGTTGATGTTCTGCCCTTCCACCGGAGCCATGCTCAGGTAGGTGTGCAGCCACTCAGGCACGCCAGTGCCCGAGTCAGACTCTTCAACCACTGTCAGATTGGCGTCGCGAAGCACCATGGAGGTCTTCTTGTTGCCCTTGCGCTCGTACTTCCAGAGGATGCTCATGCCCTCCTCGATGCCGACCTCAACCTCGAAGTACGGCATGTCGTCGCGGATACGCCCTTCCTCCCCGCTGTTGGTGCACAGCTCGAGCATGGCCTGGATGAACTTGCTCTTACCCTTGTTGTTGTCCCCGGTGATGATGGTCAGGCGCGGGGACAGCTCCACCATGATGTTCTCGTGAGGGCCGTAGTTCTGCAGGCGGATGTAGCGCAGCGCGCTCTCCGGTGCTTCGTACTCCTCATCCGGCTCGGGCTCTTCCGCGATGGTCTTGAATGCGGACTTACCGTTGACCACGTTGAGCTGTAGGACGCGGCCATGGCCCGCGAAGTGGCGAGGGTCTGAGTGGCTAACGTAGACCACCTGGATGCCGATCTTCTGCGACAGGTACTGCATGAACGCGGCGAAAGCCGAGGTGTAGGCCTCGTTGATGTGGCAGTCGGACTCGTCCAGGAACAGCACGCGTCGGTTCGGGTGGCGCGCCAGCACGATGAAGCGCAGGCCCATGGCCGTCAGGTTGGCGATGGAGCCGCCCAGGTCTTTGTCGATGTTGCGCAGCCGGCCGCCGACGATGGCGTCGAAGTCCAGGTTGGCCTTGTTGTTGCGCATGCGCGAAGTGAGGACGATCTTGTCGACGTTGCCTGGCATCACGGTGTTGACCAGGTCGGTCAGCATGTCCTCGAAAAGCCCCTTGTTACGGGCCTGGGCGGACAGGGTCACCTGGTGGATCGCTCGCAGGACATCGTCCTTTCGCGACAGCATGGCGTCTACGTCTTCGATCTCTTGGCACAGCTGCAGTTGCCGGGCCTCGGCAATGCGATAGCGCTCACCGATCTGCGTCTCTTTCATCGCAGTCTGGCGAACGCTTTGCTCCAGTTCCCTGGTGTTGATCATGGGGTGTCCCCTGCTTACTTGCGTTGGCCTTCGAGATCCTGAGCGACCTTGTTCAACAGGTTTTCGCGCATCTCGATGGTGTTCGCGAAGTCCTGGATGGCGCGGGAGTCTTCGTCTCGGGCCTTCTCGAACATCTGGCGCAGCGTGGCCAGGTCGGAAGTCCCGTACTTCTTCATCATCTCGTCTTCGAGCGCTGCTAGCTGTGCCTGGGTGCTTTCCAGAGTGGCGTTGAGCCTGATCTCCTTATCGCGGGTGGCCTGAGCGCGTTCGTTGAGAGCTACCAGGGTCGCAGCCAAGTCGTTCTTTTGCATTTCAAGCGTCCTTTACAGGGAAAGTGCTGGTTGGGATCAAAACGAAAGAGCCGTCTCCGGCTCTTTGCGATGGGGTGTGGTTACCGTGATCTGAGGTACGTCAGTAGACCGATGGCCCGGAGGACTCCCTCTTCGGCGCCGGCCGGCGCCAGTTCTGAATAGGCTTGCCGGTGCCCTCCGCAATCTCAATAGCCCAGGGGGAAGCTGTAGTTTTCACCTCACCACCGTGCTTGTACTTGAGCTTGGGGTAGGTCATCACTAGCTTTTCCATGGCGCGGGTGATCCCTACGAATGCGATCCGGCGCTCTTCCTCCATATCCTCTTCAGAGGGCTCTTCTCCGGGGGTCGAGTCACGGTCGAAGCCCACCACGTACACATGCGGGAACTCCTTACCCTTGGAGGCGTGCATGGTCATCAGTTGGATGGACTCATCTGGGTTCGCCGAGTTGTCGCGGGTGGCCTCACCCAACAAGGACAGCTCGTCCAGGATATCTTCTGGCTTGCGGCCCTTTTCTACTTCGCCATAGAAGCGGTCGAGCAGGTGCTGCACGTTCAGCATGCGCGATTCGACTGCGCTGTCGATGGCGTCATCGTCTTTGGAAGCCGCGCGCTTCAGGTTCGGGAGCATGTAGTACTGCCACAGGCGCTCAAAGGCACCCCGGAGGTACTCAACGTCCTCGCCCAGGGCGGCAAGTTGGCGAATGGAACGCATGGACTTGATGAACGGGCCGACCTTCTCGGCGACGGCCGTTGGTGTTTTGTCCGCGCGGACTTTGGTGGCGCACTCTTCTAGGTAGGCCATGGCAGTCCTGCCCTTCTCGCCGGCTTTGGGCTTCATGGCCTTCTTGGCGGCCATGCCCGATACTCCGAAGCTGGTGTTATCCAGCACGCGCAGAACTGCCATTGAATCCCACGGGCGGTAAGTGGTGCGCAGCAGCGCAACGACGTTCTTGACCTCGGCACGCTGGAAGAAGCTGATGTCACCGGAGATACGGTACTCGACGCCTTGCTTGACCAGTTCTTTCTCGATGTCGTCCTTGCAAGTCCTCGAGCGGTATAGGATGGCAATGTCCTTGGGTTTCTGGCCACGAGCGATGTCGCGCTTGATCGCAGCAACGACGACCTCCGCTTCATCCTGCTGACGCTCGAAGCTGACCATGGCAACTTCCTGGCCCTGGGTGTCCCTCCAGCGCTTTTCATCGCCGGGTACCATGAAGCCCTCTCCGAGCTTCCGGGTCATGCAGGCCGCCAGGGCGTTTGCCGCCGCCAGGATGTTCGGCGTCGACCGGTAGTTCCGGTTCATCTCGATGAGCTTGGCGTGTGGGTAGCGACGGATGAAGCCCATGATCACTTCGATGTCCGAACCACGGAAACCATAGATCGACTGCTTGTCGTCACCCACTGCGTAGAGGTTGCCGTGGTGCTGAGCGATCTCGTCGACGATCTTCATCTGGACAGGGTTAGTGTCCTGATACTCGTCGAGCATGATGTACTTCCACTTCTGCGCCAGCTCGAACGATACGTTCGGGTCTTTCTGTAGCAGGTTCTTCGCTACGACCAGGATGTCGTCGAAGTCGATGCCGCCGGCATCCCTGCACAGCTTGGTGTAGGCACGCCAGACGTCGACCGTGATGCGGTACAGCATCTCGTTTTCGTCGCCATTGCCCAGCATATCCTGCTTGAAGCGTTCTACGTCTTTGCCGTGTGCGCGGGCGGCAGCCATTTCCTTGGGTATACGCTTTGCCCAGTCGGACTCCTTCAGAAGCTCCTGAGAAGTCTCGTCCAGGGACTTGATGGCTTCATCGAAGAGCGTCTTGCTCTCCTTGTCATCCAGGATGACGCACTCGGCCATGTTGAGGTCGATGCTCTTCAGGTACTCGTGGTCGGCGTAGTTCTGAAGGATGTGTCGGAAGATGATGCTGTGGAAGGTGCCGGCGGTGATGTGCTGGGCATTGGGCCCCACCATGTTTTCCAGGCGGGTCTTCAGCTCGGCGGCCCCTTCGTTGGTGAAGGTCATCATTAGCAGGTTGCTCGGCAGAATGCCGGACAAGAGCATGTTCGCCGCGCGGCTGGTCATGGTCTTGGTCTTGCCGCCGCCGGGCGGGGCAAGGTTGAGCACCGCGCCCTCAATGGTGGTCGCGGCCTCGTACTGCTCGGGGTTAAGGTCGGACAGCAAGTAAGCCCGGCGTTCCTCTTCCGGGAGCTGCAAAAGCTTCTCGTGCGTGGTCTGCGGCTTGCTCACGTGCGCACCTTAAATGTGATTCCTTGGCTCCCTCCATCATGGCATCGACGGTCGTGGAGCTGCAATTGTTCGTATATTGACGCGCCAAAATTTAGATGAAAAACTGAGTGGACACACTCTCTTTTTTGCATAAATTGCACGACTGAGCTGTTCAACCCCTCTGTTTCAAGGCTGTAGTGATGGCAAACGAATCGGATATGGCTTCCGACGTCGAGCAACTTTTTCTCGACGTAAGCCTGGCGAATGCTCGCGGAAAGAGCGAGAAAGGCCCCGCCTACACGGGCGAGTGCCTCAACTGCGAACACCCCCTGCCCGCTCCCAAGCGCTGGTGCGACAAAGACTGCGCCAAGGACTGGGAAGACCGTGAGAACGCCAGGCTACGCAACGCCGGCCGCCCGCTGGTGAGCTCTGCGATGTTCGGGGAACTCGACGAGTGACAGCGGTCTCCTTCCGGAATGTGAAGCTCGATGCGAGCGTCACCCGGATCAGTGCGGCCGATTTTCGGCAGGTGCTGGCGGCCGCAGGGCCGGAGGAGAAGAAAGGCAAGGGTGGAAAGGGCAAGAGCAAGTTCAAGGCCGAGCCGGTGAATGCGCCTGAGGGGTATTTCGACTCCAAGGGCGAGTACAAGCGCTTCCTCGACCTGCAGTTGCTCGAGCGCGCCGGGGTGATCAGTGATCTACGCCGCCAGGTGCGCTATCCCCTTCAGATCGGCGACTGCCTGGTCTCCACCTACATCGCGGACTTCGTGTACACCGAGAAGGGCCGGGAAGTTGTTGAGGACTTCAAAGGCTTCCGCACCCGCGAGTACCTGCAGAAAAAGCGCTTGATGAAGGACATCCATGGGATCGAGATCTACGAGACCGGTACGAAGTCCTCCAGCAAGGTGAAAACCAGATCGCCGAGCGCCCGGAAGGCAGCCAAAGGTAACTCCAGTGGCTGATCTACCTCCCGAAGTCCCGCTCGACCTGATGCAGATCAACCAGTGCATCGCGGTGGCCCAGGCCCAGTTCCCGAATGTCGCCCCGATTATGACCAAGACTGTCCTGGCCGTAGAGGGCGGGCAGATCGGCACGATCCGCAAGAACACCGACAATTCGTTCGACATGGGCCCGATGCAGATCAACACGACCCACCTGGTCGATATTTTCCGTCGTTTCGGGTACACCGCGCGGGATCTGGTCTACAACCCCTGCAAGAACATCATGGCCGGCACCTGGCTGCTCTCCCGTCACATGACGGACAACGAGGGCAAGGCTTGGGTGGCCATCGGCAATTACCACTCGAAAACCCCGAGTGTCCGACGCACTTACCTCGAAAAGGCCGTTACTGCGTATTCGCGCCTTGTCGAGGGCATCCGCGTCGGTAGAGAGAGCGAGTCGCTGGGGCGCACCACGAACTGGGGTCGCTCCCTTCGTGTGGCCACGTCGATTCCTTCGCTTGCTGCTCTCGAAGCGGCGATTGAGGCAGACCCAGGCGCGGTAGCCCGCCCCTACTCCGCCCAGGCGCCGGTTTCCTTGAGGGCACAACCAGAGTCGAGGGTCATCACGATAGACACTCGACAGAAGAAGCTGAGGTTTATAGAGTAAATGTCGTCTTACACAGCAGTAGTTTGCGAGAAGGGCCCCCAGGCAAAAGACCTGGCAGCAGCCCTTGGCTGGCAAAGAACGAATCGAGGCTACGAGGGTACGCACAAAGGTCGCCTGTACGTCATGCAATGGGCGCGAGGCCATCTTACCCGGCACCTGGATCCGGATGAGATCACGCCAGGCCTCGGGTGGGAAAATCCGTTCGCCCTCGCACCTATTCCAAGAGCGGTGAAGACCGTTCCGGTGATTGAAGAACCGGATGGCTCCAACAAGGAGCTTTCTCAGGATCGCCTCAAGCGAATCGGCAGCGTCCTGAAGGATGCTGATAGCGTCGTTATCGCAACTGACCCTGATAGAGAGGGTGAGTGGATCGGCTGGGCGATCATCGAGCATTTCAATTTCAAGGGGAAGGTCGAACGCCTGTGGCTCTCTGAAGGCTACGACAAGGTATCGGTCGACAAGGCCTTCACGAATCTGCTTCCTGGTCATGTAAAGAAATCAGGGTATCGCTCTGCGGAGGCACGCGGCCTCTGCGACCGGGCTTACATGCACCTGGTTCGGGATATGACGTACTGGGCCCGCCGTGGCGCAATGGGTCGTTACCTTGGGCGTGGGAATAAGCGTGAGTCGGTTGTCTCCAGCGGCCGGGTTCAGGGCGCCGCCCTCTATCTGATCTGGCTGCAAGAGCAGAAGATCAAGAACTTCGTCGCACAGCCGTTCTTCAACATCTTCGGTGACTTCGACGTCAAGGGTACCCCCCTCACCCACATCGAGTACGCCCCTAAAGTCACCCAGGAAATCATCGACTCCCAGCCCAAGGGTGTCCTTTGGGTTCCTCGCGGTAACGCTGAGAAAAAGCAGCTGGATGAACCGCTGTGGGCGGATAAAGCCATGGTCGACGACTTTAAACGTCGCCTCATGGAAAACGCCCATCGTGCCATCGTTATCGACTACAAAGAGGCCATCAAGTCCGACAATCCGGATGGCACCTTCCACCTGGTTGAAGCCAAGTCGCTTCTGATCAAGGCCACGAAGATCAATGGCGAGCAGGCCCAGGCGGTCTTCGAAGACCTCTATCTGCAGGGCTACACCTCTTACGCGCGTACCGACAAGAAAGAAATTCCGCAGAGCTTCTACGCGCCCGAAGAGCGTAACTCGCGCTTCAACAACGTGATGGATGTACCCGGAATCACGGAAGCGGCGAACAAGGCCATGGCCATCCACGATGGCAAGGATCAGCAGTACAAACCCTTCTTGCCTGATTCTTATGCGCCGCCCAACAAGAAGCTTGAGCACTGGGGGATCATTCCTTCGAACCGCAAGGTCGATGCAGCGGCCCTTGCAGCGATGCGACCGAATATGAAGGTAAAGGATCGCATCGTGCACACAGCCGAGCACATGCGTATTGCTTACCAGCTGATCGCGAAACGCTACGTCCAGGCACACCTGCCTCCGGCAACCGTAGCGACCCAGACGATCACCATCGCGGTTCCCACGAAGGATCTGCTCGGTCATGACTATGCCGTGTTTAAAGCTCAGGGCCGCCGTCTCATCGATCCTGGCTACATGGCCTTCTTCCCTCCGGAGAAGAAGAAAGACGATGTCATTCTCCAGAAACTGGAGAAGAACGATCCTGTCCCGCTCACCGCAGTCGAGCTGGTCGAGAGTAAGACGAAGTGTCCGAACCGCTTTAACGAAGGCTCCTTCGAAGAAGTGCTGCTTAAAGCGGCCAAGTATGTCGACGACCCGGTGATGCGTGCCTATTTGGCTGACGGCGTTAACAAGCCCGAGGGGATCGGTACGCCTTCGACCAGGGAGACGGTTCTGCCGAACCTTCGTGCCCGTGGCTACATCGACGTGCGCGACAAGGGGAACATCTTCTGTGAACCGAAAGGCGATGAGTACATCCGCTACCAGTGCGACAACGGGCACGAGTGGATGTACAGGATCGAAACCACAGCAGAGTGGGAGGGCCAGTTGGCCCAGCTGGTGGAAATCGAGGACGATACTGAGGCCCTCCAGTTCCAGGCCAAATTCGTCGATGCGACCATCACGAAGATCGAGAACTACATCCACTGGATGAACAACAAGTACAAGGACGCGGGCCTCGCCCCTCTTCCGCGTGAGCTTGATGTCGTAACTCCAAAGCTGAAAGAACTCATCCAGTCGGTCTGCAAGCGCAAGAACATCAAGGTTCCGTCTGGTGCTCTATCTGATCCGAAGAAGGCCCAGGCCTTCCTGGATGAGCACGGCATCAAGCGTAAGGCACCTGGGGAGGCCGGCGGTGCGCCGGGTGCTCCGAGTGACGCGCAGATCGACTACGTGTCCAAGATCGAGGCAGCCCTGGGGATCAAGATAGGCGAGGAGGACAAGAAAGACCGCTCCAAGGTATCCGCCTTCATCGAGGCCCACAAAACCGCCTACGACAAGGCCAAGGGTCAGAATCCGCCGACGCAGGCGATGATCAACTTCGCGAAGAAGATCATAGAGAGGCTGGCTGACGATCAGAAGCCTGGGCCTGAAGTGCTTGAAAGCTACGCCGCTTGTAAGCAATTCTTGGATAAGCATGCCAAGGATTCCAAGAGCGGTTCCTCGTCTGGCGGCTCAGCCGGCAGTAAGTCCTCCGGGGGCTCTGCCAGGGGGTCAGCTAGGCCAGGGTCAGGCTCAGGACGCCGATAATCCAGAAGTGAACAAAATGGGCTTCAAAATCCGTTACGTGAAAACCTACACCGCCGATGAGTGCCGAAAGGCCCCCAATGACATTTTCGTCTTTGGGGACAACACGGTAGGTAAGGGCAAAGCTCCCGGCGCCGGCCAGGCCGTGATCCGGGACGAACCCAATGCCTTCGGTGTGCCAACCAAGGTGGCGCCCTCCAACGCGGCCAGCTCGTTCTTCTCCGACAAGGAGGAGGAGATTGAGCTGGTAAAAAGTAGGTTGCGTGAGCTCTTCAAGCTGGGTCGCCAGGGTAAAACCCTGGTCTTCCCTGAGGAGGGCATAGGCACCGGCCGGGCTAAGATGGCAGAGAAAAGCCCCAAGGCCTTCGCACTCATGATGGACATCCTGGAGAACCACTTCGGGGTGGAGTTCAAGAAGAAGCCCAAGCGATCTACCTCCAGCCCCTCTGACTCGATGGAGCCCTGAAGGCTGAAATGACAAGGCCGGCGTTAGCCGGCCTTTTCTTTTGTGTCTGGAAGCCCCTGCAGGGCCCCTTCCTGGGCTTTACGGCAGGAATTGCTTCCGTAGGTAGGATTCGAAGCCATCGACGTCGGTGAGCTTTGGAGCGGCCTTGGCAAACAACCAGCCTTGTCCCTGGTGTATACCCATTTCTCGAAGCAAGGTGTACTGGCTGACCTTGTCGATGTGCTCGGCGACGACGTCGATGCACTTCTCGTCTGCGGCAATGATCGCGTGCCGGCACAGGTTCCTGGCCGCACTGCTGGTTTCAAGGTTGATCGTGAGCGACGAAGCTAGCTTGATGTAGTCCAGGCCCAGGTCGTCGATTAGCTCCAGGTTGGCGTGACCTTCGCCGTAGTCATCCATGCCGACAGTGCAGCCGGCACGGTGCAATTTATGGATGAAAAGCATGGCGAGGTTCAGGTTCTTAATTGGCGCCGTTTCTGTAATTTCCAGGGAAAGAACAACTCTGCTCTTTCGATTCATCAGTACATCAATCGCCTTTCTCTGAAAAAGGGAGTCAGAAAGACTGATCGCTGATATATTTACCGCGACAGGAGTCGGTTTAGGGTGAGCAATAGCCTCAGCCTCGCTGATGACCGTTCGTAGGGTCATCAGATCTAGATCGATAATTGCGCCAGTGTGCTCGAGGCCTTTGATGTACTCCTCGATATTGCACACTCCCGCAACTCTCAGCAGCGCCTCATAACGCACCAGCGCTAGGCTCTGCATGTCCACGATGGGCTGATACACGTAGTGGTTTTCGCGCTGCATGGCTTCTCCTCGCCGCCATCATAGGAGCTTGCTCCAATGAGTGGTATGCGATGCCGCGCGGATCTCCGTTATAGATCAGATAACAGGTGGATACGTGCGAGTCCTGTCAATTTCCAGCGCCCAATATTCAAGGGTTCTAGTTGTCAGCGATCTTTTTGGCAATTTTGCTGCCCTAAGCAAATTGGTTGAAAAAGTCGACTTCGATGCGAAGAAAGATCTTCTGATCCTGAACGGTAATTTCCTCGGATTCACATACACGTCGAAGGAAGCCTCCAATTGGCTTTCAAAGCCCTGGGTTAAAGCGGTCGCCGGCTTGAATGAACTGGCAATGCTGACTCGCCTTTCCGGGCAAAAGGTTGCTTCTTTGGTCGGTCAGTGGATGAACCTGCTCGATGAAGGCGCCCGAGAGGCGCTGCGTGGTGCGCTGGAAGCACTGCCCCTGGCCATCGAGGTGGAAACGGCCGAAGGCATTGCTGTATGCGCTTCCAGGCCCCTTCCTGAGGGTTGCCAATGGAAACGCCTCAAGGCTGACCTCCTGGTGCGCGATGGTGAGCCCATGACGCTGCTTCGTGGCTTCGAGGGCCGCCTGCCCGGACTCAAGGCTTCTCGTGTAATTGTTACAGAAAGGAGCTTTCCCAATCCGGATATTCTGCTGTCGATCTCGGGTTTTCAGACCGAGATTGCCGGCGAGACCCCGGATAGCCTGCCAGAGCCCGTCCTAGAGCTCGGCAACCGCTTGATCATGCTCAGCTCCGGCCAGACCAACCAAGGCCCGCGCTATCGGAACGACAGCCTGGTAGCCTATCTGGAGCTTAACTCGTTCGTTGCATCACTACCTGGAGGTGGATCTTGTCTGATGGGGTTCATAAACACAGCCGAAGCTTCGTTGATGAAGATCAGCTGAGCTATGCGCGCGCGGTAGATCAGCGCGCGAAGTGGCGAATCGGTTATGCCGTGGCCTTGGGTATCCTTGGCGCTGCAGCCATGGTTTTCGCGTTCTTCCCGTTGATCGCGAAGTCGGCTATGCCGCTGATCTGGGTCGACATTGCCAACAACGAGGGCTGGAACGCCAACCTGCAGGAGATCGGCATGCGGTTGCTGGCCAACGGCCGGATCGAGCTGATGCCCATGTGGGGCTCTTACACACTCATCGTCCTGGGCGCCCTCCTCGTCTGGCTAGGCGTGCATATCTACCGTAGCCGTAGGGATGCACGACTTTTCGGCGATCTGCTCACCTTGAGCTACTGGATGAGCTTCTACTGGCTGAAAAAGCCGGTGGCTGAGGTAAGGGTAAAAACCCAGCGCCAGGACAAGTAAGTCGTCGCAAATGAAAAAGGGCACCCATCGGGTGCCCTTTTTTGTTTAAGCGGTCTGGCTTAGCTGCCGAACTGCTCGATTTGCTTTTCGTAGTCGGCCAGGCGCTGGAGATCGGCCTCTTTGAGCTTACCGGTCATACGCAGGCGCTCGATCTGAGAGCGAGTGTGGCCAGGATTGACCTTGTGAGGGACGCTCACGCGGATGTCCGGCTTGTACGCGCGCAGCTCTTCTGCGGCGATCAGCTGTTGGCGCTCGTTTTCCAGGATGAGCATCAGGATCTTCAACTGCTCATCGCCAGTAGCTGCATATTCAGCAGTACGCAGCTGGTCGTGCTCGAAGCGCAGCTTCTCCAGCGTGCGCATGACCTTGTCTTCGCCAACCAGCTCGCTTTCGAGCTCCTGCACTTCCTGGCGCAGACGAGCAATCTTCTTGCGGCGGCGCTCCAGTTTCTGCAGGTGCTCGCGGCTGTCGTTCTCTTCGGCGCTCAGGCGTTCCAGGTCTTGCACTTCGCGCAGAATTTCGCGCTCCAGTCGACCCATCGGGCTGGTAGCGGGGCGACCACGACGGCTGGGGGTAACACCTTTCAGTGCTTGCTCCAGGGTCTTGATCTGACCACCGGACACGGCAATGATGTACTTCAGCATGTCGTCGACAGCAGCTTGGGCGCGGGAGATCTGAGCTTCCAGCGGAGCACTCGGACGACCGGCCTTGCCCAGTTTGCGGCGTGCAGTCTTGGACATCGGCTTGAAGTCGCTGAAGCTCATGCCCAGTTCAGGCAGAGCGCGCATCACGGCGCGGCACTGTTTCAGGCCACCGTTCAGCTCTTCCAGGGTGTCGTCGACGCGATCCAGGATCGGGCTGTCTTTCGGCAGCTGAGCGGCACACATCTTCACCTGGTCTGCCAGCTGTTCGATGAAGAAGTAGATGTCGCCGACCTTGGTACGGGCAATGGCGACTTCTTCCAGGCCTTCGTGCTCGGACGGCTCGGCGAATTTCAGGGCCAGCAAGCCCTCGTGATCAGCGCGCAGCGAATTCAGCTCGCTGTTCAGCTTGAGGAGTTCGGTGCGAGCCTTGTCCAGGGGCAGGTCGGTGGCCGGGCGCGGGGTATTTCCCAGCAGGCTCTCGACTACGACTTGCAGTCCGCTTGCGGTGTTTTCGAGCTCGGCGAGCGGCTCGCGCAGCAGTTGGGCAGAAGTGATTGCTGCGATTGCGATTTCGTCCCTGGTCTCAGTCATGCGTCACCTCCTTGGTGTCGTGAATTGAGAATGCGCTCATCAGGTAAGCAGGGTGTGTTGGATATCGGTAGGGTGAACATTATTGATAAATTGACAAGCTGTCAATCTCATTGACGCAATTTTCGCATATTCCGCCGCCTTCCTTTGTTCATCAATTGACACACACCGGGTAACAAACGGACATACGTCACAGTTCGGCCTTAGTGCCATCTTTCCGACGC
Organism: Pseudomonas nitroreducens; assembly: GCF_014204515.1. Classification (GTDB taxonomy): domain Bacteria; phylum Pseudomonadota; class Gammaproteobacteria; order Pseudomonadales; family Pseudomonadaceae; genus Pseudomonas; species Pseudomonas nitritireducens_A. The sequence goes on along the minus strand of NZ_JACHLI010000001.1, from coordinate 176,938 downwards.
CAGCTTTCGTCGGTTTACAGGCGCTTTTGCGAACCTTTTCCCAGAAATGAGATCACGCCTGTGGGCAAGGATTCCATAAGAATTGTCTGAAATGCCTGCGTGCCCGCCGGGACTGGTCAGACCATCTGCAGACCCCGCAGCCATTGGCCTGCGGAAGAATGGCTTCCGCTTTTGAGGCCGCCAATAACCCGCTAAAAAGAGGGGGTTCCACGTGGGAGCCCCCTCTGTTGAACATTCTGAGCAATTGACATGACAACCTAACCGGCAATTTGTTCAAAAATATTTTGAACTTCCTACTTGGGATTGAGTCGCCGGCTTACATTTTGGTCATATTAGAGGCTCAGCGACGTATTGTTGTTACGGGCCTTAATCTCGGCGCTGACTTCCTGCAGGAAATTCTCCAACTCACTGGCGGACAGCTTGAGGCCTGGGAACAGGCCGTCGGTGAAGCCGTTCTGCTTGCCGCCCTCCTTGAAGCTGCCGAACCCACGCTGATCCATGTCGTGCATAGCGATGTCGGAGCCCTTGGTGTACTTGATCAGCAAGCGTAGACGGTCACGGGCGGTGTCAGACAGGTCTTCCAGCTTCGACCCTGCGAGCATGTAGAAGTCGCCCTTCCCGCCTTTGCGGACTAGCCGTCCCCTCAACTGGTGCAAGGTGTATGCACCCAAGTTCTCTGCGTCCACAACGACCAGGCACACTAGCTTGTCGATGGTCACGCCGATCTCAACCAGGGTTGTAGCTACCAGGATGTCCCCGTTGCCGGCGTTCATCTCTTTGATAACGCGTGTCTTTTCATCTTCGTCAGCACGGCCGTGCAGGACTTTCACCCTACCGGGGTGCTTGGCTTCCCACATCCTGGCGCCGGCCTCAATGGTTGCCCGGTTCTTCTGGACGAGGGCCTCATCCACCAGGGAGCCCAAGTACGTCACCAGGGAGGCATTCTCTTTGAGGTACTCATCAAATCGCTGCTGGATTCGCTCTTGGGCGATATCCTCTGCATGCACCTCCACAACGAACCCTGTATCGCGGTCGGCATCCAGGCGCTTCAGGAGATCAGGGGCATCCGCGACTCCAGTCACATCCTTGATGCTCGTACCGGTCTTCTTGAGCATCGCAGCGATCTTCTCGGCCTCTTTTAGACTCTGCGCGGCGATGTGGTAGTAATGGGCCTGCTTCTCCGCCACCAAGGGGTAGATGACGGCGATCTTGTTACCGTCCGCCAGGGCCTTCTCCAGGAGATCCATGACCTTGCGGCGCTCGGGGAAGGTATTACCCATCAGGTGGGTTGCAATTTCCTTCTTAACCGGGCTGTCTTCGATGAAGCAGACGGATTTGTTGCCAAAAAGAGTCTGTGCCATCGTCCGAGGAATCGGTGTGGCCGTTGCCTCAAGGATGTGGGTGTACTCCTTGCTGATTTCCTGACGCTGCAGCACGCCCATCTTCTGCTGTTCGTCGGTGATTGCCATGTGCACGCGCCACTCCGGGTTCTTCTTCAACCAGGAGTTGACTGCACTGGTGCCGACTAGGATGGAGCCCTCTTCAACCGTCCCTTTGAAGCCCTTCTGCACCAGGTGCATTTTGAGCTCCGGATACCAGCTGCTGATCTCGTCATACACCTGGTTGGCCAGGGCGGCGTTTGGGAGGAGAATAACCACGTTCTTGCCTTGCGAAGCCATATAAGCCGCGCCAATACCGAATGCCATGGTCTTGCCGTTACCCACGTCAGCGCTCAGCAGCATGTCCATGGGCACGTTCTGCGACATCCCTTTGATCATCTCCCAGATCGCCCGGCGCTGATCGCCGGTTGGGGTGAACGGGTGGCGGTCGACCAGGCTCTTGATCAGTTCCTTGTCGATTGGGACGGCTGCAGAGGGCACAGGCTTGCGAATAGTCGACTCCATGGCCTGCCGGATGCCCAGGTAGGCATTGAGCCTCCTGGCGCCATTGAGGGCCTTGCTGAGGTCTTCCGAAGTCCTGGGCATGTGAAGCGTGGTGATCAGGTGCTTCAGGCTGTTGAACTTTATGCCGCAGCTCCTGAGGACTTTGGCCTCGTCCTCGCCGAGTGTCTCGCAGATCTTCTTAGCTGCATCATCGACGCTGTGCAGAAGTGCAATCTTGGTCAGCTCTGCGATGGTGCCTTCAGCGATCAGCCCCTTTTTTCCCCTATAGCGGGGGTTGATCTTGCCCTGCTCCTCGTAAGGGACGAGGTTCAGGTTCTCAAGGGTGTTTTCTCCTTTGTAGGAGCCGATCCTTCCGCTGAGCTGGATGATCTTGCCGAGTTGGTGTTTTTTGACGTTGAGCCACGGCTCTTGGAATCCAAAGTGCAGGGGGGACTTCGTGGTCACACCATCAGTGACATCAATCTTCAAATACGGGCGTGCAGCGACTTTGACGTCTTGGCCCTTGCTCCGCTTGTCTTGCTCGACCTCAGTGTTTGTTCTAACCCCGGAGACCATGGCCTGGATGTAGAACCCGTCTCCCACATCCAGTTTCAAGCAATCCGACAATAGTGCCGGCTTGGTGAAATCGTCGTAGTTCTTGGGGAGGCTGAACAGGAGCTGCCATGGCTCATCAATCCCGAATTTACGCAGGTTGTCCTGCATTTTCTTGGACAGCTCGTTGAACATGCTCATCTCCCCTTATTCCTCCATTCTATGCACAATTACAAAGTAATTGTCTTACTTCGCGCAATTGCTGAACGCCGAATTTCCATCATTTTGCGGAAATACTCCCTATCGCCATCCGAGAGCATGTTCATGCCGGCCTGGCGCTGGATGCGCTCCATTGCTTTTCCTGCACACAGGGAGGTGATCGTCATGGCCAGTGCAAAGGCGGTGTTATTCCCCGTCTCTGGCTCTTCAGCCATGATCGTTTGGGTAATGTCCTTGGGAAGAAGACCCAGAATGTTGCCAAACGCCTGCATGGCGCCCTGTTCCCGGTTGTCCTGCCGGAACCTCTCTTCCTGGTACGGCTTGTTCGCAATGGTTTGGATCTGCTCGTCGCTGAGCTCCAGGTCGTAGACACCCTGGCGCATGTCTTCGATCCAGTTCGCCATGGTAACGGTCAGCTCGTCCCCCTCTTCCTTCCAGACATCCAGGTACTCGATGTCGGCAGCATACTTCGGATCATCCCACAGCATCCGCGCCAGCCGGATAGGCATGGTGACTACCAGCTTATCGATCTGCTTGGCTGCAATCCCGGACATGCTGAGCGGGATCTTCAGCAGCTGATCATTGAGCACTTCCACTGGGATGTCGGCAATCCGGGACACCGTCTCGACAGCTTGGAACTTCAGGAGCGGATCGCGCGCTCCGTGGATGATGCTCAGCGCGGCAGACGCGTAATCCATCCGTGCCCGGCCAACCTCTGCAGGCCCTGCTGCTTGTAGGCTCTCGTACTCCTCAAGTTTGGTGAACAGAGCCTCGAGCCAGGGGATACGCTGCTCGGTGGCTTCCTTGTAGGCCTCGGGATCAGCTTTGATCATGCTGTCTGGGTCTTGCCCCTCCGGGAGCGTCGCGACCTCGAAGACAACCGAGTGATCCGCCAGGTTCTCCAGGAGGATGGTGCATGCGTTTACCAGTGCCTTACGGCCGGCCTTGTCGCCGTCGTAGACGAACAGCACCTTCTTGGCGTGTCGCACCAGCAGGCGCATCTGTGGGACAGACAGTGAGGAACCCATTGCTGCTACCGCGTCCAAACCGATCATGCGGTGAGCAACAACATCGAGCTGGCCTTCAACGACGCGGAGCTCTTCGAGCTTGTCCAACGCCGCCACGGCTAGTGCTTCGTGTAGCCCGTACAGCACGTTGTTCTTCGAGAACAGTGCCGTTTCCTTCGAGTTGAGGTACTTGGGCTTCACGTCGCCTTTCAGCGTGCGGCCGCTCAGCGCGATGATCTTGCCTCGCGCATCTCGGATGGGAAGCACAATTCGGTCACGGAAGGCCGAGTAGACCTCATCACGGTCGTTTTTCGCGAAAACGCCCGAGCTGATCAGGGCCGGTTCGTGCTCGCTCAACGCGCTCATGATGTCTTTGCTGAAGCCGGCGTAGCCCATCTTGTAGAGCTTGATGACAGGCTCACTGAATCCACGGTCGAACAGGTAATCCAGGCCAACCTGGTTCTCTGTTTCCCAAAGCTCGTTTTCGAAGTAATTGCCAGCCTCCTGCATGGCCTGGTTGATCGCCAGGGCCAGCTGGCCTTCCTGGGATGACTTCAGGAACGGCGTGATGTCTTCGTTGCACTCCTCCGCCATCTCCATGAGGATCGGGAGGAATCCTTTACCGGTGTAGTCCTGGAGGAAGACCATGGCGTTGCCCCCGGCGCCGCAACCAAAGCAGTAGTAGCACTGCTTCTTCGGAATCACCGTGAACGAAGGTGATCGTTCCTTGTGAAATGGGCACAGGGCTACGAAGTCGACACCAACCTTCTTCAGGGGAAGGTACTTGCCAATGAGGGAGACGATGTCTTGCTGCGCAATCAGTCGGTTGATGACTTCCTGCGGAATTTTCATCAATTTGGGGCTAGCCACGGGTGCTCCTAGCATCTGGTCTAAGCGCGCAATTTTCAGCTAATTGACACTCCAGTGTCTACCTCCTACCATCCGGCCCTTCCTGGCCTGTGACCAGTTGGTCTGGGCTCTCCCTGCTGTGGTGTGCAACCGAATGGATATGATCGCCCCTCCTCTGCGCCAGCGTGCGCAGGCCTGGCTCCAAGCCTACGAACGACTGATGTCTGGCGATGCCGGCGGCTGGGCAGAACTGCCGCGCCCGGCGCATACCGAGGCAATTGCGAAGGAGTGGCTGCATGTCACCCCGGCAGACCTCCCATCTGACGAAGCCTCCAAGGCGCGTCACGCCCGGCGCGCCTTGATGGTCTACTTCCACCTGAAGGACGGACGCCTGTGCTCTGCGATGGAGTACCTGGAGCCGGCGATCAACCGCCATCCGAACCCGTACATGCTGCGCGCACTATTCGCCGACCAGGAGCGCGTGGCGCGTTGCGGCACCCAGTGCGTTGAAGACTCTCGGGAAGAAGCAGTTCTGCGGGAGCAAGCTTTTGGGCTCAGAAAGCCCCTCCCTGCCCCACCACCGCGCGAACGCCCTGGAATGGGTGTCGAGATGCAGGGTGGCTGTCTCGCTGCAAGGTAGGCCCTCCCAGGGGCTGTAAACAAAAAGGCCTGGATCACTCCAGGCCTTTTGCGTTCTGGGGGATCAGATCACCCCAGTTGCCACGTACTCGCCCCGCTTGGCGCCTTTGCACACCAGCGGTGAGTAGTTCAGCTGGATGCTGAAGCGGTGCTTGTGCGGGTGCGGCTTGCCATCGACCAGCGGCACCAGAGCGTTCTCCAGCTCTTTCTCCCTGGCGATCTTCTCAGGCTTGGCCATGATCTCCTTCACGAGCAGCACTTCGTACTCGGTCGGTTGCTTCACTGCGTGGAAGGTAGCTGTCTTGCGGACGATGCCGGCTTCGGAGACGGTTGCCTCACCCCAGGCGTTGATCATCTTGCCCAGGATCTCCAGCGGCGCTTCAAGCTTGGTCGCAGGGGCGTCTTTCTCGGCATCTTTGCGGAAGTAGCGGTTCACCCCGGCCACGATGTTTTCCAGGGTAGTGCTGGAGTACACGTGGAGCATCTTGTGGAGGCAGGTGATCAGCCTGTTTCTGGGCGCATCGCTCAGCCACACCCAGTTGCACTCCTCATCCAGCCAGTGGGCATCGGAACGAGAGCCCAGCACATCGCGGATGAACGCCAGGGCGCTCTCTTCCGACAGGGCCGGCGTCAGGGGGAGTAGTTCGTTGACATGTACCATGCCCACGTGAGTGACGATCTTCTGCGCTTTGGCCGAGATCCTGGTGGCAGTGCCTTCCATGTCAGGCGGTGTCACGTAGCGCACGCCATTCTCGACGCCCACACGGATGTGGTCGCCCAGCTTGAGGTTGTCGCCGACCTTGAAGAACAGCGTGGCGCTCTTGATCACGCCTTCCACGCGATCTTCGCCCAGGCCATGGCCGGAGAGCTCGGATTCTACGCGGGATGCGCTGGCGGGGATCAGTTGGTGGATGTACTGCAGTAGGCCCGGAACCGTCTTCAAGACTTCCGGCGCCTTCGCCTTCATCTTCTCGGCGACTTCGCCTGCGATTTGGCGGACACGTTCGCGGGTCAGGTTGAATTCCTGACCGGCGATTTGAAGGCTGCAACCGCCCTTTCCATCCCAGCCATACAGGCGGCTGGCGATGTTGATGTCGCGTTGCTCTTTCGTGGAGATGGTCGGAAAGGTAGCTGCAATGAGCTCCCTGACCTCAGCTCTGAAGGTCATCAATGTTCGCCTCTATTATTATTTTTATGGCGCTGACTTAATGTCAGATGACCCAATATACAATCGGTAAAAAAAGAGGTCAACAATCGTTATAGTTGACCTCTTTCAAGAGTCTATTAGACCCAGGGATCGTCTTTACTGAAAAGAATTGGAGTTATCCACTCCACACTCAGCACGTAACTACCTTTGGCATTCCCGTCATCGTTCATGCCTCGCTTGTTGCGCGTGGCGTGCTCCGCGCTGTCCTGGCGGTGCTGGTACGAATGCAGCTTGGCCAAGCCGGTATCGATGATCCCGAGGATCTCCCGGATCGTGGCGTAGTAGACACCCCACTTGTACTCCACCGGCTTGTAGTTGCGCCCCTTGGACTCACGATTCTGCCAGTCGACCCAGAAGAAAATGCCGATACCGGGGTACATCTGCCGGTAACGTATAACGTCCTTCTCGTTAAGTGTAAAAGCGTTACGAGGATGTATACCGAACTTTGCGGCAGTAAAAAATGGTGTTCTCTGTGCTTTAAGGTCGCACTCACCATAACCAGGAACCAGCAAATCAGGGGCGTACTTGTCGCGCTGCTTCTTGGGGTTAATCTGAACTTGGATATCGGAGTACTTGTTCATGCATTCGACGAACTTCCTCTCGTATTCTTCACCTTCCTTGCACCATTTCTCCTTGTCTTCGGTGGGAATGTGAACAGCCGCATTGCGCCAGGTATCAACCATCAAGAAATCGGCGCGATCTCTCGCGCCGCCTCGGTGTTGGAGGATGGATCAGGGGGCGGGAGCAGTCTCCTGCCGTTCTTTTGAGGCGGCCATGACTTCCTTGGCGGCCAAAAGCTCCTTCTCGAGCTCCATACGGATGCGCGCCCGCTCTGCAACGGGGTCAGCGACGTCAGCTGCGGTCTGTACGTCAGCCGAGCGATTGTACGACCGGGTCTTGGTCTGCTTGATGAATTCGACGTGTACGTCGGCACCCCAGAACTTCTTGAGCTCCTTCATCGCCGGCCCATTGGCGCTGATCGGAGGGATAGGCAGCTCCTGCAGCTCGCCACCCTGCCCAACCTGCATGTAGACCCGGATCGCGCCCTCGTCGTTGAGCTTGTCCAGCCCGTGGATCTTGGCCATCTCGCGGAAGAAGTTCGCTCCTTCCGGCAGCTTGATGACGACCTGGCCCTTCTGGTTTTCGAGGTAGTTGTCGAGCAACTGAACCTCATTTACCAGGAAATTGACGTAACCTTCTTTGGGGTCAACCTTTGCGTAAGCCTTGATGAACACCAGGTTGTCGTCTGCGATGAAAGACTGCAGCTCATGGTAATTCTTCGCGAAGATCTTGCACGTGATGCGGTCGGTACCGTCATCGAGCTTGAAAATGGCCCAGTTGCCACGCGAGTCGAGCTTCACCTCGACTTCGGTCATCAGGCCAGCCAGGCTAACGCTGCGCAGCCTGTCCTTATCCTCAATGGACTTGTCCGTGAGGTTGTCCATGACTTGTGCCAAGGTGCCGCTGAGTGCGCCAAGGGTTTTGTCGCGGTAGCGGTCGTAAGGATGCCCTGTCAGGCACATACCGAGTACGCGGCGCTCACCCTGGAGCCTTGTCCACTCCTCTACCTCGGGATCAACCTCGATCCTGGCCATGGGGATTTCCATGTCGAACAGGCTGCCCTGGTGCTGACTCTTTCGAACTTGCTTGCCAGCGGCTACAGCAGCGTCGGAGACTTCTCGCAGCTCGACCCTAGAGATACCGGTGAAATCGAGCATGCCGGCGTCAATGCAGTTCTTGGCGGTCGACTTCATCAGGTTATTCCTGAACATGAAATCTTCCAGGTCTTTGTAGGTGCCTCTAGCGTCTCGCTCAGCCAGGTAGGCACGGGCCGCGTTTTCACCGAAACCCTTGATGGCGCCAAGGCCGTAATAGACCTTGCCTTGCTGTGAGGTGAACTCCCAGTTGGAGTGGTTTGCTGACGGTGGAAGTACCTCCAGCCCCATCATCCTTGTCTCGTGCACGAAACGAACGACCTTCTCGGTCTTGTCCATGTCCGATGAGAGCACGGCCGCCATGAACGCCGCTGGGTAGTGGGCCTTGAGGTAGGCAGTCTGATACGCCACGAGGGCGTATGCGGCTGAGTGCGACTTGTTGAAGCCGTAGCCGGCGAACTTCTCAACCAGGTCAAAGATCTGCCCGGCAAGATGCTCTGTGTGACCGTTCTTCACTGCGCCTTCTACGAAACTACCCCGCTGAAGGGCCATTTCTTCCGGCTTTTTCTTACCCATCGCGCGCCGAAGCATGTCGGCGCCTCCGAGGGTGTAACCGGACATGACCTGGGCGATCTGCATCACCTGCTCCTGGTACAGGATGATGCCGTAGGTAGGCTTCAACGCAGGCTCAAGGCCTTCGTACTGGTAGCTGGGGTGCGGATAGGATATCTCCTGGCGCCCGTGCTTACGGTCGATGAAGTCCTCCACCATCCCTGACTGCAGAGGGCCTGGGCGGAACAGTGCTACCAGTGCGATGAGATCTTCGATGCAGTCTGGCCGCATTGCCTTGATGAGCTTCTTCATGCCGGCGGATTCCAGCTGGAAGACGGCCGTCGTCTCGCACCGCTGGATCAGATCGTAGGTAGGCTTGTCGTCCAGGGGAATGTCGTCAATGTTGAGCTCTGGAAGCCCTTTGGCCTTCAGGTCTCGATTGATCGTCTTCACTGCTTGGTGAATGATCGTAAGGTTTCGCAACCCGAGGAAGTCGAACTTAACCAGGCCGGCGGCCTCAACATCGTCCTTGTCGAACTGAGAGACCAACCCAGTTCCATCCACATCCCGCATGGTTGCTGTGTAATCGGTAAGCTTGGTGTCGGCGATCACGACGCCGCCCGCGTGTTTACCGGTTTGCCTTGCCCTACCCTCCAGCGCCAGCGCATGAGCAAGAATTTCCCAGCCTTCCAGCTTCTGAGCCAGCATCAGCTGGAGCGTTGCGCTGCCAGCAATGGAATCTGCAAGGGAGACATCCGGGCCTTCGGGGATTTCACGGGCGATGGCGTCACCCACCGGATACGGGAAGCTCAGCGCGCGACAGGCATCGCGGACAACGCTGCGAGCAGCCATCGTGCCGAAGGTGACGATCTGAGAAACCGACTCCCTGCCGTAGGTTTGTGCAACGTATTCGATGACCTCATCGCGTCTGTCCATGCAGAAGTCGATGTCGAAGTCGGGCATGGAAACTCGCTCCGGGTTCAAGAACCTCTCGAACAGGAGCGAGTATGGAATTGGGTTGAGGTCAGTGATGCCGCAGGAGTACGCAACCAGTGAGCCTGCACCCGAGCCCCTGCCCGGCCCCACCGGGATGTCATTGCGCTTCGCCCACTGGATGAAGTCGGCAACGATTAGGAAGTATCCTGGGAACCCCATCTTGTTGATGACGCCAAGTTCGAACGCTAGGCGGTCTTCATACTCGGTACGGACTTCAGCAATGGCCTCAGGCGTCTTGAAGTAGCTCTTGAGTCGAGCCTCCAGCCCTTCGCGGGAGATCTTCTCCAGGTACTCGGCTTCGGACATACCGTCCGGCGCCGGGAAGCGAGGGAGGACGCTCTTACCCAGCGTGATTTCAACGTTGCACTGTGCTGCAATCCGAAGCGTGTTCTCCAGGGCTTCTGGGATATCGCTGAAGAGTTCGGCCATCTCCTCAGCCGACTTCAGGTACTGATGCACGGTACATGGCGCGATGCGGTCGTCACGGACGTCACGGACAGTCCGTTTCTGGGCAATCGCTACCCTCACCTCGTGGGAGCTGAAGTCCTTCGATTCAAGGAATCGTGCCGGGTTCGTGGCTACAACGAGAGTATCGGTGTCGATGGCCAGGTCAACGGCTGCAGTGACATAGCGGTCATCCATCGGTTGACCGATGCGCTGCAGCTCCAGGTAGTAATTGTCGCCAAAGATCGCTTTGCAGGAGTCGAGTAGCTGCCTCGCTTCATTGACGCGGCCACCTAGCAGATACCGTCCAATGTCCCCTTCGCGGCCGCCTGACAGTGCAATCAGGTGCTGCCCGTAGCCCTCGAACCACTCTAGGGGGATGCGCGGACTACCTTCAACGCCTCGAACACCTTCACGGTATCCTCTCGAGATGATCTCAGTTAGCGCTCTGTAGCCCTCATTGTCCTTGCAAAGGACGGTCATGAGGGAGCCTTGAAGACTCGTCGACGGGAGGCGTACTTGAGCTCCAAGGATCGGCTTTACACCAGCTCCTGTGCCACCCTTGAAGTGCTTGATTGCCGCAAACAGATTGGTGTCGTCGGTGACTGCCACCGCCGGCATGCCGTGTTCCTTGACCTTCTCCATGAGGTCGCCGACCCCGATCAGGGAGTCATGAAGGCTGTACTCGGAATGCACTGAGAGGTGGACGAAGGACACGGCAGACTCCGGCTTTAGGGGCTTTCTATACCCTGGCAGATGAGTGAATATTGCATCAATTGACAGAAAAACGCGACGGCATATACTCGCCGTCCCCTTCTATCGGAGCCCTTGGCATGTCCGCAGAACCGTTGAGTGCCGTAGGTGAGGACTTTCACCTTCGTGCAATTCCCCTAGAAAAGAGCGTTCTCGTCACGGTTCTTGAGACCCCGTCTCTCCTCAGGCAGCTGGATGGGCTCGCCCCTTCTGACTTCCTATCGCCCAATGCCAAGGCATTCTTCGACTGGATCAACACCGAATTCCAGGCTGAGCGGGGTGTAACCCCCGAGATTGCCATGTCGAAATTCGCCGGCAGCGACCTGGAGCCCTATGTCATGGGGATTCTCACAGAGATCCCCCGGCACGACGCAGTGGTTCAGAACGTACATGCCATGAAGGAGCTCGCAGTCCGTGCCAGTTCGCTGCAGGCCCTGCTGCGTTCGGCAAAGGACATCAGGGACTCCTCGATCCCTGTAGAAGCCACCATTCATACGATCAGTGCCAAGCTGTCTCGCGCCGGCACAGCCCTGCGCAGCAAGAAGAAAAGGTTCTTCTCCTACTCGCAGATTGGCGAGCAATGGGCCCAGGCGTTCAAGAAGAAGATCGAAGACGGTGAGATACCCGGAATCCAGTCAGGGTTTGCTGCGCTTGATGACATCATTGTCAGCATGCAGCCGACTGACCTGGTGATCATTGCTGGTCGCCCGGCCATGGGTAAAACCACCTTTGCCATGAACATTGCTGAACATGCGGCTAAGTTCCAAGGAAAGGTTGGTCTGGTCTTCTCGATGGAGATGCCTGCTGACCAGCTCTTCCAGCGAACAGTCTCCGGCTATGGCGAAATTGACGCCCATAACCTCCGAACCGGCAAGCTTAAGCACGGGGAAGTCGAGAAACTTGGCGCAAGCCTTAGCCAAGTCCAGGGGCTCAAGCTCTTCGTCTGCGATGAGCCGGCGCTGTCCCCAATGCAGATGACCTCGATCATCTACGACTTCATTGAAGAGCATGGTCAACTCGATTTCATCCTGGTCGACTACCTTCAACTGATGGCACTCGATGAGAAATGGGGCGGGAACATGGCTGCCGCTGTTGGCGCGAACTCCATGGCCCTAAAGACAATCGCCAAGACCTTCAATATCGCAGTGATTGCCCTGTCGCAGCTCAGCCGTGCGCTTGAGGCGCGCCCCAACAAGCGTCCTATGAACTCCGACCTGCGAGAGTCGGGTGCTATCGAACAAGACGCCAACCTGATCATGTTCGTTTACCGAGACGAGGTGTACCACCCCGAGACTGAAGACAAGGGGATCGCCGAGATCATCGTCGGTAAGCAGCGTGCTGGTGCACTTGGCACGGCCAAGCTTGGATGGATGGGCCGCTTCACGAAGTTCGTCAACCTGGTGGCTGGTTCAATTTCAGGGTTATTCACGCTTCCAGACGTCGTCGCCGACGATGCTCGGCAGCGGAGTATTGCTCTCGCGAACAGCCTTTCTGGGGACGGGCCTGGGGTTGAGATCAACGCGGCCAGCCATGTAGAGGGGATCACGTTTGTTGATGCCCCCGAGCGACCTTTTTAGTGTTCCGTCTCCCATGCCACACTACGGCATAGCTTGAGGGCATACGCATGATTGAGATGACGTCCGGAAGACTTTGCATCCTCGACTCTGAGTCGACTGGGTTCGAGTGGAAGGAAGGCCATCGATTGCTGGAAATCGGCATTGTTGAGTACTTCAACCGCAAACCGACCGGGAAGATCTATCACCGGTATTTTGACCCCCAACGGGATGTTCCGGAGGAGGCATACGCGGTACACGGGATCTCACGTGATGACGCCATTCGCCTCGGCGGTGGAAAGACCTTCCAGGACATCCTCCCCAGTCTGCGCTCCTTCTTGAAGGGAGATGGCAGCCTTCCTGGGCCCACGACTGTAGTCGCTCACAACGCGTCTTTCGACATTGGGTTCCTAAACTGGGAGATGAACACCTTCGGTGCCAGCTCGATTGAGCAGATGGGTATTGGGGTCATCGACTCGCTGAGTCTCGCTAGGGCAAAACACCCAGGCAAGAGGAACAACCTGGACGCCCTGGTCTCCCGATACCTACCAAACTGCGATATCGACCGGGAACTTCACGGAGCCCTCAAGGACGCCATGCTGCTGAGCATGGTCTTTATGGAGATGACCGTTCAGCAGAACACCCTGCAGGTCGAAGAGAGCTACGCCGCTATCGGCCCTATCCTCACGCCTGAGAGGGTTTCGCTACAAAGGGGCGCCCTACGGGTAGCCAGCGTCTCAAAAGCTGACAGAGAGCGCCACGAGGCCTCCTGTGCTCGTATCGCCAAGAAGGCAGGCAACGAGGCAGTCGCCCTCACTCTGGAATTCTGAATTGCCTCCATGAAAAAGCCCCGCATCGCGGGGCTTTTTCGTTGCTGGCGCTTACAGCCCAAGCTCTGCCAGAAGCTTGGCGGCGTCGGAGAACCCGACCGTGTGCGTGCCAATGGAGGCGTAGATCGTCGGGGTGCCGTTCACGTTGAACACGTCGCCGATGCGGTAGTGATCCATTACCGGCGGTTTGATCCGGACGATGTCTTTCGGCAGTGCGTCGCAACGGGCTTCGCGCGGCTTGTACTTGTGGAAGGCATCGTTGATAGCCTCTTGCTGGTTTGGTGCGCACCAGATGTTGATCATGTCTGCGGCGGTGGGGCTGATCTTGGACTCGTCGCGGGCCATATCGCGCGGATACATCAGGTAGTGCACGCTGACGCCGGCAGCCAGGATCTCGTTCAGAGAGTTGTGGAGCTTGGCGCAGAACGGACACGTGATGTCCGTGAAGACGTAGATCCTGGCGCGCTCGTTCGCTGCCTTGTAGCTGATCGTCCACTCATCAGGGATCTTGGCCAGGGTTTGTCTTATCTGCTCTGCAGTCTCGGCCGGGGTCATGGCCGCGCCGTCGACGTGGGTGCCGATCTTGAAGATGCCTTGAAGGCCCGGCTCAGTCTTGCGCTTTTCCAGGTAGGCGGTGCGGTGGGCGGTGATGCTGGCTGCTGCATCCTGGTCAACCAACGGGGCCGGATGAAGGGTACTGGTGACATCAGAACCGTTCGCGGAAGCCGAAGCCCCACCCTGCTCGCTACTTACCGGCTTTGCCGGGGCTAGTGCTTCAGCAGGAGTGGCTTGAATGGCTGGGAGGGTCTGGATTCGCGGCTTGTCTGTCGCACCATGGACGGGCAAGTTGAACTGCACCGGGCCGGCAGCGTCCACTTCGGCGGCGCGCTTCTCCAGGATGCCCTTGATTCGAGCATTGCGCTCATCCTGAGTAACCTCGGGCTCTTGAGCTGCAATAGCGTCGTCTCGCTGGATTTCCCCGCCCTGGGCTGCCTGCCCTGCCGTGTCGGCGTTCGTTGGGCTCTGCGCGACCTGTTCGGCTTTGGGCGCGTCAGCGCTTTGCTTGTGAGCTTGGGTAATGAAGAAATAACCGGCGCAGAGAGCGGCGCCGATGATCGCAATCTCCTTCAACAACTTCATGAGATCGCGCTTTGGGGCGGGGGTATTCATCATTGAATGCCTCGGGATTCAATGATTCCTGCTTGGCCTTCTATCAGACCATGTCCATAACATTGACAGCAGTGACCGTAGGAATCGGGTTAGACCACTGCCGCCAATATATCACTAATTGCAGGGTCAGATTGCCAGTGCGGCTTCTTCTTCCTGCCGGCGCTGGCTTGGTGGGCAGACCTCTACCTTCAGCGACTCGACGAATGTGGCCAGCGATTCAAACCGGTTCACGCCCATCCGGTATTCGGTGAGGGCTTTGTTCCAAGGCTTATCGACCAGGACGGTACGCTGAACCATCCCTGCAGCCTTCATGTCGGCCAGGTTCTTCTGGTAATCGTCGATCATGTAGGAGAACCCATTGGGGTACTTCAGCGCTACGGCTTCCGGCTTTGTCATGCCCTCGGGAACAACGATCAGTTCGTCACAAGGAATCCCATGCAGCTTCAGCCAGCCCATGGTGATGGCGTAGGCGTCCGGGTGATAACCCCGCGAGGTGATCATTACCAGCTGGTGCCCGCTTGCCTTGAGCTGCTCCAGGGCCGCCTTGGCACCTTTCACCACTGGAGCGATCTTCAGTACTTCGCTCCTGATGATCAGGCTGTAGAACTGCTCGAGGTTGATGTTCAGCAGCGTGCAGAGGTTGTAGGTGTACCAGTCCTCGAACTTCGGTGGGTTCAGGCCGGCCTTTTCAGCGGCTGCATGCAGGGTGTGGCCGAACACGACGACAACATCGTCCAGGTCGACTGCGATGGGCAGGTGCTTCATGGAGGCAACATTTCCTGAGGTGGGGTGCAATTTCTATCAAAAGGAGATGTACATGGTCAATTTTTATCCGCCCGCCCCTCATGCACGTGTTGCGCGCCCAACAAATCACCTTTTAAGATGAATTGTCATAGAGAGATCTCGTCATGTCTGAAGTCCAAGCCGCTGACTACCTGTTCGTTGTGAACCTCGATAATGTCTTCGACCTTGATGTCGACGAGGGCATCGTGGAGCCGTCTTGGGACGACTTCAAGGAAGACCTGCTAAGACACCGCCTCCGCCGCTCCAAGGACGGCGAATGCTTCATGCCGGTTGCCATGAAGCCAGACAACGAATGCGTGACGGTTTACACCAAGGATGGGACTCCACACTTCAAGGCTGACATCAACATCGAGTCCGTGACCGCCTTGGTCATCGACCTCGACAAGATCGGTGCGCTCCAGTACGCCGAAGACCTATTCAAGGGCTATGAGTACGTCTGCTACTCGACCCACAACTTCTCTGTGGAAACACCCTGGAAATACAGGATGGTGGTTCGCCTCGCGGAACCTATCCCTGTAGAGCAGTGGCCTACTTGCTTCGAAGTTCTGCTAGCGCAGAACATCGACATGGATCAGTCCTGCCGTAACCCCTCCAGGATGTATTACTACCCGAGCCACAACCCTGATGGGGGCGTGGCGCCTCGTGCCTGGCATAAGCCTGGCAAAGCCATGTCTATCGACAACATCCTGGGCCTGGCATCCGATGACGTGAAGAACGCCATCAAAGAAGGCCGGTTTGCCAGCAAACTCAAGATCAACCCGAACGGCGTTGGTCAGAGCACTCGTCGTAGGCACTTCTCTGGCGACGTGATCGGCGCCCATGACGTGCTGCCTGATGTGATCGATTGCAGCTTCCAGCGCTTTGAAGATACCCATGGGCAAAGCATCTATGCCTTCGGCACTGACGGCTCTTACCACAACTTGGCGCGCGACTGCGCCGGGCGTGAAATGAGGCTATACGGCCATAAGGCTGACATTCGCAAGCTGGTTATCTTCCTGGCACAAATTGGCCTGCGAGACTGCAACCGCCCGATTGAAGCCGGCAACACTCCGGAGGAGCTTCCAGGTCTGATCATCACGGCCCTGATGAAGTACGCTCCTGAGTCGTTCCACATGCTCAACGAGATCCATGGCCAGAACCTCGAGGCCTGGGTAACGGGCGAGGTTCGCTGGGGAATGACGACTTACCGTGAGGCATCTCTCGAGGTCAAACAGGCTCCGCAGGAGCTTGATGTCACCGTCGAGCAGAACTACTACGCAAGCCTCAGGACGCGGCACATCAAAGCACTGAAGTCCTTCTCGACCACTGGTAATTTCAGTGACCTGGTGCGTGAGATCGTCAACCAGGAACTCAAAATTGAGATCCCGGCCTATTCAGACGTTGCCCACGCGCTGTTTACCTTCCACACCGGTTACAACCGGAAAGTGAAGGGGATCGACGAGAAGACTGCGTTGGCGTATTTCGCAGAGGACATTCCCAAGCTTTGCGATCAGTTGCCAAAAATGGGACTTTCGGTCGACGAGAAGAAGCTCCGCTTCATGGCCGGCGCCCTGCGGGTTCAGCTTGCTCAGAAGGTTCCAGCTCAGCTGCGTCAGCCCAAGCAAGCAGACCAGTCGGTAGCTATGTCGCGCTGACCGATAGAGCCCTGTCGAGGCGTCCTGCTCAACCCAGGACGCCTTCTTTTTTGAGCCTGCCGGGCATGATTTCGCACTGCAGCTTGTTGTACGGGCAGCGCTTGCACCCCCCGCAGAACGTGTCGATCTTCGCTTCACTGAGCTCCATAGCCCCGTTCTCAAGCCTCTTCTCCGGGCTGATTTTGAGTTGCTTGGTCTGGTAGCCGTAGATGCGTGTTCTTCCCAGGTCTTCGTCGATATAGCCCAGGCTGCGGGCTTTCTTCGACACCCAATCAGACTTCGTCCAGACCGGAGGATTCCTCCTAGTGATTGGCACTCGCATTACAGCTCGAAGCCTCAGCGCGATCTCGATAACAGATACGGCTGCCCTACCCTCGCCGGCCAGGCCGTTCAACACTGCTTTGAGACCGTCCTCGGCGCTGGAGAATGTCCTCTGAGCAAGGGCTTTACGCCCGACCGCCTCTTCCACGGCCTGTAGGACGCCTTCCAGGCGAATTAAGCGAGCTATGGTGCGTAGAGGTGCCGCAATCTCTTTCTCGCGCTCTGAGGCCCCTGCAAGCTCTTCCTGGTAGATTTCATTGATCTCGGCTACGTGGTCAAACGCCCAGGTATGAAGATCGTCCCTTAGAACGCGTAGTTCAGACTCGCTTACCCCGCTTCGCTGCAGGAAGTCATCGACCTCATGCTTGGGAATCTGGCTTGTGCTCACATGGAGCATCCGGCTCCCGAGGATCTCGTCCACCCCTTCTGTGTTGGAGATGACCTTGACCCCGAAGAAGTTCATTGTCTCGGAAGTCCGATGTTGATTGGTTATGACCTTCTTGGCTGTTTCCTTCTTGTAGGACAATTTCAGCGTTTGCATCATGTCGCTGAACTTCTCCTTGCCTTTGCTCTTGTCGGCTCCGCCAATCGACTCCAGGTCATCAATGACCACCAGGCCCCGAGCTTCATCCATAAGCCGCATCATGGAGCTCGGTGACACCATGCCGATCATCACTGCGTTGCACGAGACCGCCTTCATGGCGACGCCCAGCTGGCTCTTGCCGCTGTTGTGCGATCCATTGAGAAGGATCAGAGGCACTGCGTCGAAGATCGCCTGCACGTAGGAGCAGATCACAGTACACGTCAGTACCCAGTAATCATTTTCGTCCGGCAGCCAAGCGGCTTTGCGAAGGTGTCTTACAATCCGCATGGCGAGGTTTGCAATGGGTTTTCTGGGGTAGTCCTCGCGTAGGTAGCTCTGGATGCTCTCCCAGCTCCAAGTCGCGTGATCGCTGCCAGCCGGGTATTTTTGCAGAAGAGTGCCATCGTCCAGGCGCGTAATCCCAGTACGCCGGCCGTGTTCGTCCTTCGATTCGCGGATCTCCAAGAGTGTACGGTCGGAGCGAATTACTACTACGTCAATGCGCTCGCTTGAATTGACCGGCCCACCTTGTCCGAAGGAAGACTTTCGAATCAGTGTCTGCACCGGGTAGTACAGGTGCCCGTCCAGGAAGGCAGAGCCAAGGTCGACAGGTTCATAGCCGATCCGTTGAATAACCTCCTTCCCCTCCCCTGTCAGCTCCATCACGTGCTTTCGCCAGACGTCCAGGTGCTCTTGGTATCGAGCGCCGTTCAGGAGGCCCTTCTCCGTCATCACTTCAAGCACTATCTCTGCTATGCCCTCGAAAGAAGGACTGAACCAAGATGGGATGGAGTCCTGGATGGTCTGAGCTTCAACCTCCCCTAGAAAGAATCCAAGCGTTATCAGCCCTTCGCCAGCCTCACCGGGCCCGAACAAGTTCATTGCCAGTTCAAAGGGAGTATCCATAGCTCAAATCCTACTTTGGTAACACAGAATGACTGGCAATCCCCGTAATAGAGCTGCTGGTGATTGTGTATCCAGGCAACGCATTACGGTTTAGCTACACAGAACAGGCAGTTGATTCTGTGTAGCCATTTGATATCCAACACAGTAGGTGAAGTAATCAAACTTGACAACATGTCAATTAATACAGTGGTTTCGACGATTAACAAATCTGGATTAATGTACCTGCACACTGGTTACACACCACAATATGCTCACAGCGCCTGGCCTCGAGCCGAGTTCGATCACCTACCCCCCAAAAAAAAGCCCCCTCCATCAGAAGATCGAACACTCCCCACCACCCTACCCACCACATAACCCATGATCACCCTGGTTAGCTGATCCGCGCCTCTTCCTCCAACTCAGCCAGAAGCTCAGTCAGACCGGAACGGAGCTTCGGGTTTTCACATGATCAAGATCTTCAAGCTCCACCCTGAATCGCGCCACCCCTTAGAGGCTTTCTGATTTTAAAATCTGACAGAACCGCAAGGTGTTTCTCCGCGACATTTCAAGATGCGAACAAGCATAACCGTGCCTTCAAAATTGACGTTCTGCAAAATGCAGAAGCCTAGGCTGTATACATGTACAGCCATGCAAACAATGTCTTGAGTCAAGCCTCCCCTCCTCCTCCCTGCCATCACCCAGGATTGCGCTCTCCTCTCAGCGAGTGATCCCGAGATGCATTCTTCGCAAGCGATCAGTCAAAGACTTCTATGCATGACTCATTGGCCATCAAGTAGCGAAGCCTTATCAAACACGTCTGTTCCAGGCGAATAACAGAAAGGGGCTAACCACCCCGGCACTTAACCTCCTGGGCCTCCTCAGTTTTCCTATCAACATCTAACACCCCATAGACCAGAAATAAGCACCTCACCCAACGCAAAGCCCTGCACTACAACCGCTCACGACATCGGCCCTATCCAAAGCCAAAACCGCTAACAACTAACGACAAACCCAGGGACTAACCATAGCGATGGACGGAGATCGGATTTCAGAACCCTTAAGCTCACGACCATGGCACGACCTTCAAAGCGAACCGATAGATAATGGACAACAACATAAGAATTTGACCACGCATCTAACCCACCCCAGGAGCACTCTTCTCATATGGAATTTCGCTTAGCTGATGGCGGCGCAATTCAAATACAACAGGCTTTAGCCAAGGACACACGCGCTACGGAGCGACC
Organism: Pseudomonas nitroreducens; assembly: GCF_014204515.1. Lineage (GTDB taxonomy): Bacteria > Pseudomonadota > Gammaproteobacteria > Pseudomonadales > Pseudomonadaceae > Pseudomonas > Pseudomonas nitritireducens_A. The sequence goes on along the minus strand of NZ_JACHLI010000001.1, from coordinate 157,158 downwards.
ACTATCAATAAGCGGACGGGTCAATTTTTCTTCTGCACTTTGCAGAAAGATCCTTCACACCTATACACGATTAGAAGACAGGAACATTAAGGCGTACCACAAGCCAAAGCGGACACCTTTAGAAGGCAACCTAGTCACCACTAAAGCCAGTAACAAAAAAGATTACCAACCGCTAAACGAACGACACCCAACCCATCCCTCCAACAGTACGCCGCAAGAAGACTCCAAGACGCGAGACTCTTTCTGCATTTTGCAGAAACAACACCCCACCCTCAGTAGATCATCACCTCATTTGGAAGACTCCCGACAAGCATGCGGAACCTTCTAAAGATGCAAAGCAGGCGAAGCCGAACTGCTGGCGAGAACCGCTCAAGGGAGGTCGCATTGCGAATATTCTGCACAATGCAGAAACTATCCAGCCCCAAAGGAGCCAGCCCCATCGACCTGCTTCTGCAAAATGCAGAAGTCACACGAGGCAGTTTCTGCAAAATGCAGAACCCGCCAAACGCGAGGATTTCTGCATTTTGCAGAACCCAGATCATGGGTCTCAGGGAGATGGATGCGCCGTCTGAGAAGGCTTTTTCTGCAAAATGCAGAAGAAGAAATGACGATAAATATCGGGATTCATATGTAGAATTTGATACTAAAATGACAGAAATCCGTTTATTTGCGGATATATAACCAGTTTGCTCCTTCTGCAAAATGCAGAAGTCGGTGCTCCGTCGACTGCAGGTATTGGTTAAACGCGAAGCTGACTGCTGCGCCTCGCCCACCTTGAGAAGGCGTCCAGACATGCAATAAGAGCACGAAGAGACGCTTGCCCTTGCTCAGGAGAGTCGAACAAGGCCCCTCCATTTCTCGGAGCGTGGCGTTCTTTGAGCAGGCCGCGAGGACATTACTGTCTGCCCTGACCCGACCTCTCATCAGGCGATGCATTAGCCTGCCACGCCTACTCTGTCTATGGTTAGTCATTCCGCCACGCAGCTCCCTGGACAACCTAGCACTCAAAACAAGCCCTGGTCGCACCATCACCTGCTCCTTCTCCTGCTCCAGTTCCTGCACCTGCTCCAGTTCCTGCACCTGCTCCAGTTCCTGCTCCAGTTCCTGCTCCAGTTCCTGCTCCAGCTCCAGCTCCAGCTTCTCCTGGAGTCTTGCAACGACAGAAGGATTTCATGTCGGCCGGCTGTTTCGCTTCTAGGTGTCCCGTAATGACCAGCATGGGGTTCGGGGAAATGGCGGGGTCAACCGTGATATCAAAATGAAACCCTGGGACTTCCGTAGAGGTTCTCTAGACCCGATGCCTCCAACACTCAGCCCTGGGGGTTCATAGATGGCTCGAATCGGACTTTCTGCAAAATGCAGAGCCTCTCGCGCTCGCCACTTTCTGCATTTTGCAGAACCCTCACTTCAAGAGCTCAGCGCCGGCCTTACCCACGAAGATTTGTTGAGTAGCATCATCCCTTCCAAAGCCTCTCAGTGATCTTCTGCAAAATGCAGAAAGCATTACATCGGGCGATAAGAAACCCTTCAATGCCGATGCCATACCGGGCGAGAAGGTAGACGATTACTGCATTCTCCAGAGGTCGATAATCCAGGCTCTGGATATCGCTCGGCGAAGACATAGAAACCTCATCTCGAAAACTCACTTTCCAAGGTGAGTTATGTTTCGAGTTCCACATCCAAGGAACGGTATAACTGCAAGGCCGGGTGACCAATCCCAACCTGATGGCATCCGGGCCTTGCTGACTACTTTTCGTTTACGTCTATCGAGCCCCAGGGCTTCTGCATTTTGCAGTTCGCAACCGGGAGATTCACTCAAGTCTTGTCGAGTTGAGTGAAGCGATATCAATCGGCTCTCACGACCGAAGCTAATAACCAGGTCAAGACAGGACTTCCTACGCGTCACCGACCGATGATCTCAGATCGGTTGCTAGAGCAAGACGGTAGCTGCGATTTCGATCCGACACTCGATCATCTGCCTTGCCTCATGTACTGCAAAATGCAGAAGCAACAGGAGCAGCTGGCCAGCCCATACGTTTCGCTAATCCGTGAACTCTAGAACCACGGGCTAGTCAAACCAGGCACGGATAACGCTTAGCTTTAACTGCATTTTGCAGAAAGCCGAGGCAAGGTGAGACGCGAGCTCCTCGGTTGGTATTCGACGGAGTAGGGGAGGGCACTGCATTTTGCAGATGACAAGCCTTGTAAGATCGTGCGTCACCTTTCTTAGAGAAAAATGTCTACCTTACGATTTGACGCATCCTTAGAGAAAAGGTATATTCTTACGCACAGACCGATAACTAGACGTCAGATCAAGGAAGCAGGACATGAATCAAGCGCTGAACGCTGTCACGAACGTTCTCCGTAACCGCACAGCAAAAATTCTCGCGTTTGCAAACAACAAAGGCGGGGTGGGGAAGACGAGCACCGCGATCAACGAAGCGGCTGTGCTTGCAAGCAAAGGCCGTCGCGTTCTGTTCATCGACTTCGACGAATCGATGAACAGCACAAATCATCTTCGTGATCCGGAATCGGGGGAGAGTTGTTTCCCGCTCTCTGATCTGATCTCCCAGAAAGACATGAAAATTGAGGATTGCATCCTCAATCACACTCGACTCCAAAACCTTCATGTCATTCCGGCAGAGCCGGGCCTGCGCAACACCATCAACCGGATCGCACAAGATCCTCGCGCTCTGGTGGAACTGGTTTCCAGGCTGACCCAAAAGCTCGAAGTACTCTTTGATGAAGAGCAGACCGAACTACCATTCGACGTGATCATCATCGACGCTACTCCGGCAATGGATCACGCCGCGAAAGTAATCATGTCTCTGGCCACCCATATCCTTTATGTGGTTGACCAAAGCGGCTATGCGATTGATGGCCTGAAAAACTTCGTTAGCTCTGAAGAGTTCAACGAAGCTGTTGCGCTTAACGAGAACCTCAAGATCTGCGGTGTGCTTCTTAATAAAGTTGATACCCGCACAGCTCTTTCCAGGGAGCTTTTGAAAGAAAAGATGCTCGCTGGGATACCGCGCCTTGAGCATTACATCCCTCACCGTGTGGAAGTGGAAGAGGGAACTCACTTCAAACAATTCGCGATTCAGCAGAATCCGGGTAGTTTGCTGTCGAAAAAATACAATGAGCTGGGTGATTACCTCATTAACGACATGCAGCTCACCCAAAGGGGGGTAGTAAATGGCCAGTAAAAAACTTGGGCTTCAAGCCCATCTTCAGGGCGGAGCGACACCTCCTGTAGAAGGAAAGCCTTCCGTTTCAACCTATGCCTCGCAATATACTAAAACTGACGAGGCCATGGAGAACGAAACGGTACAAGAGCTGGACAACAAACTCTGTATCCCTAACCCATTCCAAAACAGGCAGAAGTTCGATCAGGACGAAATCGACGCTCTTGCTTCACAGATCAAAGAAAACGGACAGCAACAAGCTATCGGCGTCCGCAAGAAAAACGGGCGTTACGAGATCATCTTCGGTGAGCGTCGCTGGCGTGCCTGTAAGGCCCTGGGAATCCCGGTCAAGGCTGTGATCAGGATCGTTTCGGATCGGGACATGGCTTACTTGTGCATGACCGAGAACGCCGGCCGTGTACGAACCTACGACTTTGAGATCTGGGTTGGTATTGATAACCTCCAGAAGCTGCACGAAGACGAAGACACTATTCGTCAGCGTTTGTGTATTGTTTATGAGGATTGGACTAAGTATGTCCGATTCGGAAATTTGCCAGATGTCGTTAAAGATGCCCTAGCAGATTACCCATCTGCACTTGGCCGTAACGAGGCCATGTACATCACCAATCTGTACAGCGCTAACGAAGAGGATGCAGAAAAAAAGAAGAGCATCACCTCTGAGCTTTTGGAGTGCATAAAACTGTACAGCAGGAAGGAAATCTCTAGCCGAGCTGAAATTATCAGGCGTCTTTCGGCTATTGCTGGGCCGCCTAAGTCCAGAAGAAAAAGACAGAAAGTAAACGTTGACCATGTAATCAAGCATGAAGGCGTTCAAGTCGGCGATATGACTGTTACTCCTACCGAGCTCAAACTCGTCGTGAGTAAAGAAAATTTGCCAAAAGATCGTTACGACGCTTTGATGGAAGTGCTAGCAAAGTTCTTCAGCGTCGAAGCTGTCTCGTAGGCAAGACAAATAAAAAGCCCCGCATTGCGGGGCTTTTTATTTGGTAGATGTTCATGCACGCGAATCAAACATCAGGCGCCTCAAATAAGCTGTTCTCCTGGGTGTGTGGAACTCTACCTCTTTAATGACATGCGAGGGGAGGGCGATTCGGTTCATTCCCTCAAGTATGATGTCAGGGTGCGCGCTGAAGAGAGCTTCCATCTGACCTAAGTTCTTGCGAATTTCCATGGTGGAAGTCGACACCAGGGTTTTGATCCCCTGCAGTTCAGCTTGCGCTTCATCAGGTAACGCAAAACGGGCACGCGCAACATGAGGCTCGATAGACTTAAAGCGATCAATGATCACGTTGCTCAGAATTAGGATCTTGTTCTTCGCCTTGACCGTGACATTCTTGAGTTCGAGCTCGGCTATATTACGGTCACAGACCGTTTCCGGCAGCTGATCAACGTAGTGCCGAGGAAACATGGAGGAAAGTTGATCAAGGAACGCACGAGCTGCAGAGAGAGCCATGTGGCCATCCTTCTTAGCCTGAAGAAGAGCCAGGTTTAGGGTGACGGCTTCAATCTCACACGCAATGCGAAGTGTTGCGACGACGTTGGCTGGCGTCCGATCCCTCGCTTTGGCCTCAACCAGGCCAGCGCGAAGGTTCTCGAGGCGCAAGCGCTCAAACTCAAGCTCGTCTTTTTCTTGGAAATTGTTCTGCCGGCGAATGGTGGGATGTCGCATGCGTACCTCTTTGCAATTTCGCGATAATAGAGCATAGAAATGCAGTGGACAAGGCGACACCCCTGAAACGAAAACGGCCTGCTCAAGGCAGGCCGTTTCGAACCGAGAAAGCTTCTTAGCCGAAGGCTTTCTTGACCTTGCCCTGGGGCTTGATGGACACGACGTCTTTCGCGGCGATGGCAACCGGCTGCTTGGTCTGCGGGTTGGTGCCGGTACGGGCCTTACGGTGGGACTTGGTCAGGATGGCCATGTCCGGCAGCGAGAACTTGCCGTTGATTTGCACTTCGGAAACGGCGATTTCAACCAGCTTGTCCAGCACGGCGCGCACTTCGGTCTTGGCCTGGCCAGTGCCCTGGGCGATAGCGTCGATCAGATCTTGTTTGTTCATGGTTCACTCCAGCTTGAGGGTTGGGACAGCGCATCCCTGCTACAGGGCCACAACTGCTGGCACGAATTATATGGCGGGGCAGGGGGGTGTCAAGCTTGCAGCCCAGTAAGATCGTGCAATTTATGGCTAAAGGCTTGCTTGCCTGCGTCATCCGGCTTCATAGTAGGTAAAGAGAAATGCGTCCCCACGGTGACACCACATGAGCACAAACAGGAAAAGCCCACAACCGAACAAAGAGCGACTGGTGAAAGCCTTTAGCTTGGAGTACTGCTTTCCTGGCGAACTGATGGTTGGCTGGGAGGCTCACCACATCTCAGGTGATGAGTACAACATGATCCGCGAGGACGGCCTCAAGCGCCACATCAGCCTTCACCGCGAGATCATGACCCTTGAAGGCAAGGTCGTACCGTACAAGGACGACTCTGGTGTCCTGCGCTTTGGTGACAAGAGCGTAGTCATCGGGAAAGACATCAACCATGAGTTCCACGCTAGGAAGAAGCAGGAACGCGGGCAGGGTGCGGGCAAGAAGCAGGTTTACCTCATCATGCAGAACAACCCGCTGCGCAACATTGGCGAGCTGGAGCTCGGCCAGGAGGTTGATGGTAAGCCCCTAGCACTGGTGGATAGTCACATCCTTCAGTATGGGGAGCGCAAGATCGTCGTTTACCCGAAGATGAAGGAAACTGTGCTTCTGGTGATGAATAAACCACTGCACGGCGGCTTCCTCGCCTACATCAACGTGAAGGATGAACAAGAGGGATACAGCTGGCGCGATGGCGGCGGGGCCCCAGCAGGCGCACTTATCCGGCCGGCCAACCCCGGTGAGCCTGCGCGCTATGTGGAAGAGATTGCCGGGGAGATCCTCGACACGGCTCGATTCTGGCCTGAAGGCTCCAGGTCGATGGTGCGTTACGAATTCAGATCTCCCAAGGACGCTATGACCGAGCAGAAGCTCACTCAGCAGCTGGAGAAGACTGCTGAAATTGCTCTGCGCGCAGGTATTGAGCCCGAGGACTACTTCGAGCACGAAGAGATCGTCACTCGACTCAAAGAGCTGGAGAAGCGATGGGTCAAGGGGCAGATGGGTTGCACTGTGGGTCGAGAGTTCTTCTTCCCCGAAACGAGCCCATCCCCGTCCTTGGGGCGTTAAGCCTAGGCTTGCTCAGAGCAAGCCGCGCTTCTTGAGAATCGCAGCAAGCCCGCCACTGGCGGGCTTGTCTGTTTCTGGCTCGCCATCTGGCGCTGGTAGCGATGGAGGGGTTACCCCGTCTGGTTGGGCAAAGCGGGCACCTTCATCAGTAGCCTCTCCAGCGGCCGCAGAATCAACGATCACCATTTCCCCTACCACAGACGAGTCGGAAGGGTATTCCAGTTCATCCTGGGCCTCCTGGGGCTCCTCCTGGGCGGTATCGAGCGCATCCTGGGCAATGGAAGCTACAACTTGCTCTCGCTCTTCCTCGGCAATCCTGAGCTGTTCGTCTGTGACATCAAGCTCTAGGAGATCGGCCAAGGAGTCATCTTCTTCCTCGACAAGTTCTGACGACGCTTCGTGAACAACCGGCTCCGCCACAGGCTCAGGCTCAGGCTCAGGCTCAGGCGAAATGGTGAGATCCGGCACGAGCTCTGCGGAAACCTTTACTTCGAATACTCCGGGAGACTCGGGATCTTCATCCGGTGAATGCTCAGCAATTACTTGCTGAGGATCAGATACCTCTTCAGCTTCAGCTCCCTGAGGTACGTCATCCTGGCCGACCTCTGGCACTGGGAGATCCTCGCTGAATTCGAGCGTCTCTGGTACGCCCTCGGTTTCTTCTGGGAGGGGGAGAGTCAGATCATCGTGATCATGGGCCAGCGCTTCTACATCGTTAATCGGCGGAGCCCCTACACACCATTCGGGGAGACTGATTGGCGACGGCCAGCATATGCCGAGTGGCAACCGAGCAAACGGATCAATAGCACCTGCTACCAGGGCCATGGCCCTGTCATCCGACTTAAGCCCGAGGCGAGCTACCGAGCTCTCAGGTGCATCCAGGACGTAATACTTGCCCAGGAAGTGATCGCCACCTTCCTCACGCTTGGTCAGCGTGAAAGCTACCTGGCAGATCGTAGGCTCGTTGTTGATGAGGAACTTCTGCTTCAGCTTTGCCATGGACGCGCCAGGATCACGGCTGAGGTAGTAGTTTTTGAACTGGGTGCCGGCGGCGTATCGGCGGATCGGCATCAGCCTGATCCTGAACAGGGTCTTGTCGACTTTGATCCGTTCCAGGTTCGCGAAGTAGAACGAGAGAACGTCCTCTGCCGGCTGGTACTTGCCGGTCTGCTTGCTCCAACGTGGGAACAGCTCTTGGCAGCCGTATCCCTCAGGAGCTTCGGCCTCGCCCTCCAGGCGCGCCAGAAGGCCCATGACGGCGCCATGCTTTGAACGCTCATCGAAGACAAGCTTTGCGTACTCAATCACTGCAGCCTTGTCGGTCAGAGGAAGGGTGACCTCACGGGCCTCGTCGTAAATGTGCCCGTGGAAAAGGTGGAGAGAAGGATCATCAAGCTCACGGCGCTTCTGCTCTACCAACGCCTCCCAGCCGATGGGCTTGGTGTCCTGGAGGTTTTTGATGGCCTCCTGGTTGCGACGCAGTGCCTCGGAGTTGATGATCAGCGCAATACGTCCCTTTCCGAAGATTGGAGCGTTCGTCTCCGAATGGTCAGCCAGGACGAAGGCCCACTTGGCCACGTAGGTGGGGATCGTGTTCTTCCTGGATTCCTCGAGCTCACAGTTTGTGAAGAGCAGGATTCCTTCGCGGTTTTCGCGGCTGTTCTCCGGCGACGCAAGGCATAGATTCTTGGCCTTGATGTCAGTCCTGGAGAACTCGGCGATGCTTGGAGGTGTTTCGCGGGTTTTTCGAGAGGTGTCGATGCGCAGCTTGATGTTCACCTCGGTGCCATCCAGAGTGACACCTTGAACCGAGTGAAGCTTCTCATCCCCGCGCTTGTTGTAGCTTCGGGGGAACAGGACGATAGCTTCTTCGTGAGCGCGCAACATTGTCATTTGACCTCAAAATGAATAGACTCCGCGCTCCTCGCAAGCCTCAATTTTATACAAATTGCAGGCCTGACTGCCACCTTCCATCACAGAAGCAGGAGATTCAACGATGGACGATTTGAGCCATGAGCTCAGGGCTGCCGGGATGCCTTTCATCGAGCGGGCCATCTGTCGAGAGCTGAATGCAATGCTGATGGCGGCAAGGCCGGCCGGCAAGCTGCAGATGGCGGTTGATGCCTGGGCTCGTGAATGGGAACTCCCACCAGAGCAGCTTTGGAGCGCGATAGGCGCCCTTGAAAAGTGTGGTTACTGGCTGGTCGACTACAGCAACATCGAGCCGCTGCTGATCTGTGAGTCCATTAGCCAGGCTGCCAAAGGGATCGCCCGGAAGCAGACCACCAGGATGCACTCCCGCCTGAAGGAGAAGACAGTCCAGGATCACGTCGAGACGCTCGACTTGGTCAAGGTTGGTAAGTCCGTCGTGCAGGAGGTTACCCTGATAATCCCGCGCGCTGAGCGAAAGCCGTTCATGGAAGGCGGGTATCCGGGCTGGCTCCCGTGCGAGAATTTCAGCATCGACGGTATCGCGTTCAAGCCAGATGATGGACTTCTCCAAGCCTTGCGCACGGAGTTTCCGAGTGTAGACATCGAGGCAGCACTTGCACTCATGTTCTCAGAGCTGCGACACAACGCCAGGCCTAAGATCCGGATGATGCACTTGTGGATCAGGAACTGGCTCAAAGAGAGCGGCTCCAAAGCCCAGGTGCAGGCCTCTGAAGAGGATCACATGGCAGCCCTGTTGGATCTGATTGAAAACCGCTAGGTGGCGAACATGCAGGACGAACAGCAAAAGAAAGAACTCTACCCCAAGCTGTTGGCTGAAGCCGCCAAGCTCTACAAGCACTTCACCACCAGGTACAACATCAAGTTGGTGGAGGATCAGCTCGGGGTGAGCAACACCTACCTGCCGAATCTCGTTGCTGAGCTGGTTTTCGCAGGGATTACGCTTGAGACCCTGATACAGCTGAGAGAGTGGATGGGAACCGGGTTGGCCCCGTTCGTAAAATTTCCTCCCAGTATGGAAACGGTGGTTCAGCTTGCGGGTACGGTGCAGTGTTATCCGTACAACGAATACGCCAAGAGCGTCCGCCAGGCCTGGGCCCACGTGGATGTCAAATTCGGGGTTTGCTACGCCCGCTGGAAAACAGAAATGTCCATCGAGTCCCTGGTAAGGGAACGCGTGTGGATCGCCGACCTGGAAAGCATGTCTGCTACTCCAGAGGAAATCCGGCAGGCAGAACACGCGATCACCAACTGCCCAACCTTCCGCGTGTTTGCGCCAAACTCCACCCAGTTCCTGGATGCCGTTCAGGCCAGCCGCAGGGGCGTGCCAATCATCGAAGAGGCATGGTTCTCGGCAATCAGCGCCCATTCGGGGACAGACCTCCACCCGCTGGTGCGCAAGGCCATTGGTCGGGCAGGGGGCTTTGAGAAACGCGAGAACGGTAAAAGTACTCGTGAACTGGAAGAGCGGTTCAAGGCCATGTACCGCACATGGCTCTATGACGGGTCTTCACTGGAAGAACCGCGATCCGAGGTACAGGAGGAGGATACTGATCGTCAGGCCTCGAAAGAAGAGATCCTGAGCATTTTCGGGAAAGGGCGATAGGCCGCCGTCTCAGCCGGCGGGAAGCAGCGATCTTAGCTTCCCAATGGCTGCCACCTCGATCTGCCGAACGCGCTGGGGGGTAATGCTGAAGCGCGCCGCCAGTTCAGCCAGTGTCGAATTGGGGTCTTGCAGGTAACGGCCCTGGATAATCTCAAGCTCACGTTCGTTGAGCTTCGCTAAGGCCAGCTCCAACTCAAGGAGTTGGTGCTCATCATCCACATCGAAATCCGGCTCTTCCGATGAAAGCCTATCGAGAGTCGCGTGCGCATCAGCCGTGTACGCCGACATGTTGTGCACCCAGGTATTGAGCAAGACAACGATCCTGAACATGCCCACACCATGCTCTTGGCTGAGTTCGTTGATGATCAGGGTGTTGAGTGCGGTGCCGGCGCGCACGCGTGTTCGAATGGCTTTGATCAGCTCACGCTCGCGGCTTGAGAGCTTGGGCTTATCCTCGACGAGGTATCTGAGGAAGTGGATGAGCCGCCGGCTCATTCGCTTGTGGGCAAAGGCCGCGAAGGCGTCGCCCAGCTCTACATCCCGCTCGAGGGTAGCCTCCCAGAGGGCAAGCTGCACCTCCTGGAGCGCATCCTTGGCGATACTGGGGTTGAAGGCACACTTCTCCCGGACGAGAGCCTTCGCCAACGGCTGGTGGGCCGTCCAGATGGCTAGCTGTTCGCGCCTGGCTACGGGATCGGAAGGTGACACAACGAGACCGACAATATAATGGAAAAGGAGCAGGCAGGGAGTCTGCGGATTCACTTCCACTCTGTCAATTAATCTGTAATTATCACGTCCCCTTCGGTCGCCTCGACGGGCTGCCGTACCCAAGATCACGGAGATGGAGCGATTCCTTTACAATGAAATTCTCAAACATCAACGCCTACCGCATCGATCCCATCGACGTTGAGGCATTCCAGGAGCACCTGGAGTCGAAGGCATTCCAGCCGATCAGGGACAAGCAGCATGAGACTCAGGGCTTTGCCCAGATCTTCGGCCTTGAGCAGCGCGTCTTCGAGCAGAATAAGTGCTTCCTATTCTGCCTACGCACCGAAACCCGTCGAGCTGACCCTGGTGCCGTAAAGACTGAGCTGGATAAGCGTATCCAGATCCTCAAGCTCGAGCGCGGTGGTGAGAAGATCAAGAGCAGCGAGCGCCGGGACATCAAAGAGGAAATCACCAAACGCCTCACTGACCAGGCGGCGCCAAGGGCAAAAGACCTCTGGGCCTACATCGACAACATCAACAAGCTGCTGATCATCGACACGGGCAGCGCTAAGAACGCTGATGTGATGGTTTCGGCCATCCGCGACGGCATGTCCTCAAACGTCATCTATCCGATGCGTCCGCAGCACAACGTGAAGACCTGCATCACTACCTGGATGCAGCACGCGCAGATGCCCAAAGACCTGCTGTTCGGCGACTCCTGTATCCTGGAGCGCGATGGCAGCCAGATCAAATACAACAAGAACGACCTGGATGACGAGCGCCTCCGCGAATACCTCACGGAAGGCTATGTCATCAGTCAGATCAAGCTGCAACACGACAAGAAGGTCGATTTCAGCCTGACCGAAGACTTTGTCTTCAAGGGCTTCAAACTCACCGATGCCGCATTCGAAGACCATGATGCCGGCACCGGGGAGCCGCTGGAGCTGCTTGCGGCAGACATGATCCTGATCTCCAAGTACGTCTCAGAGCTGCTGACCACCATGGTTGAAAACCTGGGCGGTGAATTGGAGCATTAATCTCCAATTTCGTACAAAAGGCCAAGTGTAGAACTTTTGCGGTTTGTTGTTTAAGATCGCATTAGTTCACGCTTGGCTTTTTAGTTGCCGGGCCGTTCGGAGAATTCCAATGACACTTCCGATGGAAGTTGAAGGCCTGGTCTATGAGGACATTGAGACAAGCCTAAACAAGATCAAGATGGCATTCATCGAGGTTGATGAATCGCGCGGTGACGTGCACTACCTGGGGGTAGGGCCGGCTGGCGGCCATCTGTTCCAAGCCTACCTGTCTTGGCTACCGGGCAAGACCAAGGCTCGCCTCGGCAAGAGCTCGGCGCTAGCGCGCTTGCCGGCCGCAACACATCTCTCCAGCAGCTTCCCTGACCTTCCTGTGCGTAGCTTCAACGAAGCCATCAAGCTCAAGGACATTCAGGAAGTCATCATCATCGGAAAGCACAGCGTTGCGGTTGATGACGGGAAGAAGATCTACGTGATCCAGGAGAAGATCATATTCGACAATATGATGCGCCTGTATCGCAGTCTTCACCGGGTTACGAGCCAGGTGGACATTGACGAGCAGCAGCAGGAGGCGAAGAAGAAGTGAGAAAGCCTCTGAGCGTGCTGGCGCTCATCTTGGTTTCGATCTCGACATCGGCGGTTGCCAACCCCGTATTCAAGTCTGCCCTGGAGGAGTTCGTCGCCAGGCCAACCGACAGGAGCTCTCTTGCAATTTTGCAGAAAAGGCTCGACCCCAACGTGGGGGCTTCCCCTTCGGTGTTCTCCGAGTGGAGTAACAAAGAATCAGCCGGTAATGATCTCCAGGCCTGGGCAAGGGCAGGGACGAATCTTATCGAAATGGCTGATCACTACATCGTTTTCCAGCCTCAGTTCGCCCGGAGCGCCATCAATGGTGCGGTAGTTCCCCAGGATGGTCTGTTCAACCTCGACCGACCTGTTGCTGCCAGTTACAGCCTCCCCAAGGCGATCATGAACAACGGGTATGTGGTCGTTGCCGGCCTGCCGGCGAATTCTGACGTCCACACCTCATCCGCACGGATGCTGAAGGGTCTGCCCCCGGCCGGCCCGGATGGAAAGCCCATCCTGGTATGCAAGATGGGCAAGGGGCCTTCCTCGTACTACTACGAGCTCAGCAGCACTCAGCGTGTCCGGCTACGTGAAACCACCGGCCTACCGTTCAGCCAGTGTCTGCCCCCGTATGCGCAAAGTGCCTACTGGAAGGCCAGGCTCGTTGATTTCGTCGGCCCAGACGGGGCCTATACGGATCGCGTCGAGACAGGGCGAGTTCATGATTGAGTTGGAAGAGGGCGCACAGAAGGCTCTCCAGGACGCTGCAAGGCGAATTCCTGCAGAGATCGAGCGATTGGTCAGTGAGCTAGGGCTGAAGCACGGCGACGTCACAGGCGCGATTGCAGGGGGCGCGTTGCACCTGCGCATCTCCCTCTACGCATCTGATCAGGAAAGCATCTGGGCTCAGCAGTGGTTTGCCAATCGAGATGCGCTGAACCTTCCGCATGAAGTAATCCCTGGTGAGAGGGTCGTGGATCAGGCCGGAGACGTGTGGAAGCTGCAGGGCCTGGACGCGATCTCCGTGGAGTTTCCAGTGCGCCTGGTGAGCGAAGAGGGCGGGGTGCGTATGGCCTCTGTGGAAGCCGGCAGAGGCCTGTCCCCGGCAGCCTAGAATCCGAGTCCGATCTGAGTGTCCCCAGGCTCTGGGGCAGCTTTCGGCCGCTCGAAGTAATCCATCCCGACGAAGTCGCAGATACGCCTACGGTGGTCATCGCGTTCCAAGTTGAATACGGGGCGGTTGTAGCTGGCCGCGAGCAGGATGGCGATACCGGTGCCGCCAGTTACCCCTTGCTTGTACCCGGAGAAGTCGATACAGCCGTCAGGTGTCCAGCAGATAACGAAGTCAGTCATCCCTTCCAGATCGCGTCGGAGAACCTGGCACACGTTGCGGATGAATGCCTCTCGTGTGAAAGATTCCTTGCCGGTTAGCTTCACCTGACCGGGGCCGTCGCCAATCTGCGAATCGCTCAGCGAGATGAACCGAGGGACTGACCCGAGCCTTGAGTAAACCTGCTCGATGAGGATCTGGCGACAACGGTTTCGGATGAGCGGATCGGTAACTAGCAGGCCATGCTTGTTCCCGTTGAACCCTTTGTACGGGAGTATCAGATCGAATCGATGATCCTCAATGAGTTGACGGATAGCATCGTCATCCCCAAGGGCCTTTTGAGCCTCCATGTCAGCCCCAGGGGCGCCCCCACTACCTAGGTCATAGCCACGCTCGTACAAAAGCTTATGGGCCGCGCGCCCTAGAAGAGTGCCGATGGGATAGTCCGGCGTATTAGGGGTCTCGCGGGAGCCAACCATGGTTGCGAACTTACGCTGATACATCTTCGGCCTTCGGAATTTTGCTGATGGCTAAGGTCACCCCTCCAGCATACTTTCGGAGCCAAGAAGGGTTAAACCCGGCGCCGGTCAGGCTGGACTCCGTAACATCGTCCAGAACGACGATCTTCTTGAGCTGGGCTTCGGAGCAAATCTGGATCTCGGCGCAGTCTTCGCGGTAAGCGGTTGCTTTACGCCAGGCCTTGAGCACCTTCATGCGTTGCTCAACCTCCTGGATTGAAACGATGCGGCCTGTTTCAACCGTGATCTGAGGTACAGAACGTGGCTCGATCACCAGTTTGCCGTCAATCCAGAGGTGCCCTTGCTCGGTGAGGGCGTTGTCCTGGGTGAGGATCTCCCGCTCGACCAGCATGTCCCGCCAACGGCGAATGTCTGAGACAGCGTTCCAGGCGAATCGTCCGAACACTTCCTGCTCTCCTGGCGTGAGCTCGTCGGGAGAGAGTGTCCCCAGCAATACGTGCAGCCAGCGGCTGCCCTCAGCGCCCACCAGAGGCTGCAGGTTCTTTGCGAGGTTGATCAGGGTGCTGGTGCGTACCGTCTTCTCTAGCGGCCCTATTGCGAGCTGAGAGAGTGATTCCCGCTGGCAGTTGTCACACATGCCACAGCGGTAGATGGGTTTACGCTCGTCGAAGTAGCGGAGCATCGTCCAGCGCCGGCAGAGGTTAGTCTCGCACCAGTTGCACATGGCACTGAGCTTGCTCCAGTCGTTCTTGCGTACTTCCTCGATCCAGTAGTAGTCGGAGTCATCCTGCCAATTGGCGAGGGTGTACACCCCCTCGAAGACCTCCAGTTCACCCTGGTTCACAAGCATGCCAACGGTGGCCTGGACGTCGACCATCTTGATGTCGCTCTGGGAGCTGTTGAGGCCCTCCAGGACGGAGTTGATGATCGACTGCTGCCGGCTGGCCTGCAGGCTGATGTGCTTGAAGCTCAGTGGCGCGGGCCCATTCACCAGGATCTTTCCAATAACCCGCTTGATGGGCTCGATCTTGGCGCCATTGGGGTTGGTCACCCCGATGAAGTAAGCGTGGATGGATCGGTCATTCGGGTGATAGAGCAGGATGGCTTTCGCCGGCAGTCCATCACGTCCAGCGCGGCCCGACTCCTGGGAGTACGCCTCGACTGAGCCCGGCATCTGGGGGTGAATTACCAAGCGCACGTTGGGTTTGTCGACACCCATTCCAAAGGCGCTGGTGGCCACCAGGACGCGAATCTTGTCGTTGAGGAAGTCTTCCTGGATCTGGTTCTTTTCGTCGGTGGGGAGCTTTCCGTGGTAACGGTTCGCTTGAACCCCGAAATCCTGCAGGTAGTGGCAGACCTTCTCCACCTCTTTGACCGTCACGCAGTAGACGATGATGCAGTCTTCGGGGTGTTCCATTACCAATCGCAAGACATCGTCCGAGCGGTTGGTGTTGGCGCAAGGGATGACCGAATAGGTGATGTTGTCCCGGTCGAAGTCCTGGATGTGCACCTCAGGGGCCTTGAGGCGCAGCATTCGCACGATGTCTTCCTGCACCTTGCTGTTGGCGGTCGCCGTGAACGCCAGGCGCTGGATCGGACGCTGCAGGTAGTCCTCGATCTCGTCCAGGTACTCACCGACCTTGGCATAGGCAGGGCGGAAGTTGTGACCCCATTGGGAGGCGCAGTGAGCTTCGTCCACTGCGAAGACGCGAACAGGTGACCGGATCAGAGCCCCGAGGAACTCTGGGTCTTTCATCCGCTCTGGGGAAATGTAAAAGAGGGTGTACTTCCCTTTGGAAAGTCCCTCATACCGAAGTCTCATTTCTCCGGCAGGAATTGACGAGTTGGCAAATGTTGCTGAAATCCCCTTTTTATCGAGGGCTTCAACTTGGTCTTTCATCAAAGAAATGAGCGGACTGATAACAATCGTGGTTCCGCCAAGATGAATCGCCGGCAACTGGTAGCAGAGGCTTTTGCCCCCAGATGTCTTCAAGATCGCCAGGATATCGCGACCGTTGAGCACCGAGTCGACGATGGGCACTTGGCCTGGCCGCAATTCGTCAAAGCCAAAGTATTTCTTGAGAGTTATCCGAAGTCCGTCTTTGGGATCTATCACTTTATTGCCTTTATTGACTAGAATGGCAAATCCAAATAGAGAATCCCGGAACTTCCGAGAGAGTCCACGACATGCCAGAAGCTGCTGAAAACACGGTTATCCAAATTGCCGACCACCGTCAGAGCGCCTCGGTGCGCAGCGAGATCGTCGCCGCGCAGAACATGCTCAAGATGATGTCGTGGGACATGCAGGTCACGCAAGTGCTCAAGCTTTGCGACCTCGCTCCCACTCAGTCGATCCTCGCCGAAGGCGCTACCACCAAGGAAGGCAGCATCGCCGCCTCCGCCGGCCACAAGACCATCCAGGCCCTGGTGACTATGCCTGAAGCCGACGGTGGCCTGGGCATGGACTGGAACAATTTCCTCGAAAAGGCGTCTGCACAGGTCGCCTTTACGCGCTACCAGCTCCCGTCCAACCTGACCTATCAGGAGATCAACAACCAGGTTGCCGATTGTGCATCCGTGTTGGGCCGCCTGCCGGAGACGGCCGCTGAATTCAACATGACCGTGCAAAAGATCCTAAAAGGACGCATCAGCGAGCAGGATCGTGAGCATGCCGCCAGCCGCGCCGAAAGTGATGCGCGTGTTCGCGGCCTGATGCGTGAGCTGGCCGACGAGACCCAGAAGGTGGTCACGTTGGGCACTGAGCTCAAGCAGGTGCGAGATGAGTGCACCAACCGCATCCAGACCATGACGCACGAGATGGCGCTGCGCATGGAGAGCCAAGAGAGCGAAACCAGCCGCAAGATCCAGGCTGTACGGGCCGAGCAGGACGCCAGCATCGCCAATGCTGTAGCGGCGGTGCGCGTAGAATTGCTGCGCCAGGTCGAGAGCGCCAAGGGTGAAACAGCCTTGGCCAGAGCTGAGGTGGAAGCCCTCAAGGGCAGGATCGCCAGTGGCGAGCTGGTCGACGCCACCAAGCTCAAGGACGCCGAAGCCCGTGTTGTCAGTCTTCAAACGGTAGAGCAGAGCCTGCGCGACCAGATCGGCGTGCTGAACCTGCAGCTGGATCGATCTAAGATGACCGAGCAGGAGCTGCGCGAGGCCAATACGCACCTGGAGTCGCAACTCGACAACAGCCGCCGAGAAATGGCCTCGATGGAAGCCAAGGTCGCCGAACTGATGGAGAAGCGCCTCAACGCCAGCGACTTCGTTGTGCTGCAGGAGCGACTGAACATCGCGAAGGCAGCGTCCGAGGCCTACCATGCTGAAGCTCTGGAGCTGCGTGGCCAGGTTGCTGAGCATGCTCACCTGACCAAAGAGATGCAGATGAAGATCAGCATGTCTGCCGGCCGCTACAAAGAGCTGAAGGGCCAGATGGAGACCGCCATCAAGAACCTGAAGCAGGATGTGGAGCGTCTACAGGGTGATCTGGTGAGCGAGACCCGTTACCAGGCGCAGATGAAGGTAGCGCTGGCCGTCATGTCCGGCCTGTCAGTGATCGCCGCAGCCATCGGCGCCTGGGCAACCTTCGGCTAACGCTTATCAACGATATCCTGGCCGGCAATGAGCTTGATGGGCTTGTTGCCGACCCAGGATCGAGCGTCTTTGGTGAAGCCCGTCAGTGCCACGATAGCCACTGCATCAAACTGATGGGCGTACATCACCCCGTACATCTCGCGAACGGTCATCACCCCGACCTTCGACTTCCAGTGCTTGCACTGCACTAGCGTAGTCTTGCCGCCTTTCTTGAGCAGCAGATCCATCCCGCCATCGGCGCCGCCCAGACCCATCATTTTGACCTTGTAGCCCTGCTCCAGGAAGTACTCAGCGCAGTAGTGCTCGAAGTCCTGCCAGCTCATCGATTTGAGAGCGGAGATGCCTTTCCTGCGGACACGACGGTACTTCCTCCGCCTTCTGGTGCCGAACAGGCATTTGAAGACAAAGTCCAGGACGTAGATGAGGGGGAGGCCGGCTAGGAATAGCCAGACCAGGTAGAGTTCTTCCCTGTGCGCCATGTCGTCAGCCGGGTGCGACTGTCGATTCCTTATCGGCGCCCCTGAGGAGATTCAATCCCAGATTATTACCACTATTGCCGAGGGCCTGGAAGAGTTTGTTGTTGATTTTACTAGCAATTCCCTCGGCAATGAGGAATGCCAGGTGGTTCTTCCTGTCGTGCTCTTTGACGTTCTGGATCGCCTTGTAGAGGGTCTGCCTCGACCCCACGACATAGCCGTCACGCTTGGCGCGAGAAAGCGCGGTGAACAGCCAACGGCGGGTCAGCTGGTGTTCATGCTCCTTAGGGAGCACGATGATCACCACCTGCGCCTCTGACCCCTGCATCTTGTGGCATGTAGCTACCCAGGAGTGCAGCAGGTCGCGGTAAAGGTCGAAGGAGAGGTTAAGCAGCCGGTCGCCGAAGTCGATTTCTACGGTGCGGTTGGCCTCATCAAAGTTAACGATGACACCTACGTCCCCGTTTTGCAGATCGAGGTCGTACCGGTTGGTCTGGAAAGTGATTCGGTCGCCAATGTCGTACTGGATGCGCCCGAGCTTAACGCCGTTTTCCCCTGCAGTGGGGTTGAAGAACGACTTGATGTACTGGTTGAGCGAGGTCACCCCTGCATCGGAATACCGGTTCGCGGAGATGATCTGAATGTCTCGCGGGTCGGTGCCTCGCACCTCGATCTCATGCTTAACGATCTGGCCAACCTGGTATTGGATATCCTGGGTGGACTTGGTTTCGACCAAGTGCAGGTCGCTGTTCGGCCTGTCGAACTTGGGCATGTAGCCGTTCAGGATGCTGTAGACACCCTGGATGATTGCGCTTTCCTGGGCAAAGCGGTGGGGCGTGGTAAGCCTGACCGCAGGAATGTACCGGGAATCCAGCAAGTCCTTGAGCACTGAGCCGGCTTCGATGGACTCCAGCTGATCGAAGTCGCCGACGAGCAGAACACGCCCGCGATCTCGGCAGTGGTGCAGGCAGCGTGCGGCCAGGGGCAAGTCCATCATCCCCAGTTCATCCATGATCAGGATGTCGTCGGGGCCGAAGGTGTTCATCATCGAGGACGAGTTTGGGGATAGCCCCATCAGGCGGTGCAGCGTATAGCACTTGATCCCGGTGGAGTCCTGCATGCGCTTGGCGGCTTTGCCGGTGGGTGCAGCCATGAGGATGCGGCCCTTTGGGGCAATCCGCCTGATCATCTGGGTGATCGCAGCAACAGTCGTGGTTTTTCCGGTGCCGGGGCCCCCAGTCAGGATCGAGGTCTTCTGGGTGAGTGCCAGGTAGACCGCAGCCATCTGCTCGTCACCGAGCTCGCGAGTCTCCCCTTCGACCACAACCTTGTTGTCGATCATCTCGAAGGGGATGTCATAGGTGATGTCATCGAAGCGCCTGACGATGGTCTCTGCCATCAGTCGATCAACATCGTACAGTTTGCCCAGGGATACGGTGTCTTCGCCGTAAAGCCGGCGCTGATCGGCGCGGCCTTCGGCAATGTGCTCAAGAATGCACTCTTCAACCCACTCAGGCTGGAGGTCTAGAGCAGTCGACGCCATCTCGATGCAGTAAGCAAAGGACTCTGCAGCGTGCCCTCGTTTGCCGAGGAGCGCATCCAGATAGTCCGAGACAGTTCCGGCGGGATCTGCATAGGCACGATCAAAAACCCCAGCCGCATGAAACACCTGCCGCTCCACACCAGCCTTGAGCTTCGCACGCCGGGTGTAGTCGAAGGGGGCACTGTTGCTGAATCCGCCGTTTTGGCCCCGGCAAAAATCGACGTAGCGCTCGGCTTCGTTAAAGTCCAGACCGTTCAGCATCATCACGCGAATATACTGCCACCCCTCGCGCAAGATAGTTGCTTCTTTAATCAGACGCCGCATCTTCCAGTCGGGCAGCTTGAGAATTCTCTGCACAACTTCAGGAGCATCAACAATTGCGGAAAACGTCAACTCGCCGTAGATATCATAAACATCATGGATTCGATTCAATCCGTCTATTCTACGGTTTTCAAGGAATGCGAATCTTGGAGAGTTACATGCCTGATAGGCAAACGCCTTGATCCCAAAGGTCACCAGTGGGAGGACGCCTTTCACCTGGATGCTTGCAGGGGAGCCAGCTGGCGCAGGCTCAACCAGGGCCAGGTAGTTTCCGGGCTCCGGGGGCTGCAGGCCATCGTCCAGGCACGCGGAAAACCATTCGTCCCGGCCCAGGGAAGGGTGGAACAGAGAGACAGATGGAAGATCATCCGTATATATCTCTCGGAGAGGTTTGATCCTATAAGAGCCTTCGACAATCCCCACATCAATAGCAAAAGCCCACTCAACTCGCCCGGCTGTCAGCTCGGGGAAGTCGGTAACTTCACTAAGGGTTGGTGGAGTAATATCATTCATTGTTAAGATCATCTGTCAGACAACTTTGAGCATATCACTAGAGATTTTGCAGGGTGTACTTATTGTGAAGTTGAGAACCCTCCTGAAATGCCTTGGGATTGCAGTAGCCGCCGGCACCCAACCTGCTTGGGCTGGGGTGGAGCCTTTGGGTGACCCTGAACCCTTCAAAGACCCCCTGGTCTTCATAGGCGACGTACTGGCGCCGGCCGGGAACCTGGTGTACTGGGTGCTCCCATACCCAGAAGATACGCAAGGCAGGGCTGCCGTAAAGCAGTACCTGGACGTCTCGCACAGCAACAATTACCGCGAAAATCCCTTGGCCATCCAGATCCGGATTGCCGGCCTGGAGATTCCGCAGCTCGGCGAAGACACCTCCAAAGACCTGATGAATGATGACTATGCAGGTAAGTCTGAAGCCAAGATCGATGCCATGGCGGCCGGGCACACGTATCAGTTCACCTGCTATGGGGCGTACAGCAACAGAGTGGTGCCGTACTGCAGCTTCGTAGACCACAACGGTGTGAGCCTTGGGGTCACTGTGCTGGAGCAGGGCCTCGCCGTTCCCGGCGCTCCCGCCGGCCTCGGTGACCATGCAAGCGCTGCAGAGCTGCAAGCCGCGCAGAAGCGGGCACAGGATGCTCAAGTGGGCGTCTGGAAGCCATTTCACTTCCTAATGCGTGGGCTTAAGTGAGGGTTTGAGCGGTTGCTGAGCGAGACTCCTTTAGTGATATATTGCGGAGATGATTCGCCTGGATTTCCGGGCAGGGCTTAGGGCGCCTGCGATGGTCGCAGCGCTTACACAAAAGGGTTGAGCATGCTCACAGTAGTTAAGCGGGACGGTGCGACCACCGAATTCAACGACGACAACATCGCCCGTGCGGTGACCAAGGCCTTCGTCGAAGTGGAAGGCGAGAGCGCCCGCACTTCCAGCCGGGTCAAGAGCATCATCGCCGAGGTGATCAATGAGGTGCGCCGCGTAGGCAGCAACCTCGAATCCCTGGGCGTCGAGCAGATCCAGGATCTGGTGGAAGTGACCCTGATGAAGCTAGAGCCCAAAGTGGGCCGTGCCTACATCATCTACCGCCAGCGCCGCAGCGAACTGCGCGGTACCGAGCCCGAGGCGAAGAAGATCACCTACGTGAACGCCCTAGGCGAACACCACCCGGTCACCCTGCAACTGATCAAGGGTTATCTGTCCGACTGCACGAAAGGCCTGAAAAATGTCGACGCCGGCCTGATCGCACGTTCGACCATGCAGAACGTCTACGATGAGGTGAAATGGGACGATCTGGTCTCGGCGATCAGCATCACCATTCGTCCGCTCATCGAGCGCGAGCCGGAGTACAGCTACCTGGCAGCGCGTCTGATTGCCAAGGGCCTCAAGCTCAGCTCCAGGGCGTTCCTGAAACTGCAGGACGACGCCACCTATGCCGATGACCTCAAGGCTGCCCTGCACCACGGGGTGAGTATCGAGCAGATCGACCCGAAACTGGTCGACGGCCGCTTCGACTTGAACAAGCTCGGCGCCGGGATCAAGAAAGATCGCGACGGCCTGTTCGACCTTCTGGGCATCCAAACCCTGTTCGACCGCTACTTCCTCCACGACGATGACAATCGCTACGAGCGTCCGCAAGTCTTCTTCATGCGTGTCGCCATGGGCCTGGCGATTAATGAGGATCACCCGACCGAACGCGCCCTGAGCTTCTACGAGCTGCTGTCGTCTCGCGACTACATGACCTCGACCCCGACGCTGTTCAACGCCGGCACCATGCGTCCGCAGCTGTCCTCCTGCTACCTGACCACCGTGCCGGACGATCTGTCAGGCATCTACCACGCCATCCACGACAACGCCATGCTGTCCAAATTCGCAGGCGGCCTGGGCAACGACTGGACTCCTGTGCGCGGCCTGGGCTCCTACATCAAGGGCACCAACGGCAAGTCGCAGGGCGTGGTTCCCTTCCTGAAGGTAGTGAACGACACCGCCGTCGCCGTGAACCAGGGTGGTAAGCGCAAGGGCGCTGTCTGTGCCTACCTGGAAACCTGGCACGTAGATATCGAGGAATTCCTCGAGCTGCGCAAAAACACTGGCGATGACCGCCGTCGTACCCACGACATGAACACCGCCAACTGGATTCCCGACCTGTTCATGAAGCGTGTCTTCGAAGACGGCAAGTGGACTCTGTTCACCCCGTCGGAAGTCCCGGATCTGCACGACCTGTACGGCAGTGCCTTCGAAAAACGCTACGAGCACTACGAGCAACTGGCCGCCGCCGGCAAGATCAAGCTGTCCAAGGTCATCCAGGCCAAAGACTTGTGGCGCAAGATGCTGTCGATGATCTTCGAAACCGGTCACCCGTGGTTCACCTTCAAAGATCCGTGCAACATCCGCAGCCCGCAGCAGCACGTTGGCGTGGTTCACAGCTCGAACCTGTGCACCGAGATCACCCTGAACACCAACAAGGACGAGATCGCGGTCTGCAACCTGGGTTCGATCAACCTGGTCAACCACATCGTTGACGGCAAGCTCGACGAGAAGAAGCTGCAGAAGACCGTACACATCGCTGTGCGCATGCTCGATAACGTCATCGACATCAACTACTACGCCGTTGATGCTGCCAGGAACTCGAACTTCAAGCATCGTCCGGTCGGCCTGGGCATCATGGGCTTCCAGGACGCGCTGTACCTGCAGGGCATCCCGTATCGCTCTGACCGTGCCGTCGAGTTCGCTGACTCCTCGATGGAAGCGATCAGCTACTTCGCCATCCAGGCCTCCTGTGATCTGGCTGAAGAGCGCGGCTCCTACGAGACCTTCGATGGCTCCCTGTGGTCGCAAGGCGTTCTGCCGATTGACTCCCTGAAGAAGATGGTCGACGACCGTGGCAAGAAGTGGGTCGAAGTGGACACCCATTCCACCAAGGACTGGATGACCATTCGCGGCCGGGTGAAGAAGGGGATTCGTAACTCCAACATCATGGCCATCGCCCCGACGGCGACTATCGCGAACATCTGCGGCGTGTCTCAGTCCATCGAGCCGACCTACCAGAACCTGTTCGTGAAATCGAACCTGTCCGGTGAGTTCACGGTGATCAACGAGTACCTGGTCAATGACCTGAAGTCCCGTGGTCTGTGGGACACCGCCATGGTCAACGACCTGAAGTACTACGACGGCTCCGTGCAGCAGATCGAGCGTATCCCGCAAGACCTGAAAGACCTGTATGCCACTGCCTTCGAAGTTGACGTGCGGTACCTGATCGATGCCGCCTCGCGCCGTCAGAAGTGGATCGACCAGGCTCAGTCGCTGAACCTGTACATCGCAGGGGCGAACGGCAAGAAGCTGGACACGACATACCGTATGGCTTGGTTCCGTGGCCTGAAGACCACCTACTACCTCCGTGCATTGGCCGCGACCAGCACTGAGAAGTCGACCATCCACACCGGTAAGCTCAACGCCGTGTCGGCTGGCTAAGGCCTCAGCAAGGAAACCGCCAGGCTTGCCTGGCGGTTTTCGTTTTGAGGGGGGAGTCTGTACCTCAAATCACGGTGATCTAGCCGTGATTTGAGGTACAGCCTCAGGGGTGCCCGGCGGGTGCTCCCGTGCAATAATCAGTTAAATGTGACATCTGAAGAGTAGTTCATGAGTCAGAAGCCCATCATCGAACGTACCCCTGTCGCAGGAGCGCAGCTACACGAGCATCCGTTGATCAACCGGATTCTGCTCAACCGTGGCGTCACGTCGCTCACCGACATCGAGTATGACTTGAGGCGCCTGCACGACCCTTTCCTGCTCATGAATATGCGCCTGGCTACAGAGCTGCTCGAGGTGCACATCAGGCGCCGCAGCAAGATCGTGATCATCGGCGACTTTGACTGTGACGGTGCTACCTCCACAAGCATCATGGTTGAAGGGCTGCGGATGATGTACCCGAAGTCCTACGCCGGCACCAGGACAGATATCCAGTTCCTGATCCCTGACCGTAAGGCCCATGGCTACGGCCTGACGCCGGGCATCGTGGCCATGGCCGCTGAGCTGGAGCCCGATCTGATCATTACGGTAGACAGCGGTATCGCCAGCTTTGATGGCGCCACTGCGGTTGCTGAGATGTACAAGGACGATCCAGATGGCCGAAAGTGCGACCTGCTGATCACCGACCATCACCTGCCGGCGGACAATGGGCTGTTGCCTGAGTGCAAGACCATCGTGAACCCGAACCAGGACGGCTGCCCCTTCCCAAGCAAGTCGATGGCAGGCTGCGGCGTGGCATTTAGCACCATCATGGCGCTTCGCACCTTCCTTCGTGAGAAGGGCTACTTCACTGAGTTCGAGATGGAGCAGCCCAGTATCGGCCGACTTCTCGACCTCGTCGCCCTGGGCACGGTCGCTGACGTAGTGGCCCTGGATTACAACAACCGCGTCCTCGTCGACGCCGGCCTCAAGCGAGTTAGGGCAGGGCATGCACGCCCAGGGCTTAAAGCCCTGTACGAGATTGCCGGTAAGAATCCTGAAAAGGCTGTTGCAAGCGACTTCGGCTTTGCTATTGGCCCCCGTATCAACGCCGCCGGCCGGCTGGACGATATGACCCTTGGGGTCAACTGCCTGCTGACTGAAGATCCAGACGAAGCAGCAAACTACGCCGCTCGGCTGCAGGAGCTCAACGAAGAGCGGAAGGACGCAGAGGCTGACCACGTTCGTGAAGCGATGCTGATCATTGACCGTCACGAGCTGGTGAACCTCAACGGTATCATCGTGTTCGACGAGACGTTCCACCCTGGTGTCGTGGGCATCGTTTCTTCCCGTGTGAAGGACATGACGAACCGCCCGAACATCATCATGACCGACACTGAGGTGGCCACGAAAGCACGCGAAGTGCGCGACAAGCTCGTCCTCAGGGGTGCCCCGAAAGAAGAGATCGAAGCTGCCACCCAGGCCCTGCTCGAATGCGACATCAAGGGCAGCGCGCGCTCGATTGAAGGCGTTCATCTCAAGCATGTGCTCGACCACATCTACAAGAAGTTCCCAGGGCTGCTGGGTAAGTTTGGCGGGCACGCCATGGCGGCCGGTGTTGGCCTCAAGTACAAGCACCTGGACGAGTTCAAGAGGGTCTTCGACAGCGAGATCGGCGCCGTTGTGACGCCTGAGATGCTTGCCGGCAGTGTGCATGTCGATACCTGTGACTTCGACCCGGATTGGCTGACCCTTGAGGTCGCTGAGATCATCCGCGACTTGGGCCCGTGGGGTCAGTACTTCCAGGAGCCGACCTTCTACGGGAAGTTCATCGTCCACCAGAAGCGTCCGGTTGGCGAGATGAAGAACCATCTGAGCATGAAGGTCTCCCTGGCCAATGACCCTCATGCCCGCCAGTTTGGGGCAATTTGCTTCAAGGCCATCAAAGACGACGGTCAGATGCCCGTGGGAGACAGCTTCGAGGCAGTTTTCCAGCTCAGCATCAACGAGTTCAAAGGGATGATTTCCGTGCAATTGATGCTGTCGAACTTGCACGATCCCAATCTCGCCCTGCATAACCAAAGACAGGAAGAGCACGCCAAGAAGGTGCGCGCTGCCGAAGCCCAGCGTCAGCAGGAAGAGCAAAGCCATCGCCAGGCGATGGAAGAGACGATCCTTGAGACAGGGGAGGCGGCGAACACCAAGTTCCGTGGCGTAGCTGCTCAGACCAAGAGAAGGCCGATCTCACAAACTCGCCTGGAGATGCAGAACCTCCTGGCGACGGTTACCGGCACAAACAAAGATTCTGCTCAGTTCTGAGCACAGAGGGTAACGACATGATTCTCACGCTGTCCGGGATGAGCACCAGTGGTAAGACCCACCTGGCAGATCAGCTGCTCAAAGAGAAGATCTTCCACAAGGCAGTGACGATGACCACCCGCAAACCGAGGGAAGGCGAGATCGACGGTGTGCACTACCACTTCGTCAATGCGCCGGCCTTCAAGCAGTTCGTGGACAAGGGTCATCTGATCGAATACGTGGAGTCGCACGGCGCCTTCTACGGCACTCCTAAGTTTGAGATCGAGCGCATCCTGGGCGAGGGCAAGTCCCCGGTGATCGTCCTGGAGCCCATTGGCGTGCAGAGCCTGCGCCAGTTTGCCGCTCAGAAGGGGCTGCCGATGATGTCGGTGTTCTTGCAGGCGGACAAGGAAATCCTCATGGCGCGCTTCTTCAAGCGCATCGAGGACGAGATGCTCAAGGGCAAGTTCGACCGCAGCATCGAAGCTGAGCGACTGCACGTCATGCTGAGCCAGGAAATGCTCTGGGGCCAGCGCTGGAATTGGGATCTCACCCTGAAGAACCTGCACGAGCCCGGCCGCTACGACATGGCCAAGAGCATGTTGGTGGCAGCCAAGGCCACCCGCCAGCCTCCGAAGGTGCAGCCTATCGCGTCGCCGTCCAACTTGAACTACACCGGGCCCGACGTGGATACGCTCAAGGGCCTGATCCTGAGTCGAATCCAGGGCACTTTGAGCGACAAGGGGTTCCTGCAGGCCGTCTTCCCGGCAAAGGTCAGGGACAGAGAGATGGACTCGGTCTACGAGATCTAAAGGAAGGGGCGAAAGCCCCTTTTTTAATGCCTAGATAAATATAAGTGCGAACCACAATAACGCCAAATATATAACTAAGCACAAGATCGACAAGCAGTTATTCTATTGTAAGCAAACTCTTGCTGATTTATATTTTCCGTTGACTTATTTATTCGAGAGTTTGTCAATGGAACAAAAACAAGTATTGTTCGCTGGTATTGATGACGGCCACCGCGACACAAAGATCGTACTCTCGAATGGTTCCAGGCTCGTCATCCCGTCGCGCGCGGCCAGCGGTGTCTTCAACAAGATTTCCATCAGCGGCTCCACCAGCGGCAACTGGGTGTACAACACAGAGGACGGGCCCTTCACGGTCGGTGACATCGGCACCTCCGAGTTCACGGCTTACGACGAGTATCCGTTCAGCGCTCAGAACAGGGTCATCGTGGCCCACGCACTGCGCCAGTTCGACCTGCCCAGCAATGTTGAAATTCATGGTGTATCCGGACTTCCGCTGAAGCGTTATTACATAGGGAATACGCCAAATAAGGCGGTAATTTCCAGGAAGCGCAAAAACCTCATGAAAGGGGATGTTGCCGGCGCTGATGGATATATCCCGCCAATTATTTCCCGGCACGATGTTATGTCCGAAGGCATCGCTGCCTGGGTAAACCAGATTCTGGTTCGCCAGCCATCAGGAAAGCTGGACTTCGACAAGGAGCGCGTGAAGCGCCGCATGGCCCTGATCGATATCGGCGGCCGCACGCTGGACATCGCCGTGATCCGTGACTGGGAGCTCGACGGTGACCGCTCCACGACCGAAGACATCGGGATGATCAACATCGTAAAGGACATTCGAGAGCGTCTATTCCACCGCTTCGAAGGCATCGAGGTAACTGACGAGCAGGTCGATGAGGCCCTGCGTACTGGTCTGATTCGCCTGTGGGGTGAGACCCATGACGTCCGCGCCTTGGTCGAAGAGGCAAACAAGGCTGTGGTGAACAAGATCCGCTCGACGATCAAGTCGTGTCTGCAGAAGTCGCATGACATCGAGCAAGTGACATTCCTGGGCGGCACCAGCCAGTACCTGGAGCGTTACCTGCAGGGGTGGTTCAGAAACCAGGTGATGGCCGAAGACCCTGTCTTCGAGAACGCCCTGGGGATGCTGAAGTTCGCGGAATACAAGATGGGTGGCGTAGCGGCATGAGACACCGGAGGGTTGTAAACCTCTACGACGAAGACCCGCTGCACCTGGAATTGATCCTCCATCTTGAAGGCATCGAAGGGCGCACCCGGCAATCGATGGAGCTGGCGCAGATGGCCCTGATCGGTTTCAGGGTTATGGCAAGGCAGGAGGGCGGTGAGGAAGCGTTCATCCGGGCACGAAACCCGGATCTCAGGCGCCTGGAAGACCTTAGGGGCAAGGTGAAGCCGAAGTCAGCACGTGAAGTAGGGCCAGGAAGGCCTCCAGAAGCGCCACCGAGGCCATCGACAGCAAAAGCAGTGGCGCAGCCGCAGAAAGTTGAGACAGGCCCAGGAAAGGGCTGGGAGAGGCCTTCACAAGCTTCGATTACTCCGATGGAACAAGCAAGTGTGATTGAAGGCCGCATTTTCGAGGTAAATGAGCCGGTCGTACCCGAAAACACGGTGACCTTGAGCGAGGGATCGCTGTTCGGGCCAGAAGAAGAACAACACGTCGATGACTACGACGAATCGAACACGCTGGCGTGGTTGCGTCAGCAGTCAGGGGACTAGGTGAATGGCTAAAGGTGGTGGTGGGCAGGACTCAAACCTGGAGAACGTCGGGATCATCCTGATCATCGTCGTTCTGCTGGCTATCTGGGGCCTGAGCCAGATCTTCTGGGTTTACGCGACCTTCTGGAAGTGGCTCCGCGTCTTGGAGGTGGGTTTCTTCGCCTTCCTGATCCCGGACTCGGTGGAGCATCTGATCGGCTTCGACTTCGAGGCCGGCCTGCGCTTCCTACTCACCTCAGACCCGGACATCCTCACGGCTGAGATTATCAGCAAGTTCGACAACCTCTACCTCTGCTTCTTCAACTGGCTGCCGGGGCTCATCATCTGCTTCTATGGCTTCAAGCTTCACATCCAGGGTGGTGATATCGCGTTCTCGGGCTGGAACATGGAGAACATCCTGCCGAAGATGGCGCCCGGCTTTAAGCACGTAAAAGACTTCATCGGCAAGCACCCCGAGAAGACGCCCCTCGACTTCTACCCGGACGACCCGGACACCTACGAGTACTCGATGGCTATGGGTGAGCGCCAGTTCGCCACCTGTGTTCCTCCGGTTGGCCTGGCCAATGCCGCACTCAAGGATAAGCGCCTCAATCGCCCAATCTGGGTGCAGGAGACCGGTGCGTTCGATGAAGAACTGGCGCGCAAGGCTTTCGACAGTCAACTCGGCCCCATGTACGCCGGCTACAACAACCTCGACGAAGACGCCAAGCGCATCACCGACCTGCTGATCGACAAGATCCTGGTGAAGCGTGATGAAGTGCTTCCATACGTCCAGGATTACCTGAAACAGGCTTACATGATCGAGAAGGCTCGCCGCGCAGGTAAGAAACAACCCAGCCGATTCCGCTACAAGACTCAGGATATTTCTCACAAGGCCCTGGCCGACAAGCTCATGGCTTTCGTGAAGGAGCAGATGGATGCCAAGTCTGATTGGCGCCCAACGGACTCGGTTGCCCGCTCTCTTTGTGCCAGTCCTTCGCTCAAAGGGGTGCTGCAGCAGGTGGTTGCCGACGAGAAGCTCTCCAAGCATGCCTTCGTGTCGACCGGCCTTATGACGCTCCTGGAGGCCGCACGGGAGGGTGCCACTCTGCCACCTCTCATCCTGCGCTGGCTCAAAGGTCGTAACAGGCCTCTCTGGTACGCCATCAGCAACGTGGGCAAGAAAACGGCGTATACGGAGTCCTCGGGCACTTGGGCCCATTGGCTGCTTGAAACCGAGTGCGGCTTTGCAGTGCCCTACCCAGAGACCACCGAAGCGATTGAAGGGCTGCGCGTTGCGCTGGGTCTGACGGCGAGGGAAGGGCAAACCCAGGATCACTCGGACGACATGTGGGAGATGGGCATATGAGAGCGCCACCGTTCACCCAGGACATTTTCGTCCGGAGGCACTTCGGCGAGGTGATCGCGGCCTTCAGCGACTGGCTACCGCCTTTGGATGAGTTCAGGTGGAGGCTGGCCATGATTCGCCTGGTGGAAGCTTCCCTGGCCATGGCTTACCAGCAGGCTGCCGAGCAGGGCGTGATGCTGACCGTAGAAATGGTCAGGGACTGGCTTGTCTTGGACAGGATGATCAAGCACTTGGCTGAAGGTCGTTGCGACGAACGAACCGAGCCGCGCGTGCGCCGTTACCTGAAGGCCCTGTACCCGGAGATCAACCTGGAAGACCTCTCCGCCGAGATTCCGATCAAGTACTACGAGAAGCATGCCTTCTTGTGCAACGAATTTGGCTGGGTCACGAAAAACTGATTAGCGCCACCAATAAGAACAATAAGAAACGGTGACACATGGTACATGGCGTAACGAAAAACGCTGACCTCGACCCCACACTTTTGCAGCGTGAGATCAGGCCGCTGAAGTACAGAATCAGGAGCCTCTTTGCTGAGATCGGCGGCTTCGTTGTCTGCTTCCTTGGATTTATGGCTTTCGTACTTCCGTTCAGTCCTTACGCCACCTCTAGCGACATATTCATTCTCGTCGCGCTCATGGCCTACCTGTACGCCAAGCGGCACGTCAGGAAGTACCCGCATCGCCATCCTTTCAACCCACTAGAGACCAAACAAGTCCGCGTGAAAGGTAAGAAAGGAAAGGACAAATACAAGAGCGTTCCGATTGGTGACGGCATCATTCTGATCGGCAATGATCTGGTAACTAACGAATCGTTCTGGGTGAGCAACGACGATGCTCGTACCCATATGCTGGTATTTGGCTCGACAGGCTCGGGGAAAACCCGCTTCCTGCTATCTCTTTTCTACCAGGCACTGGTTCTCGGGTCTGGCGTAATGTATGTAGACGGGAAGGGGGATACTACCGTCTTCGGCCTCGTTTTCTCGATGGTCAGAAGGCTTGGTCGAGAGGACGATCTACTTGTAATCAACTATCTAACAGGCTCCAAAACAGACAAGAGCATTAATGATGGTTCGCGGCTTTCCAACACAACTAACCCGTTTGCCCTAGGCCCTGCGAAACAAATTCAGTCCCTTGTTGCATCGCTGATGCGCGACGGGGGCGGCGACGACATGTGGAAAGGCCGCGCGAACGCGCTGCTGCTGGCTTTGCTCGATTGCCTGGTGTATCTGAGAGACACTGGCGAGATCAACTTGGACGTTGGTGTACTGCGTGACAACATGCCTTTGGATAGGATTCTAGACCTAACTCAGCGCGCAGATATTCCAGAGAAAAATATCTCTCTTCTTAATAAGTATCTCCTCGAACTTCCTGGTTACCAGGAGAAAGAAGCACGCCAAGGCGAACTTAACGCCAAGTGTTACGAACAACACAACTATTTGACAATGCAGCTAACCGAGGTGCTGCAAGAATTGTCTGCAACTTACTCTCACATCTTCAATGCACCGAGAGGGGAGGTGGACTACAAAGACCTTGTTTACAATCGCCGAATCCTATTTGTTATGTTGCCGGCCCTCGAGAAAGAGCCGGACGCACTAGCAGGTCTCGGAAAGTTGGTTGTGGCCGGTGTTCGAAGTGCACTTGCACCTGCACTTGGTGAAAAAGTAGAAGGTTCTCACGCAGAAGTAATCGACGCTAAGCCGACAAACTCTGACGTACCCTTCATGCTAATACTTGATGAATACGGCTACTACAGCGTCAAGGGCTTCTCGGTTGTTGCGGCCCAGGCCCGAAGCCTTGGTATTTCTGTTGTTTTCGCTGGCCAGGACTTCCCATCCTTCCAGCGCTCAGATGAAAAAGAAGCCAAATCCATTGTTGCAAACACCAACATTAAAATCTTCATGAAACTTGAAGATGCCAAAGAAACTTTGGACTTGGCAATCGAGCGTGCTGGTGAAGCCGAAACAGCAAGTTCGGCTGGTTACGAGGTTTCGAAAGGGATGTTCCCTGGATATGCGGATAATAACCAGTCGAAGTCCGAGCGTAAAAAACGGATCAACGTCCGCGACCTGGTTGACCAGAAGCCAGGCCAGGCCCACGTCATCTTCGGCGACAAGCTGGCCAGGGTGAGCCTGTACTTCACTGACCCGGAGAAATCGCCTGAGTACCGTATCAATCGGATGCTGATGGTCAACGGCCCAAGCCGAGACATGGTCAAAACGCTCCGTGATTCGAGGAACAACATCACCAAGCTGTTCGATGACAGCCAGGCTGATAGCCGCCGATCCAAGCCCGTCGACCTGGACAGGAACCTGCAGGCCTTGTTCAACGCCTACGACGTGGCTGTGTCCAGGGCTCAGGAGCCAGACATGGCGGCCAAGATCGCGTTTGGCATGATGGAGCACAAGGAAAAGCTGCTGGACGATGAGTTCGTCGCCTCTCTGAAGGGCAGAGCGAACGGGGTCTCAGCAGCGCCGGCAGTACGCCCGGCGCCGCGTCAGGCACCCATCATGGAAGACGACTCGGATGACGATTTGCCGCCGGCAAGGCCGTCCGCCAAGCGCTATGACCAGGAGATGGACACAGTGCTCGGGAACCTCCCATTCCTCCACGAGGAGGATGATGAGGAGTACGACACATCGATCCTCGACGAGGCGGACGATGTCTTCAAGTCACTCAGCGACTTGATGAGCGACTCGGTGAAAGAGAGCTTCAAGGTCTATCCCGAGGTGTTGTCGGCAGACCAGAAAGACCGTGCCATGCCGATCAAGCAACTGCTTGAGATTGAGAAGGCAGCCGGCCGTAGTGAGCTGGAAGCCATGGAGGAGGCTCGCAGGGGGCTTGAGATCATCGATGAGACGATCAACTACCCGGTAGACCCTCAGCCGAACAAACTCACTGCAGAGGGCGTTTCCGATGCCCTAGAGCAGATGCTGGCGCGTATGGCGCGCATTCGTACCGAGGACTGACAGCTGAGCCGCCCCAGGGAAGGGGCAGACCGGGATTAGAGGTACATTCCGAGACGCTCTAACCGTGATCCTGGGAACGCCCGGTGCGGTCGGGCCGTCCGTTTACCGTGATCCCAGGTACAGCCTGGCAATTTATCGGTAAATCCGCATGGAAACAGGGTTTAGCGTTTGTTCAGTCCGAAGATCGCGTGCAATACTTAGATAATTGTGATTCTACGGAGTGCTCGACATGAAACCGCCACTTGGCAGTATCGAAGCCTTGAAGCAGGGCCTGACGACTGGTTTCGTGGGTTACCCCCGCAGCTACCAGATCGGGAAGACCCCTCAGGATTGCGTCATGCTGGGCGTTGATCAGGCTGGCGCTCCGTTCAAGCTGACTCTTGAGGTTCCGCAACGCTTCATCGATGAAGCCAAGAACCGTGCTGACAAGACCGTCCCCAGCCTTGAAGACCTGGCTGATGATGACGACCGCGCGAAGAATCCGTGCTTCGCCACGGACGACAACGCCCCCGGCACCGTGTCTGGCGGGGCCTTTGTCGCCGAGCAGGTCGAGTTCATCGACAAGGACAACAATGTCCTCAAAGCCACCTGGATGTCGGTGCTTAAGTCGAAAACCAACCCCAAGCTGAAGAAGCCCAAGATCTGCACGGGCTACCTAGAGATCAACACGATCTTCCCGACGGCAGATTCAGCCTACGCCACGAAAAAGCTTCGCCTGCAGAAGCTCAACGCCATTGTCACCAAGGCCGTCGCAGACAAGCAGGTTTCGGTGAATGGGGTGCCGTTGATCCAGATCCAGGTGGAGGTCAGTGACCTCACCAGGGAGCTGCTGGCCATGGGCAAGAAACACTGGTTCATCGGTGTGGATGTCCAGTACCGGCGCATTGAGGAACTGGACTTGGTCAACCAGGCGAACGCCAGGCGCCAGATCATCGAGTTGCTCGACTCCAACATGTTCGACGGGATGTATGGCGGCGTAATCATTCGCCCTTACCGAGAGGAGAGGGGCACTCGTATTGTCGAGCTTTCCTGCGTCAAGAACCTGAACACCAGGTACAACTACACCAACGGTGGTGGGGTGATCAACGGGGAGGCGACTTGGAATGAGTTCCTCTCCAAGAACGCTTCCTGGTTCACCTACATGGTCAGGAACGGCATGAAAGCCGAGATCATCCCCACGCAGCGCACCAACTGCGGCCCGGTTGGAAATGCCAACTTCCAGAAGGACTACCTGGCAGGCAAGCTCAAACAGCTTAAGTCCGGAGTGGATCGACTGTTCCACACCTATCCGTACATGAACTTCGAGCAGCAGAGCGCCTACCTGGTGTCCCCAGTCGCTATGCGTAACGCTGACGTGCGTAAGGGCGAGAGCAAGAATGACACGCTGCTCAGCACCTTCCACACCTTCGGTAAACCTCTCGGCAACGTGCTGGAGATCGACCGCGATCTGAACCGCACCTATGTGCTCGATGAGGCGGTGAAGCCCAGCGGTAAGGCCCTGGTGGCCGCGACCGCATACGAGCCGGCCACTCCCGCCTTTTGAAGCTTCTCCAAAGCTTCTCCACTGAAAGGACACTGAAATGAGAAAGATGATACGCATGGCCGTCGCAATGACGGCCATCTGTTACATGGCTTTGGCGACCAAGGCCAAAGCGGAGCAGATCACTGTCGAGAAGATCGACGCGATCAATGAGCTGCTGCAGGCGTCAGGCCTGGCGCAGTCTCCCGAGCAACTGGCGCGGCAAGCAGCAAAAGCAAATGGCCAGGAGGTTCGTAGGCGCTTCGCCGGCAAGCCCGAGCAGGTGTACGTCAGGGCCGAACAGATTGTTTACGAGGCCTACATGTCCAAAGCCGACGCCATCAAGCAGGCTAACCAGAAGGTTGTGATGGCCTACGCTAGCGGCCTGACCGCTGATGAGATCAACCAGCTCAACTCCTTCTATCACTCCAAGCTAGGCCGAAAGTCCGTGTTCATGGGATCAGAAACCTTGCGCTTCCGAATGGAGCAGAGCGAATCCCTGTCGCAGCAGCTGGGCCAGGACATCGCCGCGCGCCTTAAATCGGAGCTCGGAGAGGAGCTGGGGTTGTCGAACTGACAATTTATTAGAAAAGGCGCATTTTTAGCGGCCAAGCGTATTGCTAGAGCAGCTGAATATTGGCAGTATTGCGACACCTTGCCATACCACCTCGGCAACCTTACCCAAGCGCCGCCCGGCGCTTACTGCGAAATTGTAAATTACGGAGATGCACATGTTCGAAACGAGTAATCGCGGCGATGGCGGCGCAATCATCAAGGTGATTGGCGTGGGTGGGGGCGGCGGTAACGCCGTGGATCACATGTGCGAGAACAACATCGAGGGTGTCGAGTTCATCGTCGCCAACACCGATTCTCAGGCACTGAAGAACACCAAGGCCAAGAGCGTCCTCCAGCTCGGCGCTAACACCACCTCAGGTCTGGGCGCTGGCGCCGATCCGGCCAGGGGCCAGGAAGCGGCCCTGGAAGACCGCAGCCAGCTTGCAGATGCCATGCATGGCGCTGACATGCTCTTCATCGCAACTGGCCTGGGTGGCGGCACCGGTACTGGCGCGTCCCCGGTAATCGCGCAAATCGCTAAAGAGAAGGGCATCCTCACCGTAGGCGTGGTGACCCTGCCGTTCATGTTCGAAGGTCGTAAGCGCATGGCCTACGCACTGGAAGGCCTGAAAGAGCTCGAAAAATACGTCGACACCTTGATCGTGGTGAAGAATGAGAAGCTGATCCAAGAGATGGCCGGGAAGTGCTCGTTGCTGGAGGCGTTCGCTCACTCCAATGACGTTCTGTGCAGCTCGGTTCGCGGCATCTCCGACATCATCAAGCGCCCTGGCATGATCAACGTCGACTTCGCCGACGTGAAGGCTGTGATGGAAAAGGCCGGCCAAGCTGTTATGGGTGAAGGCCGTGCTAGCGGTGCTGATCGTGCACAAAAAGCCACTGAAGCCGCCCTGTTCCACCCGCTGCTGCGTGACACCAATCTCCAGGGTGCCAAAGGCATCCTCGTCAATATCTCCTCCAACCAGGATCTGACGCTGGACGAGTACGCGGCCGTCGGTGCAATCATCGAAGAATTCGCATCGCCTGACGCTCGTATGAAGTTCGGTACTGTCATCGATCCTGACCTGGGTGAAGAGATGACTGTGACTGTAGTCATCACCGGTCTGGGCGATTCCCAGTACCAGGCGGAAATGAAGCAGGCCGCTCAGCCTCTTCGCGCCGCAGAGCCGAAGCAGGAGCCGGTAGTTAGCCGTAATCCGGTTCAGCGTCCTCAAGTTGCTGAACTGCGCCCTGCTATGACTCAAGAGCGTCAGTTCGACAATCGTCGTGAACATGACGACCTGGGTGTATCTGCAGCTCGTCCGGCGGCTCAAGATCATCGCATCCTGCGCCACGGCTTCCAGTCTGAGCAAGGCGTGCAGCGTCCGGTAGGTGGTACCCGCGACCTGCATCAGCGCGAGTTCCAGGAGCGCCAGTACGAGCCGCGCAACACTCGTCAGTCCCGCGAAGAGTTCGAGTACGCTGAGCAAGAAGGTACTCGCATGGCTGCCAGCCGCCCGGTTGAACTCGACAATCGGAGGTTGCTTCCCGCTGAGAGAACCCAGCAGCCGCAGCAGCAAAACCAGCATGACGACCTCGACTACCTGGATATCCCGGCTTTCCTTCGCCGCCAACAGGGTGAAGGAATTCGTGACTAGGAACTTCTGAGTCGCGAAAAGGCCCGCCAATGGCGGGCCTTTTTTCATTTCTGGGGGCGAGGGGTCAGAAGATCCTGATCCAGAGCCATAAGCCTGTAATCAAGCTGCCTCCAGGGACAACGCGTGTTGCTCGATAGCTTCGAAGAAGTAGTCAAGCTGGGCGACCGGTACATCCGCCAGGGCCTCGTGGAAGATCTGGTAGATAGACTGCTTCAGAGCCAGGTGAGGTTTCACGCCGACGTAGGCCTGCAGCGAAACGCCCTGCCTTACTCTGTCAGACTCTTCGACGATGCTTTGCCACATGGTATCGATGCCAAGGAGCATGGACTGCTTCAGTGCCTTCGGCTCCTGCTCCAGAAGGCTCCGGGAGCGCGCCGTGAGCTCAAAAGAAAGCCACTGCTCGAACTCCCTGATCAGGACAGCATAGTCATCCACGCTTAGAGTTTTCTCGTAATCATGGATGGCACGCTCAGCCCAGGATGGCGAAAGGTGCCACTGCTTGATCTTTTCAAGGACAGCCGAGCGCCCCTCTGAGCCCGTGGCATCGCTGTACACAGACATCAGGCGATGAGCAGCCAGCCTGGCGACCTGGTCGAGGTCATCCAGCAAGTCCCCGGCGTCCGTGCGCAGAACCACATCACGCTGGGTGAGGAAGATGCCGCGCGGCTCGTCTAGCAGGCGATCCTGAGCCAGTCCTGCGCGTCTCGCGTCAGCAGTCATGGACTGCTTCTGCTTCTGAATCCGCTTGAGAGCCCGACTGATTGTCGTACCCTGGAGGCCGGCGTCCGGGTTAGCTGCAAAGCGGAAGAGGGGAGCCATGTGCTTGGCGCCGGCCTGGCGCAGCAGGGCATCCTCGAGAGATGCGTAGAATCGCACGTGACCAGGATCACCCTGTCGGCCGGCACGACCAGCAAGTTGCTGATCCAGCCTGGCCGAATCCATACGCTCAGCGCCGATGACAAACAGACCGCCTTGTTCAAGCACGAGCTGCTCCGACACAGCATCGCTATGTTCGGCAGAGCCGCCTAGCAGGATGTCCGTCCCGCGTCCGGCCATGTTGGTGGCAATCGTGATCGCTTTGGGTTTTCCAGCCTCAGCGATGATTAGCGCCTCCTGTAGATTCTGCTTCGCGTTCAGCACGCGATGGTGCAGGCCGCGCTGATGGAACAGTTTGGATAGGGCCTCAGAATCTTCAATAGACCCGGTGCCAACTAGGATAGGCTGAGTGGTCTTGTGGATGGCCTCGACGTCGTCGGCGATCTCGTTGAACTTGGCCTCTTTGGTTGCAAATAGCTTGTCCGGGTGCTGTACCAACTTGGAGGGGAGGTGCCTCGGGATTGGGATCACTTTGAGACCGTAGAGGGTATGGAGCTCATCGGCCACGGCGACGGCCGTACCTGACATCCCGGCAACGTCATCGTAGACGTCCAGGTAGCTGGCCAGTGCGATACGCCCAATCTCTCGGGCTTCGCCTTTGACCTCGAGGCCTTCCTTGCACTCCACGGCCTGGTGAATGCCTTGGTTCCAGCGGCGACCAGGACTGAGACGACCAGTTTCAGGGTCAACTGTGATGACTTCTCCGAGCTCAGAGACCACGTAGTCTCTGTCTTTCTGGAAGACGTAGTGAGCTTTGAGTGCGGCGAAAAGGGCGGCCCAGACCGGAGCTTCCTCCGGCATCCACTGTCGGCCGGCGGCGACGATCCCACGTTCAATCAGGAACGCTTCCGCCTTGGCGAAGCCTCGTTCAGTGAGACTAACCGCCTGACCTCGGATGTCCACCAGACAATCACCGTGATCTGAGGTACGCCGGGTGACGAGGGTGTCGAGCTTGGTCTTCACGTCAATTGGCGCGTCAACGGCCTCCAGGCTGCGTGCAAGCTCGTCCAGAAGCTGATACTGGTCATCCTCAGCCCCAACCTCTCCGGAGAGCAGGAACGGCGTCCTGGCTTCGTCTATAAGGATGCTGTCGGCCTCATCGATCAGGGCGAAGTTGTTTCCTTGCTGGATGAGATCCTGGACGTCGAGGGCCGTGTTGTCCCGCAGGTAGTCGAAGACGAACTGGCTTGCAGTGCCGTATACGATTTGCCGGCGGTACGACAGTTGGCGCGTCTCGCGGCCAAAGTTCTCCTGCAGGTAGTCGCAGTTGAGGTGCAGCGTCTGATAGACCGGGTGCAGAAACTCGGAATCGCGCCGGGCCAAGTAATCGTTCGCGGTAATGCAGTGACTGCGTCCGAAGAGTGCGTGCCAGGCCAGGGGATACGCCGCTGCAAGGGTCTTACCTTCTCCGGTTGCCATCTCGACGATATGACCATCGCCCATCGCCAGGGCACCCATGATCTGCTCTACGTAAGGAGAGAGTTTGAGCTTGCGCTGGATCACCTCGGTGATGATGGCGTAGGCCAGCAGCATATTCGGCCGGTTACGGGCGGTCTTGATCTGTGTGAAGTTGACGACGAGCGTCCAGTCTTCCATCCCCTTTAGGGTTTCAGCGTACTCGAGGATGGCTTCAGCCTCGTCGCGATACTGCTGAATCTTCTTATTTGTCAGATAGTTATCGACAATTCTCACGCTGTTCTCCGCGCTTCAGAATAGGGATCATTGCTTCATTTTCACACAAATTGTCTGGAAGGCGACCCTCCTGCGTGACAATATATCGTTAATTCACACGCCGGTTTGGGGTACTGAATCGCCAAACTGGTGCGCAGGAGAGCCCAAACTCATGTTCAAAACGCTTATCCCCGCAGCGTTTGCGCTGTTCAGCGCCTTCGCTTTTGCCGACGAAGCCAACGAATCGCATCTGGAAGCTTCGGGCCAGGCTGTACCTGAGATCACGGTGGCAAACCCAGCAGCTACGTCGGCCGATGCTGGCCAGGCTCAGTTGCAGGCTGCAAGCCCTCACGCAGGGGCGCCAGTTCCTCCGCTCCCAGGCGCCGAAGAACTTTACGAGGCCTACGTGCGTAACGGCTACATGCCGCAGCATGCGTTGCTTCTGACCAACTGGGATGCCGTCCAGGCGCTCTCTGCTGTCTACCCCCACCTGTCGCCGCCGGCTGAGCTGGCGCAGAAGATGGAACAGCTCCGCAACTCCTACCATTCCGTGAAGTAAGGAACGACTGTGCAAGTCACTGATAACATGCTCCTGGACATGTTGAGCTACCAGAGTCAGCTCAACGACGTGATGAAGCCCGACTGGCGGGTGACGCGCATGCATTACCTGCGCGCGTCATCGGTGGAGGTGGGCGAGTGCCATGACCACAATGCCTACAAGTGGTGGAAGAAGCAGGAAGTAAACCTGCCTCAGATCCAGCTCGAGCTGATCGACATGACTCACTTCATCATCAGCGAGATCGCTCGTGCGGTGAACGAGCCGTCGAAGGAAGGGCAGGCCCTGTTGGACGCCTGGCACAAACCTGAGCCTGTGATCCGCTTTGACGAGAAGGACTATGTTGTCGCTGAGCTGGAGACCGAGGTCTGCCTCGATCTGATGGGCGCCATGGGCTACGTCGGCCGCTTCAGCTTCAGCCTGCTGCGCCGGCTGATGGATGACTTCAAGTTGACGGGCGAGACTTGGTACAACACCTACATCTCCAAGAGCGTGCTGAACCTCTTCCGTCAGCACAACGGTTACAAGACCGGCGAGTACATCAAGGTCTGGTCTGGCCGCGAGGACAACGAGTTCCTGGCTGAGGAGATGGAAACCTGGACTCCTGATCAGGGTGCAGATGAGCTCTATCGCAGAATGGACGTTTTGTACAAGGAGTTTGCCCTGGGCGTCCAGGCGTAAGCTCCGCAATGCAAAAGCCCCGGTACGCCGGGGCTTTTCTCTTTGGATTAGAAGGGTTGTGTGCCCATCTCTTCTTCGGAGCGTTTCTTAGCAACGAGGGCCCCGGCGCTATCGATAACGTTGTGATAAGTCAGGGGGAATCGTGAGAAATGAGTTCCATTCTGATTGGTCACAAAGACCAGTTGGTTATGAACATCGAACCTGGAGCCGTCCTCAAAAGTGACGCGGAGCTTCCCTTCAAGGCGATCCATTCTGAGGTTGTTGCCAAGCAGCTCAACCGACTTCAGATTGCCCTTCACGTCGATAGGCACCCGCAGCTTGTTCAGGTTCTTTGCAACGAAGACTTCCTGTACCCGCTGTGAAACTTGCTGGGCATGCTTCGTGATCATGGCCTCAGCGTCTGGGTGCGCAACGTAGTAGTAGCGGCCACGACGTTCTGGGTACTCAACACTCTTCCCGAACATGCTGATCATGTGGGCGTAGTAGGGGTGGTTCGCCCTGAAGTACGGCTCGTATTGTTTCTCCAGGGCATTCTGAAGACTTTTCCTGAAGCCTGAAGCGTAAGCCTCTTCCATCTCCTCGCGCTTCGATTCCGTCAGAGCCACCAAGACGTCATGAACCTTTTTCTGGGAGGCAGGGCTTACGTAGGGCTGCACGTAGACCTCCTCAGCCTCGCGCTCGGCCTCGGTCTTCTGCACCTTCTTGACCGCAGTCTCTTTGAGCCTCGTGCCGATCAAGAACATCAGGTCAGTGAATGCCAGCATGTCGTAGTAAGGGGCGGTATGGGGTTGCTTGGCTTCTTCCGGGTAGAGCTTTGCAAATTTCTCAAGCTTCTTCCGAAGAGAAGGCCCGCTAGAGTAGCCGTTCGTGCTCCAGCCAGCCCTGGCCATGTAGAGCGCCTCAGGCCTGTTGTTGTAGTTGGGGTCTGATGGGCCGGAAGCCCAATATTGCCTCAGCACCTCAGCCATCGTGTACTTGAAGTCTGCAAATTTGGCGTTCGGGAACTCGCCTGCATCAAGTGCATCTGCAATGTCTTGGAGCACCTCCTTGCGGCGGGCAATCGTTACCTCGCTCATAGCAGTGAACATGGCTGGAAACTCCTCGTGGAGATTCCGGACGCGCTCGGCTAGAGCTTTGTAGTCGACAGTCTCGTTTTCTTTGGCAGCCATGGAGTCGGTTCCCTGCTATTCATCCGGGCCAGTAGCCCCTTTTAAACGAGTATGCGGATGGATACCAGGTGCTTGGTAGCTGCGGCAACAAAAAAGCCGGCAAAGCCGGCCTTCTTTCGAAGCGTAGGAGCAGCTACAGGGCCCAGGGTGCGAAGACCGCGCACCAGGCCTTGTCGGCACCGCCGGAAGCCTTCACCTTTTGTTTTTTGGTGTTGTACTTACAGAGCTTCTGCACTGCTTGCTTACAGCCGCAGGTGCCTTTGACCTCCGATGCGCCCATGCCACCCTGAGTTACCTCAGCGGCGCAGCCCATGAGATCAGAGACAGGATCTTGCTTTTCCTTGTAGGTCTGCTCGATCTGCTTGGCGCCACCGCCGTTCGGATCAATGCCCGTGCCATCCAGTTTAAGACAAGATTGGTCTGCCAATGCGAACGCCGGCAGACAGGCGAGAATGACGGTCAGTAGAAGTTTCTTCATGGCATTCGCGGCTGATCCGGCCGCCTCCTGTGCAATGGTGCAGGCAAAGCTGCACGCGCCTTTTACCAGTATTGCAATGAGCACCAGGTCAAACAATAACCTGGTGCGGTGAACCGTTAGGCCAAGGCCAGCTGGGTGAAAACGATTCCGATCATCCCGGAGCAGAGGATCGGCCCGAGCGGTACACCGCGCTCACCGATAACTTGAGCATAGGCCCCGACGGGGAAGAGTCGATTGCGAAGGCTCAGGCAGGGTTTGGCCAGTAGGCCGCAGATCACCAGGGCGTATAGCATTGGCATTCCGCCCAGGAGAGCTCCGCAAAGGCCGATCAGATGGACGTCGGCCCCACCGATGCCATCTACGTTGAAAAACGCACGGAGCAGGCCTCCAAGGGCCAGCAAGACCAGGGTTGCGCCGACATGCCACAGGAAGGTTTGCTCCAGGGTCATCCAATGCGTCGATGAGAAGGTAAGCCCATAGCTGATCAACAGGGCTACGAAGAGTAGTTGGTCAGGGATGAACGAGTCAGTCAGGTCGATCACAGCGATAAGGGCGAGCACCATCAGCAGAGTGCCTATCACCAAGCCATAGGCAGTCGGCCCGCAAGTCAGCGAGATGCCCAGGAAGATGCCGAAACCGAGCAGCTCAAATCCGAGGTAGCGGATATGGATCGGTGTCTTGCAGCAGGCAGAGCGGCCGCGAAGCATTAACCAACTCAGGATCGGGATGTTCAGAAAGAGAGGAATAGGCTTGGAGCAAGTGGGGCAATGCGAGCGACCACCCATGAGCTTGCGCGTGTCGGAAGGCTGTTCAATCTCAGGAGCGCGGAGGCCTCGCAATTTCAGCCAAAATGACGCTTCCGTGTCATTGCAGTGTACCTGCCAACGCGGCCATCTGAGGGCCAGGACGTTGAAGAAGCTGCCGAGCGCGGCGCCGATCATCAAGAAGAGGCCGGTGTATGGCCAAGGGAGGTCTGCGTAGAGTCGAGCGTCAAGCAGGGTCATGAAATCGCCCGGTGGTATTCGGATACCTGATCCTTGAGGCGGTAGTAGATGTTTGGCCAAGCTTGATCAATGAAGTGAATTGCGCGGGGGTGGAGTAGGGTGGAGTGACGCAAGGGGTGAGCTTCTCGGATCGCTTCTTCGACCGCTAGGGTCTGTTTCCTTGAGGAGGTATAACCAGCCGCTCCAGCCCGCTGGTGAAGCCTTGGTTCGATCACTTTACG
Organism: Pseudomonas nitroreducens; assembly: GCF_014204515.1. Taxonomy (GTDB): domain Bacteria; phylum Pseudomonadota; class Gammaproteobacteria; order Pseudomonadales; family Pseudomonadaceae; genus Pseudomonas; species Pseudomonas nitritireducens_A. Next base: position 113,640 of record NZ_JACHLI010000001.1, on the reverse strand, counting down.
CCACAGGGTCGAGAGGGTATCCACCGTTGGCTTGTGCTCCGCAATTAGCGGCTTAATCAGCTGACCGAGCGCTGGAAAACCTGCCCCAGCCAGCGAAATCGTCATTTTCTCGGAAATTGTTTCAAGCCCTTGGGGGAGACGCCACGTGCACTCATTGGCAAAATCCAGGAGTGTGGCCATGGTCAGGTGGCACTTGCAGCGATCAATCCGGGCGCGAGCATCATTCAGAAGGAATGTGGCTTCAGACAGGCCGTCGACGTTGACGATGATCGAGGCCCTACCAAGGCTAACTAGGGTTTTGACGCCGAACACCGGATCTACGTATGAATTGAGCAACATCAGCTACACCTGAATGGGAGGGGGCGTATAGCGAAGTTTGGCATTTTGTCAAAAAAGGAATGGCTGCGCTACCTCTGTGATGCAAATCTCATCTATGATAATTGTATGACTATTGCGTATACGATTGAAGAAACTAATCGTCTAGGGGCTTGTCGCTCACGGCTGCTCACCTTCTGCCCGTGGCATAGCCTTGCCGAATTCATGGTGAAAGCCCACTTCCCGATGGGTATCCCGCCAGGGGTGCGTATTGGTGATGAGGATCTGAAGGTCGAGGCGTCGGCCGCTTCGTTGTTCGACGGGGAGCCCTGGTTGCAGGTGTATGGCTCGTTCAAATTGCGAGGCGAGGTGATGCGTCAGCTTCGGATTCGTTCGTTCCAGGTGGACGAGACCAGCAACCCTATCTACGCCTCTTTCACGGCCGCCGCCTACCGTGATCCGGATTACGCCAAGTCGGTTTCCAAGATGGCTGCGCGCATCTTCAAGTTCTGCATAGGCGACATCCAGTTTGCCCATGTGCTGGCGCTGTACGCATCGAGAGACGCCTACCACCCGTTCTGGACAGCTAGGGTGGCCGGGCGCTCGTTCTCGATTTAGGTGATGGGCGCCCCTAGCGGAGCGCCTCAACCAATCCTCTGATTACCTCATCCAACGGCCGGGAGACCAAGAAGGTCTTGGCGCGGTCGGTCTCAGACACCTTATTCCCGAAGGTCTGACGCAGAATCATCTCCAGGCGGGTTGCGCTGGCGCTCACAGCTCCAACGACTCGAGTTCCTTCATCGTGAACCTGAACTGCCTCCAACCCCAGGGATTTCAGCACGATGTGGTCAGAAACGTACCCATAGAACTCAACCACTTCAGTCGGGATGAACCCGTACTGATCCTTCAGGCTGCCCATGTTGTGGTCGAGTTCCTCTACCGAGTCGCTTCCCATCAGGCGCTGATACCAGGCCAGTCGGTCGCCTTTGTCCGCCATGAAAGTGTGGGGGATGCGGCCGCGCAGAGGGATGTTCACGTTGCCAACCATGAGTTCCGAGGCATCGGCCTGGGGGTTCTCATCAAGGACGGTGATCGCTTGCTGCAGCAGGCGCATGTACAGGCTGAAGCCGATGGCGTGGACATGACCGCTTTGTTCGCGACCCAGAACTTCACCAATCCCTCGGATTTCGAGGTCGTGGCGGGCCAGCAGGATGCCCTGGCCAAGGTTAGACGACTCTTCCATCGCCACCATGCGCTGGTGTTCCTTGGTGCCAGGACTGGATTCACTGAGCAGGTAGGCATAGGCCTGGCGGGAGGAGCGACCCACACGTCCGCGAAGCTGGTGGAGTTGGCTCAGGCCGAAATGATCGGCGTTTTCGACGATCAGCGTGTTCGCGTTCGGGATGTCGATACCAACCTCGACCACGGTGGTGCACACCAGGATGTCGTATTCATGCTTCTGGAAGGCCACCAGGGTTTCGGTCATCGCCTTGCCCATCTGCCCATGAAGCTGGCCGATACGGGCTGTGGGGTACAGTTCTGCAAGGCGTGCAGCGCAATCCGGCATCGTCTTGACGCTGTTGTGGACGTAGAAGACCTGACCTTCGCGGGAAAGCTCACGGCCGATGGCCTCACGCAATACACTGTTTCCCGGCTGCCGCAGGATGGTACGAACCGAAAGGCGCCGTGCCGGCGGAGTAGCGATGACCGAGATGTCCCGGATGCCTACCATCGAGAGGGTCAGGGTGCGGGGGATGGGGGTCGCAGTCATGGCTAGGACGTGTTTGTCGCCGCGCAGATCCTGCAACTGCTCCTTTTGGTCAACCCCGAAGCGCTGCTCTTCGTCGATGATGATGAGTGCCAGTCGCCCGAACAAGACGTCATTCTGCAGCAGGCGGTTGGTGCCAATGACATAGCACGGCTCGCCATTCCGGATGACCTTCAGCACATCCTTCGGAACCTTGTTGCCGGTTACCTGGAGAACCTTGATGTCAGTACCTTCGAAGCGTGTGCGTGTCGAAAGGTAGTGCTGCTCGGCCAGCAGGGCGGTAGGGGCCAGAAGTGCTACCTGGTAACCCTGGTTGGCAACCATGAATGCAGCGCGGTGAGCGACCTCGGTCTTGCCGAAACCTACGTCACCACAGATCAGGCGATCCATTGGCTGGCCAGAGGTCAGATCGCGGATGATCTCCGAGATAGAGCGCTTCTGGTCGGGAGTCTCTTCGTACTCGAAGGTCTCGACGAAGTGATCGTAGTCTTCATCAGGCTCGTTCATGCGCAGGCCGGCCATGCGTCGACGAGCATTGCGAACGAGGATCAGCTGGCGGGCGCCGGAAAGGGCGTCTTCCTGAGCCTTCTGTAGGCCTTTGGCCCAGGCTTCATGGTTCAGCTTTGAAAGCTTAACCTTCGTCTCATCGCCACCCGAGTAACGCGACACCATGTCGAGTTCGCTGACTTTAACGAAGATGCTGGCATCGTTGGCGAAGCCGATCCGCACTGTGTCTTCTTCGGTGCCGGTGAAGTTGATGGTTTCGAAGCCCTGGAACTGGCCGATCCCTTTAGTGGCATGCACCAGGAAGTCGCCTTCCTTGATGTCGACCAGGCCCTGCAGGGCAGCTTTGCGCTGGAACTCGCCAATGTCCTCGTCGAAAGAAGATTCGATGCTGGTGCCGAAGAGTTCGTACTCGGTGATCAGGCGGTAGCCGGCAACGGTGTCGAGGTAGCCGTTGGTCAGCGTACCTTGCAACACGGCCTGACCGACCGGCTTGGCAATGAACTGCTCAAAGGAGACGTCAGTGGCGACGCGGAGACCGAGCATACTGCCGATCACTTTTACGTGGCGTGCGCGCACAGCACTCTTCATGACGAAGAGGATCGGGGTTTTCTCGTCGATTAAGCTCTTGAGGAGCGCAAGGGCATCGTCCAGGGTGCCCACACGTTTCATGCCACTGGGTACAACCGGCGTGGTGTAAGTACAGCAGTTGGCTGCATCCAGGGCGCGCTGAGTCGCTTCCGGGGAACGCCAAGACATGTCGATGGGAGGGCAGGTACGCGAGAGATCGTCACGGATATCGATGTGACGGGTTTCAACCAGGCGCCATTGCTCTTCCATGGCCTGAGCTACGCCGAAATCTGCGAGAACCTCGTCGTACTCGAGCATATCGACCAACGTGGTTACGTTGCTGGGATTGAGGCCAATCCAGGACATGAACTCAGGGTGGTCGCGCAGTGAGAGGGCGACCTTGTAGCTTTCGAATACGCGGGGGTTGTCGTGGTAGGTAAACGACTTGCTTCTGAAGGACTCAACGAATTCACGATCCAGGCGGTATTCGCGGTTCGGGAAGACATCTAGGCTCAGCAGCGGCTTTCCAACGGATTCCTGGGTGAGAACATCGATCTTGATAATCGACTGTATATGGCCCAGTTCATCGAGGGTCATGCGTACCGGGGTGTTCTCGTGGAAATCCTCACCGTGGCTGATGCCGACCGGGAAAAAGTCGACTACACGACCACGCGTCGCGTATTGACCAGGAATTTTCACGGCCTTGGCCTCGGCGTACCCTAGCTCGAGGAGGCTGGAGAGGTTCTCGCCGAACTTACTGGCCAGTGAGTCGCCAAGGCTCAAGCTGATCTTGGCCGATTTCCAGAAGTCCTTGCCGGAGATCAGTCGCATGCAGTTGACTGCCGATGCGATGACGATGGGCATATCGACGTCGTTGTTTGCCAAGCGATTCAGCATCCAGGCGCGTTCACTCATGATCGACGACGGCGCACGTTCAAGGTCGAACGGCAAGGTTTCGCTGTCGCGGATCAGCAGGAGGCGAGATTTGAGCGCAGGTGCGTAGAAGCCGATCTCCTGAAGGAGGGTGCTGGCTTCGTGTTCATTTCGGGCAATTACAAGGCCACTCTTTTCTTCCAGGAGTTTGGCGCAAGCGGAAGCAAACGAGGGGCCGGACAAACGGTGTGCGAGCATCATGCTCTCCATCTGTGCGGTATGGTGGCCATTCTATACCAGAGTGGCCCGCACCATCAAGTTGAAACTCCTTTTGAAACCAGTACCCTAGTGGGATAACAAGAACAAATTCGGGTGCCGCTCTGTGTCTATTACAGATTTCTCCTTTGAACAACTTCGTGAGGAGATTTTCAACAACGTTCTGGAGTCGTTGAAGCCCCAGTCCTATAGCGATATTCACTCAGCGTTACATAGCGGCTTTGACCCTAGGCAACTTGTAATGCCAAGGCCGGTAGACGCCTACCTGGCACACCAGTACGGACTTCTGAGTCTGCAGTTCCGTATACCACATGAGTTTCCGCTATCTCTCACAATCATGCTAACAATGGGACGTCTTGGATACTCCATTCAAGTTCATGATCAGATTTCGAAAAGAGCCTCGTTGAAGACAAAATTCCAAGAACTCGCGCTGGAGCTGGGTTTGCGATGTGATACCCGTGATGTGGCACGGATGACCAGGTTCGAATATTGCAATGAGCCATCCTTGGTGTGGTCTAATACCACTATCGATATCCTGACCTCACGGCAGCTGGAGTACGCATTCAAGGAGTTCGTGGGGCTCCAGGTGGATCGGATGATCATCGGCATCGCCAATATCCTTGCGGCCGCCGGCATGCTCTACAAGGTGCCAGACAACCAGTTTGCGCTATGCATGATCAGGCGAAGTGTGAACGAAAGTGCCATGGAGACTGCACTAGAGGAGCACTTCAGGATTGTGGCCAGGGATGTGCGAGATCCGAAGAACAAAATATATGGTCTAACTACGCTAGCTGCCCCAAGTGTTCACCCTGTTCAGTTTTATCGAGAGGTTGAGGCGAGCCTGAAGGCCAAAGGCCACGAAGTATCCATCAGGCACATCATTCAACACATGCAGGCGAGTGAACTTCCGACCAGCTAAGCCGGGAGGTTTTATGGTGTGGGACATCGTTGGTTTTGATTACGACAACTTGACGTTGAAGTTGCGGAATAAGAAAGGGGACGGCGCCTTCAAGTACCCCTGGTCGAAACCGGCTCGAGAAAACCAGAAATGGTCAGAAGACAAAGCAGAGACCATCAATGTTCCTGATGGTGATTTGCTGCAGAAGTTGCGGGTTCGCGCGCATGCGCACGCCGTCAGCCACTTGTCGAAGCTTGCGCGCAGCGCCCTATCAGGCAAATCCGCTACGACAGCGGCTCAGATGGTCAACGAGTCGCTCAAGTTCGCACTCAAGCGCTATGAGTCCAAGAGACTCACGGCTGCAGAGTTCGTTCCAATGCTGAGGTCAGTAGCTCTGGTCGTGGAGATCCCGGAGGGCTTCTGGAATCGCCTGAAGCAGACTGTGAATGATGCGCAACTGGAACGATTGCGCCAGACCATGGAAGCTGTCGGGGTTCTGAGGCTGAATGCATCGCCGTCGGCGCTGGCGGAGGTGGCTGACTACCTAGGGCGCGAGGCGTGGTTTGCGAACAATTTCCAACTAATTCAGTCTGCGGCAGAGCAGTTGCAATTTATTCATAAAGGCGATGCTTTTGGCCCGCTGTCCACCAGGGCCAGTCGCATGCTCCAACATATGGAGATCGAGAAGGATCGAGAGAGCCTAAAACCCTGGCAGAGAGCGGCTCCATCGCGACAAAAGACCATTCGCGTGGGCCCATCCGGTTCAAAAGCAATCCAGGACAAACCTGCCGAAAGCAGCGCCGCAGAAGGCTCAGGGGACGCTTAACTGGGTATTGCCAAGATCGCCGATTCTGTCAATATATGCTTAATTGTCATTTGAGAGGCAAGCCATGAGCAACGCAGATTCCGGCGTCAAAGCCTCGGAAAGGGTGCTCGCGATCAAGATCGGCGAGAAGCTCACTTTGAAGGTTCATCCTGCGGCCTCCGACGCCGAGATTGCCCAGGCCATGCGCCAGGGTATCTGGATCAACCTGGCGGATGTGGGCAACGAACAGGGAAGCCGCCAAAGGCCACAAGAGGCCGAAGGCGAGCAACGTGGTGGCGCTGGCGCAAGGATCGGGATCGATGCATCCAAAGCGATCTCTGTGCTGCGCGAAGAACTGCTTACGGGAGACACGCCACATGCAAAGCGGGATTGAACGCGTAGGCCTTCTGCTGTCGCGTAAGTGTAACCAGCGCATCTTCATTGGCCCGATGCCGGACGCCACTGACGCCGAGCTGGTGAAAGCTGTGCGCAACGGTGAGGTGATGATCCAGGTGGTCGATATCTGCAACATCGTCCGCTCCGCTCAGCGCAAATCCAGCAGCCGGAGAGACTTCTCCCGTTGGTGGTCGAAGATCAGTTACGTGGCTAGCCCGATCTTCTCGTTCGAGCGCTCCGGTGCTGCAGGCATAAACGCCGGGGATCGTTCCCGCGCCTTTTCCTGATTACCCGCTCTTGCTTTTGCGTCGCCCTGGCGCTTAAGTGTCCGGGATTCGGAGCTCGCTCTGCTTCGAATCCCGGTTAAGAGCCAACTGGTTTACAACAAGACTGGTTTGCTCTTTGAAGAGGGTTAACAGCCCCCAGGCCGGTTAGAACCGAGTTAGAGAATAGGGTTATAGGCCCTTCTGACTCCCTTGTAGGCCGCGCAGCATGTGGCTTTCAGGATTTTGAGCTGTACCTCAAATCGCGAAAAGCGTACCTCACATCCCGAAATCTGTTCCTTGCCTCCCGGTTTGTGTACCTGTTCTCACGGATGGCGCTCCGCAGATCACGGTCACCGTACCTGAGATCACGTCGGCCGTTCCTAGAATCACGGATTCCTGTGAGTAACCCTGTTCATACCCTGTTTATATGCTGTGTGTAACTTTGTATAAGTCGCCTAAATACTGCCTATCCTGTTGATTTCAAAGGGATTTCACGGTTCGCCGTGATCCGAGGTACGCCTTGTCCTGCGGGCCGTGATCTCAGGTACAAAATGAACTCCTTTTGTACCTCGAATCACGGTGAGGTTCCGGCCGTATGTTCCTGAGATCCCGGCCTAGCGGGCTCAGAGGCATTCCACCGTGATCTCAGGTACGCTTTTGTACCTAGAATCACGGTTAGCTTCCCGTGAATGACTCCCTGTACCTCTATTCCCGGTCTCTTAGGCGTTTGCGTGTACCTCAAATCACGGTCGAGTGGCCATTTAGCGCCCTGGTGTACCTGAAATCACGGCAGGGTGGCCATATAGTGCCCCTGTGTACCTATGATCACGGTATTGATCACCATGCAGGCGTCTAGAATGCACACCTGTACCTGGAATCACGGTGTTTAGGATCGTGGCCGGCCGCCTACGCTGGTTGATGAAGCGGCTGAATGCCACAGCTGACGCGGGTTTGAGAAATCTGTACCTAGAATCACGGCAGCAGTGTTTGCGGTAACGCTACAACTTTTTGCCGTAAGATCAGTCACTTGCCGTTCCTGGGATCGCGGCGCTGGCTTCCTTTTTGTTCCTGATATCGCGGTGATTTCAACCTTGGGTTGCCCTGACAAGCTTACGTTTGTACCTCAGATCACGGGCCAAACGATCACTTCGATGGGTAGGTTGGTCATCTAAGATCAAAATGGTCTAAAACTCGTATGCAAGCGCCTTCCTGGGCATATATGATTCCATGAATTGACAAATCGCCAATTTCGAAGCGAGACATGGAAATGACCGGGGAACAACAGCAGCAGAGCTCTTCGAAGGATCAGAAGAAGGAAGCGCGGGCCAAAAAGCTCGAGAGCACTGTGCTCCAGGGCAAGTTGCCTTTTCAAGGGGAGCAGTACTTCGAGCAGGCGAATCCCATCGCCCGAAGCTGCATCTTCCGAGTTGTTGCCCCTAAGAGCTTGAAAGAGACCAACGATTGGACGCCTGTCTTCTCCATCAGTGGGGAGAGCATCTTCTTGAAGGGGGCGACTCTTCTAGCTGACCACGAAGAGATCTGGACGAAGCTCCTGGCCTATACCCGTGGCCGTTCAATCTTCAAGCCAGTCTCCGTCACCAAGGCGGAGCTGGTTGAGGTTCTGGGTCTGGGTGATAGCGGTAGCTCCTTCGCCAAGGTCGAACAGATCCTGGAAGACCTTCGTGACACCCGCCTACGTGTATCGAGCAGGCCGGCTCTGGAAAAGCTCGTTCGAATCCTTACGACTCCTTCAGCATCAACTGACCCTGATACTGTGAGCTACGCCAACCACATCAAGCTGGTCTACGGGGAGCATATCAAGCTGCTCACCGAAGGCTTGGCCAATGGTGAGGACGTTGACATCGAGATGGGCTTCCTGACCAACCGTACTCGCAACAAGACTCGCGGCCGTGAGGTACTCAACCTCGATCCGCTGACTTGCCTGCTCTTCGACGGCGTCAACACCACCCTGGTGCCACATGAGGTACGCCGGCAGCTCGATGCCTTCGGCAAACGCTTCATGACCTTCGTCGCATCTCACCGGGACGGTGTCTACGACCTTCCCTTGGAGTCCTACTTCCACCTGGCCGGCTACAACTCGACCTTCGAAAAGATGGGTCGCAAGTTCAAGTCCCAGATGAAGACCCGGCTTGAGGAGTACGAAGAGAAGAAGTTCATCGAGCCAGGCTGGAGTTTCCAGCGCTCGAAGGAGACCGGGGACTGGAAGCTCTGTGGTCTCAAGCGTGGGCCGGCACTCAAGATCGGCGCCAACACCCTCGAGTTCATTCCTGCGGCACCGGAGCCCGAGGACTCGGCCGATCCTGAGATCGAAGCAGAAGACGCGATCTTTCAAGAGATGACCGAGCAACCACAGCTGGGGATCTGATCAGAAGCGGGCTAAGGCCCGCTTCTTCGTTTCTGGGGCCTTCCTTTCTTTGTCACTCTGGGCGATCCTGTATATATACACAGGAGTTCGCCATGGAAATCGCTGAACTTAAGCTGAGTCTGGAAGAGCTGATCCTGGGCATCGATGATCTCTGCACTGCGCTGCAGAACCCCACCGATGCCTTCTGCGCTGCTGATCCCGGCCCGTTCGAGGTTGGGCATGCTGCAGTGGAGAAGATCCAGGGCATCTTCAAGAACTACTACGTGCCTGGTGGGGCAGCAGACGCACGCTTCACCGAGACGCTTCATGGTGCCATCTGTGTTGAGCCAGAAGTGATGGAGCTCGCGCGGCACGTGAATCAGCTCAAGGCTGCATTCAGGGCCAAGATGGACAGCTACCAGGATCGACTGCGCGGCACGGCCGGCACCACGCTGAAGAAGAGCCAGAAGAGCATCGCAGTCAGGCAGATGCTCACCAACATCGGGTATGGCCGCCTCTCACTGAAGGCCATCTACCGGCGCATCCCGGTGCTCGAGTACGAGCCGAAGAGCATCAGGTTCTCGGGCGTGATGCCCAGGACGATTCACAAGATGTCCGTGTCCGAGGCCCTCGCGCTCCTGGAGAGCAAGATGTACACCAGTGACTCGGCCAGGATCGACTATGAAACGCTCAAGGAGTACCCCAGTCACCTACCGGTTGCTCAGATCCAGTTCAACCCGGCCGGTGTAAAGGGGAACATCATCGATTCGCTAACGGGCAAGTACGCGGACACGAAGCTGTTCTACCTCCCGATCCTGTACGCCGGCCCTATTGTTGAGCGCGACGACATCTTCTTGGCAAGCCAATTTGATCCGAAGCGGTGGCCGAAGAAGGAGAAGAAGGTGCGCGGCGACAAGCTGATCGACGACAACGAGCCACTGGCTTCCAGCATCCGTGTTTTCAGGTACGCGAACGAGCCATCAGTCACCCTGGATTGAGGTGAGCAGCGCGGCGTGCTCTGAGGACTCGTGTTTCTCGTGCAGGCTGCTGGAGATGTATCGTTTGGTCGTCTCCAGGTTGGTGTGGCCTGCCTGGTCGCGAACGTGCTCTAGCGGCCGGCGAGTAACGTCTTCAGAGATGCCTGTGTGTCGCAGCCAGTGGACGGTGCACTGCATCAGCATGTTGGCGTCGTCGTCTCTCCCTGCAGCACGCAGGCGCTTGAAGGCTTCGTCGAAAACTGCCTGCAGCATTGCCCGGACGTGGCGAGTTGAAGTAAGTCCTCCTTGACCGCGCGCTTTGGGGAAGAGAGGGGTTTTCTCCTTGGGCACTGGAAGGGGCGACATGCCCTGGGATGTACGATACCGGCGTAGCGCTTTCAGCACGTCTTCACTTACCGGGATCGTGCGCTTCTTGTTGCCCTTGCCGGTGGCCTTGAACCACCAGGAGCGAACCTGCTTTCCTTCGATCTTGTCGACGATGGTGAAGAAGTTGCCATGCACTGGCTGCTTGTCTTCGTCCTTGTGGGCCACGTCGGAAATCCGCAGGTAAAACGCCATCATCAGGCTAAGGATGAAGCGCAGGCGCTCGTATCGATCTTCTCCGAGAGTCTCACGGAATGATTCAACGGATTCGAAGAGGGCTCTGGTCTGGTCGATGGTGAGGCGTTTCACGCTTTGCTCTACGTGGTCATCGTCCTCTTTCTTGATCTTCTTGTTCTTGGAGGAGATTTGCGCAACCGGGTTTCGTCCTACGTGCTCCTCGTCCAGGAGGTACGTGAAGAAGCTGCGCAGGGTGCCGAAGGCAATGGCGTAGGACGAGTCGGACATCTTGTACTTCTCAATGTCCGGGCGCGCCTTCTCATCGAGATTTTCGCGAGCGTGGGCGGTATCGGCCGTTCCGTGGATGGCGTTCTTGCGCTCAAGCTTCTTGATCTTGGCGACAAAGGGCCGCCATTCGGGATTAGGGACGCGTTCTCCGCCCACGTCGAGGAAGCGATTCCGGATCTGGATGTCCCGCCACTCAAGAGGAGGTGCCTTGATAAAGTCGAAGTAGGCTTCCATGTCGGCGCGCTTGAGTTCATGGAGAAGGCCTGGCTTGCCGATCTTTCCGTTGGCATCCGGCCTGGCGTACCAGAGCCAGAGCATGAAGCGGTCGATCTCCCGGCGGTAGGTTGCGAAGGTGTCGTCGCTGCCTTCGTACTTCAGCAGGAAGTCGAGGGCCTTGCGGTAGTCTTCGAGCACCTCATCGAGATTATCGCACTTGGGGATTGCCCCTTTGTGCGGCCTTGCCTTTTCCTGCTGCGCGCCACGCAGCTCACTCAGGTACTTCTTGTCATCGAAGATGGGAAGGGGGCAGGGGATCTTCATCTGTACTCCAAAGCGCCGTGCTTATCCATCCGCAGATGATAGGGAGCTAGGCCGGGCGAATCCAGCCTCGTACCTTGGCCTTGCCATAATGGCGCTCCCAGGTTTCCAGCTGGCTTCTGTTGGCGCTCGTGATTACAAGGGTCTCGTGGGTGAAGGGATTCACGTATACGAGCTTGGCGGTATTGAAATAGACGTGTTTGGGGCGGTTTTCCGGCTTGGGAGGTAGCAGAGCCTTTAGGAAGTCGTTCACCGGCAGGTCATTGTCCTCCAGGAGTGCGATTACCTGGTCAGCTACCCGTTGAACCTTCGACCGATAGAGTTCGATCTCTGTGATCGAGTTTTCGATCTGGCGAAGCTCAGCATTGAGGAGCCCGATCTGATGCTCGATATTGGCCCGTTTGTTCTTGAGCAATTCGAGTTGGAGTGCGCGAGTGAGCATATTTCCCTCAAATTGTCAGGATGCCAATCTGAAACCATTATATTTAGCGAACTACCCCTGGTCAAGGTTACAAGTCGCGAACATTCACAATCTGTCAAATCGCAATTTTCAATATAAGGAGATCTGCTTGTATTGATCGGCAATAAATGGTCATGCCAATAATGAGGAACTAATTGGAATGGCGCTGTTTTCCCGATGAACTACAAAAAACAACTAGAGCGCGTGCAGGCTGCACGTAAAAGCGCCTTCAACGATGTGATGCGTGAGATCACCATCAACAAGCTCGCCACGTTCGCTCGGGACAACTGGCGTGAGCTCAACGTCTATGGGATCAACGTCTTCGGCGTGCAGCTGAACGAAGCTGACCCTGAGCAAAGCCTGCCGGACATCATCAAAGTCCTTTCGGACGTCATTTCTAATTACAACAATCCTGGCAATCAGGTAGAGCTTCAAGCCCTGGACGCGGCGCTGCCTGACTATCAGCGTGAAAAACTGATCGGTTTCCGTTGGCATTTTGAACGTTTGGTGAACGAGATTCAGCAGTTCTCTATTGGATCAGTGCCGGAGGGTGAACGAGCCCGACTGGCGACCTACATGGAGCACTTGAACAGTGTCATCAGTGAGGCCGCCTCGCGTGCCGTGCATTTCCAGAAGAGGATTAACTCAGAGTACGGAAAGCGAGCCGCTGGCCCTGAAGTACTCGTATTCCAGGGAGGCGGTGCCAAAGGGATGGCCTTCGCAGGTGCAATCTCCGATCTAAGCGACCGGGGGATGCTCAAAGGTATCAAGTACATCGCTGGTACATCAGCCGGCGCGCTTATGGGCCTCCCTGTAGCAATGGGCTACAACGCAGAGGAAGTTAGGGAACTCGTAGAGCGAGGCCGCTTTGCCCAGTTCTTCGCTGAAAGTGCGGCCACGTTCAATTGGGTAAAAAAAGCGGCTACCAAGGCCAACGTCTTGGACATCCATGCTGACCCTGGCCTTGAAGGCATCCTGCTGAAGAAATTCGCAGCTCAGTACCTGATTCCTGAGCTGATCGAAGCCATTCCGAATGCGACCTACAAGTCCCTGACCAATCTGACTGAGGACTTGCTACAGCAGCAGATTCGCGACCTGGAAGTGTCCTACGGTGGCGAGTCCAAGCTTGAGCTCATCTACCGTAAGGCGATGAAGGACTTCAACAGGCATCTGAAGGTGCGCGGGCTGGAGAAGCTGATCGGTGTCCTCGATTTCGTGCCATTGGGCTCGAGGACGAAGTACTTCCAGGCTGCTCTGACCTGCATCCGTGTGCGTCGCACCACCAGGAAGCTGGACGGGGACTCCATCGAGTCGTTCATCGGTGACGTGATCCAGGAGAAGGTGAAGGCGGTGCCCATTGAAATCAGGCGCATCGTGAAGCCTCAATTGTCCACCGTGGAGGAGATCCGCAACCTCAACTTCGAGCAGCTCAAGCAACTTGCGGAGCTGGCGCCGTCGCATGGTTTCAAGGAGTTCGGGGTGGCGATCACTAACACCCGATACGTCCTCTTTGGAATCGAAGCAGTCACCTGCAGGGCCGGTGGCGGCGACTATGTCGACATGCCGATTAAAAAGGCGGTCAGGGCCAGCATGAACATCCCCTACGTCTTCAAGCATATTAAGCACGAGGGCCGCCACCTCAGGGACGGCGGGATCACGAACAACATGCCAATCTCCATCTGGGCCGACAAATACTCGTCTCCAGAGGAGTACCGCAGCAAGATGCGTGGCTTCATGCTGTCGACGCTGGAGCACGATGTAGAGGCCAAACTCTGCAAGAAGTACCTGCGCGACAGCGAGCAGATCAAGATGCGCGCTTTCGAGCTCCTGAACCTCCCGAAAGAGCTTTGGGGCAAAGTGCAGCAGCTGGCCAACGGTAAGTTTGTCGGCAACATGGTCGAGTCCTTCATGGACAAGCACAAGACGAGCGAGCCGGCGCGAGAGGACTTCCTCAACATAGCCTTCATTTCATCGGGTAGCGTGGGGACAGCGGACTTCAACATCAACCGTCGTGAGCGTTCGGCGCTGAGCGTGGCCGGGTACATGGCATCGTCCTTCCTCAACTCGATGGAGTACGACCCGCGCCTGCGCTATGCCATGACCAGGCTAACCGGCTTGGCCAAGGTGGAGTGGAAGTTCGAGCAGAAGCTCGAGGCGAAGGCCTTCAAGAAGCGCTGGACGGATCTGTCGGTGGGAAAAACCGAGGGTATCGACCCGATCTTCAAGGCTAACTCTCCAGAAGAGTTCATGGCGGCGCTATCCAAGAGCAAGTTCCGCGAAGACAATGTCTGGGACACCATGATGAGTATCTGAGATGTTCACGAGTGACCTGGAGATCCTGATGGGAGCCGGGCTGGAGACTCCTTACGTCGCCGCCGGCTCCCTGATTTCGTACCTTTCCGAGAGCGCCTGCATGGTGCATAAGCTCTTCCCAGCCCTGGGCGACCTGGTCGAGGAGGAGGATGGCGCTCTCTGCGCGCTGTTCGTGAGCAAACTGCCGGCCATTGAAGCCCTCGAGGCTGTGGCGATTGAGCGCGAGCCCACTGCGCCTGCAGAGGATGGTGAGCAGGAGTGGCTGATCCAGGTAGAAGCTGGCGCCCTTGGGTGGCAGTTCATCTACAGGGGCTTCTCGCGGCCTGAGCTTAAGTCTCACCTGGTGATGCTGGAGTGGTTGCCAGGCGGCTTCAACAAGCTTCTCGATCTCCATGACTGCTTCGTGGCGGAGTCGAAGGAGCTCAAGGGAATGTGGAAGATCGATTCGGAGATCGAGAAGGAGGCCTTCTCGCGGTACATGCTGATGACCGGCGGATCGACCCTATTCGCGCCTTACGACGGCCTGGGCTTCATCGATCAGGCCATCGCTTCCATGGGAGAGGAGGTCTTTGTGGGCAAAGGGGCCTGCAGCACGCTCCGCGCCTACCCCGTGGAGTGGAAATATCTCTGAAAAGAGCTGAGATTTCTGACAATATAACGGTAAATGACGTTCTGCCCTGCTACGGAGGCGCCGGCAGCCATCTGATTCATGTCCATCTGAAGAGGTTGTAATGGCACTCACTCAAAAGCAGACCGCACTGTGGAAATCGGTGCAAGCCGTCTGGAACGCCCTGCAAGTAGCTCCGCTGCCGGAAGAAACCATTCGCGTCGCGATGGCCGCCAGTATCGCTGATTTCGAAACCGCGACCGACAACGAATACAAGGTTCGCCTGCGTTTCGAGCCGCGCCGCGAGCTCTCGATGATCGACTGCGCCGCTGACCGCCTGGGTGTCTCCGTTGACGCCTCCGGCTACATTACTCTGAAGGCCCGCATCGAAGGCGTGCTGCACAGTGTGACCGTGGCCTACGGTGACCAGTACCAGCACTCCAACGGCGCCCTGGCTGAGTCCCTGGAGGCCCTGGCCGGCGTTGTTCGCAAGCTTCCGGCCGAGCTAAACTCCTACAAGGAAAAAACCCAGCTCAGCCACGTTCTTGGCGTGACCGTTCCGGTCGGCCAGGATGACGACCTCGATCAGTCCCCGGCGACCCCTGAGGTCGAGCTGGCAGATGACGAGGCGCCCCAATCGGGAAAGCCTGAAGCTGCGGCCGAGGTGATTCCTGCGGCTGCAGCTGAGTTGGTTGTTGAAGCTGCGCCGGCAGCGGAAGTACCCGCAGTGGTTGAGCCGGAAGTGGTTGTACCCGAAACCACGGTCGTTGAGGCTGTGGCTCAGACCCCTGAGGTCGAAGAGAAGGGCGTTGTGATCGAGGGCGAGGTGGTTGATGTGACCCCTGCTGCCTCCGATCTCGTGGACGAAGACCTGGTCTTCCCACCGGCTGACGCCGAACACCCTGGTGACGAAGCTGTATCCCTGTCGGACGTTACCGGCAAGGCCAAGCTGAGCATCACCTCGACTTCCCAGGAAGCCTGATCCGGCACCTGTCCCAGAAGCCCGTGGAAACACGGGCTTCTTCATTGCTTATGGTGAAATAATAATGGGAATGATTGCCATCGAGGGGATCGAGGCCTGCGGGAAGAGTACGCAGATTAAGAGACTCCTCGAACACTACAGTGCCTCCGGCCGTGAAGTGCTTTTGACCAGCGATCTCTACCACACCGTACCTGGAATCACGGCTCGTGAGCTCCTCCTCAACGAAGAGCTTGAGATCAGCCCTAAGACACAGACCCTGCTCATGACCATGGCGCGTATGCACCATGTTGAAGAGCGCATTCTGCCGGCGCTGGCCGAGGGGAAGTTGGTCATCAGCGATAGGTTCTGGCCCAGCACCTTGGCGTACAACGGGCCATACACCGGCTGGCCCGTAGAGCTGCTGCAGAATGCGTGCGTTGAAACCCTTGGTGTCACCCCAGACTTGGTGATTTTCATCGACATCCCAGCAGAGCTGTCGAAGGAGCGTTCCCAGAATCGCGGTAGCCTGGACAAGTTCGAACGCCGGGGCGTTGATTTCTACCGAGGCGTTCGTGCCTCGTACCAGGAGTTGGCGAAGAAACACGGCTTCGTGACCATCGACGGCACCGCCTCTGTCGACGAGGTGTTCGCTCAGCTCGTAGCAGCCATCGACCCGGTCATTGGATGTGTATGAGGATGTGGCAATCCTCGTGCACCAGGGCTAGGTAGCTGAGGCAGCGATCCATTGAAGCGCAGCCCTCGCAAGGGGGCGCCTTCACCACACGTTCCGGCCGCTTTGCAGTCGGGGCGGCGTGGCTCTGCGTCTCGATGAACTGGCACTGATGCACGTAGGAGACGTGGTGCACAGTCTCTCCGGGCTCTACCCCTGCCAGACACACTGGGCATCGCCCCTGCTGCTTCTCCATCAGACGCCGCCGCACTGCCGGCGAGTGCTGGATACGCTTGGCGAAGTTCTCCCAGCGCGCCTTATCCTTTATCTTGGCGCCCGCATCCACAGTGCCCACCTTGGGCTTAAGTTGCAGCGCACGGTCTGCTTTGTGCTGAGCTGACATTGGTAGACCTCGTGTTGTACCGGCCCTTGATCGCAAGCGACAATGGGTTGTCGGAGGAAACCATGGCCATCCAGAAACTAGAAACAGCACTTACCCCGTTGAGCGGGGCATTCATCCCTGGGAGATCGTACCAGATCGTAGCCTGGCAGACCTATGAGCGGAGTGGGACGCGACCTGCCCTTGCGGAGAAAAATTCGACGTATTACGCAAAGGGATTCCGCACGGAAGGAGAGTTGCTGGCATTCGTGAAAAATCCTGAGGCCTGGATCGACGTAGTTAAGCGAGGCCTTGTCCAGGAGGCGATTCGACTGGGACGCAGCTGCTGGGAGGTGGCTAGCTTCAGCATTTCCTTCGGTATCCGTGATTTCGGGTACACCGTTGATGCCTTCGACGCCGAGAACATCCAGGCCGTACTGCGGAAGATGCATCCGGAGTTGTTCTCGGAGGCTGCTCCATCCCCATAATGGGTCTAGGACTGACATTTTGGTGATAAATGAGCACTTCTACCCAATCCGAACTATTCGCTGAGCCTGAGGTTCTTGAGACCGGGATTTTCGAGGGCCGCGTGCAGCTGCCCAACAGCTTCTTCGCGCAAACCGTCAATGAGTATCAGGATTGGCACCAGGCTTGGTTCCGAGAAGCTCTCCAGAACGCGCTGGATGCTGGATCGACGCAGATCGATTTTCATATCAGAAACCATCCGGATAAGCCGGAAACTGTTGTCGTAACCTGCACCGACAACGGCACTGGCATGAGTCGCGAGACACTGACTGACGTGTTCCTCTCCATGGGAGGATCTCAGAAGGCAGATGGCTCCATTGGCGGCTTTGGCTACGCCAAAAGCCTACTGGCATTCGCTCACAAGCAGTACACGATCCGAACCCGCGACCTCTTCCTTAAAGGGGAAGGGGGTAACTACAAGCTCTCTACGTCAGCGCCTCTGCAAGGTGTAGTCCTAGAGGTCGAAATGGATCATTCCAAGGCTCAAGCTTGGCATCTGGAGCAAGCCCTTGAGCAGATTGTCTGCATGTCTACATTCCGCCCTGGGGTTAGGGTAACCCTTAACGGGATGGCGCTGTCTGCGAACAAGCAGAACTACAACTACGGGCTGGATACAGTCCTTGGGAAGCTCAGCTTCAAGGACAATTCCGGGGGGTACAGCTCATCGTCGTTGTGGGTCAGGATGAATGGCCTGGCCATGTTCCGGGAGCGTGTCTATGGCAACTCTGGTACCACAGGATTCGAAGGGATCATTGACCTCACCGGCACCTCGAAGGAGATGTTCACCTCGAACCGGGATAAGCTCCTCGGCGAGAAGAGCTCTGCTCTGAACAAGATCATCCAGGAGCTGGTGAACGACCGGACTAAGCTCAAGCTAAATGGGGGCATCGACAAGACCCTGAACCGGAACAACATCGACTGGAAACAGCTTTCAGAGCAGATCCAGGAAGATCTGAAAGAAGGTGCGGCGGTCAGGGGGAAAACCGTCGAGGAGTTCGCCGACGAGCTCGCGTCGATGAGCGATGAGGTAATGGACGAAGGTAGCAAGCACCCGTTTGCTGCACTCGCCAGGACTATGGTCAAGGAGCGCCATTCCATCCAAAGCAAGCTTGGTGGCATCCCTAGCGAGCTATACCCTGAGAACTTCAAGGTTAAGCATTGCACGGAAGAGCGCGATGAAGACCAAACCAAGATGGCCGGCCACATTGCCACCAAGATGTCGCTCAAGAGGTATGCGAAGCTAGCGGCAGGCTGGGACTTCCTGATCAGAACCATGCTCAGCCACGAGAGTTA
Organism: Pseudomonas nitroreducens; assembly: GCF_014204515.1. GTDB lineage: Bacteria > Pseudomonadota > Gammaproteobacteria > Pseudomonadales > Pseudomonadaceae > Pseudomonas > Pseudomonas nitritireducens_A. The sequence continues at coordinate 95,033 of NZ_JACHLI010000001.1, read as the reverse complement.
CCGGAATTTTGCCGGGGTGGAGAAAGGCGCCGACGGGCAGTTCTACTACAGCGGTAAGCTGATCCAGACGGGGTTCGTGTTCGGCACAGTGGAAGGACTGCACGTGGAAGATAAAGACCAGGAGAGCGGCAAAGAGCGGCGCTCGATCCTGATCAACCCGGACGTCGCCGAGAAACCTGAGTACATGCTTGGCGACATCGTCGACCTTGCTCACCATGAACTGGCGCACCTGCGCTATGACTATCACGGTGAAGACTTCGTGAAGCAGTCGGAAGGGCTGAGGCGCATCTGCCGGCGAGAAATGGGGCACGAGAAGGCCATGATCGCTGCTTTCGAGGAAGGCATTGCCGGGTGGCGCGCCAAGCACGCGGCTCCCAAGGCGAAGAAAGAGATCGACCGTGAATCCGGGTACGGGATGTGAGCAGGGTATAGGCCATGACAATTGATGACAAAAAGAGGGCCCGCCTTGAGCAGTTCTGCCGGGATTACATCTGGGACAACCCTCTGGCCATCAGCGAAGAGCTTTCGGCTGATCTGGAAGCTCGAGTGAGTGAAGCATTCCCGTGCCTGGGCGATAAGCCGCTTCATAGCGGGGCAGGAACCCTGAACCAGAGGAGTGTTGGCACTCTGTTGGCCCAGGTTGGCGCTATCGATGAAATTGAAGCGCTGCTGGAGGCTCTCGTAGAGTCAAAGCCCCGAAACTACGACAGGAAGTACGACCTGGCGTTTGGCCTGGTATCCGGTATTGGCCAGCACCTTGGTTCTGAGGCGGGAAGGCCGAAGAAGTGGCCGGAAAGTCTGTGCAGGCCTATCACCCCGCGCCTGGCCATTGCCCTGGCAAAAGTGGCTGATCAAGATGAATTCCTCAAAGCGCCTGCGGCCGCCGGCTTCGCGGCTACTGTGGTTAAGGGCATGCTGGATGCCAGCGACTTTGAAAACGCCCGTGTTATCTACGATCTGGCGCCCGCCACCAAGAAGTACGAGATGTTGGGTGCCAAGGGTGGGCTTCGCGATGCCAAAACCTACGATGACATCGAGTTCAACTTGGGCGTGGCCGAGCTGATTGCGGCCAATCGTAAAGCTTTCACGACTCCGGTGTTCCAGGATTTGGTGATGCAGTTCTGGGCGAACCTGCCCGAGCTCCGCGCCCAGGCCGCACGGAGTGGTTCACCCGAGGCCACGGCACGCCTTATGGCTCTGGCCAATGATGGGCTTTCCTGCAGCAAGCTCACGGATCTGAAAAAGACGCTGATGACCAGGATCACAGACCTGGTGGTGGCGCTTAGGGGTAACGCCCACATGCTGCAGCTCGCGAAGCGAGAGGGAGCGACTGGGAAGGAGTTCAACTCGCAGGTTAAGTCGTACCTGGGCTTCCTGGCAGACCTAACCAAGGCGACGGGGCTGAAGTGGCCGACCGCTGAGGAAGGGCTGAAAGAAGAGCTGATCGCGTGCCACGACGAGATCCTCGAAGGCGTGGAGGCAAACAAGCTGTTCCGCAACAAGACCCCGGAGGCCCTGACGGTGGTGATGCCATTCATCATGACTGACTGCTCTGAGCTCTTCAGTCATGCCTCTGATGATGCGCAGACCAAAGCAATGCTTGTGAACCTGGATTTCTGAGGTGACAGATGGTTGATGCCACCCTACTCATCGAGCTTCTGAGCCCTGAGGGCTCACCTACCGAGGCTTTCAACGTCTTTGCCGAGCAGGTATCGCGAAGCAAGGGGTTCGGTATCGCGGTAAGCACTTGTCTGCTTCGTGATGGGAAGAACGTCTGCCGGGTTGCGGATGAGGAACGCTACAGGGCCCTTGCGGACGCCGTGGTGAAGTCTTCGGGCCTGGGCAAGGGGATATTCACCCGAACGATTCTTTCGATGCCTGAGCCCTTCGCCAGGGTGCAGCTGAAGCTATGGGCTGTTGCTGACCTGACCGGGCAGGTGAAAGCGTCCGATTGGCAGTCGACCTTGTCCGAGTCGATCCGCCAGGGCCGCGCTCGCTTGGCCAGAGACATCATGGATCTGCTGGAGATGCATTACGGCCTGGTACAGGTTGTCGGAACACTCTCTGAGTTCGACCCCCAGAAGCTCGAAGACAGCGGACTACTCGCCGGCCGCTATCGGGATCAGATGGTGTCCACCTACCTGCGCAACAAGCAGTTCCTGTCGGGAGCCATCGCTGCCGGCGACGACGAAGCGTGCCTTCTGAAAATCCGCAGAGAGATCGGGATTGAGGTGGGAGAGAAGTCTCCTAACCCGAGCTGGGTGCAACTCATGCGGCGGATGGCCTGGAAGACAAAGGGCTTCGATGGCGGTGATGCTCTTAAAGACCACTTCAAGAGTGCGGCCCATGTGGTGGTGGACAACATCCTGAAGATGAACGATTGGGAGGTCGATTCGCAGCTCGACACTGACGAGGTCAGGCTCATGGCCTTCAAGCTCGGCCGAGCTGACCTGGTTGAGAAGATGGGTGACGCCGGCCAGACCCAGGCCATGTCTGCGATCCTGGACATCTGATCTGATCTTCATAGGTCAATAGAAAACGGCGCCTTCTGGCGCCGTTGTTAGGTCTCGAAGATGATCAGATGCCGAAGGTATTGATCGCCTCCCCGGTGTAGTACGCGTCCTTGGTCTTGGTCGGAAGAGTTTCAAACTCGTCTTCGGTGAGGCCCAAATGTTTGTACGCCAGCTTGACCTGGCCGACGGTGGTGATCGCTTTGAGGATCTCCTCACGCGGGTAACGGTCGATGAAGCCCAGGGTGCGGGCAAGCGACTCCTGCCCCAAGTCCTTCGTGTTGATGTTCTTGGCTGCCTTTGCAAGCAATGCCTTCATGCTCAGCCCTGGTAGGTCTTGGGTGTATTTGGAGGTTACCCCAAGGGTGCCCTCTAGCCTGTAGATATCGAAATCAACCCTGGGTCTGTTGTCCGGGTAGCTGATCGATACGTTGGGCCCAAGATCCAGTTTGGCTTTAGCAAGCTCGAGAAGAAATTCTTCGTCTACCTCGAGCTTAATAGAAGGAATGAAGCCAAATCTTGCTTTGAATTCAGCAAAATTCGATCTGGCTCTCTCAATCTGCCAGGCATACGAGCATTTATCCTGACGAATATACATTTTATGCGGGCTTGCACCGCGATCAGGATTGTAGTGGTGGTTGATATGTTCAATTTCCGCAGGGGTATAGAGTTGCAGCGCCTCGTGAAGAGTGTGAGGAAGAAGTGAAGGGTAGATGTCATTTTCCCAGATCGGATGACCTTTTACATAAAGGTGCGTACTGATCCGCCACATGCCTTTGAATTCATTAATGTCGGTTGGGTCGCCCTTCGCCATCACTGGAGTCAGAGGGCGGTGAAGACGCATTGCGGCTGTAAGTTTTGCATGATCTCCCTGGTGATTGATCTGCATCACGCGGGCCTTTTCGTGGTGAATCAATGCGAGCCTGAAGCTGCCAGGTTTCTGGAGTGCCCCAATCACTTCATGCGGGAGGAAGCTGGTCGCCATGAACGAGTCTTTCTTGCTGATCAACCCGGCTGAATCGACGAAGCCTCGAGTAGGTGTCGCGGAAAATGCGGCTGCCGGCAGCATTGGGATAGCGCCTGCGAGCACGATAGCCTCTTCATCCTCTGGGGCGAAGAGGACAGGGTAGAACTCAGGAAATGCTTCGTTGTGCCAGGCGCCGAGACCTTGGATGCGATCCCGCTCAGCGATGGCGGCGGCGATCAGCTCGCCAAAGATGATGCGGACGCCATCTGGTTTGGATACCAGAGTTGGAGTCTTCATGTGTTCTTTCGTGATTGTGCTGGCTACGAGATCGAAGGTTGCTTTATAGCGATCTTCACTCCAATAGGTTTTCTTATTTTCGCCATACCTATATTGAACTTCTTGTCCAACTAGGCCTTTATGGTGGTCGATATCTAGCAAACTGAAGAGTTCTACTGATTCCTTGCGAAGCTTATAAGGAACCCCAAGTTTAGAAAAGGACGCGGCGTGTGGATCGCCAGTTACAGAGAGGCGATCAATTCTTTGCCTCAAATATTCGGTCACTTCCTTGGTGCTATCACAGCTCTTGGCAATATGCAGCGCCTCTGCATGAAACCCTCTGCCCAACAGCTCTATCAGGGCAAAGTGTCGACCACCGTGGTCACTGGTTCCGGCGATGTGCTCGACGATGGCGTCCAGATAGGTTTGATTGTCATCGAAGGCCTTAGAGAGCAGCTCATCGATCTCATTTTTAGTGTAGGAGTCACGCTTGAGCGCGCGCAGTAGCGCCGGCCCCACATTCCCTTCCTGGCGCTTCGCAATTTTGATCAACTTTTCAAGCTCCACGAAGGGGGCGAGCGCTTCAAGCAGGTCAGCTCGCCCCTCCGTTTCTGCCTGATTGAACAGTTCGGCGACCAGCTCGTTTGAAGGGGGGCTGTAAGTGGACATCTTGGGCTCCTGATTTAAGCCAGTATGTGCAGTCAGCAGCGTGTGGATCAACCACAATCAATTGACAATTTGCCAATAAAAGACGATATTCCAAGGCCCAAATCGATGCTTCAAGGACAGTCAATCGTGACCGATATCGCAGCTCGCATGAGCGAACTGGAAGGCCAGCTCGAACTGCATCAGCACAAGTACCACGTCCAGGATGCTCCAACGATCAGCGACGGTGAATACGACCGCATGTTCCGCGAGCTCGTAGAGCTGGAAAAACAGCATCCTGAGCTGATGAAGCCCAACTCACCGACTCAGCGTGTGGGTGGGTTGGTGGTCAGCGAGCTGGCCCAAGCGGTGCACAACGTGCCGATGCTGAGCCTGGGCAATGCGTTCAGTGAAGATGAATTTGCTGCGTTCGACCGCCGCGTTCGTGAATCTGCAGGCGACACGCCGGTTGTGTATTGCCTGGAGAACAAGTTCGACGGAATGGCCGGATCGCTGCGCTACGAGAACCACGAGCTGGCGCTGGCCGTATCTCGAGGTGATGGCTCCATCGGTGAGCAGATCACCCACAACGTGCGAACCATCCGCAACGTGCCGCTGAAGCTGAAACCCTCGGCGCCGGATAACCTCGAAGTGCGCGGTGAGATCTACATGACCCGCAGTGGTTTCGACGCGCTGAATGAGCGTCAGGCTGCAGCAGGGCTGAAGCTATTCGCCAATCCGCGTAACGCTGCAGCAGGGAGCGTCCGCCAACTGGACTCTGCGATCTCTGCAAGCCGTCCGCTGATGTTCACCGCGTACTCGCTGGTCAACCCGGAACAATACGGGTTTGAGACACACAGCCAGACGCTGGCGGCGCTGAAGGAGTGGGGCTTCCCAGTCGCCGAGGAGCCGATCCTGGTTTACTCCCTGGAGGATGCGAAGCGCGAGTATGCAAGCTTGCTGGCGCGCCGGCCGACGTTGGACTACGACATTGACGGTTCGGTCTTCAAGGTCGACAGCCTGAAACTGCAGCGTGAACTGGGTTTTGTATCCCGCGAGCCACTCTTTGCTATCGCGTGGAAATTCCCGGCCCAGGAGGAGTGGACGATCCTCAAGGATGTCGAGAACCAGATCGGCAGAACCGGGCAGTCGACGCCGGTAGGCAAGCTGGAGCCCGTGCAGCTGGCCGGAGTGACGGTAACTTCCGTGACCCTGCACAACTGGGATGAAGTCACCGGAAAAGACCTACACGTTGGTGACCGGGTGCTCATGCGCCGCGCTGGCGACGTTATCCCGCAGCTGCTGATGGTGGATACCTCCAGCCGCCAAGAAGGTGCTGTCCGCATTGAAGTCCCGACGGTGTGCCCAGTCTGCTCGGCTGCCCTGGAGAAGGACAGCGATGACCACGTAATCCTGCGATGCACAGCCGGTATTGATTGCCAGGCACAGCGCGAGGAGATCGTCGTAGAAGCTGCCAAGCGCACTGTGCTGGACATTGACGACATGGGCGAGAGCACGGTCGCGCAACTCTTCGAAGCTGGGTTGATCAAGCACGTGGGCGATCTGTTCACGCTGACCAAGGAGCAGCTGCTTCCTCTGGAGGGCTTTGGTGAGGTCAGCGCAAACAAGCTGATCGCCGGGATCGCTGCCGCGAAAAACCCGACGCTGGATCGTTTCCTCCGCGCGCTGAGCATCCGCACCATCGGTGAGTCCACCTGTAAAGACCTGGCGAAACACTTCGGCAACATCGAAACCGTGATCTCAGGTACATACGACGACTTCTTAGCCGTAGACGGTATCGGAAAAAAGGGAGCAGCCTTCCTGGCTGAAGCCTTTGCGTTGGGCGGTAACGGCCGTCGTGTGGCGGAGGCAATGCTGTCCAACGGGGTTGTTCCGAAGACTGTAGACCTGGTCGACAAGCGCTTCGCCGGCATGACCTTTGTGGTGACCGGCACCCTCGAGGCCATGAGCCGTGATCAGGCCAAGACTGCCATCGAGCTGCGCGGCGGCAAGGTCTCCGGTTCGGTATCGAAGAAAACCGGGATGGTGGTCGCCGGGCCAGGCGCCGGCAGCAAGCTGTCCGACGCTGAAAAGCTTGGCGTCAAGGTGATCAACGAAGAGGAGTTCCTGCAGCTGCTGGCGTAAACGGCGGAGCAGGGAAAGAGAAGGGGGCCATCGGCCCCCTTTTTCATATCTGCACCCAGTAGGCGAGCATGAAGCCTCCGATGGAGAGGCCGGGCACCAGGCCCCAGGGCAGTGAAGGCTTCACCAGCACCACGAGTTGCATGCTGTAGCCCACAATGAGGGCCAGGGGGAGAGCGGTCGTTGCAGCGCTTAGAGGCACTGTCCAGAACCCTAGCGGCACTGTCACGGCCAGGATGGTGGTGTAAATGGCCAGGTAGGTGATCAAGAAGCCGTGGAAGGCGATGATTGCCCCTCCGAAGTTCTCCCGGATGGCGGCCACTACCGAGGTGTTCATGTCGAACAGGGCTGCCGGCAGTGACATCAAACCGATGATGAACACGAAGAAGCAGAACATCGACACGGCGGTGTGCAGGTTCATGGTGGTCAAACCCATGGCGCCCGCCAGGCTGGCATAGAGGAACAGGTAGCGGATCTGGTACTCGAACGGCTCCATCCGCCACCGTTTCATGACAGCTGGGGCGTACACGGTGGAGCCGATCAGGTAGTGGATCGGATGCTGGGGTGCGTAGTGCATGAAAGCCTCTTTTTTCTAGTTATTGTCAGGGCTCGTAGGAGTCGAACTGCTCGGGAAACCGATTGTGCCAGCCGCGCTTCTCCAACTTACGGAAGTTCGGTTCGTTGGCGATGCTGCTGATGTAGTCTGCGGCCGAGTAAAGCCAGCGATCCGGCTTGCCAAAGAACGCCCTGATCGTGATCAGGTTGCCGTAGGAGCGAGACCACACATCCCATTTGTCATCCAGGCATAGGATGTCCTCTTTCGCGTACTGGGGATGGCGCTTGCAGATCTTGCGCACATCCTTGAACCAGCCCCTTGCGGTGCCGTTCTCGCATATGGGTGCGGAGTCTGCTCCGCAGAATATGTCGACCAGCGCTGGCCAGTGTGGCTTCCAAAGCTCGGTAAGCACCTCGTGGATGTACGGCAGCCCGCTGTTACTCCATAGCGCGAAGTCGAAGCGATCCTTCAGCGTATCGAGGAGGTGCTCGATGCCGGGTCGGACAGCCATGTGGTGGAACTGGGTTTTCACCGCCCCATAAGGGAACGGATGCTCCTCGCAATGAACGAGTGTCTCGTCCAGGTCGAGAACCAGGAGCCTTCTCCGCATGTGGGGTTCTTCTTCTGCTGAATAGGGACAAAGAGGCGGTGGTCGGTAGAGTTACCGATGGCCATCTCATTGAAATCGAGTTCGACGAGTTCGTCTGTAAACAGACGCCTATGAATCTCGTGGGCACCATCCCAGTTGTATTGCGGCCACAGGGCCTTGCCTTTGTCGACATATTGCCCGAACGCGTTCTTGCGCTCTTTGGCGATGTCCTTGGCAGACCTCCCGCGCCCTTCATACCGAATGAAGTGGTGGGCATCCATGATGTCGGCCAGCTTGAGGATGACTTCAAGGTAGCTTCCCTCCGCAGCTTCGTGGGCCCGGCGGTAGGGGGCACAGACGCTGAGCTCCAGATCATCGATGGGGTTCTGATCCTTCGGGAAGAACGCGGCGAGCAGACGTTTGATCGGGGTCGGAAGATCCCCGGTGATCGTCTCGGCCGTGTCGTGCCATAACGCCTTGTGCAGGAGCTTAAGCTCAGTCTCAGCGTCCATCATCGGGTCAATGATTTCAGCCAGGTACTGGCAAAAGATCGTTACTCTGTAGGCGTGTTCGGCTAACATCTGCAGCCTGTGGCTGCGAGCCTTGTGCCAGCGCTTGGTATCAGCAGTATGGGCGACGTTAGCTAGCGAGAAGTCAGAGACTTGCAGAACCATGTACACCTCATCGGTTTTTTGAAGATCATAACAACGAGCGGTGTACTGTCAATCCACGCTAGCAAGGCTGAAACAGAGTAGAAGGATCGGAAATGCTTACTCCAGAACAACAACTTGCAAAAACACTTGATGCGATGGGTGGTGATGTCCTTGCATTGAGTCTGCCAGTTCGAGCAAGAATTCCTGAGTTCCTGGAGCTTCGCAGAATGTACTTGCACGGCGGCATGGAAATCATGGCTCGCCGAATTCAGCTGTACAACGATTCCTGGGTTGGCGTTCTGGAGTACTTGGCCAATTATATTGGACAGAGTTATGTGCAGTCCTACAGTGGTGTTCTGAAGGCACAGTACTGCATGATTCGCCACGATGTGTGTAAGGGGTCTACCTATACACTCAACGAAAATATATCGCTCCAGTTAGCCGAAACAAAAATTAAGAAAAACATCCCGGTCAAATTCCTTAGGCCCCCAATGGCGAGTTGTTATCTGGAGTTTGACAAGCCTGAAAACCGCGCCAAGTCCGATCATAAAATGGACTTCGGAACTGGGTATTTCATCTGTGAGGGGTGCTACATCCAAGAGACCCGGCACACGAGTGGCCGCGCGCTACCAAGGAACGTGATCGACAATTTCGAGATCGATCCGTCTCAGCCTGTCCGCGAAATGCGCATTACCTTCACGGAGAGCCCAGTGGGGCGTCATCCGTCTCCACGCCTGGACACCTGCCACTACATCGATTTCTACATCCAGGACGAAGAAGAATCGGTCTTGGCCTTGGTGGATCGAGCCGTGAGCGCCATCAGCAATGCCAAGCCTTTCGAGGAGCGTGGTCAGTTCGTCAAAGGGCTCACCGAGGCCCTCAATTTTGTAGCCAAAGTCCTTTTCTACATCTACGTCGGCAGGAAGGAGACCAAGCTGTTCCGCCCCTTCAATGAGGCGACGGAGCTGGCGAAGAAGATCGAGGGTGTCGCTGATAAGAAAAAGCGAAAGCTAGAGCAGCGCCTGGCACGCACCTACGACCGGATCATCCTGGGGCCAGAGATCTACGTGCCCATGGAGAAGAGGCCTGAAACGGCCGGGACAAAGGGCAAACAAGGCTTCCATTATCGCAGCGCGTACTTCGGAGTGCGCTGGCGCGGAACGGGTCAGGCCAAAGAGGCTGTGCTGGTTCATGTCGATTCTTACGTGGTGAATCCACCTTCGCTCACAGGGGATAATGCCCCTATACGGGCGAAGGAGTATGAGGTTCGATGAGTGCAGTCAGTCAGTTTGAGGTCTGGAAAGCCGTAACCGACCTCAATGAGGCCTTGGATTACCTCTCCCGCAGGGATTCAGATCAAACCATCCTTCAAATGATCCAGGCGGTGAAGATCATCCACTCCTGGCATGCTTCTGCTGACCTGTCGGTGCAAAGCAATCAGATCGTTTACGCCGAGGCGGGCGCGGCTGTTCGCCGGTCTCTGATCGACGGCTTCGGTTATCTGTTCAGGCACGATGTTCTCGCTCAAGCGATTAGCGTCATCCCTGATCCTATTGCGATAGGAGGGCAGACGGGGCCAAACGATGGCTATGTCTACCTGACCATCATCCGTGAGATGGAATCTGTAAAGCAGCCGGACGTGACCAGACTCTATGCTGAGATGCGAATTGAACTAGGCGGAATTCTAGGGGTTCCGAGTGATCCACTGCATAGACGTGAACCTCAGCTTCTTCCGCCAACGCATTCTGACGAACAGACAGTTAAAGTTACGGCTCTGCTAAGTAGGCTACTGAATAGCCTGCTTGAAAACCACTATCGTTTTGATCCACGGCTTCTTCTGACCCAAATGACGCATGTCTTGGTCGACATGTCATTCGTAGGTGGAAAGGAAGGAACAGTCGCTGCAATTGAGTTCATTCAGACAAATGCCAGATTCTTGGTAGAACTTTCGAGGCAGGCAAGACCTTCGCGTCGGCTCGTAGAGAAAGACTGTGATGAGTCCATGTCAGCCCAGGCCGTAATATTGATACTTTCCCACGAGTTTTCCAGAAACATTGCGTTCGGAGTCAAGAGTGCTGCCCCAGCTCTCTATGGAGAGCTGGTTGGGTCGGATGAATTCTGTGCTCTTATTAATAGGTACACAGACATTGAAGACCTTATTGCTTCTGTTGATTTCAAATACGAGACTATGCAGGTCATCGTGGGGCAACGAATTCGGAGCGCTCTGTGGGAGCATTTCGATGGCCCTTACGAGACCTTCGAAAGGCTACTTTCGTGCGTAACTAGAAAGAACCTTCCTGATCACTATGCAGTCATCAAGGGTGATCTCAAGAATGGTCTCAAAGGGGTCGATGAGTTCCTGGCGCTAGCCAGGCGGCCTGGCGCCGATGTACTGGAGCTGTCAGAGATGTTGCCCACCAACGCTCTGTATCTCATGAAACTGAGTGAGCACCGTGATTCGAGGTACGCCACGCGCGACTACGAGCTAGTCGCCGTTGGAGCGGCCATTTCGGAAGGTGAAAACCTTCTTCCGAAGGTGGGAATTACAGAGCGAGGCATCCCCCGGCACCTGCTTAAAGCTCTGATTCGCGGCTTCGGAGGCCATGCGGCATCTGCAGGGTGGATTGCCGAAAACCAGATCGTTCCATTCCTCAGGGCGCCGAAGACGAAGAGAAGCATGGCCTGGTTGGATGCTTCTGAGCTGCAGGCCCTCCGGGATGCTGCAGGTAACGCCATTGACAATGAGTATCTCGATTCAATCCCGTTCCGAGACGACTCTCTCATGACGAATAGGATGACACAGGTCTTCGATATGTAGCTCCTTTACCTGGAAATTGACGCAGGTGCTCCCGCGTCTCTAGACTTCGGGCTACAACCATCGGTGCCTCATGTACATCCTCTCCATCATCCTCATGGCGTTCATCGTGTTCGCCTGTACCCGCGTATTTGAAGATGGCCGCCTCCGCTGCAGTAGAGCTTCCGATCTGAAGAGCCTCGTCGAGGAGAAGGATCTGTTGTGTCTTGTGACTTCGACCCTGGGTCTTAAGTGGGAGGAGTTGGCCAAGCTACTAAAGACCACCCATCCCAGCGGATTTGTCTTCATCGGTGAGCTTCCGGTGTTTACGCCTGATCTGCGCCGGCATGGCTACTCGGTGTATCGACTCGACGATATTCCTGAGGGTGTGGCCTTCGGCTGGGAACTGACCAGATGCCGGCACGGAGCCCACTGGATTTACCATTTGGACGTGCCTGAAGCTATCTGTTCGACTGCAGATATGAAAAAATCGCAGCTGGCGCTTTGAAATCTCAATTGCTGAACCATCTTCATTAGGAACGGGCTCTCGAGGAAAGGATATGTGTGAAGCCCCCTATGTCTGCTTTGTCCATGCCAGCACCTTCCAGGATGATGCGACCCCGGTCGCCCTGGGCGTTGTTGCGGCAGGCGGATTCAAGTGGAGCCGTCTGGTCTGCCCTTTGGAAGACTGGACGGGCTGGGATGATCAGGCAGAGCTTCTGCACAAAAAGGCCAGGGTGACCCTGGTGGCAGAAGGCACCGATGCCTACTTGGTGTGCCGGCAGATGAACGCACTGTTCGCTGCGGGTGACGTGATGGTGCACAACGCCATCGATGCGAAACTGATCTGCCGTCTGTTCGATGACGTCGGCGTCAGGATGTCTTTCAACCTGGTGATCGGTACTGACTCTGCAGAGCAGGGCGACCCGATCAACCCGGTTCCCTGGAGTGACGATGCGCTTCAGGACGCTTACCGACTGGCGAAGGCCTTCAACGAAGAGGTTGAATAGAGAAATGGATACCGTAAACGGCCCCAGCCTGGAAATTCTGCAGGCATTCGTCCGCTTCGCTGAAGGCGAAGTACACCTGGTTACCTCGGCCGGCGAAGCCAAGGAGCGTCGCCGCACCTTCCTGGAGTCGCTCCAGGAGTTCAACACCCTGACCACCATCAGGGCGTCCTACCCGCTGTTCTTCATCCCGATGGATGACGCAAGCGGCGGCGTCCTGAGCCAGGCTCAGAAGCGCATCGTTGTCGACCTGGCGGTGGAAGAGGGTATCGACCAGCACATCAAGGTCGTGCACACCACTGATGGCAGCATCGTGCACTTCAGCCGACACGTGCGTGACCAGTGCATCGACATCTGCAAGCGCGCGAACGTCGGCTGGGCTGACATTGGCAAGAATGGCCTGGTTCTGAATGACTTTGTGGTCACTGGTCTGAGCTCGGCTACCCGAGAGACACTCTCGAAGGCCGCCGATGAGGCCCGTGCTGCGATCAAGAAACGCGGAGAAGAACATGAGTGACGGTAAGGTAGTGATCTATACCGACGGCGCCTGTAAGGGCAATCCAGGCCCTGGTGGCTGGGGTTACCTGATCAAGGGCTCTGCCGGCGACACCGAGGCCTATGGTGGTGACAAGGACACCACGAACAACAAGATGGAGATGACTGCTGTAATTGAGGCCCTCAAGTCCCTGGCCACGGCTAGCGTTGTCGTTGTGCACACGGACTCGAAGTATGTGCTCGATGGCCTCAATCAGTGGCTGAAGGGTTGGAAGGCCAAAGGGTGGCGCCTGGCATCCGGTGGCCCGGTGAAGAACGTTGAACTGTGGAAGCAGCTGGACGCCCTCTGCACCTTCCACAAGGTGGAGTGGGTGTGGGTACGCGGTCACAACGGCGATCCAGGTAATGAGCGTGCAGACAAGCTGGCCAACCTGGGTGTAGCGGGCCTCTCCGGCCGATAACGCCTGTTCCCCTCTCTGTTTCGGCTATGCCAGAATCGAAGCAGAGAGGGGTAGTCATGACCACACACGCCAATTACCAGGACGAACTGCTCAAGTTCGTCGCGATGACCAGCCGGCAGATCCACAACATCTTCAGCCTCAAGCCGGGTTCCCTGAGCAATGAGGAGCTGGTCTTCTCGCTCGAGTACATCTGCGGTCTCAAGATCGACGAGATCTGGGAGCGCACCGGGCGCATCAGCCTCGAGCTTTTGAGCGAAATTGTGGTACTCCCGCCAGAACAGAAAACGCTCGCCACCGTCATTAAGGCGGCAAAAGCGCATGAGGCTGGCTTGATGAGCAATCGGGCGGTTAATGAAGTGGCGGACAGGCAATTCAACTACAGCCCTATCCTTATGGAGCATATTGAGCAGTTCCGTAAGGAGCGTATGCGCATGGCGACAAAGAAGCTGGCGCTCCTTGGCTGCGAGATCACGGTGCGCACCGGGAAGCTGCTGGTGGCTCTGCGTCAGCACCGGAGCGAGCCAGGCCCCAAGACCGCGCAAGCCGTGAAGGTGGCGTCCAAGAACCTCAAGACATCGCTCCTCGGCGCGCATACTCAGGCACGCCTGGGCGTATCGTGGGCCCTTCGCGCTGGCTTCTCCTGCAAAAGTGCTACAGTCTGCTTCCAACGTCTGTATGTAACTGCCATGCGCAAGTTGCAGCCAAAGCTGGAGAAGCTCGACGATTACATGGCCAGCAACGGAATTCAGTCTGATCTCTCAGAAGGTATTGGCCGGCGCCTTCGTGTTCTCGCTAAAGAGCTCATGAAAGCGCATGCCAATGATGAACTCTTTTCTGGTAGAATTGCCCGGCCCAAGACGCATAACCAGGAGGTAGCGCTTGAAATCTGACAGCAAAGAATCGATTCCCGCCCAGGGTGAGCTGGAGAATGAAGACCTCAAAAGTCTGGAATCCTTCTCCGAAAACATCGATAAATCCTGCGAAATGATCGACAACTTCTTCAAAGAAGAAGCTGTAAGCGCTGCATCCGAAAACGGCGCCGGTTAAGTCCGGCGCCGTTTTTTCATTTCGGGCAACAAATACCTGGAAATTCGCACTTTCCTCATCATCAACATCGCAATTTGTAGTTTAAAACCATGTCAAAAGAAGCTCTGAGTAACATGCTGGACGCCATGAAAGCCCAATTCAACGGTGAGGTCGTGAGATACGCCGCGTACCCAGAGCCCGAGCGGAAGCACAAGCGTCCGCGCCCGATCAACCTACGTGAAGAGTCGTACCAGAGCTACCTGCGCGAGCTGCAGGGCTGACACCAGGAACCTGCAGAGGAGGGGCCGCCGTGACCGCTTACGAGATCAGTCAAAGACTGAGTGCTGCCCTGCATCAATCCCCTCTAGGTGTGGAAGACGACTCCACCACTGCCTGGCTCGAGGCGAGCTTCCGCGCGCTGCACAGCATTGTGCAGCAGGGCCTCATAGAGGCTGCCGGCGACAAGCGCCTTGTGTCGATGATCCAGGCCACTGCACTGCGTCACGTGGACGGTCTCTGTGCCAGATGGCCGGGGCTCATGAACTTCGAGACGGTCAAGATCGCTATCGAGTTGGGGCGTAAAGCCTCAGACTTCCAGAGTACGTTCTCTGCCTGCCTCAGTACGCATCTGCGGGGGGATCGCGATGTTATCCCGCTGATGCACTTCCTCCTGGACGAGGGATGCGAGCCGTTCATAAAGAACCAGGATCTCTCCAGTTGCGATATTGGGCTCCTGCGGAAGATGCTCGATAGCATCGTAATTGCAGCGCCTCTCGACAAGCTTGGTGGCTCGATCTGCGAGGCACAGGAAGCGTTCCAGATAGTCGTTCGAGCGCTTGTGGACGTCGGAGACTCAGCCTACGTCCTCGACTTCATGCTAGGCCAGCCAGAGGCACTCCGCGACTATGTGAGGCCTCAGAAAACTAGCGAGGAGTCTCTTGATGACCTAGGTGTCTGCTTGTCACTGTTCGTGACATCCGCAGGTAGCTGGAAAATGTTCGAGATGCTTGAGGTCATACGGCTGCAGAGCGAGTCACTTTTCATGAAAGTGGCCGGCGCAAAGTACTTCGCCGGGCGCTTGGCCAGAGCCATGGAGGATTGTCATAGGACAATTGACCTGACCCAATGCAATGCTCCACCGGAGGCGATGAAGATCTTCGCCAAGGGCTTCATGCGAGCAATGGAGCAGAACAGAGTCTTCTCGCTTGATGAGTATCGAAGCTTTATCACTGCCTTAGGCGCCGCCCAGATCCCTGTGGAGACACTGATGGGTGAGCGAGCCTTGAGCAGGCACGTGGCTGCAGTGAAATTCATGGAGCTTCTTCGCAGTGACAGTGGTCGCGATAAGAATCTTGCTCTACTGGCCACTCGGTACAATCGGACGGAAGCTGAAGCCAGGGGACACATGCGCCTGGCCTTAGCTGTTCTCCTGGACAAAGAGCCCGAAGCGATCAGTGACTGTCGTTTCAGCGATCTCCTGATCGCAGTGAGCCTCTACCATCAGCAAGCCCCCATTGATCTGGGGCTCTTAAGCAATGGGCTGTCCGTCGATGTCCTGAAGATTGGCCTATCCATGAAGAAAAGGCCGAAGTCTCTAGGCCAACTGACGCTTACAGTATTCTCCTGCGAGAGGGGTAGGGAAGGGCTCGCAGAGCTATCCTACGAGGATTACCAGACCCTTCACTCCCTCTACTCCGACACCATACCAGCCGATCTCTGGGACGAGGTGGAGTGGAAGTCCGACGAGATCATGACAAGCAAGGCCGTATCCGGCTTCGATCTCTAAAGGTTATCGGGATCGCGCGGCCGCAGCCGGCGCATATCCATGCCTGGCCGCGTAGTCCATCATCATGTCCGCTTCTTCATTGTGCCCCTGGCGATACTTGATCTGCGCGAGCTGGTACGCAGCCTTCGCGTCGCCGGCTTGGTAAGCCGACTCAAGAGTGGCAATGGACTCAGCAGCTCGTCTCTCCACCGCCAGGGGGCTGTTTTTCGAGGGAATTGGAGCCTTGGGCAGTTCCTGCGTCATGGTAAACACAGGCGCCGACGGAGCGGCGAAGGTTGCGACCTCAGATGAGTGCGCGTCCATGGGCGCTGGTTGCCCAGCAGGGCTATAACCGCCTTCTCGAAGACTGATGAAGTCCTCGCTGATCGTTGACTTCTCAACCACTTCTACAGGTGCGTAAGGCCGCGTATTGCAGCCGGATAGCAGTAGCGATGCGCATACTGCAGCGCATATACCGAATGATCTCATAGCGTACAAACTTGTTCTTCTTAGGATAGCTGTCTGCCTATACTAAACGTATCTCTGGGGATTGAATATGACTGATTTTACGGCCGGTTTCATCGATGAGCAGATCAAGAACGGCAACCTTGATGCTGCGAGGGATTTCGTCAGGCTGATCCTGCCTCAAGTATACAAGAGACTAGCGGACTTGCCGGTCGAAGTCAGGCTTCACTACTCGATGCCTGACTCTCCCGTTCGCCAGGATCTCCTTAATCTCTATGGCTTGAGTTCCGAGGACGCAGTTCGATTCATACAGGACGCTATTTGCGACTACAGAACAAGAGAGTCTCTGGATAGAGAGTATCTCCAATTGTGCATTCGGCACGTAGGAGAGAATATACATGATTTGACCGCTCTTGCTGCATACAATGTCGATGTAGAGATGTTTGAATTGCTTGAGCCATTTGCGTCAAAAGAGTCCATTGAAGTTTTAGTTTCTAATGAAACGGAATTTAAAACAACGCGAATCAGAGGAAGATTCAAGACAAGCGAGCCATTCAGGTTTTTCTCGTCTAAAGATGTAAAGAAGTGTCTTACAGCCTTGATTGCAATGGGATGCTCTGCATCAGCCGCAGTAGGAAGGATCGGCTCAATTACTAACTCAACAAATGGGCTTGTGACAACGAATCTTGCTGACACCAACAGGCTGGAGATTCAAGATCTTCCTGTGGTGGCAGGTGGAGTGATTCGGAACCCTAGCCTATTCCACGCGATCCACAGCATGCAGGGGGACGCCCTGTATGGTCGACTTGTCTCACATGTTCCTTGCCTGATCAAGAATGAAGACGAAAACCGGTTCAGCAAGAAATGCGTGTTGCCATGGCAAGCGATGATCTATGGAGTAGACGGCCTTAAGCATCACTACGCCCCACTTGCTGCGTTCCTTTCCCATGAAAGGAATGTGCGGGGAGAAACCGGAGTGATTGATACGGCCGCCTGCTTTGTTAGCATTGGTGCAATGCTTAAAAGCACATCTTATGCTGTTGAGGGGCAGCATTACGTGGCAGGTCTAGAGTTTGGATATACGAACCAGATTGGATCTGGCTTCCTCTCTCAGATTCTCAGTGTGAATGCCTGTATCGGGCACGAAGCTCCCGCAGGGTATTCTATTGCTCTCATCGATATAGAAGAGCTTGCGTTGACTTGTTCTGCTGAAAAGGAGTCAAAAGCTTCAACTATTGACTGTGAAAGGCTTGAGCAATTGCTTTGCAATGCGAAGTTCCTAGCGTTGCACAAAGATACTATGGGGCACAACAAGTTTGATCTGCCGATAATTGACTCTACTACGCCTATAGAAATTTCAAGCATGGCTCTCTCTGATGGAAGCCTGCGATCTGTTGTTGACGATGATTTTATCAAGGCTGCGCTCAGGAAGTCGAACAAGGATGTCCCTGTCAATGTTCTTGTTTATGCTCGCGACAACTTCGGAATGAATTTCGATACTCGCGATCTCGAATTTGAACATTCTGCCATTAGTGAGCTCGTAGCTGCTAAGTTTAAGGTAGTGCCGCACAAGCACAATTTGAAGCGGAAGAACTTTCAAAACCTAACGAATTCAGACCGAATTTCGTGGCTGCGACTGGGAGGTTGGTACGGCGAACTTCCAAGGCCAGAATCGCTTGCAGAAGCGCTCAAAAAAGCGTCGCCACGTCGAGATGACAACATCTACGAGTTGTACCTAGCCACGTTCCCCCTCGATGAGCTCATTCCGAAGTGCAAGACACCCCGCCTTAAAGTGATCCTGGGCCAGGTGTTCACTCCGGAAGAGCTTGAGCCCTACGTCGACCGACTCGCCGACGCAACGCTGACCACCACGTTGATCGAGACATTTAACCTGTAATTGGATGCCTTGCCATCAGGGTTTGATAGACTGATCGAAAAAGAGAAGGGGACGGTTTTGCGTATAGGGTGCTTCTCTGACACCCACCTGGAGGGTGATGAGCTCATCCCCTTGGTGGACGCACTGCTGCCGGTCGCCGGCAGCGTTGATGTCTTCGTGGCTCTGGGCGACCTCGCTGACGGTGATAAGCTGCCGGATCTCGCCAGGCGTGTTGTGGAGCGTCTCGGCGTTCCCTGCCTCGTCCTTCCGGGGAATCACGAGTACTGGTACACCTACTATGCGTCGACCGTGAAGCGCGATCTGGAGGCGTACTGGCGGGATGAGTTCAGTAAGATCCCTGGGGCCCACATCCTGCTCGATGATTCTGTAGACATCGATGGAGTCTCCTTCTTCGGCTCCACCTGGTGGACGAACTTCGCCCTTCATGGTTCAGACAGGGTGGGGGACTCGATGGCGCTCAGCGGCATGAACTACGACTTCAAGTTGATCATGACTGAGTACCTGCCAAAGGAACATGCAGTCGAAGAGGCGCTCCGTGGGCGCGCGGCGAAGGGAATGTCATGCCTTTCTCCGCAGGGGATGCGTGATCTTAACCTGCAGGCTGTTTGCCGCTATAAGCAATGGCACAAAGACTCTGAAGGGAAGAAACGAGTGCTTCTGACGCACTTCCCACCCCTGAAAGACCTGGGCCATCCCAATTTTCCACCGAGTGCGTATTTCGCAAGTGCTGACGACCTGCTGCTACAGCAGTACAAGCCGGATACTCTGATGTACGGGCATACCCACCACAATTACGGTGGAATTCTGCTCCATGGCATCCCTGTCCACAGCAACATGTTCGGCTATCCCAGGGAGGAGGGTCGCATCGGGTACGACCCCAACCTGGTGATCGAGATCTGAGGATCAGAGGGACAGTCCCGCGTCCGCTTCCTTGCTGCGTGGTTCCGGCTCGATAGGGCTGGGCAGCATGTACTCGGAGAAGTGGATTTCAGACTGTCTGACTGGCGTCGTTGACAGGATGCAGGCTGGGTTGAATATCACAGCCCAGTACTCGTCGCGCTGAATGTGCGAGATGGCTGCATCGATCCCGTGGCTGACGAAATAATCAGCTAGCGCGACGCCGGTTTTACCGATGCAGGTATCGTTGTTGACCAAGAGGTTGCGGAGTACCTCGGCGATGATGAAGTGGTCGCCCTTACCGCAAAACGTCTTGCCAGAAAGGGAGTTGATGCGTCTCTCCTGAATACGGATGAGGTCAGCGATGACAGTTTCGCGCTTTTCCCCTTTAAGGTGCTTCCGGACGAAGCCCACTGCACTTTCCAGGGGAATAGCCGCATCCTCGAGCAGCAGCCTGGGTGAAAACTCCACTTTGCGAACAACACCACCGCCCTGGGCGTATTTCAGAGCCCTTTCGTAGTCGTTTGACGTGTAGATGCCAGGCCCGTGTTCGGCGCGACCTTGTGCGGGCTTTCGGATCTCAGGTTTTCCAACCCAGCGCCGGGAGCCGTGCCACATGGTGATCGTTCTTGGAGTTCTGGTCGTCATGCCTAAAGCCTCTTCTGTACCCTCAGGATACAGACTGAGCGAAGCAGCAAGGTAGGGCGCCGAGAATGAAAAAACCAGTCACTGGGACTGGTTTCTTCGGCCGGAGGCAGTGAAGGTTACAGGCCGAGCCCGGAGCCTTCGTTGGCGCGTTGCTTGCTGGCGTTGGCGATGTAGGCCTGCTCTTCTTCGTAGCCGGCGATCCAATCGTCAGCCACGCGCTCGGCGATGGCCTTGAAGTTGCCGGCCGGGGAGCCGACCAGTACGCCTTCGCGGCGGGCGATCTTCTCGACGTACTTCTGCACGTGGCCGGTGATTTCTGCCTTCGCATCCTTCGGCGTTTCAGCACCTTCCAGGAGGGCGGTGATCTTTTCGTTGTGCTCTCTGATCGATGGCAGCTCGGCATCGCAGCAGTCGTAGACGTGGTCTACGTAGGCCAGGTAGTCGCTGTCATGCGGTGCGCACTGCACTTCGATCTGGTTGCGTGGGCTCTTCATGGGGTCTGATCCTCCGTTTGAATCAGAATAGGTATGGAGCAAGACCCCGTGCAACCGGCTCAGATCAAGTCTTTAGCGATTTTGAGCAGAGCGCTGTGGTCGTAAATCTTGTCGACCTGGAGAGCCTTGGACTTGCCCACGTTCCCGTACAGACAGGACATCACCGGGACGCCAGCAGCCTCCGCGATTACCCGGCTCGGGAAGTCGATGAAGAACTCCTGGCCTACCTGCAGATTGGCCAGCTCCTCCAGAGTGGTGTCGATCTTCAGCAGGTTGGCCGAGATCTCGACGTTGGTGGCCTTCAGCTCCTCCTGGAACTTACGCTTCCACTCTTCCTCCTCCTCTGGATTGATGTCCATGGAGTGCTCGTTGAGCGAGCGCTTGATCGGCTCCAGCATGGAGTAGGGCAGGACGATGTTGAAGTACGACCGGGTACGGAGGATGTCCACCTCGAAGGTGGTCACGCTCACCATGTCTTGTGGGGACATGGTGAGGTTGGTGAACTTAGGGTTGCTGTCGGACTTAAGCAGCTCGGTCTCTACCTCGCGCGACGAGCTCCAGGCCCTGCCGTAACGGAAGAGGGTGGGCTCGACCAGCATCCCGATCACGCTGGTCTCGAAACGATTGAAGTCCCGGTGCGAGATGTCGCTGGGTATCACGCCGTTGCCACCGTAGATGAAGTCCAGCGTGGCCAGGATGGTGCCGGGATGTATAGCCAGCAGACCGGTGCCGCTCAACGGCTTGATGAAGAAGCTGTTGAAGCTCACCGGCTTGGGAAGTGTTTCGAGGTATGCCTCGAAGGACATCCACTCCATCGACTTCACAGTGACGTCGCAGGTCTTGCGGGTGAGGGCGGACAGCTCCATCCGCGCGCTCTTGGCCAGGCGGTCGTGGATCGTCTCAAGCGCCGGTAGGCGATCTCGCACCACCTTGCGCTGCATGATGGTTTCGATCACGCGCTGGGCCTCGGGGGAGACCTGGTGCACGTGATTGGCTTTCGAGGCCGGCCGTGGCTGGGCTGCAGGCTTGGGAGCGGCAGCGGCTGGCGCTGCGGCCGGGGCAGGCTCCGCAACTGCTGGCGCCTCCTCAATGGCATCGAGCAGAAGGGCGTCGAGTTCATCGTCCGACATGATCGGCGGAGTTTCGTCAGTCATCGCAGGGCCCGCAAAATGGTTGCAGCGCCTGGAGGGGCCAGGCGCTGAGGTCACCACAATTTACAGGATATTGTGGGCCCGGTCAGCCTCTGCGACGTAGGAGAGTGTACTGGCGTAGATGCTGTAAGCGTTGGAGACCGGCGCCATCCTGGGGGGTTTGGCGGTGGGGTATCCGAACTGTACTGACTTCACCCCGTTGATGGCGAAGTGGGTGCCCAGTGCCAGGACGAACTTGACCATGAAGAACTGCACTTTGAAGTCTACGTCGTCGAGCATCACGCCCATCGCGTCATCAATGATTACTTGTGTGCGGTCTTCAAGCTCCTCTGGAGTTTTGCACTTGCGGTAGATCGGCAACTTCGAGGCCGCTCGGCTAAACAGAACGCTAGCCCCGTTGATGTTGTAGTCCTGGTAGTTGATCGAGAGAAGGCTATCTCCTCTGGCAACTTCTTCTGACAGGTCTACCTTATGAAATTCGCTCAAACCGGCAAGTTTCAGGATGGGGGCGAAGAGTTTTTTCCGAGATTCAGCCTTGGCGATAAACGAAACCAGGAACGGTGGGATTACTTCACCTTCAAACTCGAACCCTTCGGGTAGAGCGACCATGAAGCTGTCGTATGGCAGTACGAACTTCGCATCTTCCGCCTGAGCTTCAGGCGCCTCAAAGATGGACATGATGTCTGCAGCCGACTTCGGGAAAAGAACACGCTTAGACTCTTTCTCCCAGTAGTACTCGTTGATGGCGATGGAGAAGGGGAGTTGGTCGCCAGTCATTGCCGAGTTTTCGACCTGAGTCGCGTAGAGCTCAGAGCGCTTTATGCTCTTTGCTCTCTTTGCGCCGAACTCACTCCAGAAGTTGCGGAGGTGCATGTCCGCGCCGAGTTCATGGAGCGAGTAGGCGATAGAGGTGTCGTTCTTGGTCAATTCTTCTCATCCTGATACTGAATTGATGGGGTGAATTTAACTGTACCGGCGAAGCGGCGAGTTCTTCCCCTTATAGTACTCGCTTACGATTGGGATTGCCTCCCTGACCGTCATCACATGGTTGATCATCAGGTGCTCCACCAGGATGTCGGAGAGTGCCTGGTAGCTGCGCAAGGTGGACAGGGTCTGCCGGTAGATCTCCTCGGATTTGTTGGTGATGTTCATCCGGGTCGTATCATCCACCGCGCCACGTTCGCCGGCCAGTAGGCGCAGGTTGACCTTGGAGTGGCTGTAGAAGCCCATCTCGCTGTACATGGTGTTGAGGATCAGGGTTGCCTGTCGAATGTCCTGGTGCGCGCCAGTGGTGACCCCGCCTCCGTGGAAGTGCAGTTCTTCGTTGGCCATGCCGCCGTAAAGCTCCGCTACGTGCTCCTCGAGCTGATCGCGGGTACGCAGAGGGGATTCCTCGTTGCGGCTAAGGACGTAGCCTTCGGCGCCGATCTTCGGTACGGCCTCAGTGGAGATTTTAAGTACCCGCAACTTCTCCGGCAGCAGGCTCAGATCGTTGTTGGCCGCGATCATGGCGTGATGGAGTTCCATGATGAAGTGGCCAGTCTCGTGGATGGCAATGATCCGGCGTTTTGAGTCAGCAGTACCCTTTGGCGAACGGTCTGTGTTACCCATCATGAGGCGTTCGTAGGCCCGGACAAGGATGTCCTGGGTAATCTTCGATTCTTCCTGGATGGCGATCAGAGACGCCCTGGTGGTCATATCCCCGAGCTTAGCCGGACTCATGCCCCCGGTGATGGTCGCCAGGTGGTCAAGATTAATGTCTGCGCCCAGTTTGCTTCGGAATGGCTCCAGGAGGCGGGTGAGCAGCTCCCGGCGCTCATGGTAAGAGGGTAGGCGGAACCCGATCTTCATGGGCCAGCGGCGCAGCATTGCCGCGTCCATGTTCATGGTGCCTTCGTCGAAGTTACTGGCGATGATCCAGATAACGCCCTTTGCTTGCTGTGCCTGGACACCACTGAGGATGGCCAGCAGCGCAGTCATGGTGTCGTTCTCGTAGCGGTTGGAGCCATGCGCTGCGCGGGCTGCCAACAAGGAGTCGCCCTCATCGATGAAGACAATGCAGCGTTTGAGCTTCATGGCGGCTTTGAACATCTTGCGCAGGGTGCCTGAACCGCCACCTACAAAGCCGGACTCCAGGTTCGAGGCCGAGACATAGATCATCGGCACGTTGAGCATCTTGGCCAGGCAGCGAGCCATCATCGTCTTACCGGTGCCAGGCTCGCCGGTCATCATGACGTTGAACGGCTTGTCAGCACCAAACGCCCGGTACTCATGCGGCTTGGTGAACATCTCGGCCAGCTGCATCAGGTCTTTCTTGACGTCCTGCATGCCGACGATGTCGTCGAGGGTGTCCTTGATGTCTGATGGGCGAGCAATCTCGAAGGAGTTGCTCACCATCCCCATCTGCAGGCGCAGCGTGTAGATCAGTGCTCCTACCAGGACAAGCATCGGCAGTAGGATTTTGATTAGGTCTGCAAGACCGCCTTTGGCCTTGCCAACTGTGATCAGGGCGGTCGGGTCATTGGCCTGGCCAACAATCTTACCGATGCCACTCATCGATTCCATCATGCGGAAATCGATGCTGGGGTTTTCTTTCAGCGCACCAGTAAGGAACTTCTGTTCAAAACGAATCCACCCATCGTAGACAACTCGCTGGTAGATCGCAGCATTCTTGGTGTCTTTGAACTTGATAACGATGTCTTTCGCGCCATCGTAAATGCTGCCAGCAACGACAATTGCTTCAATATTGGCAGCCTGTCCAGATTTCAGTAGAAAGACTTCTTCTGGCTTCTTGATGTCGTAGCCGGGGTTAGTGGCTTCGGGGGTTTCGTTGTTGACGTAGAGATAGGCCCCGGCGAGCGCGGCAATCAGGACGGCAACTACCACGAGTGCCCATTTGGTATATGTGCGCATGACAATCCTCGGCAAGTCCGATGGATTATTGCATGGCACTCAAGTGTGTCAATATATAGGAAATTGCGCGCTGGCTAGATGTAAGCTGCGACTCTCATGTTGTACGATGAATCAAATGTGGGAGTTACATGATGAATCTTAGGCTAGACGACAGAGCCATAAAGGACATTCTGACCACTTTCGATACTCGTCGAATGGGCGAATTGTTCGGTACAAACTCTCTTGAGGGTATGCACGGCCTGCTCGTGCAGATCTTCCAGAGTTCCGCGTGGATGAGCCCTGAACCCAGTGTCTTCAAGAAGAGGAACGAGTTCATCCTGGAGTTGAATCAGCATGTCATCGACTCTGATGACCACCGCAGGATTTTCCGCGCCATGGCCGAAGCTCCGAACGCCCACGGGGTGGCGACCTACCTCCACATGCTGAGGAGGAAGGAGAACGTCTTCCTGTCCGACCACTCGGCGCTGTTTACCCTCGATGACCTAACCGCCCTGGTCAAAGACCGTGGCGCCAAGCTGACTCCGGCTATCCACTTCCTGACCCGCGCGGTATCCGCCGGGCATGGTGATGGTAAGCCTGAGCTGTTCAAGGCGATGGTGAGGGCGTTCGACCCTGAGTTCAAACTGTCCTCGCGTTACGAGTTGGCGCTGAGCAACATCGTCAAGCGCTGGGGCGTGAAGGCCCTGGGCCTGGCCGAGGATGATGCGACCGTCGACAAGTGGGTGAAGCAGTTCTTCCATTCCGAAGACCCGAAAACTCAGCGTGTTGCGACTGCGATCCTCGCCGGCCAGATGCATCGCCGCCACCTGTCGCTGTATGACCTGTGCAAAGTTGCGCATGGCCCGGTTGCGAAGAAACGCCTGGTTCAATCGTTCGACGTCGACCCGGAGTTCTTTGGCTTCAAAGCGATCAAGTCTTCTCACGAACAGGAGAAGGCGAACTACGGACTTTCCCTGTAAAGGACATTGAGCATGAACTACGACGAAAACCGTGGGCCCGAGGCCGAGATTCCTCCGGAGCCGGCACCGACGCCAGAACCGGATCCGTATCGCCAGCCTGAGCCCGATCCGACCCCTGAGCCCACTCCGCCGCCAGAACCGGCGCCTGACCAGCGTACAGTTGAGGAGACCGTAGACGCGCTCAACAGCGGTACACCTTATGACCCGGTCAAGGAGAAGATCGAGGAGAACCTGGCTAAATGCTACAGCCTCGATCAGCTTCGTCGCTGCAATATGCGCCTTGAGGAAATCGCGGAGCGTATGCGTAGTGATGACGTGACGCCAGAGCAAGCACTTGAGCTTCGCGATGAGTTCGAGCGCATCGAAAAGACCCTTACTGGCCCACAGGGCGAGCGCCTGCAGCATTCGCCGGAAAACAACGGTATTTTGGTTGTTCTCAAGCTTCTCATGGAGCTGCTGGGGAGGCTCAGCGGCAAGATCCGTGGTGCTTTCGAAAAAAACGGGCATGCCGCTGATCACGCTGATCTCAAAGCAAGGATGGACAGTGTGAAGAGCACTGTTCAGGGCGCGATTCGCGCAAGCGAGCGCCGCATGTCAAATGATCAAGCTCCGGCGCCTGAGCCATCTAGGACGCCAGGCTGATTTAGGCGACAATTGAGCACTACCAAGTCGGCCTGACCTTGTCAGGCCGATTACTTTTCTTGGCGGGGTTGTTTCCCCGGTGTGCTGACCCATCTTCTCTTGAGAGGCCCTCGATGGTCGAAGCTGAATGCGCAGTAGTGGTTCACACCCTGTATCAGACGGTCACTCAGTGGGTCGGTACGGTCTTCGGTGTGGTTGGCGCACTGATGGTGGCCAGCAATACCAGGTGGTCGAAGTGGGGTTGGCCATTCTTCATCGTATCGGCATGGGGACTCTTCCTGTTTGCCGGCTCAATGGATGCGTTCGGCATGATGATTCTTGAGGTGACCTTCTTCCTGACCAACCTCCTCGGCTTGTGGAGATGGCTTATCCAGCCGTACCGTGAGAGTAAGAAGGAGACACAGAAGCATGCCTTGGAAAATCACTGACGACCCGCTGTACGCCAAAGCAGTCCAGGAAGCGATTGATCGCAAATACGGACAAAAAAAGTATCGCGACACACTCCTGAACGAAATGGGGTTCACGCGTGATCCGGAGCTGATCCTCAAGCAGTTCCCGCAGGTTGCGATGTACACCTTGAGCAGCAAGAAGGGATACAAGGAGGTCGAGCACTTTCTGTTTCGTCTTTCCCGAAAGACCCAGGAGCAGCCGGAGATGATCCCGGTCTACACGGCCTGTATGCTCGAATGGATAAAGCAGGTCACTGCTCCTGGTGTGGTGCAGTTCAACACGCTCAACTGGGACAACGTGCGTTTTCAGCATGAGGCTGTGCGAGCTGCGATTCAGCCGGGCAAGAGCTTCGAAGAGCTCTGCAACTGGATGATGGTTGAGCCTTACGTGATCGAGTCCGCCCCTGCGCTGTTCAAGGGTTCCTGGGCAAAAGAAGCCAAGAAGCCCGAGAATTACGACAAGGTCTGCATGACCCTGATGGTAGCCATCGCTCGTGCGGGGGAGATCCAGGATAAGGTCGCATATGAAAATCGCGACACTCAGGCCATCTATCGGTGGGAGGCCGCATTTGAGAGAGTGCTTGGCATGAGGCTTGAGGAGTTCGCCAGGCTTCATCCAGTGGCTGCCAAGCCGAGCAAGGAACTGCAGGCCTACTACACGAAGCTAGTGCAGAGTAAGCATTGTTTTAAGTATTCGAAACCATGCATGGTCTCGGTTCTCAACGGTTTCACCTTTGATCGCTTTCCAGGCTGCAGAGATGTGATGGTTGCAGCAGGTCTTTATGCCTGTCCTACCAACCGGGCTATCCTAGCTTCATCGACGGATAGCAAGCTTGAAGAGCACATCAGGTGGGCGATGGAGAGCGACCTGACTACCCCCAAAGATGCGGCCCAATTCGCTGGCAACAGGCGATTCAAGCGGGAGCATATTCAGCTCCTCCAGCAGTTCGGCCGCTTCGACCAGTTCATCAAGCATCTGAGCCGGGATGTTATGGATGAGCTGATCGAGAAGAACATCATGGACTTCTCACCGAAGATGAGTGAGAAGCAGCAGACGAAGATGATGGCGACGGTTTTGGATATCTGACCTCAAATGTGAACTACCCGCGCTTGAATCGAAGATTTCAAGCGGGGCATCCGCGCTTCACTGAGATCTGAGCGCACAGTGCGACAGGTCTCTCCACGTGGTTTTGAGGGACGCGTTCCGAGCCCCTTTTCCTGAAACTCACTGTCTTCTTGGCCTTCTGCTCACGCCATTCTCCGTCGATGATGTGCTTCGCGCCTCTGGCGCGAAGCACGGCACTGGCGTTGGCATCTGCGTCTGCCTTGAAGCCACAAGAGGTACACGAAAACTGCTTTCCAGAGCGGTTTTCGGATGACGTGTGTCCGCATTGGGAGCACGTCTGCGAGCTGAAATGCGGGTGCACCTTGATGGTGACCTTGTTCGCTCGTTCGGCCTTGTAGTGAGTGTAAAGTACGATGTTGCCCCAGCAGCTCTGCAGAATGCTTCGGTTCAGGCCGGCTTTCGCTGCAGCGCCATTGGGCAGGTATTCGCCGGTCGCTTCGTCCTGTTTTGGCTTCGGCCGGCGGGTCATGTTGGTGATCTTCAGGTCTTCGAACACGAATACCTGGTACGGGCTGTCGACCAGCTTCCGTGAGGTCTGGTGCGCGAAATCACGCCGTACCTCAGCCTGGCCACTGCTGATATGCGCGATGCGACGCTTGGTCTTGTCGCGGCGCCTGGAACCCTTCTGCTGCCGGGCGAGGCGCCGCTGAAGGCGCCTCTTGGTGAGTTCCCTGCGTCGATTCTTGGCCACAGCGCTGACGGTCAGGTGGAACACCTGGCCATCGCTGCCGTGCAGCATGTCCCGCACTCCACGGTCGCCGGCCCAGGTCATTGCCGTTAGCTGAGCCTCATCGAGATGGGACAGATCGGCCAGAATCTCGTCTCGAGGGCGCGGCGGAGCCAGTGTTGCGTCTTCGAAATTGAAGCTGACGTACCATCTGCCGGCTTTGCGGCTGACGATGATGGACTTCGGTTCGGTGATTTCCCTGTGTTGCGTGAACCGCAGGGTGCCAACCGGGAAGCGTTTCGTGCCGATCTCTATCAGGCCTTCGTCAACGAACCGGAACAGTTCGTTGGTGAGATGAACGCTGTCTCGCTCACCCTTGCGTTTGTGGGTTGGCGGAGAGGCCAGGCCCTTGAGGAATCGCTGCCAGCCGTTCATGAACTGCACGGCTGAATTACGCAGAATTTGCGACGGAACCTCGCTCAGGAACGGGGTGAGTTCAGCGTCCTTGAACTGCGAATACGCTTGATCGATCACGGCTTGGCCGGCGCCCAACGCCTTACGCGAGAAGGTGCGGAAATACTGCATTTCCGATACCTTTGCGTTGTAGATCAGTCGCGCACAACCGATCCACTGGGCCAGTTTCTTGGCCTGCTCGGTGGTTGGATGAGCGCGACAGCGGATCCCGTTCAGCATGGCTGTATATTCGTACAGCTATTGGCAGAACGTCAAGAGTGAAGGCGCTGTGCGCCTGAAACCTTGACCCGCGCATGAATCAAAGATTTCATACGGGGAATGCGGTTTCGGGATGTTCAACCAGCAAGGAGCTGATGAAATGGATGGACTTGAAGTACTCCAGCAGTACCTAGATGCACCGGAAGGGCAGCGGGAAGGCCCCAAAGAGGCTCTCCTTGCTGAGATGGCTATGCACGGGGCCACCGGCCGCATTCTTGCCGAGATGGCCTTCCAGGGCCACTGGAGCGCCTTGTCGGCGATAGCCGCTGATCCCTTGGTCGAAGCGCACCTGAAAGATCACATCCCCGAGGTGTTGCTAGGTGCCTACCGGAAGGACACCGTCACCAGCCTCCTCGAGGCGGTGCCGGCGCTGGCGCAGGAGCCACTTCTGACGAAGCTGCTGGAAGCCATCCTGGATCTGCGCAGCATCCCCACCTTCCTGCAGGTGCTCGAATGTGGTGCCAGGCTGAGCCCGGCATACGCCAAGAAGATTTACACGAACTGCATGTTGAACCCGACTGCGGACAACAAGACCTTGCTACGTGTGCTGGTCGCGCGTGGTCTGATCGACTGGCGTGCGATGCTGGGCTTCTCCGAGCGGGCTGACGAGACTGATCTGCTGACCAAGTGGGCCATGATTCAGAGCCCGGCACTCATGGTGATCATCCGCCATCTGACGACCAAAGAACGCCGGCTTGAGTTGGTGCAGGCCAAGATGCGTGAAAATCACGTGCCGCTGGCGCGGCTCATGGCGAAAGAGTTCGAGCTGGACGATGGCTGGGACATAACAAGCCCGGCTTAAGCCGGGCGGGTGAGGGTGCTGCCGGGCGGTGGCACCTGGTCACTTCGGTTGTGTGGGAACGCCAATCGACTTGAGAAACAGCGAATCATGGCCCGACTTCTGGGCATCGGCGATCACGATCTTCATGAACGAGTCCAGGCTCCCAGCCTTCAGGAGTTTCCTGGCCAGCTTGAAGCTATCGCCACTGGACAGCTGCTCGCAGGCAGTCACGGCGCGCACGCTGTGCTCCGACTGCTGGAAGGCAACGAACACGGGCATGTTCGCATCGGAGCAGGCGCGCATCAGAGTGTTGAGCGCGTTCTGAATGTTTTCCATCACCTACCTCAAGCTGCCGGGGAAAGGGATTCTTCTTGTGCCTTGCGAGTGCGGGCCTTCTTCGGCTTTTCTGCCTCGAGGACTTCCTCGTTCGTCAGGATGCTGCAGCGGGTCATCTCCGTGGCCTGAACTTCCTTGCCGAAGAGCTTCGAGTTGAAGGTCGCGTGGCCCTTCACTGATCCCACCAGGTTGATTCGGTCGCCTTTATCAAGATCCAGGTGAGTCGAAGCTTTCCAGGTGATCACGTGATTCTGGTCATCAAGCATGGTCAGCTTGGTAAACGGGAAACCACGATCAGAAGTCCCAGCCCAGACACCTACGACTTGGAGATTTTTGAAGACGATTCGATCTTTCACGGCCCCAAGGTGGGCGGTGCCTACGTTGCTCTGAGCCTTAGGCGCAGACCCTTCGGCCTCGCGTTCGGCCTGAAGCTTCTTGTGCTTGTTATGCCATGCAACGGCGCCAGCCATGATCGGCGCCTGCGCAACAGTCACGTAACCGTTGTTCACGATATTGCGCTGGCTCAGGCTGATGTCTTTGAGGCGCTCGGTCTCGGAGAACTCGCTCTGCAGGATCATCTGCTTAATCAGGCGCACTGACTCCATGACGTCATCCGGGTACTCAGGCGCGCGCCCATCGTTCTGTTCGACCTTGAGCTGCACGTTGCCGAAGGCGATATAGCCTGTGCTGATGCCGTGTTCGTATTTGGTCTGATACGGCCCTTTCTGCAGAAGCTCAACGACTTCGGCCAGGAGGCTGTCGACTTCCAGGACACCGTGATCGCGGATGTCGGAGAAGGTGATCTCCGAGTACTTGTTGAGCTGCTCCACGGCATCTTCGTGAGCGGCCAGCCACTTGTTCATCTTCAGCTTGGAGAAGTCGTCGATGCAGCTGCTGCCGACGCGGAAGATGCCCTGGTCGTTCTGAACGGTGTAGATGTTTACGCGTTGGCGGTCGTGGTTGCAGTGGTCGCACTTGCAAGCCGATGCCGGGTTCTGGATCGCGTAGACCTGTTCCTCGTTGAGGTCATCGTAGAAGGTGTGGGTCATCACCCCGGTGCTCAGCGCAATTCGGGTATGAGCTAGAACCTTGGTGTGGTTCACGTCATCGGCGATTTGACGCTCGATGCGTACCTTGCTGAAGTCGGCAGTGATCTCCTGGAGTCCCTTGCGCATGGTGCGCACACCCAGGGGCTCGACAGAGATCGTCAACAGCGGCGCGCTGGACATGCGCAGACGCTCGTTGATCTTGTCCATACGCGCCATCAGGACGGGGAGTTTGTCCGTGATGACCCACTGCTCGCTCTTCAGTACCTGGCTCATACGCTCACTCCAGGGGAGTTGTCGACTTCATTGGTGTTCGCCGGCAGGTACTGCTCAACGAACTGAATCAGACTGGTTTCAATATCGCGATAATGCGGCTGAGTGATCGGTGTACCCAGCGTAACGCCGGACACAGAGCAATCTTCGCGGGACAGCACGAGCTCGTGGCCAATGGAGTCCACCGAGATAGTGACTCTACCTTGCGATTTCAGGCGGTCAACCCCGTCCCTTACCAGCTTGAGTTCGGGCTCTTCCAGCTCGCGGCCGGCGGCGGTGGTAAGCGCTGAGCAGACGGAATTAAGCAGAAATTGTCGGTAGAGGTCTCGGGTCTGGAAAGAGATCTTGCCGTCCCGGTCGATTCCGACGTTTCCATCTCCGTCGCACCTATCGTTGGTGATGCACATCTCGAAGGCCGTGGCGACCAGGGCCTCCGGGCCAAGCTCTCTAACGCGTGCAGCGTAGGCCTCGACCTCTTCAGGATTGCGGCCGCAGATTACGAGGCGCGCGGCTTCATCTTCCACCAGTGCTTGGCGCACAGCGTCCGCCGGCACAACGTGCTGGAGCGACTGGTAGATCTCGTAGTGAAGATGATTGGGTATGTTCTGGCTCATTTAATCTCCCTCTACCCAATTCTAGGGATGGAGTGGCGCCAGGTTCAAATACCCGTTGAGCTGAATTCCATGCTTTCTCCATACTGGTGAAAATTGGAGCCTGGCATGACAACGATTGAGCTGGATGGGAACGAGTACCAGATTGAGAACGTAGACGTCCTGGACTCGTGGCGTGACGGCCTGAGTGATCTTATCGACGAGCTTGCAGGGAAATTCGACAGCTACCACTGGCACGACATCAGGATCGAGGGAGACAACCTTAAGATGCTGTCGGTGAAGGTCGCCGAGGCAATGACGGACTACCGTTCGCCGAAATCTGGGAAAGCCCCCGAGCTGTCATGGAGTGACACCATCACCGACATCTTGCTTGAGATGGGCTTCGAGGGAAACCTCGGGGTAGACAGTCAGGAAGATGTTGTCTCAGACATGGTATTTAGCGAAAGAAAAGTTAAAGAGGCTGTCCAAAAAATCTGTGCAATCTCCGATGAGCTAGGTTGTGACGTCGACTCCGACGATCTCTCGACGGAAATCAGACAAGCAATCACAGAGAAGGTCATTGAAAACGACCCATCAGATATTCTCAGTGCGGTTAAGAACGTGCGAATTCCGCTGGTTTACGTTGCCCCTTCTGGTGATGAAGATATCAACCGCCAATACCGAGACTTTGGAGACATCGAAGCAAACGGTGGCTTCCAGGATGCCGGCGACCACCTGAAAACGGATGGTCTCAAGTCCCTGTTCAGGCTCCTCAATGCAAGCCCTTTGGCAGCAATCACCGCTGGCGAGGCACCAACGGACATGGATGAGTTCGACAAGTGGATCGAGGCCGATGATGAGATGGGCATCGCACCTGGGGCCTCGGTAGTCCCTATTGAGGACGTAGCAACCATCTACGATAACTGCGGATACACAAGCCTGCCGTGCTGGTACGGAACCATTGAACTCCAGGATCTGCTGAAGATCGATCCGACCAAGGAAATGCAGGTGAGCGGGGGGTTAATCGGAATGTATGCGGCCGGCAATGGCACCGGTTACATGCTCAATCTGGAGGATGGGGTGAAAGTTACAATATCTCCGCTCGGGAAAATCACAGAGCCCCGTGGAAATGACCCCATCGATGTTTTCGGCTTGATCAGAAAGTGCGAACACGCCGAAGTTCATCAGGAAGAACCAGTTCCAAAGAAAGCCAAAGCCAAAGAACTTGGCGGATTCGAGATGTAGGCTATACCGGAATGATGGAAAAAGGGGGATTGAAAGTCCCTCTTTATTCTGTAAATTGTAGGGATTCGAGAGGTGACACATGAATCCCGCACTGCTTTCCGAACACCGCCTGAGGAAGTTGTTTGAACTCAACGGTGACCTGATCAAAGACGCCGCCCAGTTCGATGCAATGGCTAAGCCGTTGTTCACCAACAAGCCCATCCTCGAAGGGATTCGTGACTACCTGACTGGTAGCGGCACTGGCCCCTGGACGCTGGCGATCCTCCTGTACTCGGCCGCCGGCCGCGATTTCCTCGTCGACCGCATCGAGAACCATGGACTTCCGGTCGACCTGGTCTATGGGGCAATGATGCACGACGGGCTGAACATGGTCGAAATCGGCCGCCCGTGCATGCTGTACAAGCACATTGAGACCGGCGGCGACAAGTGGGAGCCTGATTGGCTAGAAATCCTCTCCAGGTTCAACCCAGACACATCGCTGGCCGGTCTGCTGGAAGTCCTGGCTTCCAGGGCCCGCCGGCAGGGTGATATCGGTAAGTTCATCGCGGCCTTCCCGAACGAGTTCTTCGAACTGATCGGTACTGGGGCTTGCCGTGCTCTCGACCCCGAGATCGAAGCCATGCCGAGCGGCCAGTTCGCAATGATCCAGAAGCAGCAGGCCTGGAGAGACCTGGCGTTCACCCTGTCTTCGACCTACTGCTCCAATGAGATCGCACTGCTCAAGTTCGTTGGCGCCGACCTCAGTTCGGAAACGATAAACGGCGGCTAAAGTCCCATCACGTTTGCCATTGCCCTTGTCTGGTACGCTAGACCCATACGGTCGAGCAGCCAGTCACAGGGCAAGCACTCGTGCAGCCGCATTGCCTGGTAACGCGTTACCTTGGCTTTCCTGAGTTCATCTAGCCGGCCTGGCGCTTCCATCACCGATTCCACCAGGTCGGTAAAGGTCTGCGTGTTTCTGTACCCCTCCCAAAGGTTCGTGACGTAGGCCGTGAAGGCCTGAGCGTCGTGGTCGACGAGTGCGCCAAGGCATTGCCGCTCACTGATCTTGGCCAACGTTCCCGAGAGGCGCCGACTAATCGCACGTGAGGTGGAGATGAGCGCTTTCTTCAAGCGCAGTCCTTGGGCTACGTATGTGAGGAACTCAGCATGTCCCTCTTCGATCCAGCGTCTCACGATTTCCGACATGATCACCTGGATGTCGTTAGGTTGCTGGCGCACCAACAGCCCGTCGACGCCATAGTCGGGCAGGATCATCTCGAAGAGCAGGTCATATTCACCACGGTGCACGATGTGGAATGAGTGAAGCTCCTTCCAGTCCACAGATTCTCCTTGTTTCCGGCCGGCAGGCTGATGCCGATTGAGGTTGGCGCGCATCACACCCTAAGATGAGGAAAAGCACAAGGTATCCCTTATGGACTTTAAGTACGCGCTGACCTGCCAGGCACTTCGTTCCCGCGCCGACAACGGTGAGGCCATCTGGCATAGCCTGATGGGGAGGGCGACCCGTATCAGCCAAGCTGAATTTGAAAGGAATTGCGACCCGAGCGCCTGGCTGGATGATGGTGAGAGCCTGGATGACCTGGTCAGAGCCTATGAGGACGTTGTCTTCTACGTGGCCCGGTTTGACGAGGAGGTCGTTTTCTTCGCACAACACAGCGGTTTCGAGTTTTTCTTCACGGTCGATGGCCGGGCTCCGAAGAGCTCTGACCCGTCCGCAGCGATTGCTCAGCGCGAGTGGCTGTATTCGAACTCGGCATCCAGAATTCTCCTTGGCCCGAACGACGGCCGCCTGGCGGGCCAGAACGGAGATGAGAGGATTGCAGCCCCAATCCGTCACGATATTCGCCAAATCCAGGGCACAGTTACTCGATTCGTGCTCTACAAGGATGGAGAGGCAGTGGCTGGTGTTGCGGTCGATAAGGAGAAGGTAGTGCAGGGCATCTACGTCCTGCGCGACCTCCGGGGTAACGGGCTGGCGCAGGATCTGGCGAATGAGGTAAGCAACTACCTGGAAGGCGTGACCGTTGCTACCCATCTGTCGGAGGCAGAGCTTAAGTTCTTCCGTGACTTCGAGGGAGCCAAAAGTGGGCCACACATGGGCTACCGGGTTGTAGCCTTTGACCCTGATACCCAGAAGGTCAGTACCCTCTACGGAGCCGAGTCTGTCGACCTGGAACTAGGTCGCGTCCTCGCGCCGAAAGGCGGCCTATATCTCGGAACTGATGTGGGCTTCACGGAGTACTACACCGGCATGAGCGACCTGGCCGACCTGATTCTCGAAGTTGAGTACCGGCCCGAGGACATCATCCAGGGAACCATCTCGCCGAACAGCGAGATCGTGGTGAGCAAAGGGGTTCTGCGAGGTGCGAAGTTCGCTGATGAAGATGCCCAGGAGGAGTACGGGCATCTTCTACAGCTAGTCTCGCCAAAGGCGACGAATGAAGGCTTTGAGCCCTGAGGCTCAGGAGGGCAGCTGAGCGCGCTCTTTGCCGGCTTCGGTGATGTTCCAGGTGAGGGAGCCGGTGAGGGTCTCGGTGCTGGTGGCCAGGCCGAGATCAACCAGGACTTTCAGGTCGGCGTTGAGGTTCGACTCGATGCCGCTCTCTTCACGCAGGAGGGAGAGCTGGGCGGGAGTGAGGGAAGCTGCAGGCATGGGAAACTCCATTTCATGTCTAAGTGACACCAAGAATAATGCATAAAAGGAGATAGTCAATCTTTATCTGGATATTGCGCCATCTGTTGATGCTGAAAAATCTGCAGTGATAGATTGATGAAAAGAGGACAATCCTATGGCTACTGACCTGAATCCCGACATTGACGTGAGCCTTCACGACTCCAAGCGCTACATGCAGTACCTGATGGTCATCAGGGAGCTGGAGCGCCAGGGCAGGTTCGAGGAGCTTCTCCAGGCCGTTATGCGCCAGGAGAAAAACCGCAAAGACCCTCGCAGCGTCTTCGAGACGCTGTTCCAGGATGAGTCCATCGCCGAGAGCCAGGCGATGTTCGAAGATGTCTGGACGGCAGTCGCCAAGCAGGCCAACGATTTCCCGATCAACTCCTACCTGGAAGGCCGTGCTGGTCTAACGCAGGAAGAAATCGGAAAGCTTCCGGCTGAGTTCACGGACTTCCTGAAGACCACTGGTGCTTTCGAAGAAGCCTTCCCTGACGCTTCTCGTCCGCTGCTCGGTGCCCGTGTCGCGGCAGTGCGCGACAACATCGTGCACTTCCTCAACAGCGAGCATGGCCACAAGGCCCTCAATGTCGCTGCACTGGGGATCGCCTGTGCCAGCGGCACCATCGTGACCAAGATCGGCTTCAAGGCCGGTGTCTACCTTGCCCGCAAACTGGGCGAGAACGAAAGCGTCCGGAGTCTGGCCAAGACCCTTGCCGACAAGATTACAGATTCCCTGGAGAAGCAGGGCGTACCCACCAGCAAGATCGCTGACAAGTTCGCGGAGATGAAGGAAACGGCTGCAGCCATCTTCGGCTCCGAGACCTTCAAGAAGTATGGCGTGCCGACCATCGCGCTGGCCGGCCTGTGCCTGGGTGCTTCGCACATCGACTTCGGCTCAGTGGGCAGCACTGTAGAAAACCTGGCCTCAAACTACGACGCCACGATGGAAGGCATCAACAGCTCCATTCAGGCCGGCATGGCCTCTGGTTCAGAGTCGATCCAGCATGGCGCCGAAGTAGCTTTCGAGACCGCATCAGAATACGGTGCTGCGGCAGGCGCTGTTGTCGGACACGCCTACATGGATACCGCCGACTTCATCATCAAAGCGACTACGCATCCCGTAGAGGCGTTGGCAGATATCAACAACGCTATTGCCAGCGCATTCCATGGTGCGGTCGATGCCAGCAAGGATCTGGCTTCGAGTGGTTACGCTGCTGTCGCAGAAGCCGGCTCCAAATTCACTGGCGAGCTCTCAGAGCAGCTTGCGGTAGCCGGCGACACTATCGGAACGCACTACCCGAACTTGGCAGCAGCTGGCCATGTCGCGGGCGACAGCCTGGGCGTAGTTCGTGACGGTGCCGAGTATGCCTACAACCAGGCAGCCGAGCTCGGTAAGCGCCTTGCCGGCACCGAATTCTTCCCTGGAGCAGGTGGCTCGGTGCACCTGGATGCATCTGGGAATATGTTCGCAGGTATTCCCGGTGTTGATCCGTCTAACGGCTACTCCTCCGAAGATGCCCTGATGGACGACTCTCCGGTGGTTCCTGAAGCACCTGCCGAGGTGCATGCAGAGTCGCCGGTAGTTACTCCAAATGCTGATGTGCCAGTTGCTCCTGAATCTACTGCTCCAGCAGAGGCAGTAGTCGCGCCCAGCGCCGAAGTGGTGCCAACGCACACTGTGGTGAAGGGGGATAGCCTCTGGAAGATCGCTGAGAAGTCGCTGTCAGAGGCCGGTGTTCCGGTAACGAATGCCAGCGTGACCAATGCGGTGAACGCACTCTACGAGGCCAACAAAGAGCTGATCGGGTCTAACCCGAACATCCTCCCGTTGGTTACCCCAGATGGGCATCCCTTCGTTCTGCAGGTTCCGCATCAGGTCATCGATCCGTCCTACCATGCCCCGGTAAGGCCGTTGGCGGATCATGCTGCATCGGTGGCTAGCGTCGCTCACGGCCCAGCAGCTGTTGAGAAGATGGCGCAAGCGGTGCCGAAGGGAACCTACTCAAGGGAAGATCTTGACCTGCTCTTCTCGCAGACGAAGGGTAAAGACAGCGGCCTGTCCCTGTAACGCCCCCCAAAAGAAAAGCCCCCGTCAGGGGGCTTTTCTGATTTGGCCGTCTGCGACCGCGAAGAAGCTGAAGTCCTTCTGCATAGCCTCGAGCATCATCTTGTCTTTCGCCAAGAACTCAGCGGCCTCTTTCGGAGTGCTCGGGCACTTGGCGCCGACAGGGCAAAGCTCCATGAGGCGAAGGAAGCTGTAGTAAGGCGTCCCCGCGTGGTTGGGGCCGCGCTTGAGGGCATTGCCAATGTTCCTGCGGTACATTGCAGGAATGTCGCCCCGGTCGTTCATGGAGATGATCGAGCCAGCAACCACCAACTCTTCGAAGTAGGCGATCTTGTTGTACACCGACAGGTCGACCTTGAGGTCGGCAACCGGCTGCATTGCACGCACGAATGCCTTGTCGCCGTACAGAGGGCGAAGGGCGCAGTGAATCGATTCGTGTGTGAGGCCGACGTAGCTTTTCTGTTCGCGAGCATCGCGGAAATAGATGCCGCACACTCGGGGTGCAGGACGGTTCTCAGGAATGGTTCCATCAACAACAGTCATCGCCGCAGCACGATCAACCGACAGCCCCTTGCTGAAGCTGGCTGAGCTGATCTTCGAGATAGACTTTTCGCTCACAGCCGCCGATGCCAACTTGGCTTTGTCCAGCTGAGAATCGTAAACACCAGGCTTTCCTTCCTGGACGAAGACAATGCTCATGTCGGCCGGGACGATGTTCTCCACAAAAGCAGCCATCTTGTGGGCTTCAGTGCCATCCTTGTACAGGTTGGCAGCACCAGCATGGCCGGCTACCAGCAGGGCGAGGGCAGCTACGAGTGTTTTCATCATTCCGATCCTTCTGAACTTTGAGACATCTTACTAGCAACCAAGCATCATGTCAATATGTCATGAAATGAGCCTTTTGTACTCAATAGGCACCTTTCAGGTCGAAGGGCGCGCGTGGTTGACCGAGAGCACTGCCCAGGGAACAATTCCCCGCTAAATGTGCATGGGAGAAAGCCCAATGAGCGAGTCCGAAAAGATCACAATCCAGGTCTACATCGACTGCGGCAACATCTACAAGTACGAAGTGGCATCGCCGGAGTCCGCCCGCGAGCACTGCTCTGCGATCATCCAGACCGGCTACAGGCATACAAAGGAAGGGGAGATGACGCATTACCCACCACACCGCATCATCAAGATCAAAGCGACAGGCAAGGGGATCACGACGGGCTATCCCGACACTCTGCAGCAGACCTGAGCAGCGAGGCCCTTCCGCTGCCAAGGGCAGGGCTACTACTCGCCAAAAGGAAGGAGGCTGGGCTTTGCTCAGCCCAAACTTCGCCGCGAAGCGGGACTATTGCCGCTTGGTACGCCTTTCCCGGCAAGAGGAGCTAGAGCGACTGCCGGGCTTGGCCCGAAGGGCGGGGTGACTTCGCCGCGTAGCGGGACTACAGCTGTCCCGCTACCGAGCGATGGGTTATGCCTTCGGGAGCGTGACCCCGGTCTGGCCCTGGTACTTGCCGCCGCGATCACGGTAAGACACCTCGCATGCCTCGTCGGACTGCAGGAACAGCATCTGCGCCACGCCTTCGTGCGCGTAGATCTTCGCCGGCAGGTTGGTGGTGTTGGAGAATTCCAGGGTCACGTGGCCTTCCCACTCCGGTTCCAGCGGGGTCACGTTGACGATGATGCCGCAGCGCGCGTAGGTGCTCTTGCCCAGGCAGATGGTCAGCACGTCACGCGGGATGCGGAAGTACTCGACGGTGCGGGCCAGGGCAAACGAGTTCGGCGGAATGATGCAGACGTCGCTGTTGATGTCGACGAAGCTCTTCTCGTCGAAGTTCTTCGGATCGACCACGGCGGAGTGGATGTTGGTGAACACCTTGAATTCGGCGGCGCAGCGAACATCGTATCCGTAGCTCGACACGCCGTAGGAGATCACGCGCTGATCCTCAGCTCCGCGAATCTGGCGCTCTACGAACGGCTCGATCATGCCGTGCTTTTGCGCCATTTCCCGAATCCATTTGTCCGACTTGATCGTCATGCTGTGCGTCCTGGTCTGTTGTGTAGGGCCTGGCAAGCCAGGCGAGGGTTACGAAATATAGAACAATTGCCGAAGCACAACAAACACAAGGGAGGCCGCACCAACCACTGCCAGCCCCCTGTTCAACGCCAGGTGAGAGGAAGATTCGACGTAGCAGTCTTGGGCCCGGCCGTTAGGGTCGAGCTGGTCTTTGAGCTCACGATGGATCATGAGCAGTGCCTGCAAGTGGTTGTCAGCCTGGGCAATGGCGAGCGGCAGCCATTCCTTGAAAACGGACGTAGGAGTCCTGAACTCGAGGATGTAGTGCAGGCCTTTGGAGCCTTCGTTGTGGTCGATGTAGACCTTGAGGCGCCAGGTATGGGCTACGCCACCCACATTGCGCAGCAGAGTCCTGGAAGAAGAGACCTTCTGTGCCGCGTCCTTCAGGATGTCGGGTGACCCCCTGAAGAAGCAGAGCAGTAGCCCGATGGAAACGCAGGCAAGAATGAACTCAAAGACATAGTGATTGATTGGCATATCGGGTAGCGGGCTTCTTATTAGGGCACCCGTCTTATTATTGTTTTGCCCGAGTTTATTACACGAAAACTACAGTGCCAACGGTTACTTGAGTTCCCAGGGCTTGTTTATGTCGTTCCGCGATACGGCCTGGATTTCATAGTAGGAAGTTGCGCGAATATCTAATTGAAGTTTGTCGATTGCATAATTGTTTGAAAGGGCAATGAAGTGGAACTGACGGTCGTAGATTCTGCCGGTGATGGCGATCCTGGCCGGGAGCCCAGCCTGCTCTAGCATGGCCCTCGCAAGGACGCAGTAGTCCTTCACATCACCGACGAACCTCCCTTTGACGACCCTTACCTGGGAGGGTGCGTGCCAGGCTACGCCGCGACCATATTGGGCGAAGTCATGCTTGTAGGTGAAGTTCGCATCGAGGATGCGTTTCACTGCCCGCATTCGGTCTTGCTCTGAATATTTCCGACTCGATGCGACAGGGTCTTTAGAAACTGCTGCGCTTAGCGTTACGGGTAGGCTGTCGAAGTTCGAAAAAGAAGTTCCGAAGTTGATTGAAGTTTGTGGTGGAAGAGGGGCCTTAGGTGGGCTGGAAGAGCAGCCGGCAACTATAAGCGCAAACAGAACGAAGACCAGGAATTTCATCGGTAGACCCACACCCTTACGTTGCCCGTATCTACGTGCACGAAATTCTTCACCGGGTAGATGCCGACACCGCCCACGCCGATCACACGGCTCATGGCTGCGAGCAGGTTTGTCTTGAGGCCTGGGATGAAGATGTCGGCGGCTTTGCCATGGAGATGTTGTGAGTCCTTTGCGGAGGCTTCCAGGCGCTTGTTGTGCGCCGGGGTACGGAAGCCGGAGAGCACGTGAATGTCGCTGTTGCGCCCTTCGGCGATGAGCCATTGCTGGATCAGGAAGAGCACGTCCAGCAGCTTCACGTCCATGCGCGTCTGAACGCGCTCTTCTGCGTCTCTGAGGATGTAGTTCGCCTTGGCGTAGCCGACAGCATCAAGGCCCGTCCGCTTGTACCAGTAGCAGGCGTTGACCCGCTCCTTGGTGGACTGACGATAGAGGTTAAGGCATCGATCCTGGCTGAGCAGAGCGATCCGCCAGTCGACGGGCGCCTGGCCAGCCTGCAGAAGGGGTGATGCAAGCGTAGCTACGCAGAGCATCAGGCATGCGAGTAGACGTTTCATGAGAGCCTTTCCGAGAGCGAGGCCTCATTATTCCAGCATCCCCGAGCATGTAAATGTCGGTTGACTGCCGCCCGTCTTTATCCGGAATATTGTCGGAACCTCCCCGCCAGGATCGATACGCCGGCAGGCCACGGCCTGACTGAGCCTGATGGCTCATGGGCTCGATCCACGGGACTAAACGTTTCTTTTTACATGGAATTGCAGAGATGACCGATTCGGCCAAGGCCTACGACCTCACCAAGAAGGCCAAGGACAAGTTTGTGTCCTTCTACCCGCGCCTGGAGGCGGC
Organism: Pseudomonas nitroreducens; assembly: GCF_014204515.1. Classification (GTDB taxonomy): domain Bacteria; phylum Pseudomonadota; class Gammaproteobacteria; order Pseudomonadales; family Pseudomonadaceae; genus Pseudomonas; species Pseudomonas nitritireducens_A. Next base: position 53,073 of record NZ_JACHLI010000001.1, on the reverse strand, counting down.
TGGGTTGAAGCTTGGGGAGCTAGGGAAAGGAGAGCTATCTCAGGAAGACAGGGAGGGCTTGCTGATCCTCTCCAATATGGGAATGAGCTACCAGGAGGATCTCCGTCGGTATATCGAAGCTGCGGGCCCCTTCGATGAACTGACCACCCTGGAGGTGGTCAGCACCATCGAGAAATACCTGGCCGAGATTGATGGAATCTGAGCCAAGGGGGAGTCCTTAGCGACCGAGATCGACCGAGGAATCCCTTTCACGCTTCTGAAGGGCTTCGAGGATCTCCTTCTTGGAGTACTCACCCTTCGGTGCATCGGCATCCATGGCGCGGATGGCGTCATAGCCTTTCTGGGCCTTCTGGCCGGCAACGGAGTCCTGGATGAGGTCTCCTTCACGCCCGGTGATGGTGTACTTCACCTTAGCTCCGAGAGACGGCTCGCTGCCCACGATTGCCTGGTAGTAGGTGGTCATGCCGGCGAGGATGGCCGCCTTCACGTCCCTGGAGTGGATCTTCACGCTCCCGGACATGTCACGACCTTTCGCGACACCTTCTGCCAGGGCCTGACGTAGGCCGTGGATGTAAGCCATCTGCAGGTCACGCTGAGCTTCCGGGTCAACGATGTCGACCTTGTGCTTCTTGGCGATTTTCACCAGCTCCTTGCTCGGCTTGAGCAGCAGCGCCTTCAGCGATTGTGTCTCAGCGTGCACCAGGGAGTTCAGGTCGCTGTGAGTTTTCAGCAAAGCTGCGTGAGCGCGCTCTGCGGATCGAACGGCCTCTTCGCCATAGCCCTCCTTCTGGAAGGCATCTCTCAGGCGCTTGCGGAGCTCTTCGTTTTCCAGCGCCAGGCCTTTCACGAAAGTGGCGGCGAAGGCAGTAGCAACGACTGCACCGCCAACCATCAGGCCGGTCGAGTGGTCGTTTGCGAAGCCGGCGGTAGCGTCGACGACCATCTGGCCAGCGGCCAGGACGTTTTCGGTAACGCTGTTGCCAGGTTGCGAAGCAGAGAGGTACAGCTTCATCAGGCTTGCGCCAACAACGGAGGCGGGGAGGAGCCTGTAGGCGAAGTTGTTACCGGTCGACGCGTCATGCTCAGTGATCGCCTTCGCGTGAGCTACTTCGTTCGTCAGGCAGTTCTTCAGAGCCTGTCCAATTCTGCTGACCATTGTTGTTCTCCTAGTTGGCAGCGTAGTCACCCAAAGGGTGGGTAATGCTTGTTATCTCCATGATAAGGACGGAGCCGAAGGGGCAGCAAACAGCTTCTGAAAAAAATTTCAAAAAAGTAGTTGACGAAGAATAAGAGCGTTGTTTTAATGATCTCACATCCCAGGAGTTATCCATGAACGCAATGACCCACAATCACATGAACCAGCAAGGCGCGAAGCAAATCGCGGCCCAGTGGTTTATCAATTATTGCGTGAAGACTCCTGCGTAGACCGAATTTTCGTCGGTCTGCGCTGAGAAGCGGAGGCCGGCTAAAAGGGCAAATAAACCCCGAGGCCTCCAAAGCCTCGGGGTTTTTGTTTGCGCAGAATAAAGTTCTACGTGGCCAAACGTCCCAAGGCAGGTTCCAAGCACCCTGGAGACGTAGACGAATTGGTAAAGTCAGCGGACTGTAAATCCGCCGGGCGACGCCCACTGTAGGTTCAAGTCCTACCGGCTCCACCAGGTTTTAGGCGGGATACAATCAGTTGGTAGATGGTCGGACTCATAATCCGGCGGTCGGCGGTTCGAATCCGTCTCCCGCAACCAATAGTGAAACTTAGCAGTTCTAAGTTCATGTTTTAAATGCATCGGTAGCTCAGTTTGGTTAGAGCATCGGCGTGAAACCCCGAGGGTCGGCAGTTCAAATCTGCCCTGATGCACCAGTTGTTTTTGAAGTTTAAGATGTTGTCTTAAAAGTTGTTTTAAAACTGTTATTCAAGTTGCGGGATAAGTGCGCCAAAAATTTGAGAAAAGTTTGATGCTGAAGTGGCTGAACGGATAGGCAGGTGATTGCAACCCACCTTTATGCAAGTTCGAATCTTGTCTTCAGCTCCAACTTTGGAAGAGTAGCTCAGTTGGTAGAGCGCACCCCTGATAAGGGTGAGGTCGGCAGTTCAAACCTGTCCTTTTCCACCAAAAATGCAATGTCCTCCCAGTGGCCCAAGCGGGCGGAGGGCAAGATAGATAACCGGCAGCCCAGGCGCCTTCTGGCCAACCTGCAAAGAGCCGAGACCCGGCCAGCTCCGTATGCTGCGCACCCCACGGCGACACACTGGGGACGATTTTGGGTCGCTAGCTCAGCTGGCAGAGCAGGTGGCTTTTAACCATCTGGTCATTGGTTCGAATCCAATGCGGCCCACCAAATCAGGGGGCTCCCGTTACGGGGAGCCAGCGGAAGGGCGCGTGAAGGGGCCGCTTACGCAGAGATGTAGATGTACCTTTCCGGGATAGCTCAGTCGGAAGAGCAGCGCACTGTTAATGCGCGGGTCACAGGTTCGAGCCCTGTTCCCGGAGCCAATTTAGGGGTAATTGAGATGGTGGAATACGCCAACTCGATGGGCAAGACAGCAGACTGGTAGGGTAAAAATTCCTGGCCGCTCGCTGAGTAACACGGGTCGGAGGTGTAACTGGCTGCATACGGGATTCCAAATCCTTGAGGTAGGGGGTTCGAGTCCTCCCCCGGCCCGCCAAAGAGACCAGCAGACCAGGATTGCCCACGGGCAACCTGCAGGGAGCTGAGACCCGACCCGCTTCGTATGCGGCGCACCCCACGGCGATACACTGGGGATGATTTTGGGCTGCTAACTCAGTTGGTAGAGTACCCGCCTCTTAAGCGGGTGGTCATTGGTTCAAGTCCAATGCGGCCCACCAAATGCAAGGCCTGCAGGATTTTGCAGGGATTTGAGAAGGTCAATTCCGGTTTAGCTCAGTTGGTAGAGTACCTAGCTGTTAACTAGGGAGTCCCTGGTTCGAGTCCAGGAATCGGAGCCAAATTTGGCGAGAGGCGAAGCCTCCGCCGGCAGAAAAAAATCAGTGAGCCAGGAGGTGGCCTGAATCGGCCCTGGCGAGAAAGTCATGATGGAGTAGTGCAAGTGGTCAAAGCCGGCGGACTGTAACCCCGCTCCGGAAGGTTCGTAGGTTCGAATCCTACCTCCATCACCACACAGTAGCCCTGTAGCCAAGCTGGTAAGGCACCTGGTTCTGATCCAGGCATGCGTAGGTTCGAGTCCTACCGGGGCCGCCAAACAGAAGAAGTCCTGCGGAAGAGAGGCAGGCAGAAGAGTTGTAGCCCTTTAGCCAAGTGGGAAGGCAGCGGGATTTGACCCCGCCACGAGGTGGTTCGATCCCACCAAGGGCCGCCATTTTCAAGGTTTGTAGATCTGTAGCTCAGTGGGAAGAGCATCTGCCTTACAAGCAGAGGGTCGGCGGTTCGAGCCCGCCCGGATCTACCAAGTTTCGATGTTGAGAGTAGCTCAGTTGGCAGAGCACCGGATTGTGGCTCCGGTTGTCGTGGGTTCGATCCCCATCTCTCAACCCACTTTTAAGCGGAAATTGAAGGTTTTAACAGGTCGTGTCTGGCACCCTCTAGGTCTCCAAAACTGAAGAGGCTCGGTTCGAATCCGGGGCGGTCTGCCAAGGTAACGTAGCTCAGCTGGTAGAGCGGCCCCTTCATACGGGGTAGGTCAGGGGTTCGAAGCCCTTCGTTACCACCACATACGGGGATGGATGCTCAGTTGGTCGCGAGCACGGCATAAACTAGAAGCCGGAGGGGTAAAACCCGACTGTTCATCTTGAGGAGCGGAACGTCTCAGAAGCACCGATAGCGGCCAGGGGAGCCCCCTCAAGGGTTCTGGTAATCACTCCACCCTGGCGGGGCCAAACAAGCACGGGAAGCGTAGTCTAAAGCTCCTTGGAGCTCGGGATTGAAAGGTCTTGAGTAGCAGTTGCGCGGGTTCAACTCCCGTCATCTCCACCAATGTTTCACTGCCGTTTTAGCTCAGTGGTAGAGCGCGCCCTTGGTAAGGGCGAGGGCGATGGGTTCGAGTCCCTCATTCGGCACCAGGTTCACCCGGCGTTGGATTTCCGCCGGAGTAGAAAAGGGTTGTGCACGCGTAGCTCAGCGGTAGAGCACTCGACCGATAATCGAGGGGCCGAAAGTTCGAATCTTTCCGCATGCACCAGTTTTGGGGTCTTAGCTCAGTTGGAAGAGCGCCTGCCTTGCAAGCAGGAGGTCGCGGGTTCGAGCCCCGCATTCTCCACCAGTTCAATGAAGTACCGGGGTTGTAGCTCAGTTAGAAGAGCGCAGGCATGGCATGCCTGAGGTCGTGGGTTCGAGCCCCACCTGCTCCACCAGTTTCATCGGGGTCTTAGCTCAGTTGGGAGAGCGCCTGCATGGCATGCAGGAGGTCGCGGGTTCGAACCCCGCATTCTCCACCAAGTTGTCTGTGTAGTTTCAAGGGGCGTGCTGAGGCAGCTCTTCCTTGCGGGCCTGGTAGTTCGCTACCACGCTAGGCTCAGCCATTGCGCAAGGAGGGGTAGCAGGTTGGACTCCTGCAACGTCCACCACGCGGATATAGCTCAGCTGGTAGAGCGGCGTCTTGCCAAGGCGCAGGCCAGGAGTTCGAACCTCCTTATCCGCTCCAATTTGACCGCATCGTGCGGATCTCGAAAGCCGCCTGGCGCAATGCCCGGCGGCTTTTTCTTTGGCCGCTAGATCGCTAGAGGAGGTTTTCCTTGGTGATCAGGCGGGCCAGGTTCTTCGCATCGTTGAGGGAGTTGTGCTGACGGCCCTCGAAGGCAAGACCTGCCTTAGTCAGGGCGCTGAGCAGACCAACGCTTTTTCCGTCAGTCATGCGCTGGCGGATGCGGTACAGGAGGCTCGCATCGAGACTCTGTTTGACCGGCGACTTGATACCGCGCCAGTCGCACTGTCGCTGCAGGTATCCAGCGTCATCACCCCAGGCGACGTACACCTTGCCGGCTCCGCCGAACTTCATCTCGATGGTTTTCAGGACGTCAGCCAGGGAGCGCCCTTGGCGATCTACCATGCGCTGCGTGATGCCCGTCAGCTCAGTGCAGAACTCGCTAACCTTATCCCTGTCCGGGCGGACGATGTAGTTCGCCTCACGGGTGATTCTGCCAGTGGGAAGATGCAGCTCTGCGATCCCGATGGAGATGATCTCGCCGATGGGCCTGCCTTCCCAACAGCACATTTCCATGTCCCAGCAGGCCAGCTTCGAAAGGTCGTGGCTCATGAGGTAGTCCTTGAGCAAATAATAGCGCCAGCTGTGCGCCGGAAAGGCCCGATTCTACAGCCTCTGAGCTTGTCAGGCACCCCTTATCTGAGTAACCTGATCGATCCATTTTGGGGAGGGAGAAGATGCACGTAACTGCAGTACAGCGGCAGGCAGGGGTTCGACACTTCATCCGCAAGGACGGCACAGTGCCGGCGTGGATGGCTGTCGACAAGCGCGTACTTCTGGCGCTTTCGACCACCTCAAATTCGACTGTTCCGGCTCATCTCGCTGACGAGCATGTTGGGCATGTGTACCCCTGGATGATCAGCCAGATGGAAAGCTCAGGTCTGGCAAGGCCAGAAGGTGCGAATACTCCCTGGTGGTGCTGGCTCCAGTACAACAGCTTTTTCTGCCGCCCACCGGCAGATAGCTCAAACCAGGTGCTCCTGGAGCTTTCACTCCCCGCACACATCGTCCTTGCTTCTTGCTTTGATGACTGGCACATGGTCATCAACAACAGCCCTATCACATCTTCCGAACGTGAGTGGAGTGCCCTGTGCTACCGCCTGGCTAAAGCTGGATTCCCTGGTGCGATACCGGAGAAGCTCCCTCCAGAGCAGCAATCCTGGGTCGAGGAGAAGTGGCCAACTATCTTCGATCTGCAGTGGCACGGCGACGTTGATTGGTCGCCTCAAGTACCCATCCTGGATAGGTGTGTCCAGGGTGTCTTCTGGTCAATGCAGCCGGAGTACATCGTAGCTGTCAGGGATTTCGGCATCCTCGATGACGATGAAGCACTTGATCCTTTATCCTGAAATTGCTGCACTTGTATGGCGCCAGTTCCTACAGGACGACGAGACTTATGCTGAACAGGTTACTGGGCTGGTTTAGGCCATCGCAGAAAACAGGCAAATCAAATCCCCCTCCCGGCGTAGACATGGGATCGGAGATGCCACGCTACCCAAGGATCATTTGCGTGACCTGCGAGGAAGACTGGCGCCAGCTGTTGACTGAAGACGAGTATAGAGTGTGCCGGCTCGGGCAGTCAGACAAGGCTTTCGAGGGGCAGTTCTGCGAGGTGTTCACAGCTGGTACCTATGTGTGCAGGTGCTGCGGAACTGCGCTTTTCTCCTCAAAGACGAAGGCAGACACTGGAACCGGGTGGCCAAGCTTTCTTGAGCCAATCAAGCGTTCCAGGATCTACCTTCATCCGGCAGAGAGAGGCGGGGTTGTGCGCCACTGGGCGAGGTGCAGTGCCTGCGATGCCAGGCTGGGGGAGTGGTTTCCCCCGGAGGGTAGAGCCGGCGGCCGATATTGCATCAACTCGACGGCCCTGAAGCTCCCAGTGATGGGCAACGCAAGGATCACCTTGGAGGCGCCCCAGGAGAGCTAATCAGCTCGACTTGCGCTTCGAAGGGCCCTTCCTGAAGCTGTGCTCGTCGAATCCCTTGGCGGCTGCCATCAGGCGGTCAGGGGTGTGGGGGATCGGTTGCTGCTTGGCGGTGGCCAGAACACCCGAGACGAACATGCTGACCTCCTGAAACGCGGTGATGGAGTCCATCATGCGCTGGAACCCATAGGTCTGCAGGCAGGGGTTGATGTACAGATCCCGCCCGAAGAGAACCCATACCGGTGCATCGAGCGCCAGGAAGGTATCCAGGTTGTCGAACACCCTGGTCTTCGAGTTTTCGGCCAGCCACTGCTCAGCCGTGTAGGTGTACTGCTTCGGGTCGTAGAAGTGTACCGGCGTCCTTGAGGTGAGGTCGTTGGGCGCAAAGTCCTTCTCAACCCAGTATGCACGACCATCGCTCTTCGGAGGCTTTGGTCGCAGGTAATCCATGCTGATGTGGGGGTGCCCTGGCATAAGGCCCAGGTAGATCTTACCGCAGAAGCCCACGGCCATCTCATCGAAACCAGGGTGGCGTATACGCTTGGTGGCCTCGATGCACTTGTCGACAGCGTCAGTCACTACCTTGCGCTTGATCTTGTCCTCCGCCGGCATTTTCACGTAGAGAGGATCGTCGATCCTCACCTCGGTGCGCTCGTACACGACACCCTTGTCGATGCCGAAGCCAACTGCGCCGTCGTAGTAGTCGCGCTTCTTGCTTCTGATGATCACTGGGATTCCTTTATCGCTACGCCGTCTCGGTTTGCCGCAGACGGCAGATGGGCGCCAACAATTCCAATGAAAAAGTGACGCAGTAGACCAGGTTAACTTAAGATGGTGAAAACGCAAATACCGGAGCGATCATGTCGACCTTCTACTGCGACCCCATCATGTACGTGCCGATAAACCAGGCCGGCCGCGATCTCATCGTGGGGGACATTCACGGCGCCTACGACCTGGTGATCGAAGCCTTGAAGGCGGCTAAGTTCAATCCGGCGGTGGACAGGCTGTTCGTGGTCGGTGATCTGGTAGACAGGGGGCGTGGCTCACATCGGGTGCTCAACTTCCTGGCGAAGCCATGGGTTTACTCGATCAGGGGCAATCACGAGGACATGCTGATTGACCTTTACAAGGACGACGTTGATCCGCCTGAAGACCTTCTGCACATGCTCGTCCAGCGCTTCCCTGGCAACGGTATGCACTGGTGGCTAGACGTCGAGCCGGAAACTCGCCGTCAGATCATCACCGAACTACGCAAGCTCCCGTTGATCATGGAGGTGGCCACACCTCGCGGCCCCTTTGGTATCGTCCATGCTGAGGTGCCGCTCGGCATGTCCTGGCAGGACTTCAAGGCATCGGTTGCCAAACAAGATGAGCGTGTAGTCGCTGAAGCACTTTGGGGCCGTAAACGACTCGAACGTGACATCGAGCAGGCGGTACCGGGCATCGGCCGCATCTTCGTTGGCCACACGATCCAGACGACGGGGATGCGCCAGCTGGCAAACGTCTTTGCCATCGACACAGGGGCTGTCAAAGCTGAGGCCGATGTCGAATGGCCTGGGGATCAGCAGGCCCGCCTGACAATGCTCAACGCTGCGATGTCGACGACGCTGCTACGCGGCTGGAAGCCGTCAGAGGGCAAGGTTGATGTGCGTGACGGCGAGGTTCCAGGTTGGGAGTTCGGAAAAAGTTGAAGATTTCCTTTATGTGGTTATTGACACCATGACAATGTGGCACTAAGATTTTCGTCACAGATCTCGAGTAGCTCAATTGGTGGAGCAGCCGGATTGCAAACCCGGAAGGATGCAGGTTCGAGTCCTGTTTCGAGAGCCAAATTCAGAATAGCGATTTTGTGAGCATAGCTCCTTTATCATTATTCTCCAGAGTAATTCTCTGGAAACTGAGAGGTAAGGTTGCCCTTGCCTCCAGGGGCTAAAAAGGGGGCTTGTGCCACCCTAAACGTTATGGCACTTTGTTAAGACCAATCACCTAATCGAGGACACCATCATGTCGTTGCTCTTCTAAGCGGATTAGACCGTACTCCGACCCCCTCGCGAACATCGACGTCCTGTCGATGCCTCTCGATGAGCTTGCACAGCTCATTGCCGGCGGCGAAAAAGATGAGGCACCTGAAGAAGGTCTCTACATCTACTCAATCGTCCCGACGTCCCTTGAGATGGATGCTGGCAAAGCATCTGCCCAGAACGGCCACGCATTCGAATATTCGCTTAAATGCGCCCGCCACCTCGTCCCTGAAATCGCCGAGCGTTACGAGAACCACGAAACTCGCGGTTCGAAAGTCGCGTTGAAGGCAAAAAACCAGCAGCAACTCGTCAAAGCATACGTCCAGGCACGTGAGCTCGGCTTGCCGTGCGCGCTCGTTGCCGACCGGACACATGTCATGCCGCCGCATTTCGACGGCTCCCCGATCATCACTGCATGCGCTATTGGGCCCTGTACCAAGGCCCAGGCGCGCCCGATCACCAAGAAATTCCAGTGTCTCTGAACCTAACCAAACCCAAGTGGAGAATCACCATGACCAATGAATTCGTACCCTTCAATGAAGCCCGCAAAGCCCTGGTAGCCGCCTACAAGGCCCGCCTCACCGACCCGGAAAACCTCAAGCGCCCGATGCTGGCCCACGGCGTGCGCCCGAAGAAACTGAGTCTGCGTGACTACGGCGTGTACGCTGCGCTGCGTGGTGCCGACTACCGTAAGACCAACATCAGTGCCAACGGCGCCGACGCCTTGGGGCACATCGAGAACGAACTGCAGCACCTGCAGGCTGTTTCGAAGGCGCTCAGCGAGGGTAAAGACCGCACTGAAACCCTGCGCGTGAAGATGACGCCGGCCATGCTCGACGAGGCCATTGCCGTGTTGAAGCCTGTGGTCGAAGCAGGCTTGCTCTTCTAAGCGGGTTAGTCCGCAGCATGAAGGGGCTCAGCTTTACCAGCTGAGGCTCGACATGCAGGCAACAGAGCAAGCCAAGGGACAGTCGGTTCTGGAGCATGGGCACTCGGTGAGACGCTACTACCAGGATCTGCGAGCACATGTGCTCGAGGGGACTCCCCTGCAGTACGAGTGGAAAATCCCGGATTGGGCCCGCGACAAGGGGCTATGGGAGCGTGTTGTAGATGACCAGGACGCCACCCTTTATCAGGTCTGGCATGACTGTGGGAAACCCTACTGCCGTGTCGTCGACGAAGAAGGGCGGGCGCATTTCCCTGACCACGCCCGAGTTTCCGGCGAGACCTGGAGGAGGGTGGGTGGAAGTGAGCAGGTAGCCAGGCTGATGGAGCTGGACATGGACATCCATCTGCTCAAGGCAGATGATCTGCAGGAGTTCGCCAGTCGGCCCGAGGCCGCTACACTGCTCCTGACTGGGCTCTGCGAGGTGCACAGCAACGCCAGCATGTTTGGTGGCCTTGATTCCACCTCCTTCAAGGCGAAGTGGAAGCACCTGGATCGGCGTGGCAAGCAGCTGTCCAAGATGATCGTGTGACGCGGTGAGGCGCGCCTGGGCTGTGATGCCAGGCGCGCCGGCAGCCGGTATTTCGCCATGCACTGATCGGGGATACACTTTAGCCCTGATCAACAGGTTTGGAACCGCGCAGAACATGACCCGACACGAAGCAGTCCAGAAGGCCAAAGAACTGGCAGTCCAGACCGGCAAACCGCATCGGGTTTCACAGATGGGCGGTGAGTGGTCTGTGGTTACACCGGAAGAGGAGGTCTGGAGGCCGGAAGACCGGGCGAAGATCGCCAACACTCCTAGTGTTGTGCCAGCACTCGATCTGCACCGCAATCAAATCCCGGACAGTAAGCCGGTGCCAACGAAGTATGCAGTCCTGGAGGCGCATGCCGAGTCCGGCGACGTACAGGCCCAACTAGCCCTGGGTGAGCACTTGGTTGCAACAGGACAGGCACAGCGGGCAATCAGATGGCTCCGCGAAGCAGCCGGCCTGGGGGAGCAACGTGCTTTCCTGCTCCTGGGTAAGGCCTATACTGACCCGGCCCTCAACGACATCCCCGAGGCGCTCAAGTGGCTCGATAGGGCGCATGCACTGGGAAGCTCTGAAGCGAGCTCCTACGCGCAGCATCTGCGCCGTCAGTACAACCTCTGAGCCCCCTTGCTGGCTGGCCTAAGTCCGGTGTTAGAATGGCGAAGTCCAACTGCACTCCAGGATTCTGCATGCCAACGCGTGTTGTGAACCGCTACAAGGAGAAAGGCACCGTCTCTATCGCCAGGCGGCGCGTGGGTTTCCATTTCGGTAACCCGTTCTTCCTGGGCAACTCGGCTATTGGCGTCGTGGCAGTTGAGACTCGTCGTGAAGCAGTCATCGGCTACTACGAATGGCTGCGCGGCACGAACCCCTTCTACGCGATCATCGAGCCCGACCGCCGGCAGTGGATTCTGGATAACCTCGAGGGCCTAAGGGGAGAGGTGCTCGAGTGCACGTGCGACCCATCCGCTTGTCATGGCCACGTACTTCAGGTGCTACTGGGCGAAATCACCCTGGAAGATGTGCTTGCGAAGCTTGCAGCCGAGGAGAACAAGTTCATCCCGCCGAAGGCCGACTCGGCACAGATCGATCTCTTCGCTTAATCGCAGCGGCCCGAGACGCTGTCGTTGGCAATCCGGTTAAGCGGATAGTTTCCAGCCGTCATCACGCTGAGGAATGCGCCAGTGGCGCCAGCCACGTCGCTGCAGCGAACTGGATTGCTCCACGAGCAGCCGGCGAGAAGGGAAATGCAGATCAGCAGGGCAATATTGCGCATGGGGCACCAGTGCAGGACATCAGCTAGAGGCCCTGCGTTTCGAGGTTGAGGTACTCTTCGATCTTACCCGGCTTGCCTGGCCACTTTCATCACTGAAACGCGCGACCCGGTGCTTGTGTCGCCCCTTGGGCTGCGGAGCGCTGCGCAGGCTACGCACCCAGCGATATGCCGCACCGATGGCCGACGCGACTTCCATCACCGCGAAGGACAGCCATTGAATCCCGATCATGATCCCCGCGCCCATCACTTTGGACGTTGCCTCACATGCAACGATATAACGTAGCGACCATGGTTCTTCTTGCCGAGGTGCGAAGAACACCGAAAGCACAACGAGCTCCATCATGACCAGGACGCCGGCCGGAACGTGGTCGTGTAGAAGGATGCCGATGATGGTGGCCAGGACAGCAGCCGCCAGCAGGTTTTTGAGCATGATGAATCCACCGAGTTACGAGCCCGCACGTTATATCAATTGGCCGCCTGGGACAAGCATTTCAGGGGAATTGGCGCCTTGTCAGCTTCTGCAATTTATCTATAATTGTGCATCGTGATTTGCATCCAAACCTACCTACGGACGGTGATCGTATGTGGCCCTTTTCCAAGCTTGGTCTGCGCCGTGGACGCCGGATGACTCAGCGGCAGAAGCTCGACGAAGCTTTCTTGCACGAGCTGAAGATCACCCGCGCCAGCGAGCACAGGCTCGCCAGTGAAGTCGACAAACTGAAGATTCGTCTCCAGCAGGTCGAAGAGGAGAAGTTGCGGTTGGTGGAGCAGTACAAGGAACGCGACCGGTTCAACCGATCCTTCCTGGTACAGCAGTACCATCAGAAGCTGCGTGGTTTCGTCGAGGGCCGCAGGGGTGCTAAATTTAAGGAAGCGTAGGAGCTTCCGACATGTACCCCGACCTTGACCTCGAACTTAAAGCAAACCCCGAACTGGAGAAGGTGATCAATCCGCCTGAGGCCCAGGACGAGCACACCGCTTTTTTGAGGGCTCAGGGTTACCGAGGGGCAAAGAGGCTTGAGGATGGCACCTATGCGGTCTTGATCCAGCTTTTCTCGACGGTTGCGATTGGGCTCCATGTCACCCGAAGTAGCCTCGGGCTGCGGTTCTGCTTTTCCAGCTTCGTCGATGGAATGGCTCAGTGGGAGCAGTTGACCACTTCGAATGCTGAGCTTGAGGACTTCCTGACCGCGCGCCCGGTCGACCTGAAGGATCGAGAGGAGATCAGGAAGCAAGAGAACAGGCGGAATGAGCACCTGAAGTCGATTGGTATGGGCAACTTCCAATAGCCCTCAGCGCACCTTTTCCTCCAGGAATGGCCGGTTTTCGCCGATAGGTAAGTAGGTTGGCGATGCCGGCTTTTTTGCGCCTGGTCTGCAGGCGCGTGACCTGTGAGAGTGTTGATGAACAACAGCCAGATGTTTGACCTCGTGGTCATAGGCTCCGGCCCGGCCGGAGAAGGAGCTGCGATCCAAGCAGCGAACAAGGGCCTCCGTGTGGCCGTGGTTGAGCGTGACGCAATCGGTGGTGGTAGCACTCACAAGGGTACGATCCCCTCCAAGGCGTTGCGCCATGGGGTGCGCAAGCTGATCCAGGCCTCCAAGAGCCATCTCTTTCAGATGACCGAGTCTGCCAAGAGCATCAACTTCGACAACGTCCTGCGTCTGGCCGCCAGTGTGACCCAGCGCCAGGCCGCCCGGAAGATGGCCAAGTTCAACGAAAGCGGGGTTACGCTCTTCAAGGGGGAGGCCCTGTTTGTCGGCTCCCGTGAAATCCGGGTAGTCCAGCCGGGTACCGAGGACGGTGGCGAGATCCTCACCTTCAAGAACGCCCTGATCGCTACCGGTTCGCGCCCCTACAGGCCCGCTGAGATCGATTTCACCCATCACCGTGTCTACGACAGCGACACCATCCTGGGCCTGGAGTACACGCCTAAGCGTGTTGTGATCTACGGGGCCGGGGTGATTGGCTGCGAGTACGCCTCGATCTTCAGCGGCCTGGGCGTTCAGGTAGACCTGATCGACACCCGTGACCGTCTGCTCAATTTCCTCGATGATGAAATCTCTGCTGCGCTGAGCTACCACCTAAGCGGCGGCAATGTCGTGGTGAAGCACAACGAAACCTTCGACTGGCTCGAGGCCAATGACGATAACGTCGTGGTGCACCTCAAGTCTGGCAAGACAGTGCGTGGTGATCTCCTGCTCTGGTGCAATGGCAGGACTGGCAACGCCGACGGCCTCGGAATCGAGTCGGTAGGCATCTCCGCCAACAGCAGAGGTCAGATCGACGTGGATAAGGCCTACCAGACGGCCGCCAGCGGCATTTACGCTGCAGGGGATGTCATCGGGTGGCCTAGCCTCGCAAGCGCGTCCTACGACCAGGGGAGGGCCGTCGTCGACGCAATGCTCGATCCGGCGCTCGCCTGGACTGTTTCCGACGTCCCGACCGGGATCTACACCATCCCAGAAATCAGCTCGGTGGGTAAGACCGAGTCCGAGCTGACCAAAGAGGGCGTCCCCTACGAAGTGGGGCGTGCCTACTTCAAGGATCTGGCCAGGGCGCAAATCTCCGAGGAGGAGGCCGGCATGCTGAAGATCCTCTTCCACCGCGATTCCCTGGAGGTGCTCGGGATCCATTGCTTCGGCTACCAGGCCTCGGAGATTGTCCACATCGGGCAGGCGATCATGCTGCAGGAGGGTGAGGGGAACAGCGTGAAGTTCTTCACCCGGACGACCTTCAACTACCCCACCATGGCGGAAGGCTACCGGGTGGCTGCCCTGGATGGTCTGGCAAGGATCGGCCTGTAACCAGGCAAGAAAAAGGCCGGCATAAGCCGGCCTTTCGCGTCCAGAGGTTCAGATTTCGAACGCCTTGACGGCCTCATAGGTGGCGTAGCAGTCAGACAGCTCCAGTGCGTCGTCTCTGGCCACGTTCTTGATGCCATTCTTGAACCTGAGGCCTTCGGTGTCTCGGGTGGCATTCGTGACGTTGCCGCGCTTACGCTTCTCTTCTTCGATGGCACGGAACGTATGGTCGATTGCCTGGGCGACCTTTGCCGGCGAAGCCTGGGCTTCTTCAGGCAGGTACTCGTTCGTGCTGTAGATGTCCCTCAGGTTCTGGAGGGTCATCGCGATGATCGGCAGCTCGCTGTCAGCCCTCAGCGCCTCGCGAAGGTATGCGCGCCTGATGTGCTTTTTGTCGTCATCCCATACCCATTCATCAGCCAGATCTTGCTTGAAGGGTTTAACGCTCTCGGCCGTCTTGGGAAGGAGGTTGAAGATACGCGGGAGGTAACCGCTCTCTTTGGACTCCATGTGGTACATCTGATTGCTGATCTGTACCAGCTCTGAGGGCTTTGCGACAACAGCCAGACGAGTCAATACCTCGATGTCCGAGAAGAGCAGCCCGCGCTTCCCTTTTCGTTCATCGTGGGATTGCGTCTCAAGCTTCCCTTTCGATGCGATGAACTGATCAGTCAGGAAGCGCATTGTTGCTTTGTTGTTCTCTGCCACCTTCAGTGGTAGGTAGCCAAGGGACTCCAGAATCGGGGATTGCATGCTCCTGAACCCAGCTCGCTCGCTCAGCACATGGACTGCGTGGGCCCAGTCCTGACCTTCGTTCACCTTGCCAAGCTTCGTCATGAACTCCTTGAGCTGGTAAGAGTGAGTGTCGTCACTCCAGTTCTTGGACATTGCGCGGCCCAGGGAATCGATGATGGCAAGGTTAACCTTTCTGTCTGTGCTAACCATTTGCATGACAGCGTAGGAACGAGTTGGGATCTCGTTCAGCACGTAAAGCAGATCGGGCTTCTTCAGCTTCAGCTTGACGTTGGCATCGTGGTCAATTGCCCTGGTGGCGTCACTGGCCAGCTTCCCTACAAGGCCGATCTCGCCGGCCAGGAGCGCCTGGCTGATTACCTCTTTCATTCGACCGACGTAGTTTCTGAACGTGGCGGAGTCGTAGTCGCCTTCCAGGGCCGCCTGGCTGACATAACGCCTGGCTTCGAAGAACTGCTCGGTGAGTTCGATGTGGCTCATGGTCTGAGTCATTTACGCTTCTCGGGTACGATAGGAGGCCGGAGCCCCATCAGATTTGCAGCACGTCTGCCATGGACTGGGTATAGGCGACATTGGAATTCGTAGCCCTGAGGTCATGCACCGTCAGACCAACAAGCTTCATGTCCAACTTGGATCGCGCGAGCAGGTCGCCGGCCTCGTCATCGAGGCCCGCCAGGAAGCCTTCCTTGTCTTGGGCGACCCAGATACGTACCCAGTTGATGAGCCAATCAGCCTTCTCGCCAGACTTGAAACCAACTGTCTTGCTGCCCTGATTGAACTCACCAACCATGGCCAGCTTCAGCAAGCGCTCGGGATCATTCAGGTACGCGGCTTTCCTACTGTGAGGAGCAAGGTCGGCAAGGCAGACGCCACAATTCTCCGAAATGCTGAGTTCTCGAACCATGATGTCCGCAGCCTGTTCGTTTAGGCCGGTCAAGAACGCGGCTTTGTCGTCCTTGACCAGGCCCGCAGTCAGCTGCTCAACCAGGGAGTCGGCAAACTCGTTCCGTCTGCAGATGTTCACTAGGCAGATAGGGTCTTTCGTAAAAGCGTGTCCTCTGGCCAGAATCGCCTGAACTACGGATGGGCAGTTGACCTGGTACTTTGATTTCAGAAACGCAGCAACATGCGCAGGGTCATCCAGCAGGCGCTTGAAATAGGGCAGAAGCGGGGCAATCAGTGCGTCAGCAGCTTCCGAGGTCAACAGGCGGTCATCCTTCATCATGCCTAGGAACGCCAGGGCAGTTGGCTTTGTACCAGCTCCCATAGCAATTTCCAGCGGTGAATCAACCATGACGGTCAGGTTGTAGAGCTGGGACGAGATGGCGTCCTTGTGTTCGTACCCCTCGAGCGCCCTCTGCGCGCGCTCAGCGTTGATTTTTGGCGAGCTGATGAACGCGAGAAGGTGGTGCAAATCGACAGGTTGGTTCCTCTCAAGCGCCAGCATTACGCAGACCTGGAGGAACATGGATTGCGAGAGAGCTTTATGCGGATCTTGCTCGCTCTTGATGTTCTTCTCCAGTTTGTTGAGGAAGGCCTGGGCGCGCTTCTCGACCTTGGCACCTTGCTTGTGGAACTGGTCAAGGCAAACAGGGTTTTGCATCCCGAGATCGAGAAGATAGCCAATCACAGCGAAGGCATTTTGCTCGTTGGACACGAGCCAGTGCTCTTTCTCGATTTCACGGGCCCACTTGGCTACGTACCTCGGGTCACGAAGGTACTTCCTCGAGTCGAGCATGAGTAGGGCGTCGATAGTCTCCTCGCGCTTCGTTTCGTAGTCTGCTGTGACATTGCCTTCACGGCTGAAGAGACCATTGAATGGCTCAAGGACGTTCGGGAAAAGCTTTCCCCTGAAGATGTCGTAGGGATCTTGTTCCCAAAGGCCGGGTGCATCCAAGTACTCGCTGTAACGCTCGAGGATGGAAAGGCTTACATGGGCTTCGGCGGCGAGTTGAATTCCCTCGACGTTTCTCTGCTTCGCAAATGTCTGGAGCTTATGCTCAATCATGGAGCGACGTTCATGTTCACTGCGAGAACGATCCCCGAATTCTCTCCACTGTTTGCGTTTCGGGAAGGTGGCATTGACGTAGCCTTCATCGTTTTTGAGCGCCAGCCATAGGCTGTGGTATTCGCGGCGAAGGTCTCCAGCGAGGCTTGACGATTTCAGGTAGTCGTAGCTTGGAATTTCAAGTTCAGGGAGCATGCAGAGACCTCAAAAAGTTGCACACGCGCACGTGTGTCTATGCATCCAGCATATCGAGTGCGCAAGTCGAGGTTCAATGAGAGGTTGCATCGGCCGGCGCTGGGCCGGCGTGCAAGAAGACTAGCGGACACTAGGGGTCGACCTCCATGGCCGGAGTTGCTCCTGGCCGGCGACCCGAAGGAAACGATGCCTGGCCACGGCAGCCTCAACAAGCATTTCCTTTATAGGGAAATTCCCGATCTATAGCCGATCCTGGCGCTCACTCCGTACCATAGACGAATGTGAGGAGTGATCATGACCGCGTACTCTACTCAAGCCGATCCCCAGCGCCAGCAGGCTAGCCACGCTGAATTGCATGATGAGCAGCTCAAGCTCGCCAACTTCCTGCGCCAGCGCCTGAATGTGCAGGGCGCTGTACACTTGCAGGGTGCATCTGATGCTGACCTGGTGGGTGACCTCGTGAGGGCCTCCTTCAGCCTAGCCAAGCCTATTCTTGAGGGGTTTATGCCTCAAGTGGACTTCAAGATCGCGTCAGAACTGTTGCAGAGCCGGCGCAAAGCGCTGGTATCTGCTGGATTTCCTTCCGGGATCGATCTGCTGGACGGGTATGCTAGGGTCTTCCTGGGGCTGCGCAGTGGCCGCCCCCGATATCCAGACTCCTGTGATCACCGTGCGGTGAATCAGCTCCAGGAGAAGATTGACCGTGAATGGGGTGATCTGCATAAGGTCACTGTGCAACCTTCGAAGAAGCCCACCGACCTGCATGGATCGCTTGGAAGCCTGACCCCCGATATCTGGGAGTGGCTGAGCGTGGGCTCCGTGCGTGACTGCAGGGATATCCTGGGCCAGAACGCATGGGAGGTCATCACCACGGCTTGTCTCGGTTATGCGGTCGAGTCGTACATCCTTGAGGCCGAGATGACAGTTTTGGATGAACTGCGCCAGATCCCGATCAACAGCCTCTGCAGCCTGGAACTACCGAGGTTCAACTTCGAAGGTCTGAATCGCTTCGTGGATAACACGCTCATGCGTGAGTGCAACGACGAGCTCAAGGCAAGTCTCGGTGCACTACGAGCCATGTATGCACCCAATGTCGAAGCCTGGAACACCCAGGGTCTTTCCGCCGGCCTGCTCATTGACCCGTCCAGGGTACAGATTCCTGTGCAGCAGGGCCGGGCAATCGACACTGACAACGACCGGTTCAAGCGCTGGTTCAAGAACAGCCGAGTGGTCACCCCTGATGGACAGCCTCGGGTGGTTTACCACGGCACGAACACGAACGACTTTAGCGAGTTCGAGACCTACGGCCTCTCAAGCCACTTCGGTACAGCAAAGGCGGCCGAAGACATCCTGCAGGTGCACAGTGGTCGCACTTCTTCGAAGGAGCACCGTACCGACGATTACGATCACCAGTGCCGGATTCTCCCGGTCTACCTCTCTGTGCAAAACCCGGTGCGGCTGCCCGACATCCTTTGGTGGCACCCAGACGAGATTATCGACTCCCTGGTGGAGCAGGGGATTCTTTCGGAGGCCGAGGTCAACGAGATCCAGGAGGAGTGGATGGGCGAGTGCGGGGGCGACGATGCCGACGGCCGTGCGATCATTACCGCTGTCCTCTCGCGTAAAGGCTACGACGGTGTGGTGTACAGCAACGCCTATGAGGACAAGGGCAAAGACTCCTGGATCGTGTTCAGCCCGAACCAGATCAAGAGCGCCATCGGCCGCGAGCGTGCCTACGACCCTTCAAGCCCGGACTTCACTCGATGAGTGATGTTCAGGACACGCAGCCGAAAGTGCCGGCCAGGCTGGCCAAGCTGCTTGCTGCGACGGTCGTGCGAACTGCGGATGGGCATCCCCTGAGGGTATTCCACGGCACCAATGGCGCCTTCGTGCGATACCGTACTGCTCCGGTGCACACCTTGGATAAGCGCCGTCTGGGCGCGTACTTCACCGCCAGCGAGCGGTTCGCCAGGTGCTATGGAGCGGTTGTGCGGGAGGTTTACCTCGACATTCGCCGGCCGCTGGATCTGCGCGGTAAGGCTGCTGCCGACGTGATCGCTGAACTCCCGGTCAGTGACCGGGCTAAGGCTGAGCTCTGCAGCGCCTTCAAGGGGCTCGACTACTGCCATTACGGCCTGCTGGAGGCACTGCCGCAGGTATCGTTGCGCAAGGCACTGGAAGATTCCGGCTATGACGGTGTGATCTACACCGAGGGACATGCTGACGCCTACATCGCATTTGAGGCCAGACAGATCATTCCCGTCCCCAAGCGGAAGTCGGCACTCGAGGTCGATCTGAGCACATGACCGGGCCGGCTCAATATTCCGCTAAAAGGCTAACCATCCGAACAACCCAGCTCAAAAGCTCCATCGGCAACAACCGCCGGCACGAACCAGATAGCCTGTGCATCACCTTGTGATGCCTGCCCTAGAGATCAGGACATGAAAGCATCACAAGCGTTTTACTGTGGGATTAGTATCGAGTGGGTCAAGGCTCTGGTGATCGGCTCGGACAAGAGCACGAAGATGGCTCCTAGCAGGGCACTTGAGCTACTTACCTCATTGGAGAAAGGAGCCACAGTTGATGATGTCGTGAAATTCATCGACAAGAGGTATTCGGAGATCGATGAATTTGAAGGCGAGATTGTCGATAGATATCTTCCTTATAACCCTGATGAGTGGCGAAGAGCATTTCGTGACGTCGTTCAAAAGAACTACAGCCTTGCTGCCTGCTGCCTTATTGTCGACCCTGCATATACCGAGAGAGTGATGCTTCAGGTCTTCAAAGAGCCTGATGTTGCACAGCGGGCACTGCAGGTTTTTGCTGCCAGGACTCCGCATGTGTCGATCATGCAGCTGCCAAGTGGAGCCACAAGGGATATCTCCACTCTCCCAGTGAGCCTGGATGAGTGGGAGTGCTCGGCATTGTTCGTGTCGACGCTTACCTCTGGCGACAAGGCAGGGTTCGATGCCCTAATGATGAACCCCGTCACCAAGCGCTATAACCCCCTGGAAAAGCGCTCCCATGTCGCCTCGATCCTTGCTAACGACAAGCTGACGGTGCACCCGAGCATGACCTCCTGCATGGCAGCAGGAACGAGAAACGTCGACATCATCAAAGCGCTGGCGGCCTCAACAGGCTCTCCCCTCAGTGGGCTGCAGCAAAGCCTTTACACGCCGGCCGCTGCCTCTAAGATCGGGCACGAGCTCTTCTTCCAGTACTTTCAGCTCAAGCAACGCAGAGACCGCCCAGAGGATCAGGCTTTCATCAAGCGTCTGATCGACGATGGTGCGGACTGGTACGCCGGCCTGATGATGCACCTGGATGGGCACGCGGCCTACCTTGACTACCTTGGCGCAGAGATTCCGAACGAAGAGAAGGTTTTCACGCTCGTCTCGAAGGCATCCAAGGCATCTGCAGGGCTTGTAACAGGAATCCTTGAGACAATCCCGGAGGAAGCGATTGTCGCTGCCTGTGAGCAGCACAAGGGCCTTGCCGGCCAGATCTTCAAGCTGGTGAAGCTCCCCTGTATCAGCCACCTGGTCAGCGATAAGCTATGGACTAAGGCCGCAACTGCCGTTCTGGACATCTAGTCCAGCCGAAGAACATCGTCTGATGGAGGAGGGGCGCAGCCCCTGCACACATGAAGCTTTTGTGCTGCTTGAACTGCGGCGACGTTGTGAAACTGATTTCCAGGCAGGAGAGGCTCTGTGACTGCGGGAAGTCAGCCGGCCAATATGTTGGAAGGCTGGACGCGACATACCGTGGGCCGGCCCTGCTGCTGGGCATAGACAATCCAAGCCTGGACAGGGCGCTGGAGGATCAAGCCATCAAAGGCGATGATGGTTTAGAAGGTACGCGTCGGGGGCTTATGGGCCGGCGCATAGAGGCCTTTGTGATCCCGGAGAGTGCGAGCTCTATCAAGCGCACTGACGCCAGGCCAGCCCTTGCAAAGCTGATCGAGGATCAGAAGCGTACCGAGGTTGCTCAAATCCTCTCCCAGCTGATGGAGCTTGAGGCAGCTAGGGATCGTCCTAGCGGTGCTGGAAACGTGGCGGAGGCGCGTCCTCGGAAACCACGGTCACCCCGCTCACCAAAGCCGAGGAAATAGCCTGAGCGAGGTTGTTTAGGCTTTCGACCTTGAGCCTGATGTTGGATACCAGGATGTCACGGGCAATAGGCTCGTCGCGACCCAGGCAGAGCACCTGAAGCTCCGGAACGAGGTCGTAATGGGGTTGTTTGGCTACCAGCATGTCGCTGGAGCTATGGGTTTTCCCGTCCTGGGTTTCATAGAGGCCATCACCCACGATGCGGGCTGGCTTGAGCTCCCTCTCGACCACTACGTGCGACTCATTAGGGAACTGGCTGATGCAAAACCGGTTCGAGAGCAGCACGAGCTGAACTGGATAGAGGTCTACGACGTTAGGCACGATGAGGTTGTTATAGGTCGTTCTAATGATGGCCGGAAATATATCTGCGACTTTTAGCCTAGGCGATCATTCCAACGTGAAGTCCGATAAGCGGTACGTTTCGCATCTGCGAGCTGACACTACTTCACACTTTCTTCACATTTTGGGATTGAAAAAGGCCACCTCGCGGTGGCCTTGTTCAGGTGCTGACCCTGGGGTCACGATTCTCACGGCTGCGGAGAATCGTCCTTCTCGCGCGCCGGCTTGGCTTCACCTGGCAGAGCAGGGTGCTGGCCAGGCTTCAGATTGCCGTAGCACAGCTTTTCAAGAGATTTGGCCATGCCACCCAAGACCTCGGTTCTGCCTACCTTGGAAAGCGATTCGAGCGTTACCCAGTAGTTCCTGTCCGCTGTGTCCAGGAAGTAAGCCTGGTAGGCCAACTTCTTGGAATGCTCGCTAAGCAGGAGGCAGTCCTGTACGACCTTCTCGGCCTCGAGGTTGCTGGTGGCCTGACCGATACCGTCCATGAGGCGATTGACCTCATCGTCAATGGACTTGATCAGCCCGTAGGCGTAGTTGGAGTGGGAGAGCTCCAGGATCGGCTTTCTGTCGAACAGACCGTCGGGAGTCATCTCCTTGCCGATCTTGATCTCGAATAGGGGCAGAGGCTGGCCTTTCTCGTCGACCTGGAACAGTTCTTTGATCAGTGCGTGCTTGGTGCTCATGGAAATCTCCTGCGTATTCCTCAAATTTACAGATGGATCACCAGCACCCGCAATGTTCGGCGGCTATAGGCCTGCGCGAATGGCAATATCAACTTGATCGACCTTGGCCTGGCATGCCGGCGACAGATCAAGGTTGCGGCAATCCAGGCACTGATGGCCCTGAATCCCGTGGAAGTCGATGGAAGTGTCGAGGTAGTCGACGCGGAAGTGCTCGTAGTTGAACTTATGAGTGTTGTGCGATCCGCACTTGGAGCAGTTGTGGCTCACTATAGTGTCCCTCTTATTGTTATAGGCGGATGTTAACATCCGAAGTAACGATGATGTACTTCAAGTTCGAGAAAGTTTGTTTGATATATGCGACGTATAGCGAATAACACAGAAATGAAAAAGGCGCCCAATGGCGCCTCTCTTCATCCCAAGACCTAGACCAGGCCCCGGAAGGTCAAGCTGATCCGTGGCTTGCAGGGACGGTCATGTTTTGGAATGCGGTGCTTGTGGGTCTGCTGCATGCCCGCCGGCATGACGAACAGCGAGCCCGACTCGAGCAGGTAGGCGCGCTTGTCGCCCTGGTTTCCGTCGTTGGGAATCGTCCAGATTTCGCGTGCCTGTCCGAAGGAGTAGACCAGTATCGGACGAGTCGCGTCGATGCTCGGGCTATCGTCGGCATGCCACCCCAGCGCGTGGTGCTGGGTTTCGTAGCCGTTGATGAAGCAGGCTTCGAACTTGACCCCAAACTCCCGCTCGGCGTCTTGCTGAATGCCCTTCACGACCGAATCCCAGGACAGCTCGGGCTCGTACAGGCGCACGCCGGCACCCGAGCCGTACTCGTAGGCCAGGCCTTTGTCGCTGAAGAAGACTTCGCGGCGAGCGTCAGTACGATCTGCCCAGGGCAGGTTGGCCCACAGGTGCTCGAAGACAGCATCCGCGTCGGGGACTTTACCGGGAACGTATATGGGTTCCATGGTGCTTCCTTGTCTCGATGGAATAGAAAAGGCGGGGCTCTAGGCCCCGCCGATCCGAGAACAGCTTAGCCCGTGATCTGGGCGCGCAGCTCGGGGCTTTCGCTCAGCTTCTTGATCGCACCATCGTGGCCACGAGTGACCGTGATGCCGTTGAGGTAGACCCACGGGCCCTTCTGGGTCAGTTTACCGCTGGCGAAGCCATCCTTGTACCAGGAAGGGGCATCACTCGGTAGCGGCTTTTCCTGGAGTTCCGGAGGCAGCTCGCTGTTCTGCAGTTGGGGCTCCGGAGATGCAGAACCGCCGAGGGGCGAGGAGTCCAGCACCAGGGGGCCAGCTTCACCGACCAGGTTCACGTCGGCTTCGAACGAATCGAAGCTGTCTTCGTCGCCGGAGTTGGCGGCCATGACCGGAGCGCCGTTGCTGTTGTCGACCACCAGCTCGGGTTTGCCAGTGGCGGCAGCCATTGCAGCGACCGGCGCCTGCGGTTCAACGATGTTCTTGCTGAGCAGCTTGTCGCGGATCAGGCTGTCCAGCTTCGAGCAGACGGCGTCGTTCTCTTCCAGGTACTTGGCGGCGTTAGCCTTGCCCTGGCCGATCTTGCTGCCCTGGTAGCTGTACCAGGCGCCGGACTTCTCGACCAGACCCAGCTGTACGCCCAGGTCGATGATCTCGCCAGTGCGGTAGATGCCCTGGCCGTACATGATCTGGAACTCGGCCTGCTTGAAGGGCGGCGCGACCTTGTTCTTGACGACCTTGACGCGGGTTTCGCTGCCGACGACTTCGTCGCCTTCCTTCACGCCACCGGTACGACGGATGTCCAGGCGAACGGAGGAGTAGAACTTCAGTGCGTTACCGCCGGTAGTGGTTTCGGGGTTGCCGAACATCACACCGATCTTCATGCGGATCTGGTTGATGAAGATGACCAGGCAGTTGGCGTTCTTGATGTTGCCGGTGATCTTGCGCAGCGCCTGGGACATCAGGCGGGCCTGAAGGCCGACGTGCTGATCGCCCATCTCGCCTTCGATCTCGGCTTTCGGCACCAGGGCGGCGACGGAGTCGACGATGATCACGTCAACGGCGTTGGAGCGCACCAGCATGTCGGTGATTTCCAGGGCCTGTTCGCCGGTATCGGGCTGGGAGACCAGCAGGTCGTCGACGTTCACGCCCAGCTTCTGAGCGTAGGCCGGATCGAGAGCGTGCTCGGCGTCCACGAAGGCGCAGGTCAGGCCGCTTTTCTGAGCCTGGGCGATGCACGACAGGGTCAGGGTGGTCTTACCCGAGGATTCGGGGCCGTAGATCTCGACGATACGGCCGCGCGGCAGTCCGCCGATGCCCAGGGCGATGTCCAGGCCCAGGGAGCCGGTGGAGATGGAGGGGATAGCCTGGCGCTCGTGGTCGCCCATGCGGATGACCGCACCTTTGCCGAATTGGCGTTCGATCTGACCCAGGGCTGCGGCCAGGGCGCGTTTCTTGTCGTCTTGCATGTGTCTCTCCTCGTGCTCCGTGCACCTTGTGATCGTCATTTTAATGAAAATTGACGTCATGTCAATATGTCATGATGAAAATCGCAGGGTGCCTTCAAAATATCCTCCTATGGTATCTCGGCAGACTTAAAGTTTCCCATCGGTTTGTGCTCATCGATATGCTGTTCGTCGGGGCAATAATTTTTAAAAGGTGGCGATTCGTTATGGGGAAACATCCTGCTCGCAAGCTGGTACTCGACCGCCGGGATTTCGGGGTCTACACGGCGCGGTTCGCGCAGATGCACAGCGCCTCGATTGCCGAGGACATCCTGACCAAGGGTGCCGCCCGAACGGCCTTTGAGGCGCTGCCCAAGGCCCTCCTGAACAATCTCCTGCACTGCCTGGATCTGGAGTACAACGGCTCGCCGTTGAGCTGTGTGGCCACCTTGGCTGCGGTATCCAAGCGCTCGATCAAGGCCGTGGAGTCCCTGGCTGCGAGCAGTGCCCGGCCGGCAGCCTTCGACTTGAATCATTCGCTGCTCGAGGCGCAGCCGACCTCGATCCTCATGGGGGCCAGGGCCTGTGGCCACGCCGATTGGCAACAGCTGGCCGACCTCCTGTTTGCAGCAGAGCGTGTTGAACGCGAGGAGATCTACGACTTCTTCCAGTACGTGTTCGGCGTCTCACTGGATGCGTTGTTCGATGAGCAGGGTCTTGAAGGCTATGTGAAGCCTGTCCTGGCCGAACAGGATCTGAAGGAAGTGCTCAAGGAAGGGGTTCCTTTCATCGAAATCCCTGGCACCAACGATCTGCTGCGTGCGGATGTCTTTCACCAGCGCTACCAAGTCTACGTGAGCGAGTATCACCTGGATCGAGAGGAGCAGGTGGTGGTCGCCCTGGGCAACGCCGGCAGCATCTATGGGGCGTTTGAGGTGCTACTGCGTGCCTTCGAGGTCTACCGTCAAGCTGGCGGCCGCGCGAACGATCCGCTGCTCCACAAGCATTGGCGCCGAGTTACGATCATGAGTGGTAAGCGCGTTGCGGCACAGGCTCTGGTATCTGAGGTTGCCGGCCGGCCGGGGAGTGCGGAGCTGCAGTGGTGCGGACACCTGGCAGGGCAGCCCAGCAGCGACAAGGTCTTCTGCCTGCTGTCGAAGCAGTACATGCCCTATCAGCACTATCCGGAAGCCGGTGCGGCGTTGGCCTGGGCAAACAGCGCGCTGGGGGAAGAGCGCGCAGCCTGATCCTGCGAGAACGAGGGGCCGCCATCGAGGTGGCCTTTTTTGTGGCGTAATTAGCAGGAAATTGCGAGAATGCGGCCTGGCCAGCTGAGCTTGCAAGCCAAGCCCCGGCCTAGAGCCTTCGTGCACACTAAACCTGGAGCCAATACCCGGTGAGTGACATAAAGCTGGTTTCGCGCCCGCATCCTGCTGCGAGGGTGGTGCGGGCGGGCTGGTTCATTGTTCTGCTACTCGTTTCGATGATCGCGTTACTTCATCAGATCGAGAGGGTGCAGGACTCTTATCGCTCGCTTGAGATGGTCGAGAAGTTCTACTCGACGAGCAGAAAAGTTTTACATGATGCCTGACTGACACTTATGCAATTCAAATAATAAGGTGCTTATCTGCACTTTTGACGAATGCTCGATCAGCCCTAAGGACATGTGCAGATGAGCTTGACCTGCCCGACCGGCCACCTACTGCTGGTGGTCGATGACATGAAGATGATGCGAGCCCTCGCCGCACAGGCGCCGAGCGTCTGGCCAGGTGTACGTTGCTTCGCTGTCCTGTTGGGCTTGGGCGACCGCTGCATGAGCGTGTCTCTGGACTACAGTAAGGCAACTGCAGCTGTTCCTGAGGCCTTCGCGGAGCCATCCTGGAGGATCTCCGGGCTCCTCCGCCAGGCCTACGAATTCCACGGAGGCTTCGCCTGCGCTTCTAAGTACACCTGCCGCGAGATGCTCAACACATCGCCCAGCATAATCTGTGCGTGCTCGCCTACGCATTCTGGCGCCATTGCCTTCATGGAAATTTCCAAATGCTTCCACTCCCGCAGCCGGGTGGAAGAGCCGTACTCGCTGATTGCGCCTGGTACCACTTGTGAAGAGCTCGTGCGTCGAGCTATGGCTAACCCATGGAACACGCATGGAGAGATCTTCCCGAAACAGGTGACGGCCGGGCGGATCAAGGCCTACTTCGACTTCAACTACAACCTCGCCTCTGCCAAGCACTTCAGTCCCCTGTTGGCTGCGGCTGGGCTCAGTGACAGTGAATTTGTGATCACCAAGCACTGCCTACAGTTGCTTTACCGCGTTGCCTCGCTAGGTCTTGTTACGAAGCCCGATCTGGCTGAGATGATGCTCGAGTGGAGCGGAACCATGGCCTACTTCCCGGTAAACCTGGGAAGTGCAGATTCGCAACCCAAGATCTTGGGGAACCTACTGCGCGTCGGGCTTCTCCAGGAAGATGGGGAGGCCTATAGATGCACTACCGTTGGCTACCGATTCCTCTCGTCAATTCCGGATAAGTGCTGCGATCCAGATCAGGCCGGCAGGCTTCAGTCCTGGATGTGCATGCAGATCGACACTGCACGAGCCCGCATCGAGCGCTACCTCAAGATTCACTTCCAGCCTCGTGCTGAACCTGTCGAGGCCTCCAGCGAAGCTGCCTAATTTCGACCAGAAGGAGCTCATGATGAGCACCCAAGCCGTAACATTCGACATCCTGCTTTTCACAGAGAAACAGGCATTCGCAAAACAGATCGCAGGCCCTGTAGCCAAGCACTGGCCGGGTAAAAAAATCGGTTTCATCGTGTGCCGCAGCATCGCTGGACTCTTTAAGCTGAAGAATCCCGACAATCGAGATCAGACAATTGCTTTCAGCGAGCCCCAGCTGCAGCCATGGGAGTACTGGCCGCAGGTTTATTCCTTAGAGGGTGAGCACGACCTCAAGATGGTCGGGGAAGGCCTTCCCCCGGTAGAGCGCGCATTGCGTGCTGCCGGCGAGATTGTGTACGCATGCGATCCAGACTATTCAGGGGCCTACGGCTTCCAATCGTCACTCTCCCGAATCTTGGGTGAGGAGTCGTTGAATGCTAAGCGAAAAGCCCTCTGGCCAACGGCATTGGATCAAGCTTCGATTGTGCATGGCCTTCAGGCCCAAGACATGACTACTCACAGTCATGCGTTTCTTGATGCGGTTCGCCACGGACAGGCCAAACGCTGGTTCGATTGGAACTACAGCCAGCTTGCCTTGGCAGCGTTCACGCCTGCCCTTCTCGGCGTAGGTGTACCTGCAGAGAAGGCTTGGGTGAGCAAGTATGCTCTGCAGATTCTCTTCCGTCTCAAGCGCTCTGGAGCCAAGGAAGCTCATAATCTCTACCGTGACCGGGCAACCGCTTCTAATCCGGAAGTGCGCTGGGGAAGCCCAATAAGCCGTTTGGACATCAGCAATCAGCTCCTGGCTGCTGGACTAGTTGAGGAGGTCGGCAATAAGCTGAAGATCAGCGAGCGTGGCTTAGCCTTCCTGGCGCGCGTGCACCCAGGCTGTGAAGATCCTCGCCTCCCGCTTCGTCTGCGGGAGGGCATGGAGAACTGGCCTGCCTCTAAGCCAGCACTGGAGAGCTACCTCACCGAGTTCTTCACCCTGCAGTTTGAGATGAACAAGGGGCTGCAGGCGTAACGAAAAGGCCGGGCATCAAGCCCGGCCTTCTTCATTGCACATCTCGCCATGCCTGAGGGCTTTCGGAGAGGGTAGCTCCTAGCCAAGTCCAGGACTTGGATTGGCGATTGAACACGACCTTCCGCAAAATGCTCCCGTCCTCCAGGCGAAGGTGGAACACACCGTCCTTTTCAGGCAGGTCGT
Organism: Pseudomonas nitroreducens; assembly: GCF_014204515.1. GTDB lineage: Bacteria > Pseudomonadota > Gammaproteobacteria > Pseudomonadales > Pseudomonadaceae > Pseudomonas > Pseudomonas nitritireducens_A. The sequence continues at coordinate 24,513 of NZ_JACHLI010000001.1, read as the reverse complement.
CATAGTCATCTATGCGATTCCAGTCGTTGAGGTCTGCTGCGAGGCTCTCAACTGCTGCAACGACGTCGCCAACCTCCCAGTTCCTGCTGTCCACCCGTACTATTTCGCGGATCTGTTGGACGGCGGTTTCCCAGCGGTCTTTGCGAACAATTTTGCCGTCTTCTCGACGCTCGTAGTCCTCGGGCTTCTTTCCCCGGAACTCGGGCATGATGAAGTCATCAATGGTGACTTCACGCATGCGCAGCCTCATCTGTTGCCGCCACCATCTTCACGTCGCGGAACATCGCGATCTTGCGGAAGAGGTCGATGTCGACCGCACACCCCTTCTTGTCGACGTGGCGAGCGGCCAGGCGTACCAGTTCACGGGTATCCCGTGGCGCCAGCTGGGGGAAGAGGGTGACCAATTTGGACACCAGCTCATCTGGTAGCGCCAGGTTGATGGCCTCTGCTTTCTTCTTCCAGATCGCGGCCGCGTTATCAGGTGTCGGGTAGTCGTAGCGGATGATCGCTGCGCAGCGAGACTTAAACGCCTGGTCAATCTCGTCCGGGCGGTTCGTGGTAGCGAAAATCAGCTCGCCGAAGTACTCGAACTTACGCAGCATCTCCGAAACGACAGCGTTACGGCCGATGTCGAGGTCACGCTTGGCGACGTAAACATCCACTTCGTCGAGGAGCATGATCAGGCCCAGGCGCCGGCACAGGCCAAACAGCCTGTCCAGGTTATTGGACACAGAGGTAGCGTCAGTACCAAGCATCGATGCCGGCGCGCGGAGGAGAGGTCGTTGAACGATCTCCGCGTAAATCTCTGCAGTGAGTGTCTTGCCCAGGCCTGCTTCCCCGGCACAGAGGATGATGTTCCCAGAGACCTTGCCTTCGACCACGTCCGAGCGGTAGTCCTCGATGTCAGCCGTCAGGATGTCCAGCAGATCGGTATGAGACTCGGGGAGTACAAGCTCATCCCGAAGCTCAGGGCGGTAGGCGTAGGGCGTCAGGAAGCCGCTGCTAACCCAGAAGGTTTCCTGGGCCAGCAGATCGAATACCGGGACGATGGTGTGATGAGGGATCTCGCCCGTGAACTCCTGCCCATTGTCATCGGGGAGGAACTGCAGATCGGCATGCGTCGGAAGCGGCGCGACGTCTGAGTCGTGGAGGTCGTTCACCACAGGGCAGTCGAAGTACTTCGTGCTCTTGCGGTTGTAGTTGTCCTTGTCGAACTTGTAGACGCGCCCGCTGAAGCGAAACTGCTTTGCAAACGCCCCTTCGGTAAGCTCTTTGTGCACCTTGAGCTGTTCCACATAGGCGGCCTTGAGCTCAGGTGTTTCCTTCTGAAGCCCTTGGGCCGCCAGGATCGCGGACACCTTCTTACGGGCCACGCCTTCCGGGGAGAAGGAGATGTAGTCGCTGACCAGGGACAAGGACGAATCACCTCGTTCTTCAACACGTCCGACGTAGGCCACGTTGATCGTGACTTTCTCGGTCAGCTTGCTACCGTAAGAGTTAGTTGAGTAATCAACTTTCGTGATCAGCACCGGATTGATGCTGCCGTCCTGGCACTCCATGTAGAGCCAGGAGTCGATGGCGTCTTTGGCGAGGTAGCTCGTAAGGAGCTGGTGGAAGGCCAGGAAGGAAGGGACAACAATGTCCTCCCGATGTTTGCGGGAGCTGATGATGGCTTCCAGGGCGCGCTCGGAGCGCTTGTCCTTAGCAGTAACAGCAGCCTTCAGGATGTCCTCCAGCAAGTCATCCTCGTAGTCATCCAGCGGCAGGTGAACACTGTCTCGCGCGCTCCCTGAAGGACTGCGGAGAAGGTTGAACCGCTGATGGGTGGTGTTCTGGAGGACGTTTACTGGAATGCGGAGCGACATGTGGCTTCCTTGAGAGTCTAGAGGTAGGTGGCTCGCTTGCGGGCAGAGGAAGTAACGACGCAGCCGGCGAGGATGGCTGTAGCGCCAGCAATCGAGCCGAGTACAGAGGTTCTCGCAAAGTGGCTCGTTGTGATCATGCCGACGATGAGGAGCAGCTGACCGATCACCGTGATCGCCTCGCCGCTCCTCCAGAACTTAAGGCGCTCCATCGATGGTCACCTTGGCTTGGGTGCGGGGATCGACGTCATGGCAGACCAGGACTGACCAGTTCTGGAGGTCGCGCACCACAATGAAGTAGGCAACCAATGTGTTATCCCGCCAGGCTGACTTAACCAGGCCGTTGGCGCTCTCACCTACGACAGCCTCGACACGTTGACAGCCCCGAACACGCCCTATCTCGAGGAGCCAGTTCATTCCCTCTTTAGAGGCGTCAATTTCGTCTAGAAAACGGGTCTGTAGCTGCATGGTTGGCACCTTTCCTTCGGTAGATACATTGTATATACGCAAGGCCTGCTTTGCCACACCTTTTGCACGAAATTGCAGGCGGTGATAACCTGATCTGCTGCCTTCACAAAAATAGGAGTGAGCGATGAAAGAGAAAACCTCGGTGAGCCCCAGGAAAAGGATCGGACGGCCGCTGACGTGGGAAGATGTGCGGGAGGCCGCCAAGGCTGGCGATGCTGCGTTCGAAGAGTGGTCGCGCACAGGGAAGCTTCCTGGCGCCAAGTAGATCAGATCGGCAACATCCCGCGCATAATCCTGCTTGCAGGCATGCTTTCCCCGTCTGCGCAGAGGCGCTGATAGGTCTCGCTGCATAATGCAGCCCATGCCGGTGCTACCTCCGGGGATTTCTTCGCCCGGCTGGTAGCCCGAAGTATCGACACTGCGAGCATAGGCGGCAGATTTCTGCCTGTGGAAGCATCGATGAGGGGCTTTAGACCCTCTGGCCAGCGCTTGTAAAAGATGTCTTCGACGTGCTCGAAGAGGAGATCGAAGGCTTTGCTGCTCCGGCCGTCGTTCCAGTGCATCTCCATCTTGGAGATGAGTGTGGAAACGTCTGTCGTCATGCTGCAGTATCCTTGGAAGAGGGAACCCCTCGAGCTTTTCTCATCCCGAACCCGAAGGGGCCATGACCTGGCGGCATAGGGCTACTAAGGACGGCCTCCCGACCGGGCAGTTTGCTTCCCCGGTCGGCATTTTATCGCGCCTACCGTTGCTGAGGGATGATCGCTACGGCAGAGCTGCGGGCTTGGGTTTGCATCACCACTTCAGACGCGTGGGAGTGGCTAGTGCCCAATAGGTGTGATGATAACACCATTCGAAAACACCAGGTCTTTTACCTTGAAATTGATTTGATGCATGTCCAAGGCACTGTAAAATGAGCCGCTGCCCTGACTCGGGAACGAATGAAAGGCTCTTGATACCCAATCAGGAGTCGGTGCGCTTTGGAGCACTTGGTCGTAGAGAAAGGCTGAGCCCATGAGGCATCTCCAACACTACAAGGAATGACCAATGAAACAGGTAATCCATGAGCCCGGTGCGGCTCGTATCACCATCTGGACTGACGAAGTCGAAGACATGGCCCTGGCGCAGCTGAAGAACCTTTCTCGGCTGCCCTTCATCGCCGGGCGCGGCCTGGCGGTAATGCCTGACGTGCACGCCGGCAAAGGCTCCACCATCGGCAGTGTCATCGCTACCAAGGGTGCGATCATCCCGGCCGCCGTTGGCGTCGACATCGGCTGCGGCGTTAACGCCGTGCGTCTGTCCCTGACTGCCAGCGATCTTCCGCAGAACCTCCAGCCCTTGCGCCACGAGATCGAGAACCTGATCCCGCTGGGAACCGGTGGCCACCACTCCAGCCACGACAAGCAGCGCGCCAACGAGAAGCGCCTGCCTGTGCCTTCCGAGATGGCCAAGCGCGCGATCACCAACGTCTTCGCCGGCCGGTCTCAGGACTGGACGGATGCAATGGCGAAAGCGTCGAGTCAGTTGGGTTCCCTTGGCTCAGGCAACCACTTCATCGAGGTATGCCTCGATGAGGATCAGAACGTCTGGGTGATGTTGCACTCGGGCTCTCGCGGCATCGGCAACATGATCGGCACCCACTTCATCAACCAGGCGAAGGAAGAGATCCAGAAAAAGGGCCTCGAGCTCGACGATCCTGACCTGGCGCACCTGGTGGAAGGCACCGACACGTTCGACCAGTACACCGCAGCGCTGGGGTGGGCCCAGGACTTCGCCCTGCAGAACCGGGCACACATGATGGAGCAGGTGATCCTTGCGATTCGCAAGCACATTCCCAAGCCATTCGTGTTCACCAGCGAAGCGTCATCGGTGCACCACAACTACGCCGTCCGAGAAACTCATGATGGCGAAGAGCTCTGGATCACCCGCAAGGGCGCCACACGCGCCGGCCTGGGAGAACTGGGAATCATCCCAGGATCGATGGGAGATAAGAGCTACGTCGTGCGAGGGAAGGGTAGCGTCGAGTCTTACTGCTCCTGCTCCCATGGCGCCGGCCGCCGCATGAGCCGTAACGCGGCCCGCAAGGCGTTCACCACGGCTGACCTTGAAAAGCAGACTGCAGGCGTGGAGTGCCGCAAGGACTCCGACGTTCTGGACGAGCTGCCTTCGGCCTACAAGCCCATCGACGTGGTGATGGAGAACCAGAAAGACCTGGTTGAGGTAGTCCATACCCTCAAGCAAGTGCTGTGCGTGAAGGGTAACTAACCCTACGCAGCAATGAAAAACGCCGGCTGATGCCGGCGTTTCTTTTCCCTCAAATTTTCAGAGCTGCAGGCGCTCGGCGTTTGCTTCCGCCAGGGAGCGAAGCTCCTCGAACGACATGTCCCGAATGCGTTGGATGGCAGCCTGGCGCGCTAAGCGCATCTTTGCCTGGGTGGAGACGGGCGTGGCGCCAGCTTCCAGTTGCCTGATCTTGGCATTGGCGGACGCGAGCAGGCGCTCCAGTTCGAAGATCCGGTTCGCATCGTCGTCATCGTCCGGGTGCGGCATTTCCTCGTAGCCCGCCTGGCTGGCAGTTTTTTCGCCCAGGGCGAGAAGCTCCTCTGGAGGCATGGCCATGAGCTCTTCCATCGCGTGGTTCATTGCGTTATTCATCTCCGGAGTGACCCGGCCGAGCCCGAAGGCTGGTCGCTCAGCTTCCTGGCGAAGCCGGGCCTCGCTTTCCTGCAGAGCTAGTAGCTCTGAGGTGGCCACCAGGGTTAAGCCTGGACGGCCGGGAACGTCTTCCATGTTCATGCTCTGTTCTCCAGCAGCTGATCGATATCGACGACGCGGTGGCCGCCGGCAATGGCTTTGTCGAAGGCTGCCACACCCATACAGAGGCGGTCGCACTCGGCTTGCAGGGCGGCGATGAGCCGGCCGGGGGCGGCATCCAGATCCTGGTGGAGGCAATAGGCTGTCACTTTCGTCGGCAGCCCATCCACGGTATGCACCTTCGGGATCTCCAGGGTGGATAGAAGACGTGCCCGTGGCTCGTGGTCGAAGACTACGCGATTGCCCTGCAGCCGGCAGTCAACTCCCTCGGTGGTGATGTGCAGCATGTATTCCTGGTTGGGCCCAAAGTGCCCTGCGTTGAGGGTGGCAAGTACCAGGGGCGATTGCGTCTTCGAGTTCATGGTCGTCCTTGGCTCATCAAGAGTTGAGCTGTTTGGCCATGGCTTCCATGGCTTTGTAGATGCGGTTTGATTCGTTCTTGTTGATATCCAGGTTTTTCGTGAGAGCTGGCCACTCGGCCACCGCCTGGTAGACGCCATCGATCAGGTCATACGGATTCAGGTTAGGGAACCCTTTGCAGACGTTCTTGATGTCGCGCAGGCGAGGATTGACGGAGCCACTGTAGGAAGTGGTGTGCTGGCCGCCGAGTCCTTGAGGGGCGTAGGTCAGGTCGTAGGAAGGGGACAGAACCCAGCCTCCGCCCTGGCGCAGGAAGGCGAAGTTCTTGGCGTGATCGTCACGGTTGAGCGTCATCGCGTTGAACACCATCTGCAGTGCCATTCGCTCAACCTCTGCAGCGCTGTTGGTGATGTTGAGGGTTGCCGTTAGCAAGTCCTCATAGTCCAGGCACGGCTCTCTGTGGCTCGCGTAAGCGATACCCGAAACAGTCATCATGTGGACTTTCGTCACGCCTGAGCGGTCAAAACGCCGAGTGCAGAAGAAGCGCTCGGTGGTTTTACCTTCATGCATGTGCATGAGGGCTGTTTCAGACACTGTCAGACCCGCCCGGCGCGCAATCTCGGCGTAGGCATACTCGATTGCACCAGTGTCGCGGTGCTCTTCCTGGTTCCGGAACTTGAGAATCCAGTGTTCATACCCTTCAGGCAGAGGGGCGAAGTCGGTGATCGCCAGGCTGCTGTCCTCGGAAAGGCCCAAGGTGATCTTGGGGCGGGCCCCCTGCGGCGAGCCGCCGGCCATACGCAGCTGCTTCACAACCTCTTCGGTGTTGCCGCTCAGGAGCGCCTGGGAGTTGGCGTAGAGGCCGGCCAGGTCGATCACCTCGTTCTCTGGCTCGGTTTCATATTCGGGCTGGAACTCGAGCGCACCCATGGCGCGACGACCCAGATATGCCAGGCGGTCAAGGTGGGTAATCTCATCGCGCGCGATGCCGAACTCACTGCGGAAGAACCTGTCCATGAGTAGCAGGCCCCAGCCATCGGGCAGCGAGTCGTTGAACACTCCGTGCAGGCCGCGAAAGGTTCGATCAGCAGCAGCCTGCGGATTGGTGTTCCACTCCATGTTCATGGGGGAAAGAGGGTAGCCATTGGCGATCCACTCAGGATCATAGGCAAAGACCAGAGGGCCTCTGGATGGCTGCCCGAGCTGTCCAACACGGGTGCCATCCAGGTAAACCCCAAGGCGATCAGGGCGTTTAAAGGTTTTGCTCATCTGTACCGTCCTAGGTTACGCAGCGCCCAACCAGCGCTTAGGGTTCGAAGCTTGAATCTCGCTCCAGCTTTGGATCGAGGTAGGCAAGAATTTCAATCTGCTCAGGGAACCAGGCAGAAACGATGATATCGCCACGAACCCCGCCTTTTTCGTCATATGCCACGACACCGTCGTACCTCAGCAGCTCGTATACCAAGCGGCTGAACGCTTCGTTATGGTCTTGCCAGAAGTCCGTGGAAAGCGAACTGAGCGTTTCGGCCAAAGGGCGATCATAGTAGTCGCAGTACCACCCACAAGCCTCCTCAATGCACTCCTTTTTACCTTGAAAATCAACGTCGAAGTTGTTGGCCAACGCTGTGTCTAGGCATGGAGAGCAAGTGATAAGGCTGCGCACAACGGCTCTTGATAGAGCCTGTTTGTGCTTCGAGTCCATCGGATTGTTCAAGGTCACTCTGACCTTGTGGATGGTAGGGGTCTCGTTGGCAAATTGGAGGTCATGATTGCTGTGGTGTCGCTCCGTATAGCCCTTAGCTACGTTCAGCTTGTTGGTGAAATAGAAGCCATGGCCGAGGCTGGCTGCTGAGTCCTTGTTGTAGTCATAGCTGAACTGCTCAATTCGACAGGGGCTGCCGTGGTAGAGGTTCAGATCCTGGATGAGAATGGGCTTTCTGGTCATGTGGTAAGTGGCTCCTGTATCTCCTCAGCTTACGCAGGGAGACAGAGGCGAGGCACGTTACTGTGAACCCCGCACAGGGAGGTCATCAACCAGCTCGTCCAGGGAGGCCGTCACCGGGGTTTGGAAGAGTCTCGAAAGGTCATTGCCCACGCCCAGCGCCTGCGCGATCATCACCATCTGCACGAAACTGATCTGCCCGGTGGTTTCGAAGCGCTTGATAGTCGAGGGTGGTACGCCCGACAACTCGGCCAATGTGTCGCGCTTGAGCTTTTTGCGTAGTCGCAGCTCCTGGGCTCGCTTGCCAACATTGAGCGCGATTCGGGCCGGCGGGTAGATTCCTTGGAGAAGTGCCATGTGCTTGTCCTCGTTTCTGAAGGCAATTTTAGCACAATTCCAAGGTTATCAGCAGGATTTAAGAGACAACATACTGTCCCTAAATGGCAGAAATCTCCAGTAAGAGACACCCCATTGTCCCTAAAGGATTTTTATGGATGAGCTCAGAAGGCAACGTGTGTTGAGGGCTCTGCAGCGTGAAGCTGCTGCATTGGAGCCATTGGTATCCAGTCTGAACCTGGCAGCGCGCCAACGCATCCTGAGTGAGCTGTGGGCTCAGTGCGCCGCCCTAGGCAGGGCGATTACCTCGCTGGAGTCTGCTCTGGAGTCCAAGCGAAACCTACCCGGCGCCCTGCGCGCGCCGCGACTTCGTTTCGTTTCTGTGGAGAGTTCGTTCGAATGACCCAGGTAGTTCGAAAAGCAATGACGGATGAGGCCATCCTGAGCGTGCTGCGTAAGTACCCCACCGGCCAACTCACGGCAGTCCTTCGTAACTGCCTTCAGATGGATGGGTACGGCAAGGTGACGACCGAAAAAGTCCGTACTGCCCTCCTGCGGATGGAAAAGGTAGGATCAGTCGAGCGTATCAAAAGCCGCTACCTGGCCCAGCACACATGGAAGGCAGTTTAAGGAGATCAAGGCATGCCACACCAGATTGTGATCGCGGATGAGAAGTCGCTTCTACGCCTCGCTAAAGCGGGGCGCCTGGCCCTTTTGGAAGGCTTTAAGCGTCTTCACATCCCGGATCTGGTGTTGCTTGAGCTGGAGGCGATGGAAGACCCTGATGCCCTGGAAGCAGCGCGTTGGGGCCGAAAGGTAGTCGATCAGGGAGGGGTGAACTACTACGAGACCTCGATGGGGCTGGCACTTAAGCTTGCCCGTGTTTCGACGCCGGGGTACGTACCACTTAGTGGTGTGGTCACGCACGTCATCGAATGGCTACTCAACGTCAGCTCTCTCATCCCGGTGCCGGCACTGATCCTGACCGAAGAGGATGTGGTGTACCGGGCAATACTCAGGCATGACGCTGATCAAGCGGCGGGGGTGGTGGATGCTGAAGGTTTCCTCTCCTTCTGCGTCTTGGCAGGAGTGGTAGATGAGGAGGTTTCTGCAAAATGCAGTGAATCCGCGCGTGCTAAAGGGGAAAGAGCGCTCTCCTATCTGACTGAGCGGCCCTAGCCGGTATGCTTGGCCTGCGGGCTTGCTCCCTCAGTAGACTGGCAGTACGTCCATAGGAGCGCACATGAAAGTAGCCGGCGGATTCACCTTCTTTTTCACGGCCGATGACCCGTTCTCGAACTGGTACAAGAGGGACTTCTACGTTCGGGACGTTAAGTTCCCGAACGGGGAGTGCGCCATGATGTACTCGAAAGCCATGCTGTTTGGTGACAAAGAGGTCGCGGCCAAGATCCTCGCGGCCAAAACCGCCAAGGAGCAGAAGGCCCTGGGGCGTACTTGCAAGTTCGACCAGGCCATCTGGGATGCCCGGTGCGTGCCGATGATGACGGCGATCCTCTACCACAAGTTCACACAGCACAAAGATCTTGAAACGTTGCTGCTAAGCACCGCCGGCACTGAACTGGTAGAAGCCAGTCCTTATGACAAGATTTGGGGGATCGGACTCTCCGAAGACGATCCTCGCAGCCTGGACAAATCCCAGTGGCGCGGTAAAAACCTCCTGGGCCAGGTGCTCATGAATGTCCGCCAGCGCATTCTGGACATGCAGCTCAAAAAAGACGACGAAGAACTCGTCTACGGCCAGCCGTAAGTGGCCGGCATGAAGACGATGATCCTGCACCTGGTGAACGCGAACGGCGAGTGCCTGAGCATCGATGTGGCGAACCGCGCTGAGGCCGACCGCCTTTTCAGTGAGGCTGTGGAGAGCGGGGAAACCATAGGCGCCACTTTGCGTAGCCGCACGGGCGGATACATCGACAATCTGGTGCGCTGGGGCATCGAGCCCGAGACTCACCACCTGGTTACCGACAGGATGATCAAGGCGGGTCTTGCGGCGCGCCAGCAAGAGCGCGAAGACGATGAGCCAACCCACAACGGGCAGAATCCCTGGGTGTTCGGGGGTATGTGCCACCTGGTCTCCGAGTTCATGGCCTACAAGTACGGCATGGCCAGGATAGGCGGAACGGTCATGATGGCTGACCTGCATACTCCGATCTGTGTGCACTACTGGTGTATTACAAAAGACCAGACCATCGTCGACATGACGGCCGATCAGTTGTACGAAGGGGCCTCCTACCGGATCATTCCCAAGGGACACCCCGACTGGTATCGGTATCAGCCTGAATACGGATTCCCTGAAGACCTCGAGTCACTCCGGGGCTGCGGAGTCTACTCTGATGCCTTCATCGACCTGGTGATCGCGCGGGCGGCTTCAATAGAGGCCTACCATGAGGACGCTACTGATCTGTCGCATCTTGGCTCTACGCCGGGCAGCGAAGAGCTGAGGAAAGAGCTTGAGCCAATGCTCGTCGAGCTCTACGACGTGGCCACCCGTGAGCTTGAGCAGTACCTGGGCAAGTCCGGCCGAAAAACAAAGACCCAGGTCGGTTTCGTGCCGGCGAAGCAAGAGCGCCAGCGCCATGCGCCAGCAGAGCCAGCCCTGGACTGACCGGGGCGTTTAGGCGGCAGAGTCGCCGTTGCGCAGCCGTCCGCAAGACTCCATCACATCCTCTGGCCAACCTTCGATGAGCAGGCCCTGTTCGTTGTGGATCTCGATCCAGGGCCGGCGCGCCACAAGCTTGCCGTAGACCTCGAAGCCATAGTCCTTGAAGGCCACCACGTATTTGTAACCCTCGCGGGCCCGGCTATCGAGGTAGAGTTCCGGGACACTCTCGAACTGGAGGTGCGAGAAGCGCATCTGCAGGCCGAGCACGATGTTTTCCTCATCCTCGCTTACGATTCCGCTCTGGATCGCATCCCAGCGGGCGAACAGCATGCCGAGAACCATGGCCGACAGTTGTTCTTTCTTGCACACCCGGAACGGAGCTCCAGCCAGGCCATCGTTCATGCGCACGACCTGGATGCTGTCGGCACCGTGGACGATGTTACGGCAAACCTTGGCCAACTCGAATCCCAGGGCATCGGGTGATCCGTCGTTGTTGACTCGGATGCCCGAGCGCCAGCGGTAGTTAAGGGAGTTGGGGAACAGGATGCAGGCACGTGTCATCGAATGGTTCGCGCAGGCGTCAACCAGAAAGGTGGATGGATTCTCAGGAGATCAGGCGTTTGCGTCAATGTATTTACGAGAAATTGCAGGTTAATGAGTTGGGTGACTTGTCTGCAATTTCATGTAAATTGACGCTCCATTACCTCTTCGACCGGAATCACCAGCCAGTGGAACAGCAGCCTATCCATCTCAGCAACCAGCCTGCCGAGCACGTAACCCTGCACGAAGCATATTCGAAGATTGACGCAGCCCGCCGTGCGCACATGCTCGAGATCAACTCATTCATGGAGCAGGTGGTGGCTGGTGAGGCCGGCGCTGCGTGCGCTGAGAAGGGGGCCCGCCACGACATCTGCCTGACCTACGAGACGCGCAAGCGGACAGACAGGGCCACTCACCTTGGTGCCTGGGTCTACCAAGGCGGCGTTCCGTTCCTGCAGGAGTGCCTGCAGAAGTGGATGGCGTTCGAAGGCCTGGACGCATCGTTCAGTCAGGGTATCGGCACCGACCGGGAGTTGGAGCTGGTTGCGCTGATCAGTCGCGAGGGTGGCTACTACGCGGTGCACAGTTTCTACCAGCCGGGGAACGTCGAGCTGATGGGCCGATTGGATGCGGGCGGCGTTGTTCAAAACAGCTGGTGGGTAAGTATCCTGGAGATCGGGGACTACAGTGGCCCGGTCTACATACCGGTGCTCTATGTAGTCGGTGAGGTCGATTACGACCTGGGCGGGTGGAAGGCCCTGACGGAGCTTCCCGAGGGGCTGCGCCTCGCGTCCAACCTTCACCGCCAGCTCAATGCTGACCAGGGGCTGGATGAAGGGGCCCTCCTGCCTTTCCCTGCCTACAACAGCCCAGAAGCAGCCGAACTGAAGAAGTGGCTCGACTACGATGTCGAGCACACGCGCCGTGGGCTGTTGAGTGACCAGGAGCTGGAGCTTCTCCAGGTGGTGAAGGACGAGATGGAGGGGAAGAGGAATGAGCTCATCAAGCAGATGCATCAACTCTCCGACAAGGCCATCGCGCAACAAGTAGCGCTGCTGGAGTCTTTCACGGGGTTCAAGATCGGCACCCACATTGAGCACCGCTCTACCGGCGTCCAAGGTCGAATACGGGGCGGACAATACAGCATGAAGGCCGCGCTTCTGGTGCAGCCCCTCGATGAGAAGATGATGGGGTGGCCGATCACCGAGGAGCTCAAGCGCGGTGACTGGGTGAAAATCGAGGCTCCGAACGAGCTCCTGGCATGACGTTGGCCAAGCTTTTTGGCCTGGTGCTGTGTGCGATCACCGCCTGCAGTGGCGTCCAGGCGGCCGAACCGATCCCAATGGAGTCCAGGGAGGCCTATGTACGGGCAGCAGTCGAGTCGACCATCGACTTGGAGCGCACGATTGGAAGCGGCCGGTACGGCGCAGCTGAGTGTTGGAGTGGAAGCCGGGACGACTGCCTCTACCTCAACCTGGAAGTCCTAGTCAGGCCCTGGTTGAGCAAGATCGAGCTGGCACTGCTCCCGAACCAGAAATGGGGGTTCGTCGACGAGGACGAGAACGTTCGCTTTGCGCTGCAACGAAGCGGTGAAAACGTGCAGATGGTGCTCGTCAGGTACACCGAGGGCTGCAGCGAACTCCAGGAGGCGTCGCTTGAGGACAAAGAGCTATCACTGCCTTCGTGTTCCGAAAAGGCCGACGTTTCGATCAAGTTCACCACGACATCGGCTGCCGGCCGCTGGGCACACGACTATCTGTACAAGCCAATCGCTGCGGTAGGCTCCTTCTTCGGGCTGATACTGGTTGGGATGCTCGGGGGCGAGCTGCCCTGATGGGCAGCCCGCGAGCTGGCTGTCAGACTCCGTCCTGGAGCTTGCTGACCAGCTTCGCGTGCCCCTCTAGGGCGGAGGCATAGGTGCTGTAGGAAGGCTCTTCGGCGGTGAGGCCAGGCGCCCTGGTGCGGAAGATGATTGGCTCGATCTCATCCCGGCTTTGAGCCATGCGCGGGTCATAGCCGGTGAAGTAGGTGTAGACCGGTACCGGGCCTTTTTCAGTCTGCACCTCGTCGAATGCGATCAGCAGAGGGCACGACTCGATGTAGTTCATCCAGGCATTGGTATTGCGCATCTGCCCGACGTCGCCGTTCGACATGTAGAGCAGGAAGCCCTGGCTATCCTTGTTCTGAACGATGGGGAGGTCGCGGAGCAGCTCAACACGCAGGGAGCTTCGGATCTTGTCCGCGATCTCCAGCTGAGTGGTGTTGAGGGTGAGTACGGGCTGCCCCTTCAGGAACGTCTGTTTGACCTGAGCGTCCGGGTTCGCTTCGAGCAGTCGTTTGATGGTCATGTCGTGTAGCTGCACGCCTTCTTCGAGTGAGTGCCGCCGGCCCATGGGTTCGGCACCGCCCTCCGAAAGGATCATGGTCTCCATGATCGTCGGCGCATCCGATGAACCCATTCTGAAGAGCATGATGTCGCCGAGGGCAATTGTGCTCACCTGCAGGTGCTGGCCGGCGGCCTCAACTTGGGTATTGAGAAGCAAACGACTGATGGGGTTATGACGCTCCCACTCCTCGTAGACCCACAGGGCACTGACATCCATGGACTGACCTTCCTTGAGGAGGAGGGGCTCTTGATGTTCCGAAAGGTCAGTCGATTCGCTCATTCGGTTGGTCTCTTGTTGTGTCCGGATGAAGGTAGATCGTGGTGGCCAGGTCTTTATGGCTTGCCCTGGAGGTAGGTACTCAGCTCATTGACGAATTTCGTGTGTCCTTGCCAAGCATCCTGAATGCTTGAGTAACTCTTCTCGTGCTCCGTCAGCCCTGGGCATCTCGTCTTGAAGAGAATAGGCGTTTCATCGGGGTTGTATTCGTCCAGCCTTGCATCGAAACCGGTGAAGTAGGTGTATGCCGGGTGTTCGCCATTTTTCGTCTTGATAACGTCGAAGGCGACGATCAATGGGCAAGAGTCCATGTAGTTGAGCCAAACCTCGCCAATGTGGGTCGAGTGTACGTGGTACTTCACCATGTAGAACGTAAACGTCAGATCCTGCCGATCCTGCAGAGCAGGGACGCTTTGCAGAATCTCGACCAAAAGATCCTTTCGAATCTGATCCGCCAGTTCCCTCTCCTTTGGGAGGAGCTCAAGGACTATCTGTCCTCGCACAAACTGTTTGGTGGCTTTGCAGTCTGGGTTTGCTGTGCGGAGGGCCTTCATTGCAGCGTCATGGCTCTCGATTGCTTTGGCTACCGAAGGGGACTTGGCCAGCCTTATGAATTCGCCAGAGGTGATAGCTGTCTCGAAGCACAGTGGGGTTTCTTCCCCTGGGAAGATCTGCATGGGGATGAAAACAGTTGAGAGCTCAATTGGTTCTTCGCCGCCTTCAATCGTGCTGTGCAGGATGAACTTGGCAGTGGGGTTTCGTAGCTCCCACTCTGCTGCATCCAGCACCGAATCTACGGCTTTGAGCTTTCCATCCTCGAGTACATAGGTGATCAACGAGGAAATCTTCTTGAGCATGAAATCGCTCTCCTTGGCGTCAAGAGGCCATCCTACCAGCTTCGGTGGCCGTCGGCGGCATAGGCCAGAAAAGTTTGAACCACGATGTGCTTGCTGGCGCTGTGGCCGGGTTGTAGCTTTTACATCCTCGCTGGCACGGAGCTATCACATGGACATTCACGAACAATACGAGTCTTTGCAGCCGAGGGGGAAGAGTCGTGTCTATGACCTCCTCGTGGGCCTCGGTATGGATGTGACCCACTGGGGCGTCAAGGAAGGGAAGGTCAGAGATAACCCGGCCACAAACACCGCATACAATGATCGCTGGGCTTACTACGACGAGAGCACAGGTGTCGCGTTGCTGAACCTGTGGCATCGAAACATGGCATGCAGTGGCGACGAGATCGTGTATCGGGAAAGCTTCACCGAAAAAGCTACCCGTTACCGTGCAATGGGTGAGAACTATCGTGATCTGCGGGGCAAATACCGGGAGCAGGCAAAGAGTCTTCAGGCCAGAGGTAGAGACTGGGCCGAGAAGGCTATGGAGCTGAACTCGATTCTTTTCAAGTGCTTCAACGGCGCAGGAACCTTCCACGTAGCGATCATTGCCGGCGACCAAACTGATGGCAATGAAGCCGACAGTGTGAAGGCTCGTGAACTGGATTCAGTGCTCTGGCACATCAAGGACTTCGATCAGGCTACCTTGACCTGGACGCTCGCGCGCGGCCCAAAGCCGTCCTCCCATCTGGTTGAGGAAGCGCTTCCGGCTATCACCGAGCAAAGCTACGGCATTGAGATCGATGACCAGTTCATCGTCGACCTCGAGGACGCCCCTGCACAACGGGTTGAGAAGACCGCGATGGTCTACGAGCGTGACCCTGAGTGCCGACGCCAGGTGCTGATCCGCTCGAAAGGTAACTGCGAAAGCTGCAGTGAACCTGGCTTCCTCAAGGCTAACGGTCACCGCTACCTGGAGACCCACCATATCGTCGCAGTGAGTGAAGGTGGGCACGACCACCCGAGCAACATGATTGCCCTATGCCCGAACGAGCACAGAGAGGCGCACTACGGTGCGAACAAGGACGAACTCAAAGCGAAGTACCTGTCCATCGTCGCCGCTCTTCAGTGAAGTCTTAGGGGCCCTAGCGCCAGCTCAGGCCCTCCACACTGAAGGACATGGTCTCCGGCTTGTGTCCTTGAAGTTCAGCGTCGATCTGTACGACGGCGCTGCGCTTGAGCATCGGTAGGAACACGCCATAGTCGCGGATGATCAGCAGGGACTGGCCGTCTTCCTCGCCGGCATAGGCGGTGAAGTCCTTCACCTTGCCGGCCGAGAAGCGCACGTGGAGAGAGCACCTGGTGCTGCAGGATGCGCTGGCGCCGGGGACGTAGAAGATCGCGTCCTTTCCATGGCCTGGGTGCTCACGTAGCTGCAAGACTGCCTGCTGCATTGGCCCGCTGTCACCGCCGACCTGGATGGAGTTGTTCGAGAGGAGGGTCGCAAGCTCGGCACCGTTGGCATCCGAGTCGTACTGCCAGCCAGGGGCGCCTTCTTCATCCTGATCGCTGATCCCCGCTTCTTGAAGTGGCTCAGAATCAGCCTCTGCCTGTTCGGTAGATCCTGCCGAGTCGGAAAGATACAAGGATGGACGCGAGGGGGTGGGAGTAGGCGAGTCCTCAGCAGCCTCTTCGTCAACCTGAATGGGAGACGCTGGGCCTTTGTTGAGCTGAACCACTAGCGCAGTAAGGAGCACGATCAGCATGAGACCAATCAGGTAGGGCCAAATGCTGGTTACTGTGCCGCGATTAGGAGCGACATCGCAGGAGCAACTCGGTGATACGCCTTCCTCACCTGAGGATTGGCATTCTGGGCATTGGATACGGGGCATTGGCGTCCTACCAAGGGGGCTATCCTCGAAGAATGCCATGCCCCGCCGAGGAACCTCAACCGAAGGTCAGGTCTTTGCGTCGAGGGTGGAGCATCTCGTAAAAGAGTGAGTTGGTAATCCTGACCGGCGCGCCGGGCTCGGTGTTTAGCGCCGCTGCCGAGATGGCGTCCTCCAGGGCTTTGCCAATTCGGCGTTTTTGGCCCTTCTTGTTCAGGAACTCCAGTCCTACCTGGCAGCAAAGATCATCGAGTTCAACCTCAATTCGACCTTTAAGCTCCATCCGATCCAAGGTCAGCTCAAGGATGTTGCGAATCGTGGAGGGGGCCGAGTAGTGCTTCAGTGCATCGACATGAACCACATCGAGCCGGGAAAGCAGCAGGGGTGACAGGTTCAAGACGTCGTTGGCTGTGAAAATCCACGAGAACCAGCTGAGGTCGAAGTTGGTACGAGTGGATGCGTCGATATAGTCCCGAGCCTCATCAGCTTCCAGTAGAGAAAGCAGCGCCATGAGTGGGCTGAGACCGTTCCGGTAGACCTCATGGGGGAGTTGAGAGAGCTCGTCGAAGGCCACGATGCCGTTAGCGATTTTCGTCTTGACGAGTTCCTTGACCAACAACCCAGGCTGAGTGTTCGACCAGGTAGGCTGCGAACCTAACAAAAGAGACCCGCAGGTGATTTGCCCGGCATGGATTGCCAGCTTGGGAAGATCCAGAGCCTTGCTGAGCTCCTTGAGGTAGAGCGTCTTTCCAAGCCCAGGAGGCCCCACGATAACGAGTGGCTGCATCTTGAAGTGCAAGCCAAATTTCACCGAGAAAACGGTGCGATCCCTGACCTTCCTGGTGACGGACGAAAACTCAGGGAACAGCTCATCTAGATGGTCAAGCTTATTTAGTGATTCGGGGGATATCAACTTTCTGTATGTGCTGACAGTAGTGCTTTCGCCATCATCATCCAACCACTCGCTGTTCTTTGCTGAATTTCCAAGGTCGAAAGTCTTGAAAGGCACTAGAGCTTTACTTACAGCAGATATCCCTCTGGAGGAGTGGAAGCTCTCCAGGATCTCATTTCGCTCAGAACAACTGAAGCGATCATACTTTGACTCAAATAGCTCCCTAATCTCGATCCTCGAAAAGGAGGTTTCGAGGTAATGGCAGGTGAAAATGGCCTGAATAGATTCGGCCATCACATCATCCCGCCAATAGATTAGGAGAGAGGTCAATTTGTTTGACCTCAGAAGCGGAAATAAGGCTAGTCCGAGAGCTGCCTCACTAAAGAAGTGCATGTATTCCTTTCGATGATTAGCCCATCCATCAGGTCTAACCCTATCTCTGGCGGCAACGAAAGCTTTAAGAAGCTTAACGCACCATTGCCCTTGATTGTCAGAAGGGTAGAAACAGGTGTTCTCTAGACTGAGCCGCAACGAAACGTAGTCGTGAATATGGCCTAGGCTAAGCCCTCTTGACGTTACCTCAGCCAGAAGCTCATCGATATCAGCATGGAGTTCAGACTCGCCCCTGTACAACTCCTTCAGGCTTTTTGGCAGCAAAAGTACAATTTGTTTTAGCTCTTTGTAGAGCTCCATCGAAGAATCTGTCCACTTCCAAGAGTGATTCGTCTTTTCTCGTAGAGCATACTCTTCATAAAAGGCATGGATGGGGGCTATATTCTCAACAACCTCCCTAACAGTTAAGAATGTTTTCCTCATAGAAAGAGCAATATTTGCTGCTTTATGAGCGAATTCACAGTCTGTTAGGAGCCTTACCAAGTCAACGGCAAGGGGGCCGATATCGGCAATAGGCATATCGGCAAGTAAATCATAGTCAGCCGACTCAAAAGGGGTGCCTTTGAAGCAAAAATTTAGCTGCTTCTCGGACATTTCTTTGAGTTTTTCCCTAGCTTCAACAGAGGGGGCATGATCTAGGTTTTCATCGTCCTCGTTAAACCTCATGCCCTCAAGCAGGTTGCGTGTGAATATGACTGCCTGGTTACTACCCACGCCAAGCTCTTGTAGCGCCCGCTGAACCTCAATCCCCAGCGGAGAGATAGCTACTTGCTCATTTTCCATCAATCCCTTATTTTGCCGCCTATTGTTCGTTGGCAGTTCATCATCTTCTTCGAGCAGTTGTCTAAGGCTCATGGCCTTTGGGTTGCGAGTGGCTGGCGATACGGTGGGAGCTGGCATGCTTTGGGCCCTACGTAGACGTATTGAAGGATTAGACCAAAACCAGGGGAGCTAGAGAATCGTCATTTAGCAATAAAATGCAGGCATGATGATTTCGCTTGAGGTTGTTGTCCTTTTGTGGATAATTGTTGGCCCGGCATGTGCCGGATTACTCTGCGGAGCTTTTAATGGCCGGCTTTAGCCTGCTTGCACTGATCGACGACATCACTACTCTTCTGGACGATATTGCGGTTCTGGCCAAAACCTCCGCAAAGAAAGCGGGTGGTGTCCTGGGCGACGACTTCGCCGTTTCTGCGAACCAACTCCACGGCATGCGCGCCGACCGGGAACTGCCGGTGGTGTACGCGGTTGCCAAGGGTTCGCTGATCAACAAGGCATTCCTGGTGCCTGGCGCTCTTCTGGTGAGCGCATTCGCACCCTGGGCGATTCTGCCCCTGTTGGTGCTCGGCGGCCTCTACCTGTGCTTTGAAGGCTCCGAGAAGGTTCTTCACCACTTCCTCAGCACCGGCCATGCCGAAGACGATGCTGATGCCACCGAAGAAGCGAAGGCAGCAGCCAAGCTGGGTGCTGCAGAGTACGAGAAGCGCAAGATCAAGGGCGCGGTGCGTACCGATCTGGTGCTCTCCCTGGAAATCGTGGTGATTACCCTGGGTACTGTCGCTGGCGCTTCGCTGATCAAGCAGTTTGCGGTACTGGTGCTGGTCGCCTTGCTTGTGACCATTGGCGTCTACGGCATCGTTGCCGCCATCGTCCGCCTCGATGACTGGGGCCTGGCCCTGATGAAGAAAGACGGCGAGCGTACCAAGGCCGTTGGCCGTTTCCTGGTGAGCCTGGCCCCCAAGGTGCTCAAGTTCCTGAGCATCTTCGGTACGGTGGCCATGTTCCTGGTCGGTGGCGGCATCGTGGTTCACGCGCTGCCTAAGCTGGGTGAGGCCATGCACGAGCTCGACCACTGGGCCGCCGCTGTGCCCTCTGTTGGTACCATGCTGGAGTACCTGGCAAGCCCTGCTGTCACCATCGTTCTTGGCTTTGCCATGGGCGCGGTGCTGGTGGTCGCGATGAGTGCCGGCGAGCGAATGTGGCACACGCTTCGCGGCTGATGTAACTTCAGGGGCCCTACGGGGCCCTTGTCGTTTCTGGAGGAATGGATGGATACCAAGAAAGTACTCAACCTGGCGGACGAGATATTTCCCAAAGGGTGCAAGCTAACTGAAGGCCAGATCGTTTCCTTCGCCAATGGCGTCTACGATCTCCAGGTTGCAGAAGCTGCTGAGCGCGTCGGCGTGCACCGGGAATCAAGTCGAGTCCTGGCGATGCTTTCTTCGATGGCTCGCAGCGGCGCCAGCCCACAGGTCATTGGTGATGCTGTGATTGCCTACACCAAGGGGGAGGGAGCATTGGTTGAGCCCAAGCTGCCTTTGGAGGCTTCGGCCGACTGATCTCGCTGCCCAGGCCAGAAACAAAAAAACCGTCCACTAGGGACGGTTTTTTGTTGGAAGTCGGTTAGTAGCCGTCTCCCGGATGCATAGACGCGATAGGAATAGTATCGGCACCTCGGAGCTAGGTCAACGCGCTCTAGCGTCGGCTTCGGAAGCTCAAGCACAGCCAGCTGAACGTGGCAGCGAACAGCACAAATGCCACGGCGCCGACGAGCACGGCAACCAACATCCCATCCAGGACTGGCTCCTGCGCCGGACGAACGCCCATGAGCATCGGCACCGCTGGCTCGACCCAGCGGCCGATGATCGAAATCGTCAGCTGCAGGGCGCAGTAGTTGACGCCCATGATGACGAGCAAGCGAGGAACGCCTGGCACTGGTTTACCTCAGGGAACGAAGCGAGAAGGGGCCTTAGCGGCTCCAGGGATCGAACGAAGGCTCTTCTCGCACGAACTTGAAGTCGCTCTTCACCTGCCATTCCTCACCACTGTTAAGGTCAGTGAGGGTCAGGTACTTGCCGTCGTAGGCGCCTGTGTCGCAGAAATGGGTGTTGCCCAGAACCACAGGCTTGTCCACGTGGGTATGACCAACATAGATGCGGTCGACGCTGGTGATCACGTCGTCTTCCTTGAGCTCGATTTTACGCCGCGACCACATAGCCGCCTGGGCAACCTGGTTCAGGTACTCAGCGCTGGCCGCGTTCTCAAGCTCGTTGGTGAAGCGCTTCCAGTCGAAGAGCATGCACTCGGCGTGCACGATGCCGATCAGCTGGCCGTTCTGGCCGGCGACTTCGATGGCCATTGGCAGCTTGCTGAGCGCTTCCACGATCTCGAAGATGGTCGCGTACTCGTCGTTCTCCAGGAGCTGGTGGAACCACTTACCGCCGTGCTTGTAGTGGACGCCGGTTCTGTCTGGGCCGTCTTCGGCCGCTTCGAGCACCAGCTGCTCGTGGTTTCCGCGTACCGAGTGCAGGAACGGCTTGGCCAGCCATTCCAGGACACGAATGGACTCGGGGCCGCGATCTACCAAGTCTCCGCCCGAGAAGAGACGGTCGACAGCTGGGTCGAAGTTGGCAGAGGCGAGTAGCTTTTCCAGGAGCGAGAAGCAGCCATGGACGTCAGTGACGAAGAAGTCGCGCCCGACCAGGTTGGCCGGGAAACGCTGAACGACTTGAACGCCTGGAGTGCGGGTAAACATCGGAACAGGCCCTTGGTTGAACTGTAAGTCTATCAGGTGTGCGCTAGACCTGTCGCACATGGCACACTGAGATGGTAACCCGGAGGCGATCATGACCCAGTACACCGAAGAGCAACTGCAGGCGATGGACATCGCAGACCTGGACAGGCTGGCCTGGGGGTACGCTTCAGGGGATCTGGTGGAGCTCAAGGCTACCCAGATTAAGATCAAGTACCCAGGGGATCTGGAGTTCGCCCAGGCGACATTCGATGACGGTGGCATGGCCTGGGTGCGTAGTGTCGATCTTTCCGAACCGGTGGACGTCTCGATCAACGCCGAGGGTGTCCTGGAACTTGAGGATGGCCACCATCGCTACCTGGCCGCACTCAAGCTGGGCAAGAAGCTCATCTGCAACATCGAGTGCAAGGGCAGGCCCATCAGTTTCATACTGGAGCGCCAGGCGAAGCGTATGGCCCCTAAATCGGACGTTTCCCTCGGCTGAGAGGGGCTCCGGCCTTGGAATTTCCTAGTAAAAGAGCCATTATCAAGAGCTTAACGCACTAGGGAATCCCCGAACATGACCCGCGAAAGCTACACCGACAACATGGGTGTCATCGACTCGACGCTGCAACGACTGGAGCGCAACGAAGTCACCATGGACGAGATGGTCGAAACCGCCGAGGCCTTTGCCCAGGCAACCACCTTCTGCAGCTCCCGTCTCGACAAGATCGAGGAATCGGTCAAGAAGATCTTCGCCAAGCCGGAGGCCTGATGAGCAGGCCAGCGCAGCGCGTGGCGGGGGTCAACCAGCCGAGGTCACTGAGTGCCTACCTTGGTGAGGTAGAAGCCTTCATGAAGGCGGCAATGCCCAGCCCGTGCTGGATCACTGCCGAAGTCGCGAACGTGAAGTACCAGCCCAATGGCCACGTCTACTTCGACCTGGTCGAGATGCAGGACGGCCGTGAAGTCGCGAAGTGCAGGGGCAGCCTCTTCAAGACCGTAGCGCCGGCTGTGCTCCAGAAGTGGCAGCGCGCAGTGGGCGGCCGGCCAGGCGAAGGGATGAAGCTGCTGATCAGTGCGAAGGCTGACTTCAGCGCCCAGTACGGATTCTCCCTTACGATCTCTGACATCGACCCGACTTTCACCGTCGGCGAGATGCAGGCCAAGATGAATGAGATCCTCCAAGCCTTGAAAGAGAAGGGCTGGAGTGACCTGCAGAAGAAGCACGCCGACCCGATCAGCTTCTGGCGCGTGGCGGTGATTGCACCGCACGAGTCCGCCGGCCTGGCAGACTTCCAGCGCGAAGCCAAGATTCTGGACGAACACGGTGTCTGCCGGTTTACCTACTTCTCCGCCACCTTCCAGGGCCCGACGGCCGGGGAAAGCATCCAGAAGGCTCTTCGCGAGGTGCACGAGAAACACCAGATTGTCCCCTACGATGTTGTCTGCATTATCCGGGGCGGCGGCGCCAAGACCGATCTGGCCTGGCTCAATGACCGGAACCTTGCCGCCTGGGTCTGTCGCTTCCCGGCGCCAGTCTACGTCGGCATTGGCCATGAGATCGACAAGTGCGTCCTGGATTTCATCGCGAAGAAGTCCTTCGACACTCCGTCGAAGGTGATCGGGGGTATCCGGGCGGCGCTGCAAGATGAGGCCCTAAAGGCCCGCCAGAAGATCGAGAGGGTGCAGAACCGGATCGAACAGATGGTGGCCACGCACAAGACTACGCTGATGAAGGCAGACAGCACCTTCCAGGCTGCTGCCACGCAGATCCTCAACCGTGAGCGCCAGCGCCTGCTCGTCGCCGGCAACAGCCTCCATCGACTGGTGCTGCAGGCCTGCGCCAAAGACAGGGCCAGTATCGAGCAGTCGGTCTCCACCTTCCAGCTGAAGCTCTGCATGTTGCTGGAAAAGGAGCGCGCCAAGCTGCAGTTCGCCGGGCAGCTTTTCGAGAAGACCAATCCCCTGGTGCTGCTCCACCGTGGCTTTGCCATGGTGAAGAGTGCTGAAGGGGTTGTGATGACCTCCGCTGCGCAGCTACGAGAAGCCGGCAAGGCAGAGCTCGTTTTCGCCGACGGCACCGTGACGGCGAAGATCCTCAAGGGTAAGTGACCGAACGCCTCATTTCCCCGGATATTGACGCGGGGGAGTGGGGCGGATACCTTGCGCCCCAGTCCATGGTTTAACCATGCAAATACCCACCACTCCTTGCATTGGAGCCTGGACATGATCCTGATCGTCAGTGACAAATGGTATTGCTCTACACAAATTGCCTCCGCGCTCGTCGACGTCCTTGCTGGCGAAGAAGTACTGTACCTGGCCGGGCTTGCACGTTTCTCGCTGTCCCCCAGCTATCCACGCAACCTCAAGTATGCAAGCTTTCCCATCCTCCTGGAGCCGGAGTACGCAGTCAGGCCGACTCTCGACCAAGATGGCCCAGAGGCGTACATGCGGCTTCACCGTTGCGTTGAAGGTAAGACCACCAGTCTGCCGCCGTGTGATAGGAATGCCGTCAGTGAACTGCTCGCCAGGGCAGAAAAGGTCATTCTGGCGCCTGACCAGAACATCATCAATGCCTGGGCGGTTTGGAAACTCGTAACCACCTTGGGTGGGGCAGATATTGAGGAGAAGCTCTTCATCGTCGAGGGCCTGCTCTTCTACCCTCCAGAGCTGATACGTGATCGATTCGCGAACATGTTCCAATCCGGCTCGACAGGATATGAGCGCCAGATCTCCCCAGGGAAGATCAAGCGCTTCTTTGACTATAACTTCGATATCAACTCCTCAGCTGTGCTGGGTAAGCTATACCAGTCGGTCTGCGGCCGGCACCCTCAGCACAACATGTCCAAGTACATGCTGCAGGCGCTGTATTGGCTCCAGGAGCAGGAGTGGGTCGAGACTGAGGACGTAGATCAGAGGCTGCAGCAATGGCCGGGCACCGGCCGGCATGCACCCAGCGAATTCTGGATGCTTCACGGTCTAGGGTCTGTATTGAGCCGCAGGAGAATGATGACGCAGCTGTTTGAGGTTGGGCTCGTCGAGATCAGGCGGGAAAATCCAATCGTAGAGCACTCTCTCCTAGGCTATACGATATCTGAGAAGGGCAGCGCCTACCTGGGCAGGCTCCACAAAGACTGCCGAGACCCCGATCTTCCATACCGCCTGGAGGCTTGGATGGGTCTTCCTGAGGAAGAAGCAAAAGCGAAGATCAGCTCGTACCTGCGCCGATTCTTCGGGCAGCAGAAGCGAAAGCAGAAACTTTAGCGCATGTGCGAAAAGCCCCTCTCAATGAACTGACCCCCGAAAGTTGGACAGTTGGACTGGGCCGCTAAGCTGCCAATGACTGAGCCCTGTATTGAACGGGGCTCAGTCCCTTCAACTTGG